>NZ_BMRK01000008.1 GCF_014648595.1 Nocardioides luteus | reverse complement strand
AGTCGGCGCGTTTGCTCCATCCACTCGGGGCAGTTGCGCCGACTCGGCGTGCCTTTTCCGGGGCAGTTGCGCCGAGTCGGCGGGGTGTGGCTACTTCTGGGAGCGCTCGCGGTCGCGGTCGGGGAGGCGCCAGGCGGCGGCGTTGTTGTCGAAGGGCTCGAGGCCGCGGGACTGGCGGATGAAGCCCCAGGCTAGGGGGCCGAGGAGGAGCATCGCGCCGCCGAGGAGGAGCAGGAAGGTGGCGTCGGCGCCGAGCATCTTGGCGCCGGAGAGGGTCAGCATGATGACGATGCCGCGGCGGATGACCGACTGCGAGACCCAGCGCGCCATCCGGGAGCCGAGGAAGGTGCCGGGGGTGCCACCGAGGATGAGCGGGATGAGCACGGCCCAGTCGACGCCGTGGTTGATCACCTGGCCGACGGCGGCGGCGAGGACGAGGGGTACGGCCTGGAGCAGGTCGGTGCCGACGAGCTTGACCGCGGACAGCGTCGGGTAGACGAGCAGCAGCGCGATCATGATGACCGAGCCGGAGCCGACCGAGGTGACGCCGACGAGCAGGCCGCCGAGGGCACCGATGAAGATGGTGAGCAGCGGCTTGAGGTCGGGATCGTCCTCGGGTGCCACGTTGCCGGCGGCGACCTGGCGCAGCTGGAGATACATCCGGAACATGTAGGAAGCGGCCGCGAAGAGCAGGGCCCCGCCGAGGATCATCTTGAGGAAGTGGTCGGTGTCGCCCGGCGCCAGCTTGTGGACGAAGGTGCCGAGGAACGCGAACGGCACCGAGCCGACGATCAGGTAGGTCGCGAGCCGGATGTTGGGGGAGCCGTGACGCCAGTGCACCGCGGCCCCGACCGACTTGTTGACCGAGGCGGCGACGAGGTCGTTGGCAACTGCGGTCGTCGGCGGCACCCCGAGGAAGATCAGCGCCGGCGTCATCAGCGCACCGCCGCCCATACCGGTCAGCCCGACGACGATGCCGATGCCGAAGCTGACCACGAGCACGCTGAGCGCGTCTTGGGTGAGGAGGTCGGCGAACACGGGGCCACTCTCACATAGTCTCGCTCTCATGCCCGCACCTGTGCCGTTCGCCGAGATCATCCGCTCCGACTTCGTCGAGGGTCACCACTACGGTTCCGCCGTGTCGTTGAGCGCCGACGGCACCGTCAGCTGGTCGCTCGGCGACATCGACTCGTCGATCCTGCCGCGCTCCTCGACCAAGCCGGTGCAGGCCCTCGCGATGGTGATCCTCGGTCTCGACCTGCCGCCCGACCTGCTCGCTCTCGCCTGCGCCTCCCACTCGGGCGAGGAGTTCCACCAGGAAGGAGTACGTCGCATCCTGACCAGCGTCGGGCTGGACGAGTCCGCGCTCGGCAACATCGAGGACTACCCCTACGACGCGCAGGCCCGCGAGGAGGTGCTGCGCCGTGGTGAGCCGAAGACCCGGCTGGCGATGAACTGCTCCGGCAAGCACGCCGCGATGCTGGCCACCTGCGTGGCAGCCGGCTGGCCGCTGGAGGGCTATCTGGACCCCGAGCACCCGCTGCAGGTGGGGATCCAGGAGGTCTTCGAGGCGTGCACCGGCGAGGCTGCGTACGTCACGGTCGACGGTTGCGGCGCGCCCGCGCTGTCCACGTCGCTGACCGGCCTGGCCCGGGCCTTCGCCAACATCGCCACGGCGGCAGACGGCCCCGGCGCGCGAGTGGCGGAGGCGATGCGGGCACACCCGGAGTTCGTCTCGGGGACCCGACGCGACGAGGTCACGCTCCACCGCGCCGTACCCGGCCTCATCGGCAAGCTCGGTGCCGAGGCGGTCTACGCCGTCGCCCTTACCGACGGCCGGGCCTGGGCGCTGAAGGCCGATGACGGCGGCGACCGGGCGCGGTCGGTCGTGATGGCGGCCGCGCTGCTGCGCGACGGGGTCGGGGACCTGGAGGGCGTCGACGCCGACGCGATCCGCTCGACCGGGGACGTACCGATCCTCGGCGGCGGGCGCCGGGTCGGTCAGATCCGTGCGCTGCTGTGATCTGCTAGCAATCCGCTAGCAACATTCGGCCGCGAAGAGGCCGATGTTTCCCCTCGTTGATCCAGCAACGACCAGGTGACATGTGTCACTGACGGGGCCCAGGACTTGTGATCGCTAGCAATTGTTAGCACACTGGAGTCATGGTCAAGAGCAAGGTCACGAGTGCCGTCGGCACGCTCGGCGAGTATCTGAAGGAACAGAGGATCTCCGCCGAGATGTCTCTGCGTCAGCTCGCCGACCAGGCAGGCGTGTCCAACCCCTACCTCAGCCAGATCGAGCGCGGCCTGCGCAAGCCATCGGCCGAGGTCCTCCAGCAGATCGCCAAGGCGCTGCGGATCTCCGCGGAGCAGGTCTACATCCGCGCCGGGATCCTGAGCCCCGACTCCAACGTCGGCGGGTCTGTGGAGCTCGCGGTCCTGGCCGACCCGAGCCTGACCGAGCGGCAGAAGCACTCGCTGCTCGACGTCTACCACTCGTTCCTTGCTCTCAACAGTCGTGTCACCGCCGATGCGCCGGCCGCCGATGAAACCCCGGAAGCAACCCATGAGGAGAACCCAGATGCCCACGCTGCCCAAGATTGAGACCACCAAGCCGATCAACGCCGTCGCCGGTGCCGCTGACCTGGCTCTCGAGACCGTCAAGAGCTACGCCACCGACCTGCAGAAGAAGGTCGACGGCTACCGCTCCGAGGCGACCACCAAGCTGACCGACGCCCGCGCCAAGGCGACCGAGAAGGCCACCGCCTACCGCACCCAGGCCACCGAGAAGGCGACCGCCGCCAAGACCACCGTGACCGGCTTCGACCCGAAGACGCTCCCGGCCCTGGCCAAGGAGCAGTACGCGATCCTCCCCGAGAAGCTGAAGACCACCGTCAAGGCCAAGCTCGACGAGACCGCCGGCTCCGCCACCGGCACCTACGACAAGCTCGCCACCCGCGGTGAGACCGTCGTCGCCAAGCTCAAGAAGGCCGAGACCCCGGCCGAGACCGCCAAGGCGGAGAAGGCCGAGAAGGCCGAGCCCAAGGCGGAGACCAAGACCGAGCCGAAGGCCGAGTCCAAGAGTGAGACCAAGACCGAGGCCAAGAGCGAGCCGAAGGCCCCCGCCAAGAAGGCGCCGGCCAAGAAGACCGCTGCGAAGAAGACCACCGCCAAGAAGGCCTGAGGTCTGCTCCTTCGGCAGGATTCGCCGACGAAATCACGCATCCCTCGCGGGTTCTCCGCGAGGGATGCGTTCGTTCTCGAGGTGGTGTCTGAGAGGGCCGGCCCGGATAGTCCAGGGAGTTTCGGCCGGTTACTCGCCAGTAAAACGACCGAAAGTCCCTGGACTACCCCGGAAGGCAGCAACCTCAGACCGGGTAGTCCCCACCAGCCGCCTGCCGGGCCTCCCACGCGGTGGCGACCATCGAGCGGAGGTCGTGGCGCATCTCCCACTCCAGGTCGCGCCGGGCGAGCTCGCCGGTCGCGACGATGCGGGCCGGGTCGCCGGGGCGGCGCGGCTTGATGATCGGCTCGAACTCGATGCCGGTCACCTCGCGGATGGTGTCCATGATCTCCCGCACCGAGGAGCCGTCGCCGGAGCCCAGGTTGTAGACCGGCTCGAGGTCCTTGCCCTCCGCGAGCCGCTTGGCGGCGACCACGTGGGAGTGGGCGAGGTCGGCGACGTGCACGTAGTCGCGTACGCAGGTGCCGTCGGGGGTCGGGTAGTCGTCGCCGTTGATCTGCGGCGTCTTCCCCTTGGCCAGCGCGTCGAAGACGAGCGGGAAGAGGTTGTGGGGGCTGGTGTCGTAGAGGTCCTTGCTGCCGGAGCCCACCACGTTGAAGTAGCGCAGCGACGTGTGGGCCAGGCCCTCGGCGCGCGCGACGTCGGCGATCAGCCACTCGCCGATCAGCTTCGACTCTCCGTAGGGGCTCTCCGGGTTGGTCGGCGTGGTCTCGGTGACCAGGTCGACGTCGGGGGTGCCGAAGGTCGCGGCGGAGGAGGAGAAGACCAGCTTGTCGACGCCGGTGGCGATCATGACCTCGAGGAGGTTGGCGGTGCCGGTGACGTTCTGGGCGTACGTGTGCAGCGGCCGCTGCACCGAGACCCCGGCGTACTTGAAGCCGGCGAGGTGGATGACCCCCTCGACACCGTGGTCGGTGATCGCCTCCTCGATCGCGGCCTTGTCGAGCAGCGAGGCCTCGACGAACGTCACGTTGTCCGGGACGAACTTCGCGAAACCCGACGACAGGTCGTCGATGACGACCGGCTCGAGGCCCGCGTCGAGCAGCGCCTGAACGACGTGCGATCCGATGTAGCCCGCGCCTCCGGTAACCAACCAACTCATGCGAAGAAGATAGCGGCACCACCCCGAGCCGCAGCGCCAGGGTGCGAGCCAGGGCCTAACGTGATCAGGGTGATCCTCCTGCACGGTGACGGCGACCCGACGACGCCCGAAGGCCTGCGTGCCCTCTACGCCCCGCCCCGGCTGCCGTGGCTGCGGGTCAACATGGTCAGCTCCCTCGACGGGGCGGCGACCGGGTCCGACGGCCGCTCCGGCACCGTCAACAACGAGGCCGACGGCACGGTCTTCCACGTCCTGCGCGAGCTCGCCGACGTCATCGTGGTCGGGGCCGGCACCGCGACCGCCGAGACGTACGGGCCGGCCGGGGTGCCGATCGTCATCGTCTCGCGCAGCGGCCGGATCCCCGCCGGCCTGCGCGGCGCCGAGCGTGGCTCGGTGCGGCTCGCCACCGTGACCGACTCGCCCGGCCTGGACGACGCGCGGTCCGAGCTCGGCGAGGACAACGTCTACGTCACCGGTGCCACCGAGGTCGATCTCGCCACGCTCGTCGCCCGGCTCCACGAGGAGGGGATGCGCCACGTGCTGAGCGAGGGCGGGCCGGCCCTGCTGGGGTCGATGCTCGCAGCCGGCGTGGTCGACGAGCTCTGCCACACGATCACCCCACGGCTCCTGGCCGGCGACGGCGGCCGGATCGTGGCCGGCCCGCCCACGGACGTCCCGGTGCGGCTGAGGACGCTGATCGAGCACGAGGGCACCCTGATGGCGTGCTGGCTGGTGGCACGCTGAGGTGTTTCGGCAAAGTTTCGCGCCGTACGTATCGATGCGGCCTCGATGTGCCGGGACGTGCTTGACTCCCCACCCGTGTCTGTTTAACTTTCGCCCGTGACTGAGGCCTCTGGCGCCGCGCCCGCGGCCGTGATCGAAGATTCAGCGGTTCCACCACCCACCAGACCACCTCGACGGCGGCGATGGACGGCACGGCGGACCAAGGAAGCCCTCATCTTCTGGGCGTTCGTGCTGCCGAACCTCGCGCTGATCGTGATGTTCACCTACCGGCCGCTGTTCCAGAACTTCTACTACTCGACGCTCAGCTGGGAGCTCGGCTCCAGCGTGGCCACCAAGGTCGGGCTGGACAACTACGTCGACTTCTTCTCCAGCGGCGAGGCCGGCAAGGTGCTGCTCACCACCGCGATCTTCACCGTCGGCACGGTGGGATTCTCGCTGGCTCTGGGCCTGATGGTGGCGCTGGCGCTCAACCGCAAGCTACCCGGCGCCGGGTTCGCGCAGGCGACGGTCTTCGCGCCGTACGTCCTCTCCGGCTTCGCGGTCGCGCTGCTCTGGCTCTACATCTTCGACCCCAACATCGGTGCGCTCGGCGCGATCCTGCGGGCGCTGGGCGGCACCAGCCCCGACTGGATCAACAACCCGACGCTCACTCTGGTGATGGTCATCATCGTGTACGTCTGGAAGAACCTCGGCTACGCCGCGGTGATCTACCTCGCCGGGCTGCAGGCCGTGCCCAACGATCTGCTCGAGGCGGCCATGCTCGACGGCGCCGGACCGGTGCGACGGTTCTGGTCGGTGACCTTCCCGCTGCTCTCGCCGACCACGTTCTTCCTGCTGGTCACGGTCATCCTCAACTCCCTGCAGGCCTTCGACCTGCTGATCGGTCTGGACCGGCTCGGTCGCGGTGCGCGCACGCTCATCTTCGACTCCTACCTGACCGGCTTCGTCGAGGCCGACGCCGGCCGCTCGGCCATGCTCTCCACGGTGCTGTTCGTGATCCTGGTGGCGCTCACGCTCTTCCAGCTGGTCTACGTCGAGCGGAAGGTGCACTACCGATGACCACAATCGAAGCCGCTGCCGCCCCCAAGGCGCAGCGCCGCGGGCTCCGGGCGCTGCTCCTGCGCGACTACCTCGTGCTGGTCATCTCGGTGCTGATCGTCCTGCTGCCCCTGGTCTACCTGCTCTTCTCCTCGTTCAAGTCGCCCGGTGACCTGGCGACCACGCAGTTCCAGCTGATGCCGGAGACCTGGAGCACGGCCAACTACGACCAGGCGCTCGACCAGCTGCCCTTCGGCCGGTTCTTCCTCAACTCGGCGATCGTGACCGTCGTCGGCGCCGGACTGAAGGTGCTGCTCGCGATCTTCACCGCGTACGGCCTGGTCTTCTGCGAGTTCCCCGGGAAGACGTACATCTTCTGGGCAGTGCTCGCCACGCTGATGGTGCCGCCGCAGGTCACCGTGCTGCCCAACTTCGTCTTCATCTCCGGTCTCGGCGGCGTGGACACCTACTGGGGCCTGATCCTGCCGGGCCTGGCCACCGGGTTCGGTACGTTCCTGCTCCGCCAGGCGTTCATGCAGCTCCCCCCGGAGATCATGGAGGCCGCCGAGCTCGACGGCGCCGGCCACTGGCACCGACTCTGGCACCACGTGGTGCCGATGGCCGGTCCGAGCATCGCGACGGTCGCGCTCGTCAACGTGGTCTACGAGTGGAACGACTACCTCTGGCCGCTGGTCATCACCAACGACCCCGACATGATGACCCTCGCCCGCGGCATCACCCTGCTGCGCAACAGCGACAACCTGGCCGCCTCCGTAGGGCCGATCATGGCCGGGACCGTCATGGTCCTGGTGCCGGTGCTGCTCCTGTTCGCGGTGCTGCAGCGCCACATCGTCAACGGCTTCACCCAGGGCGGGGTCAAGGGTTGACCTCGCATCTAAGGAAGGAAACAGGTATGACTCTGCATCTCCCGCCGGGCGCCCGTGGGCGCTCACAGCTGAGCATCCCCCGAGCGGCGCTCGACCGCCGTCGGTTCCTCGGTCTGGCCGGTCTCGGGGTGACGGCCGCTGCGCTGTCGGCCTGCGGCGGCGGCCCGGACACCAGCGGTGGCGGCGGCAAGGCGTCCTCCGGTGTGAAGCAGGTCGACTTCTCCGGCGTGAAGCCGGCCAAGGAGATCACCTTCTGGTCGACCCACCCCGGCAACTCCGGTCAGGTCACCGCCGAGATCATCAAGGCGTTCCAGGCCGAGTCCGGCATCACCGTCAAGCTCGTCCAGGCCGGTGCCGACTACGAGGAGCTGGCGCAGAAGTTCCAGACCGCGCAGACCAGCGGCGACCTGCCCGACGTGGTCAACCTGTCCGACGTGTGGTGGTTCCGCTACATGATCAACGGGCAGATCATCCCGCTCGACTCCGCCTTCGAGGCCGCCGAGGTCGAGACCGACAAGTACGTCGAGTCGCTGCTCGGCGACTACAACTACAACGACGCCACCTGGGCCGCGCCGTGGGCCCGCTCGACGCCGCTGTTCTACTACAACATCGACGCCTTCAAGAAGGCCGGCATCGACCCGGAGAAGGCGCTGACCAGCTGGGACGAGTTCGCCGCGGCCGCCCCCGACCTGGTGGCCAAGGGCGGCACCAAGAGCGCGTTCCAGATGCCGGCGCTGGCCGGCTACGGCGGCTGGGTCTTCCAGAACCTGCTGTGGGGCTACGGCGGTGGCTGGTCGAAGGAGGAGTCCTTCGACATCACCTGCGACTCCGCGGAGTCCGTCGCCGCGATCCAGTTCGCCCAGGACGCGGTCTACAAGGACAAGTGGGCCGGCGTCGCCGGCACCGACCAGATCCAGGACTTCGCCGCGGGCGTGGCCGCCGCGACGATGGGCTCCACCGGCGACCTGATCACCACCCTCACCTCGGCCAAGTTCGAGGTCGGCGTGGCGCCGCTGCTCGGTGGCCCGGAGGCGGCAGGTGGCGAGGACGCCCCGGTCTGCCCGACCGGTGGCTCCGGCGTGGCGATCCCGGCCGAGATCCCGGCCGAGAGGCAGCTCGCCGCGGCGCAGTTCATCAAGTTCCTGACCTCGCCGGAGAACACCCTGAAGTTCGCCGAGGCCACGGGCTACATGCCGGTACGCACCGACGCCGACCCGGCCGCGCTGGTCAAGAAGACCCCGCAGGCCAAGGTCGCCATCGACCAGCTCCCGGCGACCCGCCCGCAGGACTACGCCCGGGTGTTCCTGCCCAACGGGGACATCGAGATGGCCAACGCCCTCTCCGACATCCTCACCAAGAAGGCCGACCCGGCTGACTCGCTCGGCACCCTCAAGACCACTCTCGAGGACATCTACACGAGCAAGGTCGAGCCCAAGCTCTGACCTGACAGTCGATGCAGAGCGCCCCCGGACCTCGGTCCGGGGGCGCTCTGTCCTGTGGTCAGCAGACGGCTCAGCGGAAGGCGGGCTTCTCCTTGGCCAGGAAGGCGCGCACGCCCTCCTTGAAGTCCTCGCCGGTGTAGACCTCGCGGAGCAGGTCCTCGTCGCCGGCAGGGGCGGCCTCCGTACGCGCGGAATACTCCGCCAGCTGGGTCTTGGTCGCCGCGAGCGTGACTGAGGAGAGTGCGAGCACCGAGTCGACGAGCGCGGCCACCTCGTCCTCGAGGGACTCGACGACCGCGGTGAGCGCGCCGACCGAGTAGGCGCGCTCGGCCCCGATCAGCCGGGCGGCCAGGAGCATCTCCCGGGTGACCGACTCCCCGAAGACCGCGGCACAGCGGTAGACGATCGGTGCCGCCAGCGCGTTGCCGAGCGTCTTGGCGATGGGGTAGCCGAAGCGCGAGTGGGGCGTCGCGACCCGCAAGTCGCAGTGAGTGGCGACGGCCAGACCACCGCCGACGCAGACGCCGTCGATCGCGGCGACGGTGACCTGCGGGAGTGCGTACAGCTTGCCGAGGAGCTCCCGGATCCAGTCCTCGTAGGCCACCGCGTCCTGCTCCAGGAAGTCGGAGATCTCGTTGCCGGCCGCGAAGGCACGCCCGCCTGCACCCTGCAGGACGAGAACCTTCACCGAGGGGTCGGTGGCCAGCTCGTCGCAGAGGTCGCGCAGCCCGGCGTACATCGCCCGAGTGAACGCGTTGTGCCGCTCGGGCCGTTCGAAGGTCACGTGGACGACGCCGGGGCGCCGCTCGATGCGCAGATGCTCACTCACGCCGCAGGAGCATAGTCGCCGTTCAGCTCGACCTTTCCCGCCGTCCAATTGCGTTGACCGGCTCGCTCGTGGGGCGGAGACTCGGCCCATGATCGAGAAGCAGATCGACCGGGTCTAGCACGTCGAGACCGACGAGCTGCGCGGCGCCCTGGTCCGGCAGAGCGACATCAGCGGTCTGGAGATCCGTGACTGCTGGTTCGAGGAGCGGGTCAAGGTCGTCGACTGCTACGGCACCGACATCTATCTCGGCGGCGAGCTCGGGCGGGTCGTCGTCAACGACGTCGACGTCACGGCGTACGTCGAGGCCGAGCTCGACCGCATCGAGCCCAACCGCGTGCTCGCGCGCGAGGCGCGGACCGCCGACGACTTCCGGGCGGCCTGGTCGGCGATCGAGAAGACCTGGGCCGCCACCGTCGAGGAGGCCACAGCGCTGCCGGAGGAGCGGCTCCACCAGCGGGTCGACGACGAGTGGTCGTTCGTGGAGACGCTGCGCCATCTGCTCCACGCCAGCGACAAGTGGCTCGGCAGCCCGGTCCTGGAGGAGGACGACCCCTACCACCCGTTCGGTCTCGGCCCGGAGAACGCGGACCCGCCCGGATCGGCGTCCGCCGACTCCGGTCCGTCGCTGGACGAGGTCCTGGAGGCCCGGTCCGCCCGGATGGCCACGATGCGCGAGCTCGTCGCCGGCATCACCGACGCGGACCTCGACCGGCTCTGCACCCGCAAGCCGGTCGGCAACGACGCCGACGCCGACTACGACGTCCGCCACTGCCTGCGGGTGGTCCTCGTCGAGGAGGCCGAGCACCACCGCTACGCGGTGCGCGACCTGGCGAGCCTCACCGCTGGTTGAGGCTCACCGCTGGTTGAGGCGCGCCGCCTCGGTGGAGCTCAGCGAGCCGAGCAGGGCCAGCTTCTCCGCGCTCTCGGTGCCGGGCTCGGCATGGTAGGTGCCGAGGATCAGGCCGCTCCCGTCGCTGAGCGGGAACTTGTGACGAAAGACGGTCAGCAGCCCGACCTGCGGATGGTCGAGGATCATGGCCGAGCCGGCGAGCGCCTTGACGTCGTGGCGCGCCCACAGCCGACGGAACCGCTCGCTGGCCAGGGAGAGCTCGCCGACGATCTCGACGGCGCGAGGGTCGTCGGTCTCGCTCCCGACCGAGGTGCGGAAGGCAGCCACCAGGGTCTCGCACAGCCCCTCCCAGTCGTCGTGGAGCGCCTGCATGGCGGGGTCGAGGAAGAACGAGCGCAGCCGGTTCTCCCCGGGGGTGAGGGAGGGGTCGAGCTGCTGGCCGAGGGTGTTGGCGGCGACGACGTCGAGGTAGCGGTCCTCGACGACCGCGGGCACGCCCATCACGTCGACGAGCTGAGCGAGAGCCGGTGGCACCTGGGCGCGCCGCCGTCGGCGGGCGCTGCGCGGACGCGGAGCGACCAGGCCGAGCAGGTAGGTCGTCGCGGCCTCGTCGAGCTGCAGCACCTGGGCGAGCGCCTCCAGCACCTGCGGTGACGGGTTGCGGTCGCGGCCCTGCTCGAGGCGGAGGTAGTAGTCCGCACTCACCCCGGCGAGCAGGGCGACCTCCTCGCGGCGGAGGCCGGGGACGCGGCGTACGCCTGTGGTCCGCAGGCCCACGTCCTCGGGGCGGACGAGCTCACGTCGGGCCCGGAGATAGACGCCCAGTCTGTTGTCGTCGCTCACGGTCCCAGGATAGTCGCGCCCAGGCCTGTCGAAGGGCTCCAGACTGGTCCTCGCACTCCCAGGATCGACGGCCCTCTACCTGGTGCGTCTTCGCCGAGAGAGGCTGGAGGCACCACGAAGGACGAGAGGAACACACATGACTTCCACCGCGACATCCACCTACGGCACCTACGCGCTGGGTGACCTCACCGTCGGCCGGATGGGCTATGGCGCCATGCAGCTCGCCGGGCCGCACGTGATGGGCCCGCCGGCCGACCGGGACGCCGCGATCGCGGTGCTCCGCGAGGCGGTGGCCCTGGGCATCGACCACATCGACACCAGCGACTTCTACGGGCCCTACGTCACCAACCAGATCATCAAGGAGGCGCTGCACCCCTACCCCGAGGGTCTGCGCATCGTCACCAAGGTCGGGGCCCGTCGCGACGCCGAGGGCGCCTGGCTGCCGGCGTCCTCCGACGACGAGCTGCGCGCCGCGGTCCACTCCAACCTGGAGAATCTCGGCCTGGAGACGATCGACGTCGTCAACCTGCGAGTGATGGACCCGGACGACACCGCCGGCGTCGTCCGCGGCTACGGCGTGCTGGCCGAGCTGCAGCAGCAGGGGCTGATCCGCCACCTCGGGATCAGCGAGGCGAGCGCCGAGCAGGTCGCCGCGGCGCAGCAGGTCGCGCCCGTGGTGGGCGTGCAGAACCTCTACAACCTGGCCAACCGCGGCGACGACGACCTGATCGACTCGCTGGCCGAGCAGGGCATCGCGTACGTCCCCTACTTCCCGCTCGGTGGCTTCACGCCGCTGCAGTCCGGTGCCCTCGACGCCGTCGCGAGCCGGTTGGGCGCGAGCCGGATGGCCGTCGCGCTCGCCTGGCTGCTGCAGCGCTCGCCCAACATCCTGCTCATCCCCGGCACCTCGTCGGTCGAGCACCTGCGGGAGAACGTCGCCGGCGCCGCCCTGGAGCTCGGGCCGGAGGACCTGGCCGAGCTGGACGCGATCGGGCGCTAGCCGGAGGCCAGCGACGCCGCCTCGACCAGACTGGGTCCGTACCAGGTGATCAGCCGCCCGCTGACCAGCTCGGTCGGGGTGCGGGTGAACGCCTCCGGGCCGTCGTCGGCGGTGAAGACGTACGGCTCGTCGGGCAGCAGCACCACGTCGGCACCGGCGGCGTCGATGTCGGCCAGGTCGGCGTGCGGGTAGCGGTCACCGGCCGGGTTGAGGGCGTCGGTGCCGTAGAGGTTCTCCCAGCCGAGCCGCCGCAGCAGGTCGCCGGTGAAGGTGCGGGAGCCGACCACCATCCAGGGGTCGCGCCAGATCGGCACCACGACCCGGCGGGTGGCCTGGGGGAGCGGGCCGCACCACAGCCGGCGGGACTCCGCGAGCCAGTCCGGGCGGTCCCAGCCGAGCCCGTCGAGCAGCCGCCCCATGGACCCGACCGCCTGGGGCACGGTCTCGATGTCGGTCACCCAGACTCGGATGCCGCGCTCCCGCAGCCGGCGTACGTCCAGCTCCCGGTTCTCCTCCTTGTTGGCCACCACGACGTCGGGTGACAGGGAGGAGATCGCGGCCAGGTCGGGGTTCTTGGTGCCCCGCACGCGCGGCACGTCGAGGTCGGCCGGGTGGGTGCACCACTCGGTCGCCCCGACCACCCGGTCGGCCGCCACCGAGACCAGCGCCTCGGTCAGCGACGGCACCAGGGAGACGACCCGCGCCGCCGGGCGCGGGCCGTCATAGGGTGTGCCCAGATCGTCCATCAGTTCCTCTCCGTCGGTCGAGCCGCCGGAGCCGCTGGGCGGAGGCGTGTCGAGACCAACACGATCCCCTCGGCGCTCGATGGGGCTGTGTTGGTCTCGACACGCTCGCTGGCGCTCGCGGCTCGGCCAGCGGGGCGGTCAGACGTTGCGGCGATACTGCCCGCCCACCTCGAAGAACGCCTCGGTGACCTGGCCGAGCGAGCAGACCCGAGCCGCGTCCATGAGGGCGGCGAAGATGTTGCCGTCGGAGGTCGCGACCTGCTTGAGGCGGGCGATGGCCGCCTCGGCCTCGTCCTTGTGGGCGGCCTGGAAGGACTGCACCCGGTCGAGCTGGGACTTCTTCTCGGTCTCGGTCGCCCGAGCGAGCTCGACAGGTGCAGGCGGCTCGCCGTTGGTGTCGCGCACGAACGTGTTGACGCCGACGATCGGCAGCGAGCCGTCGTGCTTGGCGTGCTCGTAGAGCATCGACTCGTCCTGGATCTTGCCGCGCTGGTAGCCGGTCTCCATCGCGCCGAGGACGCCGCCGCGCTCGGAGATGCGGTCGAACTCCTTCAGGACCGCCTCCTCCACGAGGTCGGTGAGCTCGTCGATGATGAAGGAACCCTGGAGCGGGTTCTCGTTGAACGCCAGACCCCACTCGCGGTTGATGATCAGCTGGATCGCCAGCGCGCGGCGCACCGACTCCGCCGACGGCGTCGTGACGGCCTCGTCGAAGGCGTTGGTGTGCAGCGACTGGGCGTTGTCGTAGATCGCGATCAGCGCCTGCAGCGTGGTGCGGATGTCGTTGAAGTCCATCTCCTGCGCGTGCAGGGAGCGACCGGAGGTCTGGACGTGGTACTTCAGCTTCTGCGAGCGCTCCGAGGCGCCGTAGCGCTCCTTCATCGCGATCGCCCAGATGCGGCGTGCGACCCGGCCGATGACCGAGTACTCCGGGTCCATCCCGTTGGAGAAGAAGAAGGACAGGTTGGGCGCGAAGTCGTCGATGTCCATGCCCCGGGCGAGGTAGGACTCGACGTAGGTGAAGCCGTTGGCGAGCGTGAAGGCGAGCTGGGAGATGGGGTTCGCCCCGGCCTCGGCGATGTGATAGCCGGAGATCGAGACGGAGTAGAAGTTGCGCACCCCGTTCTCGATGAACCACTCCTGGATGTCGGCCATGCAGCGCAGCGAGAACTCGGTGGAGAACAGGCAGGTGTTCTGGCCCTGGTCCTCCTTGAGGATGTCGGCCTGCACGGTGCCGCGCACGGTCTGCAGCGCCTTCGCCGGGTCGATGCCGCGCTCGCGCGCCTGGTCGATCACCGTGTTGAGGAAGAACGCCAGGATCGTCGGCGCCGGGCCGTTGATCGTCATCGACACCGAGGTCGTCGGGGCGAGCAGGTCGAAGCCGTCGTAGAGCGCCTTCATGTCGTCCAGCGTCGCCACCGAGACGCCCGAGGTGCCGACCTTGCCGTAGATGTCAGGACGTACGTCGGGGTCGCGGCCGTAGAGGGTCACCGAGTCGAACGCGGTCGAGAGCCGGGTGGCCGGCTGGCCCTCGGAGAGAAGCTTGAAGCGACGGTTGGTGCGGAACGGGTCGCCCTCGCCGGCGAACATCCGCGCCGGGTCCTCGCCCTGCCGCTTGAACGGGAAGACGCCCGCGGTGAACGGGAAGGAGCCCGGCAGGTTCTCGTTGCGCAGGAAGCGGGTCAGCTCACCGCGGTCGGTGTACTTCGGTGTCGCCACTCGCGGGATGTAGTTGCCGGACAGCGAGGTGCGGCCACCCTCGTCTGCGGCGTACGTCGCCTTGGTCTCCTCCCACGAGGCGAGCTGCTCGCGCAGGTCGTCGGGGAGCTCGCTCGCCGGTGCCTCGAGCTCGGGGTGGTCGGCTCCGACGATCTCGTAGGCCTGGTCCTTGCGCGCCGCGGCGATGAGCTCGACGGTGCGCTCGTGGTAGTCGCGTACGTCACCGGCGATCTCGGCCAGGTAGCGCACCCGCTTCTCGGGGATGATCGGGTGCAGACCCGTCGAGTGGCGGGTCTCGACCCGGGGCAGGGTGCCCTCGGTGACCTGCAGACCGGCCTCGGCGAGGAGCCCGCGCAGGTGGTGGTAGAGCGCGGTGACGCCGTCGTCGTCGAAAGCGGCGGCGGAGGTGCCGAAGACCGGCATGTCGTCGGGGGAGGAGGTGAAGGCCTCCCGGTTGCGGACGAGCTGGCGGGAGACGTCGCGCAGCGCGTCCATGGCCCCGCGCCGCTCGAACTTGTTGATCGCCACGACGTCGGCGAAGTCGAGCATGTCGATCTTCTCGAGCTGGCTCGCCGCACCGAACTCGGGCGTCATCACGTAGAGCGAGACGTCGACGAAGTCGCTGATCCCGGTGTCGCCCTGACCGATGCCGGGGGTCTCGACGATCACGAGGTCGACGGCCGCCTTCATCACGGTGAGCACGTCGGCGAAGTGCTCGGGCACCTCGTGGCCGCCGCGGGTGGCCAGCGAGCGGTAGAACGTGGTCGAGGGGCCCTCGCTGGGAGCCAGCGAGTTCATCCGGATCCGGTCGCCCAGCAGTGCGCCGCCGCCGCGCCGCCGGGTCGGGTCGATGGCGAGGACGCCGATGCGGAGCTTGTCCTCCTGGTCGGTGCGCAGCCGCCGGACCAGCTCGTCGGTGAGCGAGGACTTGCCGGAGCCGCCGGTGCCGGTGATGCCGAGCACGACCGCCTGGTCGGCCTCGCGCAGCCGGGTCAGGAAGTCCTCCGGCAGGCGACCCTGCTCGGCCCCGGTGATCATCCGGCCGATGGAGAGCCCGTAGCCCTCGATCACGCCCTGCGGGGTGACGCTGAAGGTCGGCCACAGGTCGCGGTCGATGTCGCGCACGACCGTGTTGATCATCCCCGGGAGCCCCAGTCGCTGACCGTCCTCCGGGGAGAAGATCTTGACGCCGGAGTTGGCGAGCCGCTCGATCTCGTAGGGCACGATGACGCCGCCGCCACCGCCGACGACCTTGACGTGGCCGGCACCGCGCTCCTTGAGCGCGGAGACCAGGTATTCGAAGAACTCCACGTGGCCGCCCTGGTAGGAGGAGACCGCGACGCAGTGGGCGTCCTCCTGCACGGCGGCGTCGGCGATCTCGGTCACCGAGCGGTTGTGACCGAGGTGGATCACCTCGCACCCCTGCGCCTGGAAGATCCGGCGCATGATGTTGATCGCTGCGTCGTGACCGTCGAAGAGACTGCTCGCGGTCACGATCCGCACGTGGTGCTGAGGGATGTGGAGGTCGGGCATGGACGGGTGCTCCCAGGGGAATAGTTGGACATCCAAGTATTCCCAGGATAGGTCGTCCGTCACATACTCGCCAGTACTCGAAAGAGGGGTATCAGCCCACCGAGTCGCCCGAGGCGGCGCGCACCTCGGAGAGCAGCGCCGTGAGCTCGTCGACGTCGTCGATCCCCGGCTTCTCGAAGACCTCGCTGTTGAGCGAGATCGTGGCCGCCTCGACCGCGTCGCGGCCGGCGTCGGTCAGCACGGCGAGGACGACGCGTCCGTCGGCGGCGGAGCGGCTGCGGTGTACGAAACCCTGCTTCTCCAGGCGCGCGACGGCGCTGGTCACCGAGGCCGGGTGGACCTGGAGGCGGGAGCCGAGCTTGGCCATCGGGAGGCGGCCCTCGTGGGTGAAGGAGAGGAGCCGGAGCACCTCGTAGCGGGCGAAGGAGAGGTCGTGGGGGCGCAGCGCGGCGTCGACCCGCTCCATGACGAGCTGGTGGACGCGCACGAGCGAGGTCACCAGCGCCATCCCGTCGGCGGCGTCGGTCCAGCCGTGCGCGATCCACTGTCGGTGGGCCTCACGGATCGGATCCATGCGGGTCAGCATCACACAGATCTCTTTACGACGGCGTGCCGAAAGTCCCGAGCAGGTTCAGGATCACCACCAGGCCGATGATGGTGGCGATCGCCGAGACGGTCACGACCAGGCCCACGGCGACGGAGAAGCCCGGGCCCTCGTGGCGGGCGCCGCGCTGCTGGAGCGCGTAGAGGCGGGCGACGCTGTTGATCAGGGTGCGCCCCTCCTCGGCGTCGAAGCGGAACTGGTCGAGGTCGGGAACCGACTCCGGGTCGTGCACGTGCCACACGCCCTGGTCGGTCTGCTCCTCGTCGGCGGCCTCGATGCGGCGTACGCCGGTCTTCTGGGTGTGTGGGACGTCGCCGAACCAGACGATGCTGCGGGTGTCCTCGATGATCGCGTAGGAGTTCCGCGTCGGCATCGAGACGTGGTAGGTGAAGACCCAGTGCAGCTTGTCCTTCTGGAGTCTCGGGTGCCAACGGGCATCAGCCAGGTCGAGCTCCACGTCGAAGCCGCGCGCGGTCTCGGTCGCCTTGTAGGGCGTCCCGTCGCACACGCGCGCGACATGGTCGAAGAAGGGCCTCGCATGAGGGGACACGACTCAAAAGGTTATCGGTTCCGAGGGTCTCGTGGGTCTACTCCGCTGCGTTGGGCGGAACGTCGATCTTGAAGTGGACGCGGCCACCGTCCACGTCGTCGACGGTGATGATCGCGTCGTACTTCTCGCCGTCGGAGGTGAGGACGCAGGTCATCTCGGTGCCGACCTTGCCCTCGAGGTCGCCGGGGCAGTCGAGGTTCTCCGGGGTGACGCCGATGGCGTTGGTGAGCTGCTCGGTCGCGATCCGCTCGACCGTCTTCTCCTGGACGTAGTCGCGGGTCGACCCGCAGGCGGTCAGCGAGAGGAAGAGGACGAGCAAGGCCGCGCCGGTCGTGGCGCCCGAGAAGGCGCGGGTGCGTGTCATGGGGTCAGCCTAGAGGTAGCCGCAGACCGCACGGACGTACGCCGCACCAGCACGCCCGAGGACGCGGACGGCCGCCGACCCCGAGGGGGCCGGCGGCCGGGCGGGTGGAACGGTCAGCCCACCGGGGTGAAGTCGCGCGCCCCGATGAACGTGGGCCGCGGCCGCGGGGCCGAGAACGGCTCGACCGCGGTGTTCTCCACGCTGTTGAACACCAGGAAGACGTTCGAGCGCGGGTAGGGCGTGATGTTGCCGTTGGAGCCGTGCATGCAGTTGCAGTCGAACATGACCGCGCTGCCGGCGGCACCTGCGAGCACGTCGATCCCGTAGGTGTCGGCCATCTTCGTGATGGTCTCCTCGTCGGGGGTGCCCGCACCCTGCATCACCAGCGAGGACTTGTAGTTGTCCTCCGGCGTTGCGCCGCCGCACGAGACGTACGTCTTGTGCGTGCCGGGCATGATCATCAGCGGCCCGTTGTAGGAGTGGTTGTCGGTCAGCGAGATGGAGATGCTGACCGTCCGCATCCGGGGAAGGCCGTCCTCGGCGTGCCAGGTCTCGAAGTCGGAGTGCCAGTAGAAGTCACCGCCGCCGAAGCCGGGCTTGAAGTTGATCCGGCTCTGGTGGATGTAGACGTCCGAGCCGAGCACCTGCCGGGCCCGGCCGACCACGCGCGGGTCGGCGGCGAGCTTGGCGATGACGTCGCTGGTCCTGTGCACCTCGAAGATCGAGCGCACCTCCTGCGAGGAGGGCTCGATGATGGTGCGCTCGTCGGCCCGGACATCCGGGTCGTTGGAGAGCCGGTGACGCTCGACGCGGAGCTCCTCGACCTCCTCGGGCGTGAGCAGATCGGGAACGGTCAGATAGCCGCGCTCGTCGAAGGAGTCGAGCGACTCCTGGTCGATCGGGCCGTCGTCTGCCGTCCCCCACACGACCTGGTCGAGGCGGGGGAGAGTGGAGTAGCCCTCGTCGCGGCGAGTGGGGTACACGTCCTGTACGTGTTCGGTGGTAGCGGTCATGCAGTTACCTCCTCGGTCGTGCTGGCGGTCGTGTTCTCGTTCTCGGCGTCGGGCTCGGTGAGGAGCGGGTAGACGCCGTCCTCGTCGTGCACCTCGCGGCCGGTGACCGGCGGGTTGAAGGTGCAGATCAGACGCAGGTCGGTCTTCGCGGTGACGGTGTGCTTGTCGTGTTTGTCGAGCAGGTAGCACATCCCGTCGCGGATCTCGTACGTCTCGCCCGTCTCGCGGTCGAGGAGCTCGCCCTCGCCCTCGACGCAGTAGACGCACTCGATGTGGTTGGCGTACCAGAACTCGTTGGTCGTCCCGGCGGGGATGTTGGTCTCGTGGAAGGAGAAGCCGACACCCTCGCGGGCGAGCACGATCCGGCGGCTGCGCCAGTTGCCGTGCTCGCCCTCGACGCGTACGTCGCGGTCGGTGCTGTCGAGGTCTTCCAGGTAGGTGACGCGCATGTCTGTCTCGTTTCGTCTGTCGGAGGAGGGGGTCAGGCCGGGACGCCGTCGCCGAGGACGGCCGCGGTGGCCTCCTCGATGACCGCGATGCCGCGGGCCAGGTCCTCGGGCGTGATGGTCAGCGGCGGCATCGTCTTGAGCACCTCGTCCTCAGGACCCGAGGTCTCGACGAGCAGACCCTGCTCGTAGGCCACCGCCGCGATCTTGCCGGCGGCGCTGGTGTCCGGGAAGGAGATGCCGGTCAGCAGGCCACGGCCACGGACGGTCGCACCCTCGTAGCGGTCGGCGATCCTCGACAGCCCCTCGCGCAGCTCGTCGGCGCGGGCCTGGACCTCCTTCTGGAAGGTGCCGTCGGCCCAGTAGGTCTCCAGCGCCGCACGGCCGGTGACGAAGGCGAGGTTGTGGCCGCGGAAGGTGCCGTTGTGCTCGCCGGGCTCGAACTGGTCCAGGTCGGGACGGATCAGGGTGAGCGCCATCGGCAGACCGAAGCCGGAGATCGACTTCGACAGGCAGACGATGTCGGGAGCGAACCCGGCCTCCTCGAAGCTGAAGAAGGTGCCGGTGCGGCCGCAGCCGGCCTGCACGTCGTCGACGATCAGGATGATCTCGTGCTCGCGGCACAGGTCGGAGAGCGCCTTGAGCCACTCCAGCCGGGCGCCGTTGAGGCCGCCCTCGCCCTGCACGGACTCCACGATGATCGCGGCCGGCTTGTCGACGCCGGAGCCGCTGTCCTGGAGCACCCGCTCGAGCCACATGAAGTCGTCGGTGGCCCCGTTGAAGTAGTCGTCGTAGGGGATCTTCGAGCTGTTGGTCAGCGGGATGCCCGCGCCGCGGCGCTTCATCGAGTTGCCGGTCACGGCCAGCGAGCCGAGCGTCATCCCGTGGAACGCGTTGGTGAACGACAGCACGTGCTGACGACCGGTCACCTTGCGGGCGAGCTTGAGCGCGGCCTCGACGGAGTTGGTCCCGGTCGGGCCGGGGAACATCACCTTGTAGTCGAGGTTGCGCGGCTCGAGGATCAGATCATTGAAGGTCTGCAGGAAGTCGCGTTTGGCGGACGTGTGCATGTCCAGCGAGTGCAGGATGCGACCCTCGCGCAGATAGTCGAGCAGCGGCTCCAGCAGCGCGGGGTTGTTGTGGCCGTAGTTGAGCGCACCGGCGCCGGCGAAGAAGTCCAGGTACTCGTTGCCGTCCTCGCTGGTGACGGTGGATCCCTGGGAGTGGGTCATCACGGCAGGCCAGTTGCGGCAGTAGCTGCGGACCTGTGACTCCAGCGAGTCGAAGATCGCGGTGGCAGGTTCGGTGGTCGTCGTCATGGACAGAACATCTCCGTCGGTTCGGCGGGCGGATGAGAACGGACCGATGCGGAACAGCAGCTCCGCGTCGTGGCCGTCGGGGAACATTGCGGCTTCGAAGAGCGGGGTGCGCTCGAGCGACGCGCCGCGGGCGTTCGCGAACGAGGTGAACAAGGCGATGGACGCGCTGTTGTCCGCGGTGATGGTCGTCTCCAGGTGGCGTACCCCTTGGTCCACCGAGAGACGGTCGGCGAGCTCGTCGAGCATGCGGCGGGCGAGGCCCTGGCCGCGATGCCGCTCGTCGACAGCGACCTGCCAGATCATCAAGGTGTCCGGCGCGTCGGGGCGGATGTAGCCCGTGACGAATCCTCCAGGATCGTCGTCGACGGTCGCGATGATCGAGGTCTCCGCGAAATCGCGTGCCCACAAGAGATAGGCATACGAGGCGTTTACGTCGAGTACCCGTGATTCCCGTGCCATCCGCCACAGATGCTGACCGTCCTCGAGGTCCGGTGAGCGGAAGTCGACTCGGGAAGCCGACTCCGGGCGGGGCACGCTGCCAGTCGTTGTGCGATGTGGCATCGCGTCATGACGTTACCTGGTTGTGAAAAGCAACCCCAATCGGGTCCGTACTCCGATATCCGGATACGCAACGCCAGGTCAGGCCGAGGTGCGCCGCACCAGCTCGGGCGCGAAGACGACCCGCCGGGGGATCGTGGTGCTGCCGTCCAGCTGTGCGAGAAGGAGCCGGGCGGCCTCCTCGGCCATGGCCCCTATCGGGTTCTTGACCGTGGTCAGCGGGGGATCGGTGCGCTCCGCGATGCCCAGATCGTCATAGCCGACGACCGCCACGTCGTCCGGTACGCGGCGGCCCGCCGCGCCCAGGGCACGCAGGGCCCCGGAGGCCATCAGGTCGGAGGCGACCATCAGGCCGTCGATGTCGGGATGGTCGCGCAGCAGCTGCTCGCAGGCGGCCTGGCCGCCCGCCTCGGTGAAGTCGCTCTCGACGATCGCGTCGCAGGGCAGGCCGGCGTCCTCGACCGCGGCCCGCCAACCGGCGGCCCGGTCGGTGCCGGCGCTCATGTCGGCGGGACCGGTGATCGTGCCGATGTGGCGGCAACCCCGCTCGATCAGGATCTTGGTGACCTCGCGTGCACCGGCGACGTTGTCGGGGTCGGTGTAGGAGACCTTCTCGGCGCCGGTCAGCGGCCGCCCGATGAACGCGGCCGGCAGCCGGATCGCCGCGAGATGGTCGGCGAGGGCGTCGTTGCGGTGGTGGGAGACGACGATGACGCCGTCGACGTGGCCGCCGCGCAGGTAGCGCAGCGTGCGCTGCATCTCGTCGCCCGGCCGGGCGATCAGCAGCACGACCTGCAGGTCGCGCTGGGAGAGGACCTGGGTGACGACGTGCAGCGTGCGGGCGAAGAACGGGTCGGCGAAGACGCGCTCGTCCGACTCCGGCACGACCATCGCGATCGTCTCGGTCCTGCGTGTCACCAGCGAGCGCGCCGCGGGGTTGGGCAGGTAGCCGAGCGTCTGCACGGCCTCGGCGACGGCCTCGGCGGCCTTCGCGGAGACCCGCGAGCCGCCGTTGATGGCACGCGACGCGGTCGCTCGGCTGACACCAGCCAGCCGAGCGACCTCGTCGAGCGTGGGCATGTTCACTGGCGTGCCGGCACCCGGTTGTTGGCGGCGACGTCGGCGAACCAGAGACCGCTGTCCTTCGGCGTACGCTCCTGGGTGTCGAAGTCGACGTGCACGATGCCGAAGCGGTGCGCGTAGCCGTAGCTCCACTCGAAGTTGTCGAGCAGCGACCAGGCGAAGTAGCCGCGGACGTCCGCGCCCTGCTCCATCGCGTCGAGCGTGGCCCGCAGGTGCTTGTCGATGTAGTCGAGGCGAGCGGTGTCGTGCACGGCGCCATCCTCCACGACATCATCGTAGTAAGCGCCGTTCTCGGTGATGTAGACGGGCGGTGCGCCGTACTCGTCGCTGAGGCGGGTCAGCAGGCGGGTCAGCCAGACCGGGTCGATCTCCCAGTCGCGGGCGGTCGTCTCACGACCGGTGCGCGGGGTCACGAACTCGGCCCCGGGGTAGGGGTTGCCGCGCGGCAGGTCGGAGTGGACGAGCCGGCTGCCCAGCACCTGGTCGGGGTCGATCTCGAACGGCTTCGCAGCGATGGCGTTGCCGAAGTAGAAGTTGATCCCGAGCACGTCGAGCGGCGCCGAGATGACCTCGAGGTCGCCCTCGAGCACCCAGTCCTGCCAGGGGCGGCCCTGGAAGGTCAGCCCCTCGGTGTCGGCGGCCAGGTCGTCGGCGTACTTGCCCCGGAATAGCGGCTCGAAGAAGACGCGGTTGTGCAGCCCGTCGATGCGGCGGGTCATGTCGACGTCCTCGGGACGCTCGGGGTCGTAGGGGTCGACCACGGTCGGGTTGAGGGTGATGCCGAGGTGCTTGCCGTTCTCCGGCGTCGCGCCGCGGCTGCGCAGCTCGTTGACCACCAGGCCGTGACCGAGCATCAGGTGATGGGCGGCGACGATGCCGGCCACGCCCTCCTGGCGGCCCGGCGCGTGCTGGCCACCGCTGTAGCCGAGGAAGGCCGAGCACCACGGCTCGTTCAGCGTGGTCCAGTTGTCGACGCGGTCGGAGAGCGCGTCGTAGACGGTGGTGGAGTACTCCACGAAGCGGTAGACGGTGTCCCGGTTGGTCCAGCCGCCCTGCTCCTCCAGGGCCTGCGGCAGGTCCCAGTGGTAGAGCGTGATCCACGGCGCGATCTCGGCCTCGAGCAGCTCGTCGACGAGACGGCTGTAGAAGTCGAGCCCGGCCTGGTTGACCTTCCCGCCGTCGGGCCGGATCCGCGGCCACGCCGTCGAGAAGCGGTACGAGGCCAGGTTGAGGCGCTTCATCAGCGCGACGTCCTCGGGCACCCGGTGGTAGTGGTCGCAGGCCACGGCGCCGGTGTCGCCGTTGAGGATCGCCCCGGGCACCTTGGTGAAGGTGTCCCAGTTGCTGGGCGTCCGTCCGTCCTCGTCGATGGCTCCCTCGATCTGGTAGGACGCGGTGGCCGCGCCCCAGAGGAAGCCCTCGGGGAACGTACGCACCCCGTCGGCCGAGCTTGTCGAGACCATCTCGTCGGAGAGGTTTCGGGGGGCATTCATCCTTTGACGGCTCCTTGCATGATGCCGGACACCAGGTGGCGTCCGGTGGCGATGAACAACAGCAGCAACGGGATCGTCGCCATGATGGTCCCGGCCTGGACCAGCGCCATGTCGGCCTGGCCCTGTCCGGGTGCGACCTTGAGGGCGTCGAGCGCGGTCTGCAGGGTCTGGACGTCCGAGCCCTGGAGCACGATCAGCGGCCACATGAAGTCGGTCCAGACCTGCATGAAGGTGAACAGGCCGAGGATCGCCATGGCCGGCCGGGCGGCCGGGATGGCCACCGTCCAGAACGTGCGGATCATCGAGCAGCCGTCCACGCGGGCGGCGTCGATGAGCTCGTCGGGGATCGCGTCGACGAGATACTGGCGCATGAAGAACACGCCGAACGCGGTGACCACCCAGGGCAGGATGACCGCGAGGTGGGTGCCGGTCAGACCCAGGTTGCTGAACTGCTTCAGCATCGGCACCAGGGCCAGCTGGGTCGGGACCGCGAGGGTGGCGACGACGAAGACCAGCCCGACGTTGGCGCCGCGGAAGCGGAGCTTAGCGAAGGCGTACCCGGCCAGCGTCGAGAAGAGCACGACCGAGACCGCGGAGATGCCCGAGACGATGATCGAGTTGAGCAGCGCCGACCAGAAGTCGATCCGGTCGAGCACGCGGCCGGCGTTCTCGAAGAAGTGTCCGCCGGGCATCAGCGGTGGCGGTGACTGGATCGCGCGCTGGCGGGTCACCGACCCGATCACGAACGACCAGTAGAGCGGGAACGCCGAGCCCAGCAGGAACGCCGTGAGCAGGCCGTAGACGAGGAATCCAGGACGTCTGGTCATGACAGGCTCCTACGCTGGAACGCCCGGGTCACCAGGAAGTTGACCAGTGCGATGCCGACGATGATGAGGAAGAGGATCCAGGCGGCGGCAGCCGCACGTGGATACGGGTCGGTCGCGGTCTGAGCGGTGTTGAAGACGTACATGGTGAGGGTCTGGTACTGGAAGTCGGAGCCGCCCTGGTGACGCAGGTTGGTGTCGAAGAGGCGCGGCTCGGTGAAGATCTGCAGACCGCCGATCGTCGAGGTGACGATCACGAAGATCATGGTCGGCCGGATCGAGGGCAGGGTGATGTGGAAGAACTGGCGGATCTTGGTGGCGCCGTCGATGTCGGCGGCCTCGTAGAGGTCGCGCGGGATCGCCTGCATCGCGGCGAGCACGATCAGCGCGTTGTAGCCGGTCCAGCGCCAGTTGACCATGGTCGCGATGGCGGTCCAGCTGGCGAACCGGTCGGCGTGCCAGGGCACCATCGGCAGGCCGACGGCGTCGAGCCACTGGTTCACCAGGCCCGTGCGGTCGGCGAAGATCGCGCCGAAGATCAGCGCGGCGGCGGCCGGGGCGACGACGAACGGCAGCAGGATGCTCATCCGCCACCAGCTGCGGCCCTTGAGCTGGGTGTCGAGCAGCGCGGCCAGCACCGTCGCCACCATGATCTGGGGGACCGAGGAGAGCAGGAAGATCCCGAAGGTGTTCCAGAACGCCTTGTGGAAGGTGGCGTCGGTGAGGACGTGGGCGTAGTTCTCGAGGCCGACGAAGGGACCGTGGCCGCTGCCGAAGCGCGGCCAGGAGAAGAACGACAGGTAGCCGGTGTAGACCATCGGGTAGAGGCCGATGACCGCGAACACCAGGAAGAAGGGCAGGACATAGAGGTACGGCGAGAACTTCACGTCCCAGCGGGACAGCCGGTCTCGCCACTCCATACGTGAGGGTGCCGCCCCGGCCGAGGGCGCCTGCTTGGCGCCCTCGGCCGAAGTGGGTTCTTCAGTGCGAAGCATCGATCAGGACAGTCCCTCGACGCCCTGGAGGAAGGTCTCCCACGACTTGTCGGGCGAGATGCCCTCGTCGACCCGCTGGGTGGCCTGCTGGAAGAGACCGAGGATGTCGGAGTACTTGTCACCCTTGAACGGGACACCGGCGGGGACCGCAGCGGCCCGGTTGGCCAGGATCTCCGAGGTGGGCGCGTTGTTGAAGTAGGGGTCCTTCGCGTTCTCCTCGGCCAGCATCTGACCGGCCTCGAGGTTCGCCGGGAAGTTGCCGGCGACCTTGGACGCGGCGACCTCGGACTCGGCGTTGGTCAGGTAGTTGGCGAACTCCTTCGCCTCCTCCTGGTGCTTCGACTGCGTCGGCACGGAGAGGAACGAGCCGCCCCAGTTGCCGCCGCCGCCCGGGAAGGCGTCGACGATGTCCCAGCCCTTCACGTCAGGAGCGCTGTCCTTGATGTTGTTGAACATCCAGCCGGGGCAGGGCATGGTGGCGAAGCCGTCGTTGGTGAAGTTGGCCATCCAGTCCTCCTTCCACTGCACGACCTGCGTCGAGAGCGTGGGGGAGTACTTCGAGACCGTGTCGAAGACCTTGCGGAGCTCCGGGTTGTCGGCGTCGACCTTCTGGTCCTTGGTCTGGAACGGGAACTCGACCTGGTTGAGCATCGCCTGGGCGATCGAGCCGGTGGAGTCGTACCACTTCGTGTTGGGGACCTTCTTGACGAACTTCTCGCCGGTCGCGAAGTAGGTGTCCCAGTCCTTGAAGAGCGCGGCGGCGCTCTCGCGGTCGCTGGGCAGGCCGGCCTTCTTGAACAGGTCGGCGCGGTAGCAGAACGCCTCGGGGCCGGCGTCGGTCGGGTAACCGATCTGCTTGCCGTCGGCGGTCTGACCCTCGAGGTACTTCGCCTCGATCCAGCGGTCCTCGAGGTCCGGGTCGGAGAGGTCGACGAACTGGTCGGAGGCGCCCTCCGCGAGGAAGGCGGGCATGGCGTCGCCCTCGACGGCGACGATGTCGGTGAGCCCGGTGCCGGCCTGGAGGCCGGACGTCAGGCTCTGCTTCCAGGTGTCCCACTCCGAGATCACCGTCTCCTTGACGGTGAAGGGACGATCGGGATCGGCGTTCCAGTCCTTGATCAGGCCTTCGTAACCGAAGTTGCTGAACGTGGTGATGGTGAGGACGTCGTCCTTGCCGAGCTTGGCCTGCTCGCCGCCGGCGTCGTCGCCGCCGCAGGCGGTGACGAGGCCAGCGAGAAGCGTGGCGACCGCGCCGGCGGCCAGGCCGCGGCGCCAGGAGGTGGAGATCTTGGACACGGGGTGCTCCTGCACGTCAGTGTGGGGAGTGAGAGCGCTTCCACTCTCGGGACTAGGGAGAGTGTGAGTGTGCTCACACAACCGTGTCAAGTAGCGCGTGGGTAACGAATTCGTAATGGGTGGGAGCGCTTCCACTCCGCGTCCATCGTCTACGCGCGAGTAATCACCGTGAGCAGTCGCGCGGTCTCCGCCGCCATCGCCTCCCGGCCCGCGCCGAGGTAGCGACGCTGGTCGACCAGGGACGGGTCCGCCGCGAGGCTCTCGCGCACCGCGGCGGTGAAGGCCTTGTTGAGCTGGGTCGCGACGTTGATCTTCGTCATCCCGGCGGCGATCGCGGCGCGCAGGCCGTCGTCGCTGACGCCGGAGGAGCCGTGCAGGACCAGGGGTACGTCGACGGCCCGGCGCAGCGCCGCGATCAGGGTCTCGTCCAGGGCCGCGTCGCGCGTGGTCATCTTATGACTTGAGCCGACCGCCACAGCGAGGGCGTCGACGCCGGTGCTGGCCACGAACGCCGCCGCCTCGCCGGGATCGGTGCGCACCCCGGGAGCGTGGACGCCGTCCTTGCCGCCGACCTCGCCGAGCTCGGCCTCGACGTGGGCGCCCCGGTCGTGGCAACGGCGGACGACGGCGGCGGTGCGGGTGAGGTTCTCCTCGTAGTCGAGCTGCGAGGCGTCGTACATCACCGAGGAGAAGCCGAGGTCGACCGCGATCCCGACCAGGCGCTCGTCGGTCGCGTGGTCGAGGTGGAGCGAGATCGGCATCGTCGAGCCGGTCGCGATCGCGATCGCGGCGTGGGCGAGCGGCGCCAGACCCTGGTGATAGCGCACGGCGTTCTCGCTGATCTGCACGATCACCGGCAGGTTCGCGGCCTCGGCACCGGTCGCGATGGCCTCGACCGTCTCCAGGTTGATGGCGTTGAAGGCGGCGATCCCGCGACCCTCCTCGTAGGCGGTGCTGAGGAGCGAGGCGGTGGTCGTGAGGGTCACGGGTTCTCCTTGGTGACGGTGACGAGCGGGCGGAGCCGGTCGAGGGTGGGCAGGTCGACCTCCCCGGCGTGCGGGACGGGCACCGCCGCGGCCGACCAGGCGACGGCCTCGCGCAGGCGCTCGGGCCAGTCTGCGCCGGTCGCGTGCCCGGCCGCGAGCGCGGCGGTCGCGGCGTCGCCGGCGCCGGTCGGGTTGCCGGCGATGCGCTCGCCCAGGCGGGCCGACCAGGTGCCGTCCGGCGTGACCGCGAGCATGCCGTCGGCGCCGCGGGTGACCACGACGGTGGTGGCGCCGCGGTCGCGGAGGTGCTGGGCGGCGGCGTAGGTGTCCTGGATGCCGGTCGCCTCGCTGAGCTCGGCGGCGTTGGGCTTGAGGAGGTTCGCACCGGCCTCGGCAGCCGCGAGCAGGGCGGGGCCGGAGGTGTCGACGACGGCCGGGACGGGCAGGAGCGCGCAGAGCTCTGCGTACGCGGCGGGGTCGACGCCCGCGGGCAGCGACCCCGACATCACCACGCACGTGGCGCCGGTGGACAGGGCGTTCAGGCTGCCGGTGAACGCCGACCACTCCGCGTCGGTGACCGCGGGTCCGGGCTCGTTGAAGACGGTGGCGTCCTCGGTGTCGGTGACGACGACGGTCCGGCGGGTGGTGGCCGTAATCGGCGTGAACGCGGTCTCGATCCCGGCCGCGGCGAGCCGGCCGCGGACGAGGTCTCCCGTGGGACCGCCGAGCAGGCCGGTCGCCATGGTCGGGTGGCCGACCTGGTGCAGCACCCGGGAGACGTTGACGCCCTTGCCGCCTGCCTGCTCACGCACCGCCCGCACCCGGTGGGTCGCGTGCGGCACCAGCTCGTCGACCTCGTAGGTCACGTCGACCGCCGGGTTGAGCGTGATCGTCAGGATCATGCCGGCTCCGCGGCGCGCAGCAGGTCGAGGGCGAGCAGGCCGGCGCCGGTGCAGCCGGCATGGGTGCCGAGGGCCGCGGGGCGCAGCTCGACCTCGACCGGGGTGTGCCGCTCCAGCGCCCGTCGAAGCGGGCGCAGCAGCAGGTCGCCGGCGCGGGCCAGACCGCCGCCGATCACGACCGCGCCGGGCGCGAGCAGGGTGATGCAGGGCGCGAGCGTGGCGGCGAGCGCCTCGACGGCCTCCTGCCAGATCAGGCTCGCGGCCGGGTCGCCCTCGCCAACGCGTGCCGCCACCTCGGCGGCGGTGGCGGGGTGGCCGGTCTGCTCGACATAGGCCCGGCTGATCGCGGCCGCTGAGGCGATCGCCTCCAGGCAGCCGGTGCGGCCGCACACGCAGCGCCGCTCGTGCCCGGCGTCGAGGTGGCCGATCTCGCCGAACGGGCCGGGCCGCTCGTGGAGCCGTCCGTCGATGACCAGACCGGCGGCGATGCCGGTGCCGATCGGGACCACCAGCACGTCTCGCAGACCCCGGGCGGCACCGAGCCTCGCCTCGGCGAGCGCCCCGGCGCGTACGTCATGGCCGAAGGCCACCGGAAGGCCGACGCGCTCGGCGAGCTGGTCTCGGAACGGTACGTCGCGCCAGCCGAGGTTCTCCGAGCGGATCGCGACACCGCGCTCGGCGTCGACGTAGCCCGGCACGACCAGGCCGACGGCCTCGAAATCGGAGCGTCTCCGCAGGTCAGCAAGGGCCTGGGCGACGACGTCGACGACCTCTTCGGCCGTGTCGGGGCCGCGTAGGGGAGTGGGGATCTCGGGCTCCGGCTCGAGCACGTCGCCGCGGAGGAGGCCGTACTTGATCGCGGTGCCGCCGACGTCGACGGCTGCGACTGTGGTCATCGGTCCGGGAGCTCGACGGCTCGGGTCAGGTGACGCGGGCGGTCGGGATCGAGACCGCGGCCGAGGGACAGCCCGACGGCGACGCGCTGGGCGAGGACCAGCTGCGCGAGGGGGTCGAGGTCGTCGGTCACGAACGTGGCGCCGGTCGCGGCGACCTGCTCGCGCAGCCCCTCGGGCGGCTCGCCGAAGGACCAGACCAGGCGGCCCGGCTCGGCGATCGAGATCGGACCGTGGCGGTAGTCCATGGCGGGGTAGGCCTCGGCCCAGAACTGGGCCGCCTCACGAGTCTTCAGCGCGGCCTCCTGGGCCAGCCCGATCGTCCAGCCCTGGCCGACGAAGCTGATCTGCTCGGCATCCAGGTGGGCGCCGACGTCCGCAGCCAGCGCCTGCTCCGCGTCGGCCGCCACCGCCTCGATGTCGTGGCCGAGGTGGGCCCGCAGCAACGCCAGCGTCGTGGTCGCGAACCTCGTCTGCACCACCGACTCCTCGTCGGCGAACGGCAGCCCGACGATCGCGTCGGCGACGTCCTTGACCTGCTCCTCCGGCACCCCGGTGATCGCCACCGTCGGGGCCTCGACCGCGGCGAGCAGGCGCAGCACCTCCGTCGTCGTGCCCGACCTGGTGATCGCCACGACCCGGTCGTAACGGCGCCCGGACGGGAACTCCGAGGCGGTGAACGCGTCGGTCTCGCCCTGGCCCGCGCCCTCGCGCAGCCCGGCGTAGGCCATCGCCATGAACCATGAGGTCCCGCACCCGACCACGGCCACCCGCTCCCCGGCCCGCGGCAGCAGCCCCTCCACCTCCGGCAGCAGCGCCGCGGCCTCCCGCCACGTCGACGGCTGGCTCGCGATCTCGGCCTCCACATGCGTACGCGTCATGGTGGAAGTGTCGCAGGCAGATCACAACGACAAGGCCGCTGACCCCAGATGGGATCAGCGGCCGTATCAGTGTCGGTGGTCGAGCCTGTCGAGACCTCTGTACCGGTGGTCGAGCCTGTCGAGACCTCGCGCCCCCGGTGGTCGAGCCTGTCGAGACCTACTTGTTGGCCTTGCGCGCTCGGCTCGCGATCATCCTGACCTTCGGTCAGGGATCACTTCGCCTCGCACGACAAGCCCAATCAAGCAGGCTCCGCTGGCGCTCCGCCTACTTGTTGGCCTTCCGTGCTCGGCTCGCGATCTTCGCCCGCTCGTTCGCGTCCAGGATCACCTTCCGGATCCGGATCTGGTCAGGCGTGATCTCGACGCACTCGTCCTCGCGGCAGAACTCCAGGCACTGCTCGAGGGAGAGCTTCTTCGGCGGGATGAGCTTCTCGAAGTTGTCGGAGGTGGCGGACCGGATGTTGGTCTGCTGCTTCTCCTTGGTGATGTTGACGTCCATGTCGTCCTGGCGGGAGTTCTCGCCGACGATCATGCCCTCGTAGACCTCGGTGGTGGGCTCGACGAAGAGCACGCCGCGCTCCTGGAGCGAGGTCATCGCGTAGGCCGAGGCCGCACCGGAGCGGTCGGCGACCAGCGAGCCGTTGTTGCGCGAGCGGATCTCGCCGGCCCACGGGAAGTAGCCCTCGGAGATGTGGTGGGCGATGCCGGTGCCGCGCGTCTCGGTGAGGAAGTCGGTGCGGAAGCCGATCAGGCCGCGGGAGGGGACGATGAACTCCATCCGGACCCAGCCGGTGCCGTGGTTGGTCATGCCCTCCATGCGGCCCTTGCGGTTGGCGAGCAGCTCGGTGATGGTGCCGAGGAACTCCTCCGGGGCGTCGATGGTGAGCCGCTCGAAAGGCTCGTGGAGCTTGCCGTCGATCTCGCGGGTGACCACCTGCGGCTTGCCGACGGTCAGCTCGTAGCCCTCGCGACGCATCTGCTCGACCAGGATGGCCAGCGCCAGCTCACCGCGGCCCTGCACCTCCCAGGCGTCGGGCCGCTCGGTGTTGAGGACCTTGAGCGAGACGTTGCCGATGAGCTCCTGGTCGAGGCGGTCCTTGACCATCCGGGCGGTGACCTTGGCGCCCTTGACCTTGCCGACGAGCGGCGAGGTGTTGGTGCCGATGGTCATCGAGATCGCCGGCTCGTCGACGTGGATGAGCGGCAGCGCGACCGGGTTCTCCGGGTCGGCCAGCGTCTCACCGATCATGATCTCCGGGATGCCCGCGACGGCGACGATGTCGCCGGGGCCGGCCTCCTCGCCGGGCTTGCGCTCGAGGCCGTCGGTGATGAGCAGCTCGGTGATGCGTACGTTCTTGGTCTCGCCGTTGCGCTGCATCCAGGCGACGTTCTGGCCCTTCTTCAGGGTGCCCTGGTGGATGCGGACCAGCGCGAGGCGGCCCAGGAACGGGGAGGCGTCGAGGTTGGTGACGTGGGCCTGCAGCGGCGCGCCGGCCTGGTAGGTCGGGGCCGGGATGGTCTCCAGGATGGTGGAGAAGAGCGGCTCGAGGTCCTTGGAGTCGGGCAGCTCGCCGTTGGCCGGCTGCTCGAGCGAGGCGACGCCCGCCTTGCCGGAGGCGTAGATCACCGGGAAGTCGAGGGCGTCCTGGCTGTGGGAGTCGTCGAGCAGGTCCATGAAGAGCTCGTAGGTCTCGTCGACGACCTCCTCGATGCGCGCGTCGGGACGGTCGACCTTGTTGACCACGAGCACGACCGGCATGTCGGCGTTGAGCGCCTTGCGCAGCACGAACCGGGTCTGCGGGAGCGGGCCCTCGGAGGCGTCCACCAGCAGCACGATGCCGTCGACCATCGACAGACCGCGCTCGACCTCACCACCGAAGTCGGCGTGGCCGGGGGTGTCGATGATGTTGATCGTCATCCCCTCGGGCGCGCTCGGCCCGGTGTAGTGGATGGCGGTGTTCTTCGCGAGGATGGTGATGCCCTTCTCGCGCTCGAGCTCGCCGGAGTCCATGACCCGCTCGGCCACCGATTCGGCTTCGTGCTCGGTGAAGGTGCCTGCCTGACGCAGCATGGCGTCGACCAGTGTGGTCTTGCCGTGGTCGACGTGCGCAACGATGGCGACGTTGCGGAGATTGGCCTTGAGGATCTCGGACATGTGCGAAGCGGCTCGATTTCTGGAGCGGGACGGGAACGCCTGATCTTATCCGCCGCGACCTCCTTGACCCGCATCCTCAGATGGCGCTTGGCTGAGAGACATGACTCCTCGGAAACACGTCTGCCACATCGTGCCCCCCTACCTCATGCAGCGGCTCGACCCTGGCTGCCTCGACAAGGACAACGGTTTCCGTGCCGCTCGGGCGGAGCACCTGACGGCTGTGATCGCCCAGCGTCCCGCCCCCGAGGCCGGCGACACCGCCGCGGAGGCGGGCGACTGGACCGTCTACACCGCGAACAACGGCACCGACCTGCCCGGCGAGAAGGTCCGTGCCGCGGGCGAGCCCGAGTCGGGCGACGAGAGCGTGGACGAGGCGGCGACCGGCATCACCGGGTCGCTGGCCCTCTTCGAAGAGGTCTACGGCCGCGACTCCTACGACGGCCGCGGCATCGAGGTCGTGATGACCGTCCACTACGACCAGAGCTACGCGAACGCCTTCTGGGACGGCAAGCAGCTGGTCTTCGGCGACGGTGACGGGAAGATCTTCCAGCGCTTCACCAAGGCCGTCGACGTGATCGGCCACGAGCTCTCCCACGCGGTCACCGAGCACACCGCCGGCCTCGTCTACCAGGGCCAGTCGGGTGCGCTCAACGAGCACCTCTCCGACGTCTTCGGCTCCTGCCTCAAGCAGCGTCTCCTCGGCCAGAGCGCCGAGGAGGCCGACTGGATCATCGGCGAGGGCCTCTTCACCGAGTCGGTCCAGGGGGTCGGCCTGCGCCACATGCTCGAGCCCGGCACCGCCTACGACGACCCCGAGCTGGGCAAGGACCCGCAGCCCGCTCACATGGACGACATCTACGACGGCACCGACGACAACGGCGGCGTCCACATCAACTCCGGCATCCCCAACCGCGCCTTCGCGCTCGCCGCCAAGGCGATCGGCGGCAACGCGTGGGACGGCGTCGGCAAGATCTGGTACGCCGCTCTCACGGGCGGCGCGGTCACGACCGACGCCGACTTCGCCGGCTTCGCCGCCGCGACGGTCGCCGAGGCCGGTGAGCACGCCGAGGCGGTCACCACCGCCTGGTCCGAGGTCGGGGTCACCCCGGCCGCCGACTCACCCGCCCCTGACGGTGAGGAGCAGGGTCCGACCGTGGTGAAGGTCCGCCGCAGCGGCGGCTTCCTGGGACGTACCAAGGAGGGGGTGGCCGAGCTCTCCCCGTCGGCCGCTCAGGTCGCGACGGTCCGCAACCTGGTCTCCGGCGCCGGTGCGCCGTCGCAGCCGAAGGGCGCCGACCGCTACGTCTACGAGTTCGAGGTCGACGGACAGACCGCCGTCGTGCACGAGGGCGACCTCAGCCCCGAGCTGCACGCCATCGCGAACGAGCTCCTGGAGAGCTGACGCTGGTCGAGCCGCCGGAGCCGCTAGGCGGAGGCGTGTCGAGACCAACACAGTCCTATCGAGCGCCGACGAACCGTGTTGGTCTCGACACCGCTCGCTGGCGCTCGCGGGCTCGACCGACGTCAGGCGAGGGCGCGGTCGAGCGCTGCCTCGACGTGCACGGTGATGGCGTCGAGGATGGGAACATCGACGTCGCTGGGCCGCACCAGGAGGCTGAGCTCGGAGGCGCCGAGGATGACACCGTCGGAGCCGGCGTCCCACAGCTCGTGGACGACCTCGAGGACCCGCTTGCGCGAGCCCGAGACGACCGTGCGGTGCACGAGCTCCTCGTAGATGATCGAGTCGAGCATCTCGATGTGGAGCGTGTCGGGCAGGTTGACGTCGACGCCGTGGTCGGAGATCCGCTGCGCGAAGAAGTCGTTCTCCACGGTGTAGCGGGTGGCTAGGAAGCCGGCCTTGGTGATGCCGAGCTCGGTGGCCTTCTCGGCGAGGACGTCGGCCAGGTGCAGGACGGGTACGTCGACGGCCGCCGCCACCTCGTCGTAGACCTTGTGGAAGGTGGTCGTGCACAACAGGATGAAGTCGGCGCCACCGGCCACGACGCTGCGCGCCGATGCGACCAGGATCTCGGCGACCTGGTCCCAGGACTCCTTCTCCTGGAGCGCGGTCAGCTCGGCCAGGTCGACGGAGGCCAGCACGATCTTGGCGGAGTGGAGCCCGCCGAGCCGCTGCTGGACACCCTTGTTGAGTCCCTCGTAGTAAGCGGCAGTGCTTTCCCAGCTCATGCCGCCGATGAGTCCGATCGTCTGCACGTATCGAGTGTGACACCGTGCGGTGCCGCGTACTCAATCCTCGACCGCCCTCTCACCTGGTCCGGCCCAGGTCAGAGGGTGGATCGGGGTGGCTCAGCTCTCCCGGTGGACCTTGTGCGGCGCGGCCTGGGCCCGCGGCTTGATGACCAGCTCGTCGATGTTGACGTGAGCCGGGCGGGTGGCCATCCAGACGATCGCGTCGGCGACGTCGTCGGCGATCAGCGGCTCGGCGACGCCCTGGTAGACGGCCTCGGCCGCTGCCTTGTCGCCGCCGAGGCGGACGAGCGAGAACTCCTCGGTGTGGACCATGCCGGGGGCGATCTCCATGATCCGCACCGGCTGGTCGACGATCTCCAGGCGCAGCGCCTCGGTGACCGCGCGGGTGCCGAACTTGGCCGCGTTGTATCCGGCGCCGCCCTCGTAGGCGCGCCGGCCGGCGATCGAGCCGACGTTGATGACGGCGCCGGCACCCGAGGCGATCAGCGCCGGGAGCAGCGCCTTGGTCACCCGGGTCAGGCCGACCACGTTGACCTCGAACATCGCCTGCCACTTCGCCAGGTCGGCCTCGGCCACCTTGTCCACGCCGAAGGCGCCGCCGGCGTTGTTGACCAGCAGGTCGAGACGGTCACCCACCGCCTCCACGAGCGCGGCGACGGAGTCGTCGGAGGTGACGTCGGTCGCGATCGCGGTGCCACCGATCTCCTCGGCGAGCGCCTCGATCCGGTCGGCCCGCCGGGCGGCGAGGAAGACGTGGTAGCCCTCCTTGGCGAGCTGGCGGGCGGTGGCGGCGCCGATCCCGCTGGAGGCGCCGGTCACGACAGCATTCTTGGACGACATGGCCCCATTCTCTCCTGGGCCGCTCGACTTTTGGGTACCGGGTCCCACGATCGAAGATGGGTCGCACGCGTTTCGAGCGGCCGGGAATGATGGCCGGGATCCGCGTGTTGAGAGACGGGACCACAGGCGTACACACAAAGGGGCAGGAATGATCCACCGTGTAGCGATGGTCAGTCTGCACACCTCCCCTCTCGACCAGCCGGGCACCGGCGACGCCGGCGGCATGAACGTCTACGTGCTCGAGCTCTCCCGCCGCCTGGCCGCGCAGGGCATCGCCGTGGACATCTTCACGCGCGCGACCTCCTCGCGCCTGCCGCAGGTCGTCGAGGCGTACGACGGGGTGGCGGTCCACCACGTGCACGCGGGTCCTTTCGAGGGGTTGGCCAAGGGTGATCTGCCCGGGCAGCTGTGCACGTTCGCGCGCGAGGTGCTGCGCGCCGAGGCGTCCAACCCGCCGGGCTACTTCGACGCCGTGCACTCCCACTACTGGCTCTCCGGCCAGGTCGGCGCGCTCTCGCGCGACCGGTGGGGCGTGCCGCTGGTCCACTCCATGCACACCATGGCCAAGGTCAAGAACGAGGCCCTCGCCGAGGGTGACAACCCCGAGCCGGACGCCCGGGTGATCGGCGAGGAGCAGGTCGTCGAGGCGTCCGACATGCTGATCGCCAACACCGACCTCGAGGCCAAGCAGCTGATCAACATGTACGACGCGGACCCCGGCCGCGTCGCCGTCGTGCATCCCGGGGTCGACCTGCGCGTCTTCCGGCCGCGCGGCCGGGCCGCCGCCCGGGCCGCGCTCGGGCTCCCGGCCCGCGCGCACGTGCTCCTCTTCGCCGGCCGCATCCAGCCGCTCAAGGCCCCTGACGTACTCCTCCGGGCGGCCGCCGTCATGCTCGCCCGCGACCCCTCGCTGCGCCGCGACCTCGTGGTGCCGATCGTCGGTGGTCCCTCCGGCTCCGGTCTCGAGCACCCGACCGGTCTCGCCGATCTCGCCGCCGAGCTGGGCATCTCCGACGTGGTCCGGTTCGTTCCGCCGGTCCACCAGGACGAGCTCGCGCGGTGGTACTCCGCCGCCTCCGTCGTCGCCGTCCCCTCCTACAACGAGTCCTTCGGCCTGGTCGCCGTCGAGGCGCAGGCCTGCGGCACCCCCGTGGTCGCAGCCGCCGTCGGCGGGCTGACCACCGCCGTGCACCACGGCCGCAGCGGCCTGCTGGTCGACGGTCACGACCCGGCGCAGTGGGCCGACGCGCTCACCAACGCGATCTCGTCCGAGCCTCGCTGGGCCGCGCTCGCCGAGGGCGCTCGTCGACACGCCCAGGACTTCTCCTGGGATCTCACCGCACGCAATACGCTCGACGTCTACGAAGAGGCCAAGATGCTGATGCGTGAGGAGCTGACGGCATGAGTGAGGACGCTCGGACCGAGCACGAAGAGGTCGTACGCGGCTGGCTGAAGTTTAACGACCTGACCTGGGACGAGCAGTCCCAGCCCGGTGGCGAGGTGGTCTTCTCGTTCGCGCTCCCGGGTGAGCGCAAGCTGCAGACGCCGGTCCGGCTCGACCTCGGGCAGCACGCGCTCGGCGTACACGCCTTCGTCTGCCGCCGCCCCGACGAGAACCACGAGACCGTCTACCGCTGGCTGCTCGAGCGCAACCTGCGCCTCTACGGCGTCGCCTTCGGCATCGACCGCCTCGGCGACATCTACCTCGACGGCCGGCTGCCCCTCGCGATGGTCGACCCCGACGAGCTCGACCGCCTCCTCGGCTCGGTCCTGACCTACGCCGACGAGTCCTTCAACACCATCCTCGAGCTCGGCTTCGCCACCTCCATCCGCAAGGAGTGGGAGTGGCGCAAGCTGCGCGGCGAGTCCACCGCCAACCTCGAAGCCTTCCGAGGCTGGCTGGAGTCCGCCGAGAAGTCAGAAACCGACGCCGAGTAGTCGAATTTCGACGCCGAGTGGTCAGCGCGGTCGGCGTCGAGTGATGAGTACGCCCGCGATGCACATCGCTCCGCCCACGAAGGCGAGCGCCGGAGGCACCTCGTCGAGCAGCAGCCACGCCATCAGCGCGGTGATGAACGGCACCAGGAACGTCGACTGCGCGAACTTGCCCGCGTCGGAGTGGGACAGCGCGTAGGCCCAGGTCACGAAGGCCAGTGCGCTCGTGAAGAGGCCGAGGTAGACGACCCAGCCGAGGTTGGCGACGCTGACGTCGGGGAGGGTCGAGACCAGCTCGCCCGACCAGGGCAGGCAGACGACGAGGCCGACCGCTCCGTACCAGAACGTCAGCAACAGCGCGTTCATCGTCGGCAGCAGCTTCTTCTGGGTGAGCACGCCGATCGCGAAGGTGAGCGCCGCGACGACCGAGAGCGCGACGCCGATCCAGTCGCCGGTGTCGCCGTTGGCCGAGGCGCGACCGATGATCACGACGCCCGCGAACCCGACGCCGGTGCCGATCAGCACCCATCGGTGGATCTGCTCCTTGAGCACCAACCCGGCCAGCAGCGCGACCACGATCGGTCCCACCTGCACGATCAGCGCCGCCGTCGCCGCGTCGATGCGGCGCTCGGACTCGTTGAGCGCGAGGTTGTAGATGCCCAGCCACGACGCCCCGCCGATCGCGACCAGCGGCCATTCCTTCCGGGTCGGCAACCGGAACCCGCCCTTGAGGGCGAGGTAGGCGCCCAGGGCCGCCACCATCACCGCAAGACGGCCCAGCGAGAGGCTGCCGGGCGGCACCGAGTCGCCCAGGTGACGGATCCCGACGAACGCCGACGCCCACAGCACCAGCGTCACGCCGCACGCCAACAGTGGCTTCCAGAGCGGTGTGGTCGTGGAGGGGGTCGGCTCGATCGTCGTCGTCACGGTAAGAGGCTAGGCACCCACACGCCATCCGGCGAGCGGATAAACGTCATCGTTGTGCGACATCCCGCCATCTCGATTCAGCCGAGACGTCACCCCGGTCGGTCGAGACGTCACCGTGCCTATTCGACCGGCGGAGGCGACGTTTCGGCCTGCCTAACCGACGCCTCGGGCGACCAGGCTGACGCTTCGGCCGACGGGCGTGACGCCTGGGGTGACGGGCGTGACGCCTCGGCTGGGTGGTCAGCCACGGAAGGTGCGGCGGTACGCGGTGGGAGTGATGCCGAGGGCGGCGTGGAAGTGGAGGCGGAGCGACTGGGCGGTGTTGAAGCCGCAGCGGGCGGCGACCTGCTCCATGGTGAGGTCGGTCGTCTCGAGAAGGTTGCGGGCGAGCTCGATGCGTTGGCGCTGGAGCCAGCGGCCGGGGGAGTCACCGGTCTCGTCGCGGAACCGGCGGGTGAAGGTGCGCACCGACATCGAGACCTGGGCGGCCATCGCCTCCAGCGTGATCGGCTGGTCGAGGTGGGCGCGCGCCCAGGCGGTGGCCGCGGGGATCCCGCTGTCGCCCGGAGCGGGTGCGTGGTGCCTGATGAACTGCGCCTGGCCGCCGTCTCGGTGGGGAGGTACGACCGTCGCGCGGGCGACGCGGTTGGCGACCGCGGCACCGTGGTCGCTGCGTACGACATGCAGGCAGAGGTCGATGCCGGAGGCCACGCCGGCGGAGGTGAGGATGTCGCCGTCGTCGACGAAGAGTACGTCGGGATTCAGCCTGACCTGCGGAAACAGTGTGCGGAAATGGTCGGTGTGGGCCCAGTGGGTGGTCGCGGGACGGCCGTCGAGAAGCCCTGCGGCGGCGAGGGCGAAGGCGCCCGTGCAGATCGACATGATCCGGGTGCCGGGCCGGATCTGGTCGAGCGCCTCCTTCAACGGCGCCGAGAGCACTCCGTCGGTCGCCTCCGCATAGTCGGAGCCGAACTTCGGGACCACCACGGTGTCGGCCTCGGCCAGGGCCTCGGGCCCGTGCGGGGCGAGCACGACGAGGTCGGAGTCGGACTGCACCGGGCCCGGGCCGCCGGGCGTGCAGGTGACGACCTCGTAGAGGAGTCGGTCCTCGCTGTCGCGGGCCTTGCCGAAGATCCGGTGCGGGATGCCGATCTCGAACGGGATGAACCCGTCCTGGATCAGCACCGCGACGCGGTGCGGCTGTGGAGCTCGTACGTCACCCATGGCTGGATCTTATCGATAGATGTCAATCAGGCCACTGTCGCGCAAGTCGCGCGACCGAAAGGATCACCTCCATGACCCTTCGACAGGCTCAGGACACCGCCCAGACGACGACCCCGCCGCCTGCCCGCCGTGCCTCGGGACGTGGCCCGCTGATCCACCCCGCCTGGTGGGTGGCCGCCATCGCGTTCGTGACGATCGTCGGAGCCGCCGCGTTCACCGCTGCACCCGGCCTCCTGGTCGACCCGCTGCACGGCGAGTTCGGCTGGTCCCGCGGCACGATCGGCGTGGGGATCACGCTGCAGCTCGCCCTCTACGGTCTGACCGCGCCGTTCGCGGCGGCGCTGATGGACCGCTTCGGGATCCGGCCGGTGGTCGCCTTCGCGCTCACCATGATCACGCTCGGCTCGCTCGGGACCGTCTGGATGAGCGAGTCGTGGCAGTTCGTGCTCGGCTGGGGTGTTCTGGTCGGCGGTGGCAGCGGCTGCATGGCGCTCGCCTTCGGCGCCACGATCACCACCCGCTGGTTCGCCAAGCGCCAGGGCCTGGTCAGCGGCCTGCTGACCGCCGGCGGCGCCTCCGGTCAGCTGATCTTCCTGCCGATCCTGGCGGTGCTGATCGGTGAGTTCGGCTGGCGGGCCGCCTCGATCACCATCGCGCTCGTCGCCGCCGCAGTGATCCCGTTCGTGATGCTCCTGCTCCGCGGCTACCCGGCCGACATCGGCCTGGCCCCATATGGGGCCACGGAGATCGTGCCGCGACCCGCGCCAGCCGCCGGCGCCGCGCTACGGACGGTGCGTGTGCTCGGGACGGCGCTGCGTACCAAGGCCTTCTGGCTCCTTGCCGGCGCTTTCGCCATCTGCGGGATCACCACGAACGGCCTGATCCGGACCCACTTCGTACCCGCAGCGCACGATCACGGCATGGAGACCGTCGCGGCCGCGTCGCTGCTCGCGGTGATCGGTCTTTTCGACGTCGCGGGGACGATCTTCTCCGGGTGGCTGACCGACCGGTTCAACCCGGTGGTGCTGCTCGGCGTCTACTACTCGCTGCGCGGGATCTCGCTGATCTTCCTGCCGATGCTGCTGGCTCCCGAGATCCACCTCCCGATGGTCTTCTTCATCGTCTTCTACGGCCTCGACTGGGTCGCCACCGTGCCACCCACGCTCGCACTCTGCCGAGAGGTCTGGCCCGAGGACGCCCCGATCGTCTTCGGCTGGGTCCTCGCCTCCCATCAGGTCGGCGCCGGCCTGGTCGCCTGGGCCGGCGGCGTCGTCCGCGACGTCACCGGCACCTACGACCTGGTCTGGTACGCAGCCGGTGCACTGTGCGCCGCCGCCGCGCTGATGTCGCTCGTCGTGCCGAGGGCGCCGGTGACGGAGTCGTAGCGGCTCACCCGCCGGGGCACTCGTCGCTGTCGCCACCGGAGTAGCAGGCGATCGATCCAGGACGGTCCGATCCGGGAGCAGATGGTTCGGAAGTGGATGGTTCGGGAGCGGATGGTTCTGGAGCGGACGGTTCCGGAGCGGACGGTTCGAGTGCAGGCCGTTCCTGCCAGTCGATCGCCGGCACGGCGAAGAGCACCGCGCTCAGGGCGACGACGAAGGCGACGACCAGGTGCGACATCACCCCGCTCATCGAACGCCGGAGGACAGCCAGCCCAAGGGCAGCGGCTGACGCCAGCACCATCAGGACGAGGAGCACTCGGTAGGCGAGCTCGTGCTCCTCTCCAGGTGGTCCGCAGTACCCCGCCCCGGCGAAGCAGAAGTAGGACGCGAAGACATTCCCCAGGGCGACGGCGACGAAGAGCAGCGAGAGCCCGATGAGGACGATCTCGATCCGGCGGAGCAGGACGGCATGGCGTACCGGCCTGCGTCCCGGGTGTTCCTTCGGCTCCTCAGCGGTCTCTGCCGCGGGCGGCCGCGAGGCGGCCCAGCGGTCGAAGCCGAGTCGTGCGGCGACGATCATCAGCGCGATCCCCACCGACCAGCCGATTAGAGACGGCCGATGGACACCGGGGGTCGTGAAGATCTCGGACGCGTACGCGAGGAACTCCCCGAAGAGCACATCGGGATGCTCTTCGATCCCGTATCCGGGTCGAAGGCTCGGTCCGATCGCGGTGAGCGCGATGACGATCGTCTGGACCAGCCACACTCCCGCCAGCGCGACCGGCCAGGTCAGGAGCGCGACCAGCCCACGTCGGCCACGGCTCAGGCTCAGCACGAGCACGCCGGTCGTCACCACGACGATCAGCCACGGCCACCATGGCGACATCGTCGGCGGCAGGGCTTGGCCGAGCCAGCTGTACGCGGCGCCGACCAGCGGTGCGAGCGCAACGGCCCGCAGCCAGGCCGGCCCGAGCGCGGCCACCAGCCCGAGCGCCACCGAGACGACCCCGCCGATCACCATGAGCAGCTGCAGCCCCCGGAGGACGAGCTCGGGATGGACCGCGCGTTCGCCCAGCACATGGATCGACGCGAGTGCGATCAGCGTGACACCGCCGCTCGCAGCAGCGATGGCCGCCGCCGGTCGGTCGCGCCGGACCGCGGCCGCCGTGCCGCCGAGGGTGCCGGCGACGATGGTGAGAGCGACCAGCTCGCCCATCGCCGCAGGGTTCAGCGGCGATGGGCCGGGGAGCCCGGGCAGCAGTCCGATGATCCAGCCGAGCGCGGCCAGCAGGACGATCGAGATCACCGGAACCGTGGGCCGGTGGCGTTCAGGGAGAGTCACATCGCGCATCCTGCAGGGTCAGCAGGGTGCGGCGCATGAGTTCGGGGACTCACATGTCCAGCTTGTAACCCAACCCTCGGACCGTCACCAGGAACTTCGGCTCCGACGGGTCCGGCTCGAGCTTGGCGCGCAGGCGCTTGACGTGTACGTCGAGGGTCTTGGTGTCGCCGACGTAATCAGATCCCCAGACGCGATCGATGAGCTGACCGCGGGTGAGCACGCGGCCGGGGTTGCGCAGGAACATCTCGAGGAGCTCGAACTCCTTGAGCGGGAGCTTCTGCTCGGTGCCGTCCACGGTCACCACGTGGCGCTCGACGTCCATCCGGACCGGGCCGGCCTCGAGGGTGGCAGGAGCGGTCTCGGGCTCAGCGCCTCGCCGCAGGACGGCGCGGATCCGGGCGACCAGCTCACGCGGGGAGTAGGGCTTGGTGACGTAGTCGTCGGCGCCGAGCTCGAGCCCGACGACCTTGTCGACCTCGTCGTCCTTCGCGGTCACCATGATCACCGGCACCGACGAGGTGGCTCGGATCTGACGGCACACCTCGGTGCCGGGGATGCCGGGGAGCATCAGGTCGAGCAGCACGATGTCGGCGCCGTTGCGGTCGAACTCCTTGAGCGCGTCGGGACCGTCTTCGGCGACGGCGACCTCGAAGCCTTCCTTGCGGAGCATGTAGGACAGCGCCTCGCTGTAGCTGGCTTCGTCTTCGACGACGAGTACCCGGGTCATGCGGGGTCCCCGAGCAGTTGTTCGCCGGAGGAGCGAAGCGGGGAAGACGAAGAACTTGCTGGGGTGCTCAAGGGCGTTCCTCCTTGCTGGTGCCGGGCTGTCCGGCAGTGGGTAGGTGCTGGGGGAGGGTGAGGGTGAACGTCGAGCCCTGACCCTCCTGCGACCAGACCTTGACCTCGCCGCCGTGGGTGGCGGCGACGTGCTTCACGATCGAGAGGCCGAGCCCGGTGCCACCCGTGGAGCGGTGGCGGGCCGGGTCGACCCGGTAGAAGCGTTCGAAGATCCGGTCGATGTCGGTGGACGGGATGCCGATGCCCTGGTCGACCACGGAGATCTCGACCGAGCCGTCGGTGGCGCGGGTCGAGACGGTGACCGTCGAGCCGGGCTCGGAGTAGGCGACGGCGTTGGAGACCAGGTTGGCGACGGCAGTGGAGACCTGCTCCTCGTTGCCGAAGACGTGCAGGCCGGCGGTGCCGGAGCTGACCACGTTGATCGACTTGGCATCGGCGTCGACGGTCGAGCTGTCGACCGCGGCCACGATGACCTTGTCGACATCGACCGCGACCGGGGCCTCCAGCGGCTCGTCGCCCTGGAGCCTCGAGAGCTCGATGATCTGCTGGACGAGCTCGGTCAGCCGCTCGGACTCGGTGATCATCCGGGTGGAGAAGCGACGTACGGCCTCGGGGTCGTCGGACGCCTCGGTGACCGCGTCGGCGAGCACCCGGATGGCGCCGACCGGCGTCTTGAGCTCATGGCTGACGTTGGCGACGAAGTCGCGGCGTACGGCCTCGACCCGGCGCTCGCGGGTGCGGTCCTCGACCAGGACCAGGGCGAGACGAGTGCCGAGCGGGGCGACGCGGGCGGAGACGTGGCGGGAGGCGCCGTTGGCTCGCGAGATCACCAGCTCGGTCTCTCGGATCTGCCCGTCGCGGCGCACGTTGTGGACGAGCTCGGACAGGTCGGGCGAGACCAGCGAGGTGCCGCGCACCAGCCCGAGTGCGTACGCCGGGGCGCTGGCCTTCAGCACCGTGTCGTCCTCGTCGACGACGACCGCGCTGCTGCGCAGGACCGAGAGCACGGCGGCCACCTCGGGCGGGACCTTCGGGGCCTCGACCTCGGGGACCCGGCTGCGCGAACGCTCGCTCATCGCCCAGGCGAAGACCGCTGCGCCGGCGACGACGGCGCCGAGGAGCGCGGCGAGGAAAGCCTGCGTCGTCGAATCCACACGATCAGGGTAAGCCCATCAAACACCCGTTCTTCACCATCGGACGCCGGCGCACCGAACGTTCACCCGGGGTTCACTCAGGACCGATATCCGTACATGTCGGCTACCTACGATGCGGCGCATGCGTGCTGCTTTCCATGACGACCTCGATGCCATCTTCACCGACCTCACCAGCGTCTGCGAGCTGGTCTCCGTGGCCGTACGTGACGCCACCCTCGCCCTCCTCGAGGCCCGCAACGACCTCGCCGAGCAGGTCATCGACAAGGACGTCGAGATCGACGACGCCCGCGAGCGGATCGAGGAGAACGCCCTCGAGCTGCTCAGCCTCCAGTCGCCGGTCGCCGGTGACCTCCGGATCGTCGTCGCCGCGCTGCGGATGATCTCCGACCTCGAGCGGATGGGCGACCTGTCGGTCCATGTCGCCAAGATCGCCAGGCTGCGTACGCCACACCCGGCCGTCCCCGACATCGCTCGGCCGACCATCGAGCGGATGGCCGAGGTGGCCGAGCAGATGGTCGAGCGCACCTGCCAGATCCTGCGCGACCGCGACGTCTCCGCCGCCCAGGACCTGGTCGCCGACGACGACGAGATGGACCGGCTGCGCCGCAAGTCGTTCGCCGAGCTGCTCGGCCAGGAGTGGACCGCCGGCGTCGAGCCCGCCGTCGACGTGGCCCTGCTCGGGCGCTACTACGAGCGCATCGCCGACCACGCCGTCACGGTCGCCAACCGGGTCGTCTTCGTGGTCACGGGGGAGACGCCTTCGGGATCGTGAAAGTTCCAGGGATACCCGGTCGACCGGGTATCCCTGGACTTGACGGGCACTGAAACACCCGACAAGTCCATGAAGTGCCCGTCCAACGCCCGCGCTTGTCTCACCATCCGAGACGTCCCCGGCCCAAAGCTCGGGGCAGATGCGCCGACTCAGCGGCTGAGAGCGGGGCAGATGCGCCGACTCGGCGAAGTTACTGCTTGCCCTGGTTGGCGACGGCCTCGGCGGCAGAGGCGGCGGCCTCGGGGTCGAGGTAGGCGCCGCCGACGGTGACCGGCTTCAGGTCCTCGTCGAGCTCGTAGACCAGCGGCTGAGCGGTGGGGATGTTGAGCTTGGCGATCGCGGTGTCGGAGATGTTGTCGAGGTGCTTGACCAGCGCGCGCAGGCTGTTGCCGTGGGCGGTGACCAGGACGGTCTTGCCGGACTTCAGGTCGGGCACGATCGCCGACTCCCAGTAGGGGATCATCCGGGCGACGACGTCCTTGAGGCACTCGGTGGCGGGCACCTCGATGTCGGCGTAGCGGGCGTCACCGGCCTGGGAGTACTCCGAGTCGGCCTCGATCGGCGGCGGCGGGACGTCGTAGGAACGGCGCCACAGCGTGAACTGCTCCTCGCCGAACTTCTTCAGCGTCTCGGACTTGTTCTTGCCCTGCAGCGCACCGTAGTGACGCTCGTTGAGACGCCAGTCGCGGCGCACCGGGATCCAGTGGCGCTCGGCGGTGTCGAGGGCGATGTTGGCGGTGTTGATCGCACGGCGCAGCAGGCTGGTGTGGACCAGGTCGGGAAGGATCCCGGCCTCGGTGAGCAGCCGGCCGCCGTTGACCGCCTCGGCACGACCCTTGTCGGTCAGGTCGACGTCGACCCAGCCGGTGGAGAGGTTGAGCGCGTTCCACTCGCTCTCGCCGTGACGCAGCAGGACGAGCTTGTAGGTCATCAGTGCTCTTCCTCGGCGCCGGGGAGGGCGGCCGGGGGGAACTCGCAGGAGTAGGGGTCCTCCGAGATGGTGCCGGCGGACTCGCCGTGCGCCTCGTCGGACTCGGCGGCGGTCTCGCCCTCGGCGGGAGCGTCGGCCGGCAGCGTCGAGGCCTCCTCTTCGCCCTCGGTGCCTTCCGAGCCAGCACCCTCGGAACCAGCCTCGGAACCAGTAGCAGCGCCCTCGGACTCGGTGCTCTCGGCGTTCTTGCCCTTCTTGCCGGGCTTGGTTGCCGTCTCGGCCTCGTCAGCCGCGGCGACGACCTCGGCGTACGGACCGCACTGGGTGACGACCGGGACGGAGATGGTCTTCTCCTCACCCTCGGAGAAGGTGAAGGTCATCGGGATGCTGTCGCCGGGCTTGAAGTCGCCGGTGACGGCGATGCCGCCGTTGGCCGGGTCGGCCAGGTTGACGATGCCCGAGGTCGGCAGCTCGATCGGCTTGAACGACTCCGGCGTGACCGTCTTGGCGGAGTCGGCCGACGTCGCGATCGAGGTGACCGACGGCATCGCCGCACCGGTGACCGCGGGGTTCTTCGCCGGGTCGAGCGAGAAGGTGCCGACCAGGATGCCGGAGCCCTCCTGGGACGTCACGATGCGCGCGGCGTTGATCCGGACGGCACCGTCCAGGGTGGAGCCGCCGTGAGCGATCTCGTTGGGCCGGTCGGTCGCGTAGTCGAAGCTGCTGCAGGCGGTGAGCGCCGGAAGGGCGAGGGCCACGAGGGCACCCGTCACTGCGAGCCGCTTCTGCATAACCTTGGTCGTCACGCGCGACACTCTATCCGCCCGATCTGCTGATCTCGGAAAAGGGTCAGGCACGCAGCCCGACAGCGCTCGCGGCGTAGAGCATCCCGGCCACGATCAGGCCGATGTAGACGAACGTGACGAGGAGCAGCTTCCCGGCGCCGAGCTTCAGTCCGGCCTTGAGAGGCAGGTACGTCCAGCCGTCGGCGTTGTCGGCGACCAGACCCCACAGCGCGGTGAGGAAGTGGGCCCCGACCCCGAGCGCTGCGGCGAGCACGACCAACACCCAGTGGGGCGGCCCGCCGGCGGACTCACCGGCCCAGCCGGCGTACGAGAGATAGGCGGGGTAGCAGGCGAACGCCGCCGCCCACGGGACGAAGGAGAAGACGCCCTTGCGGAGCAACACGTTGGCGAGCATCCCGACCACGAGCGAGCCGAGGTAGAAGAGGCCGGCCACGGTGCCCGAGGTGACCGAGAGCGGGATGACGAGGAGTACGCCGCAGCACAGCGCGAACCAGACGCCACCCGGTTCGAGGCGACCGTCGGAGATCGGCTTGCCCTCGCGCTCGTGGCGGCGGTCGGCGCCCTGGTCGACGAGGTCGTTGTGCCAGCCGAGGACGGCCTGGCCGACCAGGACCGTGACGGCTATCAGCGCGACCTCGCGGGTCGCGAGCCCGGCGAGGACCGCGGCACCGGCGAGGCCGATGGCGGTCAGGACCGCCTGACGGGGGTGGGCGGAGCGGATGAGGAGGAGCGGGGCCCAGTTGCCGATCTTGTCCATGACGCTCTGATGGCCGGCCGAGGGCTCGGGAACGGCCGACACGCTGGGCTGCGTCTCTTCCGGGTCCTGGGCCTGGGCGTGCGACGACACGGTGAAGATGGTCTTGGGGGCGCTCTGCGATGCATTCGCCATGGCGGCAGTATCGGGCACAGCGCCGAGCAGCGCAGGACAACAGGCTGGCTGCGGCAAGATTTCGGCGTCGTCTCGAAATCAGCCATGCTGCCACGCTCGACCGGCCTGCGCGCGCGGAACCACACAACTCGTCGATCTGTCAACCCCAGATTGAGCCCTGACCTGCACAAACACGGAAATCGAATTCTAAGATCCGTGGTAGACTTGGGTTCCTAGGAAGGGGTACCTAAAAATATGACTTTCACCGTCGGCGAGACCGTCGTATACCCAAACCATGGCGCGGCCGTCATCGAAGACATCGAGATGCGCACCATCAAGGGCGAGGAGCGACAGTATCTGGTCCTTCGCATCATCGCTCAGCAGGACCTCGTAGTTCGTGTTCCGGCCAACAACCTCGAGCTCGTCGGAGTTCGGGACGTCGTTGACAAGGACGGGCTTGATCGAGTCTTCGAGGTGCTTCGCGCGGAGCACGTCGAAGAGCCGACCAACTGGTCGCGACGTTACAAGGCAAACCTGGAGAAGCTGCACAGCGGCGACGTCATGAAGGTCGCAGAGGTCGTGCGCGACCTGTGGCGTCGTGAGCGTGACCGTGGCCTCTCCGCCGGGGAGAAGCGCATGCTCGCCAAGGCGCGCCAGATCCTCGTCTCGGAGCTCGCCCTGTGCGAGCACACGAACGAAGACAAGGCTGAAGTCCTCCTCGACGAGGTGCTGGCCAGCTGAAGCTGGTTTCGGTCTGCGTTACAGGCTCCGGGGCAACCCGGGGCCTGTTTCGCGTCCTGGCGCGGATACGGTGAGACTCATGGAGGACCCCTACGCCGACTACGACGAGATCGACGAGACCGTCGAGGTCCCGCCCGCGCTCGGGATCGTCGCCGAGGACGACCGCGGCTCGCTGCCGTTCTCGCTGATCCACGGCGAGGCGCTGATCGCCGCCGCCACCTGGTCGCTCGGCGAGTCCGGGGTCACCCCCGTCGACTTCACCACCTCCTGGGAGGGCATCGTCGCGGCCGAGGAGCCCCTGGTGCTCCACGACTCGCTCTGCCCGATGACCCCGCCGGCCTTCATCGCCCACTGTGTCTCGACCGCGCTCGCGCGCGGGGCGGTCGTGGTCGGCGTACGTCCGGTCACCGACACCGTCAAGAACGTCTCCGTCGACGACGGGGTGCCGGTGCTGGGCGAGACCGTCGACCGGTCCTCGCTCGTCTCGGTCGCGGCGCCGATCGTGCTGCCGCCTGAGGTCGTGGCCGCGCTCGACGCCTGGCCCACCGGCGACTTCGCCGACATCGCGAGCTCGCTCGCCCGTCGCTTCCCCGTCGTCTCCGTCGAGGCGCCGCCGGTCGGCCGCCGGGTGACCTCGCCCGACGACGTACGCCTGCTGGAGGCGCTCTCCCGCGACCGCTCCGCCGAGGGGTGACCCGGCCGAGGAACCGGCTCAGCCGAGCAGCGCGGTGACCGCCCGGAGATCGTCGGCGAAGGTCACCTTGAGGTTCAGCGGGCTGCTGGGCACGGCGACGATGCGCACCGAGGTGCCGTAGCGCTCGAGCGTGGCGCCGGTGTCGGTGCCGTCGAACCCGTCGGCCGCGGCCTGGGTGTAGGCCGACAGCAGGTCAGGGGCCCGGAACGCCTGCGGCGTCTGTACGCCGACGAGAGCACCCGCCACCGGCTGCAGGTCCCGCGTCGAGAGGTGGCTGAGCGGCGCCGCGGGGATGGCGCCGCCGTGCTGGCGGGCGACCCCGATGACGACCGAGAAGAGCTCGGGCGAGGCCAGCGGCCGGGCGGTGTCGTGGATCGCGACCACGTCGATCTCGCCGGCTTCGATGTCGGCCCGGAGCACCTCGAGCGCGGCCTGCTCGGAGGCGTGGCGGGTCTCGCCGCCGACGACCATCGCGACCTCGCGCTCGCCGAGCAGGGGCTGTGCCACCTCGGCGACCGCCGGCTCGTCGCCGCTGCGTACGACCAGGACGACGCGGTGCACGTCGGGCACCTCGAGGGCGGTCCGCAGGGAGAGGCCCAGTGCGGAGGATCCCGGGTCCTCGGACCCGTCGAGGGGGAGCAGCACCTTGTTGGTGGCGGCTCCGACGCGGGTGCCGGATCCGGCGGCCAGGAGGACGAGAGCAGCAGGCACCCCAGGAGGCTATCCGTTCGCCCGGGGGGACGGCAGACGGGTCGGGCCGAGGGGTTGGGCGGTGGTGTTTACGCACCCGTAACAGAGCGAAACAGGAGGTGACCGCCACGCGCCATACCGTTTCAGGTCCACCGAAGGGAGGACCCGACGAAAATGTCGACGAAGCGGCTCGGGCCGGCGACGTCATGAGCGCTGGCACCCAGCACGATGCGAGCGACTGGCAGTCCGTCTGCCCGCTCGACGCGCTCGAGGTGAAGCGCGGCGCCACGGCGCTGGTCCACGGACAGGCCATCGCCATCTTCCGGATGCCCGACGGCGCCGTCTACGCGCTGGGCAACCATGATCCCTTCGCCAAGGCGTCGGTGATCGCCAAAGGCATCGTCGGGGTACGCGACGGGGTGCCGTTCGTGGCCTCGCCGGCCCACAAGCACGGCTTCGACCTGCGTACCGGGCGGTGCCTGGACGATCCGCACATCTCGATCCCTGCCTACGAGGTCCTGGTCGTCGACGGGGTCATCCACGTCGGGCACCGCAAGCTGGCCTGACAGGTGGCCTGACCCCGAGCATCACGACGAGCATCTGGGAGACTGCGGAGCGTGCAGCTTCCTCTGGTCGGCATCGGCACCGACGTACACAGCCTCGCCGACGGTGTCCCGATGCATGTCGCCGGTCTGGCCTTCCCGGACGAGAAGCAGGGTCTGGCCGGCCACTCCGACGGTGACGTGGCCGCCCACGCCTGCTGCGACGCGCTCTTCTCCGCCGCCGGGCTCGGCGACCTCGGGTCCAACTTCGGCACCTCCGAGCCGGAGTGGGCCGGCGCCGCCGGGGTCGTCCTGCTGGCCGAGGCGGCCCGCCGGGTCCGCGAGGCCGGCTTCGAGATCGGCAACGTCGCGGTGCAGGTGATCGGCAACCGGCCCAAGATCGGGCCGCGGCGCGAGGAGGCCAACCAGGCGCTCTCCGCGGCGGCCGGGGCGAGCGTGACCGTGACCGCAACGACCACCGACGGTCTCGGCCTCACCGGTCGCGGCGAGGGTGTGGCGGCGATCGCAACTGCTCTCATCGTGCGTCGCGATAGGTAGGGAACACCGCTCCCTCCCTAGACTTGGGGTATGGCACTCAGGCTCTACGACTCGGCGACCCGTGAAGTACGTGACTTCACCCCCTTGCAGCCCGGCAAGGCGTCGCTCTATGTCTGTGGCCTGACCGTGCAGAGCGAGCCCCATGTCGGCCATGTGCGCAGCGGCGTGAACTTCGACGTGCTGCAGCGGTGGCTGCGTGCCTCGGGCTACGAGACCACGTTCATCCGCAACGTGACCGACATCGACGACAAGATCCTGGCGAAGTCCGCCGACCAGGGCCGACCCTGGTACAACCTCGCCTACGACATGCACCGCGAGCTCGACGCCGCGTACGCCTCGCTCAACGTCGCCCGGCCCACCTACGAGCCGCTCGCGACCGGTCACATCCCCGAGATCGTCGAGCTGATCGGGGAGCTGATCGCGAAGGGCCACGCCTACGCGGCCGAGGACGGCTCGGGCGACGTCTACTTCGACGTGCGCTCCTGGCCCGCCTACGGCGAGCTCTCCGGGCAGAAGATCGACGACATGGAGGCGGCCGCCGACGCCGACCCGCGCGGCAAGCGTGACCCGCGCGACTTCGCGCTCTGGAAGGGCCGGAAGGTCTCCGAGCCGGAGACCGCCTCGTGGCCCTCGCCGTGGGGTCCGGGCCGACCAGGGTGGCACATCGAGTGCTCGGCGATGGCCGGGAAATACCTCGGCCCCGCCTTCGACTTCCACGGCGGCGGCCTCGACCTGCGCTTCCCGCACCACGAGAACGAGCAGGCCCAGTCGCGCGCGGCCGGCCGTCCCTTCGCGAGCTACTGGCTCCACAACGCCTGGATCACCACCTCGGGCGAGAAGATGTCGAAGTCGCTCGGCAACTCGCTGGTCATCCCGGAGGTGCTGAAGAAGGTACGCGGCATCGAGCTGCGCTACTACCTGGTCGCGGCTCACTACCGGTCCCATGTCGAGTTCTCCTTCGCCGCGCTGGACGAGGCCGCCTCGGCCTTCCAGCGCATCGAGTCGTTCCTCGACCGGGCCGGAGAGGCCGGAGAGACCGAGGCCGGCGACGTCCCGGATGCGTTCCGGGACGCGATGGACGACGACCTCGGCACCCCCGGTGCGGTCGCGGTCCTTCACGAGACGGTGCGTGTGGGCAACCGTCGGCTCTCCGCCGGCGAGTCCGCGGCCGCCGAGGCGGCAGCGGTCCGGAGGATGCTCGACGTGCTCGGTCTCGACCCCGCCGACCCCGCCTGGGGTCCGGCGAGCGGCGAGGACGCGGCGCTGACCGAGGCACTGGACGTACTGGTTCGCTGGGCTCTCGACGAGCGCGCCGAGGCGCGCGCCGCCAAGGACTGGGCCCGCGCCGATGCCATGCGAGACCGGCTCAAGGACGCCGGCATCGAGATCGAGGACACCCCTGAGGGTCCGAAATGGAGCGTTAACTGATGGCAGGCAACTCCCAGCGCCGCGGAGCGATCGCGAAGGGGCGCAAGAAGGGCGCCACCACGGGGTCCGGCGGCAACCGTCGCCGGGGTCTCGAGGGCAAGGGTCCGACGCCGAAGGCGAAGGACCGGCCCTACCACAAGGCTCACAAGGCGGCGCAGGCCGCGGAGCAGCGCAACAAGGGGCCGCGCAAGCGCGCGGCCGGCGACGCCGAGTGGATCATCGGCCGCAACTCCGTCGTGGAGGCGCTGCGCGAGGACGTACCCGTCAACGGGATCTACGTCGCCGAGGGCGCCGAGCGTGACGGCCGGCTGCGCGAGGCCTTCCAGCTCGCCTCGGAGAAGGGCATCTCGCTGCTCGAGGTGACCAAGCCCGAGCTCGACCGGCTGACCGGGTTCAACGGTCACCAGGGACTCGCCGCGCGCATCCCCGCCTACGACTACGCCCACGCCGACGACCTGCTCGACAAGGCCGCCGAGATCGGTGAGAAGCCGCTGATCGTGGCCCTCGACCAGGTCACCGACCCGCGCAACCTGGGTGCCATCGTGCGCTCGGCTGCGGCCTTCGGCGCCCACGGCGTGGTGATCCCGGAGCGGCGTGCCGCCGGCATGACCGCCGCCGCCTGGAAGACCAGCGCCGGCGCCGCCGCGCGCATCCCGGTCGCCCAGACGGTCAACCTGACCAGGCAGCTGAAGGCCTACCAGGACGCCGGCTGCATGGTCGTCGGGCTGGACATGGACGGCGACATCACGCTGCCCGAGCTCGGCTCGCCCGACGGTCTCGCCGACGGTCCGCTGGTGATCGTCGTCGGCGCCGAGGGCGGCGGGCTCTCCCGCCTGGTCCAGGAGACCTGCGACCAGATCGTCTCGATCCCGATGGCCAACTCGGTCGAGTCCCTCAACGCCGGCGTCGCCGCATCGGTGGTGCTCTACGCGGTGGCGGAGGCGCGTCGCTGATCTCCCGCAACAGACTGCTCCGCGGCCTCGCCCTCTGGGTGGGGCTGGCCGTGCTGTGGCTCGTGCTCGCCGTCGCGGCGAGCACGTGGCTCTTCCTGTCCAGCGAGCGCCAGGTCGTCCTGGCCGGTCACGACGCGGTCCTGCGCCCGACGATGTCGGGGAAGGCGATCATCCACACCGGACCGGTGCTGCCCGACGTACGCCTCGACATCGGCGGCCGGATCGGCGTCGACGTCACCCTCGGCAAGACCGAGCTGCGGTCGATGGACGAGCTCTTCGAGCGCTACGCGGTGCTCGGCTCTGCCCCCGACGGTCAGCGCGCGGTCGTGGTCGAGCAGATCGAGTCCATGCTGGTCGCGGCCGTGGTCCGCGGCGCCGCGGTCTCGCTGGCCGTCGTCACCGGGGGCGTGCTGCTGTGGTGGCTGCCCGGCTCGCAGCGCCGTGCCGACCTCGGGCGACGGCTGAAGGAGGCCGTCCGCACCCGCCACGGTCTCGCCACGGCCGGCGCCGGCGTGGTCACCGTGGCGGTGGTCACGGCCGCGATCTGGCAGCCCTGGGGGGAGGCCGGTGCGCCGCGTACGGACAAGGAGGCCGGCCCGGTCGCCGGCGCCTGGACCCCGCTCGCCGACTTCCTCGGCCCGGAGATCCCCGTGCCCGACGAGCTCGGCGTCGTGGAGGTACGCGGTGACGCCTACGCCAACCAGACCAGGCGTCTCGTGGCCAGCGCCGTCGACACCTACAACGGCAGCCGGACCTTCTACGAGAAGGTCGTCGAGAAGGTGCCCGACCTCGCGCTGCGCGAACCAGCCGAGGACGAGACCGTGGTCGCCCTGGTCTCCGACCGGCACGACAACGTCGGGATGGACTCCGTGGTCCGCGCGATCGCCGACGAGGGCGGCGCGACCGGCATTCTCGACGGGGGCGACGACACCTCGACCGGCTCCGACTGGGAGACCTTCTCCCTCGACTCGCTGACCGACGCCAGCGACGGGCTGGACAAGTGGGCGGTCACCGGCAACCACGACCACGGCCCGACGGTCGGTGACTACCTGGCCAAGCAGGGCTGGACCATGCTCGACGGCAAGGTCGTCGAGGGCCCCGGCGGATCGACGCTGCTCGGCGTACCCGACCCGCGCACCAGCGGTCTCGGCAACTGGATCGACGAGAAGGGCGTCAGCTTCGAGGAGGCCGGTTCGAAGCTGGCCGACATCGCCTGCGACTCGATGGAGGAGGGCGAGCCGGTCGCGACCCTCCTCGTCCACGACCCGGCCCTCGGGCGCGAGTCCCTCGACCGCGGGTGCGTGACCCTCGTCGTCGGTGGACACCGCCACGTGCACTCGGGCCCCACCGAGGTGGTCGGCGAGAACGACCAGGTCGGCTGGACCTACACCAACGGCACCACGGGCGGTGCTGCGTACGCCTTCGCGATGGGCAAGATCCGCCGCACCGCCGAGGTCACGCTGATCACGTACGCCGACGGCCTCCCGGTCGGTGTCCAGTCGGTCGAACTGGAGACCAACGGTGTCCTCACCGCCCACGAGTACGTCCCGCTGGAGCCCCCGACCACGAGCGAGTGAGCCGGCGAGATTCTCGTCGAGGACGACGCCGTCTTTACGATGAGGCAGTGATCGGTGACCGGCTTTCTTCACGGCGCCCGACGACGAACCTGCGCGTCATGCGTGTCCTGGCAGCGTCCCTGAGCGTTGCGGTGCTGGCCGGCTGTCTCGAGCGGCTGCACGCGAACGTCGGCTACTGGGGCGTGTTCGTGTTCTGGGCCGTAGCAGGCATTGTGGCGGTGGCCTGGCCCGTGGCGTTCCTCGTGGCCGGATTCGGTGCGACGCCGCGGCAGCGTCGGGCCGTCTTCGTGACCCCCGCCGTCCTGACGGTGTCGAGCCCCGGGCTTCTGCTGGTCGGCTGGGGCCTGGTCATGGTGCTGAATCCGGAGTACGCGATCGGGTGGTACATCCCGGCCCGGAGCGGAGGCTCCGAGATCGACACCGCTGCCGATGCGGCCGGGACCGGCAGGTTCATGGTCGCTGCGGGGGCGCTGCTCTCCATCGGCATCATGGTGAGTCTCGGCCGGATGGCGAGTCACGTCGGGGAGCCGGAAGAGTCGCAGCCGAAGAAGAGCAAGCAGAAGAAGTCGAAGCGGAAGAAGTCACAGCCCGAGGATGAGGCGTTGAGCCTCCGTGACCAGTTGAGCACAGCAGCGCTGGCGCTGTGGGTCTGCGGGGCGCTCTTCTGGCTCGTCGCGTTCGGCATCGGGCTGATCGCGATGATCCAGTACGACGGGGTGCGAGCGGAGCTGGCCGCGTGCGCCCACGCATCCGCGTCGTGCGCGACGGATGTCTGGGTGGCGAACGAGCTGCCCTGGATCCTAGCGGTAGCGAGCGGGATCGCTCTGCTGCCGCTGATCGCCGCCATCGTGGCGCGGAGATCGCTGTCACGGATCGTGGCGGGCTGGGACGACCTCCCGCCGGCGCTGATGCTGGCGACCGGATGGCTCTATCAGGCCGGCTCGGTCGTGGCCTTGGCCAGCGGCGTCCTCTACGCACGATGGTCCCAGGCGACCTGCATCGGTGGCGGTAGCCTCCGCCGTTGTGGCGTGGAGACTCCGTGGTTCTCCTTCACCGACGAGTGGCTGCACTGGGTGATCGTGTGGGCACTCGTCGCGTACGCCGTGCTGGCCTATCTGATCGTGTTCCCGCTCCTCGCGATCGCCGAGTCGGAGCGGTCCGCGCGTGAGACCGGAGCAACCGGGGCGGCGCGACGTCACGTACTGATCTATCTGGTCAGCCTGGCGATCGTGATCGGACTTGCCGGTTCAGCGGTCGGCTGGTGGCAACGCGCTTCGACCCCGGGCGCGACCTCGGGCACCTGGGAGGAGTACGCCGCCGAGAACATGAGCCCGTCGGCGCACCCGCACCTGGAGAAGGCCGAGCTCGAGGTTCCCCACGGCCGGGACCGGGGCATCCCAGTCGTCGCGAACATCGTTCTCGGGGGCGACGAACCGGAGATGCCGTCGGCGGAGGTCGCGGCGCTCGTCAAGAGCGCCTGCTCCTACCGGTCCGCTCGGTGGCGAGCCGGCATGCCGCAGACGTGGGTGCGGCTCGCCTACGGCACCGATAGCGACAGATCGCGCTTCGTGCAGCTCGACTGCGAGGCCGGCCACCTGCAGGCTGTCACCGACCTGCTCGCCTGGATGGAGAAGAACCCGGCCGACGGCACTGCTGTCGAGGTCGTCCTCAGGTCCCGGGATGACGGCGTGCTCGAGACGGAGCTCTATCTACCGGACAGGTCGGCCACGAGCTTCCGCAAGGCGCTGACCTACCTGTGCGCCTTGCCCGCCACCACGGACGTCCAGCGGTCGGGCACCATCTCCGACATCGCTGCGGACAACAGCATCGGCGACGTCGGCTGCGGCGACCCCGATGCCGAGGTCGCCGCCTGGCGGGACCTCGTCTAGACCCGCTCGCGCTCCGGCTCGTAGGTCTCCCAGTACGTCGCTCCGACGATGTCCAGCGCGTGCGGGTCGAAGACCGGGTCGAGGCCCTGCTTCTTCTGCTTCTCGTAGTCACGCAGCGCGGCGAACGCGGGCTGCTGGAGAACGAGGATGCCGATGATGTTCAGCCACGCCATCAGGCCGACGCCGATGTCGCCGAGCGTCCAGGCGTCGCTGGCCGTCGAGACACAGCCGTACGCGGAGGCGGCCAGGATGATCGCCTGCAGCAGCAGCGTGGTGACCCGGCCGATCGAGACGCCGCGCGCACCGCCCAGCAGGGTGGTGGAGTGGCGCCCGACGATGAAGCGCAGGTTGGTCTCGGCCATGTAGTAGTAGGCCACCATCGTGGTGAAGCAGAAGAACGCCAGCGAGATCGCGATGAAGGACGCACCCACCCCCGGGAAGACCGTGTCGAACGCGGTCTGCGTGTAGGCCGGACCGACCTCGACGTTGGCTGCGAGGGAGCCGCCGTCGGCGAGCACGCCGCTGGTCTCGCTGCCGTCCTCGAAGACGCGGTAGGCGCCGGTGGAGAGGATCAGGAACCCGGTGGCCGAGCAGACGAAGAGGGTGTCGACGTAGACCGCGAAGGCCTGCACGAGGCCTTGCTTCGCCGGGTGGGAGACCTCGGCCGCGGCGGCCGCGTGCGGGCCGGTGCCCTGCCCGGCCTCGTTGGAGTAGACGCCGCGCTTGACGCCCCACATCACGGCCAGACCGAGCACGGCGCCGAAGGCCGAGTGCATGCCGAAGGCGCTGGAGAAGACGTCGCTGATCACCGAGGGGATCTGCGAGGAGTTCACCACGACGACGACCAGAGCAGCGGCGACGTACGCGACCGCCATGAACGGGACCACCAGCGTGGCGAAGGAGGCGATGCGCTTGACGCCGCCCACGACGACGAACGCGAAGACGATGACGGTCGCGATCGCGACGCCCCAGGCCGGGAGGCCCCAGGCGTTGGTCATGCTGGCGGTCATCGAGTTGGCCTGGACACCGGGGAGGAGCACGCCGCACGCGAGCACGGTCACGGCCGCGAAGACGAACCCGTACACGGTGAAGAGCTTCTTCGCCCGGGTGTGGGCGAAGGCTCGGCTGAAGTAGTAGGCCGGACCGCCGCGGTACTCACCGGTCAGCGGGTCGCGGGTCTTGTAGACCTGGCCGAGGGTGCTCTCGACGAACGACGTCGAGGCGCCGAGGAAGGCCACCGCCCACATCCAGAACATCGCGCCCGGGCCACCGAATGCGATCGCGGTCGCGACACCGGCGATGTTGCCCGTCCCGACGCGACCCGCCAGCGACATGGCGAGCGCCTGGAACGAGGAGACCCCCGACGAGGACTTCTCCCCGCGCGCGAGCAGCCGGATCATCTCGGGGAAGTGGCGGACCTGGAGGAACCGCGACCGCACCGAGAAGAACACCCCCACCGCGAGGCAGAGATACACCAGCCAGTCGCTCCAGATGACCCCGTTGATGGAGCCCAAGATGTCTGTCATCCGCTTTCCCTTCGTGTACCCGTAGTCGTCGGATGAGACGAAACCATCTCAGATGGAGGTCACGCGCATGTCTCCGAGGGTTTGGTTGGGCCCGTCGGCTGCGTGTATCGCGAGGCGGATGGCTACGATTGTCCAGCCGTCACGGATGACGTACGGCATGCCGGTGTAGCTCAGTTGGTAGAGCGCCTCACTTGTAATGAGGATGTCGCGGGTTCGACTCCTGTCACCGGCTCCATTTATCTGTTTCAGCGGAGTTGGGTGACCTCGTACGTCGTCGGCGGGTCGGCGATGTCGTCCTGGGAGGCGACGAGCTCGAGCTCACGGCGACCTGACTTCAGCGTCCGGTCGAGGATGGCGAAGAGGGTGTTCGCGGTGCGGCCGAGGGCGGTCGGCGTGGAGCCGGTCGAGAGCAGGTGGGAGAGGTAGACCGCTGCGGTGACGTCGCCGCCGCCGTTGGGGGAGATCGGGAGCAGGGGAGTGGTGACCGACCAGGCGCCCTCGTCGGAGACAGCGACCAGGTCGAGGTGGTTCGGGTCGTCGGTGATCACCGAGGTCACCAGCACGTTGGAGGGGCCGGACTGGCGGACCACGTCGACCGCGGCGAGCACCTCCTGCACCGTGCTCGTCGACTCGACGCCGGCGAGGAAGTTGAGCTCGAAGTGGTTCGGCGTGATCACGTCGGCGGCGGGGACGACCTCGTCGCGCATGAACTCCGGGATGCCCTCGCGGACGAACATCCCGCGCCCGACGTCGCCCATCACCGGGTCGCAGCAGTAGAGGGCTCGCGGGTTGAGCTCCTTCACCCGGCGTACGGAGTCGAGGACGATCGCGCCCACGGCCGGGTCGCCCTGGTAGCCCGAGAGCACCGCGGAGACGGTGGAGAGGCCGTCGCGCTCGGAGATCCCCTCGATGACCGCGGCCACCTCGTCGGCCGCCACGACCGGTCCGCGCCAAGCGCCGTAGCCGGTGTGATTGGAGAAGTTGACCGTGAGCACCGGCCAAACCTCGTGGCCGAGGCGCTGGATCGGGAAGACGGCGGCCGAGTTGCCGACGTAGCCGAACGCCACGTGCGACTGGATGGAGAGGATCTGCATGGTGCCAGTCTCCACCAGCCCGCGGGGCAGAGCGGTTATCGGGCCTTCTTCTGTGGCGGGTCGTTGAGCAGCCAGGCCGCGATCGCCCCGCCGATCGCGCCGAAGAGGTGGCCCTGCCAGGAGACGCCGGTCTGCCCGGGGAGCACGCCGAGGAGCAGGCTGCCGTAGGCCAGGAAGATCAGTACGCCGATGACGATCTGGCTGACCTTGTGACTGAAGAGCCCGCGCATGATCAGGTAGACGAGCCAGCCGAAGATCAGCATCGAGGTGCCGGCGGTGATGCTGCCCGGGGGCGAGAACACCCAGACGCCGACACCACCGACGACCCAGATGATGAGGGTCGCCACGATCCCGCGCCCCACGCCGGAGGCGAGCACCAGGAAGCCGAGGATGAGCGCGGGCAGCGTGTTGCCGTAGAGGTGGGCCCAGCCGAAGTGGAGCACGGGAGCGAAGACGATGCCGATGAGGCCGGCGTCGGTGCGCGGCATGATGCCGAGCGAGTCGAGCTGGTGGCCGCTGACGTAGTCGGTCGCCTCGAGGATCCAGAGCACCGCGACGAAACCGAGCGACCAGATGCCGGCCCGGAGCCAGCTGGCGCGCTGGGGCCGTGTAGGGGAGTCCTGGCTCACGCCAGAATCCTACCTAGCGCTCCACAGCGGCGAGACGTTGCTCGAGACTCTCGTAGAGGTGGGGCACCGCGGCCGGATACGGGCCGGTCTCGTAGAGCTCGGCGGCCAGCGCGCGCGGCGACTTCCCGGTGATGTCGCCGACCCAGGTCTCGTGGCCCGCATCGATCCGCCCACCGTCGATCGGGACGACCGCCTCGGGGGCCAGCGCCACCCAGCGGCCGTCGTCGCCGCCGGTCCAGGCCACCGGCACCGCGTACGCCGCGCCGGCGCTCAGCTCCGCCTCGAACGAGACTCGCCGACCGATCGGATGAGCGCCCTGACGGCTCCACAGCACGGCGGTGATCTCCAGGCCGTCGTCCTCCGCCGTGCCCAGGACGAGGTGGTCGGCGAAGGTCGCCCAGTCGCGTACGTCCTCGGCCGGATACTCGGGCGGTCCGGTCCGGTCCATCAGGAGCCGGGCGCCGAGCAAGGCGGCCCAGACCGCGAGCAGGACGACGAGGATGGTGCCGCCGACCTTGAGGCGGCCCGAGACCGACAGCGCCGGACCGGCCGAGTTCTCGCCCACGTGACCCCCGTTCACCGCGCCGACGAACCGATGCGCCGATCCTAGTCCGCCTGGCCGGCAGAGATCACACCGGCCGAGATCACTCCGGCAGGGACCAGTCGAGCGGCGACCCACCCTGCTCGACCAGCAGCGCGTTGGCGCGGGAGAACGGCCGGGAGCCGAAGAAGCCGCGGCGCGCGGACAACGGTGAGGGGTGGACCGACTTGATCGCGGGGACACCGTTGAGCCTCGGCTCGAGGTTCTGCGCGTGCCGGCCCCACAAGATCGCGACCAGCGGCCCGCCGCGGCGGCCGAGGACGTCGATAGCCCGACCGGTGACCTCCTCCCAGCCCTTCTTCGAGTGGGACGCCGGGGCGCCCGGCCGCACGGTCAGCGAGGTGTTGAGCAGCATCACCCCGCGGTCGGCCCAGGCCGAGAGGTCGCCGTGCTCGGGCATCTTCAGGTCGAGGTCGGTGGTCAGCTCGGCGTAGATGTTGCGCAGCGAGGCGGGCAGGGGGCGTACGTCCTTCTCGACCGCGAAGCTGAGCCCGATCGGGTGGCCGATGGTCGGGTAGGGGTCCTGGCCGACGATCAGGACGCGTACGTCGCGCAGCGGGCGCCGGAAGGCGTTGAAGATGCGGTCGCCGTCGGGGAGGTAGGGGCGCCGGGCCGCGAGCTCCTCGCGCAGGAAGCGGCCCATCTGCTCGATCTGCGGCTCGGCCGGCGCCAGCGCCTCGGCCCAGTCGGCAGCCATCAGGCCCTTGTCCACGAGTCCGGCGAGTGCGCTCATAAATCATGAGGGTATCGGCTGGCGCCGGCGGATAGGTTGTCCGTGGCACCCAGGTTGGACTCATCAAGGAGTAGACATGAAGTTCGGTTTCTTCGTCCCGCAGGGATGGCGCTTCGACCTCGTCGGGATCGACCCGGCCGACCAGTGGACGACGATGAAGGACCTGGCGACCCACGCGGACTCCGGGCCCTGGGAGAGCATCTGGGTCTACGACCACTTCCACACCACCCCGGAGCCGTCCGACCAGGCGACCCACGAGGCCTGGTCGTTGATGGCCGGACTGGGTGCGGTGACCTCACGCGTACGCCTGGGGCAGATGTGCTCGTGCATGTCCTACCGCAACCCCGCCTACCTCGCGAAGGTCGCCGCGACCGCCGACCACATCAGCGGTGGCCGCATCGAGATGGGCATCGGCGCCGGCTGGTACGAGCACGAGTGGCGCGCCTACGGCTACGGTTTCCCGGCTGCTCGCGACCGCCTCGGCATGCTGCGCGAGGGCGTCCAGATCTTCCAGCAGGCCTGGACCAAGGGCGTCTCGTCGCTGGACGGGAAGTACTACCAGGTCGACGGCGCCATCTGTCAGCCGCTGCCGCTGCAGCAGGGTCGCTCCGGCATCCCGCTGTGGATCGCCGGCGGTGGCGAGAAGGTGACCCTGAAGATCGCGGCGCAGTACGCCGACTACACCAACTTCGCCGGCGACCCGGAGACGTTCAAGACCAAGTCCGACATCCTCGCGGCTCACTGCGAGAACCTCGGCCGCGACTTCGGCGAGATCACCCGCTCCTCCAACTACAACGTCTTCATCGGTGAGAACGAGGCGGAGGTCGAGCGCAAGATGAGCGAGGCGGCCGCCCGGCTGACTCCCCACCTGGGCGAGGCGAAGGTCGCCGAGATGTCCGAGGGCTGGCGCAGCGCGGGTCTCAACGGCACGCCCGAGCAGATCGTGGAGGCGCTCAAGGAGCGTGAGGCGCTCGGCATGACGTACGCCATCACCTACTTCGCCGACGCGGCCTACGACCGTTCGTCGATCGAGCTCTTCGAGTCGAAGGTCATCCCCGAGCTGGCCTAGCGGTGGCACGCGCGCGGCGCGTTGCGGACGTTTACAAGCAGGTGGGTGACGGGTAGGAAGTCCTATATGAAGATGACGACCCTGCTCGGTGGAGCGGTGGTGGCCGCCGGCGTGGTCGCCGCCCGCGACCTGACCCAGCGCAAGCACGCGATCCTGCGGAACTTCCCGGTGGTCGGGCATGCGCGCTACCTGATGGAGAAGATCGGTCCGGAGCTGCGGCAGTACATCGTCACCAGCAACGACGAGGAGCGGCCGTTCAGCCGCGACCAGCGCCGCTGGGTGTACGCCTCCGCCAAGGAGCAGAACAACTACTTCGGCTTCGGCACCGACAACGACATCGAGCACACCCAGGGCCACATCCACATCAAGCACCGCACCTTCGCCGACAAGCTGCCCGACGACCACGACCCGGCCGCCAAGCTGCCCGCGGCGAAGGTGCTCGGTGGTCCGCGCGGACGGGCGAAGGCTTTCCGGCCCGAGTCGATCGTCAACATCTCGGCGATGTCCTTCGGGTCACTGTCGGGGCCGGCGATCACCGCGCTCAACCTGGGTGCCCACAAGGCCGGGGCGATGCACAACACCGGCGAGGGCGGCATCTCGCCCTACCACCTCGAGGGCGGTGCCGACCTGATCATGCAGATCGGCACGGCCTACTTCGGGTGCCGTGACCTCGACGGCACCTTCTCGCTCGAGCGGCTGAAGGAGCGGGTCGCGACGGCGCCGGTCAAGGCGATCGAGATCAAGCTCTCCCAAGGCGCCAAGCCGGGGCTCGGCGGTCTGCTGCCGGCGCCCAAGGTGACCCCGGAGATCGCCGAGATCCGTGGCATCGAGGTCGGCAAGGACTGCGCGTCTCCGTCGCGACACACCGCCTTCCACGACGTCGACTCGATGCTCGACTTCGTCGAGATGATCGCCACCGAGACCGGACTCCCGGTCGGCATCAAGTCGGCGGTCGGCGAGATGGGCTTCTGGCAGGAGCTCGCCGCCAAGATGCTCTCCGGCGAGCGGGGCGTCGACTTCATCACCATCGACGGCGCCGAGGGCGGCACCGGCGCGGCGCCGCTGATCTTCTCCGACGCGATCGCGATGCCATACCGGATCGGCTTCTCCCGGGTCTACGGCACCTTCGCCGAGCTCGGCCTGACCGACGCGGTGACCTTCATCGGCTCGGCCAAGCTGGGCCTGCCGGAGAACGCCGCGGTCGCGTTCGCCCTCGGTGCCGACATGATCAACGTCGGCCGGGAGGCGATGATGTCGGTCGGCTGCATCCAGGCGCAGAGGTGTCACGACGACACCTGCCCGACCGGGGTCGCGACGCAGAACAAGTGGCTCACCGGCGGGCTCGACCCGCAGGACAAGGGCGACCGCTGCGCCAGCTACCTCAAGACCCTGCGCCGGGAGCTGATGAAGGTCTCCGCGGCGGTCGGCGTCGCTCACCCCGGCCTGATCACGCCCCATGACATCGAGGTCATGAACGGCGACTACGAGTCACGCACCCTCGCCGGCGTCTACGGCTACAAGGACCACTGGGGGAGCCTGGGCAGCCAGGTCACCCAGGAGCTCCTCGACGTGGTGCACCCGCAGCGCTCGTTCGACGAGAAACCGAGGACGGCCTGACCCTCAGGCCTCGCCGGCGTAGCGAGCGCCGACCGACTGGCGGATCATGTCCATCTGCCGCATCAGGCTGAGCGTCTGGCTGTGCGGCACCAGCGGGGACTCCAGGAGCCCCTCGCGCAGGCATCGCTGCACCTCGACGATCTCGTTGCCGTACGCAGCCCCGATGACGGGCTCGTCGCCGACGATCTCGACGGGCTCACCGCCGTCGGCCGGCTTGAAGACGGCCGAGGACGGGTGGTGGAAGTCGGTCAGCTCGACGCGGCCCTGGTCGGTGGCGATCGCGGCCGAGCGCGACGAGTAGGAGGTGACCGAGGCGACCATGGTGGACAGCTCGTTGCCGGCGTACTTCCCGGTCATGACCAGGTCGAGGTCGAAGGTGCCGCCGTCCTCACCGGTGCCGATGTTGGCCTGGGCGGTCAGCGCGCGGGCCTCACCGAAGAGCAGGTGGGCGAAGGTGAGGGGGTAGATGCCCATGTCGAGCAGCGCGCTCGCGCCCAGGGCCGGGTCGAGCAGGCGCTGGTTGGCCTCGGGCGTGGCGACGAAGCCGAGCTCGGCGTGGGCGTGACGCGGCACCCCGAAGCGGCCCGACTGCACGTCGGCGACCAGGCGCCGGATGATCGGGTTGGTGGCCATCCACATGGCCTCCATCAGGAACAGCTTCTTGGAGGTCGCCAGGTCGACCATCGTCTGGGAGTCGGCGGCGTTGAGCGTCAGCGCCTTCTCGCACAGCACGTGCTTGCCGGCCTCGAGCATCAGGGTGGCGTGCTCGAGGTGGTGGGAGTGCGGGGTGGCGACGTAGACGACGTCGACGTCCGGGTCGGCGGCCAGCTCCTCGTAGGAGCCGTGCGCGCGGACCGGCTCGTTTGCTGCGTACGTCTTCGCGAAGGTCTCCGCGGACTCCGTGCTCCGTGAGCCCACCGCCACGAGTCGGCCGTCGGGGACGAGCATCAGGTCGGTCGCGAGGGAGTGGGCGATCCGGCCGGTGCCGAGGATTCCCCACCTGATCGGGTCAGAGTTGGTGGTCACGCTCCGACTCTAGTGGCACGCTCAGTGGCTGTTGGGCGGGAGCACGTTCTTGTTGTGCACACCCGGGACCGCGGCGAGCTCCTCGAGGAACGACTCGGCCCAGTGGCGCACGTCCTTGGAGGCGACCTGCTTGCGCATCGCCTTCATCCGGCGGGTGAGCTCCTTCGGCTCCGCCTCGTACGCCTCGAGCAGCGCGGCCTTCATGCCGTTGATGTCGTAGGGGTTCACGAGCCAGGCCTGGCGCAGCTCCTCGGCGGCTCCGGCGAACTCGGAGAGCACCAGGGCGCCGTCGTTGTCGTAGCGGCAGGCGACGTACTCCTTCGCGACCAGGTTCATGCCGTCGCGGTAGGGGGTGACGACCATGATGTCGGCGGCGCGGTAGAGCGCGGCCATCTCGGCGCGCGGGAGACTCGTGTGGAGGTAGGAGATCGCCGGGCGGCCGATGCGGCCGAGGTCGCCGTTGAGGCGGCCGACGAGGCGGTCGATGTCGTCGCGGAGCTTGCGGTACTGCTCCACGCGCTCGCGCGAGGGCACCGCGACCTGGACGAAGATCGCGTCCTCGACGTCGAGCTTGGTGTCGCGCAGCAGCTCGCCGAAGGCACGCAGCCGGGCGTGGATGCCCTTGGTGTAGTCGAGCCGGTCGACGCCGAGCAGGATCTTCTTCGGGTCCCCGAGCTGCTGGCGGATCTCCTTGGCGCGCTGGTTGACGCTCTCGTCGTGGGCCAGCTCGTCGAAGCTGACGAAGTCGATCGAGATCGGGAACGCGGCCGCGTGCACGCTACGGCCGTCGGGGAGGTAGACCAGGTCGCGATGGGTCTTGTGGCCGACGCGCTGGCGGACCAGGCGGACGAAGTTCTGAGCGGCCTGGGGGAGCTGGAAGCCGACCAGGTCGGCGCCGAGGAGGCCCTCGAGGAGCTGCCGGCGCCAGGGGACCTGCTGGAAGAGCTCGGCCGGCGGGAACGGGATGTGCAGGTAGAAGCCGATGCGCAGGTCCGGGCGGAGCTCGCGCAGCATCTGCGGGACCAGCTGGAGCTGGTAGTCCTGCACCCACACGGTGGCGCCCTTCGAGGCGACCTCCGCGCACTTCTCGGCGAACCTCTTGTTGACCCGCTGATAGCCGTCCCACCACTCGCGGTGGAACTCCGGCTTGGCGACGACGTCGTGGTAGAGCGGCCACAGGGTGCCGTTGGAGAAGCCCTCGTAGTGCTCCTCGATGTCCTGGGCGGACATCGTCATCGGCAGCAGTTGGAGCCCGTCGTCCTCGAACGGCTCGAGGTCCTCGTCGGTGCCACCCGGCCATCCGATCCAGACGCCGTCGTTGGCTCGCAGCACGGGCTCGAGGGCGCTGACCAGGCCTCCTGGCGAGCGACGCCATGCCTTCGTGCCGTCCGGCATCTCCACGCGGTCCACGGGGAGCCGGTTGGCCACGATCACCAGGTCAGCCTGCACATCCCCGACTCTAATGGACAGAACCCAGGTTCCGGGCGGCGTCGTGCCACTTGTGACTTCGGGCACGTTCCGAATACCTGTCGAGCAACACGCGCAAGGGTGAACCACAGCGGTGTAGTTCGGCGGGTTACTCTGTCGTCAGATGCAGACGACCCCGGGGGACGAGGAATGAGCGCTGTAAACGTGCAGGTCACAGGCCCAGGTGAGGACCCCGCGAGCCTCAGCGAGCGTGACAAGCAGATCCTTGACTTCGAGCGTCAGTGGTGGAAGTACGCCGGCGCCAAGGAGGCTGCTGTGCGCGAGGCATTCAACATGTCCGCCACCCGCTACTACCAGGTGCTGAACGCCCTGATCGACAAGCCGGAGGCCCTCGAGGCCGACCCGCTGCTGGTACGCCGTCTGCGGCGGCTCCGTGCGGCCCGGCAGCGGCAGCGTTCGGCGAGACGGCTCGGTTTCGAGGTCTGAATGACCGGCTGCGTACGTCCTTCGAAGGGGGAGCGTGGCGTCGCGCTCCCCACACCTGTCATCGCGCTGAGCGTGCTGACCGTCGTCGCCGCGGTGGTCATCTTCTGGGTCACCGGTGGCGACGACCGGGGCGACGAGATCGCCAAGGCCGGTGCCGGCCCGTCCGCCTCGGCCTCCGCCTCGCCGAAGGCGGCCAAGGCCGAGAAGTCCGCGGCGCCCGAGAAGAAGAAGCCGACCAAACCGGCTCCGCCGCCGGTCGACCGGAGCAAGGTCAGCGTCGAGGTCTACAACAACACCAACATCGCCGGCCTGGCCGGTGAGGTCGCGGGCAAGGCGACCACGGTCGGCTGGAACGTCGTCGGTGAGGACAACTGGATGGGCTCCATCCCGGCCAACACCGTCTACTTCCCGGCCGGCATGGAGCGCGAGGGCAAGCAGCTCGCCGACGACCTCGGCATCAAACGCACCCATCTCTCGGTCGAGGGGTCCATGAAGGGCGACCGGCTGACGGTCATCCTGACCGGTGCACTCTGAGGGCTTCCGGCCCTTCTCCGCGGCGTGTGATCTGACGCACGGCGATACCCTCCTCGTCGGTTCCGAGGGGCCTGTCATGACAGAGTTGGGGCATGGCTGAAACCCTGCCTGACGGCATCGCAGGTGAGCAGAAGTACGCCGCGGTCGCCGCCGCTGCCGCCGACGCACTCGTCGGGCTCGACTTCGACGGGACGCTCTCGCCGATCGTCGAGGACCCCGCCTCCGCGCGGATCCATCCCGACGCCGCCGCGACGCTCATCGCCCTCGCCTCCGGCGTGAAGGCGCTGGCCGTCGTCACGGGCCGCCCCGCGGGTCAGGTCGTCGAGCTCGGCGGGCTGGCTGCGATTGCCGACGCGCTCGCGGAGGTCGGCACCGAGCTCTACGTCTTCGGCCAGTACGGCAACCAGCGCTGGAGCGGCTCCGACCGGGTGGTCGTCGGCCCGCCACCGCCCGAGGGGCTGGCCGCCTTCGAGGCTGCGCTTCCGGCGGTGCTGGAGGAGCACGGGGCCTCGGGCGCGTACCTGGAGGAGAAGGGGCTCGCCGTCGGCGTCCACACCCGGCAGCTCCCCGAGGGCACGGCTCACCGCCTCCTTCCTGCGATCACCGAGCTGGCCGCCGAGCACGGGCTCGTGATCGAGCCCGGCAAGCAGGTCATCGAGGTCCGCGCCCCCGGCATGCACAAGGGCAACGCCATCGAGACGCTGGTCGCCGAGGTCGCCCCCGGCGCGATCCTCTTCGGCGGTGACGACCTGGGCGACATCGAGGCCTTCGAGGCGGTCAAGGCGTGGGGCAGGTCGACCGGCTCCCCGACCCTGCTCGTCTACTCTCACGCCGGCTCCGACCGCGGCCCGCTCGCCGACCTGGCCGACCTCGAGGTCGACGGTCCCGACGGTGTGCTCGAGCTGCTCCGGCGGCTGACGGCCGACGCTGCGCAGTTGTAGCTCGCGGGGGAGGGGCTGGGCTGCGTACGCGGCGTACGCGGCGTACGCGGCGGGTAACACGTCGTTCGTAGGACTACTCGCCCTAAATGAACGACCGGATAGTCGGTGTAACAGCGTGTTACACCTCGCGCCGTCCGCTCACAGCGAACAGATTAACCGGAGGGAACATCCGGTTGCTCCCGGAAGTTGAGTCGGTATCACTCAACTCTTCTAGGAGGGTCCGCATGGACAAGCTTCCTGTGCTGTTCGTCTCGGATGCCGTGGTGCTGCCGGGGATGGTCGTGCCGATCGGTCTCGACGAGGCGGCGCAGGCTGCCGTCGACGCCGCCCGGGCAGGCTCGGAGAGCCGGCTGCTGGTCGCGCCGCGGCTGGGGGACCGGTATGCGACGTACGGTGCCGTGGCCACCATCGAGCGCGTCGGCCGCTTCCGGGGCGGTGAGCCCGCGGCGGTGCTGAGGGCCGTCGGCCGCGCGAAGATCGGCTCCGGCGTGACCGGGCCGGGTGCGGCGCTGTGGGTCGAGGTCGAGGAGGCCGAGGAGACGACCTCGGAGCACGCGAAGGAGCTGGCCGAGGAGTACAAGCGGCTGGTCGTCGCAGTGCTGCAGCGTCGCGAGGCCTGGCCGGTCATCGACCAGATCAACCGGCTCACCGAGCCGTCCGAGATCGCCGACACCGCCGGCTACGCGCCCTACCTCGACGACGAGGCCAAGCGCGATCTGCTCGAGACACCGGACGTCGCCGAGCGCCTCGAGAAGGTGATCGCCTGGGCCAAGGACCACATCGCAGAGTCCGAGGTCAGCGACAAGATCGCCGAGGACGTACGCGAGGGCATGGAGAAGACGCAGCGGGAGTTCCTGCTGCGCCAGCAGCTCGCCGCGATCCGCAAGGAGCTCGGCGAGGGCGAGCCCGAGGGCTCCGAGGACTACCGCGCCCGGGTGGAGGCCGCCGACCTCCCCGAGGCCGTACGCGAGGCCGCGCTGCGCGAGGTCGACAAGCTCGAGCGGGGTTCCGAGCAGAACCCCGAGACCGCCTGGATCCGCACCTGGCTGGACACGGTGCTGGAGCTGCCCTGGGGTGTCACGACCGAGGACTCCACCGACGTGACCGCCGCGCGCGAGGTCCTCGACGCCGACCACCACGGTCTCGAGGAGGTCAAGGACCGGATCGTCGAGTACCTGGCGGTCCGCGCCCGTCGCGCCGAGCGCAACCTGCAGGTGATCGGCGGCCGTGGCTCGGGCGCCGTGGTGCTGCTCGCCGGTCCGCCGGGAGTCGGCAAGACCTCGCTCGGCGAGTCCGTGGCGCGCTCGCTCGGGCGGAAGTTCGTGCGGGTCGCGCTGGGCGGTGTACGTGACGAGGCCGAGATCCGCGGTCACCGCCGCACCTACGTCGGTGCGCTCCCGGGCCGGATCGTGCGGGCCATCAAGGAGGCCGGCTCGATGAACCCGGTCGTGCTCCTCGACGAGGTCGACAAGGTCGGCAGCGACTACCGGGGCGACCCGGCGGCCGCGCTGCTGGAGGTGCTCGACCCGGCGCAGAACCACACCTTCCGCGACCACTACCTCGAGCTCGACCTCGACCTCTCCGACGTCCTCTTCATCGCGACGGCCAACGTCGTCGAGCAGATCCCGAGCGCTCTGCTGGACCGGATGGAGCTGGTCACCATCGACGGCTACACCGAGGACGACAAGGTCGCCATCGCCCGCGACTTCCTGCTGCCCCGCCAGCTCGAGCGTGCCGCGGTGACCGCCGAGGAGGCCACGATCTCCGACGACGCCCTGCGTGAGCTGGCCGCGAACTACACCCGCGAGGCCGGCGTACGCCAGCTCGAGCGGCTGATCGCCAAGGCGCTGCGCAAGGCGGCGACGAAGCTGGCCACCGGCGCCGAGCACGTCGAGATCGACCTCGACAACCTCAAGGACCTCGTCGGGCGACCGCGGTTCACGCCGGAGTCGGCGGAGCGTACGTCGGTGCCCGGTGTCGCCACCGGGCTGGCCGTCACCGGCCTCGGCGGGGACGTGCTCTTCATCGAGGCGTCCGCGGCCGACGGGCAGACCGGGTTGAACATCACCGGTCAGCTCGGCGAGGTGATGAAGGAGTCCGCGCAGATCGCGCTCTCCTTCGTCCGCTCGCACGCGGCCGAGCTGGGCGTCGACCCCGAGGTGCTGGACCGCTCGCTCCACGTCCACGTGCCCGCGGGCGCGGTCCCCAAGGACGGTCCGAGCGCCGGCATCACCATGGTCACCGCGCTCGCCTCGCTGGCCACCGGTCGCCCGGTGCGCAGCGAGGTCGGCATGACCGGTGAGGTCTCGCTATCCGGCCGGGTGCTGCCCATCGGCGGTCTCAAGCAGAAGCTGCTCGCGGCCCAGCGGGCCGGTCTGACCGAGGTCTTCGTGCCCCAGCGCAACGAGCCCGACCTCGACGAGGTGCCGGACGAGGTCAAGCAGGCGCTGCAGATCAACCTGGTCAGCGACGTCCGGGATGTCGTACGTGGCGCCCTCGCGCCCGCCGAAGCGGCTGCGACGCCGCAGAGCTCGGTCGCCGCTGCCTGACCGGATCGTTCCGGATGCTGCCCGCTTGATGCCTCGTGCATCGAGCGGGCAGCTCGCACACTGGTGACATGAGCAATCGAGCCCTTCTCGTCATCGACATCCAAGAGTCCTTCCGTCAGCTGGACGCCTGGGAGCAGACCCTCCACCCCGACATCGCCGAGCGTGCCGACCGGCTGGTGAGCCTGGCCCGTGCCAACGGCGACCTCGTCGTCTGGGTGCTGCACACCGAGCCCGGCAGCGGCGGAGCCTTCGACCCGGACTCGGGTCACGTGCGCTACCTCGACGGCCTCAGCGGTCCGAGGCCCGGCGACGTCGAGGTGCGCAAGACCGCGCACAACGCCTTCACCACGACCAACCTGCAGCAGGTGCTGACCGAGCGCGGTGTCACCGAGCTCGTGGTCTGCGGGATCCGCGCCGAGCAGTGCGTCGAGACCAACGCGCGCCTCGGTTTCGATCTCGGCTACCGGGTCACCTACGTCGCCGACGCCGTCACCACCGAGCCCCTGGGCGGACTGTCTGCCGCGGAGGTGGTGGAGCGTACGAAGCTCGTGCTCAGCGGCCGGTTCGCCGAGATCGCCACCATCGCCGAGCTGGAGGCTGTGGCAGCATCTGCGGCATGAGCGCCGTCGTGTTCGTGCTGCTTCCCGGCGTACATCTGCTCGACCTCGCCGGGCCCGCACAGGCGTTCCACACGGCGGGCAACCTGGGGCACCCCTACGACCTGGCGTACGTCGCGGGCGCCGAGTCGGGGGAGGTGCCCTCGGCGCAGGGCCTGCCCCTCGTGCCCACCGGGGAGTGGCGGGACCTCGAACCGGACGACCTGCTCCTCGTGCCGGGCTGGCAGGCGGCGTACGACCTCGTCGCCGGCCCCCGGCTCAGCCGCGAGACCGCCGAGCGACTGCGCGCCCACCATGCGGCCGGGGGTGAGGTGGCCAGCGTCTGTGCCGGCGCCGACGCCCTCGGTCAGGCGGGTCTTCTCGACGGGCGCCGCTGCACCACCCATCACGACCTGCAGGACGCGCTGTCGAGGCGCTATCCGAAGGCGCGGGTGGTGCGTGACGTCCTCTTCACCAGCGATGACCGGATCGTGACCTCTGCAGGCATCGCCAGCGGCATCGACCTGAGTCTGCACCTCCTCGCCATGCGCCACGGACCCGCGCTGGCCGCTCGGGTCGCCCGCGACATGGTCGTCTACGCGCGCCGCAACGGCGACCAGCCGCAGGAGAGCGTCCTGCTGCGCCATCGCAACCATCTCGACGACACCGTTCATCACGTGCAGGACGTCATCGACGCCCGGTTCGCCGAGCAGCTTCCGCTCTCCGGTCTGGCGGAGGGCGCCGGGGTGAGCGAGCGCACCCTGACCCGCGCCTTCGTGAGCGCGACGGGCCTCACCCCGCTCCGCTACCAGCAGGCGCTGCGTCGGGAGCGCGCCGATCACCTGCTCGCGGCCGGGAACACGATGGAGTCGGCGGCCCGGGCGGTGGGTTTCGACGACGCCCGGATGCTGCGCCGCCTCCGTGCTCGCTGACCTGGTGTCCGGATGGTGGACATGTAGTCCGCGGAGTGGAACCCGGGTGTGTTCGACACCGGATACCTGCCGTACGATCGCTACTGCTCATCGAGAGGGACTGAGGGAACGGCCCAGTGAAGTCCCGGCAACCGACCGCGAGCCTCCTCCCATGCCAGGGCGGGTAGCGGAGCAGGTGCTAATTCCGGCCCGGCGCGAGAGACGTGATCGGGGAAGATGAGGAGGAGGTTTCTCATGAGCGCTGCGACCACGGAGACGAAGGGCCTGCGCGAGGGCGCTTTCGGGAACGCCTCGGCCCTGTCGTGCCGCGAGTGCGGTCACCAGATCGACCTCGGTCCGCACTACGCCTGTCCGGAGTGTTTCGGGCCACTGGAGGTGGCCTACGACTTCCCGGCCGTGACCCGCGAGGAGATCGAGTCCGGGCCCCGCAACATCTGGCGCTACAAGGCGCTCCTCCCGGTGCCTGCCGACATCGAGCAGAGCCCCAACACCGAGCCCGGCTTCACCCGGCTCCTCGACGCGCGGAACCTCGCCAAGGAGCTCGGCGTCGAGAAGCTCTGGGTCAAGGACGACTCCACCAACCCGACCAACTCCTTCAAGGACCGCGTCGTCGCCTGCGCACTGAGCGCCGCCCGCGAGCTCGACGCCAAGGTCTTCGCCTGCCCCTCGACCGGCAACCTGGCCAACGCGGTCGCCGCCGCCGGAGCCCGCGCCGGCATCCCCACCGCGGTCTTCATCCCCAGCAACCTCGAGCAGCCGAAGCAGGTCAACTCGGCCGTCTTCACCGACAACCTGATCGCCGTCGACGGCAACTACGACGACGTCAACAAGCTCGCCCAGGAGATCGCCGCGGAAGAGGACGGCTGGGCGTTCGTGAACGTCAACGTACGTCCCTTCTACGCCGAGGGCTCCAAGACCCTCGGCTTCGAGATCGCCGAGCAGCTCGGCTGGCGCCTGCCCGACCAGATCGTCATCCCGGTCGCCTCCGGCTCCCAGCTGACCAAGGTCGACAAGGCGTTCAAGGAGCTGATCAAGCTCGGCCTCGTCGAGGAGAAGCCCTACCGGATCTTCGGTGCCCAGGCCACCGGCTGCAACCCCGTCGCGACCGCCTTCAAGGCCGGCGTCGACGCCATCCGCCCGGTCAAGCCCGACACCATCGCCAAGTCCCTGGCCATCGGCAACCCCGCCGACGGCATCTACGTCCTCGACGCCACCCGCTCCTCCGGCGGCGCCGTCGAAGAGGTCACCGACGACGAGATCCGCCAGGCGATCGTCCTCCTCGCCCGCACCGAGGGCATCTTCACCGAGACCGCCGGCGGCACCACCCTCGCGGTCACCAAGAAGCTCGTCGAGAACGGCGCCCTGGACCCGAGCCTGGAGACGGTGATCATCAACACCGGCCACGGCCTCAAGACCCTCGACGCGGTCAGCGGCATCGTCGGCCCCCGCGCCACCATCGCCCCCAACTACGACGCCTTCGAGGACGCTGGGCTCTCGCAGGCGTAGGGCCCTGGGCCTTCGCCAAGGTATGCAGCCGAAGGTCCGCTTCCCGCGTGGAGCTCCACCCGGGAAGCGGGCATGCCTGCATACCTTGATGGAGGAACCGGATGCCCAACTCAGCGAAGCAGCTCGTCGGCGCGCCGGGGATCGTAAGCCGCGTGCCAGCCTCATGACACGCCCGGCTCGGCGAGTTCTCTCATTGTCTTGGGGCGGTCAGGCCTGCTGCGACCCAGGTCCTAGACCAGTGCGTCGAGGGTGCGCTTCTCGATCAGGTCCCAGGCCTCGGCGCTCACACCAGAATGGGCGGAGCGGTCGATGGTGTCGAGGGCTCGGGCGACCTGGGAGAGAGTGCGGTTCACGACGCGGATGGCGCGTCGCTCCGGCAGGCCCCACGAGCGGCCCTCGTCGACGACGTCGTCGATGGTGACCTCGTCGACGAGGAACTTTCCGTTGACGTCCAACGCGAACCGCCGATTGTCGCGGCGATGGTGGAGGTGCATCGAGACGTCATAGGCCGGGCTCAGGGTCACGCTCCCGTCGGCCCGACGGATGAACGAGATGTTTTTCGCGTGCATGTCGGTGTTGCCGACGAGGTGGGAGAAGGTGACCAGTCGCAGGAGGTCGTCCGGGTTGCCCCCGTCGAGGCGGAGTACGTCGGCGGCGTGCAGCAGGGAGGGCATCTTCGACCCCCACTGGAACTTCCGGTTGGGATCCAACGTGTTCAGCCCGATCGCCTGAGCGAGATCCTCCTGGTGGATCCGGGGGTGCGCCCCGTCGAGATCCCTGTCGTAGCGGGAGACCGCGATGGCACGTACGTCCTCGAACTGCAGGATCTTCGCGTCGATGTTGGTCAGGCCGACCATGCGAGCCAGCGTCAGACAGGCGACCTCGGTGTCGACGACATCGGCGATGCCGGACTCCGCCGAGCTGCCTCGTTTGACGATCCAGGTCGATGGTGCCCCGTCCTTGCAGGCGAACCAGCCGCCGTCCTCGTGGTGGACGGCGATCTTCGGGACCATCCCGGGAAGACTGATCGACTCTGCCGCCGTCCCGAATGCGCTCGCCGGGGAGTGCTCGTCCGCGCGTCGGACCCGTTCGGCGAGCTGGTCCTGCGTCAGGGGTACATACCGCCCTTCGGCGGTGGGATCAGGTGTCCCCGCGGTGACGAAGATGGCCGCGCCGGTCGTGTCGCGACCGTACGATCGGATCATCGCGAACGAGTCGTCCGGCGGGACGCCCGCGCTCATCGCATGGTTGGTCCGGGCGTTCCCTTCTGGGAGAAGTCCGTCCAGATAGTTCTTCACCAGTGCGGGAGCCGGCACGTCGCCGACCGTCAGCTTTGCCGACAGCACACGCGTCCCTTCTGGCCAACGTTCTTGCGACTCAGCGGTCCAAGACAGGGTGAGGCGGCCGTCGTGCGCCTCGGACACGGTGGCGATCCGTGTGCCGTAGAGCCAGATGTCGAGGGGATCGCGCATCAGTGCTGACCCTCGTCGACCCGGGCGTGGATCTCGATGTGGGCACCAAGCTCTCGGAGCAGCTCGAAGATGCGTGTGGCGTACAGGTTCGGCTTACCGGACTCGAGCTCGTAGATGTATCGCCGCGAGATGCCGAGCGCCTCCGCGAGCTCGTCCTGCGTGACGCCGCGCTTTGCCCTTAGGCGTGCGAGGGCCTGGCCAAGTGCTTCTGGTGACCTTGCGGTGAGGTGATAGTCCGCCACGACCGGCTCCTATGGGCTGATATCGACTCATGCGATAGATGCGAGGATATCAGCCCATAGGAGCTACGGGTCGATATCAGCCCGAAGTACGACTACGGGCCGGTGGCGGGGTTGTCATCGTCCGAACCCTTGCCGCCGGTGCTGAGCATGTCGGCGGTGAGCCCGGCGGCGGCGCGGTAGTCGACGGTCCCCGCAGGCGTACGCGGCACCGACTCGACGAGCAGGACGAGCTTGGGCTCGTAGGAGTCACCGAGGATCTCGCGGGCGTGCCTGCGGAGGTCGGCGGCGGTGATCTCGCTGGCGTCGGCGAGCTGGACCAGGGCGGCGACCTGCTGGCCCCAGCGCGGGTGGGGCATGCCGAAGACGGCGGCGTCAACGACGTCGTCGTGGGCCAGCAGGACGCCCTCGATGCGCTCGGGGTGGATCTGCAGGTCGCCGGTGCGTACCAGCGTGGCGGCCCGGCCGAGCAGGGTGATCGAGCCGTCCTGCTCGCGGCGGGCGAGGTCGCCGGGGAAGGTCCAGCGGCGGTTGTCGATCACCTTGATCGCGGTGGCCGAGCGGGCGTTGTCGTTGTAGTAGCCGAGCGCGGAGGGGCCGGAGCGGGCCAGCAGGCCCTCGACGCCGGGGGCCGCGGGAGTGAGGTCGGGGCTGAACACCTCGACCTCGGGACCGACCATGAAACGCGCCTCGCCGGGGACGAGCGGAGAGCCGTCGTCGGCGCGGGACCCGGTGACGCCGGTCTCGAGGGTGCCGTAGGAGTCGACGATCACGCGGCGGTTGAACGCGTTGCGCAGGACGTCGAGGACACCGCTGGAGAGCGGGGCAGCGGTGTTGGAGACGCCGGCGAGCGAGCGCAGCGGCCAGCGCTTCTTCCCGACGAGCCGGGCCGCGGCGACGGGCCGTGCCTGGGCGTCGCCGAGCAGCGTGATCGCGGTGGCACCGGCGCGCTCGGCGAGGTCGAGGAAGGACTCCGCCGAGAACGTGGGCGAGGTGTCGAGGACCGCGGTGCCGCCGGCGACCAGGGCGCGCAGGAGCAGCATCTGGCTCTGTCCGTGGAGCAGCGGCCCGCCGGCGAGCAGGACCACGCCGGACTCGCGCGCGGCCGCCTCGGCGGCGAGGCCCTCGACGGACGGGATCGGCGCGTTGCGGCGCACCGTGTTCAGCGCCGCCCAGATCAGGTCCTCCTGGCGCCAGACGGCGCCCTTCGGGGTGCCGGTGGTGCCGGTGGTGAAGATGATGTGCCAGTCACCGGGCGTTCGCGCGACCGTCGGCCGCTCCTTCGACGCCGCAGCGACCTTGGCGTCGTAGTCGGGCCCGAGGACGACCTTGTGCTCCAGCTTCAGGTCGAGCTCGTCGAGGTCGTCGGTGAACTCGGGGGAGACGATGGCCGCGACGCAGTCGGTGGCGGCGTACGTCCGGGCGAGCTCGTCACGCCGGTAGGCGTGGTTGATGTTGACCGGGATGGTGCGGGCCTTGAGGCATCCATAGAGGGCGTCGACCCACTCGATGCGGTTGGTGGCGTGCACGGCGACCTGGGCACCCGGCTCGAGCCCGACGCTCAGCAGGTGGTTGGCCAGGCGGGTGGCGCGCTCGTCGATCTCGGCGTACGTGTAGGCGCGCTCGGTGGTGACGAGGGCCGTGCGATCCGGGATCGCATCGGCCATAGCTTCCAGGATGTCGGGCAGTGTGAGGGGGATCACGGCGGACACAGGGACGTCTGCGCCTTCCTTGGTAGGGCCAGGGGTAGGGCCGTACGGCACCGAACCGTACGTCCGATCAGCAGGTCGTCACGTACGCGCCTCGAGCAGCTCGGCGGCGACCGCAGCGCTCGCACGATAGTCCACCTTGCTCACGGGCGTGCGAGGGACTCGCTCCACGAGCAGGATGTCCTTGGGCACCTTGTAGGCCGAGATCAGGCTCCGGCAGTGCTCCCGGAGGGCGTCCTTCGAGGTCGTGGCGCCCTCGCGCAGCTGCACGAGGGCGGTGACCTGCTGGCCCCAGCGCTCGTGCGGGGTGCCGACGACAGCGGTGTCGAAGACGTCCGCGTGGCGCAGCAGCACCGCCTCGACCTCCTCGGGGAAGATCTTCTCGCCGCCGCTGTTGATGCAGCCCGAGCCGCGGCCCAGCACGGTGATCGAACCGTCCTCCTCGCGGCGCGCGAAGTCACCGGGCACCGACCAGCGCTGCCCGTCGATCTCCTTGAACGTCGCGGCGGTCTTGACCGGGTCGTTGTAGTAGCCCAGCGGGATCGATCCGGTGCGCGCCAGCATCCCGGTCTCACCGGGCGCGCACGGTTTCAGGTCGGTGTCGAAGACCTGTACGTCGATCCCGACCTGGAACCTCGGCGCGGCCTGCGGCCCGTCGTTGCCGTCGTCGACGTGCATCCCGGTCGCGCCCGACTCGGAGGCGCCGTAGGTGTCGAGGAGGTAGCGGCCGGGCAGCGCCTCCTGGAGCTGTGCGCGGACGCCGGCCGAGATTGGCGCCGCGCCGTTGGAGACCGCGAAGAGGCTGCTCAGGTCCCAGCGCTCGGGCTCGCGCAGGATCGCCTCGGCGACCGGACGGCCCATCGCATCGCCGAGGAAGGTGAGCGAGTTGACCCCGGCGGCCTGGACGAGGTCGAGGATCGTCTCGGCCGACCAGGCCGGCTCGGTGTAGAGCGCGACCGTGCAGCCACCGACGTGCCCGTTGCCCATGATCCACTGGCTGCCGCCGTGCATCATCGGACCGCAGGCGAGCAGCACCATCGGCGTCTCCTGCGCTGCCGCCTCCTGCGCGAGCTGCTCGACGGTGTCGAACGGCGCTCCGAACCGGCTCGCGTTCATCGCGGCCCGGATGATGTCCTCCTGGCGCCACTCGACGCCCTTCGGCATCCCGGTGGTGCCGCCGGTGTAGATGACGTAGCGGTCGGCGGGGCTGCGCTCGATGTCGGGCCGTTCCTTCGAAGCGGCGGAGACCGCCTCGTCGTACTCCTCGCCCAGCACCAGCGTCGGGATCCCCAGGCCGAGCGCCTCGACCGCCTCGACGTGCTCGGGACCGATGATCGCGGCCACGGCGTCGGAGTTGCGATAGAGGTGGTCGAGCTCGTCGTGGAGGTACTTGTGGTTGATGTTGATCGGCACCGCGCGCGCCTTCATGCACCCGTAGAACGCGTCGACCCACTCGATCCGGTTGCGGGAGTGGACGGCGACGTGGTCGCCCGGCTCGATGCCCTGCCCGAGCAGGTGGTTGGCCAGCCGGGTCGCGCGCTCATCGACCTCGGCGAAGCTGTAGGCGTGCTCCATGGTGAACACGGCGGTACGGTCGGGGACGGCGTCGGCCATCGCCTCGAGGATGTCGGGAAGAGTGATCGGAGTCACATCCCGAGTGTGGCAACTAGAACGTGTTCTCGTCTAGCGAATCCGATTCAAATCCTGTGGTGCCGTATTTTGGGCGCGTGCCCCAGCTGACCTTCCGTGACGCGACCCTCTCCGACGTCGAGGCCCTGGTCGCGCTGATCGAGTCCGCCTATCGCGGCGACGCCTCGCGGGCCGGCTGGACCACCGAGGCGGACCTGCTGGCCGGCCAGCGGACGGATGCCGAGGGCGTACGCGACGTCATCACCGGGCCGGGTGCGCGACTGCTGGTCGCGGAGCAGCCGGCGGATCGGCCGGGGGTGATCGTCGCCTGCTGCCAGCTCGAGAAGCGGGATGCGTACGTCTATTTCGGGATGTTCTCGGTGTCGCCGCGGCTGCAGGGCGCTGGTGTCGGCAAAGAGGTCATCGCCGAGGCGGAGCGGATCGCGCGGGCGTGGGGTGCGCGCGAGATCCGGATGACGGTGATCCGCCAGCGCGAGGAGCTGATCGCGTTCTACGAGCGGCGCGGGTTCGAGCGGACGGGCCGATTCGAGCCCTTCCCCTACGGCGACGAGCGCTTCGGTCTGCCGCTGCGCGACGACCTCGAGTTCGCCGAGCTCGCGAAGCGTCTCTGACCGGCGTTGCGCTGCCCCGGGCCGCGACGGACCCGGCATGATGAAGGTAAAGACAACGGCCTGACATCTCTCGGGGGATACCTGTGGCACTTCATTTCCGTAAGCCCGTCGCTCGTCGCAGCAGCGTGATCGGAGCGCTCGCGCTCGTCGCCGTCACCGGCCCGCTCGCCGCCTGCGGCTCCGACGACTCCGGCTCCGACGACGGCGAGGACACATCGACGGCCGAGACCACCGAGTCCGAGACGGCTGACGCCTCGCCCTCTGCCGAGGAGGGTGCTGCGAGCGGCGACTTCAAGGCGCCGGCATGGGCCAAGCCGACGTACGAGACCGGCAAGAAGCTGATCACCATCCAGGCCGGCGACATCTCCGTCGACGTCTACGACGCCGGCACCGCCAAGGCGCCCAAGGACGGCAACGTCGTCGACAACAAGACGAAGAAGCCGCTGATCGTCAAGGGCGACGACCTGCTGTTCCTCAACTACGTCATCACCAACAACGGGAGCTCGCCGGTGGACCTCGAGGAGGACGACGTCGAGGTCGACGCCAAGTGGGACGACTGGGCCTACCTCGGCGGCATGCCCGGCATCACCGACAACGAGCTCTACACGAAGTTCAAGATCAACGGCGGCGACGAGAGCGACATGGCCGACTTCACCAAGTACGACCCCGACCAGCCGATGCCGCTCGCGCCTGGTGAGACCGTGTCCTACGGGACCAACTTCAAGAACCAGCCCGGCCACCAGCTCACGCTCGAGGTCGAGGTCGGCGACGCCGAGCCGGTCGAGAAGAGCGTCAAGGTCGGCTGACCTCCTCCGTCACCGGTCCCGAATTTCTTGCACTCTCGGGGGTCGAGTGCTAAACATGAGGCTGGCACTCTTACCATGAGAGTGACAACAACCGGACCGGTGACGTTGAGGCGTTGCGAGCGGCAGTGAAGGGTTCTGCCGGGAGCGGCGTCGTCCGTCGCGGGCAACCCATCGGACCGGATCCAACGAACTTCCCAAGTGAAGGATCGCAGGAGCAATGCCGAAGCTCATCGCTTTCAACGAGGAGGCCCGCCGGGGTCTGGAGAAGGGTCTCAACACCCTCGCCGACGCCGTCAAGGTCACCCTCGGTCCCAAGGGCCGCAACGTCGTGCTCGAGAAGAAGTGGGGCGCCCCCACGATCACCAACGATGGTGTGTCCATCGCCAAGGAGATCGAGCTCGAGGACCCCTACGAGAAGATCGGCGCCGAGCTGGTCAAGGAGGTCGCGAAGAAGACCGACGACGTCGCCGGTGACGGCACGACGACCGCGACCGTTCTCGCCCAGGCGCTGGTCCGCGAGGGCCTGCGCAACGTCGCCGCGGGTGCCAACCCCGCCGGCCTGAAGCGTGGCATCGAGGCGGCCGTCGACGCCGTCTCCGAGCAGCTGCTCTCGCAGGCCAAGGAGATCGAGACCAAGGAGCAGATCGCTGCCACCGCGTCCATCTCCGCTGCTGACACCACCGTCGGCGAGATCATCGCCGAGGCGATGGACAAGGTCGGCAAGGAAGGCGTCATCACCGTCGAGGAGTCGAACACCTTCGGGCTCGACCTCGAGCTGACCGAGGGTATGCGCTTCGACAAGGGCTACATCTCGGCCTACTTCGTGACCGACCCGGAGCGTATGGAGACCGTCCTCGACGACCCGTACATCCTGATCGTCAACTCGAAGATCTCCAGCGTGAAGGACCTGATCCCGGTCCTGGAGAAGGTCATGCAGACCGGCAAGCCGCTGGTCATCCTGGCCGAGGACGTCGACGGCGAGGCCCTCTCGACGCTGGTCGTCAACAAGATCAAGGGCACCTTCAAGTCCGTCGCCGTCAAGGCTCCGGGCTTCGGTGACCGCCGCAAGGCCATGCTGCAGGACATCGCGATCCTCACCGGTGGCCAGGTCATCTCCGAGGAGGTCGGCCTCTCCCTGGAGACCGCCGGCATCGAGCTGCTCGGCCAGGCCCGCAAGGTCGTCATCACCAAGGACGAGACCACCATCGTCGAGGGTTCGGGCGACCAGGGTCAGATCGAGGGCCGGGTCAACCAGATCCGCGCCGAGATCGAGAAGTCGGACTCCGACTACGACCGCGAGAAGCTCCAGGAGCGCCTCGCCAAGCTGGCCGGCGGCGTGGCCGTCATCAAGGTCGGCGCGGCCACCGAGGTCGAGCTCAAGGAGCGCAAGCACCGCATCGAGGACGCCGTCCGCAACGCGAAGGCTGCTGTCGAGGAGGGCATCCTCCCCGGTGGTGGTGTCGCGCTGATCCAGGCCGCGACCACCGCGTTCGAGAAGCTCGAGCTCGACGGTGACGAGGCCACCGGTGCCGCGATCGTCAAGGCTGCCATCTCGGCTCCGCTGAAGCAGATCGCCGTCAACGCCGGCCTCGAGGGCGGCGTCGTGGCGGAGAAGGTCGCGGGTCTCCCGATCGGCCAGGGCCTCAACGCGGCCACGGGCGAGTACGTCGACCTGCTCCAGGCCGGCATCATCGACCCCGCCAAGGTGACCCGCTCCGCGCTGCAGAACGCTGCGTCGATCGCCGCGCTGTTCCTCACCACCGAGGCCGTCGTGGCCGACAAGCCGGAGAAGGCCGCCGCTGGTGGCGACCCGACCGGTGGCATGGGCGACATGGGCGGCATGGGCTTCTGATCCCAGCTCGCTAGCCTCACCAAAGAGGGCCTCTCCTTCGGGAGGGGCCCTCTTTCGTTGTTCGGGTTATGTCAGGTGATTCGGATAGTCCAGGGAGTTCTGGCCGGTTACTGGCGAGTAAACCGACCGAAACTCCCTGGACTACCGCCCCAGCCCCGACAGCCCAGGAATCGGACTACCCTCAGCGACATGAGCCCGAAGGCGCTGGCGGGGGTGGTCGTCTCGGCCGTGCTGCTTGTCGGATGCGGTGGTGAGCCGGTCGGTGCGCCGGCGTCTCGGGCACCGAGCCCGACGAGCCCGACGAGCCCGCCTACCTCGACGGCCTCGTCGTCACCCGCGTCGCCCTCGCAGAGTCCGTCCGAGACGCTCCCGCCGGTCACCGACAAGGTCTCGCTCGCGCAGCTGATGCGGGAGGACTTCCCGGGCGGGCGGGTGAAGGTGCTGCGGGAGGCGGGGAGCACCGATGCCTACCGCCGCTTCGAGGTCAGCTACCCGAGCGGACGGCTGACCATCACCGGTGTGCTCTTCCGGCCGCGCGGGCAGGGGCCGTTCCCCGGCGTCGTCTTCGCCCACGGCCACATCGACACCGACATCTACGTCACCGGCCAGGGGCTGCGGCGCGAGCAGGACCGGCTGGCCCGGGAGGGTTACGTGGTCCTGCACACCGACTACCGCGGCCACGCCGGCTCCTCGCCCATCCCGGAGGGCACCGAGGAGGACGAGAGCCGCCTCGGCTACACGCGCGACACCATCAACGCCGTCCAGGCGATGAAGAGGCTTCCGTACGTCGACCCGGAGCGCACCGCGCTGCTCGGCCGGTCCATGGGTGGGGGAGTGGTGATGAACGTGCTCGTCGCCCAACCGGACCTGGTTCGGGCCGGAGTGACGTACGCGTCGGTCTCCTCGGACATCGTCGACAACATCAACCGGTGGGCGGTGCCGTCGCGCCCCGACGAGGTGGCTCGGCTCTATCGCAAGCACGGCGATCCGAGGACGGCGCCCGAGTTCTGGGAGGGACTCTCGGCGCGGACGTACTTCGACCGCATCGCGGTGCCGCTGCAGATGCACCACGGGACCAACGACGAGTCCTGCCCGATCAGGTGGGCCTACACGACCCGGGACCTGATGGCGGAGGCTGGCGTGCAGCAGCGGCTGTGGGTCTACGAGGGCGAGCAGCACGCCTTCGGTCCGCAGTGGGACCTGTCCATCCGGAGGGTCGTCAGGTTCCTCGATCGCCATCTGGGATGACCTGATCAGGCGATACGGGTGGGGCCCACAGGCCCCAGGAGAAGAGGACTTTCGACACTGTCTCGACAACAGATCGGTAACGCAGCATAGGTGCTCCACACACAGTGGCCGACTGCGGGGAAGCGTCTGGATCTGGGGAGCTCGGCTCCTCAAGCAGAGTCCGGGTGAGGTTCTGCAGCGGCTGGCGGGGTCCGGGTTCACGAAATCCAGGCCTCGCCTGTGTGTGTCAACCGGGCCGTCACAGGGGTCCAAGGATCGCAGCCGACGATGGGGCATGATGTTGGCATGAGCGTCGATGCCGGATCTGAGACCAAGAAGTCGCCATGGCGCTGGGTCGCGGCCGTCGTCGCTGCCGCGGTCGTGCTGGTCGCCGTCGTCGCCTCGTTCGGCATCCTCGGCACCGACGACGACGCCGAGGACCCTGCTGCCGGGCCCGCTTCGCCGACGGCCACGGTGACCGAGACCGCTGCGCCTCCGTCGGAGTCGGCGTCCGCCCCTGCCCAGGGCGACGGAGCGACCGAGCTGACGGTGGTTGCCGACGCCGCGCGCTGCATCCCGCCGACCGCGAAGTGGTTGGCGAAGAACGCGGCGCTGGCCTTCGAGGGCACCGTCGAGAGCGTCGACAGGAGCGCGGCCGTGCTGCGGGTGAAGACGTGGATGTACGCCGACGGCTTCGGTGGCACCGACACCGTCCGGGTCGTGCTGCCGGCGCCCAGCACGATCCCGATGCCCGAGTTCGAGAAGGGCAAGACCTATCTGGTCGCGGCCAAGGGCGACGCGAAGGTCATCGGCTGCGGCTACAGCGAGGTCAAGAGCCCGAAGCTGCAGAAGCTCTACACCAACGCCTTCAAGTGATCCTCGGCGGATGATCGCGGGAGTGCTGCTGGCCGCCGGTGCCGGCCGGCGGATGGGCACCCCGAAGGCGCTCGTCGACGACTGGTTGGTCCGGTCTGTCGAGGTGCTGCGCGAGGGTGGTTGTGACGAGGTGCTCGTCGTGCTCGGCGCTGCGGCCGAGGAGGCACGCGCGCTGCTGCCGGGTGATCAGCGGGTCGTGGTCGCGCAGGACTGGGACGAGGGGATGGGGGCGTCTTTGCGGGTCGGGCTCTCGGGGCTCTCGTCCGAGGTCGAGGCGGCACTTGTGCATCTGGTGGATCTGCCGGATGTGGGGAGCGATGTTGTTGCGAGGGTGGTCTCGACAAGCTCGACCACCGATTCGAGCACGGACAGTGGGGTTGTGGGGCGGGTGGTCTCGACAAGCTCGACCACCGATTCGAGCACGGACAGTGGGGTTGTGGGGCGGGTGGTCTCGACAAGCTCGACCACCGGCTCGACCACCGGCTCGACCACCGGCTCGACCACCGGATCGACCTTCGGCTCGACCACCGGATCGACCTTCGGCTCGACCACCGGATCCAGCTTGGCGCGGGCGGCTTATCGAGGGGTGCCGGGGCATCCGGTGCTGATCGGGCGGGAGCACTGGGCCGGGGTCATCGAGGCTGCCGTCGGTGACCAGGGTGCGCGTGGTTATCTGGGCACCCACGGCGTACGTCTGGTGGAGTGCGGCGACCTGGCCGGCGGCCACGACGTCGACCGCCGGTGAACGAGTTCTCGTTCCTACCCTCCTTCGAGGTCGTCCAACCGCTTACCAACGCTTCGCGTTCTAGGCTCGGGTCATGGACCTGACGCCCCGGGAGATCGCTGAGCGGCTGGCCGCGACCGGATACCTGGCCGACCCCGAGCTGGCGACGGTGACCTTCCTCGGGCTGAAGATGCAGCGGCCGCTGCTGCTCGAGGGTGAGCCCGGCACCGGCAAGACCGCGCTCGCGGAGGCGGTCGCGCAGGCGCTGGACCTGCCCCTGGTGCGGATGCAGTGCTACGAGGGGATCGACGCCACCCAGGCGCTCTACGACTGGGACTTCGCCCGCCAGATCCTGCACCTGCGCGCGCTCGAGGCGGCCGGCACAGCAGCGGATGTGGAGGAGGCCGAGAAGTCGCTCTACGACGAGCGCTTCCTGCTCGCCCGGCCGGTGCTGGCAGCGCTGAGGCAGTCGCCGTCGGTGCTGCTCGTCGACGAGGTCGACCGGGCCGACGACGAGTTCGAGGCGTTCCTGCTGGAGGTGCTGTCCACCTACCAGGTCACGATCCCGGAGTTCGGCACGGTCGCCGCGAGCGTGCCACCGGTCGTCGTGCTCACCTCCAACCGCACCCGCGAGCTCCACGACGCCCTCAAGCGCCGCTGCCTCTACCACTGGATCGACCACCCGGGCCTGGACCGCGAGATCGAGATCGTACGCAGCCGAGCCCCCGAGGTCGCCGAGCAGCTCGCCCGCCAGGTGGTCACGGTGGTCCAGCAGCTGCGCAGCGCCGAGGGGGCGAGCGCGCTGCTCAAGCCGCCCGGGGTCGCCGAGACCCTCGACTGGGCCCGCGCCCTGCACCACCTCGGCACGACCGAGATGCACCTGGAGAGCGCTGCCGCGACGCTCGGCGCGCTCGTCAAGCACCGCGAGGACGCCGACCGCGTCCGGGCCGCGCTGGATCGGCTGCTGGTATGAGCGATCGTCAGCGAGCGACGATCGGCCTCAGGCCGCCATTTCCGTACTCTTCGCCCCGCCCTACGGAAGTGGCGGCATGAGCGACGGCCCCGAGATCCTGCTCGGCTTCACCCGGGCGCTCAGGTCGGCCGGAGTGCAGGTGACCCAGGACCGCGCCCACGGCTTCCTGCAGGCGACCGCGATCGTCGGCGCCGACGACCCGGTGGCGACCTACACCGCGGGCCGGGCGACGCTGTGTGCCGGCCCCGACGACCTGCGCCGTTTCGACCAGGTCTTCGAGGCCTGGTTCGACACGACCGCCAAGATGCCGATGCCGCAGGGGCCACCGCGTACGGTCACGACCACCTCCACGCTGCCTGAGACCGAGCCGCAGCCGGGCGAGGGGGAGGGTGAGGACGTCGAGGACGTCATCCGCGCGCGTGCCAGCGAGCTCGAGACGCTGCGCCACCGCGACGTCGCCGGTCTCGACCCGGTCGAGCAGGAGCGGCTCGCGGCGCTGATCGCGCGCCTCCGTCCGCGGACGCCTCGGCGGCGCACCCCGCGCCAGGACCCCTGGCGGCGCGGACGCGTCGACGCCCACCGCACCCTGCGCGCCAGCCTGCAGCACCTCGGCGAACCGGCCGGGATCCACTACCGGCGACGTGGCGACCGGCCGCGGCGCGTGGTGTGGCTGATCGACGTGTCCGGGTCGATGAGCTCCTACGCGGACGTGCTGCTGAGGGTCGCCCACCGAGTGACCTCAGGAGGCTCGACGAGCTCGACCACCACGGGGGCGGTGTTCACGATGGGCACCCGGCTGACCAACGTCACCCGGGCGATGCGTCACCGCGACCCGGACCGCGCGCTGGTCGCCGCGGGCGACACCGTGCCCGACTGGTCGGGCGGCACCCGGCTCGGCGAGGACCTGCAGGCGTTCCTGCAGCGACACCAAGGCCTCGCAAGAGGCGCGGTCGTGGTCATCGCGAGCGACGGCTGGGAGCGTGGCGACCCCACGCTTCTCGCAGAGCAGACCGCGAGGCTGCACCGCCTCGCCCATCGCACGGTGTGGGTCAACCCGCATCGTGGCAAAATTGGCTATGAGCCGCTGCAGCGAGGCATCGTCGCCGTGCTGCCGCACGTGGACGACTTCGTCGCCGGACATTCGCTGGCGACGTACGAGGATCTGGTGGAGGTGATCGCGCGTGCGTGACGTGCTCGACGATCTGATGAAGTGGTGGGAGGCCGGCGACACCGTCGCGGTCGCCACCGTGGTCGCGACCTTCCAGTCGGCGCCGCGCCCACCAGGGGCCTCGATGCTCGTCGGCCCCGACGAGACCGCCGTCGGCTCCGTCTCCGGCGGCTGTGTCGAGGGAGCCGTCTACGAGGTCGCCCGCGAGGTGGCCGAGACCGGCACCCCCGAGCTCAACCGCTACGGCGTCTCCGACGACGACGCGTTCTCGGTCGGCCTGACCTGCGGCGGCATCCTCGACGTCTTCGTGGAGAAGGTGTCGAAGGAGACCTTCCCCGAGCTCGGCGAGCTCGCCGAGGACGTACGCAGCGGCAGCCCGATCGCGCTCGCGACCGTCATCGAGCACCCCGACCCCGAGATCCTCGGGCGCCGAGTCCTGATCCGCCCCGAAGGGGTCAAGGGCTCGCTGGGCAGCTCGCGGATGGACGACGCCGTGCACGACGACGCGCTCGGCCTGCTCGCCCATGGCACCAACCAGACGCTGTCCTACGGCATCGACGGTGAGCGCCGCGGCGAGGGGATGCGCGTCTTCGTCTGGTCCTTCGCGCCCAAGCCCCGCATGCTCGTCTTCGGTGCGATCGACTTCGCCGCCGCGGTGGCCCGGGTCGGGGCGTTCCTCGGCTACCACGTCACCGTCTGCGACGCCCGCCCCGTCTTCGCGACCAACTCCCGTTTCCCCGAGGCCGACGAGGTCGTCGTCGACTGGCCCCACCGCTACCTGAACGCCGAGGTCGAGGCCGGCCGCATCGACCAGCGCACCGTCATCGCCGTCCTCACCCACGACCCGAAGTTCGACGTACCTCTCCTCGAGGTCGCCCTCCGCCTCCCCGACATCGCCTACGTCGGCGCGATGGGCTCCCGCCGCACCCACGACGACCGCCTCGCCCGCCTGCGCGAAGCCGGCCTCACCGAGGAGGAGATCGCCCGCCTGAGCAGCCCCATCGGCCTCGACCTCGGCGCGCGCACCCCGGAGGAGACCGCCATCTCCATCGCCGCCGAGATCATCGCCGGCCGCTGGGGCGGCTCCGGCGAGCGCCTGGCCAGCACCGAGGGCCGGATCCACCAGGACGTGGAGTACCGCTGACGCGGGAGCTCACGGGCCGCCTCGCCGTAGAGCGATCTGGCCGATGGACGGGCAGTGCCTTGCTACGGTCGCAGAGTGAAGAGAACATGGCAGATCAGCAATATTCTCGCCCTGGTCTTCGCGCTGGTCGCCAACTTCCTGACCGGCGCACAGATCCTCGATCTGCCGGCTATCGGCGACATCTCGGACAAGTACGCCACCTATCTGACCCCGGCCGGATACGCGTTCTCGATCTGGACGCCGATCTACGTGCTGCTGGTCGTCTTCGCGATCTACCAGGCGAGAGACATCCGGGAGCCGCGTGACGACAACGACGTGCCGCAGCGGCTCGGTCCGCTCTTCGTCATCGCCAGCATCTGCAACGGGCTGTGGACCTTCGTCTTCGTCAACGAGTGGGTCGGCCTCTCCGTGGTCATCCTGCTGGTCCTCACCGCGTCGCTCTACGCCTCGCTGTGGCGGCTCGGGATCGGCGCGGCCCGGCCGACGATCAAGGACTTCCTCATGGTGGGGCTGCCGCTGATGCTCTACACGGGCTGGGTGACCGCGGCGAGCATCGTCAACGTCGCGACCTACCTCGAGTCGAAGGACGTCACGGTCAGCCCGCTGGCCGCGATCGTGGTCATCGTCGTGCTCACCGTCGCCCTGCTCGCGCTGCTGCTCAGGCGCAACCTGCGTGAGGTGCTGATCTCCTGCGCCTGGGCGCTGATCGCGATCGCGGTCCGTCAGCTCCAGGAGTCGCAGAGCACGTCGGTGGCGGTCGTCGCGCTGGTCTGCGCCGGCATCCTGATCGTCGCGATGCTCTTCCACCTGGTCACCAGGGGTCTGGCGTATGACGGGTCGGCCGGGAGACGCTCCGGCCCGGCCCTCGGCGCGACCGGCTGAGCAGGTTCCGCGAGGCGGGGATCGAGTACCGCCAAGGGGATCGTGAGGCACGCCACAGGGTGCTACCTTGGCAGCACCCAGCCTCAGGGCCGAGCTCCAAAGGGGGAGTGATGGTTCGTAGCGATCTGCAGGAGCGCCGCATCAGCGCGGCGCGGGCCTGGACCGCGTTCGTGGAGAGCGGCGATGCCGCCGAGGACTTCGTGCGACCGGAGATCCTCTCGAGCTGGACGCGCTCGGCGTCGACGGTGAAGCCCGACGTACGCGAGGCGCCCCTGGCCGACGAGGACGAGACCCGGGAGATGTGGCGCGACTCGCCGCTCCAGGTCGCAGTCGAGCGGGTCGAGGAGGAGCTGCGCTGCACCGCCGACGACGGCGACCTGGTCATCGCGATCACCGACCCCGACACCCGCGTGCTGTGGACCTACGGCGGCCGGGTGATGCGCCACAAGGCGGAGTCGGTCAACTTCGTGCCGGGCGGCCGGTGGGACGACGAGAGCGCGGGCACCAACGCGCTCGACCTCGCCAACCGCAACAACACGCCGTCGATGGTCTTCGGGCCCGAGCACTACGCCGAGGTCGTCCACAACTGGGTCTGCTGGGCCGCGCCGCTGCACGACCCGACCACCGGCAAGCATCTCGGTGTCATCGACCTCTCCACGACCTGGGACCGCACCCACCCGATCGGGATGGCGACGGCTCGGGTGATGGCCCGCCTCATCGAAGGAGCGCTGCCCAGGCTCCCCACCCAGCGCGCCAGCGATGACGGGATCGAGCAGCCCGGACTGGTGCTGACCCTGCTCGGCACCGCCGAGACCTGGCTCGACGGGCAGCGGCTGCTGCTCAACCGCCGCCAGACCGAGATCCTCGCCCTGCTCGCGCTGCACCCCGAAGGGCTCTCCCTGGAGCGGCTGCACGCGATGGTCTACGGCGACCAGGCGGTGACCTTCTCGACGCTCAAGGCCGAGGTCTCCCACCTGCGCCACGCGCTCGGCGGCCAGGTCGCCTCACGTCCCTACCGGCTGCTGATGCCGGTCGCGACCGACGTCGACCAGGTGCTCGCGCTGATCCGCCACGGCCGGGTGGCGGCTGCCGTCGAGGCGTACGGCGGGGATCTCCTGCCCGGCACCAACAGCCCGGCGCTGGCCGAGATGGCCGAGTACGTCGCGGTGGCGCTGCGCGAGGCGCTGATCGCCGACCCGCAGCCCGACGCGGTGCTCACCTACAGCGAGCTGGCGCCCTACGACACCGAGGTCGTCGACGTCTGCGTGCGGCGGTTGGGCGGGACTGCGCATCCGGCGCTGCCGTTGCTGCGGGCGCGGCTGGCTGCTGCGCGCACGTAGGGGTCTCGACAGGCTCGACCTCCGGTGGGTCTCGACAGGATCGACCACCTTGGGTACGCATCTGCGAAGCCAACCAGGGCCCAACCCTGCGCGTCCTACTGTGATCTGGCCCACACGGTATGGCCAAGAACAATGACGTCTGGCAGGGAGACAACATGACCCGGATCAGCATGCGCGTCGACGGTATGAAGGTCGCCGACGACGTCGAACCGCGGACACTGCTCGTGCAGTATCTGCGCGAAGGACTCGGCAAGACCGGCACGGTGATCGGTTGCGACACCAGCAACTGTGGAGCCTGCACGGTCCATCTCGACGGTGAGTCGGTGAAGTCGTGCAACGTGCTCGCGGTGCAGGCCGACGGGTGCGAGGTGACCACGATCGAAGGTCTCGCCGAGGTCTCGACGGGCTCGACCACCGAATCAGGACTTCACCCGGTGCAGGAGGCCTTCCGTGAGTGTCACGGTCTGCAGTGCGGCTTCTGCACCCCCGGCATGATCATGCAGTCCGTCGACCTGCTCAACCGCAACCCGCAGCCCAGCGAGGAAGAGATCCGCGAGGGCATCGAGGGCAACCTGTGCCGCTGCACCGGCTACCACAACATCGTTCGCGCGGTGCAGTACGCCAGCAGGAACGCGACCGGCCAGAGCGGAGCGAGGAGCGAGGAGGTGGACGCGCTGTGACCGCAGTGGAGGCACGACCCGACAACGCGACCGAGATCGGTCGCGACCGGCGCCGCAAGGAGGACGCCCGGCTGATCACCGGCCGGACCCGGTGGACCGACAACATCAACCTGCCCGGGATGCTGCACCTCGCGATGGTGCGCAGCCCGTTCGCCCACGCGAACATCACCGGCATCGACACCAGCGCTGCCGAGAGCTCCGAAGGGGTCGTCGCGGTGCTCTCCGCGAAGGACTTCGACGAGAGCCTCGGTGCCTGCATCAACGCCTGGCCGATCACCCCGGACCAGAAGACGCCGGACCACCCGCCGATCGCCGGCGACCGGGTTTCCTTCGCCGGTGAGATCGTCGCCGTCGTGGCCGCCCGTTCCGCGGCCGCCGCCCGCGACGCCGCCGAGATGGTCGAGGTCGACTACGAAGAGCTGCCTGCCGTCGTCTCCCTCGAGGAGGCGGTCAAGGACGAGGTGCTCGCCCACCCCGACCTCGGCACCAACAAGTCCGCGCTGTGGGTCTTCGACAGCGCCCAGGCCGGCACCGGCGGGTCGGTCGACGACGCGATCTCCACCGCGCGGCAGGACGGCATCGTCATCGAGCGCACCTACCGCCAGCAGCGCCTGATCCCCGCCTTCATGGAGCCGCGCAGCGTGGTGTGCGACCCGACCGGCGAGCAGATCACGGTGTGGAGCGCCACCCAGATCCCGCACATCCTGCGGTTCGCGCTCGCCGCGACCACCGGGGTGCCGGAGTCGAAGATCCGGGTGATCGCGCCCGACGTCGGCGGTGGTTTCGGCGGCAAGCTGCAGCAGACGCCCGAGGAGATGCTCGTCTTCGCGATGGCCCGCAGGCTCGGCAAGCCGGTCAAGTACACCGAGACCCGCTCCGAGTCGCTGATGGCCGCCCACCACGGTCGCGACCAGATCCAGAAGCTGACGCTCTCGGCGACCAAGGACGGCCAGGTCACCGGGCTCAAGGTCGAGCTCGACGCCAACCTCGGTGCGTACGTCGCGATCGTCGGCGGCGGTGTGCCGGTGCTCGGCGCGTTCATGTTCAACGCGATCTACAAGTTCCCGGCCTACCAGTTCAACTGCCAGACGGTGCTCACCAACACCGCCTGGACCGACGCCTACCGCGGCGCGGGGCGGCCGGAGGCGACGTACGCCATCGAGCGGCTGATGGACGAGCTGGCCGTCGAGGTCGGGGTCGACCCGCTCGAGATCCGGGAGAAGAACTGGATCAACCACGAGGAGTTCCCGTTCACGACCGTCGCCGGCCTGACCTACGACTCGGGCGACTACGCGACGGCGACCGCCAAGGCGAAGGAGATGTTCGGCTACGACGAGCTCCGACGCGAGCAGGCCGAGCGGCGTGCCAACAACGACCCGGTCCAGCTCGGCATCGGCGTCTCGACGTTCACCGAGATGTGCGGCCTGGCCCCGTCCCGTGTCCTCGGCAGCCTCGACTACGGCGCCGGCGGCTGGGAGCACGCCCAGGTGCGGCTCACCCCGACCGGCAAGGTCGAGGTCATCACCGGCGCGAGCGCTCACGGTCAGGGACACGAGACGGCGTTCAGCCAGATCGTGGCCGACCGTCTCGGCGTACCCTTCGAGGACGTCGAGGTGCTCCACGGCGACACCCAGATCGCGGCCAAGGGATATGACACCTACGGCTCCAGGTCGCTGGTCGTCGGTGGCGAGGCGCTGGTCCGGGCGGCCGACAAGGTGCTCGAGAAGGCCAAGCCGATCGCGGCCCACCTGCTCGAGGCCAGCGTCGAGGACCTGGAGTTCACCGGTGGCAAGTGGACGGTGAAGGGCACCGACCAGGGCATGTCCATCGGCGAGCTGTCCACGGCGGTCTTCGCGGCCCACAACCTGCCCGACGGCGTCGAGGCCAACCTCGACTCCGAGGCCACCTTCGACCCGGAGAACTTCAACTTCCCGCACGGCACCCACCTGTGCGCGATGGAGGTCGACACCGAGACCGGGCAGGTGAAGATGCGGAAGTACGTCTGCTGCGACGACATCGGCAACATCATCAACCCGCTCATCGTCGCAGGTCAGGTGCACGGCGGACTGGTCCAGGGCATCGCCCAGGCGCTGTGGGAGGACGCGGTTTACGACGACGCCGGCACGCTGGTCTCCGGCTCGTTCGTCGACTACCTGCTGCCGACTGCCGCCGACACGATCAGCTTCGACATCGACCACACCACCTCGCCCTCGACCACCAACACGCTCGGCACCAAGGGCGTCGGCGAGGCCGGCACGATCGCCTCCACCCCGGCGGTGGTCAACGCGATCGTCGACGCGCTGCGCCCGATGGGCGTCAACGACGTGGCCATGCCCTGCACACCGGAGCGGGTCTGGCGGGCGATCAACGAGGGCTCCGCCGGCGGCGGCACCACCGACGCGGCCGCACCACACTTCGATCCGTCGACGGGCATGTCCGGGACCGCCGACCGTCCGGAAGGAGATGTCCAGTGATTCCCGCATCGTTCGACTACGTCGCCCCGACCACGGTCGAGGAGGCGCTGGCCGCGCTCGCGCAGTACGGCGACGAGGCCAAGGTGATCGCCGGCGGGCAGAGCCTGCTGCCGGTGCTGCGGATGCGCCTCAACGCCCCGGAGTGGGTCATCGACCTCGGTCGCATCGACTCGCTCCGCGGCATCCGGGACGAGGGTGACTCGATCCTCGTCGGCGCCACGACGCGCCACAGTGACGTCGCGACCGATCCTCTGGTCGCCGAGCACGCCGCCCTGGTGGCTCGTGCCACGGCGACGGTCGCCGACGCGCAGGTACGCCACCGGGGCACCTTCGGTGGCGCACTCGCCCACGCCGACCCGGCCGGCGATCTCGGAGCCCCGGCGCTGGCCCTGGACGCCGAGTTCGTCATCGCCGGGCCGGGTGGCGAGCGGGTCGTCCCGGGCTCGGAGTTCTTCCAGGGGCTGTTCGAGACGGCGGTCTCCGAGGACGAGCTGCTCACCGGCGTACGCATCCCGAAGCACACCGGCTGGACGGCCCACTACGAGAAGTTCGTGCGGGTCGCCCACCAGTGGCCGATCTGCGCGGTCGGTGCGACCCTCAAGGTCTCCGGCGGCGTGATCGAGGGCGCGGCGATCGGCCTCACCAACATGGGGTCGACCCCGCTGCGGGCGGCCGGCGTCGAGCAGGCGCTGGTCGGTCAGCAGGCCTCCGAGGAGGTCGTACGCAATGCCGCGGCCCTCGCCGCCGACGGCGTCGAGCCGCCCTCCGACCTCAACGGTGACGCCGACTACCGGCGCCACCTGGTCACGGTGCTCACCCGGCGGGCGATCACGAAGGCTCTCGGAGCGTCATGGACCTGACGCACCAGTTCACGGTTCCGACCTCGGTCGAGGAGACCTGGGACAGCTTCTTGGACATCGGCTCGCTCGCCGAGTGCTTCCCGGGAGCCCAGGTCACCTCGGTCGAGGGGGACACCTTCACCGGCACGGTGAAGGTCAAGCTCGGTCCGATCGCCATGGTCTACGCCGGCTCCGGCACCTTCGTCGAGAAGGACGAGGCCGCGCGCCGGCTGGTGGTCGAGGCGAAGGGCCGCGACAAGCGCGGCAACGGCACCGCCGGTGCCAACGCGACCCTGACGATGGCTCCGGAGGGTGACGGCACCAAGGTCGAGATCGTCACCGACCTCGCCGTGACCGGCAAGCCCGCCCAGTTCGGGAGAGGGGTGATGCAGGACGTCTCCGACAAGCTGCTCGGGCAGTTCGTGGCGTGTCTGGAGCAGAAGTCGGCGCCGGCTCCCGCCGCGCCGGCCGTCGAGCCCGATGTGGCGCCGCCGGGTGCCGACGCCGAGGAGGTCTCGACAAGCTCGACCTCCGGTGGCGGGTCGAGCGCGGACGGCGACGGTGTTGGTCTCGACGCGCCTCCGCCTAGCGGCTCCGGCGGCTCGACCGCCGGGGTGGCCGGCGGCTCGACCGCCGGGGGCACCGACGCCATCGATCTCGGGGCGACGGTGGTGCCGGTGCTGATCAAGAACTACGGCAAGAAGATCGCCGTGGGGGCTGCGGTGGTGGCCGCTGCGGTGATCGTCTACAAGCTGCTGCGCGGCTGAGGGGAGCGCGGCGGCGAACCCGTCGCGCAAACCGGATAGCGCCCGCGCAACGCGGATAGCGAGGTGCCAGCCGACCTCTCTAGCGTTTCCGATACGCAGACCCCGCTGCGAGAGGAAACAGAAAATTGAAGATCGCGGTCATCGGTGCCGGGTTCGCAGGCATTGCCTCGGCGAAGGTGCTCACCGAGCTCGGTCACGACGTCACCGTCTTCGAGAAGGCCCCCGACATCGGAGGCGTCTGGAGCCGGACCCGTCGCTACCCGGGCTTGACGACGCAGAACAACAAGGACTCCTACACGCTCTCGGACCTGAGGATGCCCAAGGTGTTCCCCGAGTGGCTGAGCGGCGAGCAGGTGCAGAACTACCTCGAGATGTACGTCGAGAAGTTCGAGCTCGCCCCGATGATCAGGCTCTCGACCGAGGTGCGGAGTGCCCAGCCGGCTGGAGGGGGCGGCTGGGACATCACCTCGAGAGCCACCTCGGTAGTGGGGGCAGACGGCGAGACGACCGAGCACTACGACCACCTGACGGTGGCCAGCGGCGTCTTCTCGGAGCCGTTCGCCCCTGCGTACGAAGGGGTCGAGGAGCTGACGGCTGCCGGCGGCACGATCCTCGCGGCCAGCGAGCTGCACGACCTGGACACCGTGAAGGGCAAGGACGTCGTGGTCGTCGGCTACGGCAAGTCGGCCTGCGACGTAGCCGTGGAGATCGCCAAGGAGGCGTCCTCGACGACCGTGGTCGCGCGCCAGCTGCTGTGGAAGATGCCGCGCAAGATCAAGGGCGTCCTCAACTACAAGATGCTGCTGCTGACCAGGCTCGGGGAGGGACTCTTCCCCTACCAGACCGTGCGCGGACCGGAGAAGGTCCTGCACGCGGGCGGCTCGAAGATGGCCAGCTCGATGGTCGGCAGCGTCGAGTCGGTGACCACCGGCCAGCTGAAGCTGAAGAAGCTCGGGCTGCTGCCCAAGGGCCAGTTCACCGACATCGCCCGCTCGACGGTCTCGCTCGCGACCGAAGGCTTCTTCGAAGGTGTCGAGGCCGGTGACATCGCCGTCGAGCGCGACACCGAGATCGTCGCCTTCGCGGTGAAGGAGGGCAAGCCGTACGCAGAGCTCGCCAGCGGGCGCGCCCTCCCGGCCGACGTCGTGGTGACCGCGACCGGGTTCAAGCAGGAGCTCCCGTTCTTCTCCGCGGAGATCCAGGACCAGCTCACCGACGACAACGGTGACTACCAGCTCTACCGCCAGATCCTGCCGCTGTCCGTGAAGGACCTGACCTTCGCCGGCTACAACTCCTCGTTCTTCTCGCCGCTCTCGGCCGAGATGAGCGCGGTCTGGATCGGCTCCTACCTCGCCGGCGCCCACCAGGTCCCGCCGGCGGAGGAGATGGCAGCGCACGTCGACCAGCGGCTCGCCTGGATGCGCGAGCGCACCGACGGCCACCACGCCCGCGGCACCAACATCATCCCGTTCTCGATGCACAACATCGACGAGGTCCTCGACGACGTCGGCATCGACGTCGGCCGACTCACCAAGGCGGCCCAGTGGCTGCTGCCGATCAACCCGAAGGCGTACGCCTCCGTGACTCCCAGGCTCGTGGCGAAGCTGGCGACGAGGAGCTAGTACGCGAGAGTCCGGGCGAGATGCCGGTGTCCTGGGTGGGACCGGCATCTCGTCCGGGTCCACTGGGACCTTAGACAGTGATTGCGCCTTGACCGCGTCGGCGAGGTGCTGGCTCCGCTACGCTCTTCGGTCAATCGAGCCACGTGCCAGGAGCCTCCCTTGCCCCGTCCCCTGCTGGGCCGCCACACCGTCGCCGCCACCACGGACGTGGACCAGGCCCGTGAAGCCGTCGCCGAACGGTTCTGCGCCCACTATCTGGCGCTGACCAAGGCCGGATCGCAGCTCGACATGGTGCACAACGCCGCGCCGCTGGGCGAGGACGTGATGCTCAACTACATGCGCTACGGCGACGAGGTGCGGATCACCCCCGGCACCTTCGACGACTTCTACCTGATCCAGCTCCCGCTGGCCGGCAGCGCCAAGGTCAAGGTGGGGGAGCAGGTCGTCCTCGCCGACCGCACCCGCGCGTCCATCGGCTCACCGACCGAGCCGGTCGACATGCTCTGGTCCGACGGCTGCGAGAAGCTGCAGGTCTACATCCGGCGCAGCGCCGTCGAAGAGGCTGCCGCAGGGCTCGGCGGCTCCGGGCCGGTGGTCTTCGACCCGACGCTCGACCTCGGCCGGCCCGAGGTGCGCGACTGGCTGAAGATGGTGCGGCTGGCCTATGACAACGTCGAGGCCGGCGGCTCGCTGATGAGCTCGCCGCTGGTCGCGGCCCCCTACGAGCAGGCCCTCATCGGGGGCCTGTTGACGGTGCAGGCCAACACCTCCCTCGAGATCGCCTCCGAGAACGCGTCGCCCACGGTCTCCCGGGCCGTACGCATGGCGGTGGACCTCCTCGAGGCCCACCCCGATCGCCCGTGGAAGGTCGCCGAGCTGGCTCAGCGGGTCGGGGTCTCCACCCGCACCCTGCAGGAGGCGTTCCAGCGCGACCTCGACACCACCCCGTTGGAGTACTGGCGGCGCACCCGCCTGGATCGTGCCTACACCGACCTGCTCGCCGCGGACGCGACCGCGACCTCGGTCACCGAGATCGCCGCGCGCTGGGGCTTCTTCCACCTCGGGCGGTTCTCCCAGGCGTACCGAGCGCAGTTCCAGGAGCTGCCCTCGCAGACGCTCATGCGCTGATCACCGCTGGCTCACCAACGCGGCTCACCACTGGATCACCACTGGGGCTCGTCGCTGAACCCGCCGTAGTCGTCGAGGTCGGCGTCGTCGCGGCGGTAGTCCTCGCCGTCGCCGTTGCGCTTGTCGAGCTTGTCCTGCTTCTCGTCGTCCTTCTGCGGCTGCTCGGGCGGGTCCTCCTGCTCGTTGGGCTTGATCTGCGGCTTCGGGGTCAGCTTCTCCTTCAGCCTCTCCTCGACCGACTGGCCCTGCTGGGACTGCTCGGGGCCCTGGCCCGCATCGGTGGGGCAGTCGCCCTCCTTCAGCGTGGTCAGCGCCTCCTCGTAGGCGGCCTTCGCGCCGCGCTGGTCGCCGGCGTCGCGGGCCCGGTCGCCGATCGCCTCCTGGGTCAGCGACATGTTGATGCGCACCGTGCACTCGTGGTCGCCGGGGACCCGCTTCAGCGCCTCGCCGTAGTAGGCGACCGCCCGGGCGTTCTCGCCGAGGAGGAAGGCGGCGTTGCCGGCGTCGAAGTGGGCGATCCACGGCTGCAGGAAGTTGAGCTCGCGGTTGGCCGAGTAGTGCTCCATCGCGGTCGCCGCGTCGCGCTGGTCCCAGGCGTCGCGGCCGGCGCGGTCGTGGTGGCCCATCAGGATCACCTTCAGCAGGAAGGCCAGCCCGATCACCACCGGCACGATGCCGGCCAGCAGCAGGGCGCGTCGCACCTGCTCGCGGGTGGTGCGTAAGGGCGCCTGCTCCTCCGGCTCGGCCGGCGTCTCGGTGACGGTCACGACAGCACCTCCTCCGCCTCGTGGCCGCGGCGTCGATGGCCCCACAGCTCCCACAGCAAGAGTGCCAGCAGCGGGAAACCGAAGATCCAGGCGCGGGAGACCTCGCCGCCGGCCGACGTCTCCTCGGTCAGCATGTCGGAGTCCCAGGTGGCGGCCTCGTGGGCGATGTCCTCGGTGTCCTTGGAGGTGCGATGGATCGTCTGCAGACCCATCTGACCTGCGATCTCGCGCAGGTTGGCGAGATCGATCCGAGAGCGGGCATCCTCCCCGTCGCCGTCCTTGAGGTAGCCGTCCTGCGGGCGCTCGTCGTCCCACGGCATCCGGCCGCCCTCCTCGGTGCCGTAGCCGAGCACCATCCCGCCGGCCGAGAGGTCGTCGACCTCGGAGAACGACTGCTGGTCGACGCCCTCGCGGGTGTTCTCGCCGTCGGAGGCGAACACCACGATCCGGCGCCGCTCGGGGGAGCGCTCCTGGTCGCGCTCCAGAGCCGCGACGACCTCGTCGAGGGGAGCGTCGACCATCGATCCGGAGCCGTCGAAGGCCCGCTCGGCGTAGAGCCCTTCGACCCAGGCGTCGAAGGCGGTGGTGTCGTAGGTGAACGGCATCTCGGTGCGGACGACCTCGCCACCGAAGGTGATCGCGCCGAACCGCACCGACGGCAGCGCCTTCGAGAGCGCCTTGAGGTCCCGCTTGAGCTGCGTCATCCGGGCCTCGCGCCCGGGCCCGTCCTCGGCGACCATCGACCGGGTGCGGTCGACCACGACGAGGACGTCGAGATCAGCCGTACGCATCTCCGCAGGCGCGGCGCCCCAGCTCGGTCGCACCAGGATGACTACGGTGAGCAGCACGATCAGCACCCGGCGTACGAGGGTGAGGGTCTGCCAGCCGAGGGCGCTCATCGGACTCGCTCCATCGGTCGTGGCGCCGGAGCAGATGGTCGAGCCTGTCGAGACCAGGCAGCGACCGACACCCGCCCCGAGCGGACGAGCGCATAGCCCCAGCCGCCGATCAGCATCAGCACGCCGAGCACGATGACCACGATCGGCCATCCGGGGGCGTCCCTGACCTGGTATTTCGGTGGCTCGACGACCTCGTCGGCGGAGAGCCGGTCGATGCCGGCCAGGATCGACTCGATCGAGCCGTCGTCACCGAGGAGGGAGAAGGTGCCTCCGGTGTCGGTCATCGCCTTGTCGAAGGTGGCGCGCTTGTCCTCCTGGAAGCTGAGGTCGGCCGAGCCGATGCCGAAGAGCTGGACGTCGCGCTCCTTGGCGAACGCGGTCGCCTCGGGCAGCGTGTAGACCGGCGGGCCGCCCTGCGGGTCGTTGTCGGAGGCGACGATGACCGCCCGGCCGCGGTCCGGGTTGGTCAGGTCGAAGCGCTTCACGCAGGAGACGATCCCGTCGCTGATCAGGCTGGCCCGCTCCTTGCCGAGATAGGTGCCGGCGACGTACTCCTGGTCGCCGAGGGCGAAGGCACGGCCCGCCCGCGCGAGCTCCTCCTGCACCCAGCCGTAGTCGTCGGTGAGCGGGAAGACGGTCACCGCGGCGTCGCTCCACAGCACCAGGCTGACCCGCTCGCCGTTGAGGCCGGCGACGAGCTGGGAGTAGGCCTGGGTGACCTGGGTGTCCTCGTCGAACATCGACGTCGAGGCGTCCAGGCAGAGCACGATGTCGCGGGTGGAATAGCGATTCTGGGTGATGTCGGTCGCCTGCGGGCGGGCGATCAGCCAGATGCACCCGATCACCGCGAGCGCGATACCGGCGGTCTGCCACCAGGAGAGCCAGCGCTGCTGGGTGGCGAGCTCGCGGAAGCGGGGGAGCCGCTTGAGGCGTTCGGTGTGGGCGACGAGCACGGCGTCGGTCGGACGGTTGTGCACCCGCGCGGCGAAGACCACGATCGCGGCCACGGCGGCGATCGTGACGACCAGCACGATCAGGGCGAGGACGGGCCACCTCAGGTCCATGTCGTCACCACCTGACGGGCTCGGCCCAGCGCCTCGGGGAAGCGCTCGGCCGCCTGCCCCTCCTCCTCGGAGGCGAAGGCGGGCGGGTACATCACCTCGACGGCCATCGCCAGCGGCCGGGTGCGGGGGTCGCTGCGCACGGTCTCCTTCAGGTCGGCGAGGACCATCTTGTCGGCCGGGATCTGGCTGACCTCGGCGACGTAGTCGCGCACCGTGCGGCTCAGATGCTGGTGGCCGACGCGAGCAGGTACGTCACCACGGTGGACGGACCGCTCGATGCGGTCGATCTCGGCCAGGTGCTCGGCGCGCAGGTCGCGCGGCTCGGGCACCCACGGCGTCTCCACCTCGACGACCGGACGCCGCTTGCGGGTCAGCACGATCACGGCGAGGAAGTAGAGCGCCGTCGCGGCGAGCAGGGCCAGCGCGAGCACCAGCCACCAGCCCGAATGGGCCATCGGCTGCTGAAATTCTTCCGGAAGGGAAGAGCCTGTCCTCGCGCCCAGAAGCGCCAGCTGCGCGCCACCCAGCGCGCACGCTGGCGGCGTTACGGCCGCTCGACAGACAAACCCGGTCTGCCTTCGCGGCCGTGCCTTGCCAGCGCACGCCCTGGACGACGTGCAGCAAGGCGCTGGGCACGGGGACAGGCTCTTACCGCCGCGCATGCCGGTGCCTCTCCAGGAGATGGAAGACCGCACCGATCGCGGTGGTGTCGTCGTGGACGCGCTGGTAGGCGATGCCGAGGCGGTCCAGGGTGCCGCGCAGACCGTGCTCCTCGGCGGCGGCCAGCTCGGCGTACTGGGCCTGGAGGACCGGGTCGCCGCTGAGCCACTCCGGGAGAGCGGCGACGGTGTCGATGTCGACCCGCGGGGCGGCCCCGGGCACGGCGGTGGTGGGGTCGAGGTCGTCGATGCCGGCGACCAGCACCTCGTGCTGGACGGTGAGGCGTCGCAGGACGGCGGCCATCTCGTCGCTGAGCGAGTGTTCGTCGGTCACGACCAGCAGGATCGCCCGGCGGCGTACGTTGGTGGCGATGTGGCGCAGCACCGCGACGATGTCGGCCTCGGCGGCATCGGGGGTGATGGCGTCGTGGGCCTGTCCCAGCGCACGCTCGAGCGCGACCTCGGTGTCGGCGGGCTTGGTCAGCTTCTGGGTCTCCGAGTCGCCGTAGGCGACCGCGACCTTGTCGCCGTGGCGCACGCCGAGCCAGCCGACCAGGCCGGCGGTGAAGATCGCCAGGTCACGCTTGGTGGTGGTGCCGGTCGCCTGGGCCGCCATGCTCCGGCCGGTCGAGATCGCGAGGAGCACCAGATGCTGGCGCTCGGCGGTGAACCGCTTGACCAGCAGGCTCCGGGAGCGGGCCGTCGCCTTCCAGTCGATGTCCTTCACGTCGTCGCCCGGGACGTACTCACGCAGGTCGTGGAAGTCCATGCTGCGCCCGGTCTGCAGGGATGCGTACTCCCCGTCGAGCAGGCCGACCACCTTGCGGTGGGCATGGATCATCAGCCGCGTGCGGATCCGGGGGAGGTACGTCGACATCTCGGTGCTCAGGTCAGGGGCTCAGGTCAGGGGCTGGGGACCGCGCGGACCAGCGCGTCGACCAGCATCTCGGGCTGGACCTTTTCGGCCAGCGCCTCGAAGCTGAGGTGGAGACGGTGGCGCAGGATGCCGTGGCGCAGCTCGCGGACGTCCTCCGGGGTGACGTAGGAGCGGCCGAGCAGCAGCGCCGCGGCACGAGAGGCCTGCAGGAACGCGATCGAGGCACGCGGCGAGGCGCCGATCTCGACGTAGGAGCCGGTCTCCGGGCCGAGCAGCTGGGTCGCGTTGCGGGTGGCCTGGACCAGCGCCACGATGTAGCGCTTGATCGCCGGGTCGACGTAGACCCGTTTGGCCAGCTCCTGGAGCCAGATCACGTCCTCCGGGTTGGCCACCGGGCGGGTCTGCTCGTGGTCGGGGCCGAGGGTGCCGGCCTCGATGCGCTCGAGGACGACGAGCTCCTCGGAGTCGCTGGGGTAGTTGACGATCTCCTTGAGGAGGAACCGGTCCATCTGCGCGTGGGGGAGGACGTAGGTGCCCTCCTCCTCGATCGGGTTCTGGGTGGCGAGCACCATGAACGGCCGCGGCAACGGGTGGACGTGACCGGCGATCGAGGTCTGCCGCTCCTGCATCGCCTCGAGCATCGCGCTCTGGGTCTTCGCGGACGAGCGGTTGATCTCGTCGAGCAGCACGAAGTTGGCGTGCACCGGCCCGAGCTGGGTCTCGAACTCGTGGTTGCGCTGGTCGTAGACCTGGGTGCCGATGATGTCGCTCGGCAGCAGGTCAGGGGTGCACTGGATCCTGGAGAACTGCGCCTCCACCGTCTGCGACAGGGTCGAGGCGGCCAGCGTCTTCGCGAGCCCCGGCACGCTCTCGAGCAGCACGTGCCCCTCGGAGAGGAGCGCGATCAACAGCGCGGTGCGAAGGCGTTCCTGGCCGACCACGCGGCTGCTGAAGGCGGTGCTGACCCGCCCGACGATCTCCTTCGCCCTGGCGATCTCCTCGGCGGTCGGAGGGGCGAGGGGCGGTGCGGTGGTGGTCAAGGCGGCTCCAGGGGCGTCGGCTGTCGGTCCATCCTTTCCTACCAGCGTACGGATCGCATCTCGGACCCGGCTCCGGGCAGTCTCAGAAGACGTTGCGGGGGCGGAACTGGATCGAGATCCGGGGCCCCGCGGAGGAGACCTTGGGGATGGCGTGCTCCCAGGTGCGCTGGCAGGAGCCACCCATGACGACGAGGTCACCGTGACCCATCTCGATGCTCATGCCCTTGCCGCCGCCCTGGGGGCGCAGCGCGAGGCGGCGGGGGTCGCCGACGGAGACGATCGCGACCATCGTGTCGTTGCTGCGGCCGCGGCCGATGCGGTCGCCGTGCCAGGCGACCGAGTCGTTGCCGTCGCGGTAGTAGCAGCAGCCGGCGGTCACGAACGGCTCGCCGAGCTCGGGCAGGTAGTGAGCGGTGAGACGGCCGCGGGCCTCGGCCAGGCGCGGGTGGGGGAGCGGGTCGCCCTGCAGGTAGGTGTGAAGCAGGCGGGGGACATCGACGACCCGGTCGTACATCTGCCGGCGCTCCTCGCGCCAGGGGACGTCGTTGATCATCGCCTCGAAGACGTCGTCGGGATCGGGCAGCCAGCTGCGAGAGATGTCCACCCAGGCGCCGCGGGTCAGCCCGACCCGCTCGTAGGTCTCGGTGGTCTCGTCGGCGTCGGGCGCGAAGAGTGTTCCCTGGAAGTCCACCCCTGGAGCATACCTCGTGATCGAACACTTGTTCTACTGAAATCGGCCATCGATGTTTCGTTGCACCTGAATCGCCTCATCTCATTGCAATGTCACAACTTGACGGAAAGCCGGGACGTGGACGAGGCGTACACCTACGCTCTGCTCATGGTCCGGTCTGTGGAGGGGGAGCGGTCGCTCAAGCACGTCCAGATCCGGGAGTACGTCCGGGAGCTGATCCGCAACGAGAGCCCTGGTGCCGCCGCGCCGTCCGAGCGTGAGCTCGTGCAGAAGTTCAGCGTCGCCCGGGCCACGGTGCGACAGGCCCTCGACACGCTGGTCAGCGAGGGGCTGCTGGTCAGGATCCCGGGCCGCGGCACCTTCGTGGCGCGGCCGCGGCGGACGCCGAGCCCGGTGCTCGGGTTCAGCGAGGAGATGGCCCGCCGAGGGATGCAGGCCTCCTCGGAGACCCTGCTGCTCGGCCGGGAGAAGGCAGGCCCGACGATCGCCCGTGCGCTGTGCCTCGAGGAGGGTGCGGCCGTCGTCCACTGGCGCCGCCTGCGGCGCGGCGCCGGGGTGCCGATCTGCATCGAGGACGTCTACCTCGACGAGACGATCCTGCCCGGGCTGCTCGACCGCGTCACGCCGACCAGTCTCTACGCCGAGCTGGAGAGACGGAAGCTGCGGCCCTCGTGGGTCGACGACACCTTCCGGGCCGACGTCGCCAACATCGAGGAGGCCACGCTGCTGGGCCTCTCCGTCGGCGTGCCCGTGCTCCGCAGGCAGCGGAAGTCGGTCGCCGGCGACCGCTTCGTCGAGGTGTGCCGCTCCGTCTACCGGGCCGACCGCTACGCGCTGCACCTGCAGCTCGGCCCTTCCTGAGGGCCAATCTCGGAAACTTTGCTGCGCGGTCAGAGATCGCCGAGGGGCGCGACCACGTCGCCGCTCTCCTCGCAGACCCAGATCGGGTCGGGACCGCCCAGGTCGGGCGTGATGTGGAGCGAGTGGACCGGCGCCTCGGGCGGGCAGGTGGTGCACACCGGCCAGCGCGCGGAGGTCTCCCCGTCGAAGAGCAGGTCCTGGACGTCCTGGGCGACCAGGCCGGCGACGTAGGCCTTGCCCTCGGGCCACTGCTCGACCCACCAGCCGCGCTCGGTCATCGCGTCCTCGAGGGCGGAGACCGCGGCCGCGCCGGCGAGTCCGCGAGCGTCGAGGTCGTGGAGCACCCTCGCCCGAGCCTCGAACAGCACTGTCGTGTTCATCCCGACCATTCTTGCGGACCAGTCAAGGGAGCCGTGGGCGATCGGCCGGGCGATCCCCGACAATGTTGCCCGTGATCCTCATCGACCCGCCGAACGTACCCAGCCGTGGCCGGATGTGGTCGCACCTCGCCAGCGACACCTCCTACGAGGAGCTGCACGCCTTCGCGAGCCGGGTGGGGATCCCGGCCCGCGGCTTCGACCGCGACCACTACGACGTCCCCGCCGAGGCGTACGCCGACATGGTCGCCGCGGGCGCCGTGGAGGTCACATCCCGGGCCCTCGTCTCGGCACTCCTGGCCGCCGGTCTGCGGCGCCGGAAGCCTCGCTAGCCGACTACTCGGCCGCCGCGGGCGACCTCTCGCCCGACGGGAGCGACGCCTCCGCGGGGGTGGACATCCGGCGAGTGGTGAACCAGACGGCGCCGGCGATCAGCAGGCCGAGCCCGCCGCCGAAGAGGAAGCCGCCCTGCCAGCCGGTCAGGTCGATGGCGTACCCGGCGGTGGGGGCGCCGACGGCGCTGCCGAGGGTGATGGCCGAGCCGTGCCAGCCCATCACCTCGCCGCGTACGGTCGAGGGGACGTTGCTGGTGATCGCCTCGAGCGCGGCGGTGAGGCTGGGCGCGCAGAAGAAGCCGCTGAGCAGGAGCAGCGCCGTGAACGAGATCGGCCCCCAGGCGAACGCGGTGAGCACCGTCGTCGCGCCGAGCAGCACCAGCATCACCGCGGCGGAGGGGTGCCGGTTGAGCGCGCCGTAGACGATCGCGCCGATCAGCGAGCCGGACGCCCAGATCGCCATCACCAGACCGAGCAGCGTGGTCCGCTCGAACTCGCGCATCGCCGCCACGGTGCCGAGGTCCTCGGCGACGAGGATGAGCGAGGCCGAGAAAGTGCCGATGAGGAGGAGCGTGACACCCGGGTTGACCCATGACGGGAGCCTGGTACGGCGAGTTGCGGATGCGGTGGTCAGCGGGGCCGCGTCGGCCGGGAGGGCCGGCTCGCCCTCCGTGATCGTGGGGTTGAACAGCCAGAGCACGACGGCGGCGAGGATGCCGAGCCACTGGATCAGCAGCAGCGCCCAGGAGGTGCCGAGATAGCTGGCGCCGAGCACGCCGATCAGTGGCCCGACCATGAAGCAGAGCTCGGTCATGACCGAGTCGGCGCTCAGCGCCGCGGTGCGCTTCCCGGGCCCGACCGAGCGCAGCATCACCTGGCGCACGATCGAGAACGACGGCACGGTGAAGAGGCCGGCGGCGGCGACCAGGCCGAGGAGCGGGACGTAGCCGACCCAGGGCGCGATCGACCAGGCGAACGGCAGGACCGTCAGCGGCAGCAGGACCGTACGCCGCAGGCCGACGCGGTCGAGGAGCCGGCCGAGCCACGGGTTGGAGATGGCCATCGCGATCGCGAGCACCGTCGAGACCAGGCCGGCCTCCGCGTAGGAGCGGTCGAGCGGGCCGACCACGTGGAGCGTCACGATCACGGCGCTCGCCGGCATCGGGATGCGCAGGAACACTCCCAGCACCAGGATGCGGCGAACGTCAGGGATCCGCCACAGCTCGGCGTAGGTCTGGAAGTTCACCGACGAATTCTGTCACCGCCGAGCGGTTCCGATCGAATTGTTATCGATCAGGTGACAGATACGCCGTGAGCGCCTCGAGCTCGGCCGCGATGTTGGCCCGGGCGGCGGCCTCCCAGCTGATCCGTGCGAACGGGGTGGAGAAGAGCGACTCCTTCTCCAGCAGCCGCTCCAGCACCTGGGCGCGACCGACGCGGAACTCCTCGTCGGAGAGGTGCTGGTACTCCTCGCGGACGCTGGCGGCGTACTCCGCGTAGCGCTCGGAGGGGGCCGCCAGAATGGCCAGGTCGGCGTCGGAGAGCACCCGGCCGCCGTGGTCGTCGGGCTCGGGGTCGTGGGTCTCGGTCAGCCGCACCAGGCGGGCGACCTCGGCCACCGCCTCGGCGTCCAGGTGGTCGCCGAGGGCATCCTCGGCCCACGCCGCCGAGCGCTCCTCGGCGTCTCGCTCCCCGTCGTAGACGGAGTCGTGGAAGAACGCCGCCAGCGTCACCGTGACGGGGTCGAACTGCTCCCCCTCTTCGTGCAGCTGCTCGATCCGCTCCAGCACCTCGGTGAGGTGGCGGAGGTCGTGATAGCGGCGGGTCGGCTCGTCGTACGCTGCCAGGACGTCATCGCGGAGATCGGTGGCGTCCGGCAGCGGCCAATGTCGAGGGAGATCCATAGCCCAGAACGCTAGCGTCACGCGTGGTAGACGCGCACCCACCTGGTGTGCGGGTTGCCCGCGATCTTCTCCAGCGTCGTCGGAGGTACGTCGGTGACGTCGGTGACCACGAAGCCGGTCTCCCCGGCGGTGGAGAGGTATTGACCGGTCACGTTGACGCCCTCGGAGGCGAGCAGGTTGTTGAGCTCGGCGAGCACGCCCGGGACGCTGTCGTGCAGCAGCGCGAGCCGCGCACCGTCACCCAGCGGCGGCGGCTGGACGGCCGGCAGGTTGACGCTGAGCGCGGTCGACCCGGAGCGGACGAAGTCGCGCAGCTTGCCGGAGACGAACCAGCCGATCTCCTCCTGGGCCTCCTGCGTGGAGCCGCCCACGTGGGGCGTGAGGATGACGTTGTCGAGGCCCTGCAGCGGGCTCTCGAAGGCGTCGCCCTGGGCCTTGGGCTCGACCGGGAAGACGTCGAGCGCCGCGCCGGCGATGTGACCGGACTCGATGTGCTTGCGGAGCGCGTCGTTGTCGACCAGGAAGCCGCGCGCGGCGTTGATGAACAGCGAGCGCGGCTTCATCTTCGCGAACTGCTCCTCGCCGAACATGCCGAGGTTGCCCGGGCGTCCGTCGATGTGGATCGAGACCACGTCGGCCTCGGCCAGGAGCGCGTCCAGCGACTTCATCCGGCGGGCGTTGCCGTGGGCCAGCCGGTCGGCGATGTCGTAGAAGATGACGTAGAAGCCGAGGGCCTCGGCGACGTTGGAGAGCTGGGTGCCGATGTTGCCGTAGCCGATGATGCCGAGCGTGCGGCCGCGGACCTCGTGGGATCCCTTCGCGGACTTGTCCCAGATGCCGGCGTGCATCTTCTCGGTCTTCTCCGGCAGGCGCCGGGCCAGGGAGATGATGTAGCCGATGACCAGCTCGACGACCGAACGGGTGTTGGAGTAGGGAGCGTTGAAGACCGCGATGCCGCGCTCGGCGGCTGCGGGCAGGTCGACCTGGTTGGTGCCGATGCAGAAGCAACCGATCGCCTTCAGGTCGGTGGCCGCGTCCAGCACCCGCGGAGTGATGTGGGTGTTGGACCGGATGCCGAGCAGCGTCACGCCCGGAAGGGCGGCCACCAGCTCGTCCTCGGAGAGCGACTTGCTGCGCAGCTCGACCTCGAAGCCGGCCTTCTCGAGGTTCTCGACAGCGACGGGATGGATGTTCTCCAGGAGCAGCGCCTTCATGGCTCAAGGGTAGGCCGTCCGCGGACCTGCCAGGAATCGTCGCCGCAGGTCGGACAGTGAGACGTAGCCCACTCCTGGGTGGGGCGTGCCAGGCCCGTCAGGACCAGTAGACGACGACCCCGTCGCCGATGTTCACCTGGTCGTAGAGCGAGGTGATCGCACCGTGGTCACGCACGTTGACGCAGCCGTGGGAGGCGCCGTTGTAGCCGTTGGCGGCGAAGTCGGGGGAGTAGTGGACCGCCTGCCCGCCGGAGAAGAACATCGCGAACGGCATCGGCGTCTTGTAGATCGAGGAGACGTGGTCGCGGCTCTTCGCGAAGACCGAGAACTGCCCCTCACGCGTCGGCAGCTCCTGCGAGCCGAACCGCACCTCGACGCTCAGCTGCACGTTGCCGCCGACGACCCAGCGGAGCACCGAGGTCGATTTGTCGATACACAGCACGCGGCCCGTCAGACAGCGCGGGTCGAGCTTGCCGGCCGGCACCGGCGGCGGGGCGTCGGTCAGCTCGGCCTCGGTGGGCTCGCGGGTCATCGCGTGCAGCCGGTCGAGCGTGGTCTGGTCGACGAAGCCGGTGACCGCGATGCCGCGCTTCGCCTGGAAACCGGAGACGGCCTCGGTTGTGACGTCGCCGTAGAACCCGGTCACGCCTGCGTTGAACCAGCCGATCTGCTTCAGCCGAGCCTGGAGCTCGCGTACGTCGTCACCGCTGTCGCTCTTGCCGAACAGGCGCGGACCCGAGGTCGGGGACGGCTTCGGCTCGGGCTCCGGCTTCCTGCTGGGTGTCGGTGTGGCCGACGGACTATCGCTCGGTGAGGTCGACGGGCTCGGCGAGGAGGCGGCGGTGGAGGGCGTCGGCGCCTCTGATGCCGGCGCGGAGGCAGGCTCCGTGGCGCACCCCGCGAACGTGGTTGCCAGCAGGACGGCGAGCGTCCCGGTGATCGTTCCCCGCTTGACCATCTTCTTCGCCTCGCTCCGGACCATGGCCCTTCAACGATGAGAGGGCCGACGAGATACTGATGTCCGAGCGGGGTCATTCGGTTGCATCTCTGCGGAGGATGTCCCGTCTGGCGGGACGATCTGTCAGCGCTGCGGTCGCCAGAGCCGGCTGAGCCGGCGGCGTACGCCTCGCTTCAGCCGGTGTCGCACGGTGTTGCAGGCGACCAGCGGCATCGCCAGTCCGGCGCGGTCGGCGTCGGCGAGCTCGCGCAGCAGGATCTCGGCGGCCACCCGGGTGTCGTCGCCGGCGTCGTGAGCCTTCAGCTGCTCGACCGCGTAGTAGGCCGCGATCGAGGCCAGCGACTTGTCGGGCACCTCCAGGGCCAGCGCCTTGGCGAACCGCATCGTGCACAGCCAGTCGAGTACCTCGAGGCGTACGCCCGCACGGTCCGACTCCACGGCCACGAACGTCCAGTCGAAGGCGGCGTTGTGAGCCACGAAGACCCGGCCCGCCAGGCGCTGGGCGATGGTTGCGGCGACGTCGCGGAAAAGCGGGGCGCCGGCGAGGTCGGCGCTGGTCAGGCCGTGGACCTCGACCGGGCCGGGGTCGACGCCGGCGCCGGGGTTGACCAGGGTCTCCCACTCCGACTCGGCGGTGCCGTCGGCGGAGATCTGCCGGATGGCCACCTGGATCACACGGTCGCGATAGGGGTCGAGCCCCGTCGTCTCGACATCGAGGACCGCGTAGCCCCGTCGGCTGCCCGGGGCTTCGCTTCGTCCGCGAGATTCGGTGGTCGTCACACGGCTGACGCTATCGGTGACCACCGACACTCCTAGCCGGCCACCACCCCGAGCGCGACGAGACCGACGATGAAGACCAGCAGGAAGACCATCAGCAGGACGAAACCGAGCACCCCGGGCTTCTTCTGCTTCTCATGGCCGATCGCGCCCTTGCTGAACCCGGTCATCGGCGCGGCGTAGAAGACCGGCACGGTCTGGCCCTCGGCGACGTCGCAGGTCAGCGATGCCTTGCCGAACTTCCAGGTCCACTGGGCGTACATCTCGACCGTCCAGTGACCCGGGGGCACCGGGAAGACGTTCCGGCCGTACTGCGTCGGCATCTTGTGGCCGTTGAGCAGCACCGTCGGCACGATCATGTTGGAGGTCATGTGGCTGCCCTGGATGGTCAGGTCGATCCACCCCACGGGCGGCTGGCCGGGCGCTGGCTGGCCCGTCTGGTCCGGCATCGTCATGGGGTGATCATGCCGGATCTCTCGGCGCAGCGTTCCTCAGACCTCGACACTGCCGCCGTCGCGCCAGTAGTAGCTGTCCTCGCGCATCATGAACCCCTCCTCGTAGAGGTAGCGGCGGAGCGCGGCGTGATCCTCGTGGAACCTGCCGAGGATCTCGTTGACCTCGTGCTCGGGGTAGACCTTCCCGGGCTCGAACTCCTGCGCCAGCCGGTTGAGCACGACCAGCTTCTTGACGTGCTTCGAGGGGATCGTGAGCAGGCGCCCGTCCTTGCCGAAGAACCGGCGCAGGGTCTCGGCGTCGTCGGGGCGGGGCTGCCAGGTCGCGCGGGTCATCCCTCCATCGTGGTCGAGGCGGCCGGCCGATGCCAACGGTTTCTCCGCCCGCTCCTTGCGACGAGGTCGCGGACGGCCGAGCCCCACTCGGCGTGCTCGAACTCGAAGCCCGCCTCGGTCAGCCGCTTCGGCGTGACCCGTCGGCTCTTGAGCAGCAGCTCGGTGTCGGAGCGCATCGCCCAGGCGCCGATCTCGGCCATCCATCGGGTCGCCGCCAGCCCGACCGGCACGCCCGCCTCCCGACGCAGCGTCCGCATCAGGTCGCGCTGGGGGAGCGGTCCGGGCGCGGCCAGGTTCACCGGGCCCGAGAGGTCATCGCGGGCGATGAGCAGGTCGCAGGCGCGTACGAAGTCGGTCTCGTGGATCCAGGACACGAACTGCCTGCCGCCGGCGACGGGCCCGCCGAGGCCGAGGCGGGTCATGGTGAGGAGGACGTCGAAGACACCGCCCCGGTCGGGGCTCATCACCATCGCCGAGCGGAGCGCGACCTTGCGGGTCGCAGGGGTGCGGGCGGCGGCCTGCCCGGCCTCCCAGCGCTTCGCGATGCGGGTGGAGAACTCCCAATAGTCCGGCACGCCGGGCTCGTCGCCGCCGATGATCCCGGTGGCCTCGTCGTTGGGGCCGTCGAAGCGGTGGGCATAGATGGTCGCCGTGCTCATCTGCAGCCAGGTCTGCGGCGGCCTCGAGGCGCGCGAGATCGCCTCGCCGACCACCCGGGTCGACTCGACCCGCGAGTCCATCATCTGCTTCAGGTTGGCGTCGGTGTAGCGACAGCTCACGGTGCGCCCGGCGAGGTTCACGACCACGTCCGCGTCGTCGATCTCCGCCGCCCAGGGGCCGATCGTCCGGCCGTCCCAGGCGAGATGACGTACGCCCGGCTCCAGCCGTCCGGGGTGGCGCGAGAGCACCACGACGTCGTGTCCGTGCGCGCTCCAGGCACGCCGCAGGATGCCTCCGACCTGCCCGGTCCCACCGGGGATGACGATCTTCATGCTGCGACCGTAGGCGGTTTTGAGCGATCGCTCAATATTTGCGCTACCTTGGTTTTGAGCAATCGCTCAAAGTCGATGTGGGAGGCGTACGTGGCTGGTCGGATGTCGTCGGTGCTGCAGGTGTTGTTCGGTGCTTTCTGCCGGGGCTGGCTCTTCGGGGTGGTTCTGGGGCTCGTGGTGGGCGGCGGTCTCGGCACGGTCTTCATCCCCGTGGTGGGAACCGTCTACGGCGCGATGGTCGGCGTGCCGCTGGGTGCGATCACCGGCCTGGCCGCAGCGCTCCTGGTCGCGCCCGCTGCGCTGCTGCCGCGGTCGGTGCTCGCCGACCGGGTCTGGCCTGGTCTCGTGTCCGCCGGCCTGACGTTCCTGCTGGTCACTCGCGTCGTCTTCTCCGGAGGCGATCTCTGGAGCGACGACGACGGGCCCTACTTCCTCGCCCTCGTGCTGGTGACCGGGGCGATGGGTGTGCTCTTCGGGGCCGCGGTCACCCGGCGAGCACGGGTCCGGTTCATGCAGTCGGTCTGGTCGGCGGTCTACGGCAGCATTCTCGGCGCGGTGGTGAGCGCCGGTTACGTTCTGCGGGAGGAAGGGCTCGGGGAACCCGGGTTCCTGGCTGGGTTCACGTTCATGGGGTGGGTGGCCGGAGGCATACTCGGCGCAGCGCTGGTCATCTTCAACCTGCTCGTCACCAAGGAGCCCTCCGCAGAATGAACCCCACCAAGGCCAAGCTGATGCTGGCCGCGACCGACCTGCTCAAGGACGACGGCATCGCGGGGCTCTCGGCGCGGGCCATCGCCGCCCGGGCCGACGTCAACCAGGCCTTGGTCTTCTATCACTTCGGCACGGTCATGGATCTGGTCGGCGAGGCCTGCCGCGCGGCGACGGACGAGGCGGCGGCGTTCTACCAGGACGAGTTCGCGAAGGTCGGCTCGCTGAGCGAGCTGCTCGAGATCGGCCGCGGCCTTCACGAGCGCGAGCGCGCCGCCGGCAACGTCACGATCATGGCCCAGCTCCTGGCCGGTGCCCAGCGGGACGAGAAGCTGGCGGAGACGGCCCGCTACGCGCTGGGCCGCTGGAACGCGGAGATCGAGTCGGCGGTCGCGCGGGCGGTCTCGGGCAGCCCGGTCGAGGGCGTGGTGGACACGCCCGGGCTCTCGCGAGCGATCAGCTCGGCGTTCATCGGGCTGCTGATGTACGACGGGGTCGACCGCCCCGGCGCCGAGTCGGCGTTCGCCTCCCTCGAGCAGCTCGGTGCGCTCGTCGAGGTGATCGAGGATCTGGGGCCTGCGGCCCGGATGGTCCTCCGCTCGCGGCTGAAGGGTCGCGGCTAGGTCCGCGTCAGCTCAGCGCGGCGCGGGCCATCACGAGGCGGTCGGCGCAGCGTACGGGCATCGTCTTCCAGTAGTAGGGGAAGGTCATGACCGAGATGAAGAGCGCCCAGCCGCGGCTGCGGAGCCAGGTCGCCTCGTCGAGGTCGAGGAGGCTGCGGAGCTCTTCGCGGCCGTCGGCGTCGAGCAGCTCCCAGGCGCAGACCAGGTCGACGGTCGGGTCGCCGACCGAGAGGGCGCCGAAGTCGAGCACCGCCGTGAGACGGCCGTCGCGGGCCAGCAGGTTCTCGGCGAGCAGGTCGCCGTGGAGCCAGCGCGGCTCGGTCTCGGTCGCAGCGGGGAGCGCCATCACCTCGCCCCAGACCGCCTCCACGGCGTCCAGGTCCAGGTCGAGCTCGGCCAGCTCGCGACACTCGCGCACGCAGGAACGGAAGTCGGCGTCGAACTCGCTGATCGGACGGCCGCGGTACCAGCGCATCTTCGCGTCGGTGAGGACCTCGCGCGGCACCTCGGTCCGGCGGATCCCGGTCACCACGCCGGCCAGGTCGGTGGCCGTCACGTCACCCGCGCCAGGCCCCGGCTTCTCGCCCTCGAGCCAGCGCACGACGCTCCAGCGCTCGGGGTAGCCGAAACCCGGCTCGCCGACCGCCAGCACCTCCGGGATCCCCACCGCGAGGTTGGCCGCGAGCTCCGGCGTCCAGCGCGCCTCCTGGGCGATCGCCGCTGACCCACCGGGTTGGCGCGGGAGGCGTACGAGGTGCTCGTCGCCGAGCCGGAACAGTCGGTTCGTCGACCCGGTCGAGTCCAGCGGACGAAGGGGGCGCTCGGCGTGGTCCGGAAGATCCCGCTCCAGCAGGGACCGCACCAGGTCCTCGTCGATCAACAGCTCGTCGTCGTGCATCGGCGCGTTCATCGCGTCGACCCAATCACGAGGTCGGCGAACGCGCTCGCGATTTTCGGCCGGAAGCGGCGCTCAGATCAGCGTGATCGAGACGAGCGCGCGGTCGCCGACCTCCAGGTCCTCACGGCGGCGTACGTCCTTCTTGACGGGGAGCGCGTAGCCGTCCTGACCGGGGAAGACCGAGGTCCGCCAGGTGGTGGCGCCGATCCTCGCCTCGACCCGCACCGAGCCGAAGCCGCGGGGCGGTCCGGTCGCGGCGGACGCCTCCCGGATCTCCTCGGTGACCTCGGGCGGAGCGCTCACGAAGATCCAGGCATCGGTCTCGTCCTTCCACGGCCACAGCTCCGCCTCGAACTCCCACGAATCCATGCGCCCATCCTGCCCCGAAAGCAGTGGGCCGGGGCGCGCTCCGCGGCTATGGTGCAAGCCATGGCTGACCCGCGTTCGCTCGCTCAGAGACTCGCCGACACCCGTGCCCGGCTGGAGAACGACATCGATCTGTGGATCGCCTCGGCCCACGACGACCAGCCGTGGCTGGTGCCGATCTCGTTCGTCTGGTGGGAGGGCGAGATCTGGATCGCGAGCATGGGCGGCGCGCGCACCCAGCGCAACCTCTCCGCCTCGCCGGCCGTGCGGCTGGCGCTCGGCGAGCTGCGCGACGTGGTGATCGTCGACGGCCGGACCGAGGTCGAGCCGATGGAGCGTACGCCGAAGCAGGTCCTCGAGATCTACGCGGCCAAGCAGGGCGGCGACCCGAGCACGTGGGCCGACAGCCTGATCCGGGTGCGACCGACCAAGGTCCAGGCGTGGCGCGAGGAGAACGAGCTCGAGGGCCGCCACCTGATGCGGAACGGTCGCTGGCTGGACGAGTGAGGCCCGCCACCGGCGCCGAGCCCGAACTGTCGGTGGTCTCTGCTTGAGTGGTGGTGAGGACGACATCCGATCCAGACGGAGGAGATGTCATGACCATCAGCCCCACCATCGACGAGGAGATCGAACGGCTCGAGGAGGAGATCGGCGAGCGGCCCAGCTGTGAGTGCGCCTGCGGCAACCTCGACGGCGACGCTGAACCCTGCGGTGAGGTGGCGACCTACGCGGTGACCGTGCTCTGCCCCGACGACCGCTGCACCCACACCTACCTGCTGTGCCGCGAGTGCTGCGACCAGTGGGTGCAGAGCTGCCCGCCGCCCCATCAGCTGCGCGTCGTGGAGCTGGGCTGAGGTGAGGTCAGGAGGCGAGGTCGTCGAGCGACTCCGCGTCGACGATCCGGTACGCATAACCCTGCTCGGCCAGGAAACGCTGGCGGTTCTGCGCGAAGTCGGCGTCGATGGTGTCGCGGGAGACGATCGTGTAGAAGTGGGCGGTCTTGTTGCCGTCGCCCGGCCGCAGCAGCCGGCCGAGCCGCTGGGCCTCCTCCTGGCGGGAGCCGTAGGCCCCGGAGACCTGGATCGCGACCTCGGCCGAGGGCAGGTCGATGGAGAAGTTGGCGACCTTGGAGACGACCAGCAGGTCGATCTCGCCGGACCGGAACGCGTCGAAGAGCCGCTGGCGCTCCTTGACCGGCGTCTTGCCCTCGATCACCGGCGCGTCCAGCGACGCGGCGATCTCGTCCAGCTGCTCGAGATACTGCCCGATCACCAGGGTCGGCTTGCCGGCGTGGGAGGCGACGACCTCCTTGACCACGTCGATCTTGTGGTGCGTGCACGAGGCGATCCGATAGCGCTCGTCGGGCTCGGCGGTCGCGTAGACCAGCCGCTCGTCGGTCGGCAGCGTCACCCGCACCTCGACGCAGTCCGCCGGAGCGATCCAGCCCTGCGCCTCGATGTCCTTCCACGGGGCGTCGTAGCGCTTGGGGCCGATCAGCGAGAAGACATCACCCTCGCGGCCGTCCTCGCGCACCAGCGTGGCGGTCAGGCCGAGCCGGCGGCGGGCCTGCAGGTCGGCGGTCATCCGGAAGATCGGCGCCGGGAGGAGGTGGACCTCGTCATAGACGACCAGCCCCCAGTCACGTGCGTCGAGCAGCTCCAGGTGCGGATAGGCGCCCTTCCGGCGCATCGTCAGCACCTGGTAGGTCGCGATCGTGACCGGCCGGATCTCCTTGACCGAGCCCGAATACTCGCCGATCTCGTCCGGGGTCAGTGAGGTGCGGCGGACGAGCTCGTCCTTCCATTGGCGCGCGGAGACGGTGTTGGTGACCAGGATGAGCGTGGTCGCCTGCGCGTGCGCCATGGCCGCCGCGCCGACCAGCGTCTTGCCGGCCCCGCACGGGAGCACCACCACGCCCGAGCCGCCGTGCCAGAACGACTCGGCGGCCTCCGACTGGTAGGGACGCAGCGACCAGTCGGAGGTGTCCAGCGAGATCGGGTGGGCCTCGCCGTCGACGTAGCCCGCGTAGTCCTCGGCCGGCCAGCCGAGCTTGAGAAGGGCCTGCTTGAGGTTGCCTCGCTCGGAGGGGTGGACGACGACGGTGTCCTGGTCGACCCGGGCTCCGAGCATCCCGGAGATCTTCTTGGCCCGCAGCACCTCCTCCAACACGGCCCGGTCGGAGGAGACCAGCACCAGACCGTTGGCCGGGTTCTTCTCGAGCCGCAGCCGGCCGTAGCGGGCCATCGTCTCGGCGACATCGACCAGAAGGGAGTGCGGAACCGGATAGCGGGAGAACTCCAGCAGCGTGTCACCACCTGCTCGGCGTCGTGCCCGGCGGCGCGCGCGTTCCACAGACCCAGCGGCGTGAGCCGGTAGGTGTGGATGTGCTCGGGGGACCGCTCCAGCTCGGCGAAAGGCGCGATCGCCTTGCGGCACTCACTTGCCCGGGCGTGGTCGACCTCGAGCAGCAGCGTCTTGTCCGACTGGACGATGAGGGGGCCGTCGTTCACCGGAACAGCCTACGGGCCGACCTGTGAGCGAGCGACTCATTACGACCCGGGGTGCGGCCGCTCGCCCGCCCGCCACTCTCGCGGCGTGACGCCGTGGGCCCGCCGGAACGCCCGGCTGAAGGTGAGCGGATCGTTGAAGCCACAGGCGTACGCGATGGCGGTGATCCCGCCCGGCGGCGGACGTTCGGCGGAGAGCATCTCGACGGCGAGCCCGAGGCGTACCGAGCGGAGGTAGGCGGCGGGGGAGGCCCCAGAGTTCTCGAACGCCTGGTAGAGCCGCCGTCGTGAGACCCCGTGGCGGCCGGCGACATCGTCCATGGTCAGCTCACGGTCCCGAGCCTGGTCGCGCAGGTGCAGACGCACGGTGTGGCGCAGGCCGGCGGTGGTGTGCGGGGTGACGGGGGCGCTGGTGAAAGCGGAGTGGATCATCACCGCGGCCAGGTCGCGCACCACCGTGGCCATCTCGGCAGGGCCCTCGGCGTCGGGACGAGCGGTGGCGTAGGAGAAGAGGACGCGGGCCGCCGGCGAGTCCTGCATCCGAGGGAGCGCGACCCGGTCTGCCGCCGCGTCGAGCATCCGGCTCGGCAGCCGCATCGACGAGCGGGAGACCTGCACGAGCATCTGCTGCTGGTGTGGTGCGGAGTAGTCGACGAGGTAAGGGGCATCGACCCGATAGACCGAGACCGAGCCGGGGCGAACGGCGACGGTGCGGGAACCCGAGGAGACCGTGCCGGTGCTGGAACGCTGCAGCGAGAGGTGCAGGTCGTCGCGAGCCGCGCCGCGAGCGAGCCGGGCGGTGCGGGTCGAGCTGTGCCCCGAGGAGGTCGCGAGCGCGACCGAGATGCCCTCGTCGAGGCGGGTGTGCTCCATCCGGCCGGTGAACCCGGGCTCGATGTCGTTGCAGGCCAGCGGGACGAAACAGCTGCTCACCACGGCCTCCCAGGCGTCGGCGCTGTCGACCTCGACGACTGCGCTCATCTCGTCCTCCTCCCGTCCGGCACCGTGCACGAATCGTCGGTTCCGACGTCGCCGATCACCGTAGCCTCGGCGTGGGCGACCCGGACCGGCCGCGGTTGCCCCTCGGACCCAGAGAGGGATTGTGATGGGTTTCTTCGACCAGGACCAGTGGACCGGGAGGGCATACGTCGGCGGTTGGGTGCCGCTGAGCGACGAGCTCGAGGTCTCCGCGCCGGCGAGGGGCGACGCGATCGCCTCGCTGGCCTCCGGCGGCGCCGCCGACGTCGACCGGGCGGTGAGCCTCGCCGCCGAGGCGCAGCGCGAGTGGGCAGCGCGTCCGGCCGCGGCGCGTGCCGAGGTGATGCGCCGGGCGGCCGCGGTCCTCACCGAGCACCAGGACGTGCTCGTCGACTGGCTCGTCCGTGAGGCCGGGTCCGGCCAGGGCAAGGCCGCGTTCGAGGCTGGGCTGGTCGCCGACGAGCTCCACCACGCTGCCGCCACCGCTCTGGTGCCCTACGGTCAGCTGCTCCAGACCTCCCAGCCGCGGCTGAGCCTGGCCCGCCACCGTCCGGTGGGTGTGGTCGGCGTGATCTCGCCGTTCAACTTCCCGGCGATCCTGGCCGCCCGCTCCGTCTTCCCGGCGCTCGCGCTCGGCAACGCGGTGGTGCTCAAGCCCGATCCCCGCACGAGCGTGGGCGGTGGGCTCTTCCTCGCCGCGCTCATGGAGGAGGCCGGTCTCCCGGCGGGGCTCCTGGCGGTCGTCCCGGGCCGGGTCGAGGCTGGCTCTGCGCTCGTCGAGCACCCGGACGTACCGGTCATCTCCTTCACCGGCTCGACCGAGGCAGGACGGATCATCGGCGAGCGCGCCGGCCGACTGCTCAAGCGCGCCCACCTCGAGCTCGGCGGCAACAACGCCATGATCGTCATGCCGGGCGTCGACGTCGCCGCGGCGGCCTCAGCCGGCGCCTGGGGCTCCTTCCTCCACCAGGGCCAGATCTGCATGACCACCGGTCGTCACCTGGTTCACGCCGAGGTCTACGACGAGTACGTCGCGACCCTGGCCGCGAAGGCCGCCGCCATCCCCGTGGGCGATCCCACGACCGGCGCGCCTCTCGGCCCGGTCATCGACGCCGGCCAGCGCGACAAGGTGCACGCGCTGGTCACGGCGTCGGTGGAGGCCGGCGCACGGCTGGAGACGGGCGGGACCTACCAGGGCCTCTTCTACCGGCCGACCGTGCTCTCGGGGGTGACCCCGGACCATCCCGCGTTCGCCGAGGAGATCTTCGGGCCGGTCGCGCCGGTGACCCGGTTCGAGACCGTCGACGAGGCGGTCGACCTGGTCCGGCGCAGTGACTACGGCCTCTCGGTCGGCATCCTCACCGCTGACCCGTTCGCGGGCTACGAGCTGGCCGACCGCATCCCGAGCGGCATCGTGCACGTCAACGACCAGACCGTCGGCGACGAGGCCCAGGCGCCGTTCGGAGGCATCGGGGCGTCCGGCACGGGAGCCAGGTTCGGCGGCCACGAGGCCAACGTCGAGGCCTTCACCGAGACCCAGTGGGTGACGGTGCAGTCGCAGATCCAGGCGTACCCGTTCTGAGGCTCACTCTGCGGGGCGGACGCCCCTGATCCGGGAGAGGGCGAAGGCGCGTACGTCGCCCTCGACCCGGGCCGCCAGCGATCCGCCGTCGAGACCGACGGGCTCGACGCGCGCCTCGCCGGCGACCCCGCGGCCGTCGACGTAGGAGATCACCACCTGCTCGCGAGCGTCGATGGCCTCGTGCAGGATCGCCATCGTCGAGGCCGGCTCGGGCGGCGCGGGCCGCGACGACGCCGTCTCGTCGCCCGCCTTGACCCGGGCCGCGACGGCGGCCGCGCGGGCGGCGGCATGGGCCTCCTCGGCGCCGGCCGGCCGCTGGGCGTTGCGGTCCTTGGCGCGCTTGGCATCGGGTCGGGCCACGTGGACCGACCCGTCCGGCGCCTCGACGACGGGGGCCATGCCGAGCTCGCGCAGGCGGGGGAGGAGCGCGTCGAGCGCGACCGTGCTGATGACGACCGTCGGTGCCAGTCGGCGCAGCCCGAGCGACTCCGCCGCGGGGTGGGCGACCAGCTCGGCGAGAGACGCCTCGTCGTCGCTGCGCAGGTACGCCGCGGCGAGCCCGACCCGCACCGTCCCGAACGTGCGCGCGGTGTCGTCGACCAGATAGGTCAGCGCCTGCGGGACGGGCGTGCGGGAGGCGGCGGCAAGGAACGCGTGGATCTCGGTGGCGGTCCAGCCGCGGTCCATCGCCCGGCGCACCGACTCCTTGGTGAACCGGTAGACCGTGGCGCCGCCGTGGGACTCGACGGCACCCACCACGGCCAGTGTGCGGGCCAGCACTGGCTCGAGCGGTCCCGGCGCGACCGCGGTCAGGTCACCCTGGAGCAGCACATGGTCGACGGGCTCCGGCAGCAGCGCATCCAGTGCTGGGACGGGGTCCTCGCCGGCCACCAGCAGCCGACCGTGGGCAGCCAGCCCACCGAACGCGCCCAGGCCGAGCGTCTCGGCCTCGGTGAGCGTCCAGTCGACCATCGCCTCGCGCGACTCGGTGCGGGTGCGCAGGCGACGTGGCCGCTCCCAGGCGAGCCGGGCCACGACCGCGGCCGGTCCGGTGCCGGCGGCGAGCACCTCGCCATCGGGAAGGTCGGCGAGGAGGCGCAGCGTGACCCGGCGGGTGTCGGCGGCTGACGCGCCGGCCAGATCGGGCGCCAGCGCGTTCCAGGTCTTCCCGGCAGGGTCGCGCTGGCCGACGAGCCCGGGCAGCCGTGGTGAACCCAGCCAGGCCCCGGCCACGTGGGCCCACCGGGCGGCGAGCGGCTGCTGGAGCCAGCGGTCGAAGAGGTCGGTCGGCATCCACGACGGGTCACCCTCCTCGTCGGTGCCGAGCGCGAGCAGTCCCGACGACCAGGCGACCTCGATCAGCAGGGCCGCGGTGGGCTCGGAGACGTGGAGCCGCTCGGCGGTCGCCTTCAGGTCACGCACCGTCAGACCGGTCCCGCCACGCAGCGAGCGAGGCGGCGCGACGCCCCAGGCGTCGAGGAGCAGCTCGAGGTTGCGGACGAGCTCGAACGCAGCACCGGCAGCGGCCCGGTCGACCGACGTCGCGGCTCGCGAGGAGGTCGGCAGCGTCGGCGGCACGTCGGCACGGTCGACGGTCGTCCACCCGCCGCGCAGCGCCAGACCGACCTCACCGGGAAGCGTCAGCATCCCCTCGCCCGAAGGGACCAGCAGACCCCGGGCGATCAGCTCCTCGGCCGGCCCGGCCGCCTCGTCCACCGACACACGCGTGCGCGCGCGGGAGGAAGAGGCCTGCCCGCCGCCGGCGTCGACGGCCTCGAGCATCGCGCGAGCCTCGGCGGAGACGGCCGCCAGGCGGCGTACGACTTCTTCTTGCTGGTCAGAGCCGAACGGCTGCAGCCCTGACGTGCCCGGTGAGCCGCGCAGCAGTGCCGAGACGCCCGTCACTGCGCGGAGGCCGTCGAGGGAGTGCCACACCAGACACGTGTCCTCCAGATGAGAAAGTGCCCGTGTCGCAGCGTCCTCTTCGGCATTCAGCATGGAAGATAAGTGAACTTTGGTGGTTTGATTCGCGAGGACAACGGCATCGAGCACAATCAGCTCGAGATGGCTAAGGTCATCCAGCGCGGAGTGCAAAGATGTGCGAGTGGCTGCTCGGGCGGCGAGTTGGCCGGAGTCATGAGGGGACGGCGTGGCGAGATCAGGACGAGCAAGAAGCAGGCGTGAGATGCGCTCAGTAGGCCAAGAGCGCAACTGGTCTGCGAGTGAGCGGAAGCCTGTGTCCATCGGCATCACGCTATCCCGTCAGGCCTAGGGGGCGAGATGTCCAGGAAAGTAGTGATCGCGCACGGGGCGGCGACAGACGTCGGCCAGGTGCGGAAGGTCAACGAGGACTCCCACGTGGCCGAGCCACCGGTGTTCGTCGTCGCCGACGGTATGGGCGGCCACGACGGTGGGGACATCGCCAGCGAGATGGTGATCCAGGAGTTCGCCAAGCTCGGCGGCACCCACTACGCCTCCGAGTCCGGCAGCCAGGCGATGGTCGAGGCCCTCCAGGCCGCCCAGGACCGGATCGTGGCCTTCGCGCTCGAGCAGCGCTCGCGCGGGGCCTCCGACTACCAGTCCGGCACCACCTGCGCGGCCGCGCTGGTCGCAGACGGCGGGAGCAGCCCGCTGTGGATCCTGCTCAACGTCGGCGACTCGCGCATCTACCGATACTTCGACGGTACGTTGAGCCAGCTCAGCCGCGACCACAGCCTGGTCCAGGAGCTGGTCGACGCCGGTCAGATCACCCGTGAGCAGGCCGAGAACCACCCCGAGCGCAACGTCGTCACCCGGGCGCTCGGCGGCATGGCGCCGGCCGTCCCCGACATCTTCCAGGTGACGCTCCCCGTGGGCGCTCGGCTGATGCTCTGCTCGGACGGTGTCAGCGGAATGATCTCGGATCCCGAGATCGCGGACATCCTCTCCGCCAAGGACACCGATGCCCGCGACACGGCCGAGAAGCTCGTCGCCGCCGCGGTCGAGGCAGGTGGCCGGGACAACGCCACCGCGATCGTGGTCGATGTGATGGGATTGACCGAGGAGAACCCGTATGACTCGGAGCAACAAAGGGTGAGTATGGAGCAGAAGCTAGGAGTGCTGCCATGAGTGAGCAAGGAACCATCGCAAGCACGTCCTACACGCCGGGCACATGGTTCGGCATCATCGGTGAGAGCGCGACGGTGCTGCTCCCGCCCTCGGAGAAGAGCCGCGCGGGCGCCCTGTGGGCGCTCGTCGACGACGGCGCCGGGTTCGACGAGGTGCTCGACGCGCTCGTCGCGACCGGGTTGAGCTCGTTGCCCGGCTTCGTCCTCATCTCGGGGGACGTGACGCCTGACGGAGGCAGCGTACGCACGGTCGTGCGCGGTCCCTCGGTGGTCTCCTTCGAGGCCGGTGAGGGCCTCGTCGAGGTCGACGGCTCGTCGTCGAAGACGTGGGTCGAGCGCACTCTCGAGGGTGTCACCCGGATGTCCGTCTCGCTCGGTGAGGAGGGCGCCACCGGTGAGCCGATGACGGCCCTCGGCGGTCTGCTGCGGGTCTCGGGCCTGGAGGTTCCGCCGCCCGCCCCGGAGTCGGCTCTGGACGACTCGCCGGCCAGCCGCGCCGGGTTCGTCGGCGCCCCGGTGGCCGTCGAGGAGGGTCCCGAGGACACCGACGTCGACGACGGCCTGGACGACAGCCTGGACGACAGCCTGGACGACAGCGTGGACGACAGCGTGGACGAGCCGGCGCCGGCCGACCCGCTCAGCGACCCGCTGCCGGAGGACGACTACGCCGAGGCCGCCGAGGAGCAGGGCCTCGCCGAGGACGAGCCGGCCGCGGCTCCGCCCTCGCTCTCGGTCGTGCCGCCGATCCCGGTCTCGGGCGACCTGCCGGGTCTCGGCTCCGACTCCGACGCCGACTCGGACGAGCCGATCTCGGTCAACCGCGGCGAGGAGTCCGGCGAGGCGCCGGCCCCGCGCCACGACGACCTGACCGAGCCGACCGAGGCGTTCGAGATGCCGGCGGCCCCAGAAGAGGACGCCGGTGACCAGGACTACCCCGAGTCGACCAGCCGGGGCTACGAGGACGACTACGCCAGCGACGAGCACGCCGCTGCGGTGGCGTCGTCGTTCGGTTCCTCCGCCGTCACCCCTGACCCGGTCGACGACGCGGAGGTCTCCTCCGAGGCCGAGACCGAGGTGCTGCAGGCCGTCGAGGGGGACTCCTACGACGAGCCGCAGGCCGACGAGTCTCACGCCCCGGCCGACGAGGTGCCTGCCCACGACGAGCCGGAGTCCGCTCGGCCGCCCGAGTTCGGGCCGCCGCCGGTCCCGCCCCCGCCGCCGCTGACGCCTCCGCCGCCGCCGGTGGACGCGCCGCCGCCTCCCTACGAGGAGGCGCAGGCCGAGGGGCTGATCGACGGTCCGCCGTCCGTGGACGGGCCGACGGACGCTCCGACCGACATCCCGCCGGCTCCTCCGGCCCCGCCGGCGTTCCCGGCTCCGCCCGGTCCTCCGGCCCCGCCGGTGCCGCCGGCTCCGGAGACCCACGACGAGCCCGTGTGGGAAGAGCCCAACCCCGACGAGGACGACCACGACGGTCTGACCCGCGTCGGTGTGGGTGAGGACCTCAACGCGGGTCTCGCTGGCATCCCCGGCCAGCCCGAGGCCCCGAAGGTGACCGCCTACCCGGTCGCGCGTCTGGAGTTCTCCAGCGGCGACCGCGTCGAGGTCGACCGTGTCGTCCTCGTCGGCCGTGCGCCCGAGGCGAGCCGGTTCACGCCGACCGAGCAGCCGATGCTCGTCACCGTGCCGAGCCCTCACCAGGAGATCTCCTCGACCCACTGCGAGATCCGTCCGGGTGCCGGGGTCGACCACGGTGCCGCCGTGGTCACCGACCTCGGCTCGACCAACGGCACCGTCCTGGTCCAGCCCGGCCTCGGCCCGGAGGACCTGCGCCCCGGCGTACCCGTCCAGCTCATGCCGGGTGCCGTCATCGACCTCGGTGACAGCCTGACGATCCGGGTGACCAACCCATGATCCACCCGGTCTCGCTCGTGCCGCCGTTCTCTTGCTCGGAGGCGGCGGCATGAGCGTTGCCGGCTTTCCGGCACCTGCACCTGCACCTGCGGCCGAGGCCGCGATCGCAGAGCCGGACCGCCGGTTCTACGCGTTCGCCATCGACCGTGTGATCGCCTGGGCGATCTTCGCTGCAGCGGGCTTCGTCGCGTGGCTGGTCTTCTTCCGCAACGACAACCCGCTGCCCGGCATCGGCCTGATCGCCGGCGTGGTGCTGGTGGTCTGGCTGGTCGGCACCATCCTCACCGGCTCCGGGGGCAAGACCCCCGGCAAGATGGCCCTCGGGCTCCGCGTGGTCAGCGATGACTCCGGAGCCGCGGGCCGTCCCATCGGCGTCGGCAAGGCGTTCGTACGCCAGGCCCTGCTCGGTCTCTGCACGATCCCGACGCTCGGCATCGGCACCGCCACCTTCGCCTGGGTCGCGGCGATGGACGAGCGCGGCCGGCGGCAGGGCTGGCACGACCGCCGTGCGGGCTCGGTCGTGGTCGACGTACGTCCTGCGCCCGTCGTCGAGGCGGAGGAGGAGGCGCCCGCGCCGCGCCGCATCGTCAACCTGACCACCATGCGCCTCAAGCAGGCCGAGGCGACCCCTGAGCCGGCCGAGCGGCCGCAGACCCCGGCCGCCCCGACGCAGAGTCCTGCCGCTCGGGCTGCGGCGGACCAGGCCGCGGCGGCGAAGGCGGCCCAGGAGGCTCCGACCCAGGTCCCGGGTCAGGTCGCCCGACAGACGCCGCAGACGCCGCCCGCGCCGCCGACCCCGTCGCCGGCCACCCCGGCGCCGCCCACTCCCGCACCACCCGCCCCGCCCGCTCCGCCGGTGCTGCAGCCCGCCCCGCCCGCTCCGCCGGTGCTGCAGCCCGCCCCGCCGGCACCTCCCGCTCCCGCGCCGCCGCCCGCGGCGACGGCCCGCTGGCGGGTCACCTTCGACACCGGCCAGAGCTTCGTCGTCGAGGGCCTGGCCATCGTGGGCCGCGGCCCCGAGCCTCGCCCGGGCGAGGACGTCTCCCACCGGGTGGCGCTCTCCTCGAGCGACATGTCGCTGTCCAAGACCCACGCTCAGTTCCAGGTCGCCGCCGACGGCACGCTCGTCGTTATGGACCGCGGCTCCACCAACGGCACCACCCTGATCCGTCAGGGAGCGGCCCGAGCCCTCGGCGCCCGCCGCCCCGCCGCTCTCGTCCACGGCGACAAGGTCAAGTTCGGCGACCGCACCATGGACGTCGTCCGCGAGGCCTGAGCGAACCCCACCCTGCCGAGAGGTCACCCCCGTCGGCCGAAGCGTCACCCACGTCGGGCGAGACGTCGCCTACGTCGGGCGAGACGTCGCCTACGTCGGGCGAGACGTCACGCAGATGACGTCCCGTCCGGCGGGGTTGACGTGTCGGGCGACGGGGTTGACGTCTCGTCCGACCGGGCTGACGCCTCGCCCGACCGGGCTGACGCCTCGGCAGGGTCCCTCAGTCGACGGAGTCGAAGGTCTCGGGGCGGTGCTCGAGACCGAACCGGTCGGTGGGCCAGAAGACCAGGGCGACGCGTCCGACGACGTCGGAGACGGGTACGAAGGCTCGGTCGCAGGCGTCGTCACCCGACTCCTGCCGCTCGGGGCTGCAGAGGTGGAAGGACGAGTCGGCCGAGTTCTCCCGGTTATCGCCCATCACGAAGAGGTGGCCCTCCGGGACGACGGCCTTCCAACCGCGGCAGCCGCCCTTGACGTACGCCCCGTTGTCCTGCGCCATCGGCCCGTTGCAGGTGTCGGTGGGAGCGATGAACGGTGTCTCGTCCAGCGGCGTCCCGTTGACCACGACCCGACCCGACTCGCAGCATTCGACGGTGTCGCCGCCGACCCCGATGACCCGCTTCACCAGGTGGTCGCCGGTCGGGTAGAGCCCGATCTTGGCGAGCACGGCTCGGAAGCCGGACGGCGGCGGGGCGACCTGGTTGGTGGAGAGCCAGTCGCCCGGGTCGGCGAAGACGACCACGTCGCCGCGCTCGGGGGTGCCGCCGAACCAGTAGGACGGCTTCTCGACCAGCACCCGGTCGTTGATCTCGAGCCCGGGCTGCATCGACTCGGAGGGGATGTAGAAGGCCTGGGCGAGGAACGTCTTGATCAGCAGCGCGAGCAGGATCGCGGTCACCGCGATGATCAGGATCTCGGCGATCGACCCCAGCAGGCCTCGCGGCCGTCGGCCCGAATCGGTCGATGCCTCCAGCTCTGCCCCCATGCTTCGACCTTATCCAGACGAGGCCCAGCGACCCTCGCTATCGAGAATTCGCGGGCGCGCTGCGCTGCTCCTGCTCTAGTGTTCGGCACCCGTACCGAAGCGAGGAACCCCATGACAGGCACGCTCGACGCGCCGACCCGTCCGCCCGCATCGAAGGGCGTTCGGATCGTCGGCGTAGCACTGATCCTGGTGATCGTCGTCGCTCTCGTCGTCGGCGTCCTCGGAGCACTGGCCGTGTCCCGCGCGCTCGCCCAGAACGAGGAGTCCCGACGGGCCGAGGCGATCGCCGAGACGCTGCCGGTGTCGGTCGACCTGGCCTACACCGTGAGCTTCGAGCGAGAGGCCGTCTCGGCCGGCGTACCTCCGCTGGTCCTTCGTCCGGTCCGACAGTCCACCGACCTGGCCGCGACCGCGTGGCTCGAGGTGGCGGCGGAGATCGACAGCCGAGACGACGAGGAGCTGGCCGCGCGGCTCGATGCGATCACGCGTGGGATCGAAGGCATCGACGAGGTCCGGGCGCAGGCGGACGCCGATCCCAGCACGATGCAGAAACCGTTCACCGAGCTGGCCGGCGAGCTGTTCGCCGTCGCCACCCACGTGCCCGCGGCGGAGGGCCGAGCCGACTCACGGGCCGAGGCGTTCGACAAGATGCCTCAGGTCTGGGAGTCGCTGGGCACGGAGCGGAAGATCATGACCGCCACGCTGCCGAAGACCCGAGCCCGCGAAGCCGGGCCGATCAGCGCTGGCGACCTGACCGCCCTGACCGAGGCGGAGGCCGCCGTCCGAGCCGGGCTGGCCGACTTCTACGCCAAGACCTCCGATCAGCAGCGTGAGGCCCTCGACCGGATCACTGCCGACACGTCCGAGGACGGGGCGGTCGGGGTCCCGGTGCATCAGGCCGTCAACCAGGTCGTCGCAGACGGCGACGTCGCCGCGGTCCGCATGACCCCGGACGCCTTCACCGAGGCCAGCACCGGGTTCATGCGTGAGCTGCACGAGGTGCTGATGGCGTCCGCCGACGAGATCGTCGCAGAGACCCGGTCGGCGAAGCACGATGCGACGCGCGCGGCGCTCGTCGGCATGGTGCTCACCGTGGTCGTCCTGGGCGTTCTCGCCGTGCTGATCCTCGTCCTCGGGATCGTGCTCCTGGTCATGCGCGGATCCCGCAACACGGCTGGAGCCCGCCGATAGGGTCGAGGCGTGTCCGACCTCGACCGACGGCTCGATGCCCTAGACGCCGATCTCCGAGCGCGGGGGAGCGTGCTGGTCGCCTACTCCGGTGGCGCCGACAGCGCCTTCCTGCTGGCGGCCGCGACCAGGGCGCTGACCAGCGACAACGTCGCCGCCGCGACGGGTTACTCACACAGTCTGCCGATCGCCGAGCGCGACCCGGCCGCCGAGTTCGCCGACAGACTCGGCGTACGCCTGATCACCCCGCGCACCCACGAGATGGAGCGGGAGGGCTACCGCGCCAACGGCACCGACCGGTGCTTCTTCTGCAAGGCGGAGCTGCTCGACACCCTCACCCCGCTGGCACGTGAGCTCGGTCTGGCCCACGTCGCCACCGGCACCAACGCCGACGACGCGATCGAAGGGCTCAACGGGCTGCGTCCCGGCATCCGTGCGGCCGCCGAGCGCGGCGCGATCACCCCGCTCAGGGACGCCGGTCTGACCAAGGACGAGATCCGCGAGGCATCGCGCCGCTGGGGCCTGACCACCTGGGACAAGCCGGCCGCCGCCTGCCTCTCCAGCCGGATCGCCTACGGCCTCGAGGTCACGCCGCGGCGCCTCGCGCGCGTGGAGAGAGCGGAGCAGGGCGTACGCAGCGTGCTGGCCGCCCGCGGCCATGACGCCGCCCGGGTCGACCTGCGGGTGCGTGACCACGGGGAGAAGGCGACGGTGGAGCTGTCGGCTACCCTCCTGCCTCTCGACCCCGACCATGCCGACGAGGTGCTCAAGACCGTGACCGACGCAGGATTTCCCATCGCGGAGATCGACCCCCGGGGCTTCCGCTCCGGCTCGATGAACCAGAGGGCGGCGAGGTGAGCGATTTCTGGGACACGATCACCGCGACCCAGACCGTCCCCGAAGCCCCCTGGCTGATCGGAGCCGGCCTCCTCGCCCTGGCGCTGGTGGTGTGGCGTACGTCCTGGCGGACCGTACGCCTCGGCGTCACCGTGGTCCACGAGGCCGGCCATGCGGTCGTCGCGGTCCTGGTCGGCCGGCGGCTGGCCGGGATCAAGCTCCACTCCGACACCTCCGGCGTCACGCTCTCGCGCGGTAAACCGACAGGTCCGGGGATGGTGGCGATGCTTGCCGCCGGCTACCTCGCCCCGGCGCTCCTCGGCCTGCTCAGCGCGACCATGCTCGCCGCGGGCCATGCCCTGGGACTGCTGTGGCTGCTGGTGGCGGCGATGCTCGTGCTGCTGCTGTGGGTACGCAACGGCTACGGCCTGCTCGTCCTGCTGGTGCTCGGCGCCGCACTGGGCGCGATCAGCTGGTATGCCGACGGCCGCACGCAGACCATCGCCGCCACCCTGGTCACCTGGCTGCTCCTGCTCGCCTCGCCGAGGCCGCTGCTGGAGCTCCTCGGCAGGGGCGAGCGCGGCCGTCGCGGCTCCGACCCCGATCAGCTGGCCCGTCTGACCGGCGTGCCCTCCGTGCTGTGGATCCTCGGCCTGCTCGTGGTCAACGTCGCCGGCCTGGCGGTCGGCATCCAGACCCTGATCCCCGAGCTCAGCTGGATCTGACGGCCCTGGATCCAGCGACTCAGAGCTCGAACTCGTCTGCGATCTGACGCAGCGCGGGGGAGACCTTCTTGGCCAGCTCGCGCGTGGGCGGGCGGCCTTGGGCGTAGCCGTCGCGGATGTCGTCGAGGAGCTTGATGACGTTCTCGACGATCAGCTCCATCTCCTCCGGCTTGCGCCGCTTGGCGGCGCGCTGGCGGCCGGAGACGGAGGGGGTGCGCTCGAGGACGGTCACCGAGAGCGCCTGCTCACCGCGGCGGCCCTGGGCGATGCCGAACTCCACCCGGGTGCCGGCCTTCAAGGTCTTGGCGACACCCTCGGGGAGCGCGTCGGCGTGGACGTAGACGTCCGGACCGTCGTCCTGCGACAGAAACCCGAAGCCCTTGGTGGCGTCGAACCACTTGACCTTGCCAGTAGGCACGGCAGCTTGCCCCTTCCTCGCGCATCAGCGCTCCAGACGTACGTCGCCCGGCGACTGTGACGGCCGACGCGGGAGAGCCTAGTCCTCGCCGCCCAGAGACGCGCGAGGTATTCCCCCCACGGGCACCCCGAGGGCCTCGGTGGCGTCCACGGAGGCTCGCCGTCTCGTCCCTCGCGTCGGCGGGGCATATACTCCCGCCTACCCCTCCATAGATTTGCAAATGATTTCGTACACCATTGGTAATCGAGACCACTTATGACGTAAGTTTACGTCGCCAAAGACTGCAGACAGGCACGCCCGGGTGCCAGCAGACTTCGCGGCGGGGGACTGAGGTGTGCGCCACTGTGGGCGGACGCCTCGCTCGGGAATGATGTGACAGGCCACGAGAGGGAGTAATGGCCGAGCCATACGCAAGCACAACCCACCGCACGGAACGCAAGCCCTGGCAGGGAATTCGAGCGCGCCTGATCTTCGTGCTGCTCATCCCGACCATCGCGGCGATGGTGTTCGGCGGGTTGAGCATTTCGCGCGCCCTCTCAGCCCAGGCGGAAGCACGCCAGGCCGAGACCGTCGCCCAGGCCCTGCCTGACACCTACAACCTCGCGATCAACATCCTGTTCGAGCGCGACGGTGCGCTGGGCGGTGTCCCGGACATCGTCATGCGGCCGCTGCAGCAGAAGACCGACGAGTCGATCGAGGCCTGGAGCGCCAAGGCGAAGGAGATCGACGCCGGCGAGGACAAGGACCTCGAGAACAGCATCGTCGAGATCCAGCAGGCGCTGAACGGCATCGACGACCTGCGTTCGCAGATCCAGCAGAAGGACACCCAGGTCGAGGCCCAGCTGGCCTACACCACGGTGATGAACAACCTCTTCGGCATCTCGGCGCAGATGCCGACGCTGGAGAACGACGAGGTCTTCTCCAAGATCTCGGCGATCGGCAACGTGCGTCCCGCCTCGGAGGCGATGGGCACCGAGCGCGTCATCATGATGAAGGCGCTGAGCGCCAAGGCGATCGCGCAGAAGAACGGGAAGTCCACCGAGGACATCCTCAAGGACGAGGAGTTCGCCGAGCTCGCCCGCGCCGAGGCCAAGTGGCGTCTCTCCACCGCGGACTACTACGTCAAGACCTCCGACGAGATCCGCCAGATGCTCGACGAGCTCACCAACGAGACCACCGAACAGGGCTCCATCGGCGCCCCGGCCCACCGGGTCGTCAACCAGGTGATCTCCAGCGGCAGCATCGAGCGGGTCAAGATGACCCCCGACGAATACACCGAGGTCAGCACCCAGTACATCCGCGGTCTGCAGAAGATGATCGTCGCGACCGCGCAGGAGATCAGTGACGACGTCGAGCAGATCAAGCAGGACGCGACCCGCGACGCCATCATCATCGGCATCCTGGTCCTCGGCGTCCTGATCTTCGCGCTCGCCGTCGGTCTGGTCGCGGCCCGCTCGATCCTCTCGCCGCTGAGCCAGCTGCGTCGCCTGGCCTACAACCTGGCCAACCACGACCTGCCCGAGCGAGTCGCCTACATGAACCAGGCCGAAGGCCCGGTCGACACCCATGTGGAACCGCTGGACATCGCCCGCCGAGACGAGATCGGTGACGTCGCGGACGCCTTCGACGCGGTCCACGTCGAGGCGATCCGGCTGGCGGGCGAGCAGGCCGAGCTGCGTACGAACGTCGACAAGATGTTCATGAACCTCTCCCGCCGTTCGCAGAGCCTCGTCGAGCGCCAGCTCCAGCTCATCGACCAGCTCGAGGCCAACGAGCAGGACCCCGACGACCTCGCGAACCTGTTCCGCCTCGACCACCTGGCGACCCGGATGCGCCGCAACGACGAGTCGCTGCTGGTCCTCGCCGGTGGCGAGATCGGCCACGCGGCCCGTGGTCCGGTGCCGGTTCTCGACGTGCTCCGTGCGGCCGCCTCCGAGATCGAGCAGTTCGCCCGGGTCGACATCGACTCCGAGGAGAACGCCGAGTTCGAGGGCGCGATCGCGGGTGACCTCGTGCACCTGCTCGCGGAGCTCATCGAGAACGCCACCAACTTCTCCCCGCCCGACACCGCGGTGACGATCCGCACCTTCCGCGCCGGCCCCGCCGCGCCGCTGCTGGTCGAGATCGAGGACCTCGGCATCGGGATGACGCCGGAAGAGCTCGACGCGGCCAACATGAAGCTGCGCCGTGCGACCGGCCTCGACGCCGACGTCGCCCGGATGATGGGTCTGGTCGTGGTCGCGCGCCTGGCGGCGCGTCACGGCCTCTACATCGAGCTCGTCCCCAACCGCCCCCGCGGTGTGGTCGCGCGAGTCGAGATGCCTGTCACCACGATCGTCGGCGCCCACGCCGAGGCCCCAGCGGAGCAGCAGCAGGGCTTCGACGCCTACGCCTTCCAGGGTGGCTACGGTCAGCAGACCGGCGGTTACCCGACCACGGGCGAGCTGCCCTACGAGATGCAGTACGGGATGCCGGCCTACGACGCTCAGCCGTACGCAGGTGGCAACCCCTACGACGTCCCCGTCGGTGCGCTGCCGGCGCCGGAGGCCCCCGCGGCCTCTGCGGCCGCGCCCCCGGCGCTGCCGAGCCGCACGCCAGGGGCCTCCAACCACCCCAACCTGGCCAACAACGGCACCGGCACCTTCCAGCAGCAGGGCGCCAACGGCCAGTCCGGTCAGCACAACGGCTTCGGTCAGACCGGACCGCACACGGGCCAGCAGCCCGCCTACGGTGCCGTGCCGCCGATGCCGGGTGACCCGGGCTTCGAGGGTCCGACCTCGCGCACGGGCAGCTTCCCGGCTCAGCCGCAGCAGTTCAGCGGCGGTCAGCCGCAGTACGGCGGCGACCCGTTCGGTGGTGGCCAGCAGCCGGCGCAGCCGCCGCAGCAGCCCGCCCAGTCGAGCGGCCCGCAGCAGAACTTCCTGTCCAACATGCTGCCGGTGCGCAAGGCCGAGGATCTGGCCGCGCGCTTCCCCGACGGTCGCTTCGACCCGAACACCGAGTCCGGCGACCTGCCGCGACGCGACCCCGGCGCCCAGGGCGGCAGCCCGTTCGGCACCGACACCGGCGCGTTCCGCACCTTCGAGCGTCCCAACGAGCGCACCACGCCGCGTACGCCGCCTCCGGGCTTCGGTCCCGACGACGACCCGTTCGGTCCCGCCGGTGACGCGATCGCCCCGGGCCCGATGGGTCCGATGGCTCCGGAGCCGACCGACTCGCCGAACCCGCTCGACTCGACCACCGAGGTCCCGATCCTCGATGACGAGGGCAGCTCGATCTTCGACGATCTCCAGTCCGAGTGGTTCACCCGTCGACGCCCGCTCGGCGCGCGCCGTGCGATGGAGGCCAAGGGCGACCCGCTCAGCGACCCGCTCGCAGCCCCCAACGCCAGGGCCGGCAAGGCCCCCAAGCCCGACGCCGCTCCGGCGCCCTCCGGTGCGGAGCAGCAGGCCGAGGAGCAGCCCGCGCAGGACGACGAGCCGACCACCCCGGTCAGCTGGTCCTCCCCGGGCGACGAGGGCTGGCGCCGGGCGCAGGAGCTGGAGCAGTTGCAGGAGCAGGAGCCGGCGACCGTCACCCAAGGTGGCCTGCCCGTCCGTGTCCCGGGTCAGAACCTGATCCCAGGAGCGGCCCCAGCGGTCACACCACCGACATCAGGTCCGCGTAACATGGACGCGCGCCGCACCCGTGGCATGTCCAGCTTCCAGAAGGGCGTCAGCCGCGCCCGCAACAACCCCGCTGAGGCGGAAAGCAACCCCGAAGGTGAGGAGCAGCAGTGACAACGGCCCCCGCAGGACTGGACTGGCTTGTCGACAGCCTGACCCAGCGCACCCCTGACATCGCTCACGCGATCTTGGTGTCGGCTGATGGCATGCCGATGGCCAGCTCCGTCGACTTCCCCCCGGACCGGGCCGACCAGCTCTCGGCGATCGCCTCCGGTCTCACGAGTCTTACCCAGGGAGCAGCTCGGTGCTTCGCGGCGGGTAATGTCCAGCAGATGGTCATCGAGATGGACGGTGGCTATCTGGTCCTCATGGCGGTTGGTGAGGGTTCCAGCCTTGCTGCCCTCGCCGCCCCCGACTGCGATCTGGGACAGGTTGGCTACCAGATGCAGCTGTTGATCTCGCGTGTTGCCACCGCCCTCACCCCCGATACCAGAACCGGCGCCTGATCAGTGCCCCGACCCTAGGACCGAGATCGTGAGCAACCACGCATCCGAACCGCCGCCCCTGGTCAGGCCTTACGCCCTGACTCGTGGCCGCACGCAACCCAAACGCGTCTTCCCGATGGAAGCCCTGGTGATCACCGACCGCTACGTGATCGACGGCTACGTCCGGTCGCCGGAGGAGCGGACGATCGCTGAGCTCTGCCGCGAGAGCCGTTCCGTCGCTGAGGTCGCGGCGCTCATCCGGGTGCCCCTGGGTGTCGCCCGTGTCCTGATCGGTGACCTTGCGGAGCGCGGCGTGGTGCAGGTGCACGCCAGCAAGGTCCCGGACGCCCCGGACACCGCTCTCCTCGAGCGCGTGCTGTCCGGCCTGAGGAAGCTTTGACAGGAGTAATGCAGTGACCACCGACTCCAAGCAGGCGACCATGTCTGCGAAGATCGTCATCGCCGGCGGGTTCGGCGTGGGCAAGACGACCTTCGTGGGCTCCGTCTCGGAGATCGTCCCCCTGACGACCGAGGCCGTGATGACGCAGGCGACCGCCGGCGTCGACGACCTCTCCGCCGTGCCCAACAAGAAGACGACCACGGTCGCGATGGACTTCGGGCGAGTCTCCCTCGACTCCGACCTGATCCTCTACCTGTTCGGCACGCCCGGTCAGAACCGTTTCTGGTTCATGTGGGACGACCTCACCCAGGGTGCCATCGGCGCTGTGGTGCTCATCGACACCCGTCGTCTCGCCGACTCCTTCGGTGCGATCGACTACTTCGAGTCCCGCAACGTGCCGTTCGTCGTCGCTCACAACGTCTTCGGGGCCAACCAGGCCTACAAGCCCGAGCAGATCCGGGAGGCCCTGGCCCTGCGCCCGGACATTCCGATCGTCACCTGCGACGCCCGTGACCGCCAGTCGACGAAGGCGACGCTGATCTCGCTCGTCGAGTACGTCCTCTCGATGGTCTCCACGCGCGCTCTGCAGTGACCTCTGCAGTGATCTAGCCACACCAGCGCCCGCCGCAGCCCAGCTGCGGCGGGCGCTGCGATTTCGAGGCGTGCCGTGACTGTGCAGTAGCGGTGCGGGTCTGGGAGGATGACGCGTTGTGCGGAAGTTCAGGTTGTGGTGGCGCAAGGTGACCCCGAAGTGGAACCTGAGGCGCCTGTGGGTGAAGATGTGGTCCGTGATCACGACCCCGTACGCCGATGCGACGGCCGTCGCTGCCGTCGACGAGGCCCGCTCCGCGCTCCTGTCCGACGTGCCAGCTGCTGACGTCGGAGACCATCTCGGCCATGTTGTCGAGAAGGGTGCCGGTCCGGGCGTCGTGACCCACCTGTTCGCCTGCACCCGCAAGGGATATGTCGGCTGGCACTGGTCGGTCACGCTCGTCACCGTGCCCACCCTGGAGGGCTCGGGCTTCGGAGTCGAAGCCCCCGTGACGATCAACGAGATCGTCCTCGTCCCCGGCGACGCCGCGATCGTCGCGCCGGCCTGGGTGCCCTACCGCGACCGGATCAAGCCCGGCGACCTCTCGCCCGGCGACCTGCTCCCGGTCGAGGACGACGACGCCCGACTGGTCCCGACGTACGCCTTCGGCGACGACCCGCTCGACGCCGAGGAGAAGGCGCAGGTGCGCGAGGTCGCCAAGGATCTCGGTCTGGGCCGGGTGCGCACCCTCTCGCCCACCGGCTTCGATGCCGCCGCCGAGCGTTGGTACGCCGGTGACGGCGGCCCCGAGGCCCCGCTCGCGCAGGCCGCTCCCGACCAGTGCCACAGTTGTGGCTTCCTGGTCCGGCTGACCGGCCACCTCGCCACCAGCTTCGGGGTCTGCGCCAACGGCGACGCCAACGACGACGGCAAGGTGGTCAGCCTCAACCACGGGTGCGGTGCGCACTCCGAGGTGCGGCTGGCGAAGAAGCACGAGCCGCAGCCGCTGCCCGACCCGGTGTTCGACACGGTCAGCAACGACGTCGAGACCTTCTGAGCCAGCCTTCTAGGCGAGGCCCTCGGCGCGCAGCCGACGGGCCTTGCGACGCCGGGTCAGCTCGATCCCGATCGCGCCGATCCCGAACGCGGCCAGGCAGGTCCAGATCCACCAGGTCCAGCCGCGGTCGTTGAGCAGCCCCCAGAAGGGGAGCAGCGCGACGAACCCGACCAGCCAGCCGAGCGTGGCGAGCTCGAAGGCGCGGATGCCGTCCTGGTCGACGAGCTCGATCTTCGGCTCCGGCGTCACGGGGGCAGCCGGCTCGACCGGCGGCGCGTCGTAGGCGTACTCCTGCGGGTAGCCGCCGTCCTCGGCGTAGTAGTCGTCCTGGTACGCGTCGTACGGCTGCTCCGCGTAGCTGCCGGCGTAGTCGTCGTCGCGGTACTGGTCGCTCATGAGCCCCAACCCTAGTAGCCCTTGGGCGGGCGATAGTCTGGGGATGCCGAGCGGTGCTCGGCACGGCCCGACGATCTGGGAGGTCCCTGATGGCTTCGCTCCGCTGCCCCTGCGGCGAGAACTTCCGCACCGAGACCGACGACGAGCTCGTCGAGAAGGTGCAGGCGCACCTCGCGGAGGCCCACCCCGGCCGCAGCTACAGCCGCGACGAGATCCTGATGCTCGCCGCGATGTCCTGACCTGGCCCACCGGCCTGGTCCACCGGCCAGACCTGACCGGCGCAGAGCCGGTCGACGACCCGGAGTTTCCCGGGAATAGTTAGCGACGGTAAGCAGTTATGCTTACCGTCATGCCTACCGCACAGCCCGTCACCGCCGTCGAGACGACCTCGGACATCCCCGAGGTCGCCTCCGTGCTGCGTACCTCCGTCATGCGGATGCGACGCCGCCTGGCCAACGAGCGCCACCCCGACAACGACCTCTCGCTGGGGTCGATGGCGGTGCTCGGCGCGCTCTACGCCAACGACGAGATGACCCTCGGTGCCCTCGCCGCGCGCGAGCGCGTCCAGCCGCCCAGCATGACCCGGATGGTCAACTTCCTCGAGGAGGGCGGCTACGTCGTGCGCCGCCCGGGGGAGACCGACCGTCGTCAGGTGCTGGTCTCGATCACCGACAAGGGCCGCCGCACCGTACGCAAGGACCGCCTGAGCCGGGACGCCTGGCTCGCCCAGCAGCTCGTCGACCTCGATGCGGACGAGCTCGCCGCCATCCGTACAGCCGCTTCGATCATGGAGAGAATAGCCACCAGTTGAGTCCCACGTTCCGTTCGCTGCGCAGCCACAACTACCGTCTCTACCTGGCCGGGAGTGTCGTCTCCAATGTCGGCACCTGGATGCAACGCATCGCCCAGGACTGGTTGGTCCTGAGTCTCGGCGGTGGGGGAGCGGCGCTCGGCATCACCACCGGGCTGCAGTTCCTCCCCATCCTTCTGCTGAGCCCCTATGCCGGGGTCATCGCCGACCGCTTCCCCAAGCGCCGTCTGCTGCAGGCGGCCCAGGGCTGGATGGCGCTGATGTCGCTGCTCCTCGGTGTCCTGGCCGTCAGCGGCCACGCCGAGGTGTGGATGGTCTACGCGATCGCCTTCCTCTTCGGCACCGGTGCCGCCTTCGACGGACCGGGCCGGCAGTCGTTCGTCTCCGAGATGGTCGACCCCGACGACGTCACCAACGCGGTCGGCCTCAACTCCGCCTCGTTCAACCTCGCCCGGCTGGTCGGGCCGGCGCTCGCCGGGCTCCTGATCGGTTGGCTGGGCAGCGGACCTCAGGCGACCGGCTGGGTCATCCTCGTCAACGCGGTCTCCTATCTCGCGGTGATCGCCCAGCTGCAGCGGATGAACACCGCAGAGCTCCACTCGCCGGACCCTGTCGCCCGGCGCCGCGGGATGCTGCGTGAAGGGCTGGCCTACATCCGCACCCAGCCCAAGATGGTGATGGTCCTCGTGATCGTCTTCTTCGTCGGCACGTTCGGTGCGAACTTCCCGATCACCTCGGCCCTGATGGCGACCGAGGAGTTCGGCAAGGGCGCGAGCGAGTACGGCCTGCTCGGCACCGTCCTGGCGATCGGCTCGCTCTCCGGCGCGCTGCTCGGTGCCCGCCGCACCCGGATCCCCCTGCGCCTGATCGTGACCGCGGCGACCGGGTTCGGGCTCTCCATCATCGTGTCCGGGTTCATGCCGACGTACGCCCTCTTCGCCCTGACCGGCCCGCTGGTCGGGTTCTGCACCATCACGGTCCTCAACGCCTGCAACGCCACCATGCAGACCGAGGCGGCCCCGGTGTTCCGCGGCCGCGTGATGGCGATCTACATGACCGTCCTGATGGGCGGCACCCCGCTGGGTGCCCCACTGGTCGGTTTCATCGGCGAGCACTTCGGTGCCCGCACGACCCTCTACGCCAGTGGCGCCCTGGTCCTGTTCGGTACGCTTCTGGGGGTGCTCGTCCTGGCTGCCCTCCGAGGTGGTATCCGGGCCGTTTTGACCCCCTCTCAGGCCGCCGGGTAGCCTCTGAAGCGTGTCTGGGACAACCAGGCCGTCGCGCGTGCCCGGAACAAGCTCGAGAAAAGGGTCTCGGACCCGGGCTCGACGCCCTCAGTGGGGATTCGGTTCGAAAGATCCGTCTTCATGCTGTTGAGGTAGGGGCGACACGCCCGACCTCGGGGGCTAGGCGGGACCAGTTGGTATCGCACCACCTGGACGCACACGATTGGATCCTTCGCGGCAGAGCGCCGCGTCGTGAGAGCAGAAAAGAAGGGGAACCACCAGGTGCCCACCATCAACCAGCTGGTCCGTAAGGGCCGCGAGGACAAGGCGACGAAGTCGAAGACGCCTGCCCTCAAGGGATCGCCGCAGCGCCGTGGCGTCTGCACGCGCGTCTACACCACCACCCCGAAGAAGCCGAACTCCGCCCTCCGGAAGGTCGCCCGTGTGCGCCTCTCCTCCGGCGTCGAGGTCACCGCTTACATCCCGGGTGTCGGCCACAACCTTCAGGAGCACTCGATCGTGCTCGTCCGCGGCGGTCGTGTGAAGGACCTCCCCGGTGTTCGTTACAAGATCATTCGCGGCTCGCTCGACACCCAGGGCGTGAAGAACCGCAAGCAGGCCCGGAGCCGCTACGGCGCCAAGAAGGAGAAGTGAGATGCCTCGTAAGGGTCCCGCTCCCAAGCGTCCGCTCGTCGTCGACCCCGTCTACGGCTCGCAGCTCGTAACCCAGCTCGTCAGCAAGGTCCTCCAGGACGGCAAGAAGCAGGTCGCGCAGCGCATCGTCTACACCGCCCTCGAGGGCTGCCGCGAGAAGACCGGCACCGACCCCGTGGTGACGCTCAAGCGCGCCATGGACAACGTGAAGCCGGCCATCGAGGTCAAGTCCCGCCGTGTCGGTGGCGCGACCTACCAGGTTCCGGTCGAGGTCAAGGGCACGCGTGGCACCACGCTCGCGCTGCGCTGGCTCGTCGGCTACGCCCAGGACCGTCGTGAGAAGACGATGGCCGAGCGCCTGATGAACGAGATCCTCGACGCGAGCAACGGCCTCGGCGCCGCTGTGAAGAAGCGCGAGGACACCCACAAGATGGCCGAGTCCAACAAGGCCTTCGCGCACTACCGCTGGTGACGTACGGCGGGGTGCTCGCTGCACACCGGGGGCACCCCGCCCATCCAGACCGAAGACAATCTCTTTAAGGAACGCTGAAGACAGTGGCCGTCGACATCACCACGGACCTCAATGTGGTCCGCAACATCGGCATCATGGCGCACATCGATGCCGGTAAGACCACCACCACCGAGCGCATCCTGTTCTACACCGGTATCTCGTACAAGATCGGTGAGGTCCACGAGGGCGCAGCCACGATGGACTGGATGGAGCAGGAGCAGGAGCGCGGCATCACGATCACGTCCGCCGCGACGACCTGCTGGTGGAAGGACCACCAGATCAACATCATCGACACCCCGGGGCACGTCGACTTCACCGTCGAGGTGGAGCGCTCGCTGCGCGTCCTGGACGGTGCGGTCGCCGTGTTCGACGGCGTCGCCGGTGTCGAGCCGCAGTCGCAGACCGTGTGGCGTCAGGCGAACAAGTACGCCGTCCCGCGGATGTGCTTCGTCAACAAGCTCGACCGCACGGGTGCCGACTTCTACATGGTCGTCGACTCGATCGTCGACAAGCTGCACGCCACCCCGCTGGTGCTGCAGCTGCCGATCGGTGCCGAGTCCGACTTCCTCGGTGTCGTCGACCTGATCGGCATGCGTGCCCTGACCTGGCGCGGCGAGACCGCCCAGGGCGAGGACTACGTCGTCGAGGAGATCCCCGCCGACATGGCCGACAAGGCCGCCGAGTGGCGCGAGAAGCTCGTCGAGACCCTCGCCGAGGCCGACGACGACATCATGGAGGTCTACCTCGAGGAGGGCGACGTCTTCGACGTGCCCACCCTGAAGGCCGCCATCCGTCGCGCGACCCTGGCCGACAAGCTCAACCCGATCCTCACCGGCACCGCGTTCAAGAACAAGGGCGTCCAGCCCCTGCTCGACGCGATCGTCGACTTCCTGCCCTCGCCCATCGACGTCGAGTCGATCGTCGGTCACGACGTCAAGGACGAGGAGGTCGAGGTCGCCCGCAAGCCTTCCGAGGAAGAGCCCTTCTCCGGCCTGGTCTTCAAGATCGCCTCCGACCCCCACCTGGGCAAGCTGTTCTACCTGCGCGTCTACTCGGGCAAGGTCGCGGCGGGTGCGACGGTGGTCAACCCGATCAACGGCCGCAAGGAGCGGATCGGCAAGATCTACCAGATGCACGCCAACAAGCGCGAGGAGATCGCGTCGGTGGGTGCTGGTCAGATCGTCGCGGTCATGGGTCTGAAGGACACCAAGACCGGTCACACCCTGTGTGACCCGACCAACCCGGTCGTCCTCGAGTCGATGACCTTCCCGGCCCCGGTGATCGAGGTCGCCATCGAGCCGAAGACCAAGGGTGACCAGCAGAAGCTGGGCACGGCGATTCAGCGCCTCACCGAGGAGGACCCGACCTTCACGGTCAAGACCGACGAGCAGACCGGCCAGACCATCATCGCTGGTATGGGCGAGCTCCACCTCGAGGTCTTCGTCGACCGGATGAAGCGCGAGTTCAAGGTCGAGGCCACAGTCGGCAAGCCGCAGGTCGCCTACCGCGAGACGCTTCGCAAGAAGGTCGAGAACCACAGCTACACCCACAAGAAGCAGACCGGTGGTTCCGGTCAGTTCGCGAAGGTCGTCATCTCCGTCGAGCCCAACATCGACGAGGAGACCGGCCAGGGTGCGGGCTACGAGTTCGTCAACAACGTCACCGGTGGTCGCGTGCCGAAGGAGTACATCCCTTCGGTCGACCAGGGTGCTCAGGACGCCATGGAGTTCGGTATTCTCGCCGGCTTCCCCATGGTCGATGTGAAGGTCTCGCTCGAGGACGGCGCCTACCACGACGTCGACTCCTCCGAGCTCGCCTTCAAGATCGCCGGCAACCAGGCCTTCAAGGAGGCCGCGCGGATGGCCAAGGCCGTCCTGCTGGAGCCGATGTTCGCCGTCGAGGTCACGACCCCCGAGTCGTTCCTCGGCACCGTTATCGGCGACATCAACTCCCGTCGCGGCCAGGTGTCGTCTCAGGAGGAGCGCCACGGCGACATGGTCGTCCAGGCTCTCGTTCCGCTGTCCGAGATGTTCGGGTACGTCGGAGACCTCCGGTCTAAGACCAGCGGTCAGGCGTCGTACTCGATGGAGTTCGACTCGTACGCCGAGGTTCCCACGAACGTCGCCGACGAGATCATCAAGAAGGCCCGCGGCGAGTGACCTTCGGGTCGCTCGGGCCGGGACTTCGGCAGCAACACCAATCAGTACGAGTCAGTAAGAAAATCACACCAGGAGGAGCCCACAGTGGCTAAGGCGAAGTTCGAGCGGAACAAGCCGCACGTCAACATCGGCACCATCGGTCACATCGACCACGGTAAGACCACCCTTACCGCGGCGATCTCGAAGGTGCTGCACAACAAGTACCCGGACCTCAACGAGGAGTCGCCGTTCGATAACATCGACAAGGCCCCCGAGGAGCGTCAGCGCGGCATCACGATCTCGATCGCGCACATCGAGTACCAGACCGAGTCGCGCCACTACGCCCACGTCGACTGCCCGGGTCACGCGGACTACGTCAAGAACATGATCACCGGTGCCGCGCAGATGGACGGCGCCATCCTCGTGGTCGCCGCCACCGACGGCCCGATGCCGCAGACCAAGGAGCACGTGCTCCTGGCCCGCCAGGTCGGCGTGCCGTCGATCGTCGTCGCGCTCAACAAGTGCGACATGGTCGACGACGAGGAGCTCATCGAGCTCGTCGAGATGGAGGTGCGCGAGCTCCTCAGCGAGTACGAGTTCCCGGGTGACGACCTGCCGGTCGTCCGCGTCGCCGCCTACCCCGCCCTGCAGGGCGAGGAGAAGTGGATGGACTCCATCGGCGAGCTCATGCAGGCCGTCGACGACTACATCCCGACCCCGGCTCGCGAGACCGACAAGCCGTTCCTGATGCCCGTTGAGGACGTCTTCACGATCACCGGTCGTGGCACCGTCATCACCGGTCGTATCGAGCGCGGCGTCGTCAAGGTCGGCGAGGAGGTCGAGATCGTCGGCATCCGCGAGACCTCGCAGAAGACCACCGTCACCGGTGTCGAGATGTTCCGCAAGCTGCTCGACGAGGGCCAGGCCGGTGAGAACGTCGGTCTGCTCCTCCGTGGCACCAAGCGCGAGGACGTCGAGCGCGGCATGGTTGTCATCAAGCCGGGCACCACCACCCCGCACACCAACTTCGAGGGCTCTGTCTACATCCTCTCGAAGGAGGAGGGTGGCCGTCACACGCCGTTCTTCAACAACTACCGTCCGCAGTTCTACTTCCGGACCACGGACGTGACCGGCGTCGTGACCCTCCCCGAGGGCACCGAGATGGTCATGCCGGGTGACAACACCGAGATGTCGGTCGAGCTCATCCAGCCCATCGCGATGGACGAGGGTCTGAAGTTCGCTATCCGTGAGGGCGGTCGCACCGTCGGCGCGGGTCGCGTCACCAAGATCATCAAGTGATCGTCTGATTCACAGTGGAAGGTCCCCGGAGCCGCAAGGCGCCGGGGACCTTTCGCTGTGGTCATACGAAGCACGCGTAAACAGAGGGCACCCGGGGTCGAGCCCGGGTGCCCTCTGTGAATCTCGGCCTCAGCGAAGCACGTAGGCATCCTCCACAGTCTGAACAAGCCGACCGTTGCTGGTCTCCAAGGTCGCCCGGAGCGCAACGCCGGTGGCTGAAGTGCCTGCCGCCGGCGCGCTGGCCCTCCACCCGTTCTTGGCAGAAGCGAGCTCGGCCTCCTGCCAGGTGGCACCCCCGTCGTACGAGACCTCGACGAGCACGCTCTTCACCTTCCCGATGTCGCCGCCAGGATTCTTCTCGAGCCAGACGTCGACCGGCACCCGGGTGTCACGATCCGCGGCGTTGCGGGCGTCCAGGCCCTGCGGCTGGAGCCTGACCACAGAGAGCGGGAGGGCGGCCTTCGACCTCGCCCGGCTCGACTCGAAGGTCCAGTCGAGCCTCATCTGGGTGGACAGGCCACCACCTCGCCGGATCTCGGCGCTCAGCGTGTAGGGGTGCTCGCCGGCCGGCAGGTCGTCGACCCGGAGCAGGCTGGTCTCGCTGCGGGCGATCTCCTCCCCGCCCCGGCTCAGCGCGAAGGTGCCGTCCAGGGTGAAGTCCAGCGAGAAACGGCCGGGCAGGTCGCTCACGCCGCCGAACGCGAAGACCATGGAGTCTCCGTCGCGGTACGCGCCGTCCTCGACGAGCGTCGGCAGGATCGTGGCCAGGTTCCACTCGTCATGGGTGAGCTTCCGGTCGAGCTCGCCGATCTCGAAGGTGATGTACGGCAGGAAGCCGCCGATCGACTGGGTGGCCCCACGTGCCCAGCGCGAGCCACGGACCTCGTCGTAGCGCTGCACGACGTCGGTGGGCAGCTGCGTGTCATGTCGTAGCGACCAGGCGGTGTCCTCGCCGGGGAAGAAGATGCCGTTGGTCACCGACCCGGCGGTCGGCCCGGCCTGAGCTCGTACGGTCGTCGTCACCGTACGCATGGCGGACTTCTTCGCGCGGTAGGTCGGATCGCCGGGGATCCCGTCGTCCCAGACGTGCGCGGCGTGCAGAAGCTCGGTCCTGCCGGCGTCGGTGGCTGCGGCGAACTGGGTGTAGACCCGCAGCTTCATCTCGCGATGGTCCACCGGGACGACGGCCGCCTCCTGCGTACCGGCAGGGGTGAGTCGGTAGCCGATCGAGACCTTCTGCTTCCTCTGCGCGACCTCGACGACCCGTCCGACGGTCGCGGCGTCGTTGTCGATCGTGGCTCCGGCGGGCCGCCCGGCCCGACCGTCGAGGACCACCGACGTCGAGGTGTCCCCGACCGTGACCGGCTTGGTGGCCGCCGTGGCGCCGGCGGCGCTGCTGATCATGGTGCTCACGTTGTAGCTGCCTGCGGGGAGCCTGAGATGTCCGGTGCCGTCCTCGTCGGTGATGACGTAGTGGGGTTGACCGCTGCTCATGTCGTAGACGAGCACCGTCCCGCCCTGGATCGGGTCACCCGCTGTGTCGAGCGCCGAGATCTCGAGGTCACCGGCTCGCGGTTCGACGTACGCCCCGATCAGGGTGGTGACGTGGTTCGTGCCGTCGGTGGCGACCAAGGTGGCGCCGTACACTCCGGACCTGGCGCCCTTCGGCGCGATCGAGACCGGGACCTCGGCGATGCCGTGGGCCGGCACCGTCACCCGGGTGGTTCCCAGCTGGATCGGCGCGGGGCCGGACACGGATCCCTTCCAGCGCTCCAGGTCGAGCGAGAGCCGCAGCGTCACTGCGTCGTCCCCGTCGTTGCGGTAGGTGACGGTGCGGGCGATGGGCCGGGCCACGTCGTCACGGGCGAAGACCGACAGGTTTCCCGGGGTTGCGACCACCTGCTGGCCGACAGCACGGGCCAGGTCGATCCGTCCGGCACCGCGGCCGAAGACCGAGCCCTCGGTGTCCTGGACGGTGCTGATCAGAGCCGCCTTGAGGTCGGCGGGGCTCCAGTCCGGGTGCCGCTGGGCCAGGATCGCCGCCGCTCCAGCGACGTGCGGGCTGGCCATCGAGGTCCCCGAGGCCGAGGTGTAGAGGTCGTCGACCGGGGAGCCCATCGTGGTGCCGCTCGCACGAGCCGCGACGATCCCCACTCCGGGCGCCGAGACGTCCGGCTTGATCGCGAAGTCACCCAAGCGCGGGCCGCGGCTGGAGAACGGCGCCAGCGCGTCGGCGTCATCGGTCGCGGCGACGGTCAGCGCTGAGTCTGCGGTGCCCGGGGAGCCGAGGGTCTGGTCGCCGGGGCCGTCGTTGCTGGCGGAGACCACGAAGAGGGTGCCGGTCTCGGCGGTCAGGTCGTCGATCGCCCGCTCCAGCACGTCCGTGCCGGCCAGGTCGGGACTGCCGAGGCTCATGTTGACGACATCCGCGTCTACCTCGGTCGCCGCCCACTCCATGCCGGCCAGCACCGTGGCGTCGGTGCCCGACCCGCTGTCGGACAGCGTCTTGCCGATGGCCAGCGACGCTCCGGGCGCGACGCCGCGGCGGGCGCCCGCGGAGCCCTCGCCTGAACCAGCGATGATCGATGCGACGTGAGTGCCGTGCCCGTGGCCGTCGCCGACGTCACCCTTGCCCGTGAAGTCGCGGGAGTCGACGACGAGCTCGTCGAGGTCCGGGTGGGTCGCGTCGATGCCGGTGTCGAGAATGGCGACGGTGGTGCCGGTGCCGTCGAAACCCGCCTGCCAGGCTGATGGAGCGCCGATCTTGTCGACGCTGGTGTCCAGCGTCGCGTGCCGTACGCCGTCGAGCCAGAGTCGCTCCACACCGCCTGTCATGGAGCGTGCCGAGGTCAGCGCCTGCCACACGTCTGTGGTCTCGTCCTTGGGCACGTCCAGGACGTCGATGCCGAGAGCGTCGAGGTGGACCTCCACGTCGTCACGCGCGGAGCGGTCCAGGCTCGCGCCGGGGCGGCGCCCGGCCAGCAGGCGCAGCGAATCGGCGTCGTCGTCCCCATATCCCTGGCTGAGGAGTCCGGTGACGTCGAACAGCCGTGGGTCCAGATGCCCGCGGGCGAGAAGTCCCTGCGCGTCGAGCGGGACCACGCTGAGGTGGCCACGGGCGTCGGTCGAGGTGCGGACGACGACCCGGTCGCCGGTCACCAGGGTCACGCTGCGGGTGGCGGGATCGACCGAGCTCGGGCCGGGGGCCTGGCCCGTGGGAGGGGTCCCGGTGGCTGCGGACGCTGCGACCAGGGGGATCGTGGCGAGGGTGGCCACGAGGGTCGCAGCTGCGCCGTATCGGGGTCTGATACGCACGGAGGTTCCTTTCGTCGGGTGTCAACGGATCGGCAGCGTAAGCAGCGAAGGACGTCCGTGGACCGGCGTGAAGTGGCGGAACCGCGCCATTGCGCGTACCCGCCGCGCGGCTCGTTTTACGGAGCCGGCGACGCGCGACCGTACAATCGCAGCCATCATGAACGAGCCAGCCCGCCCCGCCCGCCCACACCAGAAGCTGCTCGAAGACGGCCGCACCGTGCGCGAGGTCCTCACCTACACCCGCCGCGGCAGCAGGCTGGACGCGAAGCAGCAGCGGGCCTGGGACCAGTACGCAGCGGACTGGGTGATCCCGGACGAGGCGGTCGACGAGCCGGGGTTCTCGCTGGAGAGCTGGTTCGGCCGGAAGGCGCCGCTCATCGTCGACATCGGCGGGGGCGTGGGGGAGGCGACCGCGGTGCTGGCGGCCAACCGTCCCGAGTTCAACATCCTGGGGCTGGAGGTGTGGCGGCCCGGAGTCGCCGAGAGCCTCGCCCGAGTCGGCGCCGCGGGCGCGACCAACGTGCGCTTCTGCAGCGTCGATGCGCTCTGGACGCTCGAGAACCTGGTCGCGCCGGAGTCGGTCAGCGAGGTCTGGACGTTCTTCCCCGACCCGTGGCACAAGACCCGTCACCACAAGCGGCGCCTGGTCACCCCGGCCAACGCGCGGATGATCGCGGAGCGGCTCGAGTCCGGTGGGACCTGGCGGCTGGCGACCGACTGGGTGGAGTACGCCGAGCAGATGGTCCAGGTCCTCGACGCCGAGCCGCTGCTGACCGGTGGCGTGGTCGAGCGGTGGGAGGAGCGCCCGGTGACGAAGTTCGAGCGCAAGGGTCTGGCCAAGGACCGGGTCATCACCGACCTGCTCTACCGGAGGCGTTGACCCGAACTGCCCGTGTCGTGACTGAACTGTGGGCCTGAACCCGACAGGATCAGCGTCATGAAGCTGTACGCCGACACCCCTGTCCGCCGCGTCTCCCAGCTGCTCGCCGATCTCCTGACCGTCGGCTGGGTCGTCGGCTGGGTCCTGGTCGGCAGGCTGGTGCACAAGCTGGTCTCGGCGCTCGCCGTGCCCGGCGAAAAGATGGACGACGCCGGCACCTCGCTCTCGGCGAAGCTCCTCGAGGCGGCGGGCAAGGTCGACGACCTACCCTTGGTCAAGGACGGCATCGCGGCGCCGTTCGAGGGTGCCGCGAAGGCGGCCGACCAGCTCCGGGCGGCCGGCGAGGCTCAGGTCGAGGCGGTCGCCAGCATCGCGATCGGGCTCGCCGTCGCGGTCGTGGCCGTCCCGGTGCTGATGTGGCTGATGGTCTACCTGCCGCTGCGGTTGCGGTTCATCCGCCGGGCGACCTCGACGCAGCGGTTCCTGCAGTCGGGCACCGGCGCCGACCTGGTGGCACTGCGCGCGATGTCGACCCAGCCGCTGCACAAGCTGGTCCGCATCAGCGACGACCCGGTGAGAGCCTGGCGCGAGGGCGACGCCGAGGTGGTGGCGCGGCTGGCCGAGCTGGAGCTGAGGTCGGTCGGGCTCAGCGCGAAGCGTCTCTAGCGGCCGACCAGCCGCGCCCGCAGCTCCTCGTCGCGAGCGAGCCGGGCCGCGTCGCGGTCACGCCGGGTGGCGAGCACTGCCGCCAGGTAGGCCTCGGGCGGGGTGCCCGGGGGAGGGCCGGGGGCGACGTACTCCTGCACCTCGGCGGCGAGCCGGTCGGCGAGCGTGTGACGGCGGACCGGGTCGGTGGCGGTGCCCACCTCCCCGGAGAGGAACCGGCGGACCGCCAGAGCGAGGCCGACCGGGAGTGCGGCCACGTCCGCGTGGGAGGCCCAGACGGCGAGCGCCGGAGGCATCTGGATCGGTGCGGGCGGGCGCAGCGGCACCCGCACCCGGATGACGTACGTCCCGGCCGCGATGTCGCCCAACCGCTTGCCGCGCGGATGGATCATCGCGCTGAGGAAGGCGACGGTGCCGCTGGTGCCGTAGATCTCGATGACGCCGACCAGGGCGCGTACGAACGCGTGGTGGAAGCTGATCGCCCCGCCGTCGTCGCGCACCGTGCGCAGACCGAGCGCGAGCTTTCCGAGCGAGCGACCCCGCGTCAGCGTCTCGACGGCCGTCGGGAAGACGAGCAGCACCGAGGCGATGGCCGCGATGTAGGCCGCCCAGGCGAGCGCCTCGTCGGCGCGCGGGGCAGCCGTCATGAAGACGATCAGCGCCACGATGAGCAGCGCGATCACGGCGAGCGCGTCGATCAGCCCCGAGAGCAGCCGCGTCCCGAGGCCGGCGGCCGGCAGGTCGAGCGCGACGGCGTCGCCGGTGACCAGGTCGTCGTCGGTCAGGAGCGCTCTCTCCTGGGGGCGTCGCTCGGGCGATTGCGGCGCGGAGGTCATGGCGGTCAGCGTACGCTGCGGGCGTGGATCTCGACGCGTATCTGGCCGCGACCGCTGCCGACCGGACCCGGCTCGAGCAGCTGCTGGCCCAGCGTCGGCTGAACGGTGCCGAGGCCGACGAGCTGGTCGAGCTCTACCAGCGGGTGAGCACCCAGCTCTCGGTCGTACGCAGCAACGCCCCCGACCCCACCGTCGTCCAGCATCTCTCGGTGCTGCTGGCCGGTGCGCGCAACCGCACCACCGGCACCCGCACGAGCACCTGGACCGGCTTCCTCCGGTTCTTCACCCACCGGTTCCCGGCCGCGCTCTACCGGCTGCGATGGTGGTGGCTGGGGATGATGGCGGCCAACGTGGCGGTGACCGCGGTGATGATCTGGTGGCTGCTGCGCCACCCCGAGGTCGAGCAGTCGCTGCTCGCGCCGGAGCAGGTCAAGCAGCTCGTCGAGCACGACATCGAGGGCTACTACAGCGAGCACGCCGCCTCGTCGTTCGCCACCCAGGTGTGGGTCAACAACGTCTGGGTCTCGTTCATCTGCATCGCTCTCGGCGTGCTCGGTCTGCCGGTGATCTACTCGATGTTCAACAACATCGCCAACCTCGCGATCCTCGGCACCCTCATGCACCGCCACGACCGCGGCGCCCACTTCTGGGGTCTGATCCTGCCCCACGGGCTGCTCGAGCTGACGGCCGTGTTCGTCGCCGGCGCCGTCGGGCTGCGGATCTTCTGGTCGTGGATCGACCCGGGACCGCTCACCCGCGGCCAGTCGATGGCCCGAGAGGGCCGCACCGCCGGCGGCATCGCTCTCGGTCTCATCGTCGTGCTGCTGATCTCCGGCGTCATCGAAGGCTTCGTCACCCCCTCGCCGCTGCCCACCTGGGCCCGCGTCGGTATCGGCGTCGTGGCCGAGCTCGCCTTCTTCACGTACGTCTTCGTGGTCGGTCGCGTCGCCGCCTCCCACGGCGAGACCGGCGACATCGACGAGCGTCTGCTCGAGGACCGCGTCGCGACCCAGGCGTGACGGTCGGGTACGACGGGGAGATCGGCAGGGGTTACTGACCGGTCGCCCCTGTTGAACTCCCCGTCGTACCCCGACGGAAGCTCAGAGCTGACCGGTCGCCTTCAGCTGCAGGTAGTGGTCGGCCAGCGCCGGGGGGAGGGATTCCGCGTCGGCGTCGACCACATCCACGCCCAGCGTGCGGAGCATGGCGGCGGTGTGGTCGCGGCGGCGGAGGGTCTGCTCGGCGGCGGCTGCGGCGTAGACGTCGTCGAGGGTGTCGCGGGAGGCAGCGGTGGCCTCGAGCTCGGGGTCGCGGACGGAGGCGAGCACGACCCGGTGGTGCTGGGTCAGGACCGGGAGGACGGGCAGGAGCGACTCCTCGATCGCGTGCGGGTCGAGCGGCGTCAGCAGGACGACGAGTGCCCGGTGGCGACCGAGCCCCGCGACTGCACCGGCGAGGCTGGACCAGTCGGCCTCCGCGATCACAGGTTCGAGGTCGGCCATCGCCTCCTGCAGCCGCTGGGTGACGTCGCGCTGGCCGGCCAGACGCATCCGCGAGCGCACCCGCAGGTCACCGGCGAGGAAGTCGATCCGGTCGCCGGCCCGGGAGGCGATGGCGGCGAGCAGGAGCCCGGCGTCCATCGCCGAGTCGAGCCGCGGCACCCCGCCGTCGGCGCCCTCGACCCGGCCTGCCGAGGTGCGGGAGGTGTCGAGCACCAGCACCACGCGGCGGTCGCGCTCGGGCTGCCAGGTGCGCACCACGACGGTGCGGGAGCGGGCGGTGGTGCGCCAGTCGATGGAGCGGACGTCGTCGCCGCGGACGTACTCCCGCAGCGAGTCGAACTCGGTGCCCTGACCGCGCACCCGCACCGCCGCCCGGCCGTCGAGCTCACGCAGCCGCTGCAGCCGCGAGGGCAGGTGCTTGCGCGCCTCGAACGCGGGCAGCACCCGCACCGACCCCGCCACCGGCATCGTGCGCTGACGCGCGCCGAGCCCCAGCGGTCCGTACGCCCGAACCGTCACGCCGAGCGCGCGGAGATCACCGCGGCGGCGCGGCCGCAGGGACGTACGCAGCCGGGTGCTGTCGCCGCGACCGAGCCCGATCCGGTGGCGGTTGTCGGTTGCGCCCGCGGTCGGCTGCCACGCGTCGCGCACCAGTGCCCGGACGCGCCGGGCGGGGGAGCGGACCGTCAGGTCCGAGGTCGTCGACTCGCCGAGCCTGATCCCGCCCAGTCGTGACCGGCTGATCTCGAGGGTCGACGGCTTCGGCGCCAGCCACACGTCGAGGAGGGTCAGTGCCGTCACGATCAGGACCCAGAGCGCGGCGGTGCCCACGGTCGGGCGCAGCAACACCGGGACGATGCCGGCGAGCACGAGGACGGGCACGCGCCAGGTGATCGCCATCAGCGGCTCCTCGCCTCACGAAGATCGACGTCCCGGTGTCGATCTCTGACGTCTCGACGCCAGAATTCGACGGGTCGGCGGGGCGGGGTCATCGGGGGACGGGGACCGCGCCGATGGCGGAGCTGAGGACCTGGCCGACCTGGACGCCCTCGAGCTCGGCCTCGGGACGCAGCGCGAGGCGGTGGGCCAGGGTGGCGTGGGCCAACGACTTCACGTCGTCGGGAGTGACGAAGTCGCGACCGGCCAGCCAGGCCCAGGCCCGCGCGGAGCGGAGCAGCGCGGTGGCGCCTCGCGGGGACACCCCGGCCGAGAGCGACGGCGACTCCCGGGTCGCACGGGCGATGTCGACGATGTAGCCGGTGACCTCGGGGGATACCTGCACCGACGCGACGAGCTGCCGGGCGGCCTCGATGTCGGCACCCGAGGCGACCGCACGAACCCCGGCACCGGCGACGTCGCGCGGGTCGAAGCCGGAGGCGTGCCGGGTGAGGATCTGCACCTCGTCGTCGCGCTCCGGCACCGGCAGGACGACCTTCAGCAGGAACCGGTCGAGCTGGGCCTCAGGGAGCGGGTAGACGCCTTCGTACTCGATCGGGTTCTGGGTGGCGGCGACCAGGAACGGCTGCGGCAGCGCGCGGGTGACGCCGTCGACGGAGACCTGGCCCTCCTCCATCGCCTCGAGCAGCGCCGACTGGGTCTTCGGAGGCGTGCGGTTGATCTCGTCGGCGAGGAGCAGGTTGGTGAAGACGGGCCCCTCGCGGAAGGTCAGCGAGCCGTGGGACGACTCGACCACCATCGACCCGGTGATGTCACCGGGCATCAGGTCCGGGGTGAACTGCACCCGGCGGGTCTCCACCGACAGCGCGGCCGACAGCGACCGCACCAGCAGCGTCTTGGCGGTGCCGGGCACGCCCTCCATGAGCACGTGGCCGCCGCACACCAGCGCCACCAGGAGCCCGGAGACCGCGGCGTCCTGCCCGACGACCGCCTTGGCGACCTCGGCCCGGACCGCGGTGAGCCGCTCCCGCGCGTCGTCGGGCGACACGGAGGTGATGGTCTCGGATTGGGTCATGGGTGTCGTACCTCTTCCTCAAGGGCGGCCAGCGCGTTCGCCAGCGTGATCAGGTCGTGGTCGTTCTCGAGCGGAGCATCGGTGAGCAGTGCCGAGACCTCGAGACCGGGTCGTCCGGTGCTGCGGGCGACGGCCCCTACGACCGCCTCCGAAGTGGCGTCGCGACCCAGCCGCAGGCGCTGGGCGAGCCGGGTGCGGGCTGCCTGCCGCAGCGTGGTGCCCGCGTGGGTGCGGTCGCCGGAGCGACGGTAGAGCCGGCCCAGGCTGCGGGTGGTCTCACCGGCGCGCACGTGGACCGGCAGCGGCTCGACCGCCAGCGGGCCCAGCCGGCGTCCGCGGGCGATGGCGAGCGCGACCACGGTGAACAGCAGGAGCCACAGCGCGGGCGTGATCCAGCGCGGCAGCAGGGAGCTGGGGGAGTGGGCCTCGTCGGGGGCGAGATCCTCGAGCGCGGGGACGTACCAGACCAGCCGGTCGGTCGCGCCGAGCAGCCGCAGCCCCACCGCCGCGTTGTCGGCACGCACGATCTGCTCGTTGGTCAGCACCTGCGGCGCGCCCCAGACGGTGAGGCCGTCCCCGGGCGCGAGCACCGCGCCGTCGTCGTGGGTGAAGCAGGAACCGGCGTCGTACGTCGTGACCGCGTCGGCCCTGATGCTGAGCCCCTCCCAGCGCGGGTCGTCGCACCCGGCCTCGACGGTCTCGGAGGTCTGGGAGATCGCGTAGGGGATGCCGAGCATCGTGGAGACGTAGGGAGCGGGCTCGGCCAGGACGAGGTCCCCGGCGTCCGCGGTGCGCTCGCGCAGCCGCGTGGCGGTGTTCTCCCCGAGCGCATCGGTGCCGGTCACGAACACGGTCGTGTCCGAGCCGATCTCGGTGTCCTCCAGCTGCTTCGAGGACCGCACGACCTCCACGTCGACGCCGTGCTGCTCCAGCACCTGGGCCAGCGCCCGCGAGCCGTCGGGGTCGGGGCTCTCGGGGTCGAAGGGGGCATAGGACTCCCCGCCCTTCGGCGCCGCGAGGTAGGCCAGCACGACCGCGACCACGAACGCCAGCGCCACGATGAGCACCGGCCGCTTCCGCCGGAACCAGCCTCCGGTGGTGGTCGAGCTCGTCGAGACCGTCGAGCCTGTCGAGACCGTCATCGGCTCACCGCCAGCTCCTGCTCGAGATCGAGTACGCCCCGGGCCTGCTCACCCGTGGCCGGGTGATCTCCGTAGAGCACCTCGTCGAACAGCTCCGCGGCCCGCCCGGCCCGGCCGCCGAGGGACATCTCGCGCTCCAGGCTCGCCGCGACCTCGAGCGCGGTCAGACCGGGGTCCTCGGCCAGGCGGCCGCGTTCGACCTGCCGCCGGGCGAGCGCCCGGAACCCGTCGACCACCGCGGTGCGATGATCTCCCGCCGCGTACGCAGCCTCGGCCCGCTCGCGCAGCTCGGCCGCGGAGAGCGCCTCGTCGGTGAGGACGTCGCCGTTGCGGTCGCGGGCCACCCGGGGGCTGCGCCGGGCCCGGGAGACGAGCAGCCCGAGACCGACCAGGAGCAGCGCGAAGACGACGAGCGCGGCGGCGGTCTGCACCCACGGCACGTCGTCGGGCGACGGCAGGCGGCCGGAGAAGGTGCGCTCGATCCAGCGCAGGATCCGCTCGACGATGTCGAGGTCGTGGTATTCGGGCTTGGCCAGCTCGCGCTGGAGCCAGGAGCGACCCTCCTCGGGCGTCGGCGCCAGAGGAGGAGTCTGTCGGAGGAGCATCATCTGGTCAGCAGCCCGGCCTGCTCCATCAGCTCGACCTCGTAGGACTCCTTGCGGATGCGCTGGTCGAGGTACTGCAGGTTGGTCACCGCGCCCGTGAACGGGGTCGCGATCGCGGCGGCCATCACGGTCGCGAGTGCGCTTCCTCCGATGGTCGCCAGGAAGTAGAGGTCCGGCACCGCGATCCCGACGAAGCTGGCGATCAGGCTGACCGGGAAACCGACGATCTGAGAGGCGAAGCCGGCGATGAGCGCGGTGAGCAGCCAGATCCCCAGGAGCCGCCAGAACTGCCGGGTCGAGAGCCGCCAGGCGCGACGGACCGCACCGATGATGCCGGCGTTCTCCAGCATCAGCGCTGGGACGGCGAGCAGGTAGAACCGGACCGAGACGAAGACCGAGCCGACCAGGAGCAGCAGGAGCATGAGCAGGCCGACCAGGATCGCGGGGACCGGGTTGTCGACGGTGATCGCGAGCGCCACGACCGGCACCACGGCGACCGCCACCGCCACCAGATAGAGGAGCGTGAACAGCACCGCCAGCCCGATCAGCCGCCAGCGGTTGCCGTGGGTCGCCGCCCAGGCCTCGGTGAGAGTGAGCTTCTTGCCGATCGCGGCGGCGTGGGAGACGTGGGAGATCATCCCGGAGACCAGGATGGTGCCGAAGGCCTGCAGGATCGTCCCGACGAAGAGCGAGCCGAAGGCCGCGGCGATCCCGACGATCTCGGAGTTGCCGGGCACGTAGTTCGGGTCGTCGAGGGAGGTGCCGAAGGCCTCGAGGCTGTCGCCGGTGAACGTGATGACCCCCGTGACGACCAGCGGGATCGCCATCGCGACGGCCGCGACGAGGACCGAGGCGCCGACGGTGGCGCCGGGGTTGAAGCGTACGAGCCGGAAGGCGCCGTCGAGCATGTCGCCGAGACCCAGGGGGCGCAGCGGGATCGCGCCCGGCTTGTGGGCCGGGGGGAGCGGCTGGGCCCATGCCGGCTGCTGGCCCTGGCCCTGGCCCCACCCGGCCTGCTGGGGCGGGGCGGCGGGCTGGAGCTGCTGGCCCGGCGGGGGAGGGGTGGGCGGGGTGGCCGTACCCTGTTGAGGTTGCTCACCCGGTGGGGGTGGCCACGCTCCTGACATCTGAAAGCTCCTCGTCGCGACGACCGGCGAACTCGCTCGGTTGGGGGCATCCTCTCAGAGCCACCCAGCCGTCATCGTTGATTTGGAGCCACCTGCGTACGCGTGACAAGATTCTCGGGTTGCTCCAGTGAATGTGCGCTGGGGTGTGCACACATTGACTACTGAATCGCGTCACCTGAGCAGGCTGATCAGCCTGTCCGGATGTGGTCGGTGGTCGCCGTGTGCCCATCCCGAAGACGTGATTCCAGTGAAGCTGATGGTGAAGTTCCCGTCGCGAAGTCGGCGTTCGCTTGTAGAAAATAAGCGACACGCCCGACCGCGGGGGTCGGAGCCGGAGGTGAGCAACCGGGCCGACTCAGCCGGAGGACGCCTGTAGCACGCGGCACGCTGACCAAGAAGGACGAGAGAGACAGATGGCGGGACAGAAGATCCGCATCAGGCTCAAGGCCTATGACCACGAGGTGATCGACACCTCGGCGCGAAAGATCGTGGACACGGTCACCCGTACGGGTGCCAAGGTCGCCGGCCCGGTGCCGCTGCCGACCGAGAAGAACGTGTACTGCGTCATCCGCTCGCCCCACAAGTACAAGGACTCGCGCGAGCACTTCGAGATGCGCACCCACAAGCGCCTCATCGACATCATCGACCCGACCCCGAAGACTGTTGACTCCCTCATGCGGCTCGACCTGCCTGCTGGTGTCGACATCGAGATCAAGCTCTGAGGTTGACGACATGACGATCGAACGCAACGTGAAGGGTCTCCTGGGCACCAAGCTCGGCATGACCCAGCTGTGGGACGAGAACAACGTCGTCGTCCCTGTGACCGTCATCGCGGCGAACACCAACGTCGTGACCCAGGTCCGCACCCCCGAGGTCGACGGCTACAACGCCGTGCAGATCGGCTACGGCGAGATCGACGGCCGTAAGGTGAACAAGCCGGGCGTCGGCCAGTTCGAGAAGGCCGGCACCACGCCGCGCCGCCACCTGGCCGAGATCCGCACCGCCGACGCCGCGTCCTACGCCGCCGGCCAGGAGCTCCCCGTCGACACCTTCGCCATCGGCGAGGAGATCGACGTGACGGGCACCTCGAAGGGCAAGGGTTTCGCAGGCACCATGAAGCGTCACGGCTTCTCCGGTGTCGGCGCCTCCCACGGTGCCCACCGCAACCACCGCAAGCCGGGATCGATCGGCGCCTGCGCCACCCCGGGTCGCGTGTTCAAGGGCGTCCGCATGGCCGGCCACATGGGTACTGACACCGTCACCACCCAGAACCTGACCGTGCACGCCGTCGACACCGAGAAGGGCCTCATCCTGGTCAAGGGCGCCATTCCTGGCCCCAAGGGTGGCCTCGTGGTCCTCCGCTCGGCTGCTAAGAAGCTGGAGGCCTGATCATGGCTATCAAGACCGTCAAGGTCGACTTCCCGGCTGAGATCTTCGATGTTGAGCTCAACATCCCGCTGATCCACCAGGTCGTCGTCGCGCAGCAGGCCGCTGCGCGCCAGGGCACGCACGCCACCAAGACCCGCGGCGAGGTCCGCGGCGGTGGCCGCAAGCCCTACAAGCAGAAGGGCACCGGTCGCGCCCGCCAGGGTTCGACCCGCGCGCCGCAGTTCGCCGGTGGTGGCACCGTCCACGGCCCGCAGCCGCGTGACTACAGCCAGCGCACCCCCAAGAAGATGAAGGCCGCCGCCCTCCGCGGTGCCCTCTCCGACCGGGCCCGCGCCGGCCAGATCCACGTCGCCGAGTTCGCCCTCGAGGCGCCCTCGACCAAGGCCGCGCTGAGCGCCCTCAAGGGCCTCTCCGACGCGAAGCGCTTCCTCGTGGTGCTGGACCGTTCCGAGTCCGTCGCCGCGCTGAGCCTGCGCAACGCCCCCGAGGTGCACCTGCTCTGGGCCGACCAGCTCAACACCTACGACGTGCTCGTCTCCGACGACGTGGTCTTCTCCAAGGCCGCCTACGAGGTCTTCGTCTCCGGCAAGGCCGTCGCGACCAAGGAGACCGTCACCATCGGTGAGGTCGAGAAGGACGCGATCAAGGAGCCCGCCGCGGCGCCCGCCACCGAGACCGACCTCCCCGAGGGTGCTGTCGCGCCGCTCGAGGACGGCTCGGCTCCCGAGGGTTACGACATCAAGGGCAACGTCAAGGGCAAGGACAAGAAGTTCCACGCCCCGGGCGGCCGTTGGTACGAGTCCACCAAGGCGGAGTTCTACTTCAAGTCCGCCGAGGACGCCATCGCCGCAGGCTTCGTCGAGGCCGGCAAGAAGAAGGCTGAGGAGGCTGACAAGTGAGCACGCTGCACTACGACCCCCGCGACATCCTGATCGCGCCGGTGGTCTCCGAGAAGAGCTACGGCCTCCTCGACCAGAACAAGTACACCTTCATCGTTCGCCCCGACGCGAACAAGACCGAGATCAAGATCGCGGTCGAGAAGGTGTTCGACGTCAAGGTGACCTCGGTCAACACGATCAACCGCAAGGGCAAGGCCCGCCGTACCCGCTACGGCCTGGGCAAGCGCCCCGACACCAAGCGCGCGATCGTCTCCCTGGCTGAGGGCGACCGCATCGACATCTTCGGCGCGTGAGAAGGACTGACTGAACATGGCTATTCGTAAGTACAAGCCGACCACCCCGGGCCGTCGTGGCTCGTCGGTGGCCGACTTCGCCGAGGTCACTCGGACCACGCCGGAGAAGTCGCTGACCAAGCCCCTTCCGAAGAAGGGTGGCCGCAACAACCAGGGTCGCGTCACCACGCGTCACCAGGGTGGCGGTCACAAGCGCGCCTACCGGATCATCGACTTCCGTCGCTACGACAAAGACGGCGTGCCGGCCAAGGTCGCTCACATCGAGTACGACCCGAACCGCACCGCGCGCATCGCCCTGCTGCACTACTTCGACGGCGAGAAGCGCTACATCCTCGCGCCCGTCGGCGTCACCCAGGGCACGGTCGTCGAGTCCGGTCCCACCGCTGACATCAAGCCCGGCAACAACCTCCCGCTGCGCAACATCCCGGTTGGTACCACCATCCACAACGTTGAGCTGCGTCCGGGTGGCGGCGCGAAGATCGCCCGCTCCGCCGGCATGAGCGCCCAGCTGGTCGCTCGCGAGGGCTCCAAGGCCACGCTGCGCATGCCTTCGGGTGAGATGCGGTTCGTCGACGTGCGCTGCCGCGCGACGGTCGGCGAGGTCGGCAACGCCGAGCAGTCCAACATCAACTGGGGTAAGGCCGGCCGTATGCGCTGGAAGGGCGTCCGCCCGACCGTCCGCGGTGTCGTCATGAACCCGGTCGACCACCCGCACGGTGGTGGTGAGGGTAAGACCTCTGGTGGCCGTCACCCGGTCAGCCCCTGGGGCAAGCCCGAGGGCCGCACGCGCAAGCGCAAGGCCTCTGACTCGCAGATCATCCGCCGCCGTAAGAGCGGGAAGGGTAGGAAGTAAGCAATGCCTCGCAGCCTGAAGAAGGGCCCCTTCGTCGACGATCACCTTCAGAAGAAGGTCGACGCCGAGAACGAGAAGGGCACCCACAACGTGATCAAGACCTGGTCGCGCCGCTCGATGATCGTGCCCGAGATGATCGGTCACACCATCGCGGTGCACGACGGTCGCAAGCATGTCCCGGTCTTCGTGTCCGACTCGATGGTCGGTCACAAGCTGGGCGAGTTCGCTCCGACCCGCACTTTCAAGGGTCACATCAAGGACGATCGGAAGGGACGGCGTCGATGAGCACCACCGAGCGTGTGCGCGTAAGCGCCCGCCGCGACTCCCTGCTCGGCGACCAGCCGGGTGCCTTCGCGAGTGCCCGCTTCGTGCGGATCACTCCGATGAAGGCACGCCGGGTCGTCGACATGGTCCGCGGCCTGCCCGTCGACGAGGCCCTGTCCCTGCTGCAGTTCGCGCCGCAGGCAGCCTCCGAGACTGTTTACAAGGTCCTCGAGAGCGCCATCGCCAACGCGGTGTCGACCGAGGGTCTGGACCGTGACGACCTCGTCGTCTCGGTCGCGATGGTCGACGAGGGTCCGACCATGAAGCGCTGGCGTCCTCGCGCCCAGGGCCGTGCGACCCGCATCAACAAGCGGACCTCGCACATCACCCTGGCCGTTCAGCCGGCCGACGTCGTCGAGAAGGGCGGTAAGAAGTAATGGGTCAGAAGATCAACCCGAACGGCTTCCGCCTGGGCATCTCGACCGACCACAAGTCGCGTTGGTACGCCGACAAGCAGTACAAGGAGTACGTCGGCGAGGACGTCAAGATCCGCAAGCTGCTCAGCAAGGGCATGGAGCGGGCCGGCATCGCCAAGGTCGAGATCGAGCGCACCCGTGACCGCGTCCGTGTGGACATCCACACCGCGCGTCCGGGCATCGTCATCGGTCGCCGTGGCGCCGAGGCCGACCGCCTCCGCACCGAGCTGGAGAAGCTCACCGGCAAGCAGGTCCAGCTGAACATCCTCGAGGTCAAGAGCCCCGAGGTCGACGCTCAGCTGGTCGCCCAGGGTGTCGCCGAGCAGCTCAGCGGCCGCGTGCAGTTCCGCCGCGCGATGCGCAAGGCCATGCAGACCACCATGCGCTCCGGTGCCAAGGGCATCCGGATCCAGTGCTCGGGTCGTCTGAACGGCGCCGAGATGTCGCGTACGGAGTTCTACCGCGAGGGCCGCGTCCCGCTGCACACGCTGCGCGCCGACATCGACTACGGCTTCTACGAGGCCCGCACGACCTTCGGCCGCATCGGCGTGAAGGTCTGGATCTACAAGGGTGAGGTCTCCGGCTCGCGTGCCGAGCGTCAGGCCGCCCAGGCCGCCCGTGCGGGCGTCCCGGGTCGCGGCAACGACCGTCGCGGTGGCCGCGGCGACCGTCCGTCGCGTGGCTCGCGTGGCGACCGCCCGAACCGCGCTGACCGCGCGGCGAAGACTGAGGCGCCGGCTGCCGCTGAGGCTCCCGCCGCCGAGACCACGACCCAGGAGGGCTGATCCATGCTGATGCCCCGTCGAGTCAAGCACCGCAAGCAGCACCACCCCAAGCGCACTGGCGTGGCCAAGGGTGGCACCAAGCTGGCCTTCGGTGACTTCGGCATCCAGGCGATCGAGGGTCACTACGTGACCAACCGCCAGATCGAGGCGGCGCGTATCGCGATGACTCGTCACATCAAGCGAGGCGGCAAGGTGTGGATCAACATCTACCCCGACGTCCCGCTGACCAAGAAGCCTGCCGAGACCCGCATGGGTTCCGGTAAGGGTTCGCCCGAGTGGTGGGTCGCCAACGTCAAGCCGGGCCGCGTCATGTTCGAGCTCTCCGGTGTCGACGAGAACACGGCCCGCGAGGCGATGCGCCGCGCGATCCACAAGCTGCCCATGAAGTGCCGTTTCATCACGCGAGAGGCTGGTGAGTTCTGATGGCCAACTCCCTGCAGGCGTTCGAGCTGGACGAGCTCACCGACGTCGACCTCGAGGCGAAGCTGCGCGAGGCGAAGGAGGAGCTGTTCAACCTCCGGTTCCAGGCGGCCACCGGCCAGCTGGAGAGCCACGGTCGGCTCCGCACCGTCAAGAAGGACATCGCCCGGATCTACACCGTGGTGCGGGAGCGCGAGCTCGGCATCCGCGTGGCCCCGGGCACCGAGACCACCGAGGAGGCCTGAGATGGCTGAGTCCACCACTGAGCCCACTGAGGGCACCGAGCGCAACACGCGCAAGGTGCGCGAGGGCCTCGTCGTCAGCGACAAGATGGAGAAGACCATCGTCGTCGAGGTCGAGGACCGCGTGAAGCACCCGCTCTACGGCAAGGTCATGCGCCGTACGAGCAAGCTCAAGGCCCACGACGAGCAGAACACCGCCGGCATCGGCGACCGCGTCCTGGTCATGGAGACCCGGCCGCTGTCCGCGACCAAGCGGTGGCGCCTCGTCGAGGTCGTCGAGCGCGCCAAGTGATCCTCGTCTCCTAGGAGACGGATCCGGCTGGCTGCAAACGCCGCCAAATTGACCAAAGGGTGCAGGTCCAGCGACCATTGTTCGCTGGGCCTGTGCCCATCAAATCCCATTACGTTCGGCAAGGCTCACCCGCCCTGGAGCGGGGAGAGAACCAGCTCGACAAGGAGAAGTAATGATCCAGCAGGAGTCGCGACTCAAGGTCGCCGACAACACTGGTGCGAAGGAGATCCTTTGCATTCGTGTGCTCGGTGGTTCCGGTCGTCGCTACGCCGGCATCGGCGACACCATCGTCGCCACCGTCAAGGACGCTATCCCCGGTGGCAACGTGAAGAAGGGTGACGTCGTCAAGGCCGTCATCGTGCGCACCGTCAAGGAGCGCCGCCGCGCTGACGGCTCGTACATCCGCTTCGACGAGAACGCCGCCGTCATTCTCAAGAACGACGGCGAGCCGCGAGGCACCCGCATCTTCGGCCCGGTCGGCCGTGAGCTGCGCGACAAGAAGTTCATGAAGATCATCTCGCTCGCGCCGGAGGTGCTGTGATGGGTCGCTCGCACATCAAGAAGGGCGACACCGTCAAGGTGATCGCTGGTAAGGACAAGGGCGGCTCCGGCAAGGTGATCGCTGTCCTCACCAAGGAGGACCGTGTGATCGTCGAGGGCATCAACCTCATCAAGAAGCACACCAAGGTCCAGGACCAGGGCGGTCGCGCCGGCACCACCGGCGGCATCGTGACCACCGAGGCTCCGATCCACGTTTCCAACGTCCAGCTGCTCGAGGACGGCGAGCCGGTTCGCGTCGGCTTCCGCCGTGAGACGGTCCAGAAGCGTCGCCCCGACGGTTCGACGTACGCCGCTGAGCGCAGCGTTCGCATCTCGCGCAAGACCGGTAAGGACATCTGATCATGACCGACACCGCTGTGGCCCCGCGCCTCAAGACGAAGTACCGCGAGGAGATCGCCCCCGCACTCCAGGAGGAGTTCGGCATCTCCAACGTCATGCAGATCCCCGGTCTGACCAAGATCGTCGTCAACATGGGTGTCGGCGAGGCTGCTCGCGACTCCAAGCTGATCGAGGGCGCTGTCAACGACCTGACCGCGATCACCGGCCAGAAGCCGCTGATCAACAAGGCGAAGAAGTCGATCGCGCAGTTCAAGCTGCGTGAGGGCATGCCGATCGGTGCGCACGTCACGCTGCGCGGCGACCGCATGTGGGAGTTCCTCGACCGTCTGCTGTCGCTCGCGCTGCCCCGCATCAGGGACTTCCGCGGCCTGAACGGCAAGCAGTTCGACGGCAACGGCAACTACACCTTCGGTCTCACGGAGCAGGTCATGTTCCACGAGATCAACCAGGACAAGATCGACCGCTCGCGGGGTATGGACATCACCCTCGTGACGACCGCCACCAACGACGACCAGGGTCGCGCGCTGCTCAAGGCGCTCGGCTTCCCGTTCAAGGAGAACTGAGATGGCGAAGACCGCTCTCAAGGTGAAGGCCGCCCGCAAGCCGAAGTTTGCGGTTCGCGGTTACACCCGCTGCCAGCGCTGCGGCCGCCCGAAGGCTGTGTTCCGCAAGTTCGGCCTGTGCCGTATCTGCCTGCGCGAGATGGCCCACCGCGGCGAGCTGCCCGGCGTCACCAAGTCCTCCTGGTGAGCGATCACCGTTCCAACCACTGACGTTGAAGGTCCTCACGACCGAGTGTCGCGAGGAAACCACTACGAGAAAGGGCCGTTCGGCCAATGACGATGACTGACCCGATCGCAGACATGCTCACTCGTCTGCGTAACGCCAACCAGGCGTACCACGATGCGGTTTCGATGCCGTACAGCAAGCTGAAGCAGGGCGTCGCTGAGATCCTCCAGCAGGAGGGTTACATCACCAAGTACGAGGTGCTGGAGCCCACCGAGGGCCAGGTCGGCAAGACCCTGTCGATCACCCTCAAGTACGGCCGCAACCGTGAGCGCTCGATCGCCGGCGTCCGCCGCATCAGCAAGCCCGGTCTGCGTGTCTACGCGAAGCACACCGGTCTCCCGAAGGTGCTCGGCGGCCTCGGCGTCGCGATCATCTCGACGAGCCAGGGTCTGCTGACCGACCGCCAGGCGAACAAGAAGGGCGTAGGTGGGGAAGTCCTCGCCTACGTCTGGTAACCAGGGAAGGGAGAGAGAAGAAAATGTCGCGTATTGGCAAGCTCCCCGTCCCGGTTCCGTCCGGCGTGGACATCACCATCGACGGCCAGCTCGTGAGCGTCAAGGGTCCCAAGGGATCGCTGTCGCACACGGTGGCCGCTCCGATCACCGTCGAGAAGGGTGACGGCGTCCTCGACGTCAAGCGCCCCGACGACAGCCGGGACAGCAAGGCCCTCCACGGCCTGTCCCGCACGCTGATCAACAACATGGTCCTCGGTGTCACCGAGGGCTACGAGAAGAAGCTCGAGATCGTCGGCGTGGGTTACCGCGTCCTGTCGAAGGGCCCGACCAAGCTGGAGTTCCAGCTGGGCTACTCGCACCCGATCGTCTTCGACGCGCCCGAGGGCATCACCTTCACCACCGACGGTCCGACCAAGCTCGGCGTCGTGGGCATCGACAAGCAGCTCGTCGGTGAGGTCGCGGCCAACATTCGCAAGCTGCGCAAGCCGGAGCCCTACAAGGGCAAGGGCGTTCGTTACGCCGGCGAGAACATCCGCCGCAAGGTCGGAAAGGCTGGTAAGTGATGGCCATCTCGCTGTCGAACAACAAGCACACCGCTTCCCGTGTCCGCTCGCGCCTGCGTCGTCAGGCCCGCGGTCGCAAGAAGATCGAGGGTACGCCGGAGCGTCCGCGCCTCGTCGTGACCCGGTCGGCCAAGCACATCACCGCCCAGGTCGTCGACGACCTGGCCGGCAAGACGCTTGCCTCGGCCTCGACCATCGAGGCCGACCTGCGGTCTGCCTCCGGTGACAAGACCGCCAAGGCCAAGCAGGTCGGCGAGCTGGTCGCGTCGCGTGCCAAGGCCGCTGGTGTGGAGACCGTGGTCTTCGACCGTGCCGGCAACAAGTACCACGGCCGTGTCGCCGCGCTCGCTGACAGCGCGCGCGAGGCCGGTCTGACCTTCTGATCGCAACGATCGAACGAGAGAAGAGGAAAGTCTGATGAGCGGAGCCCAGCGCGGACAGCGTGGTGGCGAGCGCCGAGGTCGCGACGACCGTCGCAACCAGAGCGCCGACAAGACCGCCTACATCGAGAAGGTCGTCGCGATCAACCGAGTTGCCAAGGTCGTGAAGGGTGGTCGTCGCTTCAGCTTCACCGCCCTCGTGATCGTCGGTGACGGTGAGGGTCTGGTCGGCGTCGGCTACGGTAAGGCGAAGGAAGTTCCCGCGGCGATCGCCAAGGGTGTCGAGGAAGCGAAGAAGCACTTCTTCCGCGTTCCCCGCATCCAGGGCACGATCCCGCACCCGGTGCAGGGTGAGAAGGCTGCTGGTGTGGTCCTTCTTCGTCCGGCCGCCCCTGGTACCGGTGTCATCGCCGGTGGCCCGGTGCGCGCCGTCCTGGAGTGCGCCGGCATCCACGACGTGCTGAGCAAGTCGCTCGGTTCGTCCAACCAGATCAACATCGTCCACGCGACGGTGGAGGCCCTCCGGATGCTCGAGCAGCCCGAGGCCGTCGCCGCCCGCCGTGGCCTCCCTGTCGAGGACGTCGCCCCGGAGGCGCTGCTCAAGGCGCAGGCCGAGGTCGCGGAGCCCAAGGCGGAGGTGTCGGCCTGATGGCGCAGCTGAAGGTCCAGCAGAAGAAGGGCCTCGTCGGTCTGAAGCAGAACCAGCGAGACACCCTGCGTACGCTCGGTCTCAAGCGGATCGGCGACGTGGTCGTCAAGGAGGACCGCCCGGAGATCCGGGGCATGGTCCAGACCGTCCGTCACCTGGTGACGGTCGAGGAGGTCGACTGATATGGCACTCAAGGTGCACAACCTGGCGCCGGCTCCCGGTGCCAAGAAGGCCAAGACCCGCGTGGGTCGTGGTGAGGCGTCCAAGGGTAAGACGGCCGGCCGCGGTACCAAGGGCACGAAGGCCCGTTACCAGGTCCCCGCCTACTTCGAGGGTGGCCAGACCCCGATGCACATGCGGCTCCCCAAGCTGAAGGGCTTCAAGAACCCCTTCAAGGTGGAGTTCCAGGTCGTCAACCTCGACAAGCTCAACGAGCTGTTCCCCGAGGGTGGCGTCGTCACCCCCGAGACCCTGATCGAGAAGGGTGCCGTCCGCAAGGGCCACCCGGTCAAGGTCCTGGGCCAGGGTGACCTGACCGTCAAGGTCGAGATCAGCGCCAACGCCTTCTCCGGCTCTGCCAAGGAGAAGATCGAGGCCGCTGGCGGAACTGTCACGGTTCTCTGACAGTTCTACTAACGTAGAGCCTGTCACGTGGGAGCGCGGCCGGATCGCCCCTTCGGGGTCCCGACCGCGCTCCCGCTGTTTCAGCCCTATGTGCATGAGCTGCCGTGGAGGCTGTTAGGCTGCCACGGGTTTTCGCATCGGCGCAGGCCCTGCGACCCCTGATTGTCGAAAGAGGAACCATTCGTGCTTGGCGCGTTCGCATCAGCGTTCCGTACTCCGGACCTGCGCAAGAAGCTGCTCTTCGTTCTCCTGATCGTCGTGATCTTCCGAGCGGGGTCCCAGATCCCGGCCCCCGGTGTTCACGTCGCGAACGTCCAGCGGTGTCTTGACGCTGCTCAGACCGGTGACAGCGCCGGCCTCTACAACCTGGTCAATCTCTTCTCCGGCGGCGCCCTGCTGCAGCTGACGGTCTTCGCGCTCGGCATCATGCCGTACATCACCGCGAGCATCATCCTGCAGCTGCTCGTCGTGGTGATCCCGCGACTCGAGCGACTGAAGAAGGAAGGTCAGTCGGGTCAGACCAAGATCACCCAGTACACCCGCTATCTGACCCTCGGCCTCGCCGTCCTCCAGGCGACCGGCATCGTCGCGCTCGCCCGCTCCGGCGACCTGCTCCAGGGCTGCACCCAGCCTCTGCTCCACGACGACGGCACCGCGACCTTCCTGGTCATGGTCATCACCATGACCGCCGGCACCGCGGTCATCATGTGGCTCGGCGAGCTCATCACCGAGCGCGGCATCGGCAACGGTATGTCGATCCTCATCTTCACCCAGGTCATCGCCACGTTCCCGGCCACCATGTGGGCGGTCAAGAACGACAAGGGCTGGTGGACCTTCGCGATCGTGCTCGTCATCGGTCTCGCGATCATGGCGGCGGTCATCTTCATCGAGCAGGCCCAGCGCCGGATCCCGGTCCAGTACGCGCGCCGGATGGTCGGTCGCAAGATGTTCGGCGGCTCCTCGACCTACATCCCGCTGAAGGTGAACCAGGCCGGTGTCATCCCGGTCATCTTCGCCTCCTCGCTGCTCTACCTGCCGGCGATGGCCGCTCAGTTCAACCAGAACACGCAGAACCCGCCGGCGTGGGTCGACTGGATCAACAACTACTTCGTGCAGGGCGACCACCCGGTCTACATGGCGGTCTACTTCGCCCTGATCATCTTCTTCACCTACTTCTACGTGTCGATCACCTTCAACCCACCGGAGGTCGCCGACAACATGAAGAAATACGGTGGCTTCATTCCAGGAATTCGGGCCGGGAAGCCGACCGAGGACTACTTGTCCTACGTTTTGTCCCGTATCACACTGCCGGGCTCGCTCTACCTCGGTCTGGTGGCTCTCATCCCGTTGATCGCACTGGCGCTGATCAACGCGAACCAGAACTTCCCGTTCGGTGGCACCTCGATCCTCATCATGGTCGGCGTCGCCCTCGACACGGTGAAGCAGATCGAGAGCCAGCTCCAGCAGCGCAACTATGAAGGGTTCCTCCGATGAGACTGATCATCATGGGCCCGCCGGGAGCCGGTAAGGGCACCCAGGCGAAGTTCATTGCCGAGCACTTCGGGATCCCCGCGATCTCGACCGGCGACATCTTCCGTGCCAACGTCACCGCTGGCACGCCCCTCGGACTCGAGGCGGCGTCCTACATGGACAAGGGAGAGTACGTACCGGACTCGGTGACGAACCTGATGGTTCGCAACCGCATCGACGAGCCCGACGCAGCCCAGGGATTCCTTCTCGACGGCTACCCGCGCACCCTCGCGCAGGTCGAGGAGCTCGACGGGATGATCAAGTTCACCGGCCACGCGCTGGACGCGGTGGTCGTGCTGACCGTCGACAAGGACGAGATCGTGCAGCGGCTGCTGCACCGTGCCGAGCTCGAGGGTCGCGCCGATGACACCGAGGACGTCATCCGCCGTCGCCAGGAGGTCTACCTCGAGGAGACCGCGCCGCTGATCGAGGTCTACAAGGGCCGCGGTCTGGTCCACGAGATCGACGGCATGGGTGAGGTCGACGACGTCACCAAGCGGATCTTCGACGAGCTCGACATCATCCCTGAATCCTGATCCAACCAACATTCACGCAACGGGGGAGCCGTGGGCTTCTTGAACAAGGTCCAGATCAAAACCCCTGAGCAAATCGAGAAGATGCGTCGGGCCGGCCTCGTGGTCGGCGAGACGCTCGAGGTGCTCCGGGCCGCTGCGCGGCCCGGAGTCTCTCTTCTCGAGCTCGACGCCATCGCCGAGGACTCGATCCGGTCCCGGGGTGGCGTCCCGTCGTTCAAGGGCTATCACGGCTTCCCCGGCTCGATCTGTGCCTCGGTCGACGAGGTCGTGGTGCACGGCATCCCGGACTCGCGGACGCTTGCCGAGGGCGACATCATCTCCATCGACTGCGGCGCCATCGTCGACGGCTGGCACGGCGACGCGGCGATCACGGTGGCGATGGGCCCGGTGCCCGAGGAGGTCTCCGAGCTGATGCGGGTGACCGAGGAGTCGATGTGGCGCGGCATCGCCGCAGCCCGTCTCGGCGGCCGGGTCACCGACATCTCCCATGCCATCGAGACCTACGTCGAGTCGCAGGGCGACTACGGCATCCTGGAGGAGTTCAGCGGTCACGGCATCGGCACCGAGATGCACATGGAGCCGTCCGTCTTCAACTACGGCAAACCCGGCAAGGGCCCGAAGCTGCAGCGTGGCATCGCGCTGGCCGTGGAGCCGATGCTCACCCTCGGTGGTCCCGAGGTGACCACCCTCGAGGACGACTGGACCGTGGTGACCGACGACGGCTCCTGGGCGGCCCACTTCGAGCACACCTTCGCGCTCACCCCCGACGGGGCCTGGGTGCTCACCGCGCTCGACGGTGGCGAGGAGATGCTCGGCGAGCTCGGTGTGCCGTGGGGCGGTCACTGAGTCGATCTCGTTCCGTCAGGCGGACCGAAACCTGACAGGAAACTGAACGAACCCCACTTCTCCACAGCGCTGACTGGCGGATATCCGACATCACCTGTCAGTTGACAGAGAAAGGGACCTCAGGATCTCGCATGTGGCCCCCGACTGTGAGTAACTTGGTCAGCCCGCGGGGACAGGGAGAGCCCCGTACTCGGGAGGAAGAACCGGATGAGCACGCAGTTGCGACCGCCGACGGCGGTGCGACCCAATCCATCGGCACGAACGCGTAGCGCGATCATCGATCGTCTCAGTCCTGAGGACATCGACATGTTCTGGGACCAGATCGCGACCTCGCTCCCGCTCGTCGAGGAGACCGGCCCCGAGGGTGCCGATGACGAGGTCATCGTCACCTTCTGCTGGCGTGACGACGAGGCCGAGGAGGTGCTCCTCTTCGCCAACCGGCTCACCGACGAGCGTCATCTCGCCGAGACGATGCTCGAGCGCAAGGCCGGCACCGACCTGTGGCACGCCTCGTTCCTGATGAAGTCCGACTGGCGGGCCTCCTACGCTTTCCTGTGCAAGCACCCGGGTGAGCCGGCTCCCTGGGAGAGCGAGGGCCAGGTCGAGCTGCGCGCGGTCCTGCACCGTGGCTACCTCGACCCGCTCAACCCCGACTGGTGCCACAACCGGCAGGGCATCAAGCAGTCGGTGGTCTCCCTGCCTGACGCTCCGCTGCAGCCGTGGCTCTTCCGGCGCGACGACGTCGTCCCGGGCACGGTCACGCTGGAGGTCGGCCCCGACGGCCGCGACGTCTGGCTCTACGACCCCGCCGGCGCCGGTCTCAACGTCGACCTGCCCCTGGTGGTCGCCCTCGACGGCGAGATCTGGACGGGCCACCACTCGCTGCCGACCACGCTCGACAACCTGATCGCCGACGGCCACCTCCGCCACGTACGCTGCGTCCTGCCCGCCTCCGGCGGCCGCGACAAGCGGTGGGAGGAGCTCGCCGGCGGCGAGGGTGCCGACTACATCGTCAACCAGCTGCTGCCGTGGGTGCGCGAGCGCCGGGCGGTCACCGAGGAGACCTACGTCGTGGGCCAGAGCCTCGGCGGCGTCACCGCGCTTCGCGCCGGGCTGACCTATCCCGAGCACATCCACGGTGTCGCGAGCCAGTCGGCCTCGCTGTGGCTCGACGACCTCTCCGACGCGGTCACGCCGGAGGCCAAGACCCGGGTCCACCTGGTGCACGGCACCCAGGAGTGGGTGCTCGACGAGCTCCACCACGACCTGGTCGACCGCCTGCGCACCGCCGGGATCGACGTCACCTCGGCCGAGCACAACGGCGGCCACGACTACGCCTGGTGGCGCTCGGCCGTCGCCGACGGTCTGCGTGCGCTGCTTCCGCCGCAGTGAGCTGAGCCAGGAATAACCGACGCCGCGGCCGGGGTTGAGAGTTCACGTGAAGCTGAGCGTTCTCGATCTCGTCCCGGTCCGCAAGGACCAGTCCTCCGCAGACGCCCTCGCCGCGACGCTGTCGTTGGCGAAGGTGGCCGACGATCTGGGATTCGAGCGCTACTGGCTCGCCGAGCACCACAACATGCCGGCGGTGGGCTCGACCAACCCGCCGGTGCTGATCTCGCTGGTGGCCTCTGCGACGGAGCGCATCCGGGTCGGCTCCGGCGGCGTGATGCTGCCCAACCACGCCCCGCTCGTGGTCGCCGAGCAGTTCTCGCTGCTCGAGGCCGCCTTCCCGGGCCGGATCGACCTCGGCATCGGCCGGGCGCCGGGCACCGACCCGGTCACCTCCTGGGCGCTACGCCACGGTGCCGGCGGAGTGAGCGACGACGCGGTCAACCGCTTCCCCGAGTACCTCGACAACATCGTCGCGATGATGGCGCCCGAGGGCGTCGGGCTGATGGCCGGCGGTCGCCAGCACGTCCTGCACGCCACCCCGTCTGCCGCATCCGTCGCCGACCTCTGGCTGCTCGGCTCCTCCGACTACTCCGCCCGGCTGGCGGCCGAGAAGGGCCTGCCCTACGTCTTCGCCCACCACTTCGCCGGCGACGGCACCTCGACCAAGGCGATGATCGACCTCTACCGCTCGACCTTCCAGCCCTCCGAGCTCCTCAGCGAGCCGAGGACGTTCCTGACCGTGAACGCGAGCGTCGCCGAGACAGCCGAGGAGGCCGACCGGCGCGCGCTCCCGCAGTTGCTGACGATGCTGGCGCTGCGTACCGGACAGCCGCTGACCGCGCAGCCCAGCATCGACGAGGCCGAGAAGACCGAGATCCCGGAACCCCACCAGGGTCTGGTCGACACCATGCGCAGCCGTTGGATCATCGGCTCCGCCGCGTACGCGAAGGCTCGCCTGGCGGGAATGGCCGACGAGTACGGCGTGGACGAGGTCATGGTGAACCCGGTGGGGTCCGCGTACGAAGGGACGGACCCGCGCACCGCGCCGGCCCGTGAGGAGACCCTCCGCCTGCTGGCCGGGTGAGTTGGGCGAGCGCGTAGGATCGGGCCACCTCGTCGCGAGGCGACGGCGCGCCTGAGCCAGTTGGGACGAGGGACCTAGGACACTGTCTGGTTCCGGGCGCGTATCGATACGCTCGCGCACCGGTTGTGCCAATCTGTTCACCGCTCTGTTTCCTTCTCCACATTTGAAAGTGCCGCCTCATGACACGCTGGAGCCCGCGCTGGTTGAAGCGCCGGGGGCCCCAGGCTGCATCGCTCGCTGAGCAGTCAGATCCGGGTCCTGCTCGCTCATTCCCACCGATCGGCGGTCAGGCAACGCCCTTCTCGCCGGTCCCGACGACGCCCGCCACTCCGATCTCCACACCGCTGTCGACGTCGCTGAGCTCGTCGTCGCTCGACTCCACACCCCCTCCGCCGCAAGAGGATGAGGACGAGGCCTGGCCCGAGATCATGGAGCAGTTCGGGCTCCACCTGATCAGCCTGGCCGAGCAGATGCGTATCTCCCTCGACGGCCTCGAGGCCGACGAGGACGACCCCGAGCGGCTGAGGAAGCTCTACGAGGTCGACCACGCGGTCACTCGCATGCGGCGTGCGAGCCGAGACATGCGCACGCTCGCAGGTCGCGAACAGGACGACATGGGTGGCATCGACACGTCCCTGCTGGACATCATCCGGATGGCGCTGTCGGGCATCGAGCGCTACAACCAGGTCACGATCGGCCGGGTGAGCGACCTGGCCGTCATCGGCTACGCCGCCGACGACGTCTCCTGCCTGATCGCGGCGCTCCTCGACAACGCCACGAAGTACTCGCCGGGCGACGTCACGGTCAACGTCCACCTCGCCGACGCCGGCGACGTGCTGTTCCGCATCGAGGACACCGGCATCGGCATCCCCGAGCGGTCGGTGGGTCGGCTCAACTCGCTGCTGGCGGGCCCGATCGTGGAGCTGGTCGCCAAGTCCGGGAGCCACACCGGCTTCCCGGTGGTGCACCGGATCGCCCGCAAGTACGACATCGACGTACGCCTCGCCACCCGCCCCGCTCCCGGCCACGGGATGATCGCGATGGTCACCGTGCCGGCTCAGCTCCTGTGCGAGCTGCCGGTCGCGCCGCTCGAGCGCGCCGAGGCGCCGAAGACGTCGAGCGCGTCCAGCGTCGCGGTCCTGCCGCCCGCGCCGCGGCGCCGCGGCCCGCAGGGGGTGCCGTCGTCGGCCCAGTCGTCGTCGCGGTCGTCGTCGCAGTCGTCGGCCCAGTCCTCGGCCCAGTCCTCGGTTCAGTCCTCGTCCCAGTCCTCGCAGCCGGCGCCGTCGCACGCCACGATCCAGTCGACGCAGGCCCACCGCCTGTCCTCGCTGGAGCCCGTGCGGCGCCCGTCCCAGCCCTCTGGGCCGCAGACCGGTCAGCAGCCCGCGCTGCAGCCTCAGCGGCAGCCGTCGGCGCAGTTCGCGCCGCCGCCCAGCCAGCAGTCGTCGGCAGATGTCTCCACCGACACGATGAAGACGTCGATTCCCCTTCCCGGTGAGACGGGTGGGACGGATGAGACGAATGGGACCTCCGCGTCCGCTGGGCAGAGTGGCCCAGTAGAGTCCGGTGGGCTCCCGCGCCGGGAGCCGGTCAGCCTGCGCAACAAGCAGACCGAGCCAGAAGCAGCCGCCGGACCGCAGCCCGCTGAGGCCTCACCCGAGGACCAGTCGGCGGCACGGCACTCCTTCGCCGACGATCTCGACGCGTTCTCCCTTGGTAGCTAAGACCCAGCAGTGAGAGGAACCCTTTCGTAATGGAAAGCCCGGTCGTCCCCCGCGACCCCAAGGAATTCAGCTGGCTGATCGACAACTTCGCCAGCTCCACCCCAGGTGTGACCCATGCGCTCATCGTCTCCTCCGACGGGCTCCCGCTGATCGGCGCCGGCAACATGTCGGCCAACATCGCCGACCCGCTGGCCGCGATGACCGCCGGAGTGATCAGTCTCGGCAACAACATCGCACGCGAGGTGGGCGAGCCGGGCTGTGACCAGGTGATGCTGAAGTTCCACACCGGTCACTTCCTCTTCATGGGCATCGGCGACCTCGCCGGCTTCGCCGTCCTGGTCGGCGCAGGCGCCAACCTCGGCGTCGTCGCCCACAAGATGGCCCAGATGGTCGACGCCGTCGGCCACGTACTCACCCCGCAGATGCGCGACGAGCTGCGTCAGATGACCGTCAGCTCGATGGCCGGGGAGAGAGCGTGAACGAGCGTCAGCGAGCGAACCAGACGATCATCACGTCGCCGGGTCCGTCCACTGGCGCCTGCGCTACGGAGCCGGCGACGTGACCGCTAACCCGTGGGTACGTCCGTACGTACTGACCGGTGGCCGCACCCAGACCAACCACCAGCTGTATGTCCACACGCTGGTCTCTGCCAAGCACTTCGACGCCCGGGCGGCCGCCAAGCTGTCGCCCGAGTCGCGAAGACTCTATGACCGCGTACGTCTCGGGCCGCAGTCTGTCGCGGAGCTCTCCGCGCACTGTGGGATCTCTCTCGGTGTGACGCGCGTGCTGCTCGAGGATCTCGCCTCGACCGAGCACCTGCAGATCGCCGAGGGGGCTTACGACTCCCCGTTCGACCACCGCCTGTTGAAGAGAGTTATCGATGGCCTTTCCGAGCTCGGCTGACCGCCCTGCGCTGACCGTCACCTCTGCCAAGATCGTCATCGCAGGAGGTTTCGGCGTCGGGAAGTCGACGATGGTCGCCTCGGTCTCCGAGATCCCGCCGGTCAACACCGAGGCGTGGATGACGCAGGCCGGTGAGTCGGTGGACCCGCTCTCGGACTCCAGCGCCAAGACGACCACCACGGTCGCCATGGACTTCGGCCGGGTGACCCTCGCTCCCGACCTGCTGCTCTACCTGTTCGGCACCCCTGGCCAGCCCCGGTTCTGGCCGATGTGGGACGACCTGTGCCGGGGTGCCAGCGGCGCCGTGGTGCTGGTCGACACCCGCCAGCTCGAGTCGTCGTTCCCGGCGGTCAACTACTTCGAGAACGACTCCGACGTCCCGTTCATCGTCGCGGTGAACCTGTTCGACGGGAAGCTGACCCACTCGTTGGAGAAGGTGCGCGACGCGCTCTGCCTCGACGAGCGGACACCGCTGGTGACCGTGGACGCCCGGGACCGCCGGTCCACGGCCAAGACGCTGGTCACGGCCCTGTCGCACACCATGAAATCCACCCCCACACGCGCCTGAGCCCGGAGGCGCCCCAACTCCGAAGGAGTTTCCTTGCGCAAGATCCTGATCGTCGGCGCCGGACAGGCGGGCATGCAGCTCGCCCTCAGCCTCCAGACGGAGGGCTACGAGGTGACGGTCATGTCCGCGCGTACGCCCGCCGAGATCCGTGACGGCTGGCCGACGTCGACTCAGGTCATGTTCCACCCGGCGCTCGAGCACGAGCGTGCGTACGACCTGAACCTGTGGGAGGACGAGGCGCCGCACATCAACGACGTCGGCATCTCGGTCAGCCCCGAGCCCGGCGTCCGAGCGCTCAAGTTCGACGGCCCCTGGCAGCCCTACGCGATGTCCGTCGACCAGCGCCTGAAGATGTCCACCTGGCTGGAGCTCTTCGAGGAGCGCGGCGGCAGGATCATCTACCACCCGGTGATGACCTCCGACCTGGCCGGGCTGGCGGCGATGTACGACCTGACCCTGATCGCCGCGGGCAAGGGCGAGATCGTCGACCTCTTCGACCGTGACCCGGTGCGCACGAAGTACGACACGCCGGGCCGCGCGCTCGCGGCGATCTACCTGCACGGGATGGTCGAGCCCGACGACTTCCCGCCGGGGGCCATGCGGATCAACGTCGCGCCCGGGGTGGGGGAGCTGTTCGTGATCAGTGCCCTGACCGAGTTCGGCCCGAGCCGGGTCGCCTTCGTCGAGGCCGTCCCCGACGGCCCGCTCGACTGCTTCTGGGACCGTCCGCGTCCCGACGAGCACCTGCGCCGGCTGCAGCACGTGATGAACGAGTACATGCCGTGGGAGGGCGAGCTGATGCGCGACTGCGAACCCACCGACGCGCGGGCATCGCTCTCCGGCGCGTTCACCGGCATGGTCCGCAAGCCGTACGCCGACGTCGGCGACGGCAGCTATGTCTTCGGGATGGGTGACGTCGTCGTCCTCAACGACCCGATCGCGGGCCAGGGCTCCAACACCGCAGCCCACTGTGCGGGCATCTACACCCAGGCGATCCTGGAGCGCGGCGACCGGCCGTTCGACCCGGAGTGGATGCAGGCGACCTTCGAGAAGTTCTGGGAGACGCGCGCCCAGCACTCGACCGGTCTGACCGACGCGCTGCTCAACCCGCTGCCCGACCACGTCCAGCACGTGCTCGGTGCGGCGACGCAGCACCAGCCGATCGCGGACCGGTTCACCCGGCTGTTCCCGCACCCGGAGGACCTGGGCCCGTTCCTCGGTGACCCGGAGGCCGCGCTGGCCTACATCGCCGAGGTCGCGGAGGCGGACGCGGCGACCCGGGCTTGACGATTAGGGCATTGCTGTTCTAGGGGTCTAGGCTTGGTAGTCGGTCCAACGTGGGTCTGTCTCGTCGTGCCTCGCGGCTGCCCGGTCAGCGCGCTTCTGTGCGCTCGCGGGTGAGACATGCAGATGGCTTCACGAGGTCCACCGGTCTCGACGGCTCGGTCGTCGGGACGGGAGGTTCCCGGACCACCCACGGGTCACCCGACCCGTGGTTTGCACGGTAGATGACCGACCAACAGATTGCAGAGGGCATGCCGAAGAAAGAAGGCGTGATCGAGATCGAGGGCACCGTAGTGGAGGCCCTCCCCAACGCCATGTTCCGTGTGGAGCTGAGCAACGGACACAAGGTTCTCGCCCACATCAGCGGCAAGATGCGACAGCACTACATCCGGATCCTCCCCGAGGACCGCGTGGTGGTCGAGCTGTCCCCCTACGACCTGACGCGCGGTCGGATCGTCTACCGGTACAAGTAAGCCGGTCTAGACAAGAAAGGGCTGACATGAAGGTCAACCCGAGCGTGAAGAAGATCTGTGACAAGTGCAAGGTGATCCGTCGCCACGGCCGCGTCATGGTGATCTGCGACAACCCGCGCCACAAGCAGCGCCAGGGCTGAGGGTTCCGCGGAGGGTGGTCGAGTCGAGCTCGCCCACCGACAACTGAATATTCGCATCGAGTCGCTAGGGATTTCGACAGGCTGATCGCCGAAACCCGAAGCACCTCCGGTTCAGAGGCCGGAGCCCGAGGATGCCACCCCGGGGCGCGACCCGAACGACACCTCTGACGAACGAGAAGGAACGACATGGCACGCCTCCAAGGTGTTGACCTTCCGCGCGACAAGCGCGTGGAGATCGCTCTCACCTACATCTACGGCATCGGCCGTACCACCTCGCAGAAGCTCCTCGAGGCCACCGGCGTCGACCCGAACACCCGGGTGCACGCTCTGGCCGAGGACGAGCTGGTCAAGCTCCGCGACGAGATCGAGGCCCAGAACATCCAGACCGAGGGTGACCTCCGTCGCGAGGTTCAGGCTGACATCCGCCGCAAGATCGAGATCGGCAGCTACCAGGGTCGCCGCCACCGTCAGGGCCTTCCGGTCCGCGGTCAGCGCACCAAGACCAACGCGCGCACCCGCAAGGGCCCGAAGCGCACCGTCGCCGGCAAGAAGAAGGCCAAGTGATCGCACGCGCTCTGCGCGTTGATCCGGCTTTCGCCTCGATCTCACAGACCAGCCAACACAGGAGTTAATGCATGCCTCCGAAGACCCGACAGGGTGCGACGAAGGTTCGTCGCAAGGAGAAGAAGAACGTCGCTCAGGGCGAGGCCCACATCAAGAGCACGTTCAACAACACGATCGTCACGATCACCGACCCGACCGGTGCGGTGATCTCGTGGGCCTCGGCCGGCACCGTCGGTTTCAAGGGCTCGCGCAAGTCGACCCCGTTCGCCGCTCAGATGGCCGCTGAGGCCGCTGGCCGCCGCGCGATGGACCACGGCATGAAGAAGATCGACGTCTTCGTGAAGGGCCCGGGCTCGGGCCGCGAGACCGCGATCCGCTCCCTGGGTGCGATCGGCCTCGAGGTCGGCACCATCCAGGACGTCACGCCGGCTCCGCACAACGGCTGCCGTCCGCCCAAGCGCCGCCGCGTTTGATCCCCACCGAGACATAGAAGGAGACTGAAGAGTAATGGCCCGTTACACCGGACCCATGACCCGCAAGTCGCGCCGTCTCGGTGTCGACCTTGTCGGCAACGACGCAGCGTTCGAGAAGCGCCCCTACCCTCCCGGCCAGCACGGCCGCGGCCGCATCAAGGAGAGCGAGTACCTCCTCCAGCTTCGTGAGAAGCAGAAGGCTCGCTTCACCTACGGCGTGATGGAGAAGCAGTTCGCCTCCTACTACGCCGAGGCCCACCGTCGCGACGGCAAGACCGGTGACAACCTGCTCCAGCTGCTCGAGGGCCGCCTGGACAACGTCGTCTACCGTGCCGGCTTCGCCCGCACCCGCCGCCAGGCCCGCCAGCTGGTCGTCCACGGCCACTTCCTGGTCAACGGCAAGAAGGTCAACGTGCCTTCGTTCCAGGTCTCGGCTCACGACGTCATCGACGTTCGCGAGAAGTCGCTGGAGATGACCCCGTTCATCGTGGCTCGCGAGACCCACGGCGAGCGCGTCGTCCCGGCTTGGCTCGAGGCTGTCCCGAGCCGGATGCGCATCCTGGTTCACCAGCTCCCCGTCCGGGCGCAGATCGACGTCCCGGTCCAGGAGCAGCTGATCGTCGAGTACTACTCGAAGCTCTGATCGGCCACCTGCAGTAACCACGGTGAGTCCCCGGCGTTCAAACTTCATAGAAGATGTACGCCGGGGCCTTGCCGCCCCCACAGCCTTCCGTCATCACCCCTTGAAGTTCGGGTCCGTCAAATAGCGGTCGGCCCGGAAAGGACAAATCAGTGCTTATCGCACAGCGCCCCACCCTGTCGGAAGAGTCCGTCGAGGAGTTCCGCTCCCGTTTCGTGATCGAGCCCCTCGAGCCGGGCTTCGGTTACACGCTGGGCAACTCTCTTCGCCGCACCCTGCTCTCCTCGATTCCCGGTGCTTCGGTCACCTCGATCAAGATCGACGGTGTTCTCCACGAGTTCTCGACCATCGAGGGCGTCAAGGAGGATGTCACCGAGATCATCCTCAACCTCAAGGGTCTGGTCGTCTCCTCCGAGCACGACGAGCCCGTCACCATGTACCTGCGCAAGTCCGGTGCCGGTGACGTCACCGCTGCCGACATCGCGCCGCCGGCCGGTGTCGAGGTGCACAACCCCGACCTGAAGATCGCCACGCTCTCCGACAAGGGCAAGATCGAGCTCGAGCTCGTCGTCGAGCGCGGTCGTGGCTACGTCTCCGCGGTCCAGAACAAGGGCGCCGAGAACGAGATCGGCCGCATCCCGGTCGACTCGATCTACTCGCCGGTCCTCAAGGTCAGCTACAAGGTCGAGGCGACTCGTGTCGAGCAGCGCACCGACTTCGACAAGCTCGTCATCGACGTCGAGACCAAGCCGTCGATCGCTCCCCGCGACGCGATCGCCTCGGCCGGTAAGACCCTGGTCGAGCTCTTCGGTCTGGCCCGCGAGCTGAACGTCGACGCCGAGGGCATCGACATCGGCCCGTCGCCGGTCGACGAGCAGCTCGCCGCCGACCTCGCCCTCCCGGTCGAGGACCTGCAGCTGACCGTCCGCTCCTACAACTGCCTCAAGCGCGAGGGCATCCACACCGTGGGTGAGCTCATCTCCCGCTCGGAGCAGGACCTGCTCGACATCCGCAACTTCGGCGCCAAGTCCATCGACGAGGTCAAGCTGAAGCTGCACGAGATGGGCCTGTCCCTCAAGGACAGCGCTCCGGGCTTCGACCCGTCCGCCGCCCTCGCCGCCTACGGTGACGATGACGACGACGCGTTCGTCGAGGACGAGCAGTACTGAGTTTCCACCAAACCGCTCCTCGGAGCGTCTACCCCGGTACCTGATACGGCCGGAGAGAAGGAGCAGGCACGATGCCTACCCCGAAGAAGGGTGCCCGCCTCGGCGGCTCGCCCGCGCACCAGAAGCTGATCGTCTCGAACCTCGCCACCGCGCTGTTCGAGAACGGCCGCATCACCACCACCGAGGCCAAGGCCCGGGTTCTCCGCCCTGTCGCGGAGAAGCTGATCACCAAGGCCAAGAAGGGTGACCTGCACAACCGCCGCGAGGTCCTCAAGACCATCCGCGACAAGTCCGTCGTGCACACCCTCTTCACCGAGATCGCCGAGCAGTTCGCGGAGCGTCCGGGTGGCTACACCCGGATCACCAAGATCGGCCCCCGGAAGGGCGACAACGCCCCGATGGCTGTGATCGAGCTCGTCAACGAGGCGTACGAGCCGAAGACCAAGGCTGCTCCGGCTGCCGCGGCGCCGGCTGCTGCTCCCGTCGAGGAGACCCCGGCTGAGGAGGCTCCGGCCGAGGAGACCGAGGTCACCGAGACCGAGGCTGCTGCCGAGGAGGCTCCCGCCGAGGAGACCACCGAGGACGAGGCCAAGGCCTGATCTGGTTCTGAGCTGTGGCCCGTCACCCGCGAGGGTGACGGGCCACTGTCATTTCTGTGGTCGTTCAACCGGCCATCTCGTCAGCGACGCTCGGACCGGTCGAGGAGCCCGCACACGACTCCGCCGAGCACCACGACCGCTGTCGTCGCCAGAGCGGTGATGCCGAAGTAGATCTGCACCGAGACCAGGTTGTCGAAGGCGAGGGCAGGCGCCACCGCGAAGGACACCGTCGCCTGCACCGCGATCAGCAGCACGAAAGTGATCGGCAGCCCGATCAGCCAGCGTCGGCCGGCCCAGGCGGCGAAGCCCCAGCCGGCCAGCACCAGCAGCAGCAACAGCGGCGAGACCAGCCCGGTGAGGACCGGGTGGAACAGGTGCAGCTGCGGGACGAGCACGTAGTAGAAGACCGTGCTCAGCAGCCAGGAGAGCATCGGCAGCAGCAGCCCGAGGACCCGGCCGGTCGAGGTGCGGGCGATCACCGCGGCGCCGACCGCCACCACGATGTGCAGCAGCAGGTCGATCGCGACCGACACGATCGAGGTGAGCACGTTCCCGGGGCCCAGACCGTCGAAGAGGTACGCCACGACGAGCCCGATCAGTGCGGATACGACCTGCAGGACCACTGCCGTCACGATCACCGCAATGGTGATCACCGTCGCGGCGGGCTGCTTCGCAGCGGTGCCGGCAGGGGCCGGCGGCTGCGCGGGCGATGTGGGCGGCGAGGAAGGCAGAGGTGGCGGCGGTGGCGGCGGCGGGGGAGGCGGCGCGGGGTAGCTCATGGCAGGCAGCCTGCCGGATCCGCGGCGCACCTGACCACCGCATTGCGCGGTGTGGCTCAGAGACCGGCGAGGAACTCGGCGCCGTCGAGGCTGCCGGGCTCGGCGCCGGTGCGGGCGATCTCGTGGACCGCACGCTGGATCGCCTCGTTGACCGGGGTCGGGACGTCGTGGAGCCGGCCGAGCAGCACGATCTCGCCGGAGAGGTAGTCGATCTCGACGCCGCTCCCGCGGGCCAGGCTCTGCCAGGTCGAGCTGTTGCTGGGACGGTCACGCTCGGTGATGTGGTCGGCCCGCCGCGTACGGTCCTCCTCGGCGCTCACCACGCTGATGCCGGCGGCCGCGAGGACGGTCTCGGCCTCGGCCAGGCAGCGGCGGTAGATCTCTCCGTCACTGGGGCCTGGGGCGATGGCGGCGTTGATGCCGTTGCCGAGGTTGTTGAGGAGCTTGCGGTACTTCCAGGCCATGATGTCGGCGCGCGGCTCGCTCAGGAACCCGGCATCGACCAGGTCGCCGGCGATGGCAGCGGCGGTCTCGTCGACACCGGTGGGGAAGCGGCCGATGTCGAGGATGCCAGGTGTATTTCCGGAGCCCTGCACGACCGACCCCGGCGTCAGGAAAGTCGCGGGGAGGACGACGTGGATGGCGTACGTCCGAGCGAAGCGCCGCAAGATCCGGGGCTCGTTCGCGACGCCGTTCTGCACGGCGACCACGGGGGTCTCCGCGGGCGCGTACGCGGCGAGGGACTCGAGCGCCGTCTCGGTCTGCTGCCCCTTGACGCTGAGCAGGACGACGGTGTCGTCGGTCCACTTCACCTCGCTCACCTCCTCGACGGCGGGGACGGCGAGAGTCAGCAGGCCGTCGGGGGTGTCGAGACTGAGTCCGGCGTCCTGGATGGCGCGCAGGTGCTCTCCGCGGGCCACCAGGGTCACGTCGATGCCCGCCTTGTGCAGCAGGCCGCCCACGACGCCGCCGACTGCTCCTGCTCCGAAGATCACGTAGCGCATGCACAGAGTCTGGCAAAGGGGCCTCGCGCATTCCGCCCGGGGCAGGTGTTGCTGGGACAATGGCGGCGTGCGCATCAGGATCGACCTCGCCTACGACGGCACCATGTTCCACGGCTGGGCGACCCAGCCGGGGCTGCGTACGGTCCAGGGAGAGCTGCAGGCCGCGCTCGCGACGGCGCTGCGGGTGCCGTCGACAGGGGAGCGGTCCCAGGTGTGGGTCACGGTCGCCGGACGCACCGACTCGGGTGTGCACGCACGCGGCCAGGTCGCCCACTTCGACATCGACCCCGAGGCGCTCGAGTCCTCGCGCGGGCGTTCGGAGCAGTCGCCGCTCGACGCGCTGGTGCGGCGACTCAACGGCATCCTCCCGGCCGACCTGCGGGTGCGTGCGGCCGTGGAGGCGCCCGAGGGGTTCAACGCCCGGTTCTCGGCGCTGTGGCGGCGCTACGTCTACCGGATCGTGGACGACCCGGCCCACGTCGACCCGCTGCAGCGTGGTCACGTGCTCTACCGGACCCGGCCGCTGGACCTGTCGCTGATGAACGTCGCCTCCGCCGACCTCGTCGGGCTCAACGACTTCGCCACCTTCTGCAAGCCGCGCGAGGGCGCGACCACCATCCGCGACCTGCGCCAGCTCAGCTGGGAGCGGCGCTCCGACGGGATCATCGAGGCGACGGTGCTCGCGGACGCGTTCTGCCACTCGATGGTGCGCTCGCTGGTCGGCTGCCTGATGGTGATCGGCGAGGGCCGCAAGGACGTCACCTGGGCGAAGGAGTCGCTGGCCTCGCGGACACGGTCGTCGTCGATCCCGATCGCGCCGGCCAACGGGCTGACCCTCGAAGAGGTCGCCTACCCGCCCGACGACATGCTCGCTGCCCAGCACGCGCGCACCATGAACCGCAGAGAGGCTGACGAGGTTGACCGGGACCGCTGACGAGCACTACTTCTCCGCCGACCCCTCGGTCCCCTTCGAACGGATCCCGGTCTCGGCCACGGTGTGGGACCTGGACCTCTCCCTGGTCTCCGGGTCGGGTGTCTTCGCCAAGGGCCGTCTGGATGTCGGCACGGCCGTGCTGTTCCGGGAGATCGAGCCCCCCGCAGGCGGGCGCATCCTCGATCTCGGCTGCGGCTACGGAATCATCGGCCTCGCCTGCGCCCTGTCCGCGCCATCCGCCCAGGTCACCGGGGTGGACGTCAACGAGCGTGCCGTCCTGCTGGCCAACGAGAACGCCGGGACGCTCGGGCTGGGCGATCGCTACCGCGCCGCGGTCCCGGCAGCGATCGACCGCGAGGCGACGTACGACGAGATCTGGAGCAACCCGCCGATCCGGATCGGCAAGCAGGCTCTCCACGAGCTCCTCCTCACCTGGCTCCCGCGCCTCGCCCCCGGCGGCCGCGCGGTCATGGTGGTCGGCAAGAACCTCGGTGGCGACTCGCTGCAGCGTTGGCTCGGCGAGCAGGGGTTTCCCACCGAGCGGATCGGCAGCGCCAAGGGGTTCCGCGTCCTCGAGACCCGTCGGGGCTGAACGACGCAGGTGCCGGTTTCCGCCTCTCGCGTCTCGCGGGCGGTCGCGCAGGGTGCGCTGTCAGACTCCGTCCATGACCAGTCCACGATGACGACCCCGCGCTGCTGAGCCTGGTGACGGTGCTGCCCGTCTACCTTGTCGTCACGCGGTCCGGGATCGAGCTGTCGCGGCCGGCGAGCGTGGCGGTGATGGTCGTCGTGGGGGCCGTTGGTCGGCGCGTATCTGAGTTCTGTACCGGGGCCGCGTTCATGATCATCGCGACCCCGATGATGAGCCTGCCGCTGCTCGCGATCCCGGCGTACGTACTGGCGCCGTGGATCGCGTCGCGATCAGCGAGGAGCCCTCGCCTCAGCGCTGAATCGGCTGAGTGCCGAGGTAGTTCCCCGACCATCGCCTTCGGGTGAGAGCCGAACTGAGTATCTGTGCTCACGCGCGGATTCACCCCGGTCGGCCACGCTCAGCGCATGAGCAGATCAGACCCCACTTGGTATGGCAACGTCATCCGTTCGTACGTTGCGTGGCTGATCGCCGCTGCCATGGCGCTGGTGGCCGCCTGGCCGTTCTGGCACTCTTCGCAGACCAATCCTGGTGTGGACGCTGTCGCTGCCTTCGTGGGGTCGATCGTCGTGTTTCTAGCCGTCGGAGTCGTCGCGGGTGTGGTCATGAACCGCGTCGTCTCCCTGCCGCACGCGAGCGGGTTGGTCACCTTGGGGTGTCTCGGGCTGGCTCTCGTGATCTTGGTTGTCGATCTGCGACTGGTCGGGTGGTTGGTTGCTCTTGCGCCGGGCATCGGCGCAGTCGTCGCGGCGATCCCAGGGGTTTCAGGGGACACCTGCGAGCGGATCTGCCTGTGGATCTACGGCTTCCTGCTGATCGACCTGGTCGTCATCTTCCTCATCTGGGCGTGATCAGGCGGGAACCGGGTCCTTGGACAGCTTCACCGGCAGGCGGTCGAGGCTGTAGACGACCGAGAGGTCGCGCCAGCCGAGGTCGCCGGGGTCGTCGGTGGCCATGGCCAGGTCGGGGAAGCGGCGGGCGAGGCCGGTGAGGGCGGCGCGGAGCTCCATGCGGGCGAGCTCGGCGCCGACGCAGCGGTGCATGCCGTGGCCGAAGGCGAAGTGCATGGTCTCGGCGTTGCGGAGGTCGAACTGCTCGGGCTTGGGGACGACGGCGGGGTCGCGGTTGGCGCCGGTGAGGCTGACCAGGACGACGGCGCCCTTCTTGACGGGTACGCCGAAGAGGTCGTGGTCCTCGCGGGCGAACCGCGGGAAGGCGATCTGCACGGGGCACAGGTAGCGGAGGAGCTCCTCGACGACTTCGTCGACCTCGGCGCGGTCGCCGGAGCGGAGGATCTCGTAGGCCTCGGGGTTCTGCATCAGGACGTAGGCGCCCATGGAGAGCATCGAGGCGGAGGTCTCGTAGCCGCCGAGGAAGACGCCGTCGGCGAGGCCGCCGAGCTCGACGTCGTCGTAGTCGTCGCCCTTGTTGCGGATGATCTCGCCGATCATGCCGTCGCCGGGCTCGGCACGCTGGCGGCGGACCTGCTCGATGAGGAAGGTGCGGGTCTCGGTGGCGGCGCCGAAGGAGCCGGCGCCACCCTCGGAGAGGTCGAAACGGGCCATGCCGAGCTTGTGGAACTCGTCGCGTACGTCCTCGGGCATGCCCAACAGCTCGCAGATCACCCGGAACGGGATCTCGAAGCCGAAGTGCTGGACCAGGTCGACCTCGGGACCGTGGGCCTCCATGTCGTCGAGGGCGTCGTTGACGATGCGGTCGATCATGCCGGTGAGCCGGCCCAGCCGGCGCATGGTGAACTCCGGGGTGAGCAGCCCGCGGAGCTTGGTGTGGTCGGGCGGGTCGGTCATGCCGAGGCCGCCGATGCCCTCGGCGTCGGTGCGCTTGCGGGTGCCGAGGAGGTGGCGCATGTCGTTGGAGTAGGTGTCCTTGGCCGCGAGGACGTGCTTGGACTCGGCGTGGCCGGTGACCAGGACGATGTCGAGGCCGAGCACCGAGCCGAGCTTGGCGACCGGCGCCTGCTCGCGGCTCTCGGCGAGCAGCGGCACCGGGTCGACGCCGTCACGGCGCAGCGGGAAGGTCAGGTGCTCGGGGATCTTGCGCAGCGTGGTGATGTCGGGGATCGGCGACTCCTTGCCCCGCATCGCGAGCTGCAGAGCAAGCGTGCGGACGCGCTCGGTGAGCGGCCGCGTCATCGCCCGTAGACGGAAACTGACCTGGGCAGCGATCTGCATGCCGCCAGTCTGGACCATCCACGACCGAGGGTCATCAGGAATAACCCTGGTTTCGCGATGTGTTCCAGATCACCCGCCGGCCCGCCGTCGGGTCAGCCGTGCAGCACCTTCTTGAACAGCGCGCAGGTCTCCTCGATCGCCCACTGGGCGGCCTGCGAGTGGTGTCCCATGGCGAAGAACCCGTGGATCAGGCCGTCGCAGTGGTGGTAGGTCGTGGGGACCCCCGCGCTCTCCAGCGCCTTGGCGTACGCGATGCCCTCGTCGCGCAGCGGGTCGAACTCCGCGGTCACCACGACCGCCGGCGCCAGGCCCTCCAGGTCGCCCTTGATCGGGCTCAGCCGCGGGTCGGCGCGGTCGGCGTCGCCGAGGTAGTTGTCGGAGAACCACTTCATCGTCGGCAGCTCGAGCATGTAGCCGTGACCGTTCTCCGCGTAGGAGGGATAGCCGCTGGTCATGTCGGTGGCCGGGTAGATCAGCATCTGACCGGCGAGCTCGCGGCCCTCGTCACGGAAGGTCTGGGCGACCGCTGCGGACAGGTTGCCGCCGGCGCTGTCCCCGGCGACGGCGACGCGGCCGTCACCACCCAGGGTCGCGGCGTTGTCGCTGGCCCAGCGGGTCGCGGCCAGCGCGTCGTCGTAGGCGGCGGGGAACCGGTGCTCGGGCGCGCAGCGGTAGTCGACGGCGACGACGACGGCGTCACAGATGGTGGAGAGGTTGCGGGCCTGGTCCTCGTGCGTGTCGAGGTCACCGACCACCCAGCCGCCGCCGTGGAACATCACGATCGTCGGCAGCGGGCCGTTCGTGGTGGGGCGGTAGATGCGTACGTCCAGGTCGCCTGCGGGCCCGGGGATCTTCGACGTCTCCACGGAGCCGACGGGTGGGAGCGGCACCCCCTCGCTCAGCGCGCGGTAGAGCGCTCGCGCCGTCGGTGGGTCGTACGACTCCAGAGGCTGGCCCTTCGCGAAGAGGGTGAGCAGGTCAGCGATCTGGCTGTCGAGCGGAGGCATGGCGTCAGTCATATCGGTAATGGCCGAACTGTGTCGAGGGTCACGTTCTACTGGCGGGACCGATATCGCGAAGATGTCGAAACCACCGCCTCCCGGGAGACCCGAATAACCATTCGACACGGATGCCAGACTGGACGGCTGTGGGACATGTGGACGTTGCTGGAGTGCGTTATCAGCTGCCCGACGGGCGGGTGCTGCTCGACGACGTCTCCTTCCGGGTAGGAGAGGGCGCGAAGGTCGCTCTGGTCGGCGCCAACGGTGCCGGCAAGACGACGCTGCTGCGGATCGTCACCGGCGAGCTGACCCCGACCGCGGGCACCGTGGTGCGCTCGGGCGGCCTCGGCGTGATGCGGCAGATGGTGGGCAAGGGCTCCTCGACCGTGGCTGAGCTGCTGCTCTCGGTGGCGCCCGCGCGCGTACGCGAGGCCGCGGCGGCCGTGGAGGCCTGCGAGCTGGAGCTGATGAGCTCGGAGGACGAGCGCCTGCAGATGCGCTACGCGACCGCGCTGGCCGAGTACGCCGACGCCGGCGGCTACGACCTCGAGGTCGTCTGGGACGTGTGCACCATGGCCGGTCTCGGGGTGCCCTACGACCGCGCCCGCTACCGCTCGCTCGACACGCTCTCCGGCGGCGAGCAGAAGCGTCTCGTCCTGGAGTATCTCCTGCGTGGCCCCGACCAGGTCCTGCTGCTCGACGAGCCCGACAACTTCCTCGACGTGCCGGGGAAGATGTGGCTCGAGGAGCGCATCCGGGAGTCCCCGAAGACGATCCTCTACGTCAGCCACGACCGTGAGCTGCTGGCCAACACCGCCACCCGCGTGGTGACCGTCGAGCTCGGTACGTCGGGCAACCTGGTCTGGACCCATGCCGGCGGTTTCGCGAGCTATCACGACGCCCGTACGGCCCGCTTCGAGCGCTTCGAGGAGCTGCGCAAACGGTGGGACGAGGAGCACGCCAAGCTGCGCGCACAGATGCTGATGTACAAGCAGAAGGCCGCCTACAACTCCGACATGGCCTCGCGCTACCAGGCCGCGAAGACGCGGCTGGAGAAGTTCGAGGAGGCGGGGCCGCCGATCGAGCAGCCGCGTGAGCAGCAGGTCGTGATGCGGCTGCGCGGCGGCCGCACCGGCAAGCGAGCGGTCGTGTGCGAGTCGCTGGAGCTGACCGGTCTGATGCGGCCGTTCGACCTGGAGGTCTGGTACGGCGAGCGGGTCGCGGTGCTCGGCTCCAACGGATCCGGCAAGTCCCACTTCCTGCGGCTCCTGGCCGGCGGCGGCTCGATGCCCGACAAGGAGCACGAGCCCGTCGGCGAGGCCGTCGTCGAGCCCGTACGCCACCGTGGCACGGCAAGGCTGGGAGCCCGCGTGCGGCCGGGCTGGTTCGTGCAGACCCATGCCCATCCCGAGCTGGTGGGACGTACGCTGCTCGACATCCTCCACCGCGGCGAGGCGACCCCCGACGGCCGTGGCCGGGTGGGGATGGGGCGCGAGGCCGCCTCCCGGGTGCTGGACCGCTACGAACTCGCGCACGCCGCGGAGCAGACCTTCGACTCGCTCTCGGGCGGACAGCAGGCGCGGTTCCAGATCCTGCTGCTCGAGCTGAGCGGCGCCACGCTGCTGCTGCTCGACGAGCCGACCGACAACCTCGACGTCCAGTCCGCCGAGGCGCTGGAGGCGGGGCTGGAGTCGTTCGAGGGCACCGTCGTCGCGGTCACCCACGACCGCTGGTTCGCCCGCGGCTTCGACCGGTTCCTGGTCTACGGAGCCGACGGCGACGTCTACGAGTCCCCGGAGCCGGTCTGGGACGAGACCAGGGTGGAGAGGTCACGATGAGCGAGCTGGTGATCGAGCGGGTCGACCCGTTCGACGCTGGCGCCTTCGACGCCTGGTACGACGCCACGACGGCGTCCTGGCTCGACGTGCGCGGTCCGGACGCGGACGTCTGGGCCCGCGAGGAGCAGCGCGTCGAGCTGCAGCAGCAGACCACGAAGGTCGACCGGAGGGCCTACCTCGGCCGGATCGGCGGCGAGGTGGTCGCCGCCGGTTGGCTGGCGATGCCCCTGCTCGACAACCGCCACCGGGCCTCGCTCGCGGTGACGGTGCTGCCGGCCCATCAGCGTCATGGCTACGGCACGGCGCTGCTCGACCGGCTCGAGGCGGAGGCCCGCGCCGAGGGACGTACGTCGTTGACGGGTGAGCTCTGGTGGCCGTGGTCGCTCGGCTCCGGCGGTGAGGGTTCGCCCGGCCGGGAGTTCGGCCTCGCCCGCGGCTACGTCTCCGCCCTGGTCGAGGTGCGCCGCCTGCTCCGGCTGCCGGTGGCCGACGACGTCCTCGACCGGCTGGCGGCGGAGGCAGCCGAGAGGCACGACGGCTACACGCTGCGGTCCTGGGTCGGACGGGTGCCGGACGACATCGTGGAGAGCTGGGCGGTGCTCGACGCGAGCCTGGAGACCGAGGCGCCGACCGGAGCCCTGGACGTCGAGGCGCCGGAGGCCGACGTGGCCAAGGTGCGTGAGATGGAGGAGCTGGTCGAGGCGCAGAAGCGGACGCTCTACCACTCGGTGGCGCTGGACGGCGCCGGCCGTGTGGTCGCCTACACCGTCATCGGCTACTCCAGCCTGGACGGCAACGGCTACCAGTGGGGCACCCTGGTCGAAGCGACCCACCGGGGCCACCGGCTGGGCCTGGGGGTGAAGGTCGCCAACCTCAGGCTGTTCCAGGCCGAGCGTCCCCAGGTGCCGACCCTGACAACCTACAACGCCGAGGTCAACGCCCACATGATCCGGGTCAACGAGGCGATGGGCTTCGAGCCGGTCGAGTGGCTCTGCAGCATCCAGAAGCAGGTCTCCTGAGACGCACCGAGCGCCTCGCACCCGGGGGCGGGGTACGAGACGCTCGGAGATGGCACCCCGCGGGCACGGGGACCCTGCGGGTCCCAGCGTCATAGCGGGGAGATCAGGAGGCGTCGGAGTCCAGCGTGACCTTGGCGGTCTGCTCCTTGCCGTCGCGGGACCAGGTCACCTCGACCTCGTCGCTGGGGCGGTAGGAGCGGACGGTCGCCACGAGGGAGTCTGACCCGGTGATGATGTGGTCGTCGACCTTGGTGATGACGTCACCCTTCTCGATCCCGGCCTTCTCGGCGGTGCTGCCGCCACCGACCTCCTGCACGAGCGCGCCGGTGACCGAGGTCTGGCCGTTCTGCGCCTCGGGGGCGTCGGAGACCGAGATGCCGAACTGGGCGTGAGTGGCCTTCTCGCCCTTCTCGAGCTGCTCCACGATCGGGCGGATCTCGTCGATCGGGATCGCGAAGCCGATGCCGATCGAGCCGGCACCCTGACCGTTGGCGCCCTCGCTCGGTTTGATGGAGGCGTTGATGCCGACCAGGTTGCCGTTGAGGTCGACCAGTGCGCCGCCGGAGTTGCCCGGGTTGATCGCCGCGTCCGTCTGCACAGCCGGGTAGACGGTGGCCGCGCCGCTCTGGTCGACGCCGACGTTGACCGGTCGGTCGAGCGCGCTCACGATGCCGGTGGTCACCGTGGAGTCGAGCCCGAACGGCGAGCCGATCGCCACCACGCCCTGACCGACGCTGAGGTTGCTCGACTTGCCCATCGTGATCGGGGTCAGGCCGGAGACACCCTTCGCCTTGATGACGGCGGTGTCGGTGAGCGGGTCGGTGCCGAGGACCTCGGCGGAGGCCGAGGTGCCGTCGTTGAAGTCGACCGTCACGTTGCCGCCGTTGGCGGCGAGCTCGACCACATGGTTGTTGGTGAGGATCGTGCCGTCCGAGGAGATGATGACGCCGGATCCGGAGCCGGAGCCCTGAGCCGCGGAGACCTCGATCTTCACCACCGAGGGGAGCACCTTGGCGGAGACCTTCTCGATGCTGCCCTCGGGGGCCTTGGTGTCGACGACCTGGGAGGTGGCCGGGGTGTTCGCACCACCCGAGGCGCCGTCACCGGCGAGGGCGTCGTAGACCGCGGCACCGCCGATGCCCGCCGTGCCCCCTGCGACCAGGGCTCCGGCGAGGACTGCGGCGACGAGGCCCGCGCGACGCGCGCCGGGCTTCTTGGCGGAGGGGCCCGGCACGGCGGTCATGACGGAGGTCTGCGCCGGCGGAGGTGCGAACGGGCCGGCCGGTGCTTGGGCCGGTGCCTGGGCCGGTGCCTGGGTCGTGGGAGGCGGGGGCGTGGGACCGGCGGGGGCAGGCGGAGTCCACTCCGGCGGGGTCCCACTCGGCTGCTGAGGAGGGAGTTCGGTCATGTCTTCGAGTGTGACCAGGGTCCCTGTGAACCGGCTGAGACGGGGCTATGCGGACCCGAAAAGTGCTCAGCTGCCGGCGAGGACGTCCACCACCGGGGCGAACGCCTCCATGAGCTCGTCGCCGACCAGGACGTACGAGACGCCGAGCCGCTCCCGGCGCTCGCGGAGCTGGTCGGCCATCTCCTCGGGCGAGCCGCTGACGATGCCGACCGCGCCGCGGGCGGCGAGGGCGGCGGTGTCGATGCGACCCGCCAGGTAGCGCGGGACCGTCTCGCCGACCGCCATCAGGTTCATGTTGAGCTCGACCGAGGTGCCGTCGGGGCGGTCGGCGGAGCGGACGTGGTCGACGGCTGCGCGCACCACGGACTCCTCGGCGTCGAACGGCACCCCGAGAGCGGCGATGTCGGCGTGCTCACCGGCGATCCGCAGCATCCGCGGGCCGCCGCCGGCGACGAGGAGCGGCACCTGCTGGGGCGGGGTCCCGTAGGGCAGGACCGACGCCTCGGCGGCACGGTGGTGCGGGCCGTCGACGGTCACCGTCTCCCCGGCGAGGAGCCGCTTGATCAGGCCGATCGACTCCACGAGCCGGTCGACGCGTACGCCGGGGCGGTCGAAGCCGAGCCCCAGCATCGCGTTCTTCCGCTCGGAGCCGGGACGGCCGGCGCCCAGGCCGAGCTCGAACCGGCCGTCGGAGAGCACGGCGAGCGTGGCCGCCTCCTTGGCGACCTGGACGGGGTGGCGGACGTCGTTCGCGAGGACGTAGGTCCCCACTCGCAGGGTCGTGGTCACGGCAGCGGCGGCGGCCAGGGCCGGGAAGACGGCATGGCCGAAGGAGACGTTGTCGGGCATGACGAGGGTGTCGTACCCCTCGCTCTCGACACGTCGGGCGAGATCGCTCCAGGCGGCGCCCGGGGGAGCCTGCCCGGCGACGACGCCGAAGCGGAAGGGTCGGGTCTCAGGCGTGGTGGTCATGCCTCGATGCTGGCCCCGACGCGCTTCGAGCGGATCCGACGACCGGCGTCGGCGGCGTACGCAGATCTGCGCAGCCGGGCTCTGATCGCTAGTCGCCCTCGAGCCCCAGGGTCACCTGCTTGAGCAGCGTGGCCAGCTCGGTGCGACGCTCCGGGCTCAACGTCTCCAAGAGCCGGGTCTCGGTCTCGCCGCGCAGATCCATCGCCCGCCGCCAGATCTCGATGCCGGCCCCGGTCGCCTCGACGCTGATCTTGCGACGGTCCTCCACCGAGGCCGTACGCCGCACCCACCCGGCGCGCTCCATGCTGTCGAGCCGACCGGTCATCCCCGCCGGGCTGATCCCGAGGTCCTTCGCGAGCGCGGTGGGAGAGGCGTGACCGGGGGTGTCACGGATCATCAGCGAGTGGAGCGTCTTGTACTCGAAATCGGCGAGCCCGACCTCGCGCGCGGCGGCAGCGCGGGCGTCGTCGAAGAACTTCGCGATGGTGCCGATCCGGACCGTGATCGCCTCGATCTCGTCGTCGAAGTCGATGTCGATCCAGTGGTCGCGCCAGCGAGCGACGTGACGGTCGGCTCGATCTTCGGGGAGCGTCTCGGGCGTGAGGACCACGCTCTCCGGGCCGCTGCCGATGGTGATGCCGGGCTGGATCGGCCCGGCGGTGGACGAGCCGGGGGAGTGACGCATCTCGGGCATGACCCGATTCTAACCTTCGCTGGTTGATAATTCGTTGGCTAATAGTTCGTCAGCGAAGTACATTCCTCGCATGCCCACCATCGAAGGCCCGTCCGGGCGTCGTACGCCGCTGAGGCACCCCAGTTTCCGCCGCCTCGTCACCGGCACGGCCTCCTCCTCGCTCGGCAACGCGATCACCCCGGTCGCGCTCGCCTTCGCGGTGCTGGACCTCGGCGGCACGGCGACCCAGCTCGGTCTCGTCGAGGCGGTGTTCGCGGCCTGCCAGGTGGTGACCACCCTGGCCGGGGGAGTGCTCGGCGACCGGGTCTCGCGCAAGCTGATGATGGAAGGCACCGCTGCGATCAGCGCCGTGGTGATCGGCTCGCTGGCGGCGACGGTGATCCTGGGGGTCGCGACGATCCCCTCGATCGCGGTGATGGGTGGTCTCGCCGGCGTCGTCGCAGCGCTCAACCAGCCCTCGGCGATGGCGATGACGAAGATCGTCGTGCCGGAGGAGGACCTCGGCGCGGCGATCTCGCTGCGGTCGCTGCTGCAGACGACCGCCTCGACGGTCGGCTACGCCCTCGGCGGTGTGCTGGTCGCAGCGGTCGGCTCCGGGTGGGCGATCACGGTCGACGCGGTGACCTTCGCCATCGCCGCCGTCGCCTACTCCGGGATGCAGGTCACCCACGATCGCGGACCGCGCAAGGCGTCGATGCTCACCGAGCTCGGCGAGGGCTTCCGCGAGGTGATGCGCCACGCCTGGCTGTGGTTCCTCATCCTGCAGGCGCTGCTCTACCACCTGTTCTGGTCGGGGGCCCACAGCGTGCTCGGTCCGATCGTCGTCGGCGAGGGCATCGGCCGGGAGTCATGGGGCTTCGCGCTCGCAGCGCTGATGGCCGGCTTCATCGTCGGCGGCCTCTTCTGCCTGCGGTTCCGGCCGCGTCGGCTGCTCGGGGTCGGGGTGTTCTTCCTGGCGATGACCGGGCTCTTCCCGGTCTCGATGGCCCTCTCCGAGACGCTGTGGCCCATCCTGCTCGGCGCCTTCCTGCACGGCTTCGGGCTGCAGGTCTTCGACGTCTTCTGGCAGATCGCCATCCAGCAGGAGATCCCCGAGAAGAAGCTCTCCCGCGTCTACGCCTTCGACATCGTGGGATCGTTCGTCGCCCGCCCCGTCGGGCTCGCGCTGGTCGGCCCGGTGGCGGTCGCGGTCGGCTTCGACACCTGGCTGCTCGTGGTCGCGGCGGTGATCTCCGGCACCGCGCTGATGTCGATCTCCTTCGCGGGCGTGCGCAGGCTCGAGCGCGCGCCCGAGCGGGTGGCGGTGGAGGAGGCCGCCTAGAGCGCCGCGACCGGCAGGCCGAGGGCGACCAGGTCGCTGCGGAGCTGCTCGGCTCCGGTGAACTGGATCGCCTGCATGCCGAGCCCCGCGGCAGCGTCCACGTTGACCGGGCTGTCGTCGATGAAGACGAGCCTCTCCAGCGGGATCCCGGCGCGCTCGCCGACGAGCTGGTAGATCGCCGGGTCGGGCTTGGCCAGCCGGACCTCGCCGGAGACGACGACGTCGCGGAGCAGGCCGATCACGTCGTAGGTCGAGCTGGCATGGGGATAGAGCTCGGCCGACCAGTTGGTCAGCCCGACCTGCGGGAACCCGGCTGCGGCGAGCTCGCGGACCAGCTCATGGGTGCCGGGGACCGGCCCCAGCATGGAGAGCGGGAAGTTGTCGACGTACGCCGCTCCGGCGCTGAGCCACTGCGGTGCGTCGCCCTCGAGAGCGGTCAGGGCCTGGGCCCAGGTGCGGCCGGCGTCCTGGAGGTGGTTCCACGACCCGAAGTCGTAGGAGCTCAGGAAGGCGCGGGCGTCGGCGTCACCGACGCCCGCAGCGATCGCCGGGAGCGGGTCCCACTTGATCAATACATTCCCGAAGTCCCAGACGACCCCACTCACGCCGCCCATCACGCACGCTCGCGGCGTTGTCGTCGGTCAACGGCCAACACCGGGCCGCTTCCCTCCTCCGCCTTGCGATCGCACGCGCTGGACGACGTGAGTCGAGACATGATGGTTCAGGCCCAGCGAACGTCGCGCGGGACGAAGGTGAGGCCACGCTCACCGGTGTAGATCTGCTTCGGACGAGCGATCTTCTGCTCCTTGTCCTGGACGAGCTCCAGCCACTGGGAGAGCCAGCCCGGCGTACGCCCGATGGCGAACAGCACGGTGAACATCTCCGGCGGGAACTCCAGGGCCTCGTAGATGAGGCCGGAGTAGAAGTCGACGTTCGGGTAGAGCTTGCGCGAGACGAAGTATTCGTCCTCGAGGGCGATCTTCTCGAGCTCCATCGCGATGTTGAGCAGCGGGTTGGTGCCCGTGACCTCGAAGACGTTGAGCGCCTGCTGCTTGATGATCGTCGCGCGCGGGTCGTAGTTCTTGTAGACCCGGTGACCGAAGCCCATCAGCCGCTCGTTGCCGGCCTTGACGCCCTCGATGAAGGCGGGGATGTTCTCCACCTTGCCGATGCGGCGCAGCATCCGGAGCACGGCCTCGTTGGCGCCGCCGTGGAGCGGTCCGAAGAGGGCGCCGACGCCGGCAGCCACCGACGAGTAGGGGTCGACCTGGGTCGAGCCCACGCTGCGCACGGCGTTGGCCGAGGCGTTCTGCTCGTGGTCGGCGTGCAGGATGAAGAGCGTGTCGAGCGCCTTGACGATGCGCTCGTCCGGGGCGTACTTCGACTCGCTCATCTTGAAGAGCATCGAGAGGAAGTTGCCGGTGTAGGACAGGTCGTTGTCCGGGTAGACGTACGGCTTGCCCTGCGCGTGGCGGAACGCCCAGGCGCCCAGCGTCGGCATCTTGGCGATCAGCCGGATGATCTGCAGGCGGCGGTTGTCGGGGTCGGAGATGTTGGCGGCGTCGGGGTAGAACGTCGACATCGCACCGACGGAGGCCATCAGCATGCCCATGGGGTGGGCGTCATAGCGGAAGCCCTGCATGAACTCCTTGATGTTCTCGTGCACGAACGTGTGGAAGGTGATCTCGTGCACCCACGCGTCGTACTCCTCCTTGGTCGGCAGCGCGCCGTGGACCAGGAGGTAGGACACCTCGAGGAAGCTCGACTTCTCGGCGAGCTGCTCGATCGGATATCCGCGATATTCGAGCACGCCCTTGTCGCCGTCGATATAGGTGACGGAAGATCGGCAGGAAGCGGTGTTCACAAAGCCCGGGTCATAGACAGCCAGGCCGGGGCCCTCTTCACTGGTGGCCGGGTCAGCGGCCTTGATCTTCCCCAGGTCGGCGGCGCGGATGGTGCCGTCGGTGATCGGGATGTCGTACTCCACCCCGGTGCGGTTGTCACGCACAGTTAGAGATTCGGTCACGGTCAGCAACGGTAACCCTCTTGAAATCCCCTACGTAACTCGGCGTCCCACCAATTGGTTGATTTCGACTCAACCTCGGAACCGGTTGCGAGCCGGTTTGGTGTCGCCGGCCGGCTCGTCGTCGCCGAACCGGGTCAGGGCGTCGCGAAGCCGATGGAGGTCGAGAACGGTCTGCACCGACCGCTCGTGGTGAGGGTCGTCCTCTCCGCGGAGCGCGCGCAGCGCGTCCTGGACATCGTTCTCGCTCGGCTCCCCGGTCATGGGCACATAATCTAGGTTGTCGGTACAAGTCCTCCTAGCGCGACGCTCACAACCCGGATCACTCGGCGGATCAATCGGCGGATCAATCGGCAGCTCAGCCGCCCGGATCAGTCGCCGAGCGCCCGGCGGACGAACTCGTCGCGGGTCGCGATCGACGCCCGCGAGACGGCGGCATGGCCGGCCATCGAGTCGAACCCGTGGAACCCGCCGCCCCACATGTGGAAGTCGACGCTCACGCCCGCCTCCGAGAGCCGTCGGGCGTAGGTGATGATCTCGTCGCGGAACGTCTCCGCGGAGCCGGTGTCGATGTAGGTGCGGGGCAGGCCGGTGAGGTCCTCGGCGCGGGCCGGGGCTGCGTACGGGGTGACGTCGGGGCCGCCGCGCCGGTCGCCGAGCAGCGCGGTCCAGCCGAACAGGTTGGCGTTGCGGTCCCAGAAGCCGACGCCGTCGAGCATGCGGCTGCTGGCGGTCTCGAACCGGTCGTCGAGCATCGGGCAGATGAGGATCTGGTGGCTCAGCTTCGGGAAGGTGCGGTCACGGGCGAGCAGGGCGGTGCCGGCCGCCAGCCCGCCGCCGGCGCTGGTGCCGGCGATCATCAGGTGCTCGGGGTCGATGCCGAGCTCGGCGGCGTTCTTCGCGGTCCAGACCAGGCCGGCGTAGACGTCCTCGACGGGCGCCGGGTCGGGATTCTCCGGGGCCAGCCGGTATTCGACCGAGATGACCACGGCGCTGCCGTCGGCGACGTACGGAAGGAAGGTCTCGACCCCGAACCGGCGGTGGCCGAGCACCATGCCGCCGCCGTGGGCGTAGTAGATCGCCGGGCGCGGCGGGCCGTCGAGCGCGGGACTGAGGATCAGCAGGGTGACGTCGGGTGCGCCCTCGGGGCCGGGCACCTCACGCTCCTCGACCCGCACCGCCCCGCCCGCGGTCAGGTCCACCGGCAGCACGTCGGGCGGGCCGTCGATGATCAGCCGGCGCTTCTCGTCGAGGGTCTCGGTGGAGAGCGGCAGGTTGGTCTCCAGCGCGGCCTCGAGGACCGGGACGAGCTCTGGGTCGAACGGCGGCCGGGGCGGGGTGTCGCGGTAGACGGGGGTGGGGTCGGTCATGAGCCAAGTCCTTCGGCGAGCGTGGGGGCTGGTGGGTCCAGCCCGCCCCTGATGATGCCGGAGAGAAACCGATGTGCGGTCATGGGGTACGCCGGGGGAGAATGGGTCACCTCATGTCCGAATCCGACCAGCCCGCCGTCACCTCCGTCGCGATCACCTATCCCGCCGAGCTCCCGGTCTCCCAGCGCCGCGATGACATCGCCGCGGCCATCCGTGACCACCAGGTCGTGATCGTCGCCGGTGAGACCGGGTCGGGTAAGACGACGCAGCTGCCCAAGATCTGCCTGGAGCTGGGCCGCGGGACCGACGGGATCATCGGTCACACCCAGCCGCGCCGGATCGCCGCGCGGTCGGTGGCCGAGCGGATCGCCTCCGAGCTCGGCACCGAGCTCGGCGACCTGGTCGGCTACCAGGTGCGGTTCATGGACAAGTCGTCCAAGGCCTCGCGGATCAAGCTGATGACCGACGGCATCCTGCTCGCCGAGCTCCAGCGCGACCGTGACCTGCGCCGTTACGACACGATCATCATCGACGAGGCCCACGAGCGCTCGCTCAACATCGACTTCCTGCTGGGCTACCTGCGCCGGCTCCTGCCGCGCCGCCCCGATCTCAAGGTGATCATCACCTCGGCGACGATCGACCCCGAGCGGTTCGCCGCCCACTTCTCCGACGCGCGGACCGGGGAGCCGGCGCCGATCATCGAGGTCTCCGGGCGCACCTACCCCGTCGAGGTCCGCTACCGGCCGCTGATGGAGCTCTCCGAGGAGGACGAAGAGGGCGAGGTCGTCGTCCGCGACCAGACCGAGGCGATCGTCGACGCGGTCAAGGAGCTTTCGGCCGAGGGGCCCGGCGACGTACTGGTCTTCCTGCCGGGGGAGCGGGAGATCCGGGACGCGGCGGACGCCTTGAACGACGCGCTGGGCGTGAACCGTGGCCGTCAGTCGACAGGTCTGGTCGAGATCGTCCCGCTCTTCTCGCGCCTCTCGGCCGCCGACCAGCACCGCGTCTTCTCGCCCCACACCGGCCGCCGGATCGTGCTCGCGACCAACGTCGCCGAGACCTCGCTGACGGTCCCCGGAATCAAGTACGTCGTCGACACCGGCGTCGCCCGGATCTCGCGCTACTCCGCCCGCACCAAGGTGCAGCGGCTGCCCATCGAGCCGATCTCGCAGGCCTCCGCGAACCAGCGGTCGGGACGTACGGGCCGGGTCGAGGCCGGCATCGCGATCCGGCTCTACTCCGAGGAGGACTTCGAGGGGCGCCCGGAGTTCACCGACCCCGAGATCCTGCGCACCAACCTGGCGAGCGTCATCCTGCAGATGGCCTCGCTCGGGCTGGGCGACATCGCCCGGTTCCCGTTCGTGGAGGCGCCGGACCGGCGCAACATCACGGCTGGCGTACAGCTCCTCGAGGAGCTCGGCGCGATGCGCGGCCAGCGGCTGACCAAGCTGGGAAGACGGCTGGCCAGGCTGCCGATCGACCCGCGGTTGGCGCGGATGGTGCTGGAGGCCGAGCGGCTCGGCTGCGTACGCGACGTCATCGTGGTCGCTGCCGCGCTCTCGCTCCAGGACCCCCGCGAGCGTCCCGGTCAGGACCATCCCAAGGAGCAGGCGCAGGCCGACCAGCTGCACGCGCGGTTCAAGGACGAGACCTCCGACTTCCTCACCTGGCTCAACCTGTGGCGCTATCTGAAGGCACAGCAGCGCGAGCTCTCCTCCAGCGCGTTCCGGCGGCTGTGCAAGCGGGAGTTCCTCCACTACGTACGCGTGCGGGAGTGGCAGGACCTGGAGTCGCAGCTGCGGCAGGTGTGCCGGGAGATGAAGATCGACCTCGGCAAGGCTCCGGTGGTCGAGCCTGTCGAGCCTGTCGAGACCGTGGAGGGCTCCGGCGGAGCCGCGTACGACGCCGACGGCATCCACCAGGCGCTGCTCTCCGGGCTGCTCTCCCACATCGGGGCCCTGGAGGAGCGCGACTCCAAGGCCGACGCCGCCCGGGCGCGGGAGAAGCGGCGACCCGGGCCTCGGGAGTACCAGGGCGCTCGCGGGGCGAAGTTCGCGATCTTCCCCGGCTCGGCGCTCCACCGGAAGAACCCGCAGTTCGTGATGTCGGCCGAGCTGGTGGAGACCTCCCGGCTCTGGGCCCGGCAGAACGCCTCGATCAAGCCGGAGTGGGCCGAGCGACTCGGTCGTGACCTGGTCAAGCGCACCTACTCCGAGCCGCACTGGTCTCAGAAGCGCGCCTCGGTGATGGCCCGGGAGAAGGTGACCCTCTACGGCGTGCCGCTGGTGGCCGACCGGCCGGTCGCCTTCGGCAAGATCGATCCCGAGCTCTCCCGCGAGCTCTTCATCCGGCATGCGCTGGTCTACGGCGAGTGGCGTACGAACCACCGGTTCCTCCGCGACAACGCCAAGCTTCTCGAGGAGGCCGAGGAGCTCGAGCACCGCGCCCGGCGGCGCGACATCGTGGTCGACGAGCACGCGCTGTTCGACTTCTACGACCGCCGCCTCCCGGCGTCCATCGTCTCGGGAGCCCACTTCGACCAGTGGTGGAAGCAGGCCCGGCGCGAGACGCCCGACCTGCTCACCTTCGAGCTCTCGATGCTCACCAACGAGGCCGCCGACGAGGTCACCGAGGACGACTTCCCCGCCGAGTGGGCGCTGCAGAACCCCGGCGGCGGGCCGCTCACGTTCTCGCTGAGCTACCAGTTCGAGCCGGGCGCCGCCGACGACGGGCTTACGATCGACGTACCCGTCGCCACGCTCAACCGCGTCGGGGCCGACGACTTCTCCTGGCTCGTGCCGGGGCTGCGCGAGGAGCTGGTGACGGCGCTGATCCGCTCGCTGCCCAAACCGCTGCGGGTCAGCTTCGTGCCGGCGCCCGACAAGGCGCGGGCGTTCCTGAAGGAGACGCCGCCGGGGGAGGAGCCGCTGCTCGACGCGCTGGAGCGTTGGGCGCGCTCGACCGCCGGGGTCCACATCCCGCGCGAGGCGTGGGACTGGTCCAAGGTGCCCGAGCACCTGCGCCCGACCTACCGGGTCGTCGGCGAGGACGGCAGCGAGGCGGCCCGTGGCAAGGACCTGGACGCGCTCAAGGCGCCGCTCGAGGGTGAGTTCGAGGCCGCGATCGCCGAGGTCGCCGCCTCGGCCGGTCACACCCGCACCGGCGAGACATCCTGGGTCTTCGGGACGATCGAGACCACGGTGACCGAGAAGCGCGCCGGCCACGAGGTCACCGTCTTCCCGTGCCTCTCCGACGAGGGCTCGACGGTCGGGCTCGTCGTCGCCGGCTCCGCAGAGGAAGCCGAGGCGCGCCATCGTCTCGGCGTCGTGCGGCTGCTCCTCCTGGCGCTGCCCGACGTCACCAAGCAGGTCGTCGACGGGCTCTCCACGATGGAGAAGCTCGCGCTCGCCGGGTCGCCCTACCCGAGCGCCGCCGAGCTCGTCGAGGACTGTCGCGCCGCCGTCGTCCGCCAGCTGGTCGACGCCCGTCCGCTGCCGCGGACCGAGGAGGCGTACGCCGCACTGCTGGCCGCAGCCGGCAAGCCGGCCGACCTGGTCGCCGCCGTCCGTGCGGTGCTCGCCGACGTGATGCGGGCCCTGGAGGCCTATCGCGAGACCGACAAGGCGCTCTCCGGGCGGGCCGACATGTTCCAGCTCCCCGCGCTGACCGACATGAAGGAGCAGCTGGCCCGGCTGGTGCACCGCGGCTTCGTCGCCGAGGCCGGCACCCAGCAGATCCGGCGCTACCCGACCTACCTGAAGGCCATCGTCGAGCGCCGCCGCAAGCTCGACACCGACCTGCGCGGCGACCGCACCACTTACGACCGCATCGCATCGCTCCAGGAGGCCTACCTCCACCAGATCGAGGCGCTGCCCGAGGGGCGCCCGCCCGGGCCCCGTCTGCGGCAGGTGCGGTGGATGCTCGAGGAGTACCGCGTCCAGCTCTGGGCCCAGCAGCTCGGCACCGCCGAGAAGGTCTCCGACGCGCGGATCCGCAAGCTGCTCGGGTAGCGCCGCGACGCATGTAACACGTCGTTCGTAGGACTGTTCGCCCTATTGGAACGACCGGATAGTCCTACGAACGACGTGTTACACGTGGGTGGCGGCCGCTAGGCTCGGTTCGATGCCCAGAGAGTTCCACTCGCCGATGCGTCCCGGGGACGGGTTCTTCGACTCCCTCCTCGGGGGTGACGACCCTGCCCTGGTGCAGGAGGCGGCGGACATGGCGGCGACGGCGCTGGTCCGCGGTGCGCGCGACAGCGAGGACCCGGCGGTGGCCGAGCGGATCCTCCACCTGGCCGAGTCGGAGGGCATCGAGACGATCGCCGAGGTCTGGTCGAGCTCGCCGGCGGAGTCGCTGGCCGGCTGTCTGTGGCGGCTCTTCCTGCTGCGCAGCTGGGTCTACGCGGACCCGGTGGGTGCTGCGCGCGAGTTCGACGCCGGCCGGGCGAAGGCCCAGGTCGCCCACGTGGTGGCCGGGGTCGCCGACCCTCCGGGCCCGGAGGAGCTCAAGTCGATGGTCGACGAGGTGCTGCGCGGGATCGCCGGGAGCGACTTCGCCGTGGTGCTGCTCCGCGCCGCCGCCTTCTCCCGCGTCATCGCCGCCGGACGGGCGGCTCTGGACCCGCACGCAGCCGCCAAGGACGTACGCAACATGCTGCAGCTCTCCGAGCAGCTCGAGGCCGCGGGACATGCCGAGCTGGAGCACCGTCTCAGCTGAGGTGGGATAACCTCCTGCTCGCTCTGACGAGACTGTTGGTTGAGACTGTTGGTGGCGCCGCTACACTGGTCGCCGAGCACGTCGGGCTGCGGCAGCCCCGGGTCCCAACTTCAGCCGCTACGAGCGGCCTTGCGCCGTGAGGCGCTCCCGGTCCGGCGTGTTCATCTCATTTCTCGATGTCCCTCGGCCGGGTGGCCAAGATGTTCGCCACCGACAAGGAGCCGATGTGACCGACACCCAGCCCGCCCCGCGCAAGAGCGCCATCTCCTACGAGCCCGACATCGGCGACGGTGACGCCGATCCGGGTGAGGTCGTGTGGGGCTGGGTCCCCTACGAGGACGACGAGACCCAGGGCAAGGACCGACCCGTCCTGGTGATCGGCCGCAAGGGCGGCCTGCTGCTCTGCCTGATGCTGACCAGCAAGGACCACGACCGCGACGAGGCCCAGGAGGCCCGCTACGGCCGCCACTGGATGGACGTCGGCACCGGCGGCTGGGACCGCCAGGGCCGGCCCTCCGAGGTGCGCCTGGACCGGCTCATCCGGATGGACCCCAAGGACGTACGCCGTGAGGGTGATGCGCTGGCGCGGGAGATCTTCGACGATGTGATCAAGGCCGCACGCGATCACCTCGCCTGACGGGTCCTGAAGGGTCTTCCGGGGCGCGGTTCTCAGGAAGCGTCCAGGTACGTACCGTAAAGTGAATCGCTGGTAAACCGGGTCTGTGGAAGCATCACAGACCCGGTCCTGGTGTTGAGATGGAGGAAATGGTGCGGCGCACGCGGCTGGCAACGGCGCTTCTGGTGGCGGTTCTCTCGGCGTCCCTCGCCGCATGTGGCGGTGAGCCGGCTTCGAAGCCGTCGCCGACCGCAGCGACGAAGCCGCCGGCGAAGGTGAAGCTCGTCTTCGGGGTCTCCGGTCACAAGGCGCTGGTCGACACCTACAAGCAGCTCGCGGCCGAATACACCCAGCAGGTCCCCAACGTCACCGTCGAGGTGAAGTCCTGGCCCACCGCCGACCAGCTCACCGCGGCGATCACCGGCGGAGAGAAGGTCGACGTGGTGCTCACTCCGCGCGCCGACGTCGTCAAGTTCGCCGAGGACAAGAACATCCAGCCCGTCGACACCCTGCTGGAGGCGCGCAACGTCGACTTCGGCGACAAGTACTCCCGCGAGGCGATGGAGGACTTCTCCGTCGACCGGCGCCTGGAGTGCATGCCCTACTCGGTCTCGCCGCAGGTGGTCTACGTCAACACCGGGCTCATCGACTTCGAGGCGATGAAGGAGGAGGGCCTGCCCACGCCCAGCGTCCGGGCCGACGGCTCCCTGCGCAACTGGAACCTCGAGCAGTTCGGCGCCGCGATGACCCACGCCACCGAGCAGCGCAAGGGCCTCCGGGGCACCTACGTCGAGCCGAACCTCACCGCCCTGATGCCCTGGCTCGCCGGCGCGGGCGCGACCCTCTTCGACGACCCGCTGGAGCCGACGACGACCGCGCTCGGCGAGTCCTCCAGCGCGTACGAGGACCTCGTCGAGGTCTTCTCCCAGCCCAACGTGCTGGCCACCTCGAAGGAGCTCCACGGCCGCACCCCGTTCCAGGCCTTCAAGCAGGGCCGGCTCGTCGCGCTGGCCGGCGACCGCTCGCTGGTCTCCGAGCTTCGGGCGACCGACGGGATGCAGTGGGATGTGATGCCGATGCCGGGCGGCAACGGCACCACCGGCGACTACGCCGGCCTCTGCATGGGCGCCGAGGCGACCGACGCCGACACCGCCGCCGACTTCCTGACCTACCTCATCTCGACCGAGTCGGTCGTCAAGATGGTCCGCACCGGCCACTTCGTGCCCGTCAACTCCGAGGTCGGCTACGCCCCGGTCTTCACCCAGCCTCAGCGCAACCCCCGCAACGCCCGCATCTTCACCGACACCGTCCGTGACATGCAGGTTCTCCCCGAGGTCACCCAGCTCGCCCAGCTCCAGAAGGTCGCCGCCGCCCCCGTACGCGGCTCGCTCACCGTCTCCGAGCCCGACCAGGTCGAGGACTACGCGACCCAGATCGACGAGCTCTCCAAGACCGTCTTCCCCCAGCCCACCCCCACCGGCTCCCCGACCCCCACCACCTCGCCCAGCTCCTGACGCGCGAGGCGTCACCCCGGTCGGTCGAGGCGTCAGCCCGGTCGGTCGAGGCGTCAGTGCGGTCGGTCGAGGCGTCAGTGCGGTCGG
>NZ_BMRK01000007.1:171649-227597 GCF_014648595.1 Nocardioides luteus | reverse complement strand
TTATCGGATCCCGCTTTCAACTCCAATTCGATGAATTCACACCGAAACCAGATAAAAGCAATGCCCGCACCAACACAGCACAAGACAATCAACCTTCGATTCGATCTCGCCTCTGATGCCGGATCCGAGGATCTGGCAGAGACTCTGAATCGAGCTGAATCTGAAGAATGTAGGTGGCCGACTCAGGGGCCGGAAGCCCGCTCGAAGACTCGCGCTTGCTTCCCGCCGCACCCCGGCGACCAGATGAACATTACGCCTCTGCGCCGCACATGCCAAATCGAAGAACGCCCCCACGACGGCGGCTACCGTCGTAGAGGCGTTCTTGCAGGTCAGCGGCTACTTCAGTCGCACGCCGGCGAACTTCTTCTTGCCCCTGCGCAGGACGACCCAGCCGTCACCGAGCAACTCTTTTTCGTCGAGCGTGCCTTCTGCGTCCTCCACACGGACGTTGTTGACGTACGCCCCACCCTCACCGATCGTGCGGCGAGCCTCCCCCTTGGAGGAGACCAGGCCCGCGGCGAGGAAGAGGTCGACGTACGTAGGAAGCGTCTCGCCGCGCTCGAGCTCGACCGCGCCGGCCTCGGTGATCGCGGCGGCCAACGTGGTGCTGCTCAGCGTGGTGAGGTCACCACCACCGAAGAGCGCAGCCGCTGCCTGCTTGGCCTGCTCGGTCTCCCCCGCCCCGTGGACGAGCGTCGTCATGTGGTCGGCGAGCGCCTTCTGGGCGACTCGGAGGAACGGCTTCTCCGCGTGCTGGGCCTCCAGGCTCTCGATCTCCTCGTGGGACAGGAAGGTGAAGACACGCAGCATCTCCCCCACCTTGGCGTCCTCGACGTTGAGCCAGAACTGGTGGAAGGCGTAGGGCGACATCATCGTCGGGTCGAGCCAGAGTGCGCCGCCCTCGGTCTTGCCGTACTTGGTGCCGTCGGCCTTCGTGATCAGCGGCGTGGTGAAGGCGTGCACGGTCTCGCCGGTCACCCGGCGGACGAGCTCGACGCCACCGGTGATGTTGCCCCACTGGTCCGAGCCGCCGAACTGGAGCCTGACCCCATGCGTACGGAAGAGGTTCAGGTAGTCCATCGACTGCAGGAGGATGTAGGAGAACTCGGTGTAGGAGATCCCGTCCTCCAGGCGCTTCTTGACCGTGTCGCGGGCGAGCATCCGGTTGACCGGGAAGTGCTTGCCGATGTCACGCAGGAAGTCGATGACGGAGAGCGACGCCGTCCAGTCGGCGTTGTTGACCATCGTCGCGGCGGTCTCGCCCTCGAAGGAGACGAACCGCTCGATCTGGCTGCGCACCTTCCCGACCCATTCCTGGACGGTCTCGGGCGAGTTGAGGGTGCGCTCACCGGAGTCGCGCGGGTCACCGATCATGCCGGTGGCTCCACCGACCAGGACGTAGGGCTGGTGGCCGGCCTGCTGCAGACGCATCGCCATGGTGATCTGCAGGAGGTTGCCCATGTGGAGGCTCGGCGCCGTGGGGTCGAACCCGATATAGAACTTCACACTCCCGCCGGCGAGCGCTTCTCGGAGCGCGTCGCGGTCCGTCGAGTCGGCGATGAGGCCTCGCCACTCGAGGTCGTCGAGGAGTGTGGGATCGATGGACACGTGGTGCCTTTCTCAGGTGGTTCTCATCTGGTGTTTCCGGAGCCCGGAACGGGTTGTCCAGGAAGCAAGGGTAGTGGGCGATACCCCCTAGAGTTGACCTCGGCGAACACGTTCGAGATTTGAGGGGACCTGGGTGATCGCAGGGAGGTACCGGCTGGAGAGGGAGCTCGGCCGGGGAGCGATGGGGGCTGTCTGGCTCGCCACCGACGACATTTTGGGCCGTTCGGTCGCGCTCAAGCAGCTGGTGGCGCTCGACGGCGTCTCCGACGCCGCCGTCGAACGCGAGGCACAGCTCGCGGCGCGCCTCGTGCACCCCAACGTGGTCGCCGTCTTCGACCTGGTGCGCGACGACGACAAGCCCTGGCTGGTGATGGAGTACGTCGAGGGCAAGACGCTCGCCCACATGGTCCGCGACGACGGCGCGCTGACCATCGACGACGCCGCCAAGCTGATCGGCCAGATCGCCTCCGCGCTGCGCGCTGCGCACGCCGCCGGCATCGTTCACCGCGACGTGAAGCCCGCCAACATCGTGGTCGGCCGCGGCGGCCGCGCCAAGCTGACCGACTTCGGGATCGCGCGCGGCGTCGACTCCCAGACCACTCAGACCGGACAGGTCACCGGCTCCCCTGCGTACCTGGCTCCGGAGATCGCCACCGGAGGCAAGGCCAGCCACGCCAGCGACATCTGGTCGCTGGGCGCCACGCTCTTCCAGGCGCTGACCGGCGAGCCTCCCTATGGCATCGGCGACAACCCGCTGGCGACGCTCTATCGGGTGGTCCACGAGGACCCGCCGCGTACGCCGTTGGCCGGCCGGCTCTCGCCGCTGATCGAGCACACCATGGCCTACGCTCCGGCCGACCGCTGGTCGGCCCAGGACGTCCTCGACTTCCTCGCCGGGCGCATCTCGGAGGAGAAGCTCGCCCCGGTGGCGCCGCGTACGCAGTCGCTGGCCGCGGTCGGGGCGCCGGCCGAGCCAGAGATGCCCGCACCCGTCGCCTCCAAGCCCGTCGCTGCGCGCCGGCGCAGGTGGTGGCCGCTGATGCTGCTCGGCGCGGCCACCGTGCTGGTGGTCGCCGTCGGTGGCGCGCTGTGGGCGAACCGCGGCGAGGAGCCGAGCGCGAAGCCGGAGCCGGCCGCCTCGGCCTCGACCCTGTCGAAGACCGACGAGGCCGGCGAGAAGAAGGACGAGAAGCCCTCGGAGGAACCGACGCCCAGCGAGTCGGCCAGCGAGTCGGCCAGCGAGAGCCCGAGCCAGAGCCCGTCGGCGACGCAGACCGCGGGTGCGACCGCCGAGGGCATCGACGCCTTCGTCCGCAACTACCTGGCCACCGCTCCGGCGAACCCCGACAGCGCGTTCAACACGATGCTGACCCCGGCTTTCCAGGCCAAGAGCGGCGGCATCCAGGGCTATCGCAACTGGTGGGGCTCGGTCGCGAGCACCAGCGTCGTCTCGGTCTCCCCCAGCGTCGACCCGCTCAAGGTGACCTACACCTACAGGTACACGATGAAGGACGGTCGCAAGGACGCCGGCACGACGACTCTGGGCCTCGTCTACACCGACGGTCGCTACCTCATCGACAGCGAGGGCGGGCGCTAGCCCTCAGAGCAGCTTGCCCAACGGGCCGAGGTCGATGTTGAGGTCCTCGACGCTGAGCCCGAAGTGGTCACGCAGCTCGGTCATCTTCTCGTCGAGCAGCATCAAGGTCTGGCCCAGGCGCTCGATGTCGTCCTCGCTGAGGCCGCCGGCGTCCATCCGACGGATCGCCTGCCGCTCCATCAGCTGGCGCAGCAGCTCGACCACGGTGAGGACGAGCTGGGCCAGCCCTTGTTCGACGGACTCCGGGTCGGCGTCGATGCGCCTGCTGAGCGCGGTCGGCAGGTCGCGCTCGTCGTCGAGGTCGAGCGGCCAGTGGGCGCGGTCTTCCGGATCGGTCATGCCTCGGTCTCCTGGCAGAAGCTGAACGGTGGCCACGGGCCTGTGACGGTCGCCCAGGACCAGTTCGTGGCCCACTTCTCGACGGCCGCCCGGGCCGTCTCGACGAGCTCGTCGGGTACCAGCGCCGACAACCGCGCCTCGCCCGTTCGGACCTGCGGCAGGACGGCGGTCTCCGAGGCGTACGGGGCGAGCACCGCCTTCAGCTCGGCGGTCTCGAGATCGTGGCGCCTCACCTCCGCGGCGCGGCGGCGCAGATAGGCCGCGCCCGACTCCACGGGCTCGTCCGGCTCGGGGTCTGGGGCGGCATCGCTCGGCAGCGGCAGGTGCACGATGATCTCGCTGCGACCGGCCACAGCGGTGAGCCGCTCGGTCCAGGCGCTCTCGCGCTCGGCGACCAGCTGGGCGAGCTCGGTCTCGTCGCTCACGATCGTGCCGAAGCGTACGGGCAGGACGGGGTGGTGCGACCACAACTGCTGGAGCACGCGGCCGAAGGCGAGGACCTCGCGGGTCGACCGCTCGGGGGTGTCGGTGAGCGGTTCGGCGAAGACGGTCACGTCGTCGTAGCGGTGAGCCTGCAGGCTGGTGTCGTCCGTCGCTGCGGCGTGATCGGCATCGGCGGCGGCCACGGCGTAGAGCATCATCATCGGGTCCTCCCGGTGCCGGGGAGCTCGACCTTGTGGGCCGGGGCGATAACCAGCCGGAGGCCGACGTAGACGAGGTCGACGCCGGCCAGCGAGAGCACCAGGTCACCGCCCACCACGACGCCGCCTTCGATCAGCCGGTCGACCAGGTCGATGAGCGAGGTCTCGTCGAGCGCAGGGGAACGCGTGCCTGTCATGGCACCATCCCGGGCTCGTCCTCGTGCCTCTCCCCCGCACCCTCGGCGCCGACGAAGCTGTAGGGAGGCCACGGTCCGGTGGCCTCGATCCGCATACCGGAGGTTGCCACGAGCTGGTTGTGGAGGCGCTCGGCCAGCGCGAGGAACCGCTGCTCCTGCTCGCGTTCCACCAGGTAGGCGCTGTTGAGCAGCATCGGCTCCTCGCGGCCGGTGACGGCCTTGTCCAACGGGGCCCGGACGACGTCCGCGGCCGCCTCGCGGGCCAGCGCCTCGTGGGCCTCGGTCACCGCGGTCTCACGCCGGCCGCGCTCGGTCTCGCGGGCGTCCTGCTGGGAGCGGCGCCGCTCGAGATACTCACGACCGCTGCGCGGCGCCGGCTTCTCCGGCGCGGGCAGCTCGGCGGTCGGGAAGATCTGCAGCGACCACTCGACACGACCGGCGAGCGTCTGCCAGGCGCGTTCGAGGTCGGCCCGGCTCGACTCCAGCGCGTCGATCAGCGCCTCGTCGCTCGGGTAGATCCCCGGGAGCTGCAGCGGCAGTATGTCGCCGCGCTCGACCAGGTGCTGGAGCACGTCGTGGTGGGCCGCGGCGACCGGGGTCAGCCACTGGGTGTCCTCGCCGTGCTCCGCCCAGGCGGCCTCGCTGAAGGACTCCGCGGGCAGGTCGCTGACGACCACCTCGAGGTGGTGGAACGCGATGGTGCGTACCGTCGCGTCCGCGATGCCGCGCTCGGGCAGAGAGAAGCGTCCACCGCCCGGAACCAGCCCGTACGCGTGGACCACCGTGGTCTGGTCAGCGTCGCTCACGTGTCGTCTCACCCTCCACGATCTCGTTCTGCTCGCCGACCCTGCTCTCGAGCGCCTCGAGGCGTCGCCGGAGGTCGAGCTCCTCCTCGTTCTTCTCCTCGCTCTCGATGTTGCTCACGAACGGGTCGCCCTCCCACCAGTTGATACCCATCTCGCGGGCCTTGTCGACCGAGGCGACCATGAGCCGCACCTTGATGGTGAGCAGCTCGATGTCGAGCAGACGGACCTGGATGTCACCGACGATCACGATGCCCTTGTCGAGGACGCGCTCGAGCACGTCGGCGAGGCTCTCGGGCGAGGACTGGGGCCGGTTGCTCACGAACATCGGCGAGCGCTGGGACTCTGATCGCTGGGACTCCGTCATCGTTCCTCCACCTGGGCTCGGACGTAGCGGTGCACGCGTCGGTATCCGGTGATCTCACCGTCCTCCCCCACCGTCACCTCGTAGGAGGCCAGGACATCAGTCGTCTCCGGCACGCGCTCGAGCTCGAGGATCTCCGCGGTGACGACCCAGCCGTCGTCGTCGCGGCGGATCGCCGTGACGCCCTCGGCGGGACACCCCACGAGCGCCTCGAGCTCCTCGAGCACGTGCTCGGCGATCGAGGACAGACTGGGCTTCGCGGATTCACTCATGTCGACCACCTCCGGCCATCAGGCGCTGCACCAGATCTTCCTCGAGGTCAGCAGCCTCCTCCTCGGTCAACAGGCCCGCCTCCCGGCGAGCGTCGACGTCGTCGAGAGCAGCCTGGATGGTGGCCGGGTCGTAATACTGCGACTCGGCCTCCTCCTGGATCTGCTCCGCCACCCAGACCACGCCGCGCACAGGCGCGACGGGCAGGGTGATCAGCTGCTTGATCAGGCCCATGCGAGCTCCTCGGACGAGGCGGCGTCGAGGAATGCGTACGGCGGCTGCGGCCCGACGTAACGGACCGAGGCCAGCGGCGCCAGGTCCTCGCGCAGCGTGGTCACCTCGGCGTCGAGCTCGCTCTGCCGGTCGCGCTCGACCAGCAGGAAGACCTCGGCAGCCTGCAGTGCTCCGCGGACCTCCCCGAAGGAGACCGCACGGGCGGTCGGGGCGATCCGATCGGCGACCCCATCACCGATCTCGGCCCGCATCCTCTCCAGCGAGGCCGCGATGGCCTCGCCGAGGCGTACCTCTGCGGGGTGGCGGTCCTGCGGGGCGGCTCGCTGGGCGTGATCACGCAGCGCGACCAGGTCGGGATCGCGCCGCAGCGTCTCCTTGAGGGCCTCCTGCTCGTTCAGGTCGACCGAGACGGTCAGCTGGATCAGGCCGCGGAAGCGTTCCAGGAGCGGACGGATCTCGTCACCGCGACTCTCGATCACCTCGAGGCGTACCGTCTCGTCGTCGGGCATCTCGACGCCGAACTGCATCGGCAGCACCGTGCCGAGCTCAGCCATCGCCTCGAGCGTGTGGGCGTGGGCCAGCAGGTCATCGCGCAGCACGCGCGAGTCCGCCTCCACGTCGCTGACGATGACCCGTAGGTCTCCGCCGTCGACGTGGCGCAGCGGACGTTTGGACCGGCCCTTTCGGTCCTCGGGGATCTCCACCGAGGTGTCCGTGACTCCGTAGATGTGGACAGGCACAGTCAGTCCTCCTTGTCCTTGGTCTGTCTGGACGTGCTCTTACGAGTACGCCTCGCGGGCTGCTTCCGGCTCTGACCCTCGTCCTCGCCCTCGTCGTCAGAGCTCTTGTCGGAGTCGTCGTCATCACCGCCGAAGATGCCGCCCAGCTTCTCCTTGGCGCCTTCGATCGCACCGGAGGTCTTCCCCTTGGCACCAGAGCTGGTCACGCCCTCGACGAGCTCCGGGATGCCGTGGGTCTGGGTGTCGGTGAGGTCCAGACGGTTCACGGCCTCGGCGAAGCGCAGGTAGGTGTCGACGCTGGCGATCACGATGCGGGCGTCGATCGTCAGCAGCTCGATGCCGACGAGCGAGACCCGGATGTAGATGTCGATCACCAGACCCTTGTCGAGGATCGTGTTGATGACGTCGGCAAGGCTGCTCGGGGACGGACGGTCGAGGTAGCGGTTCTGCTGGGTGATGGTCATGACTCAGTCGCTTTCTGCCGGGCTGCCGGCAACGTCGGTGAGGCGGTCGACCTCACGCACGGGCTCCTGGATCTGGCTCTCGTCCGCGGCCACGATCAGGACTCCTTCGAGGCAGAACGGGAGGACGTACGCTTGCTGGCGCTCTGCTTCCTCGGGCTCCGCTTGGTGGTGCTCTGCTTGCTGGTGCTCTGACTGCTCGAGCTCTTCTTGGTCGGACGCTGCTTGCTGGTCGTCTGCTTGCTGGTGGTCTGGCTGCTCGCCGACTTCTTGGCAGCCGACTTCTTCGCCGGCGCCTTCTTCGCTGCGGGCTTGGCAGCGGTCTTCTTCGCGGCAGTCTTCCTGGCAGCGGTCTTCTTCGCCGGTGCGCTGTTGCCGGATGAGCCGTTCCCGGAAGAGCTGCTGCGCGATGATCCGTTGCCGGACGAGCCGCTCTCGGAAGAGCTGCTCCGAGATGATCCGCTGCCGGACGAGCCGCTCCCGGACGAGCTGCTCCGAGATGATCCGTTACCGGACGATCTGCTCGCGGACGACTTCTTCGTGCTGCGTGAGCCGCTGGACGTACGCGTACGGCTCTTCTGCGAGCTCTTGTTCGAGCTGTTCGCCGAGCTGCTCTGCGACTTCTTCTGCTGGCCGTTCTCCGAGCCTTCGCCCGATCCGTCGTCCACGACCTCCTTGTTGTGGATCTCGCCGGTCCAGCCCTCGAGCTCGTCGCGGTGGAGAAGGGTGTTGTTGGCGACGTGACGACGGAAGTGCTTCATCTCCAGCCGTACCCGGCGCCCCTGCGCCCGCCAGAGATTTCCGGTGTGCTCGAAGAAGCCCTTGGGGTGGTATTCGAGCGAGACCAGGATGCGGGTCAGGTTCGGCGCGAGCTCGTGGAAGGTGACCGCGCCGTCGACGCGCCCCTTCTCGCTCTGGCTCTTCCACACGATGTGCTCGTTGGGAACCTGGTCGAGGATGGTGGCCTTCCAGGTGCGGTGGGACCAGAACACCTGGGCCTGCCAGGTGACGACCTCGTCCTCCTCCTGGGTGACGTTCTCGACCTTCTTCATGAAGGACGGGAAGTCCTCGAACTGGGTCCACTGCTCGTAGGCGACGTCGCGGCTGACGGGTACGTCGATGGTCTCGACGATGTTCGTCACCTTCAGCTTCTTGCCGGAAGACTGCTCGCTCTTGTTGAGGCCACCCGAGACCTTGTCGACGGTGTCCTTGACCTGCGACGCCGTGTCCTTGACCTGGGCGGCGGCGTCCTTCGCCTTGCCGACCGGAGCGGTGACCTTGTCGGCAGCCGCCTTCGCCCCCGTCTTCACGACCGAACCGCCCTCAGCAACCTTCTTGGGAGCGCCTTCGGCGAACCCGGTCAGCCGGTCGGTGAGACCTTCGACGCCGTTGCCCAGCTTGCTCAGGCCACGCTTCCCGAAGGCGCGCCCGAAACCCAGGGCCTCCTCGCGCAAGCGGTCGACAGGCAGCTGCGAGAGAAGGCCCGAATCCTTCGTGTCGTCAGCCGATTTCTTGCGGGTCTTCTCCGCCATGACTCAGGCACCTCCGGTCGGCGCGCTCGTGCGCCGGCGACGGGAGCTCCGCGCACGTCGGCGCGGCTGCTCCTCTTCGTCGTCTTCCTCGTCTACGTCGTCCTGCTCGGCCTCGTCGGTCGGCTTGTCGTCCTCGGACTCCTCCTCGTACTCGTCCTCAGGCTCGTCCTCGGGCTCCTCAGCCTCCTCGTCGGACTCCTCCTCGACGTCTTCGTCGTATTCGTCCTCGGGCTCGTCCTCGTCCTCGTACTCGGCTTCGTCTTCGGCTTCGTCCTCGGGCTCTTCCTCAGCCTCTTCGTCGTACTCGTCCTCAGGCTCTTCCTCGGACTCCTCGTCGTCGTACTCGTCGTCGGACTCACCGTCGTCGTACTCGTCCTCCGGCTCCTCGTCCTCCGGAGCCTCGTCGGACTCCTCCTCGGAGTCCTCGTCAGACTCACCGGACGAGTTCCAGAGAGTGCTCCGTTCGTGCAGCCGGTCGCTGATCTTGTCGATCTGACCGGCCGCTGCCGCGACCGCGGCCGCCTTGCCGGCCTCGACGAGCTTGCCGCCGACCTGCTGACCGAGCTTTCCGACGTCGGACGATCCCGCGAGACTCTGCGTCCCGCTCTTCAGCATCTCGACCCCGCGCTCGCGCACGGCACTGTTACTGAGCGCCGATGCGACGATCAGTGCCAGTCGAAGCTTCTTGAATCGCCCGAGCACATAGCCGGCCGCGACTGCGGTCCCCACTCGTGTGCTGACAGACATGTTGATGCTCCCTCCTTGGGCGGCCCTCCAACCACCCATTACCCCTGGAGGTACCCGATGTGACGGGCGTCATACGTTCGTCACCGGAAGTGGGCATGCCGCGAGCACCGTGCTCGCCCTCGCACCGCGGCGCGCACAGCGCCGATGTCGGGCGGCGGGACACGTACGAGCTGGCCGCGGTCATGCTCGCGGCCAGCACGATCCCGGCCCGTCCCCTCCGGGAAGGCCTACGCCTCGCGGTTCGTGGCGAGTGCGCGGTTCTGGCTGCTCTCGGCGGGGAGGGCCCTCGTGTCCACCCTCGAGGGAGGTGCCCGCCATGACCGCGGCAGTTCCCAGGCGTCCCCGGGGTGTCAGTCGCGGTCAGCCAGCACCGAAGCAGGCAGCTCCAGGTCAGGGACGAGCTCGGTGAGCATCGCGCGGACCCGCCCGTCGATGTCGGCGATGATGCGCCGTACGGTCTCCGGATCCTGACCGCCGGGATCCGCAACGGGCCAGTCGACGTATCTCACGCCGGGGAAGTAGGGGCATTCCTCCCCACAGCCGAGCGTGATAGCCATGTCGCTGGATGCGACGGTCTCGCGCTCGAGCGCCTTGGGCCGCTCCTGGGAGACGTCGAGCCCGAGGCGGGTCAGTGCCTCTGCCACTTCGGGATGGATGTGCTCACCGGGCTGGGTGCCGGCGGAGATGGCTCGGATGCGGCCTCGGGCGTAGTGCTCGGTGAGGACTCGGCCGATCACCGATCGTCCACCGTTGCGCACGCAGGCGAAGACGACTTGCGGCGTCTGCTCGTTCGTTCCATCGCGATTCACGGCGTCACACTCCTGTGGTGGTGGAACGCTCTTGGGCGTCCTCGGTGAAGAAACGACGGGCCCACAAGCTCACGTAGACGAGCCCGACCAGCACCGGGACCTCGATGAGGGGTCCGACGACACCTGCCAGGGCCTGGCCGGAGGCGACGCCGAAGACGCCGATCGCGACGGCGATAGCGAGCTCGAAGTTGTTGCCGGCTGCAGTGAAGGAGACCGCCGTGGCGCGCTGATAGTCGAAGCCGAGTGCTCTGGTGAGCAGCATCGACCCGCCCCACATCACGGCGAAGTAGGCGAGCAGGGGCACCGCGATCCGCGCGACGTCCAGCGGCTGGCTGGTGATCGTGTCGCCTTGGAGGGCGAACAGCAACACGATCGTGAACAGCAGTCCATAGAGTGCGGCCGGACCGATGCGGGGAAGGAACGTGGTCTCGTACCAATGGCGGCCCTTGACCCGTTCGCCGAGCGTGCGGGTGAGATAGCCGGCAAGCAGCGGGAGCCCGAGGAAGATCAGCACGGACTTTGCGATGTCCCACATGGAGACGTGCAGGGCGGCCTGGTCCAGCCCCAGCCATCCGGGCAGCAGCTGCAGGTAGAAGTAGCCGAGCACAGCGAACGCGACGATCTGGAACACCGCGTTGAGCGCAACGAGAATCGCGGCCGCCTCGCGGTCTCCGCACGCCAGGTCGTTCCAGATGAGGACCATGGCGATGCACCGTGCAAGCCCCACGATGACCAGACCGGTGCGGTACTCCGGGAGGTCCGGGAGCATCAGCCAGGCCAGCGCGAACATCAGCGCGGGGCCGAGCACCCAGTTGAGCAGGATCGAAGTGCCGAGCATCCGACGATCACCGGTGACGTGACCGAGCTCGTCGTAGCGCACCTTCGCGAGCACGGGGTACATCATCACCAGCAGACCGACCGCGATCGGAAGGGAGACCGATCCGACCTCGAAAGCGGCGAGCACGTCGTCGAGGCCCGGCACCCAGCGCCCGAGCAGCAGACCGGCGACCATGGCGAGACCGATCCAGACAGGCAGGAACCGATCCAGGGTGGAGAGGCGACGACGAACCGGGTCGTCCACGCTGCCGCTCGGTGCCTCACGAACGAAGTCACTCATGCCTGGTCCTCCAGGTCGGGTTGGTCATCGATGGCCGCCGAGGGCGGCTCAGCCTTCTGGCCGAGCATTACAGACGGTCCGCGTGGTCGACCCTGGCGGTCCAGCAGCCCGTTCGGCATGGTGCCTCCCGTCACTGCACTGATTCGTGCGCGGGCCTGCCTTGGAGCCCCGCATCGACCCGCGCACGCACGGATCAGCTCAGCGTGATCGGAGCGCGGCTGATCGTGAACAGCTCCTCGCTCGGGGCCGCCGGACCGCAGCAGCCGCCACCGCTGGTGGTGTCCGGGCCGTCGAAGGTCCCGGCGCCACCGCACACCCCGGTGTCCGGGAGCTCCAGCTCCACCCGGGCAGCCGCGTCGTGATCACCGGCGAGCTCGGCCACCACGCTGCGTACCTGCTCGTAGCCGGTCATCGCCAGGAACGTCGGCGCCCGCCCGTAGGACTTCATGCCGACGAGGTAGAGGTCAGGTTCCGGCTGGGCGAGGTCCTGGGCACCGGTGGCGCTGACCGACCCGCAGGAGTGGAAGTTGGGGTCGATCTGAACCGCGATGTTGCGCGGTGCCTCCAGCGTCGGATCGAGGTCGAGGCGCATCTCACTCAGGAAGCCGAGGTCGGGCCGGTAGCCGGTCAGGACGACGATGTTGTCGGCTTCGATGACGCGGCCGTCCTCAGCAACGACCACGGAACCCTCGACCCGCTCGGTGCGGAAGCCTGTCACCAGCTCCACGACGCCGTCCTGGACGGCCTTCTTGGCGCGTACGCCGAGAGCGCCCCGCTCCGGCAGCTCATCGGCCTCGCCGCCACCGAAGGTGTTGGACGAGACTGCCCGGCGGATCGCCCAGGTGATCCTCGTTCCCGGGTGGGCGCCGGCGATGGCAGTGAGCTCGTTGACCGCGTTGAACGCAGAGTCGCCAGCTCCGATCACGACCGTGTGCCGCCCCGCGTACGCCTCGGAGTCGGCGCGGTTCGGCACCGCATAGCCGAGCGTCCCTCCGGCGTGCGCGGCACGCTCACCAAGGGCCGGAAGACCGTCGGCCCCGGCCGGGTTGGGCCGGCGCCAGGTGCCGGACGCATCGATGACAGCCTTCGCCTCGACGCGTTCTTCGGTGCCGTCCGCGCCGACGACGTGGAGGACGAACGGCTGCTCCTCACGGCCGGCGTCGACCAGTCGGTCACGGCCCTTGCGAGAGACGCCGGTGACGGTGACGCCATAACGGACATGGCCACCGAGGGCCTCACCGAGCGGGACGAGGTAACGCTCGCGCCACTGGGCACCGGTGGGATAACCGGACTCCGGCGCGGACCAACCGGTCGGCTCCAGGAGCCGGACAGCGGCCTTGTCGACCAGCTCCGGCCAGGCCGAGAAGAGACGTACGTGACCCCACTCGGCGACCGCCGCAGCGGGCTCGCTCCCCCGCTCGAGCACGAGCGGGGTGAGGCCCCGCTCGAGGAGGTGGGCCGCAGCCGCGAGCCCCTGGGGGCCGCCGCCGATGACAGCGACAGGAAGGTCAGTCATGATGCTCCTCAGATTCAAGAACTTCGATATGTCGGCGACCTTAGGTCACATATCGACGTTCGTCAATGCCATTGGGTAGACTCACCGTCATGACCACTCTCCCGCTGCTTCCGCCCGCCGCCGTCGCGTGCTGTTCACCAGTGACGGGAGGCATCCTGGACGATTCCCAGGCCGAGACGCTCGCACGGATGTTCAAGGCGCTGGGTGACCCCACCCGCGTCAAGCTGCTCTCGATCATCGCTGCTGCCGACGATCAGGAGGCGTGCGTCTGCGACCTGACCGAACCGGTCGGCCTGTCCCAGCCGACCGTCTCGCATCACATGAAGCTCCTGGTCGAAACCGGCCTCGTTGCTCGCGAGCAGCGGGGACGATGGGCCTACTTCTCGATCGTCCCCGGCGCGCTGGACGCGCTCGCCAGCACCCTCGCCTCCAGCTCGTAGATCGAATCCGCCGCGGCGTACGTCGTATGACGCCGACCGAAGACCTGCACGGATACGGATCGGGCGGTCACCGACCGATGGCGACGAAGCCGCATAGAGCCCGCTAGGATCTGCGCGGGCCGTTAGCTCAGTTGGTTAGAGCAGGCGACTCATAATCGCCCAGTCGCGGGTTCAAGCCCCGCACGGCCTACGTCGGGCGCCTCGTCTGTTCCAGGCCGAGGCGCCCACACGGCAGCCATCGGCCGCTCGCTCCGTGGTCACTTTCCAACGCTATGGCCGGCTCCCGGGCTGTGCCGTACGAGAGCACTCTCGACGCCCGGCTCGTCCCGCTACCAGCGGTCGGTGCGCTGGACCTCGTGCATGAGCTCGATCTTGCGGAAGCCGAACTGCTTGTTGATGCGCTGCATGACGTCGTTGACCGGGTCGGTCCAGGTGTGGATGCTGGTGCGTTCGGGGTGCTCGCGCTGGACGGCGGCGAGGGTGGCGACCTTGAGGGCCAGGCCGAGCTTGTGGCCGCGGTGGGCGCCCTTGACGAAGGTGTCGTCCTGGATGGCCTCGGTGCCGCCGTGGGCGAGGAAGATGACCGAGTAGCCGACCAGCTCGCCGGTGAGGATCTCGCGGGCGGCGGCGGTGATGCGGTGGTAGGAGCGGGCGGTGCTCTTCTCCGCCGAGCGGACCCGGTCGGCGGTGTGGGCGATCATCTCCTCCTCGACCTTGCCGGGCATCTCCTTGCCCATCTGGTTGCGGAGGCCGACGAACTGGGCGAGGAGGTCCTCGGGGGTGCGGTCCTCCCACATCAGGATCTCGTAGCCGAGGACGTTGAAGGGCTTGTGGGGCAGCGGGAGGTCGGCGGCGAGGTGGTCCTCGCGGCGTACGGACTTGAAGCCGAGCGCCTTCGCGAAGGCAAGGGAGGACTTGGGCGGGATGGTGACCTCGGCGGTCGTCAGGGTGCGCCCGTTGGTGCGGCGTACGTCATCGGCGGCTCGCCACAGCTCGGTGCCGACCCCGCGCCAGCGGTGGACCGGGAGGACGTGGATGCCGAGCTCGACGACGTGGCTGCGCTCCTCGTCGGGAAGATCGAGCTCGGCGATGCCGATCGTCTCGCCCTGCTCCTTGGCGGCGAGGAGGACCCGGCGGCCGTAGTCGTGAGGGGTGCGTACGGAGTTTGCGAGGGCTTCGAAGGTGCGGTGTGACGCGTAGGGTCGGTCGAACGCCATCGATGCCGCTTCGACGGCGTACCAGGCCTTCAGAGCGGTGTCATCGTGGACGTCAACGGGGGCGATCACAGACACGGCACTATCTAACCGTGTCCGGCAAGAGAGCCCCAATGCGGTCCCCCCTCTTATCCCGGACCGCGGCCACCGCCGTCGTTCTCGCCGCCGCCACCTCCTCCGGGGCCCTCGGGACCGCCGGGCCCCGGCTCCGTGCTCGGAGCGGTGGGGATGTCGGACGGGTCGATCGTCGGCGGATCGGTCGGCTCGGTCGGCGTCGGGGTCTCCGACGGCTCCGGCTCCTTGGACGGCTCCGGCTCCTTCGACGGCTCCGGCTCCTTCGTGGGCTCCGGTTCGGGTTCGGCCGGCGGGACGTACGGCGCATGGCCGGACTCCGGGGCTTCGCCGTCGAGCCACGCCGGCGGCGGGAACTCCTCGTAGTCGAGCTGGTCAGTCAGCGGGCCCATGATCTTCACCCAGGTGTCGGCCGGGTAGTCGGCACCGAAGAAGGTGTCGAGCCAGCCGTCGAGGGCGTCGTCGCCGTCTCCGCGGGTGTAGGCGACGGCGGTCGCCAGCTGCGGGGTGTAGCCGACGAACCAGGCCGAGGAGACGTTGTCGTCGGCGTTGGTCGCGGTGCCGGTCTTGCCGGCCGCGGGCTGCACGACGGCACCGGCTGCTTGGCCGGTGCCCTGGGAGACGACCTGCTGCAGCGAGTAGGAGGTGTCGTCGGCGACGTCCTCGTCCATCGCGCGACGGCCCTTCTCGGAGTCGTCGCGCTCGTAGATGACGGCGCCGTTGGCGTCGACCACCTTGGAGACGACGTGGACGTCGTTGTGCACGCCCCGGTTGGCGATCGTCGCGTAGGCGTTGGCCATGTTGATCGGGCTGGTGCGGTTCTTGCCCAGGGTGAGCAGGAAGTCCTCGGCGCTGAAGTCGCGCGTCGTCATCCCGATGCCGGGGTGCTTGGGGTCGGCCTTCTCCGGCGGGAGCCCCGCGGCGACGGCCATCTTGTAGACGTCCTTGCTCTTGTCGGGCAGGGAGTCCGACATCTCGACGAAGGCCGTGTTGATCGACTTCTCCATCGCGGTCAGGCTGCTGACCTGGGCACCGTAGCTGTGACCGTAGGGGTCGGAGGCGCTCTGGCCGGAGTTGCGCACCTTGATGCCGGGGAACTCCATCGGCGAGTTGCCGTTCCAGCTGTCCTTGAGCGAGTAGCCGGCGTCGAGCGCGGCGGCCATCGTGAAGGCCTTCATGGTCGATCCGGCCATCGCACCGGTCGCGGCCCAGTTGGTCTGCGACTCGAGGAAGTCCTGGCCGCCGTAGAAGCCGCGCAGCGCGCCCGTCTTCACGTCGACGGTGGCAGCCCCGACGTGCAGGGCGTCCTTCGGGTCGCCCTTCTCCCCGACGTACGCCTTCTTGTCCTCCGGACGTACGTCGTTGACCGCCTCCTCGACGGTCCGCATCGTCTTCTTGGTCAGCGTGGTGGTGATCCGCAGGCCGCCGCCGTTGATCTCGTCCTCGGTGACCAGCGGGTTGCCCTGCTCGTCCTCGAGCCTGAGGAGCTCGTCGCGGACCAGCTTGAGCGCGTGTCCCTTCTGCCCGCCGTAGCGGCTGTCGGAGCGCGGCTTCTTGAACTTCGGCAGGCTCTCCTTCGCCTTGTCGCCCTCGGCGGCGTCGACCATGCCCATCTTGACCATCGAGTTGATGACGTAGCGGTAGCGGCCGTCCAGCTCGGAAATGGACTCCTCACCGTTGCTCGGGTCGAGGTCGTTGGGGTCGTTGAGGATCGCGGCGAGCGCGGCGGCCTCGCGCAGGTTGATCTTCGCGGCCGGCTTGCCGAAGTAGGCGTTCGAGGCGGCCTGGACTCCGTAGGCGCCTCGACCGAAGTAGATGGTGTTGAGGTAACCGGCGAGGATGTCTTCCTTGGACTTCTGCCGGCTGATCTTCAGCGAGATGACCGCTTCCTTCACCTTGCGCGTGTAGGTGCGCTCCTGGGTGAGGTAGAGGTTCTTGACGTACTGCTGAGTGATCGTGGACGCGCCCGACTGGGTGCCGCCGGTGTTGTTGTTGACCAGCGCGCGCAGGATGCCCTTGACGTCGATGCCGCTGTTGTCCCAGAAGGTGCGGTCCTCGGCTGCGACCGCGGCGTCCTTCATCAGCTGTGGGATCTCGTCGTAGGGCAGCGAGTCGCGGTCCTGCGAGTCGGCGATGTAGCGACCGAGCTCGTCCTTGCCGCCGCGGTAGTAGACGAAGGAGGTCTCCTTCTCGTAGGCCGCGTTGGCATTGGGGATCGAGATGGCGTTGTAGGCCACGATCACACCCAGTGCGGCGACCAGTGCCCCCACCAGAAGCACGATGAAGAAGGTCTTCAAGACCTTCCTGCCTCGCTTCTTCTTCGGTATCGGCCTGGGTGTGTAAGGCGGATTGTCCTGCCAGCTCAAGTTTGTCCCCCTCCGCGGTCACAATCGTCCCTAAGAGTACGGCGGGCTCCCATGCCTGCCGCGATCCTCGCGTTCGTGTCCACGACGTCTCAGCCGGGTCACAGGTTGCGTACGAGATGACGAAGGGCCTCCGACCTGGGCTGGCGATTTCGCGAATGCCCAGGTCAGAGGCCCGTTCTCAGAGCACTCAGACCAGGAAGTAGAAGGTGCTGTAGTGGTCGGGGGTGAAGTAGACATCACCCGTTGTGGTGTCCACCACGAGGCGGTAGGACTGGCGCTGCGCGCCGCACTCGCGCGGGGTCACGTCGAACTCGAGGTAGGAGTGCCCCTCGGGCAGCTCACCCTCGTAGTTGTTGTAGGTGCCACCGGAGAAGTTGCAGGTGCCGGTGGGCGGCCAGTCGTGCCAGCCGCGGTTGGTGGGGTAGCCCAGCGAGGCCCAGACCTCGTTGGACTCGAGGGCCTCTGCACAGCCCTTGTGGGTGCAGCTCTCGATCCAGTCGGCCTGGGCGGCGGGGGCGAGCGCGACGCTCCCCCCGAACAGGCCGACGGTGGCGACGAAAGCTGCCAGGAGCAGCTTGAGCATCGTGAGCACGGAGCGGTTCTTCCCGGACATGAATCCTCCAGTGTGTGCGTTACGGTCGCCGGTAATTCTGCTACCTGACGCTCCCGAATGGGGGTTTCGGAGGTCACGAACCGGTGAACTCTGAAGACTTTTGCCGAGCGCACGGCTGATCTCAGACCAGGCCGGACTCGCGCGCGACGATCGCCGCCTGGACCCGGGATTTCACGTCCAGCTTCGCCAGGACGCGGGATACGTGGGTCTTCGTGGTGGCCTCGGAGATCACCAGCCGGTCGGCGATGTCGGCGTTGGACAGGCCCTGTCCGAGCGCGGTGAGCACGTCGATCTCTCGCGGGGTGAGATCCGGTGGGAGACCGGTTCCGGGTCGGTTCTCGTGCCGTTCCGGCCCGGAGGCCAAGGCGGTCAGCACCCGTCTGGTCACCTCGGGCGCCACCACGCCGTCGCCAGCGGCGACGTGCCTGACCGCATCGACCAGTGCGTCGGCCTCCGCCGACTTGAGCAGGAAACCGGCCGCGCCGGCGCGCAGGGCACCGAAGACGTACTCGTCGAGGTCGAAGGTCGTGAGCACGAGTACGTCGGCGAGCCCCTCCGCCACCACCTGGCGGGTCGCGGTGACCCCGTCGGTGCCGGGCATGCGTACGTCCATCAGCACGACGTCGGGGCGCAGGGCTCGGGCGTTGGCGACCGCCGCGGCTCCGTCGGCGGCCTCCCCCACCACCTCGATGTCACCCGCGGTCGCGAGCAGCATGCGCAGCCCCGCCCGGATGGCGGCGTGGTCGTCGGCGAGCAGGACGCGGATCATGTGGTCTCTCCTGTCTCCGGACCGGCCGTGGAGATGGCGGGGGTCGGCATCGGAAGGATCGCGCGGACTCGCCAGCCGGTGCCGTCGGGGCCGGCCTCGAAGGTGCCGCCGAGGGCCTCTGCTCGTTCGCGCATCGAGACGAGGCCGGTGCCGGTGCCGGTGCTCGTCTCTCCTCGGCTCTCCTGGCTGCCTTCGTCGCTCACCTCGACCTCGAGGTCGTCGCCGTGCCTCAGGCGCAGGAGGGTCCGGCCACCGCCGTGCTTGAGCACGTTGGTCAGCGACTCGCGCACGATCCGGTAGACGGCGTGGTCGACCGCGACGGGCAGCGCGTGGTCGGTGCCGTCGATCAGACCGCCGGGGTCCTCGACGCGCAGCGTGAGTCCCGCCAGTCGCGCCTGCTCGAGGACCGGGCCGAGGTTGGCGGTGCGCGAGGCGGCGGTGAGGTCCTCGTCGGGCTGGTCCGGATCGCCGTCGGAGCGCAGGACGCGGATCATCGCGCGCATGTCGTCGAGGGATGCCAGGCTCTCGGCGCGTACGGACCGCAGCGCCGCGCGGTCGCGTTCGGGGTCGGGCTCGCCGGCGAGCGCTGCGCTGGAGGTGAGCGCGATCGCGGACAGGTGGGAGGCGACCACGTCGTGCAGGTCGCGGGCGACGGCGGAGCGCTCCGCTCTGACCGCGTCGTGCTGTTGTGCGTCCGCGAGACGCAAAAGTGCCGCGCTGCGCTCGCGCTCGAGCCGGGCCCGGTCGTCAGCGGCGTCGGCGAGCTCGCTGCCCTGGCGTACGTTGCTGCCCCACCACATCGGGGTGACGACGATCGCGAAGAGGGTGAGCGCCAGGGTCGCGGGGGTGCGCGGGTCGGTGGTGGCCGCCGCCGAGGCGATGACCGCGGCCGCGATGGCCAGCACGACCCCGACGGCAGTGATGCGGCGCGTGACGGGCGACCCGTGCAGCTGGGTGGCGAAGAGCGCGTCCCAGAGCACGATGATCATCGCGACGCTGCCGCCGAGCACCAGGTCCACGCAGAGGCAGACGGCGGCGACGCCCATGACCAGGAGCGGCATCCGGCGTTTGAGCACGAGCGCGCCACAGGCGAGCGCCAGCAGGACCAGGTGGGTCCAGGCCGGGAGGCTGTCGGCATCAACGCCGAAGGGGTGGAGGCCGCGTGCGGTGTCGACCTGACCCAGCGCGAAGAGGGCGAGGCCGGCGACGAGGAGGATCGTGGAGTCGAGCCACGCCAGGCGGCGGTCCGCTGCCCGCAGGCTCGTGCCGCCCCCGAGCAGCGCTGCGGGCAGCTGCTGCAGCAGGGTCGGCCGGTCCACGACACCATCTCAGCACGTACGCAGCCTGGGCGGAGTCATCCGAAGGATGTATCCGCGCTCCGGAGGATCACCGGTTCGACCGACGCGCGGCGGGCGCGCCGCGCGTGAGGCTCGGGGCATGGACCTCGACCTCGGCCCGCTGACCGGCGACCTCGGCGGCTCGGCCACGTACCTCGCCCTGGGTGTGCTCGCCCTGATCGACTCGACCAGCTTCGGCACCCTGCTGATCCCGGTGTGGCTGCTGATGGCGCCAGGCAGGGTGCGGGCGGGGCGGATCCTCGTCTACCTGGGTGCGATCGCGCTCTTCTACGCGCTTCTCGGCATCGCGATCCTGCTGGGCGGCTCGGCCGTGGCGGACATGCTCACCGGGCTGCGGGACTCGCGGCCGTTCCTGTGGGGACAGCTGTTCGTGGGGGTCGGGCTGTTCGTGTGGAGCTTCAAGCTGGACCCACCCAGATCGGTGAAGGAGCGGACGGGAGCGAAGCCGGAGCCGTCGCGGCGGCTGCTTCGCTGGCGGGAGCGGGCCGTCGCCTCGGAGTCGGGTTCTGTGGCCGCGCTCGCGGGGCTCGCCGTGGTCGCCGGTCTGGTCGAGGCCGCCTCGATGCTGCCCTACCTCGCCGCGCTCGGCGTGATCGGCACTGCGGGCCCGGGCTGGCCGATGTCGGGGCTGTGGGTCGTGGCCTACTGCGGCGTGATGGTGCTTCCCGCGCTGCTGCTCACCGCCGGCCGGGTCTTCGCCGCTCCACTGGTGGAGCGGCCGCTCGCCCGTCTCGACGCCTGGCTGATCAAGAACGCCGGGAGCGCGACCGCGTGGGCGGTCGGGATCGTGGGGTTCCTGCTGGCCCGGGCAGCCCTCGGGCCGCTCTTCGGGTGAGCGGTCACTCCCAGGCGCAGTAGCCCGGCAGGAAGTCGTAGAGCGCCGTCTTCTGTCCCTTGTCGAGGCGGAGGAAGTACGCCGCCTGCTCGGGCAGGCCGGGGCCACCGACATGGACGCGGAAGAGGCTGCCGACCTTGTCGTCGGCGAGGGCGTGCGGATCGCACCGGGCGGGCACGACCCGCATCTCCAGCGTGGCCGCCTCGCCGGTCATCGGTCTCGGGGTGAAACGTGGGAACGTCGGTGCGCCCGGGGCCATCTGGAAGAGCACCGTCCCCTCCCAGCCGGCGAAGGTGACCTCCGGACGCTCGCCGGTGGGCGTGAACGTGACCGGCAGGACGAAGACGCTCTGCCTGCCCACGCCCTCGACCCGCGGCTCGCCGAACGTGATCTCGGCCGCCTCGCTCAGGGTGCGCTCGGCGCAGCCGCGGTCGAGGAGGCGGTCGATGTTGGCGTACCTGTCCTCGGCCTCGCCCGTGCTCGTCCGCCACTCGCCCTGCTCGCCGCTCGTGCGCCAGGTGATCGTCACCTCGGCGTCGCCACCCCCGCCGCACTTCCCGCGGGGCATCGCGAAGTCGAAGTCCGTCTCGCGGTCGACCGCCTCCTCCCCCGACCACGTGGCTTCGAACCGGTCGCTGCCGACCTCGACCTGCGAGACCTCGATCGGCGTGCCGGTGTCGTTGACGAGGCGTACGAAGGCGTCGCCGGTGTTGCGCTGCAGCCGGGTCTGGTCGAGGAGCGCCGTCAGTCCGTCGGGCCACGCCACCTCCTCGGGCTCGAACGCCCCGCACGCGCTCAGGCTCGCCCCGACCAGGAGCCCCACGACCACCGCAGTCATCCACCGCACGGCCCGCACGTTATCCCCGCCCCACCCCCGCGAGCAGTCGATTATCGACGCCGAATGGTCGAAAAATGAGCGCGAAGCGTCAGGTCTCGACGGCGAGGCGGCAGTTTTCGACGGCGAGTGGTCAATACTCGGCGCGGATCTCGCCGTCGAGAATCGCCGTTTCGACGTCGATTTCTGACGCCTCGACGTCGATTTTCGACCTCTCGGCGTCGATTTTCGCCTACTCGGCGGGGGTTATGAGTACGTGGAGGGTGCGGGGGCCGTGGACGCCTTCTACGCGGTCGAGCTCGATGTCGCTGGTGGCGGAGGGGCCGCTGATCCAGGTGAGGGGGTGGGTGGGGTCGAGGAGGGCGACGGCGTCGGGTACGTCGGGGACGATCTGGTCCTCGCGGACGATGCAGACGTGGGTGTCGGGGACGAGCGAGATGGCGCGGCGGCCCTGGTCGAGGCCGTGGTCGAGGACGATGGTGCCGGTCTCGGCGATCCCTACGCGGGCCGCGGTGACGACGGCGGCGATGCGGTCGAGGTCGGCGGCGGTGAGGGTGCCGTCGTCGACGACGGCACCGGGCACGTCGATCCCGAGGCCGGGCGGGACGACGACCGGACCCTCGGGGAGGGCCGCGGCGATGCGGTCGGCGAGCTCGGCCGCGGAGCAGCGTTCGACCACGGCGCGATAGTCGGCGACGCGCTCGGCGAAGAGGTCGACCACGGGTGCGTGCGACGGCGGGGTCTCGACAGGCTCGACCTCCGAGGCCCGCCCGGTCTCCGGGTGCGCCTCGGCGGACTCGACCGTCGAGCCTGCGAGGGCTTCGCGGACCCGGGCGAGGATCTCGGTGCGTGCGTCGGTCACAGGTCTCCCTTCCGCAGGTCCTCGTCGGGACCGGCTGGGTCGACGGCATCGTTGCCGGAGGCGTCCCGGCCGCCGTCGGTGCGCTCCCACCAGGCCCGGAAGCTCTCGGCCGGCGCCTCGGGCAGATCGCGGGCGCCGGTCCAGGCGGTGAGACCGAAGCGGCGCGCGAGCCCGACACCGAGACCGGTGAGGCGCTCGACGAGGGAGAGGCGGCGCGAGCGCCCCAGGACGTACGCAGCGCCCTTCATCGCCGCGGCCTCCGGCTTCGGCACGCTGCGCCACGAGACCGCCCGGTGAGCGTCGACCACCTGGGCGCGCTGGTCGACGAGGACGGAGGGGATGTCGATGCGTACCGGACAGACCTCGAAGCAGGCGCCGCACAAGGAAGACGCATAGGGCAGCGAGTCGATTTGGTCGTCATGACCGACCCCGCGAAGCAGCGGGTTGAGGATGGCGCCGATCGGGCCCGGGTAGACCGAGCCGTAGGCGTGGCCGCCGGTGCGCTCGTAGACCGGGCAGACGTTGAGGCAGGCCGAGCAGCGGATGCAGCGCAGCGCCTGCCGGCCGACCTCGTCGGCGAGCGCGCGGGTGCGGCCGTTGTCGAGGAGCACGACATGGACCTCCTGCGGACCGTCACCGGGGCTGATGCCGCTCCACATCGAGGTGTAGGGGTTCATCCGCTCGCCGGTCGACGACCTCGGCAGCAACCGGAGCATCGGGCCGAGGTCGTCCCACTGCGCGACGACCTTCTCGATGCCGACCACCGAGACGAGCACCTCCGGCAGCGTCAGGCACATCCGGCCGTTGCCCTCCGACTCGACCACCACGAGAGTGCCGGTCTCGGCGACGGCGAAGTTGGCGCCGGAGATGCCGACCTTGGCGCGCAGGAACTTCTCGCGCAGGTGCTCGCGCGCGGCGGCGGCCAGCACCGCCGGCTCGTCGGTCAGGTCAGCAGGCGCCGGGCGGCCCGCAGCGGCCATCTTGCGGAGGAAGATCTCCCGGATCTCGGCTCGGTTGCGGTGGATCGCCGGCACCAGGATGTGGCTCGGAAGGTCGTCGCCGAGCTGCACGATCAGCTCGGCGAGGTCGGTCTCCCAGGCGGCGATGCCCTCTTCGGCGAGCGCCTCGTTGAGCCCGATCTCCTGGGTGACCATGGACTTGACCTTCACGACCTCCTCGGCCGCGTGCTGCTTGGCGATCGTGGCGACGATCGCGTTGGCCTCGGCCGCGTCACGAGCCCAGTGGACCGTCGCGCCGTTGGCGGTGAGGGTCTCCTCGAGGCGTACGAGCTGGGCGTCGAGGTCGAGCAGCGCCCGCTCCTTGAGCGCGGCGCCGGCGAGCCGCAGCTCCTCCCAGTCGGGCACCTCCTCGACGACCTTCGCGCGCTTGGCGCGGATGGTGCCGGTCGCATGGGCGAGGTTGTGGCGCAGCTGGGAGTCGGCCAGCGCCTCGCGCGCCGCGGTCGGGAAGGCCGGCATGCCGACGAAGGTGGCGCTCATCGGGCCACCGCCCCCTCGGTCGAGGCCAGGATCTCGGCGAGATGGACGGTGCGTACGCCGGAACGCTGGCGCGAGAGCACGCCGCCGATGTGGGTCAGACAGGAGTTGTCGCCGGCGACCACCACCTCGGCACCGGTCTCGCGGATGTGGCGGGCCTTGTCGGCGCCCATCGCGACCGAGGTGTCGGCGTTCTTGACCGCGAAGGTGCCGCCGAAGCCGCAGCACTGGTCGGCGCCGGGGAGATCGACGAGACGGATCCCTCGAACGGCCTCCAGCAGCCGGCGCGGCCGATCGCCCACGCCGAGCATCCGCAGCGAGTGGCAGGTGGGGTGGTAGGTCACCCGGTGGGGGAAGTAGGCGCCCACATCGGTCACGCCGAGCACGTCGACGAGGAACTCGGAGAGCTCGTAGACCTTCGGCGCGATCTCGGCGACAGCCTCCTCCAAGGAGGTGTCGCCGGAGCGGCGGGCCACGATCGAGTGCTGGTGGCGCGCTGATCCCGCGCACGATCCGGAGGGCGTCACGACGGCGTCGTAGCCCGCGAACGCGTCCACGAACGTACGCACCAGCGGGACCGCCTCGTCCAGATAGCCCGTGTTGACCATGGGCTGCCCGCAGCACGTCTGCGCCTGGGGGAAGTCGACGTCCACCCCGAGCCGGCGCAGCAGCCGCACCACGGCCTGCCCCGTGCCCGGGTAGAGGGCGTCGTTGATGCAGGTGACCATCAGGGCGACTCTCATCCAGCAAGCCTCCTTCGTCGGGGGTGCCTCCATGCAACCATGCCGGCGGCGTCCCGTCTCGGCAGTCCCGGGAATCCCGTCGCGACGCCCCGCGTTCTCAGCCGCATGCACGCACTCTGGGTATGGGCACATCCGCACGCGTCATCCCTCAACGGGCGCCTGCGGGAGATCGGCACGACCGCACTCACGGAGGCCGGCTGGAGCGTCGACGAGCTCGATCTCTACCGGGAGGGTTTCGACCCGCTCCTGGTGGAGGTCGGCGGAGCGGACGTGCGCCGCGACCAGGAGCGGCTGCGGGCGGCCGACCTCCTCGTGATGCAGTTCCCGCTGTGGTGGTATTCGACGCCGGCCATCCTCAAGGGCTGGATCGACCGGGTCTTCGAGTCGGGCTTCGCCTTCGACGTACCCGACCCGGAGACCGGCAAGCCGCTCAAGTACGGCACGGGCGGTCTGGCGGGCAAGCGAGCGCTGACCGTGGTCACCGCCGGTGACCGGTCGGCGACGCTCGGGCCGCGCGGGATCAGCGGCGACATCGAGGACGTGCTGTGGCCGCTGCTGCACGGCACCTTCTGGTACACCGGGATGGACCCGCTGCGCCCGCACCTCGTCACCGAGGCCAACGACGTCAGCCCGGAGACGATGGCTCGCCTCGAGGCCGACCTGACCGGACGTCTCGAGAACGTGATGAGCGAGCAGCGGATCGGCTACCGGCACATGTGCGACGAGCACTACGACCACACGATCAAGCTGCACGACTCGGTCGCGCCGGGCGAGGTCGGGCTGAGCGCTCACCGGGAGGGCTGACCTCGGAAGACGGTCCCCGCGCGGCTGCCGGATTGATATCTTGAATCGCGGTCCCGATCGAGATCGCGCTCGTCCCAGCCGCTCGGACGGAGAAACCGTGAAGACCACCGGCATCCTCGCCCTGCTGGCCACGGTCATGACCCTCGCCACCGCGTGCGGCGGACTGAACGCGGAGAACGGGACGGCGTACGAGACGTGCGCCGACGCCACCTGCGAGGTGATCGTCGAGAAGGGCACGAAGATCGACCTCGACCCCGATCTGGGGTGGGAGGCGACGCCGGGTCAGGTGGTGGGCGGCTGGCAGCGGCTCACCGTCACCGACGTCGGCGACTCGGAGATCGCACTGACGCTCTCGGCGAAGGAGTCCGACAGCACGGGCGGGACGGCCACGATCCTCCCGGCCGACAGCAAGCCCTACTACCTCGACGGGATGAGCGCGAAGGTCCTCGACGCGGCCGACGGGAGGGCCGTCCTGTCACTCCGCTGGACCGGCCGCTGAGCAGCCGTGGCGGAGCGGCAGCCGCCGCTCCGCCACGACGCTGATGCATCGAACGCTCAGAGCTGCGAGTCGTAGACGCGTACGTAGTCCACGACCATGCTCTGCGGGAACTGGGTCGTGCCGTCGGGGTTGCCGGGCCAGTTGCCGCCGACCGCGACGTTGAGGATGAAGAAGAAGGGCTGGTCGAAGACCCACGGGTTGCCGCCGGTGTCGGCGGTGGTGAAGGTCTGGTAGGCCACGCCGTCCACGGACCAGGTGATCGAGCCGGGCTGCCAGTCGACGGCGAAGGTGTGGAAGGTGTCGGCGAAGGACCAGCCCTGGGGGTGCATGTACTGCCCGGTGATGCCGTTGCCACCGGAGTAGCCCGGACCGTGCAGGGTGCCGTGCACGATGTGGGGCTCGTAGCCGACGTTCTCCATGATGTCGATCTCGCCCGAGTCGGGCCACGGGGTGTTGGGGAACTGCGCGCCGAGCATCCAGAACGCCGGCCAGATGCCCTGGCCGCGCGGGATCTGGATCCGTGCCTCCAACCGGCCGAACTTCGGCTGGACCTTGCCCTTGGTGGTGAGCCGGGCCGAGGTGTAGCCGCTGCCGTCCTGCCGAGCGGTGATGACCAGGTTGCCGTTGCCGTCGAGCGCGGAGTTCTCGCGGGAGTCGGTATAGGTCTGCAGCTCGTTGTTGCCCCAGCCCCCGCCTCCGGTCTCGAAGTTCCAGTTGGCCGAGCTGGGCGCGCTGCCGGCCGGACCGTCGAACTCGTCGGACCAGCTCAGGGCGGCCGCCTCGACCTCTCCCCCGCCGGTCGCCTCGACATCGGGGCTCGGGACCGCGGCCGGGGCGGCCAGCGGCGCGAGCAGGACGAGGGCCAGAGCGGCCGTCGTCGTGAGTGTGGTGCGGATGGTGCGGATCCTCGAGCTTCGCATCGATCGCTCCTTCGCGAGCATGTGGGGTTAACTGTAAGGAGACCTTACAGTTATTTGCTTTGGAGCGGAACGGCCGACGGGCCGACGGGCCGGGCGACGGGCCGGGCGACGGGCCGGGCGACGGGCCGGGCGACGGCGAAGAGCCTCGCGGCTGAGCCGCGCGCCGAGCCGGCCACCGGCCCCGGCCGACGATGAGCGGCGAGCATCGGCTGTGACGAGACGTACGCCTGCAGGTGGTTGAAAGGTCTCCGGATCGGGTACTTCCTGGGCATGCCAGGACTCGCCCCCCACCCGTTGCCGACAGGCGGCCCCCAGCCGTCAGTCGGCGGCCTGCGTCGCGTCGACGCCGAGCTGGGCGACCGGGTCGAGCCGGGTGATCTCGCGGGTCTCCAGGTCGACCATCACCGCGGTGTCGGCGGGGACAGGCGTCCAGCCCGGCTGGCCGAGTCCGCTGGAGACGATCTCGAGGCCGTGCTCGGTCTCGCGGTAGTCCATCGCGAAGTACTCCGTCATGTGCCGCGGCGGGATGTCGCCCTCGTCGTCGAACATCTCGCGCAGCGCGCGCAGGGGCGAGTCGGCACGCGAGTTGATGTGGATGGCGAACATGTGGGTCGGGGTCAGCATCAGCGCGTTCAGGCTGCAGCGCGGGAACTTCTTGACCAGCGTGGCCAGCGCGTGGGTGACTCCCTCGGCCTCGTCGCCGTACTCCTCGACGCACTGATGGACGAAGTGGAAGTAGCGCTCGCTGTCGGTGTCCCCGCGCAGCCGCGCCTTCGACGCGGGCGTCAACAGCTCCTCGAGCTCGCCGATGGGATGGATGTGGCCGTTGTGCGCGAACGCCGCGTCGTCGGTCAGGAACGGGTGGGTGTTCTCCGGCCGCACCTCGAGGCCGCCGGTCGCCCAGCGCAGGTGCACGAAGCCCGCGTTCGAGAGCGGCTCCGCGACGAGCTTGCGGTAGTCGTCGTCGACGTCTGCCGAGTGCGGCGAGCTCGTGGTGCGCGTGCCCTCCGGCGTCTGCCAGGCCATCCCCCAACCGTCGGAGTGCACGGCGGTCAGCGAGGTGAAGGCCTCCAGCCCCTCCTCCCCCAGCAGGTCGGCAACGGCACACGGGGACTCAGTCACGTATCCGAACAGACGGCACATAGGTAGTGCGGCTCCTTCCAGCCGGTTTCGCGACCCGCGATCCCGGCCGGGGCCGAGTGGCCGAAACAGAGAAAGCAGGTGCGAAGGGTGAACAAACACTCCTCGATCAGTACCCAGACCGAGCTCCGGACAGTCGGTGTCGAGGAGGAGCTCCTCCTCGTCGACACCGAGACGGGTGTCCCTCGATCGGTGTCCAGCCAGGTGTTGCGGGTCGCCCGTCGTCGCGGCGACACCGAGTCCGCCGACGGCCAGCCCGGCGGGTCCGTGGGCCCGGAGCTCCAGCAGCAGCAGGTGGAGACCGACACACCTCCCGAAGAGCATCTCGGGATCTTGGAGGCCGAGCTCCGTCTGTGGCGGGAGAAGGCGCGGGTCGCCGCGGCCGAGGCGGGGGCGTTGATCCTGCCGAGCGGCACCACCCCGCTCCCCGCGGAGCCGCAGACCTTCGAGGACGAGCGCTACCGGGCGATCACCGAGCAGTTCGGGCTGACCGCCACCGAGCAGCTCACCTGCGGCTGCCACGTACACGTCTCGGTCGAGTCCGACGAGGAGGCGGTGGGTGCGCTCGACCGGATCCGCACCTGGTTGCCCGTCCTGCTCGCGGTGAGCGTCAACTCGCCCTTCTGGCACGGCTCGGAGTCGGGCTACGAGAGCTACCGCTCCCAGGCGATGGCACGGTGGCCCACGAACGGTCCGACCGAGGTCTTCGGCAGCATGAAGGCGTACGAGGACCATCTCCAGCTGCTCGTCGACACCGGCGTCCCGCTGGACGAAGGCATGGCGTACTTCGACGCGCGGCCCTCGCGCAGCTACCCGACCCTCGAGGTGCGGGTCGCCGACATCTGCCTCGACCCGTCCGACGCCGTGCTCGTCGCGGCGCTCTCGCGGGCGCTGGTCGACACCGGTGCCCGGGAGTGGGCGCAGGGTCAGACCCCCGACCCGGTGCCCGCGTCCGTGCTCCGGCTCGCGATGTGGCAGTCGGGCAAGCACGGGCTCACCGGTGACCTGCTCGACCCGGTCACCCACCGCCCGCGGCCGGCCCGCGAGGTCGTCGAGCGGCTGGTCGAGCACGTCGGTCCCTCGCTCGAGGCCAGCGGCGACATGAAGCGGGTACAGGCAGGCATCGAGCGGGTCTTCACGCAGGGCACCGGCGCTGCCGTCCAGCGCCGGATCCTCGCCGAGGAGGGCCGGCTCGACCGTGCCGTGGTCCGGTTGGCCCAGCTCGGCTGAGACTCGACCGGTCTCGTCCGGGGGCCGCACGTCGAAGGCTCCTTCGGGGTACCTGTTGGCATGATCAGATTCGGACACCTCGACATCGACTTCGACGATCGCGTGCTCCGGCCGCGTCCTTGGACGGCCCGGCAGTCCGAGTGGGCCGCCGAGCTGCTGGCAGACCTGCCTGACGGGCCGGTGCTCGAGCTCTGCTCGGGCGCCGGCCAGATCGGCCTGCTGACGGTCGCCCTCCAGGAGCGGCCGTTGGTCTGCGTCGACGCCAACCCAGTCGCCTGCGACTTCACCCGCGCCAACGCCGACCGCGCCGGGCTCGGCCATCTGGTCGAGGTACGCGAGGGGGACATGGAGCACGCGATGGACCCCGAGGAGGGCTTCAGTCTGGTGATCGCCGACCCGCCGTGGGTTCCCACGGCCCAGGTCGAGCGCTACCCCGAGGACCCGCGGCTGGCCATCGACGGCGGCGAGGACGGGATGCTGATCGCGAAGATGTGTCTGGCGACCATCGAACGCCACCTCTCCCCCGGCGGCGCGGCGGTGCTCCAGCTGGGCACGACAGCCCAGGCCCAGCGGGTCCTGGAGATGATCACGGGCAGCGACCTGTCGGTCCACGAGGTCCGTGACTGGCCCGGCGAGGGAGTGCTGGTTCACATCGCTCGCGCCGCCCAGCCGAGCATGGCCGAACCTGCCGATGGGTACCTCAGGGCATGAGGGAAAGGTTGGGCCGAGATGCTGCCTAAGTCGCGTGGCACCCTGAGTGCCGATGTGTTCACTGCGCTCCAGAGCGGCTCGACCGCACACCTGGGCACGGAGCCGGAGTCCGAGGAGGACGCCCAGATCGCGCTGTGGACTCTCTACGAGCTCCACTACCGCGGATTCGACGAGGTCGATCCCGAGCTCGAGTGGGACCCGGACCTGCTCCGCGTACGCCGGAGCCTGGAACGCACCTTCGAGGCCGACCTGCGCCGCCAGTGGGAGGAGAGCCCGCTGCACGCAGATCCCGATCTGGACCTGACGGGTCTGGTCGAGCGGCACGACGGGCCGTCCCTGGCCCGGTTCGTGCGACGCAAGGCGGATCGCGAGCAGGTGCTCGAGATCCTGAAGCACCGCTCGATCTACCACCTCAAGGAGGCCGACCCGACCAGCTGGGTCGTGCCGCGGCTGGAGACCCGCGTCAAGGCCGCGCTGATGGAGATCCAGTTCGACGAGTACGGCAACGGCGACCCGAACCGGCTCCATCACCACCTCTTCCGCCGTGGCATGGAGGCAGCCGGCCTCCGCACCGACCACGCCTGCTACATCGACGAGGTTCCGGTCGAGATCCTGGCGATGAACAACGCGGTCACGATGTTCGGCCTGCACCGCCGGCTCCGTGGGGCGGCGCTGGGCCACTTCGCTGCCTTCGAGTCGACCAGCTCGATCCCGTCGCGGATGCTCGCCCAGGGCCTGCGTCGGCTGGACTTCCCCGAGCAGATGGCGGCCTACTACGACGAGCACGTCGAGGCCGACGCCGTCCATGAGCAGGTCGCCGTCCGCGACGTGTGCGGCGCCTACCTCGAGGAGGAGCCGAACGACCGCGACCTGGTGCTCTTCGGCGCTTTCACCGGCATGGAGCTCGAGGCGCACTACGCCCGGCTGATGCTGGCCCAGTGGGGTGAGTCATGAGCGACTTCGATCGCCCCACCGTGGTGATGTGCCCCGCGGGACCGATGCTCCTGCGCGGCGACCACGAGGTCCAGGACGCCGACGGCACGGTGCACCGCACCAAGCGTCCGGTGAGCGCCGTGTGCATGTGCGGCAGCTCGGCGACCAAGCCGTGGTGCGACGGTACGCACAAACTGCTCGCCGCGCGGTCGCGCGAGAGCGACAAGAAGCCCGGCTGAGGAGCCATCCGTGGTGCGACTTCGTCGGGTCTCGGCGGAGGAGCCGGGGTGGACCCGGCGCCGAGCGGGCCGAGGCTTCGTCTATCTCGACGAATCGGGTGAGCGGCTGCCGGACGAGGCCGCAGAGCGGATCCGCGCGCTGGTCATCCCGCCCGCCTGGGAGGACGTCTGGATCTGCCCGCACGAGAACGGCCACCTGCAGGTGGTCGGCACCGACGCGGCGGGCCGGCGGCAGTACCTCTACCACCCGGAGTGGCGCGCGAAGCGGGACCAGGAGAAGTTCGCCCGGGTGATGGAGCTCGGGCGGGTCCTCCCCCGCGTACGCAAGCAGGCGGAGGAGCACCTGGCCTCGCCCGACCCGTGCGACACGTGGGCCTCGGCGCTCGCGCTCCGCCTGCTCGACCTGGGCTGCTTTCGCATCGGCAGCGATGCGTACGCCGACGACAACGGCGGCTTCGGCCTGACCACGCTCGAGCGTCGTCACGTCCGTCGGCGCGGCGACACCGTCGTCTTCGACTTCACCGGCAAGTCCGGCATCGAGCACACCATCGTCATCGACGACCCGGTCTCGGTGGAGGCGCTGGCCAAGATGCGGCGCCGGCGGGCGGGCTTCGAGGAGCTGCTCTCCTTCAAGCAGGGCCGCCGCTGGCAGCGGCTGACCGCCGCCATGGTCAACGAGTACATGCGGGAGCTGAGCGGTCTGGAGGTCTCTGCGAAGGACTTCCGCACCTGGCACGCGACCGTGCTCGCCGCGACCGCGCTGGCCGAGGACCCGGAGGCCGCGAAGCGCGCGACCCCAACCGCGAGGTCACGGCGCAAGCAGCAGGTCGCCGCAATCAAGGAGGTCGCCGAGTATCTGGGAAACACCCCGACGGTCGCGCGCAGCTCCTACATCGACCCGCGGGTGCTCGAGCTGCACGACGAGGGCCGCACCATCCGGCTGAGCAACGGCGTCGACAAGGACCCGCAGGCTCGCCAGGCAGCGGCAGAGAAGGCTGTGCTGCGGCTGCTGTCCGAGGACTGAGGCAGCCGGGGGTCAGCCCTCGATGCCAGTGGCATCGTGGGGCGACCCGACCGGCTTGCTCTCCGGCGAGCCACGCTGGCGGAGATAGATCGCGAGCACGGCCATCGACCCCACCGCGAGGAACTCCGACTGCCAGTTCTGCAGCGTGCGGGACCAGAAGTCGGAGTTCAGCAGATAGGAGCCCCACGAGATCGGGTCACGCAGCTGGCGGAGCCTGGTCTCGTTGAAGTCCGCCCAGCCGGCCACCGACTGCACGAGCCAGGACATCAGGAAGATGGCTCCCATGACGATGCCCAGCGAGCGGGAGTAGAGGGCGGTGCGAATGCCGCCGACCCGCGCCAGCCTGGGCGAGTCGTCCTGCGCGTACGCTCCGACCTTCTGCTCCTCGTCGGACTCCTTGCCGGCGTGCCCGAGCGGCTTGGACTCGGGTGAGCCGCGCTGCAGGAGCCAGACCGTGAAGATCACGTAGAGCAGGAACTGGAGATACTCGCTCTGCCAGTTCTCCGTCACGTCGACGGCGAAGCTGGCCGAGGTCAGGTAGCGACCGAACGAGATCTGGTGGAGGCCCTCGGCGAAGAGCTCGTCGTTCAGCAGATGCCAGCCGGCGAACGCCTGGCCGACGAGCGTCGCGAGGAAGAGACCCCCGAAGACGAGGCTGAGCGAGTTCTCCTCGAGGAATCGACGCACCGGTCCTCCTCAGCCGTGCCGCAGCGCGATGACGAGCGTGTAGAGCAGCCCGATCGCGATGACGGCCAGGTAGGTGACGTACATGAGTCGCATCTCAGCCTCCGTGCACGGAGCAGTCGTAGGGCTTCGGCGGCTGAGGCGTGCAGCCCGCTGCGAGCAGGTGCCAGCCGTCGGCGAACTCGGTCATGAAAAGCGTGTCGCCCCGGTAGCGCACCTCGGCGGTGGTGCCGAAGACATCCACCTGCTCGAGGGCGCCCGGGGCGGGCAGGTCCTCCTCCGCCAGCGCACTGGTGCACGGGCTCTTGGCGGCGGACTCGACCTCTCCGCGCGTCTCCGGAGCGAGCAGGTCACACGCCCGTGCCCAGTCCTTCGCGGAGACCGCGGCGTTGAAATCGGCGGCGCTCTCGCGCACCGCCTCGTCCTGTCCTGAGCCACATCCGGTGAGGATGAGCGGGAGGATGAGAGCCGGTGCCGAGAGCCACCACCTCATTGCGACCGCCTCAGCCGCTGACGGCCTGGGCCGCGCCGGACTCCGTAGAGGCGTCGTTGGTCTTCAGGTTGCCGCCCTGGTCCTCGAGGTGGGCGCGGACGAACCAGTGGAAGAGCTCGAGCTGGTCGGTCTGGCTGATCAGCATGTCCTGGGTCACCAGGTCGAGGTCGTCGACGGTCTTGATCGCCTCGCGGTAGGAGGTGATCACACCCTGGTAGGTGACGTCGAGCGCGGCGAGGTGCTCCTGGGTGGTGGCGCGACCGATGCTGTAGTCGTTCCACGTGCGCTCCTCGACGAGAGCGCCCGGGGTGCCTCGCGGCGCGCCACCGAGGGTGGCGATGCGCTCGGCGATGGCGTCCGCCATGGCACGTACCGCCTCGACCTGCGGGTCGATCATCTGGTGGACGGCGATGAAGTGCGGGCCGACGACGTTCCAATGAACGTGCTTGAGAGTCAGATGGAGGTCGTTCGCGGCGTGAAGGCGTGACTGCAGCAGGTCGATGATCGTCTGCGCATCACCTTCGTCGAGGCCGGGGACCGTGTAGTGCAGCTTGTTCTTAGCCATGTCCACTCGGTACCCGGCCGCTGCGCGATTCATGCTCTTCCTTCTGCGACGAATACCCTTGGCGCGTGCCTGCGCTGCTTCGTTCCCCGTCTCGCCTCTACAAGGTCGTCTCCGTCACCGAGGCGGTGACCTGGACCGGGCTGCTCATCGGGCTGTTCCTGAAGTACGTCACCGAGACCACCGAGCTCGCCGTGAGCGTCTTTGGGATGCTGCACGGGATCGTCTTCATCGCCTACTGCCTGACGACCGTGGCGATCGCCATCGACCAGCGCTGGTCCTTCGGCCGCCTGGTCGCCGGCCTCGCCTCGTCGATCCCGCCGCTGCTCACGCTGTGGTTCGACTGGTACGCCGAGCGCCGCGGCCTCCTCGCCTCGCAGTGGCGACTGGTCCAGGAGTCCCCCGTGCGCCCGCTCGAGCGTCCGCTCGCGTGGCTGGTGCGCAACCCGGTCCGCGGCCTGGCCACCGGCGTCGCCAGCGTGGCCGCGCTGACCGTGATCGCGCTCCTCGTCGGACCGCCGGTCGGCGGCTAGCAGGCCGGCAGCCGCCCCCACCAGCCGCCGCGATCGACGTCGTCGGAGTCGCTCGCCCGCTTCTCCTGCGCGTCCTCCTTCTCGTCCACGGCCGCCAGCGCGCTGGCGCAGTGCTTGGCGACCGAGGAGCGAGCGACGAGCCACCACTCGTCGATGCCACGTACCGTGTACATCACTCGTCGGCGTGCTCGTCGAGCACGTCCCGAAGGGCCTCTTTACCCTTGTCGCCGACCGGGATGTCCGCGTTGGCGGCCTGCTGCTTCATCTCCGCCCGGGTGCGGTCCTGGGGCATGTCGCCCAGGTGCTCCTGGCGGCTCTTCAAGAAGGCCTGGCCGAGCTCGGCACGTCGCGCGTCGTCGAGACCGCTGCGCATGCCGGGGAGGACGGTCTTCTCCTCCTCCTCGACGTGGTGGGTGACCGCGTCGACGACCTCCTTCAGTTTCTTCTCGTAGTCGTCACCGAAGGGGTCGCACTCGCTCAGCTCGGCGAGCAGGCGGTCGGCCAGCAGGTGCTCCTCCTGGCTGTGGGCGACATCCTCTGCCTCGCCCGCCTCGTCCCGCGCGGCCGGGTAGACCTCGGACTCCTCGGCGCGGCTGTGGGCCGCCAGCAGGGTCACCAGGACGGGGGTCAGTCCGGCCCTCACCTCCGGCTCGCGCTGGAGCTTCTCGAAAATACTCTCCACCTCGCGGTGGTCCTGCATGATGAGGTCGACCACGTCCTCAGACACGGCAGTTCTCCTCGCTGGTAGGGATCAGACCGCCCACCAGTACCCACGAGCCGGAAAATCATTCCCTCAGAGCTGCTCGGCGTCCTCGTCGACGATGTGCACGGCTGCTTCCTCGGCCGAGGCGCCGGCGCCGTCGATGCCCTCGTCGTGGCCCACGAGCGCCGCCTCGTCGTCCTCGAGCACGCCCTCGTCGGGGCTGGTGAGCCGACCGGCGCGGGCGTCGCCCACCTCGCCGGTCACCGGGCCGTCCAGGATGTCGGCGTCGGCCTCGGCCTCGGCCTCCTCCCAGACCTCGGGCTCCTCCTGAGCGTGGCGCTCGTCGATGGTCTCGCCCTCGATCTCCTCACGCGCCGTGACGCCCTTGGCGGTGACGCCTCGCGGCCGCTCGGGCGGCGAGTAGCCCTCGTCCAGGACGTCCTCCACGCCGCGGTCGTCGAGCGTGTCCTCTGGCTGCAGCTGGTCTTCACTCATGCTTGGGACACTAACCCCCGACCCGGCCGAACCCAATGCCCCACGGACGGACCACCCCTCACGTAACCTGACCGAGCGGGTCCGCGAAGCCGGCTCGACGACGCGATGAATCAGGGGGATCCTGGCCATGACTGCCGACGTTGCGTACGTCGTGTTCGGCGCCAGCCTCCTGCTGGCCATCATCCTCCCCGACCTGCTGAACCGCTGGGCGATCTCGGCACCGATGGTGCTGGTCGGCATCGGGATGCTGATCGGTCTGACCCCGCTCCCCGACGGCATGCCCCTGGACCCGCAGGAGAACCGGGCCGCGATCGAGCACGTCGCCGGACTGGTCGTGATCGTGGCTCTGATGGGCGTCGGCCTGGCCATCGACCGGCCGCTGTCGCTGCTCGACCCGAAGACCTGGCGACGCTGGTCGCCGACCTGGCGGCTGCTGGCCATCGGGATGCCGCTGTGCATCGCCGCGGTGGCGCTGTTCGGCTGGGTCGCCGGCCTGGCGCCGGCGGTGGCGATCCTCCTGGGTGCAGCGCTCGCGCCCACCGACCCGGTGCTCGCCTCCGACGTACAGGTCGCCGGTCCGCAGACGGACGACCACGAGGTCGACGAGAGCGACGAGCTCCGCTTCACGCTGACCTCGGAGGCGGGGCTCAACGACGGCCTCGCCTTCCCGTTCGTCTACCTGGCGATCATGATCGCCACCGAGGACGCGGTCTCCCACTGGGCGCTGGAGTGGGTCGGCTTCTATCTGATCGGCAAGGTCGTGATCGGCGTGCTGGCCGGGATCGTGGTCGGCAAGCTGCTCGCCTTCATCGCGTTCCGCTCCAGCAACCGCTCCCTGCGGGTGGCCGAACGCGGCGAGTCGCTGCTCGCGCTCGCGGCACTGATCGCGGCCTACGGGGTCGGCGAGATCGTCGGCGGCTACGGGTTCCTCTCGGTCTTCGTCTGCGCGCTGTCGTTCCGCTCGGCCGAGCGCTCCCACGACTACCACGCGGCCATGCACGAGGTGGCCGAGCGCCTCGAGCGGCTGCTCACCCTCTTCGTCCTGCTCATCCTCGGCATCGCGCTGACCCGGGGTCTGCTGGACGCGCTCGACTGGCGCGGCGTGGTCATCGGACTCGGGCTGATCCTGGTCGTCCGGCCGCTGGCCGGTGTCCTCGCGCTCACGTCGTGGCCGAGGCGTACGTCGGGCTCGACCGAGCTCACCCGGCCGCAGCGCTGGGCGGCCGCCTTCTTCGGCGTACGCGGCATCGGCTCCGTCTACTACCTCGCCTACGCCGGTGGCGAGTCCGAGCTCCTGGCCCAGGACTGGCTGTGGTCGACGGTCGCCTTCACGATCGTCGCTTCGGTGCTGATCCACGGGATCCTGGCGACCCCGGTCATGGCGCGCATCGACCCGGCCCGAGGGTGACTCCCCCCGGGCCGGGTCGTGGTGCGCTCAGCCCTCGGTCAGGCCGGGCCGCCCTCGCCGGTGTGCGAGGCGAGCAGGTCGTAGTCGACTTCCTCCTGCCGCGAGATCTGGTCGGTGACCTGCTCCTTCTGGTGCTCCGTGAGCGTCACCCCGGCCTCTTCCAGCGCCTTGTCGAGCTCGTCGCGGATGGTCCCGTCCGGGGCGGTCTCCTGCCAAGCGTTGACGCGTTCGACCACACCCATCAGGGCCTGGACGCGGGCTTCGTCCTGGTTCATCTCAGTCATGACTACGCGGTACCCGAGCAGCGGGACGACATACCGGCGGTGGTTCAGCCGGCGGGTGTGTGACCCAGGTCGACGACGCAGAAGAGGTTGCCCCTACCGGCGCCGAGCCGCTCATGTCGAGTGCAGCCTGCCGTCGCTGGCGCCGACGATCACGCCGTCGGCGACCGCCTGGGTGAGCGCTCGGTCGAAGCGATGGTCCTTCCAGAACCGTGCTCCGACGAGCGTGGCGAGCTGCTCGGGGCTCTGCGGCCCCTCTTCTTTCAGCGCCCGGACGAGCTGACCGACCTCTTCGGTGGTCTGCCGGTCCCGGTGGCCTTCGGTGGGTTTCGGCGGCGGCATGGGCATGACGGTTCCTCCTCGTCTCACGCGGGGTTCGGTGCGGACGGCTCCGCATCCTCGACGGTGAGCGGCTTGGCGATGTTCTCCAGCGACTGGCCCTCGGCCTTCACCCCGAGGATCGCCTCGGCGATGCCGCCGGCGATCATCAGGGCCGCACCGATGAAGTAGCCGATCGCGAGGCCGGTGATGTCTCCGCTGGCCGAGGCGTCGTCGATCAGCCGGCCGAAGAGCAGCGGCCCGCTGATGCCGCCGGCAGCGGTGCCGATCGCGTAGAAGAAGGCGATGCACAGCGCCCTGGTCTCCATCGGGAAGATCTCGCTGGCGGTGAGGTACGCAGCGCTGGCACCCGCCGAGGCGATGAAGAAGATGATCGCGCCCGCGATCGTCAGGGTGACCGCGTCGAAGCTGCCGAGCATGATGCCGGCGATCGCGAGCAGGACCCCGGAGGTGACGTACGTCCCGGTGATCATCGGCACCCTGCCGAGCTTGTCGAACAGCGGGCTGAGCAGCAGCGCACCTGCGAAGTTGCTGACCGCGAAGATCGCCAGGTACCAGCCCGTCTGCTCCACCCCGAGGAACGTGGTGAGGGTGTCGCCGTAGGTGAAGAAGAAGGCGTTGTAGAGGAACGCCTGGCCGACGAAGAGGGCGAAGCAGAGGATCGTGCGGCGCGGGTAGAGCGCGAAGACGGTGCGCGCGATCAGCACCAGGCTGATCGTCTTGCGCTGCCGGATCCTGATCGAGTCGTCGTCGACGGCCGGTAGGTCGGTGCCGGTGTCGTGCCGCACCCTGCCCTCGATGTCGGAGACGATCCGCTCCGCCTCCTCCTCACGGCCGTGGATGAAGAGCCACCGCGGGCTCTCGGGAACGGCCTTGCGTACGAAGAGGATGCCGAAGGCGAGCACCGCACCGAGCGCGAACGCGATCCGCCAGCCCCAGCTCGGGTCGATGATCGCCTCGTTGAGAAGGACGACGGTGAGCAGCGAGCCGCCGGCCGCACCGATCCAGAACGACCCGTTGATGGCGACGTCGACGCGGCCCCGGTACTTCTTCGGGATGAGCTCGTCGATCGCGGAGTTGATCGCGGCGTACTCTCCGCCGATCCCGGTGCCGGTGATGAACCGGCAGGCGAAGTACCACATCGGGTTCATCGAGAAGGCGGTGAGCACGGTGCCGAGCAGATAGACGGCGAGCGTGATCATGAACAGCTTCTTGCGGCCGAACCGGTCGGTGAGCTGCCCGAAGAAGAGGGCACCCACACAGGCGCCGGCGACGTAGATCGCGCCGGCCAGACCGATGTCGGCGCTGGACATGCCCAGGCCGGTGCCCTCCGGTTTGAGAGCCGCCGACATCGATCCGACGATGGTGACCTCGAGCCCGTCGAGGATCCAGACGGTGCCGAGCCCGATCACGATCATCCAGTGCCATCGTGACCAGGGCATCCGGTCCAGCCGAGCCGGGATGTCGGTGGTGATCGTTCCAGTCTGCGCGCCCGATGCCAATGTGACCGCCTCCTCGTTCTGTGACGAGGAGGTACCCCCACAGGGCCGATCTCAACCCTGAGGGACTCCCCGGTCAGTCGTCGGCGAGCACCTCGTGCTGGACCAGCGGTTTCGTGGCGGGGCCTTCGAGGACCTTGCCGTCCGGGGCGAACCGGGACCCGTGCAACGGACAGTCCCAGCTCTTCTCGGCGTCGTTCCAGCGCAGCGCACCTCCGAGATGGGTGCACAGCGCGACGACCTGGCAGGTCTTGCCGTCCACCTGGGAGGCGCCGATCGGCACGACCCCGTCGCGGCCCACGTTGCCCTCACCCTCGCCGGCCGGGACTGAGACCTTCTTCGACTCGGCGCGTGCGAACGACCCGGTCGCGGCCACTCCGACACCGGCATTGATGGCGGCGACGCGGGCTGCTCCGCGCGGTCGGAGCGGACGGCTGCCGAGGGTCTCGGCCCACTCGGGCCGCTTGCCCAGGATCTGTCCCGCGATGCTCAGCGCCGCAGCCACCCCGTTGGTCATCCCCCACTTGTCGTAGCCGGTGGCCAGGTAGATGCGCCCGCCACCGCGAGGCAGCTTGCCGACGAAGGGAACCCCGTCCGGCGGCGAGTAGTCCTGCGCGGACCAGGCATGCGTCTCGGTGGCCCCCGGGAAGTAGTGGGCGGTCCACTCCCGCAGCTCGTCCAGCTTCGCGCTCTCGGAGCGGGTACGCCCCACGACATGTCCCGCACCGCCGACGAGCAGCGCCGGCGCGCTGTCGGCATCTCCCGGCACGCTGCGGATCGAGACGCCCGGCGAGGAGACCGAGAGGTACATCCCGAACGGCACCTCGGCGCCCTGGAACGCGATGATGTAGGAGCGCGTCGGCTCGACCTTGGAGAAGTAGAGGCCCCGGTCGAGGACCGGCATGCCGGTCGCGAGGACGACGTTGTCGGCACGGAGCACGTGCCCGTCGTCGAGAGTGACCTCCGGCGCGCCTCGCCGCGAGACCCCCACCACGCGACGCCCCTCGTGGACGGTCCCGCCGTGTGCTCGGAGCTGGTCGACGAGCGCGGCGACCACGTCCATCGGGTCGAACTGCGCCTGCTCGGCCAGCACGGTCCCGCCCACGAGCGGGAACGGCACCTCGAGCTGGTCGGCCCAGCGTACGTCCAGGCCCAGCGAGCGAGCCGCCTCGTGCTCGTCCTTCACCTTGGCGAGGTCGCGCTCGGCGGCGGCGTAGGTCACCGCGTCACGGACCTGGAAAGGTACGTCATGGTCGCCGCAGAACCGCAGCAGCCACTGCTGACCTTCCTTGTTGGCGTCCACGTACGCCTGCGCGACCTCGCGCGACTGCGCGCTCAGGATCTGGGAGAGCTTCGTGCCCTGGAGCAGCGACAGCTTGCCCGTGGTGCGACCGGTGGTGACCGCAGCGACCTCGCGCGCCTCCACGACGCCTACCCGGCGCCCGGCGCGCGCCAGCAGCAGAGCGGCCGTCAGGCCGGTCAGCCCCGCCCCCACCACGATGTCGTCGAAGCGACCGTCGTCGGGCAGCGGGTCAGAGTCCGAGGTGCGTGATGTCCACAGCGCGTCCATGTGGATGGGGTACCCGTTGACCGCATGCTCTAGTCAGGCGCGGTGCCGCTGAACGACGAGAGCCGCTGAACCTGATCTCCAGGTCAGCGGCTCTGTGTGGCTCCCCGAGTTGGACTCGAACCAACAACCCTCCGGTTAACAGCCGAATGCTCTGCCAATTGAGCTATCGGGGAATGCTCCTTGCGGCGCGGGTGAAACATTAGCAACCCGGCGGCGGCGATCGGAAATCGGGAGGCCGTCACTCGGCGACGAGGTCGCGGAGGCCGCGGCGGTGCTGCTCGAGCGCTGCGAGCTGGGCGAAGAGACGGTTGTAGGAGTCGGGGTCGGCGGCGGCGTCGGAGCGCTGCAGACGGCTCTTCACGTCGGCGATGCGGCGCTGGTCGAGTAGCTCGAGGAGGCGTACGACATATTGCAGGACGTACGCAGCGTCCGGCTCCTTCGCCGAGGGGATCGGCTCGACGGCGAGCTCGGCGAGGATGCGGCTGACGAGGGGTTCCGTGGCGGCGGCGCCGAGCTTCTGGGCCCAGTGGGCGTCGCCGGTGCCGGCGCCGGGTCCGCCGAGGCCGGCGATGATCTCCCACAGGGCACGATAGAGCGGGTGGGTGAAGGCCTCGGGGGTGATCTCGCCGGTGGTGCGGCCCAGGGCGACCGGGTGCTGCACGAAGAGCTTCAGGGTCTCGCGCTCGACTGCGAAGCGCGGCTCGCGGGGGTGGGGCATGGGTGGGCGGCGCGGGGCGGCCGGGGCCTCTGAGGAAGCAGCGGCGACCTGATCGCGGCGGGGCGGGGCGGCCTGCGGAGCGGGGCGGCCGGCGGCGCGGCGTACCTCTCGGGCGGCCTCGTCGGGGTCGACGCCGACGAACCGAGCGAGATCGCGGGTGAAGCCCATCTTCTTGGACTCGTCGCGCACCGAGGCGACCAGCGGGGCCGCCTCGCGCAGGGCGTCGATGCGGCCGTCGGCGCGGTCGAGGTCGTACTTGTCGGCGATGTTGCGCAGCACGAACTCGTAGAGCGGCACCCGGTTGGCGAGCAGCTCGCGGACCGCCTCGTCGCCCTTCTTGATGCGCAGGTCGTTGGGGTCGAGGCCGTCGGGCTCGACGGCGACATAGGTCTGGGAGGTGAAGTTGCCGTCTCCCTTGAACGCCTTCAGTGCGGCGGCCTGCCCGGCCGCGTCGCCGTCGAAGGTGAACACGACCGCGCCGCGCAGCTGCTGGTCGTCGGAGATGAACCGGCGCAGCACCTTGGCGTGGTCGTCGCCGAATGCGGTGCCGCAGGTGGCCACCGCGGTGGTGATGCCGGCGAGGTGGCAGGCCATCACGTCGGTGTAGCCCTCCACGATCACCGCCTCGCGGGTCCGGGCCATCTCCTTGCGGGCCAGGTCGATGCCGTAGAGGACGTGGGACTTCTTGTAGATCGGCGTCTCGGAGGTGTTGAGGTATTTCGCCTCGATGCGGTCGTCGTCGAAGAGCCGCCGCGCGCCGAAGCCGATCACGTCGCCGCCCGACTCGCGGATCGGCCACATCAGCCGGCCGCGGAACCGGTCGTAGTGGGACCGTCCCTGCGCCACCAGGCCGGCGGTGACGACCTCCTCGTCGGAGAAGCCGCGCGCCCGCAGGTGGCGGTAGAGGTCCTCTCCCCCGCGCGGCGAGAAGCCGACGCCGAAGTGGAGCGCAGCGTCGCGGTCGAAACCCTTCTCGGCGAGGAACTGCCGCGCGACGACGGCGTCGGGGGTCAGCAGCTGCTCGGCGTAGAACTCGGCGGCGACCTTGTGGGCCTCGACGAGCTTGCCTCGGCCGGGACCGCGGCGTACGGGCGCCTCGTCCCCCTCGTCGCGCTGGACCTGGACGCCGACCCTGTCGCCGAGCCGCTCGACCGCCTCGAAGAAGCTCAGCCCGTCGAGCTTCATCACGAAGTCGATGACGTCGCCGCCCTCGCCGCAGCCGAAGCACTTGTAGAACCCGCGGCTCGGGTTGACGTTGAAGGACGGCGACTTCTCGTCGTGGAAGGGGCACAGGCCCTTGAAGGTGCCGGGTCCGGCGCGGCGCAGCGTGACGTACTGGGAGACGATGTCGTCCAGGCGCGCCTTCTCCCGCACCTCCTGGATGCTCGTCTCCTTGATCCGACCCGCCACACCGAAGATCTTACGGGTCGGCGACCCGCCTGAGATGCTGGACCTGATGGCCACTGAAACACGCACCCAGCCTCGCCGCCGCCGAGGCTTCTTCTGGGTCGGGATCGCGCTCCTGCTGAGCGGCTTGGCAGTGCTCGGATACGTGGCTTGGGAGTTCTACGGCACCACCATCGTCAGCAAGGAGCGACAGCGCGAGGCGACCACGAAGATCGAGCAGGCGTGGGATTCGGGGCAGGGCGAGGTGAAGACCGAGTTCGGGTCGGCATCGACGATCATCGAGATCCCGCGGTTCGGGAAGGACTACCGGATCCCGGTGCTCGAGGGCACCTCCGACCGGGTGCTCGGCGCCGGCTTCGGCCACTTCAGCGAGACCGCCGGCCCCGGCGAGGTCGGCAACTTCGCGCTCGCCGGCCACCGGGTCACCCACGGCGAGCCGCTGCGCGACATGCCCTCGCTCCGCAAGGGGGACGAGATCCGCGTGGTGACCAGGGAGAAGACGTACGTCTACGAGCTGACCAGCGGTGGCGACGACCTGATCGTGCCGTTCACCGCCAGCTGGGTCACCGAGCCGCTGCCCGACAACCCCGCCGACGGCGGGGTCGAGCCCGAGCAGGTCGAGGGCCAGCGCCTGATCACGCTCACCACCTGCGCCGAGCTCTTCCACACCGACGACCGGATGATCGCCTTCGGCAGGCTGGTCGCCGAGAAGCCCACCGAGCGCGGTTAGAGCCGGAGCGTACGCCGCGGACCGAGGTCGCCTCGATGGTCGGTCCACATCCGTTGTTCTTCGCGCACGCGCGCGACCTCGGCCGGGTCGATCGTGGTCACGACCATGCCGGGCGTCCTGTCGTCGAGGCGTTCGACGGGGCGCCCGAGCGGGTCGTAGACGGCGGAGCCGCCGATGAGGCCGAGCGGTCCGCCGACGAGACCGGCGAAGGCGACGTACATCGAGTTGTCCAGCGCCCGGGCCGCGTAGTGCAGGTCGCGCCGGTGGCCGCCGCCGGGGAAGTAAGCACCGGAGTTGAGGTAGAGGATCGCGCCGTCGGCGGCCGCCGCAGCGGCGTGCTCGGGGAAGTTGGCGTCGTAGCAGACCGACAGCGCCACCCGGATGCCGTCGATCTCGATCGTGGTGCCGTGATCGCCCGGTGCGAAGCGCTCCCGCTCGGGCGGGAAGAGATGCTGCTTGTCGTAGGCAGCGACCGGCTCCTCCCCCGGCGCGATGACCAGGCTCGTGATCGAGCGGCGTCCGGCGTGATCGAGGGCGGAGTTCAGCACGAGCACGGCTCCGGTCTCCTCGACCGCGTCGCGGACCGGATCGAGCCAGGTGGCATCTGTGAGCGACGGCAGCGGGCCGTCGAACGCGGCGACGTCCCACGAGCTCGGGAACGTCTCCGGCAGCACCACGAGGCGGGCACCCCTCGCTGCGGCCTCGCGGACCCGCGCGGCGGCGGTCGCGACGTTGGCGGTCACGTCGCCGGGCACCGCCGTCTCCTGGACGACCGCAGTCTGAAGCACAACGGTGACGGTACCGCCCCCGGTTAATTCGCTTCACACAGATCATGATGGTCGTCACAGTGAGAGGCGTGCGCCCCCACGCCCCCACACTCGCCCTTGCCCTGATCGTCCTCCTCGTCGCGGGACCGGCCGCGGCCGACGTACCTCCGCCACCGCCGACGGCGGTGACGCTCGCGCCCGGCGGGATCGCGCCGAGCCAGCAGGAGGCCAACGGCTACGACTTCACCGCGAACGGCGAGGCGCTCTCGACGGTCGCGACCCAGGACGTCGCCCCCGGTCTGAGGCTGACCAACTTCCAGCGGCTGGAGGACGCCGGCTGGAACCGCGGCAACGTCCTCACCGCGGACCTCTCCGAACCGACGCTGTCGATGGACGTACGCAACACCGGGAAGGTCGCCGGGATCGCGACCCTGTCGCAGCAGATGACCGGCACCGGCGCGGTGGCGGGGGTCAACGCGGGCTTCTACGACATCAACGCCTCGGGCGCTCCGGTCGGGCTGGCCAAGAGCCGGTCGGGGCTGCAGAACGCCCGGTTCGGGGCGGAGCCGACGCTCTCGATGACCGACGCCGGGGCCGCGATCGGCGAGCTGACCTCGGGCGGCACGGTCACGATCGACGGGGACGCGCACGACCTCGCCGGCTTCAACACGCCGTCGCTGCCCGCCGACGGCATCGGCGTCTACACCGGCTTGTGGGGCGACTACACCCTCGACCGGCCGGTCGGCGGCCCCGGGAACGTCTCCGACGAGGTCGCCCGGGCGAGCGTGGTCGACGGGGTCGTCACCGCCGTGGCCGACGAGGCCGGCGCCCCGGACGTACCGGACGGCGGGCAGGTGCTGCTCGGCCGCGAGGAGGGGGCCGAGGTCGTCGGCGCGCTGGAGGTCGGTGACCGCGTCGACGTCGCCATCGACCTGGCCGACGAGCTCGACTGGGCGGTCAGCGGCAACGTGCAGCTGGTGGCCGACGGGGAGGTCGGCCCGGGCATCGGTGACGACGGGGTCCATTCGCGGACGGCGGTCGGGCTGAACCGCGACGGCACCCGGCTGATCGTGCTCGCGCTCGACGGCCAGACCGCCGCTTCGCGCGGGATGACCCGGGGAGAGCTGGCCCGGTTCATGATCAGCCTCGGGGCCTATCAGGCGCTCAATCTCGACGGTGGCGGCTCGACGACGATGGCGGCGCGGGTGGCGGGTGACGTGGAGTCGCGGATCGTCGACACCCCCTCCGACGGCTCCGAGCGCGAGGTCTCCAACTCGCTGCTCTTCTTCTCCTCCGCGGAGCCGACCGGTGTCCCGACCGGTGCCCAGGTGCGCCCGGTGACCAACCGGGCCGGCGCCTACCGCGTGCTGCAGGGGCAGCGGCGTACTCTCTTCGGCTCCGGGCTCGATGCCGCCTACGCGGCCGTGGAGCAGCCGGGACGGTTCCGCGCCAAGGGGCCCGACGTCAAGATCGTCGGGGTCGATGAGGACCGCGCGGCGGCCGTCGGGCGGCGTACGGGCTCTGCCGACGTCGTCTTCACCACGGCCGGCCACCGCGCATCGATGCCGCTGACCGTCCTCGGTCCGCTCGACCGGCTGGCGGTCGACAGGTCGCAGCTGGCGATCGAGGAGCCCGGGGAGACCGCGACGATCCAGGTCACCGGCTACGACGCCGACGGTCGGCCGGCGCCGATCGAGCCGGCCGAGGTGACCGTGGACGCCGGTCCCGGGGTCGAGGTCGCTCCCGACGGGGCCAACGGCTTCAGCGTGCGCCCGACGATGGAGAGCGGTGCGGCGGTCGTCGACTTCGCCGTGGGTGGGCATCACGTGACCTCGACGGTGCTGGTCGGCAGCGAGCAGCACACCCTGGCCGACTTCACCGACGGCGCCTCCTGGACGGTCGAGACCGCGCGGGCGACGGCCACCATCGAGCCGGTCGCCGGCGGCGGCCAGGACGGCGGCGACGCGCTCCGGCTGCGCCACGACTTCACCACCAGCACCGGGACCCGCGGCGTCTATGCCGTTCCGCCCGCTGGTCTCGAGGTGCCCGGGAGCCCGCTGAGTCTCTCGCTGTGGGTCGACGGTGACGCCAGCGGGATCTGGCCGCGGATCCAGATCCGCTCCGGGGACGGCACGGTCAGCAACCTCGACGGTGACCTGGTCACCTGGGACGGCTGGCAGCAGGTGGTCTATCCGATCCCGCCGGGCACGGTGATGCCGATCCGGGTCGACAAGATCCGGTTCCTGGAGACCCGGCCGGAAGCCTCGTACGCCGGGGACCTGACGATCAGCGACCTGGTCGCCAACATCGCGCCGGACGCTCCGCCGACGCAGGCCGAGGAGGTGCACGACCCGGTGATCCTCACCGACGGCACCGTCGACGAGCGACCCCAGCGGATCGCGGTGATGTCCGACGGCCAGTTCGTGGCCCGCGACCCGGACAGCGACCTGGTGCGCCACGTACGTGAGACGCTCCGCGAGATCGTCGCCGCCCGCCCCGACCACCTGATCATCGACGGTGACCTCGTCGACGAGGCGTCACCGGCCGACATCGCGCTGGCGAAGCGGGTGCTGGACGAGGAGGTCGGCCACCGGATCCCCTACACCTACGTGCCGGGCAACCATGAGGTCATGGGTGGACCGATCGCCAACTTCAAGGCCGTCTTCGGGGCGACCCACACCTCGTTCCGTCTCGGCGCGACGCAGCTCATCACCCTCAACAGCTCCTCTGGCACCCTGCACGGCAACGACGACGGCAAGGCCCAGCTGACCGAGCTGGAGTCACAGCTGCGCGAAGCGGCCGCCGACCCGGCGGTGACCGGCGTCGTCCTCGCGATGCACCACCCGATCGACGACCCGCTGCCCGACAAGGCCAGCCAGCTCACCGACCGGATCGAGGCCCGGCAGCTCGAAGACCGGCTGGGGCGGTTCCGTACGTCCTCGGGCAAGTCGGTCGCGGTCGTCGACGGCCACGTCGGGGTCTTCCACGGCTCGTCGGCCCAGGGCGTCTCGATGCTGATCAACGGCAACTCCGGCAAGAACCCGGCCGGCACCGTGACCGGCGGCGGCTTCCGCGGCTGGACGATGATCGGCATCGACCCGCGCGCCGGTGTGGTCGGCGACGATCCCGGCCCCGGCGCGAGGCTGCGCTGGCTGCGCGCCGAGACCCGCCCGGCCGTCGACACGGTCTCGACCGGGGCTCCTGCGAGCTTGGCCGCGGGCTCCTCGGTGACGCTCGACGCCACCTTCACCCAGGGCACCGCGACCGTCCCCGTCGCCTGGCCGGTCACCGCCGAGTGGGGCGGCGACGGGGTCGCCGTCGGCGAGCACGGTCGTGGTGTCGTACGCCTCGACCCGACCACCCGCCGCCTCACCGCCCTCCGCCCCGGCACCGCCACGCTGACGCTCGTGGTGAACGGGGTGAAGGCGGAGACGGCGATCACGGTGACGCGGTGACGCGGTGACGGCCGGGTAGTCCAGGGAGTTCTGGCCGGTCTACTGGTCGGTAACGGGCCAGAACTCCCTGGACTACCCGTCAGTACGCCCCCGACATCACATTCGCCAACGGCTCACCAGCAGCAAATCGCTCGAGCTGCTCGCGGACGACCCGGTAGGCGCGCGGCCACATCGCGCTCGAGGCTCCGCCGACGTGCGGGGTGATGAGCAGGTTGGGCGAGCTCCACAGCGGGCTCTCCGCCGGGAGCGGCTCGGTCTCGGCGACGTCGATGGCCGCGTGGATGCGCTCGGTGGCGAGCTCGGCGACCAGGTCGTCGGTGACGACGACCCCGCCGCGGGCGACGTTGACCAGCAGCGCACCGTCCTTCATCCGGCTCAGGAACTTCCGGTCGACGAGCCCGCGGGTCTCCTCGGTCAGCGGCGTGACCAGGACGACCACGTCGGCCTCCGGCACCAGCTTCTCGAGCTCGTCGAAGCCGTGCACGTCGTCGCGGGCGGTGCGGGCGACCTTGACCACCTCGGTCTCGAACGGGAGCAGCCGGGCCTCGATGGCGCGGCCGATCGCTCCGTACCCGACGATCAGGACCCTGCGGTCGGCCAGCGACGGGAAACAGCCCGGCCGCCAGGTGTGCTCGTCCTGATGACGTACGTGCCGGGGGATCCCGCGCAGCGAGGAGAGGATCAGGGTGAGGGCGAGCTCGGCGGTGGAGGTGTCGTGGATGCCGCGGCCGTTGCAGAGCGTCACCCCCTCGGGGATGCGCCCGCGGGCGGCGTCGACACCGGCGGTGAGCAGCTGCACCACCTGCAGCGACCTCATCTGGCTGACCACGTCGAAGATGCGGGAGCCGAGCATGTAGGGCGGCAGGTAGAAGGCGACCTCGCCGACGGAGTCGGGCACCTCCACCTCGGGGCCGGCGAAGCGGGTGTGGTCGAAGAGCTCGAAGCGGAGGCCCGCGGGCACCTCGCCCAGCTCGGACGGATCGAAGGGCAGCCAGACCAGGGGATCACTCACACCCGGGAGACTCTCATATCTCGCATACCCGGTCAGGGGTGACCCAGATCACATCTCACCGCTAGGGTGTCCGCCATGGATCCGTTGGCCCCCGCTCACCCCACGTGGGTGATGCTCCTGATCGCAGCCGTCGCGGTCGTCGTACTCCTCGTCCTGATCGCCAAGGTCAAGCTGCACGCCTTCGTCGCGCTGGTGCTGGTGAGCGTGGTGACGGCGGTCGTGGCGGGCATCCCGATCGCCGACGTCCCGACGGCGTTGCTCGACGGCTTCAGCTCGACGCTCGGCTCGGTCGCGCTCCTGGTCGCGTTCGGGGTGATGCTCGGCAGGCTGCTGGAGGTGACCGGCGGCGCGCAGGTGCTCGCCGACACCCTCATCGGCGCCTTCGGCGAGAAGCGTGCTCCGCTCGCGCTCGGGGTCGCCGCCCTGATCTTCGGCTTCCCGATCTTCTTCGACGCGGGCCTGGTCGTCTTCCTGCCGATCATCTTCGCGGTCGCGCGTCGCTTCGGCGGCTCGATCCTGCTCTACGCCCTGCCCACGGCCGGAAGCTTCGCGGCGATGCACGCGGTCGTCCCACCCCACCCCGGACCGGTCGCGGCGGCCACCGAGCTCGGCGGCGACATCGGCCTGACGCTGCTGATCGGCGTACCGGTCGCCGTACTGGCCTGGATCCCCGGTGCCTACCTGGTCGGCACCCGGCTGGGTGCGCGCTTCAACCCGCACCCGACCAACGTCTTCGCGCTCGACGACCCCGAGCGGACCGACGGCTCGGAGGAGCGGACCGCTCCCCCGTCCTTCGCCACCGTCGTCCTGCTGCTGCTCCTGCCGCTGGTGCTGATCGGTCTCAACACCGTCGTCACCACGCTGCGCGCGGCCGGCACCGTCAGCGAGGACGCCACCTGGGCCAGCGCACTGGTGCTCATCGGTCAGACCCCGGTGGCCCTGCTGATCACCGTGCTGGTGGCGATGTTCGTGCTCTCCCCTGGGCGCTTCCCCATCGGCACCGCGAGCGACATCATGGACAAGGCGCTCGGCCCGATCTGCGCGATCATCCTGATCACGGGCGCCGGCGGCATGTTCGGCGGCGTGCTGCGCACCAGCGGCATCGGCGAGTCGCTCTCGACCTCGCTCTCCGACCTCGGCATGTCCCTGATCGTGCAGGCGTTCCTCATCGCGACCCTGCTTCGGGTCGCGCAGGGCTCGGCGACCGTCGCGCTGACCACGACCGCCGGGCTGATCTCGGCTCAGGTCGCCGCGGCCGACCTCGGCAGCTTCGACATCGCCCTGCTGGTCTTCGCGATCGCCGCTGGCGCGACCGTCCTCTCCCACGTCAACGACTCCGGCTTCTGGCTGGTCAGCCGCTTCTTCGGGATGGACGTCATCACGACGCTCAAGACCTGGACGGTGCTGGAGACCACACTCGGCGTCTCGGTCTTCGTGATCGCCTCGCTCCTCTGGTTCATCGTCCCTTAGCTCGCCCGCACCCTGCTCTCGAGCGTCGCCAGCCCCGGCCCGGCGAGCTCGGGCAGGGCGTCGGCGCGCCCGCTGACCGCCATCAGCAGGGCCTCGGCCGGACCGGTGACCTCGTCACCGCGTCCGTGGGACCAGTCGAGGTCGATCGCGAGCAGCCGCAGGCCGCGTACGTTGCGGCGGGCCGGCAACGGCCGGGCCATGAACGCGAAGCCCAGCACCGGCACGAGCCGTTCGGTCGGCACCACGCGCGGCAGCCCGAGCGCACGGCGGATGTCCTGGTGATGGATCAGCGCGTCGGTCAGCGCGATCCGGCCACCGCCCACCGACGTAGGTCCGGAGGGCCGCACGTGCGTACGCAGGTAGGCGACCAGCTCGCCCGGCTCCCTCGATCCGAACTCGGCCAGCCGGCGGGCGTTCATCTCCTCGAACCGGAACCGGGCGTGCCGCAGCATCCCGGCGAACTCCCGCAGCCGGACGCCCTCGTAGCTGACTGTGTGAGCGACCACCTCGCGCACCGTCCACTCGGTGCACAGCGACGGTCGCTCCCACTGCTCGGGCTCCAGAGTCTCGAGGAAGTCGGCGAGGTCCTCGCGTTCGGCGGTCGCGAGCGCTGCGTGGTCGGTCATGACTCCCGAACCTAGCCCCGTCTGCCCGCAGCCGCTACGCCTCGCCGAGCGCCTCCCCGAGGAACGCGAGCAGGGCTGCATCGATGGCGTGCGGCTGCGGGACGCCGCCGGCGTCGAGACGGTTCCACCGCTGCTGGTTGACCGCGGCGGAGAGCTGGCGGCGGCCGTCCTCGCTGGTCAGCGAGACCGCACCCGCTCCCCACACGCTGCCGTCGTGACCCCAGAAGGTGCCCAGCCCGGGCGCCTGCACCCGGTGGAGACCCAGGCCGTAGTCGATCCGCGAGCCGTCGAAGGCGATGACCTGACCCGTACGCCGCATCCGCTCGAGCGAGGAGGGCGAGACGATCTCGCCGGCGAGGAGCATGCCGAAGAATCGGTTCATGTCGGCGAGGGTGGTGACCAGCGATGCTGCGGGACCGACCCAGGACATGTCGAAGACGCTGAAGTCGCGGGGCGGGTCGAACATTCCGAACCAGCTCTCGTACATCTTCGGATGGGGCGCCTCGATCTTCGACCCGGTCGGGAGCTCGGTGTCGGTCAGGCCGGCGGGCGCGATGACGCTCTCGGTGATGTGCTGCTCGGCGCCGAGGCCGATGACGAGCTCGATGAGCTGCGCGAGAAGCAGGTAGCCGGTGTTGGAGTAGACGCCGGGCCGCCCGCCAGGGGTGCCGACCGGCCGTGCGGCGACGCCCAGCGCGATCAGGTCGACGGGGTCGAAGCGGGTGAAGCGGTGGTCCTCCAGGCTCGCCGGGGTCGTCGCCGCGATCTTCGGGAAGGCGGCGAGCGAGGGGTACGCCTGCGGGAGGTAGTCGGCGAGGCCGCTGGTGTGCCCCATCAGCATCTCGAGCGTGATCGCCGCGCCACGCTCACCCGGCACCAGATGCGGAAGGTAGTGGCCGATCGACCGGTCCAGGTCGATCTCGCCGGCCTCGACGAGACGCATCACCGCGGCGGCCGTGAAGGTCTTGCTGACGCTGCCGACGCGTTGTCGCATCGTCGACTCCATCGACACCCCGGCCTCGGCGTCCGCCAGCCCGGCGGCTCCAACCCAGGACTCGTCGTCGTGGCGTACCTCCGCGACGATGCCGATCAGGCCGGCCTCGTGCGCGGCGTCCAGTCGCGCCTGCAGGGTCTCCGGTTTCACGACGCCACCTCTCCACGACGCGCGCGCCAGACCAGGACGACCGCAGCCAGACCGGCGAGCGACGGGAGCAGCCCGACCCAGCCGATCAGCGGCGCCAGCCCGGTCGCGCCGGAGGTGTCCCGGACGGTGAGGTTGAACAGCGCGACGGACGTGCCGACCACGAAGAGCGCGCTCACCAGCCAGGGTGCGACCGTGAGCCGCTTCCTGGTCACCCACACACCGGCGCCCCAGGCGAGCACGCCGAGGACGCCGAGCACCGTCAGATAGGCGAGGTACGTCGTGGCGGCGGTGTCGATCTGGCCCTGGTCGTAGCCGGGGTAACCGGCGCGGATGTGCCCGGCCAGCACGTCGGCCGATGCGCGGTCGACGTACACGACGACCACGGCGGCCACCGTCAGCCCCATCCCCAGCAGCATCGCGGCCGTCGAGGGGCCGGTTCGTCTGGTCGTACTCATGATCCACTTCCTTTCCTCTACATCTGTAGAGCACTCTACAGATGTAGAGGATACGAGCCAACAGAATTCCGAGCACCAGCCGGCTGCGCGATCAGCTGCCGACGACCTCGAGCAGCCGGGGTACGTTCCGGCGGATCATCGCGACGGCCTCGTCCTCGTCCTCCGCCCGGGTGACCGCATCGAAGAGCACGCCGTTGAGCAGCGGGACGAGCTCGGCGGCCCGTTCGGCCGCGTCGGCGACCCCCAGGAGGGCGAGCCGGTCACGCAGGACTCCGCGGAGCACCTCCTGACGCGCAACCAGCGGAGCGCGCAGCTCGGGACGCCGGGTCGCCTCCAGCGCGAGCTCGAACCGGGCCAGCTGACGAGCCCGGCCGGTCGTGGCCCACTCCCCCAGGATCTCAGCGATCGCGGCAGCGGCCGTCTCGAGGCTCTCGAACGAGGCGACGTCGAGCTCGGCGGTGTCCATCTCGGTGGCCCGCTCGACGACCGCCCCGAGCAGCGCCTGACGGGTGCGGAAGTAGTAGGAGGTCGAGCCCTCCGAGACCCCGGCCTCGCGGTCGACCGCGCGATGGGTCAGACCGCGCATCCCCTCGCGCGCCAGCGTGACGATCGCGGCGTCGGCCAGCTCTTCACGACGTCCCACGCCGATCTCCGTTCGCTCTACATATGTAGAGGGGGATCATAGCCCCTGACAGAGCCGCTCGTGCCAGGCCAGCGCGGTGATGTCGGTGAGCGAGGCGACCTGGTCGATGACGACACGGAGCCGGGCGGCGTCGTCAGCAGCGGCCCGCCAGTCGTCGGCGAACTGCCGGTCGAGGTCGTCGGGCGCGGTGGCGGCGAGGTGGTCGACGAGCTCGCCGAGCAGGTTGCGCTGGCGGTCCATCTTCACCGCACGCTCGTCGGTGCGCATCACGTAGTGCGCGGCGACCCCCTTCAGCAGCGCGATCTCCATCCGGGTCTGCTCCGGCACCACCAGGTCGGCGCCGTAGCGGACGAACGGGCCGCTGCCCGCTGCGTACGTCGCCGCCTTGACGGCGCCGCAGAACCGGCCGATCACGTCGGAGGTGAGGTTCTTGAGCATGGCCTGGGAGCGGCGCGAGCCGTCGTAGGCAGCACCGTCGGCGATCCAGCAGCCGGCCGCTCGCAGGTCGGCGATCGTGGCCTCGGCGAGCGCGCGGTCGAAGCCCGGGACGTACCAGTCGGCGACGGTCTCAGCGACGCCGTCGAGGTCGAGGCTCGCGAGGGAGATCTTGCCGGCCACGATGCCGTCCTCGACGTCGTGGACGGAGTAGGCGACGTCGTCGGAGAGGTCCATGATCTGCGCCTCGACGCACTGCCGCTGGCCGGCGCCGGGCGCCCGCAGCCAGGCGAAGACCGGGAGGTCGTCCTCGTAGACACCGAACTTCGGCCCCGGGCACTCGCCGAAGCGCCACGGGTACTTGGTGCACGCGTCGAGCGTCGCCCGAGTCAGGTTGAGCCCGACAGAACGCCCGTCCGCGTCGAAGGTCTTCGCCTCGAGCCGGGTCAGGATCCGCAGGGTCTGGGCGTTGCCCTCGAAACCGCCGATCCCCTTGGCCTGCTCGGCGAGCACGTTCTCCCCGTTGTGGCCGAACGGCGGGTGACCGAGGTCGTGCGCGAGCGCCGCGGTCTCGGCGATGTCGGGCTGCGGCGACTCCGGCCCGTTCAGCGCGCGAGAGAGGTCGCGCGCGACCTGGGCGACCTCGAGGGAGTGGGTCAGCCGGTTGCGTACGAAGTCGTCGGCCTGGGGGCCCACGACCTGCGTCTTCGCGGCCAGCCGGCGGGTCGAGGCGGCATGCACCACGCGAGCGCGGTCGCGCTCGAACGGCGTACGCTCCGGCGCCACCACCCGCTTGGGCGGCTCGGCGACGATCCGCTCCTGGTCAGCGACCTGATATGGCTCCACAGTTGGAGAGGCTATCGCTGTCTCAGCAGAGGAACCCGGCATAGTCGTCCGGGTCGAAGCCGGAGTCGGCGAGCACGTCGGTCAGCGAGATGCCCTCGAGCTCGGCCAGGACCGCCTTGGCGACCCGCCGGTCGAGGTCGGCCAGGACGCTCTGGATGCCCGCGCCGACCGGGCAGGCGGGGTTCGGGCCGTGGATGCCGAGCACCGGGTCGTCGCCCTGCAGCACCTGCCACACCTGGGCGAGGTTGACGGTCGCCGGATCCACGTCGAGCTCCCAGCCCCCGCGGGCGCCGGGGCGGGACCGAACCAGACCGGCCGTACGCAGCGGGCCCAGCACCTTGCGTACGTGGACCGGGTTGACGGCGGTGCTGCCCGCGAGCTCCTCGGAGCCGACCGGTGTCGTACGTCCGACCGCCGCGCACGAGGCGAGGTAGGCCAGGACGTGCACGGCCACCGCGAAACGGGTGTTCGTCGGGGTGGCCATACCCCCATCTTGCCTTATTGTCATCGCCATGACTACATTTACGGAACCGTCATCATTGTGACTACAGATCTCTTCTGGACAGGAACCCTTCATGACCATTGCCATCACCGGTGCCTCCGGCCAGCTCGGCCGGCTCGTCGCCGACCAGCTCCTCGCCACCGTCGACCCGTCCGAGGTCGTGCTCCTCACCCGCGACCCGGCCAAGCTCGCCGACTACGCCGCCCGCGGAGCCGACGTCCGCGCCGCCGACTTCGGCAACCCCGAGGGCCTCCCGGACGCCTTCGCGGGCGTCGAGCGCGCCCTGCTGATCTCCACCGACGTCGTCGGCAACCGGGTCGAGGGCCACCGCGCCGCCATCGACGCGGCCGCGAAGGCCGGGGTGCGCCACATCGCCTACACCTCGGTCCCCGAGCCGACGCCCGACAACCCGGCCGGCGTCGTTCCCGACCACGCCGCCACCGAGGAGGCGCTGCGGGAGAGCGGTCTGGCCTGGACGATGCTGCGCAACAACCTCTACGCCGACATGCAGGTCGACACGATCAACGGGGCCGCGGAGGCCGGTCAGCTGGTCACCAACTTCGGCGACGGCGCCGCCGCCTACGTCACCCGCGCCGACTGCGCGGCAGTGGCCGTCGGGGTGCTGACGAGCGAGGGACACGAGGGCGCTGCGTACGACGTGACGGGGCCGCAGGCCTACACCGCCGCCGACCTCGCCACCCTTGCCGGTGAGCGTTCCGGCAAGCCGGTCGAGGTCGTACAGGTCGACGACGACACCTACGCCGCCGGCCTCCTCGCCGCCGGGCTCCCCGACTTCCTCGCCCCGCTGATGACCTCGTTCGGCGCCGCGACCCGCCTCGGCAAGCTCGCCAACGTCACCGACGTCGTCGAGCGCATCGGCGGCCGCAAACCCACCCCCCTCGCCACCCTTCTCTGACCCCCGGTCGCCGACTCGGCGCAACTGCCCCGCCGTACGACGCCGAGTCGGCGCAACTGCCCCGCCGTACGACGCCGAGTCGGCGCGTCTGCCCCAAGATCTCGGGGCAGACGCGCCGACTCAGCGCCTTTCAATGAGGCAGACGCGCCGACTCGGCGATCCTCAGCGGGGCAGACG
>NZ_BMRK01000007.1:0-171565 GCF_014648595.1 Nocardioides luteus | reverse complement strand
GCCGACTCGGCGATCCTCAGCGGGACAGACACGCCGACTCGGCGATCCTGAGTGGGGCAGACGCGCCGACTCGGCGATCCTGAGTGGGGCAGACGCGCCGGCTCAGCGCCTTTCAATGAGGCAGACGCGCCGACTCGGCGATCCTGAGTGGGGCAGACGCGCCGGCTCGCGGGATCAGTTGACGGCGATGTGGACGTGGTCGTAGTGGTTGGCGGTGGGGTCGCCGCGGTCCTCCATGGGGCGCCAGCCTTCGGAGGAGCGGACGGGGGTCCAGATGCGCTGCTGCCAGATGATGTCGTAGATGTTCAGCGCCGAGGCGTGCTTCTGGACGAAGGCGGCGATGGCGTCGCCGAGCTCCTTGTCGTCGGTCATGAAGTCGAGTGCCTTGCCGTCGATGTGCTCGCCGTGCGGGTCGTAGCCGTAGGTCGTGCCCGAGGCGACCGCGGGGAAGGCGTTGCAGACGGCGCGGTAGAGGTCGACGGCGTCCGAGACCAGGCCGTCCTCGACGGAGGAGTCGCCGCAGGCGGAGAAGTCGAGGCCGGCCGGGGCGTCGGACGGCGGCGTGGTCGGGGTCGGGGCGGGCGAGGGCTCGGGCGGCGGCTCGGGCTTGGTCTCGCCGAGGTGGCCCTCGGGGATCCACACCGGGTTGCCCTCCAGGACGATCTCCTGGCGGCCGCCCTCGTCGCGGCCGGTGTAGTAGACCGCACGGCCGAGCTCGAGCTCGCCGAGCTGCTTGGCGCGCTTGCCGTAGGCGGCGTAGACGGTGACGTCGTCCTGGATGTAGCGCAGCACCGCCTTCTGGGCGCCGCCGCTGACCTTCGCAGGTCGCTCGGTCAGTGACTCGATCGTCGCGACCGGATCAAGTCCGCTGTGCGACGTACGGTCCCCTCGGTCGCCGCCGCGGCTGACCACCGTCCCCCGCTCGCCGAGCTCGCGGCGGTCGTGGGACCTCCGGGTGTCCTCGCGGGTCGTCGGCAGTGGCGGGATGCTCGACGCCACCTTGTCGTGGGCCTGGATCCGTCGGTCCGCAGGCGACGGGAGCCGGAGACCGGACCGCTCCTCCATCTCGGCGACGACGGTGCCGGGGTTGGCGGCCGCGGTCCCCGCAGCGACGGCGCCGCTGGTCGCGAGGGTCACGATCCCTGCGGTCGCGACGACGTTCTTGGTTCTGCGGACAGCTCGATAATCGCCTTTGTGGCTGCCGGCCACTGCGCAATCCTTCGCTCGACAATGTGGGGGTGTCGCCCGAGAACGTCCGCCGCCGCTCACCGCCGAAGCGGGTCGTGACGCCGGACACAGCGCCTGAGTCAAGCACACACCTGCGGGGGTATCCCATGGTCGTCCGGAGACTTTTGCGAAGTTGTTGATCTCCGACCCACCCCCAGACGTACGTCGGCCCGGGCTCGATGAGCCCGGGCCGAACGTGGTGCGCGTCGGTCAGTTGGTCGAGACGTGCACGTGGTCGTAGTGGTTGGCCGTGGCGGAGCCGCGGTCCTCCATGGAGCGCCAACCCTCCGAGGCACGCACCGGCGTCCAGATCCGCTGGTACCAGATGATGTCGTAGAGGTTGAGCTCGGCGGCGTGCTGCTGCAGGAACGCGGCGATCGAGTCACCGAGGCCCTTGTCGGCGAGCATGAAGTCGAGCGCCTTGCCCGAGGAGTGCTCACCGTGGCCGTCCCAGCCGCCGACGCTGAGCGAGGCGACCTCCGGGAAGGCGTTGCAGACCGCGCGGTAGACCGTGACCGCATCGGAGGTCAGACCGCTCTCGACCGAGGAGTCTCCGCAGGGGGCAGCGCTGACGCCGGCGGCGACGCCGGTGGTCTCCGGCTTCTCGTCGGCGAGGTGACCGGAGGTCACCCAGGCGACCTCACCGTCGACGATGATCTCGTCGCGGCCGGACTCGGAGCGCCCCGTGGCGTAGACGAGCTCGCCTGCCTCGATCTCACCGCTCTGGGTGGCGTGCTTGCCGTAGGCCGACCAGAGGTTCAGAGCCTCTTCGGTCCACCGCTTGACCGCCTTGGCGGTGCCGGTCTCGACCTGCTCGGGTCCCTTGGTCAGCGTCTCGACGGAGGAGACCGACTCGCGGCTGTCTCCGCTACGAGTGATGACGGCCTCCCGCCGGTCCCCGGCGACGCGCGCGTCGTCACGGGTGCTCGGCACCTTGGCCTTGGACGAGGAGAGGGATGCGCCAGCGTTCTCGGCGATCAACGAGGTCGGCTCTGCGAACGCGGCTCCAGCGCCGACTGCGACTCCGGTCGCGAGGACCGCGACGCCTGCGCTGGCAACTATTGACTTGGTCTTACGGACGGCCCGAGTGTCGCCTCTGTGGCTGCCGGCCACTCGCAAATCCTTTGCTCGGCTACATGGTCAGTGCCCGAGCATCTCCATGGGTTTCAACGAGTGAAACCCGTCGGGGAAGGTCGGGCACGGCAATGAGTACAGCACACACGCCAAGGGGTATTCCAATTCCCTTACCGAGTTTTTGCGTTGTTTTGTATCTGTCGAGCGACTGATTCCGAAGCCCTGAAACTGCCCTTCGGACCCTTCCGAAGGGGCCCGGAAGATCACCCGCCGGAGGTCTCCGAGACGTTCTCCGCGAAGCCGCATCCACGCCCGTCGGCGTCGTCCAGCCACCCCTCGGGAAGCACCACCTTGTCGCGCGGCGCACCCTGTCGACCACGCGGCGCACCCAGCTGTGACGAGGGAAAAGGCTCGTCGCGGTCGAGCCTGGAGAGCATCTCGTCGAGGTCCTTCAGACTGTTGACCAGACCGAGGGTGCGACGCATCTCGCCCCCCGCACTGAAGCCCTTCAGATACCACGCGATGTGCTTGCGGATCTCCTTGCAGCCACGCTCCTCGCCCATGTGCTCGCAGAGCAGCTCAGCATGGCGTCGCATGATGTCGGTCACTTCGCCCAGCGTGGGCAGCACCTTGACACTCTCGCCGGCGAATGCTGCCGCCAGATCACGGAAGAGCCAGGGTCGTCCGAGGCAGCCGCGGCCGATGACGACACCGTCCACGCCCGTCTCCTCGACCATCCGGATCGCGTCCGCGGCCTCCCAGATGTCGCCGTTGCCGAGCACCGGGATGTCGACCGAGGCGGCCAGCTCGGCGATGGCGTCCCAGTCGGCGGTGCCGGAGTAGGCCTGCGCGACCGTACGCCCGTGCAGCGCGATCGCGGCGGCGCCGCTCTCCTGGGCGATCCGGCCGGCGTCCATGTAGGTGAGGTGGTCGTCGTCGATGCCCTTGCGGGTCTTCATCGTCACCGGTACGTCGTAGGGCTCGGCCGCGCGCACGGCGTGCTCCAGGATCTCCCCGAGCAGGCCGCGCTTGTAGGGCAGCGCTCCCCCGCCGCCCTTGCGGGTCACCTTCGGCACCGGGCACCCGAAGTTGAGGTCGACGTGGGCCACGCCGTAGTCGCCGCAGAGGATCTCGGTGGCCTTGCCGACGTAGACCGGGTCGGTGCCGTAGAGCTGCACGCTGCGTACGGTCTCGGCCTCGTCGAAGACGAGCATGTCCTTGGTGTGCTGGTCACCCTCGACCAGCCCGCGGGAGGTGATCATCTCGCAGACGTAGAGCCCCGCACCCTGCTCGGCGCACAGTCGCCGGAAGGCGGCGTTGGTGACGCCGGCCATCGGCGCGAGCACCACGGGGGTGTCGACGGTCAGGCTGCCGAGCTCGAGCGGGCCAGGAAGGGACATGCCTTCTATTGTCCGACCTCACCCCTGAGCAGGAGAAATCCGGCGAACGACGAGGTCAGGACGGGGAGCCGGAGGGCGAGCGTGAGGGCTTGGGCGCTGCGTACGGCGTGAGGTCGCCCTGCCAGGTGATCGGGTCGAACTCCTCGAAGGGACGGAAGCTGACCCCGATCAGCTTGCCCTGGTCGGGGACGAGCATGACCAGGCAGACCTTGGCCGTGGCGCCGGGGGCGAACGGCTTGGGGAACGCCTTGCCGTCGCAGGGCTTGAACGACTCCTTGAAGGCAGCCGCCTCGACCAGGTTGCCCTCGTCGTCGAGGCCCCACAGCGGGGCGTCGTAGCCGCCGAGGTCGGTGTCCCCCTCGTTCTTGACGGTGGCGCGTACGAAGTAGGGCGCCCGCTCCAGCGTCGCCTCGTCGAGCTTCCAGCCGGAGAAGGTCTGCTTGTAGGAGGTCGACTCGAGCCGCGCGATGGTGATCGTGATCTTCCCGTCGACGCCCTCCTTGGGCGTCCACTCCACCGTGGCCGACTCGCCGAGACGGCGGTCGGCGCCCTGCTCGGTGATCGCGCCCGGGGTCGGCGACGCCGACGCGGAGGGCGATGTCGAGGCGGAGGCACTCGCTGACGGCCTCGGCGCGTTGGTCCTCGGCGCGGTGCCGCTGCAGCCCATCAGGGACACGGCCACGACGGCAGCCGTGAGGGATGCGGCGAGTACAGAACCTGCTCGTTGCATGGGGACATCCTGCCGCACGCCTCTCGGAATCGTGCGGCAGGACGCCCCTGCAAGGTTTACGACGCGGTAACGACTCGACTCAGGCGCCGATGAGCCGCTCAGCGAAGTAGCGGGTCACGCCCTCGAGCGGGATCCGCTCCTGCTTCATGGTGTCGCGCTCACGGATGGTGACCGCGTCGTCCTCGAGAGTGTCGAAGTCGACGGTCACGCAGTAGGGCGTACCGATCTCGTCCTGACGGCGGTAGCGCTTGCCGATCGACTGGGAGTCGTCGAAGTCGACGGCCCAGTTGGCGCGCAGCTCGGCCGAGAGCGCCTTCGCCTTCGGCGAGAGCGCCTCGTTGCGGGACAGCGGCAGCACGGCGATCTTGACCGGCGCGACCCGGTGGTCGAGCCGGAGCACGACCCGCTTGTCGACGCCGCCCTTGGCGTTGGGCGCCTCCTCCTCGGCGTACGCGTCGACGAGGAAGGTCATCAGCGCGCGGGTCAGACCGGCCGCGGGCTCGATGACGTAGGGCAGGTAGCGCTCGTTGTTGGCCTGGTCGAAGTACTGCAGGTCCTGGCCGGAGTGCTTCATGTGGGTGCCGAGGTCGAAGTCGGTGCGGTTGGCGATGCCCTCGAGCTCACCCCACTCGCTGCCCGGGAAGTTGAACCGGTACTCGATGTCGACGGTGCGCTTGGAGTAGTGGCTCAGCTTCTCCTGAGCGTGCTCGTAGTGGCGCAGGTTGTCGGGGTTGATGCCGAGGTCGGTGTACCAGCGGGTGCGCTCGTCGATCCAGTACTGGTGCCACTCCTCGTCCTCACCCGGCTTGACGAAGAACTCCATCTCCATCTGCTCGAACTCGCGGGTGCGGAAGATGAAGTTGCCGGGGGTGATCTCGTTGCGGAAGCTCTTACCGGTCTGGGCGATGCCGAACGGGGGCTTCTGCCGGGTGCTGGTCACCACGTTGGCGAAGTTGATGAAGATGCCCTGCGCGGTCTCCGGGCGCAGGTAGTGGAGGCCCGACTCGTCCTCGATGACACCGAGATGGGTCTTGAGCATGCCGGAGAACTCGCGCGGCTCGGTCCAGGCTCCGCGGGTGCCGCAGTTGGGGCAGGCGACGAGCTCGTTGATGTCGACCGAGTCGGGGTCCTCGATGCCCTTCTTCTCCGCGTACTCCTCCTGGAGGTGGTCGAAGCGGAACCGCTTGTGGCAGCTCTGGCACTCGACCAGCGGGTCGTTGAAGGTGTCGACGTGGCCGGAGGCGACCCAGGTCTGGCGCGGCAGGATCACCGAGGAGTCGAGGCCGACGACGTCGTCGCGCTGCTGCACCATGGCCTTCCACCACTGGCGCTTGATGTTCTCCTTGAGCTCGACACCGAGGGGGCCGTAGTCCCAGGCACTCCGGGTGCCGCCGTAGATCTCGCCGCAGGGGTAGACGAATCCACGCCGCTTGGCGAGGGAGACGACGAGGTCAAGGGTGGATGCTGGCGGCTTTGCCACGATGAATGCTCTCTGCTCGAGGTGAGCCCGGCCGGCTGCCGGGCCCGGTGTTGAGGGGGATGTCGTCAACGACTCGTAAATCGTATCCGTGGTGTCATCTTGTTATCCAAGCCGCCCGCGGGGCCAATTCGCTCGGTCATCCGTACGCGGGGCCGCTAACGTCGCTCGACATGGAGCCGAACGCACGTCGTCTGTGGAAGCTGCTCGAACCGATCCACTCGGTGGGCTATTTCTCCCCCGAGCCGATCGCCAACCTCAAGGAGGCCGGATACCGCGGCTACTGGATGGGCTACTTCGCCGCCCGGTCCGCGCCGCTCGGGCCCGTCCCGGTCGAGGTCGTCCACGCCACCTTCTACAACTTCGCCTTCGCGCACGTCTCCCGCGCGATCCCCGACGCCTGGACGTACGCCCCGCCCGAGACCGCTCACGAGGCGCGGCGCTCCGGAGCCCTCGCTGCTCTGAGCCGCCACCTCGGTGACCTCGTCGGCACCGAGGAGCTCGCGCGCGCCGCCGCCCTCGCCTCGCGCGCCGCTCACGGTGCGCCGATGGAGGGCCGGCCGCTGTACGCCGCGCTGCGCTCGCTCCCCGTCGACGACGACCCGGTGGCTCAGCTGTGGGACGCCTCCACGCTGCTGCGTGAGCACCGCGGTGACGGCCACGTCGCGACGCTGGTCGCCGCCGGGATCGGCGGGCGGGAGTCGCACGTGTTCCACGCGCTCGCCAACGGCATCTCCCCCTCGGTCTACGCCAACACCCGCAACATGCACGACTCCGAGTGGGACACCCTCGCCTCCGACCTGCGCTCGCGCGGGCTCGTCGCCGACGACGGCCTCTCGCTCACCGACGCCGGCAACGCGGTCAAGGCCGAGATCGAGTCGCGTACGGACGCGCTCGCCGGGACGGCGTACGCCACGCTGGAGGCGGACGAGGTCGAGGAGCTGATCACCCTGCTGCGGCCGCTGGCCAAGGCCGTGGTCGCCTCCGGCGAGATCCCCAGCAGCTCGCCGGTCGGCATGAAGCTGGACGACCTCGACCGATGAGCTCCGACCTCGACCCCCGGCTCCGTCCCGTCCTCGCTCTGGCCGAGGTCGCCGCGGCGCGCCCCGGGGTCGAGGCCGATGCCGTCGCCTATCGGATGGCTGCGCACGCTCTTCGGCTGTGAGTGCACACGGTCGTTACTGATGTGACGTCTGAGGCGCCTCAGACGTCACATGCGTAACGACCGTGTGCATCGCCGTCACCAGGCGAGGTCGGCGAGCGTGGCGATTCGGCGCACAGCAGCGGCCGGGTGGGCGTCATGGCGGTCGAGCAGGACGGCGTCGAGGCCGGCTTCGATCGGGCCGAGCACGTCGTGGGCGAGGCTGTTGCCCACCATCAACGCCTGGGTGGGCGCGATCCCGGCCCGCTCGCAGGTGAGCAGGTAGGCCTGCGGGTCGGGCTTGCTCACCGGCAGCGTCGAGGTCGAGACGTGCAGATCGACGTGCTCGGCGAGACCGGTGAGGTCGAGCTTGAGGCGTTGATGGGCGTCCTCGCCGTTGGTGAGGACGATCGTGCGGAGCCCGGCCTCCCGCACCCTGCGCAGCGTCGGCACGGCGTCAGCGAAGGCGACCCACTGCGCCTCGTACCTCGTCAGGTAGCCGGCGAACAGCTCATCCGCCTCCGCGTCGCCGACGTCTACCCCGAGGAACTCGCGCGCCCGCGCGCGCCGCTGCTCCTGGAAGCTGATCTCTCGGCGCTGATAGCGCTGATAGTACGGCCCGGAGACCGCCTCCCACCGCGCCACGACCTCCGGCCCGGAGATCCCGTGCTCCGCCGCCCACCCGACCACCGCGGCCCGCGCCGCTCCCTCCTGGTCGACCAGCGTGTCGTCGAGGTCGAAGATGATCGCGCGCAGCACGGCCGAGACTCTATTGTCGAGGCCGGAACGGTGCACGTGCACGGTTCTGACGCGCCGATGTGCGAGCCGACGCTCCACTTCCCCTCACGTGCAGGGCTTTGTCACGTTCAGGCGCCTTCCGTCGTTGAGCGAGAGGATCTGGCGGCGCTCGGCGTCGGTGAGGTCGGAGAGGGCGAGGACCTTCTGCAGGACGTCGGACTTGCCGGCGATGTAGGTGTCGATGTCCATCGCCGGATCGGCGGCGAGGGCGAGCTTGACGGCGGCGTACTCGTCACGCAGATCGTCGTGGCGGCGCAGGACGTCGCGGACGGCGAGGTGGTTGCGTACGTTGAGGGTGCCGGCGGCGCAGACGTAGACGTGGCGACGGGGGTCGTCGTCGGGAGCCTGGAAGGCTTCGCGGCCAAGGACGCCGAGGTCGCCGCGGTGGCGGTAGCCGACGCTCTCGAGCGCGGAGACCGCGGCGGGGACGTCGTCGGGGGCGACGATGACGTCGATGTCCAGGACGGGCTTGGCCGCGAGACCCGGCACCGACGTCGAGCCGACGTGCTCGACGCTGGCCTCCGGCCCGTCGGCCAGCGCGGCCCTCAACGTTGCGGCGACCTCGGCGAACAGGGCCGGCCAGGCCGGGTCGTACGCCCTCACCTCGACGGTCACGCTCAGCCCTCGACGACAGGCCGACGTCCCGGCCGGAGGCGGGCGAGGCTGCCGGCGACGACGTCGGAGAGGGAGAGCGCGAGGGCGGCGGGGGCTGCGGCGACGGCGACGACTGCTCCGGCGACCAGCGGCTGTCCGGCGAGGTCGGCGACCGACCACAGCAGCGCGGCGGCGCCACCCGCCACGAGCAGGACGGCGACCGCGGCGACGACTCCCCAAGCACCGCCCAGGGCCCGGCCGGCCAGCGCCGCCGGGGCGCCGATCGCTACGCAGACGACACCGACGACCGCGCCGACGATCACGAACACGAGCCCAGCCAGAGGTCCGCCCGCGTCGAGGTCGCCGACCGCGGAGGCGATCAGGAGACCGATGTAGCCCAGCAGCGCCAGCACGGGGTAGGCCACCCCGACGGCGACCATGGTGAGCACGAAGGAGGCGGCGCGGACGGCGGTCGTGGGGAGACTCATGGCGTCAGTATGGCGGAGCGCCGCGGACGATGCCGATGAGTTTGTCGAGGACCTCGTCCGGCGAGACATGGACGCCGTTGTGGAGGTGTGCGTTCGTGATCCACGGGCGTAGGGACGGCACCAGCTCGGCGGTCGCCAGCGAGTGCTCACGCAGGACGTAGGGGTCGTCGTAGTAGACGGCCGCAGCGCAGGGGACGTCGACGGAAGCGAGCACGCTCGGGTCGTAGAGCCGCGGCCACTCGCGCTCGGCGAGCAGGTCGGCCGCCTCGGCGAAGGGGGCGACCAGCGGGTCCTCGCTCAGGTGCCACGGAAAGACGTGCTCGGCGGTCAGGAGGGTCGGGTCCTCCTCGTACGCCGAAGGCTGGACGCGCGCGCTGGACCAGCGGGTCGCCTCGCCGTCGGCGTAGCAGGCCTCGTGGACGAGCACGTAGAGCGGCGAGTGGCCGCTGAACGGCAGCAGCGAGGCGACCTCGTGGCCGAAGCCGAGGCCGGCGGGGTCGCGCTCGAGCAGGTAGTGGATCTGCTCGGAGCCGCCGGCCATGCCGAGCCGGTTGCCGATGGTGCGCGCCTGGCGCGAGGAGAGCAGGCCACCGTGCGGGAGCCGGATCTCGCCGGCGTCGCAGCGCTCGACCAGGGCACGCATCCGATCGCGGTCGCCCGGGAAGCGGGCGTAGTGGCGCTCGGTGAGCTCGATCGCGCGGGCGAAGGTCGCGGTGTAGATCTCGTCGACGGGCATCCCGACCGGCGGCACTCCCCCGGTGAACATCACCTCGCGCAGCGACTCGGGGTGGGTCGAGAGGTAGCGCAGCGAGCAGAACCCGCCGAACGACTGACCCAGCACCGACCAGCGGGCGATGCCGAGGTGGGCACGGAGGAGCTCGGCGTCCTCGACGATCGAGTCGGCGCGGAAGTGGGCCAGGTGGTCGGCCTGCTGCTGCGGGCTCATCCCGGTCATCGCGGTGACCGGGGTCGACCGTCCGGTGCCGCGCTGGTCGAGCAGGATCAGCCGGTAGTCCTGGAGCGCGCGGTCCAGCCACCCCGGCTCCGTCGGCAGCTGGATCGGGCGCGGGCTCTCGCCGCCGGGGCCGCCCTGAAGGAAGAGCAGCGCGTCCTTGTCGTCGCGATCGCCGGGGCGGCGTACCTCGCGGGCGAAGAGCGTCAAGGTCCCCGGATCGCCGCCGAAGTGGTCGAGCGGCACCTCGATCTCGTGCTCGATCAGGACCATGCCGGGGATCGTCTCGATGTGCACGGGATCGATCTTAGGCACGACACCTGGGACCGAATCCGGAACCAGGTCTCGACACGCGCGACCGCCGGACCTAACCTGAACGCCGTTCACCTGAACAATGTTCAGTTTCCGATTCCCGAGGAGCCGCCCGCATGACGACAGCCTTCGACCAGCTAGCCGACCGGATCCTTTCGGGCGCGACCGCCACCGCCGAGGAGGCGCTGACGGTGCTGCGTACGCCCGATGCGGAGCTGCTGGGTGTCGTGGCCGCGGCAGGACGACTGCGGCGGAAGCACTTCGGCAACACCGTGAAAGTCAACTACCTGGTGAATCTGAAGTCGGGCCTGTGCCCGGAGAACTGCAACTACTGCAGCCAGGCGCTCGGGTCGCAGGCGCCGGTGCTGAAGTACTCCTGGCTCTCCAAGGACGAGACCCTCGAGCAGGCCGGCGCCGGGCTACGCGGCGGCGCGACCCGGGTCTGCATGGTCTCCTCCGGCCGCGGGCCCTCCGAGCGCGACATCGACAAGGTCGTCGAGATGACCTCGGCCCTCAAGGAGGCCCACGACGGTGTCGAGGTCTGCGCCTGTCTCGGGCTGCTCAAGGGCGGGCAGGCCGAGCGGCTCAAGGCGGCCGGGGTGGATGCGTACAACCACAACATCAACACCGCCGAGTCCAACCACGACAACATCGTGCAGACCCATACCTACGACGACCGCGTCGACACGATCGGCAAGGCCAAGGCGGCCGGGCTCTCGCCGTGCTCCGGGCTGATCGCAGGGTTGGGCGAGAGCGACGAGCAGCTGGTCGAGGCGCTCTTCGCGCTCCGCGACCTCGACGCCGACTCGATCCCGGTGAACTTCCTGATGCCGTTCGACGGGACGCCGTACGAGAACACCTGGGAGCTCTCCCCCACGCGCTGCCTGAAGATCCTGACGATGGCGCGGTTCGTCTGCCCCGACAAGGAGATCCGGATCGCAGCGGGGCGTGAGATGCACCTGCGCTCGCTGCAGGCCACCGCGCTGCAGGTCGCCAACTCGATCTTCCTCGGTGACTACCTGACCTCGGAGGGGCAGGACGCGCTGGCCGACCTGGAGATGCTGCGCGACAACGGGTTCGTGATCCTCGGCATGGACGACGCCGCATTCGACGAGCTGATCGAGGAGCACCGCGCCCGGGCTGCCGGACGGGTCGCGGGCGGTTGCGGATCGTCTTGCGGAGACGGGTGTGGTGACGCCTGCGGCGGTCACGACGAGCAGGACGGTCCGGTCATCCGGCGTCGCGGAGCGGGGACCGATGTCGCTGCCAACGCTTGATCGCGGAACCGACCTGCTCGCCTTCGACCGGGAGCATCTCTGGCATCCCTACACCTCGATGACCGACCCGGCGCCGGTTCGGTTGGTCACCGGTGCGGAGGGAGTGCGTCTGTGGTTGGCCGATCGTGACGGAGTCTCGACAAGCCCGACCTCCGGAGTGCCGGTGATCGACGCGATGTCGTCGTGGTGGTCGGCGATCCACGGCTACCGGGTGCCCGAGCTCGACGCCGCGCTCGCCGACCAGGCCGGGCGGATGGCGCACGTGATGTTCGGCGGCCTGACCCACTCCCCCGCGATCGAGCTCGCCGAACGGCTCGTCTCGATCACCCCGGAGCCGCTGCAGCACGTCTTCCTCGCCGACTCCGGCTCGGTCAGCGTCGAGGTCGCCATCAAGATGGCGCTGCAGAGCCAGCGCGGACGCGGCCGGCCGGAGCGTACGCGCCTGCTCAGCCTGCGCGGCGGCTACCACGGCGACACGTTCGGGTGCATGAGCGTGTGCGACCCGGTCGGCGGGATGCACACGATGTTCGCCGACGTGCTCGCGCAGCAGGTCTTCGCCGATCGGCCGCCGGCTCCCGGTGGCGACGTGGAGACATGGGCCGAGGGCGTACGCCGGGTCGTGGCGGCCCACGCCCACGAGCTCGCCGGGATCGTCGTCGAGCCGCGGCTGCAGGGCGCGGGCGGGATGTGGGTCTACGACGACCGCTGCCTGGTCGTGCTTCGCGAGATCGCCGACGAGCACGGGCTGGTGCTGATCTTCGACGAGATCGCCACCGGCCTCGGCCGCACCGGTTCGCTCTTCGTGTCGTCGCAGGTCACGCCGGACATCCTGTGCATCGGCAAGGCTCTGACCGGCGGCTACCTGACCCTCGCCGCCGCGCTGACCACCTCCGAGGTGGCGCACTCGATCTCCCGCAGCGAGTCGGGCGTGCTGATGCACGGACCCACCTTCATGGGCAACCCGCTCGCCTGCGCGGTCGCGCTCGCCTCGCTCGACCTGCTGGCCGCGCGCGGCTGGGAGCAGGACGTGGCCCGGGTCTCTGCGGGTCTCGCCGCCGGCCTCGCACCGCTCGCCGGAGCGCCGGGCATCGAGGACGTCCGCATCCTCGGCGCCGTCGGTGTGGTGCAGCTCGACCGCCCGGTCGACGTCGTCCGCGCGACCGACGCGGCCCTGCGCGAGGGCGTCTGGATCCGACCGTTCCGCAACCTGATCTACACGATGCCGCCGTACGTCACCTCCGACGCCGACCTCGCGCTGATCTGTCGCGCGGTCGCGGCAGCTGCGGAGGTGGGATGATGTCCGGCCTCCCGCTGGTCGAGCCGCCGGAGCCCCTGGGCGGAGGCGTGTCGAGACCAACACAGTCACCTCCCCGCAAGACGGACCGTGTTGGTCTCGACTCGCTCGCTGGCGCTCGCGGCTCGACCGACGGGGCAACCCCGCCCTGGGATGACTGGCTGGCCGAGGCCGCCGGCGCTCGCGAGGCGGCGGGGCTGACCCGGCGACTGCGGCCGCGAGGCGCCGACGACGGCCTCGTCGACCTGGCCGGCAACGACTATCTGGGGCTGTCGCGACACCCGGAGGTTCGCCACGCCGCGGCCGAGGCGGCGATGCGCTGGGGTGGCGGCGCAGGTGCGTCCCGGCTGGTCACCGGCACGTTGACGCTGCACGAACAGCTGGAGGCAGAGCTCGCCGACTGGCTGGGCCAGCCGGCGGCGCTGGCGTTCTCGACCGGCTACCACGCCAACCTCTCGGTCGTCGGTGCGCTGGCCGACCGTTCCGCCCACGTGGTCTCCGACGCCCACATCCACGCCTCGCTGGTCGATGCCGTCCGGCTCTCCCGCGCGCAGCTGACGGTCGTCCCCCACAACGACGTGGCGGCGGTGCGGGCGGCGCTCGCAGCGCGGCCCGGCGTACGCAGCCTGGTGCTGGCCGAGTCCGTCTACTCCGTCCTCGGCGACGAGGCGCCGCTGGCCGAGCTGGCCGAGGTGTGCACCGAGCACGGCGCGCTGCTCGTGGTCGACGAGGCCCATGGCGTCGGCGTGCACGGACCCGGCCTCGTCCACCGGAACGGACTCGCCGGGCGGTCTGACGTGCTCGTCACCGCCACGCTCTCCAAGAGCCTGGGGAGCCAGGGCGGGGCGGTGCTGGGCCCACCGGCCGCGATCGACCATCTGGTCAACACCGCGCGCCCGTTCATCTTCGACACCGGCCTCGCCCCCGCATCCACCGCCGCGGCGCTCGCTGCGACACGGATCGCGCGCACCCGACCCGAGCTCGCCGACACCATCCGCGCCCGGGTCGCCGGCCTGGCCAGCGCCTTCGGCATCCCCTCCCCCGCCGGTGCCGTCCTGTCGGTGCCGATGGCCTCCCCCGAGGCAGCGGTCGCCGCACAGGCCGACCTGCTCGCCGAGGGCGTACGCGTCGGCTGCTTCCGGCCACCGTCCGTCCCCGACGGTGTCTCCCGGCTGCGGGTCACCGCCGGGGCCGGTGTCACCGACGAGGAATGGGAGCGGGCCGTCAAGGCCATCGACACGATCGTGGGTGAGGTCCGGTGAGCGGGTTGCCGAATGCTGACCGAGGTACCTCGGTCAGCATCCCGGACCGCCGCACGACCGGCCGGGTGCTCATCGTCACCGGCACCAGCACCGGGGTCGGCAAGACCGTCGCGACCGCGACGCTGGCCTCGCGAGCACGCACGGACGGCGAGCAGGTCGCGGTCGTGAAGCCCGTCCAGACCGGCACCGCCGACGGCGACTGCGACGCCGCCGAGATCCACCGGCTGACCGGGCTCGAGGTCCACGAGCTGACCCGGCTCGAGGAGCCGCTCGCACCCGACACCGCCGCCCGGCGGGCGGGCGTGGAGATCCCAGCGGTCACTGCGTACGCTCCGACGATCTCGGCCCTGACCAGGGAGAACGATCTGGTGCTGGTCGAAGGCGCGGGCGGCCTGCTGGTGCGCCTGGACACCGACGGCGGCACCCTCCTCGATCTCGCCGACGCGCTCGTCGCCGACGGCACGGCGACGAGCTTCGTCATCGTCACCTCGGCCGGTCTCGGCACCCTCAACCACACCGAGCTGACCGTGGCTGCGCTGCGCGCCCGTGGGCACGAGCCCACCGGCCTGATCATCGGCTCCTGGCCGGCCGACCCAGGCCTCGCCGAGCGCTGCAACCGGGTCGACCTGCCCAGAGTGACCGGCGTACCCCTGCTCTTCGGCATCCCGAAAGGAATTGACAACCATTCTCAACAACTCTGAGAATGGTTCTCATGACCCCCACCTCCCGTTCCGCCGCACTCCTCGCTGCCGGCGCGCTCCTGCTCACCTCCGGCTGTGCCGCGCTGTCGGAGGACGCCTCCGGCGACTCGGGATCGGGGAAGGTGCAGGTCGCGGCCGCGTTCTACCCGCTGGAGTTCGTCGCGGAGCGGGTGGCGGGCGACCTGGCCGAGGTCACCGGCCTGACCAAGCCGGGCGTCGAGCCGCACGACCTCGAGCTCAGCATCAACCAGACCGCCGCGCTGCAGACCGCCGACGTGATCCTGACTGAGCACGGCTTCCAGCCGGCCATCGACGACGCGGTCGAGCAGGACGTGAAGGGCACGATCGTCGACGTCGAGAAGTCCGTCGAGCTCCGGGCCGCCGAGGAGACCGAGGACGACCACGGCCATGACGAGGAGGGTCACGACCACGGCGACATCGACCCGCACTTCTGGCACGACCCGGTGCTGATGGCCGACTACGCCGAGGACGTACGCGCTGCGCTGGCGAAGGCCGACCCCGACAACGCCGATGCCTACGCGACCAACGCCAAGGCGCTGACGCAGGACCTGACCGAGGTCGACCAGGAGTTCGAGACCGGGCTGGCGAAGTGCCGGATCAAGGAGGTCGTGGTCTCCCACGACGCGTTCGCCTACCTGGCGAGGTACGGCCTCGAGTTCGAGTCGATCGCCGGCCTCACCCCCGACGCCGAGCCCAACCCGGCCCAGCTCGCCGAGATCGGCGAGCACGCGAAGGAGCACGAGGTGACCACGATCTTCTCCGAGCGTCTGGTCAGCACCGCGCTCGCCGAAACCCTCGCCGGCGACCTCGGGCTGAAGACCGCGGTGCTCGACCCGATCGAGGGTCTCTCGGCAGAGACGGAGGGAGAGGACTACCTTTCCCTCATGCGGCAGAACCTCGACGCCCTGAAGGCGGCAAACGGTTGTCAGTGACCAGATCCGGGACCCGCAGCACCGTTCCCGCCGATGTCCCCGTGCAGCTCGCGCACGGGGACGTCGCCCTGTCCGGACGCCCCGTCCTCCGCGGCGTCGACCTGACCGTCAACCGTGGTGAGTTCGTCGCGCTGATGGGAGCCAACGGCTCTGGCAAGTCCACGCTCGTACGCACCCTCGTCGGCCTCAACCCGCTCTCGGCCGGACGCCTGGAGCTCTTCGGCCGCGGTTTGGGGAGCTTCCACGACTGGTCGCGGGTCGGCTACGTCCCGCAGCGGAGCACCGCGACCGGCGGCGTGCCCGCCTCCGTCTGGGAGGTCGTCGCCTCCGGCCGGCTCACCCACCGCAAGCTGCTGCGGCCGCTGCGCAGCGCCGACCGGGCCGCGATCCGGGCCGCGCTCGAGGTGGTCGGGATGGCTGCGTACGCCCATCGCGGCGTCGCCCAGCTCTCCGGCGGCCAGCACCAGCGGGTGCTGATCGCCCGCGCGCTCGCCGGTCGGCCCGAGCTGCTGCTGCTCGACGAGCCCACCGCCGGGGTCGACCTGCCCAACCAGCAGGCCCTCGCCGCGGCGCTCGGCCGGCTCAAGGACGACGGCGCCACGATCGTGCTGGTCGCTCACGAGCTCGGACCGCTGGCCCCGCTCATCGACCGCGCCGTCGTCATGCGCGACGGCCGCAAGGCCTACGACGGCCCGCCCCTCTCCGATGCCGATGTCCACGCCCAGGGCTTCGACGCCGGCCACGTCCACTGCGACGACGCGCAGGCCCCTGTGCCGAACCCCGCCGTACCCACCCCGCTCAAGGAGCTCTAGGCCATGTCTCTCCTCGAGCTCTTCTCGGTCCCGTTCATGCAGCGGGCGCTGATCGCGGCGTTCCTCGTCGGGATCGCCGCGCCCGCCGTCGGCACCTACATCGTCCAGCGACGGCTGGCGCTGATGGGCGACGGCATCGGGCACGTCGCCGTCACCGGTGTCGCGATCGGCCTGTGGACCCAGACCTCGCCGACCTGGACCGCCGTCGTCGTCGCGATCGCCGGCGCCGTGGTGATCGAGGTCGTCCGCGAGCGCGGCCACGCCGAGGGCGACGTCGCCCTGGCGATGCTCTTCTACGGCGGTCTCGCCGGCGGCGTCTTCGTCACCGGCCTCGCCGGCACCGGCGCCTCGCGGCTCCAGGAGTTCCTCTTCGGCTCGATCCTGACGATCTCGGTCGACGACCTGCTGGTGACGATGGCGCTCTCGGTCGTGCTGATCCTGATCTGCGTCGGCCTCTCACCCCAGCTCTTCGCGGTCTCGCAGGACCCCGACTACGCCAAGGTCGCCGGCCTGCCGGTGCGGTTCTACTCGATCCTCGTCGCCGTGCTCGCCGCGCTGAGCGTGGTGATCGCGATGCGTACGGTCGGGCTGCTCCTCGTCTCCGCCCTCATGGTGGTGCCGGTCGCGATCGTGCAGCAGCTGACCCGCTCGTTCCGGATGACGCTCCTCGGCGCGATGGGCGCCGGCCTGGTCGCCTCGGTCGGCGGTCTCGTGCTGGCCGCCGCCCTCTCCCGCACCGGCGCCAACGTCCAGCCCGGCCCCAGCATCGTGCTGGTCGCGCTGGCCGGCTTCTTCCTGGTCTGGCCGATCGGTGCCTGGCTGCGCCGGCGGCGGGCTCTGGTGGCGCCGTTCCCCGAGACCTCACCCGAGGAGAACCCCGTCGACGAGGCCCACCCGCACCACCACGGCGAGAAGTGCGGCCACGTGGCCGTCGAGCACGGCGACCATGTCGACTACATCCACGACGGACACCGGCACGCGGCGCACGTCGGTGCGGAGGGAGAGCACTATGACGAGCACTGACCAGCCCTCGGGAGCCCTGCGACCCACCAAGCAGCGGCTCGCGGTGGCCGAGGCGCTACGGACGTACGACGGCTTCCACTCCGCCCAGGAGATCCACTCCCGCCTCGACGGAGCCGTCGGCCTCGCCACCGTCTACCGCACCCTCACCGCGCTGGCCGAGGCCGGCGTCGTCGACGCGATGCGCTCCGAGGACGGCGAGACCATCTACCGCCGCTGCTCCGACACCCACCACCATCACCTCGTCTGCCGCAGCTGCGGCCGCACCGTCGAGGTCGAGGGCCCCGCGGTCGAGCGCTGGACCAAGTCCATCGCCGAGGAGAACGGCTTCACCGACGTCTCCCACACCCTCGAGATCTTCGGGACCTGCACCGGGTGCCGCTGAGCCCCAGGGATACCCGGTCGACCGGGTATCCCTGGACTTGACGGGCACTGAAACACCCCACAAGTCCACAAAGTGCCCGTCCAGTTCCCGAAAACGTCTCACCAGGCGGACGCCGTCAGACGGGGTTGGGGGCGGCGCCGCCGTAGCGGCGGTCGCGGCTGGCGTACGTCTCGATGGCGTGCCACAGGTGGCGGCGGTCGACGTCGGGCCAGAGGACGTCGGTGAAGACGAACTCGGAGTAGGCGGCCTGCCAGAGCATGTAGTTGGACAGGCGCTGCTCACCCGACGTGCGCCAGATCAGGTCGGCGTCGGGGAGCTCGGGGACGTAGAGGTACTTCTCGATCGTCTTGTCGGTGATCTTCTCCGGACGCAGCTTCCCGGCGCGTACGTCCTCACCCATGCGCCGCATGGCGTCGGTCAGCTCGGCGCGGCCGCCGTAGTTGACGCACATGGTGAGCGTGCACACCGTGTTGTCGCGCGTCAGTTCCTCGGCGACCTTGAGCTCGTTGATGACCGACTTCCACAGCCGCGGCGCGCGGCCGGCCCAGCGGACCCGGACGCCGAGCTCGTTCATCTCGTCGCGACGGCGGCGGATGACGTCGCGGTTGAAGCCCATCAGGAACTTCACCTCGTCGGGCGAGCGCGACCAGTTCTCGGTGGAGAACGCGTAGGCGGAGATGGCCTTCACGCCGATCTCGATGGCTCCCTCGACGACGTCGAAGAGCGAGGACTCACCCTCTTCGTGGCCCTTGGTCCGGGGGAGGCCACGCTCCTTGGCCCATCGGCCGTTGCCGTCCATGACGATCGCCACGTGCTCCGGGACGAGGTCCTTGGGGACCGGGGGCGGGGTAGCCCCGGACGGGTGGGGCGACGGGGTACGGACCGGCTTGCTCACGAGGCCCAACCCTAGTCGGCGCATACCCGCCAGGGGCCTGCGGCCTCGGCGGCGGGACCATCGGGCGCCGCGGCGCGTCGTACTCCATCTCCTCGGCGCGATCGGCCGGGCCGGGGACGGTCATCGCGCCGATGATCGTGGTGATCGGCATCGCCAGCACGACCCCGACGCCGGCGGCCATCGTGGAGACGATCTCACCGGCCATCTGCTCGGTGGTCAGCAGCGAGAAGAAGGTGCGGTCGTAGAGCTGGATCACCAGCAGCAGGGTGAGCGCGGCGCCGACGTAGGCGAAGACGATGGTGTAGATCGTCGAGGCGACGTGGTCGCGGCCGATCCGCATCGCGCCGCGGAAGATCTCCCAGCGCGACGCGTTGGGGCCGGCGGCCCGCAGCTCCCACACCGCGGAGGCCTGGGTGATGGTGACGTCGTTGAGCGCGCCGAGCCCGGCGATGATCACCGCAGCGACCAGGAGCGCCTGCAGATCGAGCGCGGCGTCGAGCGAGGAGAGCGTCTGACCGCTCTCCGAGCCCAGGCCGGTGAGCCGGCTGCCACCGATCGCGACGGTGCCGATCACGGCGGTGACCGCCACCCCGGCCAGGGTGCCGGCGAGCGCCACCGACGTACGCACCGAGAGACCGTGGGTCGTGTAGAGCACCACGTAGAGGATCAGCACCGAGGAGACCAGCGCGACCCAGGCCGCGGGCTCGCCGGAGAGCAGCGCCGGCAGCAGGAAGAGCCACACCACCGCGCCCGCGAAGCCCAGCCCGAGCACCGCCATCAGCCCGCGCAGCCTCGCCACCGCGACGACGCAGACCACGAAGAGACCGACCAGCAGGAGCAGCGGCGGCCCGCGCTTCACGTCGAAGAAGGCGTACGTCGCCTCCCCCTCCTTCTCGGTGCGGGAGAGCTCCACCTCGTCACCGGCCTCGAGGCCGGAGCGGGCCATCGGCGTCGAGATCTCGACCGCCACCTCGGTGCCGGTGTCGGGCCCGCTGGTGATCTTCGCGCCCGCGGTGTTGCAGCCCTCCGGAGCGCCCTCGGCGCTGCACGGCTCGGCCACCCGGGTCACCTCGGCGGTCTCGAAGACGACGCCGTCGGCGACGAACTCCTGCGAGCCCTGGAGCTTCTCGACCGCGGAACGGTCGGGCCACCAGATCACCACCCCGACGACGGTGAGGACGGCGACGAGCACCAGCGAGACGGTCAGCACCAGCCGCGGCAGGTCCTCGACCTCCACCTCGGCATCGTGCCCGCCGTGGGAGTGGCCGTGGGAGTGGGCCATCTGTTCCTCATCTCTCGACGTACTCGAGCGAACGCAGGCTGCGGTCCAGATGCCAAGCCAGGTACGCAGCGACCAACCCGCTCGCCTGCCTGCTGGTGCGGTCCTCGGCGCGGCCGACGGTGTCCCAGTCGCCGGAGAGCAGCGCCCCGAGATGGGTCAGCGTCTCCGGGGAGGGCGTCGCCGACCCGGGCACCCGACAGGTCGTGCAGAGCGCACCACCCATGGACACGTTGAACCACCGGTGCGGACCCTCGAGCCCACAGCGTGCGCAGGCCTCGAAGCTCGGCGCGTAGCCGGCCACGGCGAGCGAGCGGAGCAGGTAGGAGTCGAGGACGTGCCGGGGCAGCCGGTCGCCCTGGGCGAGCACCCGCAGACCACCGACGAGCAGCAGATACTGCTGCGGCGCCGGCTCGCCCTCCTCGTGGACCAGCCGGTCGGCGGTCTCCAGCATCGCGGTGCCGGCGGTGTAGCGGTCGTAGTCGAGCCCGATCCCGGTGTGGAACAGGGTCAGCGTCTCGGCCTGGGTGATCGTGTCGAGGTTGCGCCCCTCGGCGAACTGCAGGTCGACGTGGGTGAAGGGCTCCAGGCGCGAGCCCCAGCGCGAGGTGGTGCGCCGCACGCCCTTCGCCACCGCACGCACCCGGCCGTGGTGGCGGGTGAGCATGGTGATGATGCGGTCGGCCTCACCGAGCTTGTGGGTGCGAAGCACGATGGCTTCGTCGCGGTAGAGGGGCACGGGACCATTCTGCCGCGCGCCACCGACAACCGCGGCAACGACAGACCCACATGATGGCTCAACATCATCTCAACGACGCGTGTGCACAACCGCTCCGCGCGAGGAGTCTCCTAGGGTGCCGATCATGAGTACCACGGGCATCGACCGCCGTCACGACGACCGCCGGCCGGGCGCAGCGCCGACACCGCCGGTCACCGTGGTCGACTGGCTGATGCTGGCACTGGCGATCGTCTCGGTCGGGCTGCTGGTCTGGATCACCTTCTGGGAAGTACCCCAGGCCTGGGCCGACCGGGTGATCATCGCCGACTATGTGATCTGCGGGATCTTCTTCGTCGAGTTCTGCGTCCGGTGGCGGCGCTCCCGGATGGGCTGGAAGTTCCTAGCGCTCTACTGGTACGAGATCCTCGGCATGGTCCCGCTCTCGGACCCGGCCTTCCGCGCCTTCCGGCTGCTGCGGGTGGTGGTCATCGTGCTGCGGCTGATGCGTGCGGCCGACCGTGCCTTCGGCGACCGGGTCTCGGCGTACGTGGTCGGCAGGTTCTCCAACACCATCGTCAACGCGATCCGCCGGCCGATCACGGTCGCGGTGCTCGACGAGGTGATCGCCGTGATCCAGACCGGCAACTACACCCGCCACATCTCCAGCGCGATCGAGGAGAACCGCGCCGAGATCGACACGCTCATCATCGACCTCATCCGCCGGGACCAGGCGACCGGCAAGCTGAAGTACCTCCCGTTCCACGACGACATCGTCCGGCTCGTGGCCGACACGGTGCTCCGCCTGGTCGACGAGGGTCTGGCCGACCCTCGCGTCCACGAGATCATCTCCGACGCGATCCGGGAGTCCGCCAAGGAGCTGCGGGAGAACATCGGCTCGGAGGAGTACGAGGCGGTCAAGCGCGACGAGGAGCGGTTCGGGAAGTAGGTCTCGATTTCTTTGCGAAACGGGACGAACCAGGTGTCACCGCAGCCTGTCCCCGCGGTTTCAGGGCATGATTCGGGCATGACTGACCGGCAAGGCCCTCCGGGACTGGAGCGATGACCGCGACCTTCCCGACCCATCTCGGGCGGCTGCAGCAGATCCGCCACATCGGCGCCGGTGCGTTCGCCTCCGTATGGCTCTACTACGACCCCGAGCTCGACTCCCACGTCGCGGTCAAGGCGCTCTCCCCCGGCTGGGTGTCGAACCCGGAGATCCACAAGCGCTTCCTCCAGGAGGCGCGGCTGCTGCGCTCGGTCGACTCACCCCATGTCGTACGTGTCTACGACATCGGCCAGACCTCGACCGGCATTCCCTTCTTCGTGATGTCGTACGCCGACGGCGGCTCGGTCGCCGACCTGCTCAAGGGGTCGCCGGGCGGGCTGGGCGTGCCCGAGGTCGCCGACATCGTCTCCCAGGCCGCCGACGGTCTGATGGCACTGAAGGCGCGCGGGGTGATCCATCGCGACATCAAGCCGGCCAACCTGCTGCTCGCCTCGGAGACCTCCGGCGGCACCGCCGGCGCCCGCCGGGTGATGATCGCCGACCTCGGCGTGGCCCGCTCCCTCGACTCGCTCGATGAGGTCACCCGCGACATCGGCACCCCGTCCTACATGGCCCCCGAGCAGCTCGACCCCGACCTGCCCATCGACCACCGCGCCGACGTACGTGCCCTCGGCGCGGTCGCCTGGGCCCTGCTCGCCGGCCGCTCCCCCGCCCCCGCGCTCAGCCTCACCTCGCGAGTGCCCGAGGCCGGCACCGTACGCCCCGTCCCCGCCTCGGTCAGCCAGGCCATCAGCCGGGCACTCGAGCCTCGCGCCGACGACCGCTGGCCCGATGCGCGCGCGTTCGGCGACGCGCTCCGTGCCGCGGTCCAGGGCTCCTCGGGCGCGCCCGCGTTCGCGTCCCAGCCTCCCCCGCCCCCGGCCTGGCAGTCCTCCGGCGCCCGCCCGCCGGCACCCCCGACGGCTCCTCCGACCGGCCCACCGACCGGCCCACCGACCGGCCACCCCGCCTCGCCCTTCGACCAGCCCACCACCCTGCCGCTCACCGGCTCACCTCAGCAGCCGACGAAGAAGAAGCGCACCGGCCTGCTGATCGGTGGCGTCGCCGCGGCGCTCGCGCTCATCGGGCTGGTCGGCGGCCTGATCTACTTCCTCGGCCCGGGTGCCAGCGACATCCCCGAGGCCGGCGAGTGCCGCGACCTCGACTATGCCTCGGCCAACGAGTACGTCGACGAGTCCGAGCCGGTGGCCTGCACGGATCCGCACACCCTCTACACCTTCCACGTCGCCACCGACGTGAAGACCTACAACGACAACGAGGCCGCCGGCGCCGCGTGCTTCACGCGACTGGAGACCGGCCTCGGGCTCCAGCCCGAGACGCTCGCCCGCACCGCCTACATCGTGAGCTGGTACTGGCCCTCCGAGACCTCGTGGAACGACGGCGACCGCTACGTACGCTGTGACGTGGGTGTGACCGTCCAGAAGGCCCCGTTGGTCGACCTTCCCGAGGACCCGGTCCCCAACCCGTTCCCGAACGACCTGCGGGCCTGCATCGACAGCACCATCGACAAGGTCGTCCGCTGCGGCACCGAGCACGACTACGTCGTCGTCGACACCTTCGAGATGGAGGGCGACTCCTATCCCGACCAGAGCGAGACGAACATCCAGGGTCTGAGCGGCTGCCCCACCGAGGCGACGAAGTACAAGGCCCCCTTCAAGACCGCATGGATGGCCGGCAGCCGGCTCGGCCTCTGCGCGAAGTACGACATCGAGTCCTAGGACGGCTCCGGGACCAGCGGAGCGAGCCGCCTGACCGCCTCCCGCAGGCGGTCGGGCGTCATCGCCGCGTAGCCGATCACGAGCCCCGGCGGTCCGTCCTCCTGACGGTGCCTCGACAACGGATGGACGGCGACGCCCGCCTCCAGCGCGGCAGCCGCGACCACGGTGTCGTCGATTCCCTCGGGAAGGGTCGCGAGCACGTGCAGTCCGGCCGCGACCCCGCCGACGCGGGCCATCGGCAGATGCTCGGCGAGCGCCTCGACGAGCGCGTCCCGACGCGCCTTGTGCCGTGGTCGGAGCAGCCGCAGATGACGCTCGAAGGCACCCGAGGTCAGCATCCGCGCCAGGGTGACCTGGGGTAGCGCAGGACTGGCCAGATCGAGCCAGTAGCGCGCTTCCACCAGCTCCTCGTGCATGCCGGACGGGGCGATCAGCCAGCCGATCCGCATCGCCGGAGCGAGCGTCTTCGAGACGCTGCCGAGGTGGACGACCCGGTCGGGCGCGAGCACCTTCACGGCCGGGACGGGCGGCCGGTCGTACCGGTGCTCGGCGTCGTAGTCGTCCTCGATCACCAGCCGGTGCGGCGCCGCTCGCACCCACTCGGCCAGGTCGCGCCGACGCTGCGGGGAGAGCACCACGCCGGTCGGGAACTGGTGGGCGGGCGTGGCGACGACGGCGTCGACCCCGCTGGCGGACAGTGCCGCCACGTCCAGGCCTTCGGCATCGACCGGCACCGGGACGGTGGTCATCCCCCACCGCTGCAGGTGCACACGGCCGCCGTAGGAGCCGGGCTCCTCGAAGCCGATCGTGGTGCGGCCGCGCTCCGCCAGCCAGCGAGCCAGGAGCACCAGCCCCTGGGCGACCCCGTTGACCACCAGGATCTCGTCGGGAGCGACCGTGATCCCGCGGGTGCGGCCCAGCCAGACCGCGAGCGCCTCCGCAGCGCCGGCACGCCGCGCGGGTCGCCGTAACCGAGCTCGGCGCTGCCGATCTCCGCGAGCGCCTCCCGAGAAGCCTTCGCCCAGGCCGCCCGCGGGAAGGCGGAGAGGTCCGGCACCCCGGGCGACAGGTCCAGCTCGGGTGTCGGCGGCCGGGTGGCGGCGCCGAGGCGGCGTACGGCTCCGGGGACCGCGCTCACCCGGGTCCCTCCCCCGCTGCGGGCCGAGAGCAGGCCCTCGTCGGTGAGCCGCTGGTACGCCTCTACGACCACCCCGCGCGAGACGCCGAGCTGGGTGGCGAGAGTGCGTGACGGCGGCACCCGCGACCCGACCGCGAGCCGGCCGTCGGCCACCGCCTCGCGCAGCGCAGCGGTGAGCCAGGCCGCCAGCCCGCCCTTCGGCACGTCGGCGCGGTCGAGCTGCAGGAAGTCCGCTCCCGTCACTTGGTCCACTCTGCCACCCCCTGATTGGATCTATCCGCGGGACCAAGCTGGGAGGAACCTCGTAGGCATGACCACCGAAGCCCTCCCCGACACCGGAGTCCCGCGCGAACCGGCCGCGACTCCTCACCGCGGCATGCTGCTCGGCATCGTCTTCGCCGCCGCTGGGATGGCCTGCGTCGGCAGCAGCGTCGCGGTCTCCACGGCGATCACCGACGCCCCGCTCTTCACGCTGCAGAGCGTGCGGTACGCCGTCGCCGCCGCCCTCCTGCTCGTGGTCGCGCGCGTCACCGGCTGGCGGGTGCCGAGCCCACGCCGTCGCGAGTGGCTCTGGCTGGCCGGAGTCGCGGGCGCGGGGCTGGTGCTCTTCAACGTCGGTGTCGTACGCGGTGTCGCCCATGCCGAGCCAGCCGTGATCGGTGTCGCGGTCGCCGCGGTCCCGATGCTGCTCGCGATCGTCCCAGCGGTCGCGACGCGGATCCTTCCGGCCCGCGGGGTGGTCATCGGGGCGACCGTGGTGACGGCGGGGGCCGTGCTGGTCGAGGGCTTCGGGAGAACAGACGCAGCCGGGATCGGCTACGCGCTCCTCGTGCTGGTCTGCGAGGCGGGTTTCACGCTCCTGGCGGTGCCCGTCCTGTCGCGGCTGGGCGCCTTCGGCGTCTCGTTCCACTCCGTCTGGATGGCGACCGCGGGGATGGCCGTGGTCGGCGTCGCCACCGAGGGCCCGGCGGCCGTCACCACGCTCGGCACGACCGACCTGCTCGCCGCGCTCCACCTCGCCGCGGTCGTGACCACGCTGGCGTTCCTGCTCTGGTTCACCGCGGTCGACCGCCTCGGCTCGGGCCGCGCCGGCCTGCTGACCGGCGTCGTGCCCGTGTCGGCCGCCGCCCTCGGCGTACCTCTGGACGGGGTCGTGCCCGGGCCGATGGTCTGGCTCGGCACGGCGGTCGTCGCCGCCGGCCTGGTGATCGGGTTGAGCGAGCGGCGGCGAGGCTGACGACTATCGCTTCGCCTCGGCTACCGCATCGGTTGTCGATCTCAGTCTGCCTTGCGCTGGTTCCGCCGAGTCGGCGCAATCCGGTCCTCCGCGCTTCGCGCGGTTACTCCCTCGCTCGGCGCGAGCGGACGAGCAAGCTCGCCGCTCGACCTCGCTCCGGTCGTCTCGCTACGCTCCGGTCCGTTTGCGCCGACTCGGCTCTTCCCCGCTTCGCTTCGCTACGCGGGGAGCGTGACCGCCTGCGCGCGGTTGGCCGCGCAGACGACGGCCCGCAGGGAGGCGGTGACGATGTTCTCGTGGATTCCGATGCCCCAGACGATCTCGCCGGCGATCTCGCACTCGACGTACGCAGCAGCAGCCGCGTCGCCGCCGGAGGAGAGCGCGTGCTCGGCGTAGTCGAGGACACGGATCTCGGCACCGGCCTCCTTGAGGGCGTCGACGAAGGCGGCGACCGGGCCGTTGCCGACACCCTTGTAGGTGCGCTCCTCGCCGCGTACGCGGAGGGTGACCTGCTGGTCGTCGCCGCCCTCGGCGTCGGTCACCGAGGACCAGCTCTCCAGGGCGTACGGCTCCTCGCGCTCGAGGTACTCGGTGGCGAAGATCGACCAGATCTCCTCCGGGCTGACCTCGCCGCCCTCGGTGTCGGTGCGCTGCTGGACGACCCGGCTGAACTCGATCTGCGCGCGGCGCGGCAGCTCCAGGGAGTGCTCGGTCTTGAGCAGGTAGGCGACACCGCCCTTGCCGGACTGGCTGTTGACCCGGATGACGGCCTCGTAGGTGCGGCCGACGTCCTTGGGGTCGATGGGCAGGTAGGGCGCCTCCCACGGGATCTCGCTGGTCTGCTTGCCGGCCTCGGCGGCGATCCGGTCGAGGTCCTCCAGGCCCTTCTTGATGGCGTCCTGGTGGGAGCCGGAGAAGGCGGTGTAGACCAGGTCGCCCGCGTAGGGGTGGCGCGGGTGGACGTTGATGTTGGTGACGTACTCGACGGTGCGGCGGATCTCGTCGATGCCGCCGCCGACGGTGAAGTCGATCTGCGGGTCGATGCCCTGGGAGAAGAGGTTCATGCCCAGGGTGACCAGGTCGACGTTGCCGGTGCGCTCGCCGTGGCCGAACAGGCAGCCCTCGACGCGGTCGGCGCCGGCCATCATGCCGAGCTCGGTGGCCGCGACCGCGGTGCCGCGGTCGTTGTGGGGGTGCAGCGAGATCGCGGAGACGTCGCGGCGGGTCAGGCCGCGGCTGAAGTACTCGATCTGGTCGGCGTAGGTGTTGGGCGTGGACATCTCGACCGTGGCGGGCAGGTTGAGGATGATCTCGCGACCGCCCTCCGGCTGCCACACGTCCGAGACCCGCTCGCAGACCTCGAGCGCGAAGTCGGTGTCGGTCTGGGTGAAGATCTCGGGGCTGTACTGGTAGCCGAAGTCCTCGCTGCCGATCAGCTCGGGGACGTACTCCTCGGCGTACTTCATCACCATCTCGGTGCCGCGCACGGCGATGCCGATGCACTCGGCCGGGGAGACGTTGAAGACGACCCGGCGGAACAGCTCGGCGGTCGCGTTGTAGAGGTGGATGGTGGCGCGCGGGGCACCGGCGATCGACTCGGCGGTGCGCGAGATCAGGTCCTCGCGGGCCTGGGTCAGGACCGAGATCTGTACGTCATCGGGGATCCGGTCCTCCTCGATCAGCTTGCGCACGAAGTCGAAGTCGGTCTGCGAGGCCGACGGGAAGCCGACCTCGATCTCCTTGTAGCCCATCGAGACCAGCAGCTCGAACATGCGCAGCTTGCGGGCCGGGGTCATCGGGTCGATCAGCGCCTGGTTGCCGTCACGCAGGTCGGTGGAGAGCCAGCGCGGAGCCTTGGTGATCTTCTTGCTCGGCCAGGTGCGGTCGGGCACGTCGACGGGCACGAACGCGCGGTAGCGCTCGAAGGGCATCCCCGAAGGCTTCTGCTGATTGCTGGAGTTGCTCAGGTTGGTCATGGATTCCTCATCAGATCGGAGCGAGTGCCGGCGCACGTCGAACCTCCGCAGCGAGGGAGTCCGGCTCTCAGACCCCGCTGCGGCAGCTAAGGAGGAGGCTGCGCATCATGACTCGGTAACAATAACAGAACAGAACTGGCAGACTTGCCGCACAGGGGGTCCATCCCCAACGGTGAGACGAAAACCGAAGTGACGACGGGGAGGAACGGCGTGTCCCAGCTGGAAGAGCTCACGGTCGAGGAGTCCTGGCGGCTCGCGGCAGGCGCCCAGGTCTCCCGGATCGGCTGGACCGGGCCTCGAGGCCCGGTCGTCATCCCGGTCAACCACGTCGTCCACGACGACTCGGTCTGGATCCGCACCTCGGCCCACTCCTCGATGGCCGAGCAGATCGACGAGAGCGCGGTCGCGCTGCTGGTCGACGAGCTCGACCCCGACACCCACGTCGGCTGGTCGGTGCAGTTCAAGGGCCGCGCGGAGATCCTCTACCGCGACAGCCAGGTCCCCGACACGATCAAGAGCCTCCACTCCTGGCCGGCCGGCGCCCGGCCGCTGTGGGTGCGGCTGCACCCCAAGGAAGTCACCGGCCGCCGGCTGGTCGGCTGACATTTGTCACCTCACCTTCGTGAGGAAGGGACGAGGCATCGGGGGTGACCCCGCGACACGCTTGTCGGCATGAGCGTTGTCACTCCAGCCCGCACCACGGCCCCCGCCACCTCGGCGGTGCGCCTCGACGCGGTGACCAAGAGCTTCGGCCACGTCGAGGCCGTACGCGGCATCGACCTCGATCTCGCCCAGGGCGAGGTCGTCGCCTTCCTCGGCCCCAACGGCGCCGGGAAGACCACCACGATCGACATGGTCCTCGGTCTCAGCCGACCCACGACCGGCACCGCGCAGGTGCTCGGCCGCACGCCGCGCGACGCGGTCGCGCACGGTCTCGTCTCGGCCGTGATGCAGACCGGCGGGCTCCTCAAGGACATGACCGTCCGCGAGACCGTCGAGTACACCGCGAGCCTCTTCGCCGACACGATGCCGGTCGACGAGGCCCTGCGCGACGCCGGCATCGAGGCCATCGCCGGCCGCAAGGTCGGCAAGTGCTCCGGCGGCGAGCAGCAGCGGCTCCGCTTCGCGATGGCTCTGCTCCCCGACCCGGCCCTGCTGCTGCTCGACGAGCCCACCACCGGCATGGACGTCGAGGGGCGGCGTACGTTCTGGAACGCCGTGCGCGCCGACGCCGAGCGCGGCCGCACCGTCATGTTCGCCACCCACTACCTCGAAGAGGCCGACCAGTACGCCGACCGGATCGTGCTGATCGCCAACGGTCGCATCGTCGCCGACGGCACCGGCTCCGAGATCCGCGCCCTGGCCGCCGGCCGCACCGTGCGCGCCTCGGTGACCGGCTTCGGCGCCGAGACCGAGGCGCGCCTACGGGCGATCGACGGGGTCGACGCCGTCGACGTCCGCGGCGAGCAGATCCTCGTCCACACCACGGAGAGCGACGCCGTCGCGCGCTTCCTCCTCACCGAGACCGCGGCCCGCGATCTCGAGATCACGTCCAAGAACCTCGAGGAAGCCTTCCTCAGCCTGACCGGAGAAGACCAGTGAGCACCGTTTCGATGAGCCCCGTTTCGATGAGCCCCGTCGCCGATCGCCGCACCCCGCCGCTCGGCGGCTTCAACCTCACTCTGCTCAGGATCGAGCTGCGCCGGCTGCTGCGCAACCGGCGCACGGTGGTCTTCACCCTGCTTCTGCCAGCCGGTCTGGCGCTGACCCTCGGCGGCCAGTCCGGGTGGGAGCAGCCGGTCGGCGAGGGCAACGTCGGGGCCTACATCCTCATCTCGATGGCGATGTACGGTGCGGCGCTGACCGCCGCGAGCGTCGGGTCGATGGTCGCCCTGGAGCGCTCGGTCGGCTGGTCGCGGCAGCTGCGCCTGACACCGCTGAACCCGGTGGCGTACATCCTGACCAAGGCGGTCGTCGCCCTCACCATGGGCGCGCTGGCGATCGTGACCGTCAACATCATCGGCAAGGTCCAGGGGAAGGCCGACATGCCGGTCTCGGTGTGGGTCACCGCGATGGTGGTGACGCTGTTCTGCACCCTCACCTTCGCCGCGCTCGGCGTCTTCGTCGGCTACGTCGTGCCCGGGGAGAACGCCATGCAGATCCTCGGACCCGGCCTGGCGCTGCTCTCCTTCCTGGGCGGCCTGTTCATCCCGCTCAGCCAGTACGCGCCGGTGGTGCGCCACCTCGCCTACTGGACTCCGATGTACGGCGTCTCCGAGATCACCCGGGCACCGCTGACCCATGAGCTGCCCTGGTACGCCCTCGTCAACGCGATCGCCTGGTTCCTGGTCTTCATCGCCGGTGCGGCCTGGCGGATGAGCAAGGACACGGCCCGGGTCTGACTAACGTGTCCTACATGAACACCAGCCAGGAGCCGGGCCTCGCGCCCGGCTCCGAGCCTGCCCGAGGAAGCGCCCGATGGGCGATCCTCGGGCCCGGCTTCGCCTTCTTCTGGCTCTTCTTCCTGCTCAACCCGCTGCACGCGGGGTGGCTCGCCCGCGACACACCCGAGGGTGTCCTCGGGTTCGCGGCAACGATCGTCTTCGCCGCCGTCTACATGCTGATCTGGATGCGCGCGCGCCGTCTGTTCCGGGTCGTCCAGCAGCCTCCGCCGCAGCTCGTCGCGCCCTATCTCGCCGCGCTGGGCGTGCTGGCCTCGGTCATGATCGGCACGCTCGGCGAGGTGGGGATGGCGAGCCTGGTCTACCTCGCGGTCGCCTGCGTGATGACGCTGCCGCCCCGCATCGTGCTCGTCCCGATCGTCTGCATCGCGGTCGGCGTCGCGTGCACCGGCCTGGTGCCGGGATGGGGCTCCCAGATCGGCACCGCGTTCGGCGTCTGCGCCGCGTCGGCGGCCATGTTCGGCGTCCGTTCGGTGATCCAGCGCAACATCGCCCTCCTCAGCGCCCAGCACGAGAACACCCGGCTGGCGCTCGCCGACGAGCGCAACCGGTTCGCCCGCGACCTGCACGACATCCTCGGCCACTCGCTGACGGTCATCACCGTCAAGGCAGAGCTGGCCCAGCGGCTGGTCGACACCGCACCCGAGCGGGCCAAGGCGGAGCTCGCCGACCTGGAGCGGCTCTCCCGCGACGCGCTCGCCGACGTACGCCGCGCGGTGGAGGGCTATCGCGAGCTGACGCTCCCCGGAGAGCTCGCCCGGGCCCGGGCCGCACTGGAGGCGGCCGGCATCGAGCCGGTGCTGCCGCAGTCGGCCGACGAGGTGCCGTCGGGGCTGCGCGAGCTCTTCGCCTGGACCATCCGTGAGGGCGTCACCAACGTGATCCGCCACTCCGGCGCGCTGCGGTGCGAGATCACGCTCACCCCGACGTCGGTGACCGTCCACGACGACGGCCACGGCGCCGGCGACGCCCGCGCGGGGTCCGGGCTTGCCGGCCTGCGCGAGCGGGCCGAGGCGATGGGCGCGGTGCTCACCACGCGTACGTCCTCGGGCTTCGACCTGGTCATGACCGCCGATCTCGCCGCTGCCGAGAGGAAGGTCTCCTCGTGACGATCAGGCTGCTGCTCGCCGACGACCAGGCGCTCGTCCGCGGCGCCCTCTCGGCACTGCTGGGCCTCGAGCCGGACCTGGAGGTCGTCGCCGAGGCCGGCAGCGGCGCCGACGTCGTGACTGCGGTGCTCGATCACCGTCCCGACGTGGCGCTGCTCGACGTGGAGATGCCCGGGCTCGACGGTATCGAGGCGACCGCCGAGGTGCGGCGCACCGCTCCGCAGACCCGGGTGCTGATCGTGACCACCTTCGGCCGCCCGGGCTACCTGCGCCGCGCGCTGCAGGCCGGTGCCTCCGGCTTCGTCGTCAAGGACACCCCGGCCGCCCAGCTCGCCGACGCCGTGCGCCGTGTCCACCAAGGACTTCGCGTCGTCGACCCGCAGCTCGCCGCCGACTCGCTGGTCGCCGGCGAGTCCCCGCTGAGCCAACGCGAGACCGAGGTGCTGCGCGCCGCCCGCGACGGCTCGCCGGTCTCCGCGATCGCCGCCCGGCTCTTCCTCTCCGAGGGCACGGTGCGCAACCATCTCTCCGCCGCGATCGGCAAGACCGGCGCGGCCAACCGCACCGAGGCCGTGCTCACCGCCGACAACTTTGGTTGGCTGTGACCATGGCCAGGCTGCTGATCGTCCATCACTCCCCTACCCGGTCCCTGCAACGGCTGACCGACGCGGTCGTGTCGGGGGCCAACGATCCCGAGCTCGACGGTGTCGAGGTCGTCGTCCGCCCTGCGCTGGAGGCGACGGCCGAGGACGTACTGGGGGCCGACGGCTACGTGCTCGGCACGAGCGCCAACTTCGGCTACATGTCGGGCGCGCTCAAGCACTTCTTCGACTCGACCTTCCTGGCAGTGGGCGGTGCCCTCGATCCTTCCGGTGGCGCAGGAGAGTCCGCAGGGGCGACCGCCAAGCGGCCCTATGGCCTCTACGTGCACGGCCGCTACGACACCACCGGCGCGATCCGCTCGGTGCAGTCGATCGTCGGTGCGCTGGGCTGGTCGCAGTCCTTCGACGTCCTCGACGTGCTGGGTGACGTCGAGGACCCCCACACCGAGGCTGCCTACGAGCTGGGAGCGACGCTGGCGGCCGTCCTCGACTGATCTTTGCTTTCGGCTCACCCGAGGGTCCGCCAGTAGAGTCGACCCCCGTGATCGGCCATACCCCTAGACGTACGACGTCTCTCTCCCTCCTGCTCGTGGTGCTCGCCGCCCTCGCGCTCAGCGGGTGCGGCGGCGACCGGGCGGCCGCCGAGGGCGAGGACCCGAAGCAGGTGGACTCGACGGCGCTGCCCGAGGTCGGCAAGTGCCGCAACCTCACCCACGAGGACGTCGCCAAGGCCTACAACTTCGACGAGTACGTGGCGTGCGACGAGCCCCACAACGCCGAGACCTTCGGCGCCGGTCCGCTCCCCGACGAGTTCGAGGACGCCGAGTACGGCGACGAGAAGGTCAACGAGTGGGCCTTCAGCCAGTGCCGCAAGCTGCTGGAGAAGTACGTCGGCTCCGACCAGAGCCTGCTCATGCGCTCGATGCTCTCCCACGTCTACTTCGGCCCGTCGGAGAAGGCCTGGGAGGAGGGCGCGCGCTGGATCCGCTGCGACGTGGTCGGCGGCGGCCAGCAGGGCGCCGAGTACGTCGACCTGCCCACCACGACCCGCAACCTGCTCAAGGTGAAGAAGGTCGAGGACATCGAGGACCGCTGGATGGTGTGTGCGAAGGGCAAGACCGTCGACTCGCCGAAGGTGCCCTGCTCCGAGGATCACAAGATGCGTGCGGTGACGACCATCAAGCTCGGCGAGCCGGGCACCAAGTTCCTCGGTGTGGCAGAGTCGAAGAAGAAGGCGTCGCAGTTCTGCCGTGGCTCGGTGAGCGCCTGGCTGGGTTACCCGGAGAGCTTCGAGTACGGGTACACATGGTTTGGAGAGAAGGAGTGGAAGGCCGGCAACCGCTGGGCCGTCTGCTGGGCCGTGACCGAGGAGTGAGCATGGGTGCGAACAAGCTGAAGCTGAGGCTGTGCGGGGCGCTCGCCCTCGCCGGCTCCATGGCCCTCGCCGGCTGCGGCGGTGGCGAGCCCGAGAGCAAGCCGTCGAAGTCCGCCGCGCCCCCGTCGGCCTCCGCGTCGCCGGCCCCCTCCCCCAAGGAGGGCGCCTGCTACAACCTGAGCTACGACGAGGCGCTGGCCCCGACCGCCGGTGGCGACGCGGTCAATTGCAAGGGCAAGCACACCACCCAGACCTACGCCGTGGGCCGGCTGAAGAACGTCGTCGACGGCCATCTCGTCGCCGTCGACTCCGACCAGGTCGCAGCCCAGGTGGCGGCCGCCTGCCCGAAGAAGGTCACCAGGTATCTCGGCGGCAACACCGACGACCTGCGCCTCTCGATGCTCCGCCCGGTCTGGTTCACGCCGACCATCAAGGAGTCCGAGGCGGGTGCCAACTGGTTCCGCTGCGACGTCATCGGCATCGCCGGCCCCAAGGCGCTGATGACCCTCAAGGGCAACATGAAGGGCGTCCTGGGCGACTCCAAGTCCGCCGAGCCGTTCCGGATGTGCGGCACCGCCTCCCCGAAGTCCGACTCCTTCAAGCGCGTCCCCTGCTCGCTCAAGCACTCCTGGCGCGCGCTCTCGGTGATCGACCTCGGCTCCGGGAAGTACCCCGGCGAGTCCAAGGTCAACAGCGCCGGCGCCGAGGACTGCAAGGCCGCCGCCGCCGAGGTCGCCGACGACCCGCTCAAGTACGAGTGGTCGTGGGAGTTCCCCAGCTCTGAGCAGTGGGAGAACGGCCAGAACTACGGCATCTGCTGGGCCCCGGCCTGAGCGAAGCGAAGGCCGCGGGCCCAGCAGATAAGAGCCGAGTCGGCGCAAACGGACCGGAACGCAGTGAGGACCGGCTTGCGCCGACTCGGCGAAACCCGACGTAAGCCGAAATACCTCAGAAAGGCACGCGGAAGCGGGAAGAAGCTACGCGCAAGCGAGCGCGAAGCAGCAATTAGAACCCCAGCTTCCGCAGCTGCCGCGGATCCCGCTGCCAGTCCTTGGCGATCTTGACGTGCAGGTCGAGATAGACCGGCATCCCGAGCAGCTCCTTGATCTGCAGCCGCGCGCGCTGACCGACGTCCTTGAGCCGCGCGCCCCGGTGGCCGATCACGATCCCCTTCTGGGAGTCGCGCTCGACGTAGAGGAAGGCGTGCACGTCCATGAGCGGCTTGTTCTCCGGCCGGTCCTCACGCAGGCGCATCTCCTCGACGACGACCGCGATGGAGTGCGGGAGCTCGTCGCGTACGCCCTCCAGGGCTGCCTCGCGGATGAGCTCGGCGACGATGATCTCCTCGGGAGAGTCGGTGAGCTCGCCGTCGGGGTAGAGCGGCGGGCCCTCAGGGAGGAGGTTGATCAGCAGCTCGGCGAGGAGGTCGACCTGGTCGTCGCCGACGCTGGAGACCGGCACGATCTCGGCCCACTCGATGCCGAGCTCGGCGCCGAGGGTCTGGATCGACATCAGGTGCTCGCCGATCTGCTCAGGAGTGGCGAGGTCGGTCTTCGTCGCGACCGCGACCCGCTTGATGCCCTTCTTGAGCTTGTTGGCGTTCTCCGCGATGCGACGGTCGCCGGGACCGATCTTCTCGTTGCACGGGAAGCAGATCGCGACCACGTCGACCTCGGTCCAGGTCGCCTCGACGAGGTCGTTGAGACGCTCGCCGAGGAGCGTGCGCGGCCGGTGGATGCCCGGGGTGTCGACCAGGATCAGCTGGCCGTCGGGGCGGTGCACGATGCCCTTGACCACGGTGCGGGTGGTCTGCGGCTTGTCGGAGGTGATCGCCACCTTGGTGCCGACCAGCGCGTTGGTGAGGGTCGACTTGCCGGCGTTAGGACGTCCGACGAACGACACGAAGCCGCTCCGGAACTCCTGTGCTGGCGGAGCCGGGCTTGGCTGGATCTCCGGCTCGGTCACTGCTGCTCCTGCTGCTCGTCGTATCGCTGCCAGATCTGCTCGTCGGTGAGCCCCTGGGCCTTGCCCTCACGCCACACCGGTCCCGGGTCGACCGCGCGCGGCTGCCGCTTCTGGCCGCCTCCGCGCCAGTAGCCCATCACGTCGTAGGCGTGGGAGTCGAGCTTCCGCTCGCGCATCAGATGCTTGCGGATCGCCCGCATCTGGCTGGACTCCCCGGCCATCCAGAAGTAGCCGTCGCCCTCGGGCCACTCGATCTTCTCCACGGCCGCGGCCAGGTCGGAGGTGGTCTCCGACGGCGGCGCCGACCAGGTCACCTCGACCGAGTCGGGGAGGTATCCGGGCAGGTCGTCGGGGGTCTCCGCCCAGATCCGGGTCGGCAGCGAGGTGGTCTCGGCGATCCGCGCCATCGCCGGCATCGCGGTCAGGTCGCCGACCAGCAGCAGCCACTGCGCACCCTCGGGGGCGGCGTAGGAGCCCTTGGGCTCGGTGATGGTCACGGTCTGACCGACCGGGTCGAGGCGAGTGGCCCACTCGGTGACCAGCCCGACGTCGTGGACGACCACGTCGAGGGTCAGCTCGCCATCTCGCCAGGAACGCACCGTGTAGTAGCGCGACTGGAACTGTCCCGGCACGATCAGCCCGACCCACTCGTCGGGGATCCCGGTCGACTCGAACCCGGCCAGCCCGGGGCCGCCGAGCACGATGCGTACGAGGTGGGGCGTGATCTGCTCGCGCCGCAGCACCTCCGCGGCGTACTGCTGGGCCTTGACACTCATCGCCCCAAGGTTATCCGCGCCGGGCTCCCCCACCCGCATCAGCGACTGTCGAATTGGGCGTGACTCGTTCGTGGAGCAGGTGGATAGTCCTGTTCAGTCGAAGGAGACACCTCATGAAGACCTACAACCTCGCCGAGATGCACGACGCCCCGACCATGTCCTGGGAGGAGGTGACCACGCGGCTCGAGGCCGGGTTCAACCAGGGTCCGGGGTCGCAGGAGGGCGAGCCCGGGCGTTACACGACCTGGGTGAGCACCATCAACGCCGACGGCGGGCCGCACGTCAACGCGGTCGGCGCGATCTGGTTCGACGGTGCGTTCCACTTCGTCACCGGTCCGCAGACCCGTCGCGGCCGCAACCTGGCCCGCGACCCCCGTTGTGCCGTCTCGCTCACGGTGCGCGAGTTCGACCTCGTCGTGGAGGGGCACGCGACCCGCGTGCTGGGCGACCAGCTCGCCCAGGTGGCGGCGCGCTACCGCGCGAACGAGGGCTGGCCCGCCGAGGTCGACCAGTCCCGCGACGCGGTGACCGCGTCCTTCAACGCCCAGACCGCCGGTCCCCCGCCGTGGCACGTCCACCGCCTCGAGGCCACCTCCGCCCACGCGGTCCAGTGCGTCGAGCCCTACGGCGCCACCCGCTGGAGGTTCTGATGGCCGACCTCTTCGCCGGGCTCCCGGTGACGAGCATCGCCGCCTCCGTGCCCTGGTACGAGCAGCTGTTCGGTGTGGCACCGTTCCACCCGAACGAGGTCGAGGCGGTCTTCGAGGCCGACGAGCACCGCTACGTCTACATCGAGCAGAAGCCGTCGATCGCCGGCCACGGGTTCGTGACCCTCTTCGTCGACGATCTCGACACCCACCTCGCCGCCGTCGCCGACCGCGGCCTGCTGCCGGAGTCGGAGGAGACGTACGACAACGGGGTCCGCAAGACCCTCTTCCGCGACCCGGACGGCAACGAGATCGGCATCGGCGGCGGCCCTGCTGCGGCCTGACGGCAAGTGGGCGAAAGTGGCAGCCGGACCGCCGTCCGACCTGCCGCTTTCGCCCACTCGTGTGGATGGTTCGGCTGGTATGTCGGTGGTCGCCGCGATGCTGAGCACATGGACACCGCCACCGCACCTCGTCGCCAACGCCGACAGCGTCAGCCGCGGCGTCGCGGTCCGCGGTGGGAGCGGATCGGCAACGGCGTGTACGTCCCGAGTGGGCTCGATGGTGACGCCCGCTGGCGAGCAGGGCTGGCGGCCTGGGCGGAGGTCCTGCCCGACTCGACCGTGTTCACAGGTCTGACCGCGATGCGGCTCCGCGGGCTCTGGTTGCCACCGCCGCCCGACGACCTGCCGACCTTCGTGGCGGTGCATGAGTCGTCGCGGCGGATCCGCCGACCCGAGCTGCGGGTCAGCCGGCACCCACAGCCGCCGGCGGCGGTCCTGCTCGATGACCTGCGGGTCGCGCCGGTCGCCGAAGCAGCGTTGGCATGCGCCCGCGACCTCGGCGTGCTCGACTTGGTCGTGCTGCTCGACAGTGCTCTCCACCTGAAAAAGTGCACGCTCGCCGACCTCGAGGACGTCGCAACCTCAGGACGGCCCGGCTCCCGCCGTCTGAGCGATGCGCTGCGCTGGTGCGACGGACGGGCCGAGTCCGCGTGGGAGTCCCTCCTGCGAATCCTGCACACCGCGTGCGGGGTCGAGGTGGAGCCACAGGTGGACCTCCGAGATGCCCACGGCGTCTTCATCGGGCGGGCGGATCTGCTGGTCACCGGGACCAGGACCCTGCAGGAGTACGACGGTGCACAGCACCGCGAGCGTGGGCAGTACCGCCGCGACCGGGGCCGGGACGCAGCGCTCGCCAAGTCCGGTTACGTACGCCACGGATGGGTCGCGAGCCAAGTCATCCACGACAGCTGGCTGATCCTCCGCACGGCGACGGACGCTCTCGGCCGCGACCTCTCCGTCGACGACATCCGGCCATGGTGGGGGCTCCTGGAGGCGTCGCTCTTCTCCAAGCCCGGGACAGCGAGCATGCGAGCGACCTGGCGGCTGCCCGACCTCTGAACAGAGTGGGCGAAAGTGGCAGCCGGACCGCAGTCCGACCTGCCACTTTCGCCCACTCTGCTCAGAAGGTGTGGCGCAGCGGGTAGCCGGAGCTCCCGTCGACCGTCTTGGTCGCGAGCACGTGGTGGAGCTGGATGTTGTTGCGCTCGAAGCCGATCCGCGAGCCGGCCATGTAGATGCCCCAGACCTTGGCGGTGCCGAGGCCGACCTCGTTGACGCAGGCGTCCCAGTTGTCGCGGAGGTTCTTGTTCCAGGCGGTGAGGGTCTTGCCGTAGTGGACCCGGATGTTCTCGTGGTGCTGCACCTCGAGACCGGTGTTCTCGATCGCGGTGACGATGGTGCCCGAGCCGATCAGCTCGCCGTCGGGGAAGACGTAGCGGTCGATGAACGCTCCCGCGCTCGCCCGCGAGACGTTGTCGGGGCGGGTGATGCAGTGGTTGAGCAGACGACCACCGTCGCGGAGCTTGCCCTTGATGAAGCCGAAGTAGCTCGGGTAGTTGGCCACGCCGATGTGCTCGGTGAGGCCGATCGAGCTGACCGCGTCGAACTGGCCCGCCTCGACGTCGCGGTAGTCGGAGAAGCGCACCTCGGCGACGTCGTCGAGACCGTCGGCCTTGATCGCCCGCTGGGCCCAGTTGGCCTGCTCGCGCGACAGCGTCACGCCGAGCGCCTTGACGCCGTAGTGCTTGGCGGCGTGACGAACCATCCCGCCCCAGCCGCAGCCGATGTCGAGCAGCCGCATCCCGGGCTCGAGCCCGAGCTTGCGGCAGATCAGGTCGTACTTGGCGGCCTGAGCCTCCTCGAGGGTGGCGTCGTCGGTCGGGTAGAGGGCGCAGGTGTAGGTCATCGACGGGCCCAGGACGTACTCGTAGAAGGTGTTCGAGACGTCGTAGTGGTGGTGGATCGCGTCGGCGTCGCGCTCGGGCGAGTGGCGCGTCCAGGGCAGCGCGCCGAGCGCACGACCGGAGAGGTGGCGTACGTTCTCGGCCCGCTGCCGCCACGCGGGCAGGTGCTCCTGCGGCGGCGGCTTGGGCGGGACGAAGTTGCTGGCCCCGAGCGTACGGACCAGGTCGATGGTCTCGCGCGGACCGGGCCGCTTGAAGTCGGTCTTCTCCAGGACCAGGGAGAGCAGCGGGTAGGGGTCGCCCGGATGGATGCCGTGGAGGGCCAGGTCGCCGCTGACGTAGGCGCGGGCGAGACCGAGGTCGCCCGGTGCGGTCAGCAGGAACGCGAGCCCGCGCGGGTTGAGGATCTCCATCCCGAACTCGGAGCTCAGGTCACCGGCGGCGCTGCCGTCGTAGGCGGTGAGCTTGATCGGCAGCCCACCGTCGAAGAGTTCGTTGATGGTCTCTGCAATATGGTTCACAGTCTCTTCACCGCCTTGCTGTACAGATCGGTCAACCGGTTGCGGGGGTCGTACTTCGCCTTGACGGCGGCGAGGTTGTCCCCGTCGTAGAGAGCGTCGAAGACTTCCTTGTCGTAGAACGCCTCGGAGTAGAGCGACTTGTGGCCGCCGAGCTCGTGCACGCGCGACTCGATCGCGCGGTTCTTGGGAGCGTTGACGGCACCGGGGCCGACGTGGACCGTCCCCCAGAAACCGACGTTGACGTACGTCCGGACCACCTCGAGCGGGTAGGTCGGCCACTTCGTCCCCTCGGTGGTCGAGCCTGTCGAGACCCCCTGGGAGACCAGCGGGCACAGCCAGACCGGCCGCATCCCGATCTCGGCGTCGAACCACTCCAGGAAGGCCGGGAGGTTCTCGACCGGCACCTCGATGTCCTGGATGACCCGCTCGCGCAGGAGCCGGCCGGCGCGCGCGTCGAGCTTGTCGGCGATGCCGAACTTGCGGTCGAGGCCGATCAGCTTCATGTAGACGTCGGAGCGCCGCAGCCGCCGCGGCCAGAGGCGGCGGACGTACTTGTTCTGCGCGCCGAAGGCGCCCGAGCACCAGAACCAGTCGGTGTCCCAGCGCCACAGGTAGTCGTAGGTGGACAGCAGGTCGGTCTCGCGCTCCTGGATCGAGCGGTAGTAGATCTGCTGGCCGGTGTAGTCGGACGGGGCCTGGGTGGGCCGGTCGGTCCAGGTCGCCAGGGTCAGGTAGTACTCCCCCGGCTCGAACGCGACGCCATCGAGCCCGTCGACCTGGGTGCCGTCGTAGCTCCCGGTCTCGGTGATCTGCGCGATCGTCTTGGTGAGCAGGCCGAGGTCGTCGAAACGGAGGTGGCGCAGGGCCACGAACCCGGGCACCTTCTCCAGCTTGATCTTGAGCCGGGTGGCGTAGCCCAGCGAGCCGTAGGAGTTGGGGAAGGTGTTGAAGAGGTCCTCGCCGGGCGTGGTGGTGACGACCTCGCCCGCGCCGGTCAGGATGTCCATCTCCAGCACCGACTCGTGGGGCAGCCCGTTGCGGAACGAGGTGGCCTCGATGCCCATCCCGGTGACCGCGCCGCCGAGCGTGATCGTGCGCAGCTGCGGCACCACGTAGGGGATCATCCCGTAGGCCAGGGTGACGTCGACGAGGTCCTCGTAGGTGCACATGCCCTGTACGTCGGCGGTGCCCGCCTCGGTGTCGACCTCGATCACGCCGTCCAGCCCGGAGACGTCGAGCCCGGGCGCGGTGGTCGCGGCCCGGGCCCGGAAGAGGTTGGTGGTGCGCTTGGCCAACCTGACGGGAGCGCCGTCAGGGATCTGCTCGTAGGAGTTCGTCAGCCGTTCGACGGCTTCGGTGTGTCGTTGCCAACCAGTCTCACCCGTCACTCGACGCACTTTACTCGCGCATGCGAATCTCGGGTTTCGATTTTCGTGTTCGTTCGCTTACAGTCACAAGCCCCGACTGCTCCCGTCGGACTCCCCCATCTCGCGCACCCTGGAGGGTCCTCATGTCCAGTGCTGCCCATCGTGACGCGGTCTCGACGCTCGCCGAGAAGGCAACGCCCTACTTCACCGAGAACCAGGTCAAGTGGCGCAACAAGTCCGTCTCGCAGGCGCGGCTCGCGCTGGCCATCGACCAGATCGTCGTGCACATGCGCGAGAAGGGCGTCGACATGGCCACGATGAACGGCCTCACCGCCTACCGCGACGAGGACGGCATCCACGTCACCATCGAGCTCGGCACCCTGCCGCTGGTCGCCGAGGCCGGCGGCCACCGGGCCGCTCGCTGAGGCTCCTCAGCGGAGGTTGCCGCGGGCGTCGCCGACCAGCACCGGGACGTCCTCGCCGGCGAACTCCCTGACGATCGCCAGGTCGCTCGCCGAGGCCTCCTCGGCCTCACCCAGCACGACCACCGCCTCGAGGCCCTTGGCCCCCGAGGCGACGGCCATCGACACGCAGACACCGACGGCGGAGACCTGGAGCGAGGGCAGGTCCACGGTCGCGGCGGCGTAGGTGCGGCCGTCGAGGTCGCGTACGGCTGCTCCTTCGGCCGCGCCGGTGCGGGCGCGCGTCGCGCGGGCCAGCGTCACCAGCTTGCGGTCCTCGGCCGACAGCTCACTCTGCTCAGGCATGGGCCTCTTTCGTCCTGTCCGTCTTGGCTCGGTCGCTCTTGGACCGGTCGCTCTTGGGCTTGTCGTTCTTGGGCTTGTCGTTCTTCTGCCGGTCGTGCCTGTCGTGGCGCGACCGGTCGCTCTTCTCGCTCGGCCCGTCCTCCTCGTCCGGCTCGGGCTCGGCGGGGACGACCGCGCTGATGCGTACGGTACCGATCCGGTTGCGTCGGCCGGCGGTCTCCTCGGCCACGAAGCTGAGGCCGTGAGCCTCGACACGGGAGCCGGGGATCGGCACCAGGCCGAGATGCTTGGCCATCAGGCCGCGTACGGAGTCGACGTCGTCCTCCTCGACCGGGAAGCCGATGAGCTCCTCGAGGTCGCTGACCAGGAAGCGTGCGGGAACCCGCCAGGAGCCGTCGCCGAGGTGGAGCGGCTCGCGGTCCTCGACGTCGTACTCGTCGGTGATCTCGCCGACGATCTCCTCGAGGATGTCCTCGATCGTGATCAGGCCGGCGGTGCCGCCGTACTCGTCGACGACGACCGCGATGTGCTGGCGGTGCTGCTGCATCTCGGCGAGCAGCTCGTCGACGGGCTTGGAGTCGGGCACCCAGGTGGGGGTACGCATCAGCGACTCGACCCGCTGGGTGGTCTCGACCTCGGGGGCCTCGAAGTCGCGGGCCACGACGTCCTTGAGGTAGACCATGCCGATGATGTCGTCGAGGCTGTCGTCGATGACCGGGATCCGGGAGTATCCGGAGCGGAGGAAGAGGGAGAGCGCCTGGCGCAGCGTCTTGCGGCGTTCCAGGAAGACGATGTCACCGCGGGGCACCATCACCTCGCGGGCGCGGGTGTCGCCGAGCTCGAAGACCGAATGGATCATCCGGCGCTCGTCCTCTTCGATCAGGTCGGTCGCCTCGGCGATGTCGACCAGCTCGCGCAGCTCGGTCTCCGTGGAGAACGGCCCCTTGCGGAAGCCGCGGCCCGGGGTGAGCGCGTTTCCGAGCATGATCAGCAGGCTCGGGATGGGGCCGAGGACAGCCGTGATGGCACCGATCGGGCCGGCGACGGCGAGCGCGATGCGCTCGTGGTGCTGGCGTCCCAGGGTGCGCGGTCCGACGCCGATGACGACGAAGGAGACCACCGTCATCACCCCGGTCGTGATGAGCACGGTGGGCCACCAGCTCCCCTGGTAGGTGTCATAGGCCCACAGCGCGGCCAGCACCGTGGCGCCGATCTCGCTGAGCATCCGGAGAAGCAGCACGGTGTTGAGGTAGCGGGCGGGGTCGCCCACCACCGCCACCAGCCGCTTGGCTCCGGCGCGGCCCTCGGAGACCAGCTCAGCGGCCCGGGCGCGCGAGAACGCGCTGAGTGCTGCGTCGGCGGCCGAGAACAAGCCGGCGATGAGGACCAGAACTGCGGCTGCGATCAGCAGCCTCGCATCGTCCATGAGTGTGGGTCGAGCTCCTACTCGGGTGGGGTGGCCGAGGAGCCCCAGGCCTTGAGCAGCTTGGCCTGCAGCCCGAACATCTCGGCGTGCTCTTCGGGGTCCACGTGGTCGTAACCGAGCAGGTGGAGGATGCCGTGGGTGGTCAGCAGCTCGATCTCAGCCACGGTGCCGTGGCCGGCTGCCTCTCCCTGCTTGGCCGCGATCGTCGGGGCGATGAGGATGTCGCCCAGGTCGCCCTCCTCGGGCTCCTCGTCGAGGCGGCCCGGGAGCAGCTCGTCGCCGGGGAAGGAGAGCACGTCGGTCGGGCCCTCGGTGTCGAAGTAGCGCTCGTTGAGCTCGGTGATCGTGGCTTCGTCGCCGAACTTGATCCGGAGGTCGGCCTGCGGGTGCACCCGCAGCTGCTCGAGCAGGAACCGGGCCAGCTTCGCGACGTGCTCGACGTCGATCTCCTGCTCCGACTCGTTGATGATCTCCGTGCTCATCGAGGCTCACCCGAGGCGCGCTCGCGCTTGGCCTGGCTCTGCACGTCGTGCTCCTCGTAGGCGGCGACGATCTTGGCGACCAGCCGGTGGCGTACGACGTCGTGGCTGGTCAGGTTGTTGAAGCTGATGTCCTTGACGTCGTCGAGGATGTTCTCGACCACCCGCAGCCCGGACCGCTGGCCCGACGGCAGGTCGGTCTGGGTGACGTCGCCGGTGACCACGATCTTGGAGCCGAAGCCGAGGCGGGTCAGGAACATCTTCATCTGCTCGGGCGTGGTGTTCTGCGCCTCGTCGAGGATGATGAAGGAGTCGTTGAGGCTGCGCCCGCGCAGGAACGCCAGCGGGGCGACCTCGATGGTCCCCGACGCCATCAGCTTGGGGATCAGCTCCGGGTCCATCATGTCGTGGAGCGCGTCGTAGAGCGGGCGCAGGTAGGGGTCGATCTTCTCGGTGAGGGTGCCGGGCAGGAAGCCGAGCTTCTCCCCGGCCTCGACCGCGGGCCGGCTCAGGATGATGCGGTTGACCTGCTTGGACTGCAGCGCCTGGACCGCTTTCGCGACCGCGAGATAGGTCTTGCCGGTGCCGGCGGGGCCGATGCCGAAGGTAATCGTGTGCTTGTCGATCGCGTCGACGTAGCGCTTCTGGTTGAGCGTCTTCGGACGGATGCTGCGGCCGCGGTTGGAGAGGATGTTGAGGCTCAGCACGTCGGCCGGCTTCTCCGTGGTGTCGGCGCGGAGCATGCTGATCACGCGCTCGACGGTCTCGCCGCTGACGCCCTGCCCGGTGCGGATGATCTGGACGATCTCCTCCAGCACCCGCTCGATCATCGCGATCTCGCTCGGGGCGCCGTGGAGGGTGATCCGGTTGCCGCGTACGTGCACGTCGGCGTCGAAGTGGGCCTCGATGATGCCGAGATGCTCGTCGGCCGGGCCGAGGACGGTCACCATGTCGACGCTGCTCGGGACGACCACCGTGTGCTTCGTCGTGGTCGTCGACGTCTCGTTCGGGAGCGGACTTGGTTCTCGATCGGTCATGGATGCCCGGGCGGGCCCTTTCTCATCACGGCGGTGTTGATTCCATGGTACGCGGGCGCCCGGCACGGTTCCTACTGGATAGTCGTGGCGTCAGCTCGCGAGCAGCGACTCGACCCGGTCGGTCTCCTCGGCGAGCTCCTCACGCTCGTCGGGGGTCAGGTCGCGAAGCATCTTGACGACCTCGACCTTGCCGTCGACCGGCTTCCAGAGCCCGACGAGATGTCCGCCGGCGAGGATGACCAGGCCGCCGCCCCCGATGCCCCACTCCTTACGGGTGCCCTTGGCGGTGATCCGCTCGCGGTTGGCGTGGGAGAGCCAGACGTTGTCGAACTTGCCCAGCAGCCGCACCGGAGCGTGCTCCTCGCCGTCGGCCAGCGGCGCGTCCGGGACGTCGTAGAGGGTCTTGCCGGCCTCGTCGCGGTAGGTCACCAGCCCCTCGATCCGCTTGATCACCGGAGCCAGCCGGGTCAGCGAGGACCAGGTGGTGATGTCGGCGGCCGTCGCCGGACCGAAGGCGAGCAGGTAGCGGCGGACGATCTCGGGGGCGAGCGTGGGGACCGCGTCGTCGACGGCCACCGGCGACACCCCGGTCCAGCGGGGCAGCAGGTCGTAGACCAGCCCGCCCGACCCCTTCCACAGGCCACGAGGAGGCAGCTGCACCAGCGGCAGCTCGTTGCGCGCCCGCAGGCCGAGCGCCTTGGCCGGGACGCCCGGGAAGTGCTCGACCAGCCCGGCCTCGAGAGCGGCGTTGGGCAGGGCACCGAGAGCGAGTACGTCCTCGGCCGCCTCCACGAAGCCCTCCAGCTGCGCCGCGGGGCGAACGACGTCGACCCGCTGGGTGTAGAAGTCGTGGACCGGCTGGGTCCAGGCCCGGATCAGCGCGGCGTCGGCGGCGGTGTGCATGTGGATCGTCGAGCGCAGCGAGGAGAGCCGTACCACCGCGCTCGACTCGAGCTGGGCGCTCAGCGCATACGGGTCGAAGGAATCCAGCCGGGCAGCCAGCGCGAGGAACGGCGAGAGCGACTCCTGCGCCTGCAGACCGACCAGGTGCTCGATCATCTCGGGGGCCGTCAGCGTGGTGCGCGACAGCAGGTGCTGGCGGAGCAGGAGGGTGCGGTTGAGCTGCCGTTCGGTGAGGATCACGGTAGCGATGATGGCCTATTCGACCGTGATCCTGGCACCGACTTCCTCCACCGGCTTCCCCTCGTCGTCGGAGGTGTCGTCGGTGCGCGCGATGAAGAGGTACGTACCGGGGTCGAGCTCGGAGACGTCGACCGTCGCCGTCCACGGGTAGAGCTTGTCCATCCACCCGTCTGCGGTCGCGGCGCCCTCCAGCACCGGCTCGCCGGTGGTGTCCCGGACCTCCCACGGCACGTTCGCCTCCGGCGAGTTGGCCTTGCCCGACGCCGTGAAGCTCCCCGACACCTTCGCCCCCTCGGCCGGTGCGGCGAGCGTGATCAGCTCGGCCGTACGCGGCAGCGTCGACGGCTCCTCCGACGGCTGGTCGGACGGCTGGGTAGAGACCTCCGGGTCCTCGGCGACGGCATCGTCACCCCCGCACCCCGCGGCCACCCCGACCAGCGCGCCGGCGAACACGATGGCAGCGACCCGGCGCGCCAGGAACGTACGTGTGCTCCTCATGCCCCCATCGTCACCCCCCACCCCCGAACCAGAAACCCACCACGCCGAAGAGTCGGTTTCTGACCGCGAGAGGTCGAACCCTGACGCCGAGACGTCGAAAATCGGCGCCGAATGGTCGGAACTCGACGTCGAGTAGTCACATATCGACATCGAGTGGTCAGCGTCTGACGGCGCCATTCGATGTCGAAAATCGACGTCCGGGTGCCGATTTCCGACGGTGCGGCGCCGATTTCCGACCTCTCGGCGTCGAATTCTGACCTCTCGGCGCCGATTACCGACCTCTCGGCGTCGAATTCTGACGGGTCGGCGGTTAGGCCCAGCGGCGGGTGCGGGCCAGGAGGGCGGCGGAGGCGGCTACGCCGGCGGTGGAGGTGCGGAGGACCTCGCCGCCGAGACGGATGGTGGTGGCGCCGGCCTTCTCGAAGAGGGCGATCTCATCTTCGGTGAGGCCGCCCTCGGGGCCGACGACGACGAGGATGGTGCCGTCGTCGATGACGGGTACGGCGCCGAGCGGGAGGGTGCCCTCCTCGTGGAGCACGACGGCGACGTCGGCGGCCTCGATCATGGAGACGACGGCGTCGGTGGAGGCCAGCGGCTCCACCTCGGGGTGCCACAGCCGCCGGGACTGCTTGGCCGCCTCGCGGGCGGTGGCGCGCCAGCGGGCGAGCGACTTCACCGCGCGCTCGCCCTTCCACACCGCCACCGAGCGGGTGGCCGCCCACGGGACGATGCGCGCGGCGCCGATCTCGGTCAGCATCTCGACGGCGAGCTCACCGCGGTCGCCCTTGGGCAGCGCCTGGACCACCACGAGAGCAGGCTCGGGCGGGGCGTCTCCGAGGATGATCTCCTCGACGCGTACGGTCATCGCCTTCTTGGTGGTGGCCGTGATGGAGCCGGTCACGCCCTCGCCGGCGCCGTCGGTGAGGACGACCTCCTCGCCGACGCGCAGGCGGCGTACGACGACGGCGTGATGACCCTCGTCACCGCTCACCTCGACGTCGTCACCGACGCGTACGCCGGCGAGCGACTCGACGAGGTGAACGGGAAGGGTCATGTCTCGGTGCTCGTTCTCAGTGCTCGTGCTCAGTGCCCGTTGAGGGTGTCCTTGAACCAGGAGAAGACGCCGCCCTTGTGGGCCGCCTTCAGCTGGCCCTGGACGGACTCCTCACCGCGCATCTCGGCGAGCTGGCGCAGCAGCGCCTCCTGCTCGAGGTCGAGCTTGGTGGGGGTCTCCACGTTGACGGTGACGATCAGGTCGCCCCGACCGCCGCGCAGCCCGGGTACGCCCCGGCCGCGCAGGACGTGGTCGGTGCCTGACTGGGTGCCGGGCTTGAGGTCGATCTGGATCGAGGCGTCCTCGGGGTCGATGCCCTCGGCGCCGTCGAGATCGGCCTCCAGCGTCGGCAGGTTGAGGGTGGTGCCGAGCGCGGCCGCGGTCATCGGGACCTTCGCGGTGCAGTGCAGGTCGTTGCCGCGCCGGGTGAAGGTCGGGTGCTTGGCGACGTGGATCTCGACGTAGAGGTCGCCTGCGGGGCCACCACCTGGCCCGACCTCGCCCTGCTCGGCCAGCTGGACGCGGGTGCCGTCGTCGACACCCGGCGGGATCTTGACGGTCAGGGTCCGGTGGGAGCGCACCCGGCCCTCGCCGCTGCAGTCGCGGCAGGGGTCGGGGATGACGGTGCCGAAGCCGTTGCACGCCGAGCACGGGCGCAGGGTGCGGATCTCGCCGAGGAACGAGCGCTGCACGATCGCGACCTCGCCCTGGCCGTGACAGGTCTCGCACGGCACCGGGTGCGAGCCCTCGGCGGCACCCTCGCCGCCACAGGTGTCACAGACGACAGCGGTGTCGACCTTGAGGTCGCGGGTGACCCCGAAGGCCGCCTCGGCCAGGTCGATGTCGAGCCGGATGAGAGCGTCCTGCCCGCGGCGCACGCGCGGACGCGGGCCACGGCCGGCACCTCCGCCGGCACCGGCGCCACCGAAGAAGGCGTCCATGATGTCGGTGAACGAGAATCCGGCGCCCTGCGCGCCGAAGCCGCCACTGAACGGGTCGCCGCCGCGGTCGTACGCAGCCCGCTTCTGCGGGTCGCTCAGCACCTCGTAGGCGTGGGAGATCTCTTTGAACTTCTCCTGCGACTCGGCGTCCGGGTTGACGTCAGGGTGGTATTGGCGCGCCAGCTTGCGGTACGCCTTCTTGATCGTTGCGTCGTCGGCGTCCTTGTCGACACCGAGGAGCTCATAGGGGTCCAACGTCGTTCTTCCTGCCATCGAAGTTCGCTGATCTTTCTTGAATCGAGTCTGCTGCTCAAGCCTCGTCGAGGATCCGGGAGAGGTAGCGCGCCACCGCACGCACCGCAGCCATGGATCCGGGGTAGTCCATCCGGGTCGGGCCGACCACGCCCAGCGTGGCCAGCGCCTCGTCACCTGGTCCGTAGCCGGTCGCGACCACGCTGGTGCGCGACAGCTCCTCATAGGGGCCCTCGGCGCCGATCCGCACCGTGACCAGCCCACCCGCGGTCGCCTCACCCATCAGCTTGAGCAGCACGACGTGCTCTTCGAGCGCCTCCAGGAGGGGCCGGACCGCGGTGTCGAAGCTGTCACCGAACCGGGCCAGGTTGCTGGTGCCGCCGATGGAGATCCGCTCGTCGGAGCGATGGTCGTTCATCGCCTCGATCAGGGTCTCCGCCACCGCCGCCGCGAGCGGGTCACGCGGGGCGCCGGCAGGCTGGTCGGCGGGCTGGGCGATCGCCTGCAGAGCCTCGCCGGCCTCGGCGATGACGACGCCGGCGACCGCCGAGTTGATCTGGGTGCGCAGCGAGGCCAGGGTCTCCTCGGAGACCTCCTCGGTCACCTCGAGCAGCCGCTGCTCGACGCGGCCGGTGCTGAGGATCAGGACGATGAGCAGGCGCGTGGGCGCCAGCGCGACCAGCTCGACGTGACGGACCGTCGAGCGGCTCAGCGTCGGGTACTGCACCACCGCGACCTGGCGGGTCAGCTGCGAGAGCAGCCGGGTGGAGCGGCTGACGACGTCGTCGAGGTCGACCGCGCCCTCGAGGAAACCGGCTATCGCCCGCTTCTCGGCCGCGGTCATCGGCTTGACCGTGGTCAGCCGGTCGACGAAGAGACGGTAGCCCTTGTCGGTGGGCACCCGGCCGGCGCTGGTGTGGGGGGCCGTGATGTAGCCCTCCTCCTCCAGCGCGGCCATGTCGTTGCGTACCGTCGCAGGCGAGACGCCCAGCCCGTGACGCTCCACCAGAGCCTTGGAGCCGACCGGCTCCTCCGTCTTCACGTAGTCCTCGACGATCGCCCGGAGGACGGAGAGCCTGCGTTCGTTCTGCATCTGCGCTCCTATCACCCTGGCTGCCTGGCACTCATTCTGTGCGAGTGCCAATCCTACCGGTTCGTGACACAGGGACCAGTTTCCGGTGGCTGCTCGCGCATGCCTTCCGCCGTGAGAGAGCGCACACCTCTCGTCATCGAGAGAGCCTTAGGTTAGGCTGACCTTAGAGAGACCGATTCGCTGCTTCTGCCCCCACTGGAGAGTCCATGATCACCAACGATCTGCTGGTCCGCATCGCGGCCCACGCCAGCGACGAGCACCAGGCGGACCTGCGCTACTCGCTCTCGGCACGGCTCGGCCTGCGACCCCGCCACATCGTGGGCGTACGCCTCTCCCACCTCACCTCGGAGAGCGTCGAGGTCTCCTGGATCACGATCGACGGTGGCCACCACACGACCTTCCGGTTCCCGGAGGCCGCTGCCACCCCGGACGAGGTTCTCGAGCAGCTCGGGCGCGTGCTCACCGGTTCTCACGCCTGAGGTCACTACCCTTCTCCGGATGAACGATCGCTACGGCTCCGACGTCCTCGCAGGTGACTGGAAGAAGCCCAAGCACGGGCGTGCCGTCGAGACGCCCGCAGAGCTGGGCGCCGTCGTCGAGGAGGTCGAGACCGACTTCGTCGGTGAGATCGTGCGCATCGACCGCGACCTGCACACGCTGACCCTCGAGGACCGGCGCGGCAAGCGGCGTACGTTCCCGCTCGGGCCCGGCTTCTGGCTCGAGGGCAAGCCGGTCATCCTCACGCCGCCGGTGAACCGCGCGGCGCCGGCCAAGCCGACGCGTACCGCCTCCGGCTCGGTGGCCGTCACGGACGCCAAGGCTCGGGTCGCGCGGGAGTCGCGGATCTTCGTCGAGGGCCGTCACGACGCCGAGCTGGTCGAGAAGATCTGGGGCGACGACCTGCGGATCGAGGGCGTCGTCGTCGAGTACCTCGGTGGCGTCGACGACCTGGCCGACCACCTGGTCGACTTCAAGCCCGGGCCGCAGCGCCGGGTCGGGGTGCTCGTCGACCACCTGGTCAAGGGGTCGAAGGAGGCGCGGATCGCGGAGTCGATCCGACGCTCGGCGGTCGGCCAGCACGTGCTGATCGTCGGTCACCCGTTCATCGACGTGTGGCAGGCGGTCAAGCCCGCCCGCCTCGGCCTGGAGGCGTGGCCGAGCGTGCCGCGCTCGATCGAGTGGAAGAAGGGCATCTGCCAGCACATGGGCTGGCCCCACCGCGATCAGGCCGACATCGCTCGGGCGTGGAAGCACATCCTCGGCCGGGTGAACTCGTTCGGAGACCTCGAGCCGGCCCTGCTCGGCCGGGTCGAAGAGCTGATCGACTTCGTGACCGTGGAGCAGTGAGAGCAGTGATCAGTAGGCCGACTTCTTCGGCATGATGATCCACAGGACGATGTAGACGATGAACTGCGGTCCGGGGAGCAGGCAGGAGAGGACGAACGCCAGCCGGATCAGGTTCGAGTCGATGCCGAAGCGCTGGCCGAGGCCACCGCAGACGCCGGCGATCCATTTGTCGTTGCTGGGACGGGAAAGAGTTGTGGTTGCCATGGCTCCACTCTCCCTTGTCGGAGGCTCCTGACCAATCAGGATCACCCCTGATCCTTCGGTCAGGACCAACGTCCCGGCCTCAGGGCTCCTCAGGAATGGTCAGGGCAGCAGGTCCCTGACCACCGCGTCGGCGAGGAGCCGGCCCGTGTCGGTGAGGACGATCGTGCCGTCGGCGACGGTGACCAGGCCGCGGCGTACCTGCTCCGGCAGCGCGGCCTGCCCCTCCTCGTCGAGGGCCGCGGTGGAGAGCCCGTTGGCGAGCCGGAGCTCCAGCAGCACGCGCTCGACCCGCCGGTCCTCCGCGGCCAGGACCTCGCGGGCGTGGGCCGGGCTCGTCCCGGCGCCGATGCGGTCCGCGTACGCAGCGGGGTGCTTGACGTTCCACCAGCGGGTGCCGCCGACGTGGCTGTGGGCGCCCGGGCCGACGCCCCACCAGTCGCCGCCCTGCCAGTAGAGCATGTTGTGGCGGCAGCGCTGGGTCGCGTCGGTGGCCCAGTTGGAGACCTCGTACCAGGTCAGGCCCTGCTTGCCGAGGATCGCGTCGGCCAGCTCGTACTTGTCGGCGAGGTCGTCCTCGTCGGGCATCTCGATCTCGCCGCGCCGCACCCGGCGGGCCAGGGCGGTGCCGTCCTCGACGATCAGGGAGTAGGCCGAGATGTGGTCGGGGTCGCTGGCCAGCGCCGTCTCGAGGCTGGTGCGCCAGTCGTCGATCGACTCGCCGGGGGTGCCGTAGATGAGGTCGAGCGAGATCTGCTCGAACCCGGCCTGCCGGGCCCACTCCACCACCAGCGGGACCCGCTCGGGGTCGTGGGTGCGGTCGAGGGTCTTCAGCACGTGGGGGACGGCCGACTGCATGCCGAAGCTGAGCCGGGTGAAGCCGCCCTCGCGCAGCGCGCGCAGGTAGTCGAGGTCGACGGAGTCGGGGTTGGCCTCAGTGGTCACCTCGACGTCGTCGGCGAGCCCGAACTCGTCCCTGATCGCGCCGAGCATGCCGACCAGGTCGCTCGCCGGGAGAAGGGTCGGGGTGCCGCCGCCGAAGAAGACGGTGTCCACGGGCCTGTCGCGGCCCAGCACCCGGCGCGCCAGCCGGACCTCCTCGATCGCCTGCTCGGCGTACGTCTGCCGGCTCACGCCGGGGCCCAGCTCGATCGCGGTGTAGGTGTTGAAGTCGCAGTAGCCGCACCGGACCGTGCAGAACGGGACATGGACGTAGAAGCCCAGGCCCTTCTCCCCCAGCGTGCTCAGCGATTCGGCCGGCAGGGAGCCGTCGGCGGGGGCGGGGTCGCCGGGAGGCAGGGCGGAAGGCATCCATCCATTATCGATCCACCTGGCGAAAAGGGTTAACCGTGCCTGGAGCGGTGGGGGAAAATCCGGATGTGTCCCTCTCCCGACCAGATCTGATCCGCGACGACGTCCTCGACAACCCGGCCTGGCACTCGCTGACCGGCGTGCACGCCGCGCTGGCCGAGGGCTCGGGCCTCGGTCGGCGCTACCGGCCCGACGTCTCCATCTTCGCGGGGGTCTCCGACCCGCACGACCCGCAGGCCTGGCGCGACCTCGCCGACGTGGTCGGCCCGGGCGGCACCGTGCTGATCACCGGCGCCGGCGGGGTCTGCAGCGAGGGCTGGGAGATGGTCAGCGGCGGTGAGGGCGTCCAGCTCGTCGACACGCCCCGGGTCGTCGGCTCCCAGGATCCGGAAGCGGTCGTGCTCGGCGATGCGGACGTCCCCGAGATGCTCGACCTCGTCGCCCGCACCGAGCCCGGACCGTTCGGGAAGTCCACCCACACCATGGGTACGTACCTCGGCCTGCGCCACGAGGGCCGGCTCGTCGCGATGACCGGTCAGCGGATGCACCCGGACGGGTGGGTCGAGATCAGCGCGGTCTGCACCGCGCCCGAGGCCCGCGGCCGCGGCCTCGCCAGCCGCCTCGTCCGCGCCGTCACCGCCGACATTCACGCCCGGGGCCGCCGCGCCCTGATGCACGCCGCCGTCGACAACACCTCCGCCATCTCCGTCTACGAACGGCTCGGCTTCGAGGTGCGCCGGCGGACGACCTTCGAGCTCTTCCGCGCGCCGAGCTGAGGGGTCAGCGGAAGTCGCGGGAGCGGTGGCGGGAGGAGGTCGCCCGGGCCGCCTCGGGGTGGATCTCCTCCAGCGGGGCGAGGCGGTCGGCGACGAGATTGGTCACGCCGTCGTTGCGCTCGAGGATGCCGCGGATGAGCATCACCGAGGTGGAGACGGCGATCTTGCGGTGGCGCCTCCACAGCCCGGCCGAGCAGATGACGTTGAGCATGCCGGTCTCGTCCTCGAGGTTGATGAAGGTGACCCCACCGGCGGTGCCCGGACGCTGGCGGTGGGTGACCAGGCCGGCCACGGTGATGCGCCGGCCGGCCTCGGCCTCGGGCAGGTCGCCGATCCTCGGCAGCCCGGCCGCGGTCAGGCCCGCGCGGAGATGGGCGAAGGGGTGGCTGCCGGGGGTGACTCCGGTCGCCCAGAGGTCGGCGAGGGTCTCCTCGACCGGGTCCAGGCCGGGTAGTGCGGGCGCCTCGGCGGTGAACCGCACCCCTTCGAGCTGGTCCTCGCTCTCGGTCCAGCCCGCCTGCCACAGCGCCTGACGGCGGCTGGAGGTGAACACCTCCAGACAGCCCGCGGTCGCCAGCGCCTCGAGCTGGGCCCGCTCCAGACCGGCGCGGCGGGAGAGGTCGAGGGAGTCCTTGAACGGTGCCTCCTCGCGTGCCTTCACGATCCGCTCGGCGACGTCCTTGCCGATGCCGCGTACGGAGTCGAGCCCCAGCCGCACCGCGAGGTTGCCGTCGCGCCGGTGGACCGGGGTCGGGTCGGGGGTGCCGGGCACCCAGGCGGTCTTCTCCCCGTCGTGCAGGCACTCGTCCAGCCCGGTGATCTCGACAGGCTCGACCTCCGGACCGGTGCCGAGCTCGACCTCCGCGAGGGGCTCGAGATCGGCGGCCGCCTGGCTGCGGAGCAGGTCGGGGCGGCGTACCTCCACACCGTGGCGGCGGGCGTCCTGGGTCAGCGACTGCGGCGAGTAGAAGCCCATCGGCTGGGCACGGAGGAGGCCGGCCAGGAACGCAGCCGGGTAGTGGAGCTTGAACCACGAGGAGGCGTAGACGAGCTTGGCGAAGCTCAGCGCGTGGGACTCGGCGAAGCCGAAGTTCGCGAAGGAGAGGATCTGGGTGTAGACCGCCTGGGCGGTGGTATCGGTCATCCCTTTGGCCCGCATGCCGCGGTAGAGCTTCTCCTTGAGGGAGTCGATGCGCTCGACGCCCCGCTTGGAGCCCATCGCCCGGCGCAGCAGGTCGGCGTCATCGACGCTGAAGTCACCGAGCACGCGTCCCATCTCCATCAGCTGCTCCTGGAACAGCGGCACTCCGAGGGTGCGCTCGAGCACCGGGATCAGCAGCTCGTGGGCATAGCTGACCGGGTCCTTCCCGGTGGCCCTGCGTACGTAGGGATGGACCGCCCCACCCTGGACCGGCCCGGGCCGGATCAGCGCGATCTCGATGGCCAGGTCGTAGAAGCACCGCGGCTGCAGTCGCGGCAGGGTGCCGATCTGGGCGCGCGACTCCACCTGGAAGACGCCGATCGAGTCGGCCCGGCAGAGCATGTCGTAGACCGCCGGCTCCTCCTTGGGCATGGTCGCCAGCGTCCAGCGCTCGTCGAGGTGGGCCGCGGCCAGCCGCATCATGTGGTCGAGCGCCGCCAGCATGCCGAGCCCGAGCAGGTCGAACTTCACCAGGCCCATGTATTCGGCGGCGTCCTTGTCCCACTGGATCACGGTGCGGTCCTCCATCCGGGCCCGCTCGATCGGCACCACCTCCCCGATCGGCTCCTCGGTCAGCACCATCCCGCCGGAGTGGATGCCGAGGTGGCGCGGCGCCCCGTGGATCTCGGTGGCCAGCGCCAGCACCGGCGCGGGTACGCCGATCTCCTCGGGCGCCTCGACCCGGGAGTAGCCGATGTGCTTGGACCAGGCGTCCTGCTGGCCGGGTGAGTGACCCAGGGCCTTGGCGGCGTCGCGTACGGCCATCTTCGGCCGGTAGCCGACGATGTTGGCGACCTGCGCCGCGTTGCGCCGCCCGTAGCGGCGGTAGACCCACTGGATCACCTCCTCGCGCCGGTCGGAGTCGAAGTCGACGTCGATGTCGGGCTCCTCCTCGCGGTGCTCGGAGATGAACCGCTCGAACGGCAGCCGGTAGAAGACCGGGTCGATGGCGGTGATCCCGAGCGCGTAGCAGACCGCGGAGGCGGCCGCCGACCCTCGCCCCTGGCACAGGATCTTCTGGCTCCGCGCGTACTCGACGATGTCGTGCACGATCACGAAGTAGCCCGGGAAGTCCTTGCGCTCGATGACCTCGAGCTCGTGCTCGACGCGCTCCCGGGCCCTTTCGACGAACTCCGGGTCGGAGGCGTACGCCCGCGCATAACGCTCCGCGAAACCGCGCTCGGTCAGGTGGCGCAGCCAGCTGGCGGGCGTGTGGGTCTCGGGGATGCCGCGCTTGGGCAGCCTCGGGGTGGCCTTGCGCAGGTCGAAGGCGCACTCCTCGGCGATCTCGACGCTGCGTTCCACCGCTCCCGGGTAGCGCCGGAAGAGATGCTGCATCTCCTCCCCCGAGCGGACGTACGCCGTCGGGCCGGCCGGGAGCCAGCCGGCGATCTCGCCCAGGGTGCGGCGGGCGCGGACCGCGGCGAGCGCGTCGGCGACCCGGTGGCGCTCGGGGGTGGCGTAGTGGACGTTGTTGGTGGCGACCGTGGGCAGGCCGACCTCGCGGGCGATGTCGGCGAGCATGTGGTTGTCGTAGGAGTCGGTCGGGTGGCCGCGGTCGGTCAGCTCGACGACGACGTTGTCGTGGCCGAACCGGTCGGTGAGCGCGCGCAGCTCGCGGGCGGCGGCGATCGGGCCGGAGCTGGTGAGGGCCTGGCGGACGGTGCCCTTGCGGCAGCCGGTCAGGATCAGCCAGTCACCGCCTCGCGCCCGGTCGGCGAGCTCGTCGAGGTCGTAGGTCGGCCGGCCCTTCTCGTCGCCCCTCAGCTGGGCCTCGGTGATCGCGCCGGCGAGCTGTCGGTAGCCGTCGACGCCCCGGGCCAGCACCAGGAGGTGGCTGCCCTCGGGGTCGGCGATGCCGTTCTGCGGCTTGGTCAGACCCAGCGACAGCTCGGCGCCGTAGATGGTCCTCAGCTGCCCATCGGTGGTCGAGCTCGTCGAGGCCAGCTTCTGGGCCGCCTCGGCGAAGGCCGGAGCACCGTAGAACCCGTCGTGGTCGGTGATCGCGATGCCGTGCAGCCCCTGCCGGATGGCCTCGGCGACCAGGGCGGAGGGTGAGCTCGCTCCGTCGAGGAAGGAGAAGTCGGAGTGGGCGTGGAGCTCGGCGTAGGGCACCACCGGGCCCTCCGGCCCGTGCACCTCCTCATCGCCCAGCCGCTTCTTGCGGCGCGAGATCGGTGCGTCGCCGTAGGGGTCGCGCGGCGGGCGGCCGGAGAGCCGCCGCTCCAGCTCCTTCCAGGGGATCCCTGGGTTGTTCCAGCCCATCAGCGCGCTCCTCTGTGGGCTGGCTCAGTCATAGCTGCCTCAGTCATAGCTGGCTTCGGTGAGCCAGTGGTCGGTGTCGAAGGTGGCCAGCCAGGCGCGGCCGTCGACCCCGACGAGCTGGAACCGGGCGACCCGGCGCCCGGCCGACGGCTCCCACCACGCCTCGGTGACCGGCCACGGGCCGGCCCAGGAGGCGATCCGCTGCCAGGGCTCTGCTGATCCCGAGCCGGCCGCCGGCCGATAGCGCGCCGGGTCGCCGGAGAGACCGCCGCGCGGGAGCACCACGACCGGCCGCCCGGCCTGGTCGCAGACCTCCGCCGGCCACGGGTCGGCCAGCACCCGGGCCGGCGCCGGGGGTGGGATCGAGCCCGGCCACGGGAGCGTGCGGTCGCGGAGGGTGCTGGGGCGGTCGCCCCAGGGGACGTACGCCTGCCGGTCGCGGGGGCTCCGGCCACCCTGGACCACGGGGGCGACGACGGCCTCGTGGCCGAGCAGCCCCTGCACCCGCGCGATGCCCCGGTTGACGCGCTCGTCGGTGCCGCCCCAGAGGCCGTCGGCGTGGACCGCCTCGGAGACGGCGACCTCGGGGACGAAGCGGACGGTCATGACGGCGCCACCCTTGCGGGCCGGGCCTGTCGATCCTGTCCTGACCCCGGCCAGCTGCCAGTGCAGCCGGTCGATGAGGTCGGCGGCGGAGAACCACCGCGGGTGCGCCCAGGTGCGCACCGCGTCCGGGACGTCCTCCATGACGATCTCGATCCGCACCTCGGTGCAGACCTCCTGCCGCGCGGCCAGCCCCTTCACGAACCCCTCGGCCGCCTGCCGGGCCGAGAAGCAGACCGCCTCCGCGGAGTCGAGCGGCGGCTCGAAGGCCACCTCGGTGGCGAGCTCGGGTGGTGGCGTACGCCCCGTCACCGGGCGCGCACCCTCGCCGTGGATCACCTGGCGGACCCAGGCGGCCTGCGCCCCGAAACGTGCCTTGACGTCGGCACCCGGCAGGTCGGCGAGACCGCCGAGCGTGGTCAGGCCGAGCCGCTGCAGCAGGCTGACCGCGTTGGCATCCTCGAGCACGTGCACCGGCAGGGCGCGCAGGAAGGCGGTGGATCCGCCGTCCGCCGGGACCGCGTAGGTCTCCTGCAGACCGGCGCTGCGGGCGGCCTGCTCGGCGGTGAAGAGCTCGTCGGCGATGCCGATCCGGACGTCCCAGATCCCGAGCCCGACCACGCACTCGGCGATCGCGGCGCCGGCCTCCTCCTCGCCGCCGTAGAAGCGGGCCGGCGAACGCAGCGCGGCCAGCCCGGGACGCAGCGGCATGACCCCGGGACGCAGCTCCTCCAGGCGCAGCAGCACCTCCTCGAAGACCCGCGCGTCGCGGGCGTCGTCGGCGGCGAGCACCTGCACCTCGGGACAGCGCGCCTGCGCGTCCCGGCGCCGCATCCCGCGCTTGATCCCGAACTCCCGCGCCGCCTGGTTGCAGGCCTGGACCCGGTTCTGCGCGAAGACGGCCGCCGGCAGGTGGCGCGGCAGCCCCTGCTCACCCAGCGCCGCGGCGACCGGCCAGTCGGCGCACCAGACCACCAGCGTGCGGCTCATGCCGACTCCTGCTTCCGCAGGTCGGCGATGTCCGCGACGGGCTCCATGACTTTCCGGGTGGCACCGTCCGGACCCGGGAACCACAGCGCCGTACGCCGCGGCGGGGCCGTCCCGCGCACCGCCTCGACCACCATCCGCCGGGCCCGCAGATGGCCGTCGCCGGCACCCAGCCCGACCCAGCTCGGCTCGGTCGCCCGGAGGCGTACGTCTGCTCTCGGCCAGTCGCCCAGCGCGACCAGCGCGGCGCCGCGGGTGCGCAGCCGGGCGCCGATCTTCTCGGCCACGGCGGGCGTCACCCGTCCGGTCGGCCGGACCAGCACCAGCGTGGTCACGTCGACCAGCGCCGCGGTCGCCTCCAGCCAGGAGTCCTTCGGCCGGGGCACCACAATGGTCCGCTCGAGATCCACCCCGAGCTCGGCCGCAGCCTCCACCCCGAAGTCCTCCACCCCGACGACGGCGGACCACTCCCCCGCCGCCGAGGGCCCCGCCATCAGCAGCATCGCCAGCGACAGCGAGTCGGCCGCGTACGTCCCACCGGCCCGCAGCTGCACCACCCCACCGAGCGCCGCGTGGGTGGCCAGCTCCGCGCCCATGCCCGGCTTCTGCTCCAGCCGGCGCACCTTCGACCGAAGCTGCTCGATCTGAGCCAGCCTCTGATGTCGATCGATCCCCGCAACCACTCCCACCCAATGAGTATCGAACATTTGTTCGAACAGAGCAACCCGCCGAGACGTCAGTTTTTGACGCCGAGACGTCGAAAATCGACCCCGAGAGGTCAGTGAGGGCACAGAAATTCAGTGCCCACTCGGCGTCTATTTCTGCCCGCTCGGCGTCGATTTCTGACGTCTCGGCGGGTGGGTCAGGTGCGGAGGGCGGAGGCCAGGTAGGTGAGGCGGGGGTTGTCGGAGGTGGGGAGGGCGGTGACCGTCGCGGTGGACTTCGCGACCGAGATCTTCCAGTGGGTCGCACCGGCCACGACGAGGAAGTCGGCCTTCGAGGAGCCGTCACCGGTCAGCGGCGTGGTGATGAGCTCGGGGTCGCCGAAGGCGCGGAGGGCGCAGATGACCGGGGTGTTCTCCTCGAGGGCGGCCCGAGCGGCGGCGACGACATCCTCAGGAGCGTCGGGCACCGCGTTGATCCGCATCGTCTGGATCCGCGGCTCGGCCTCGGGCGAGAGCATGACCTCGATGTCGTAGCGGCCCTTCTCGGCCGGCACCACGGCCAGCGCGACGCCCATCGCCCGGGAGAAGTAGCCGTAGGGCGCACCGCCCAGCGGGAGCCCGACCTTCGCGCGCGCCTGGGTGATCTGCTGGCGCCGGGCGGCGTCGGGGGCGTCGAGCTCGACGTTGTCGGCGAAGAGCGACGGGGTGGCGAAGACCTCGGAGCCCGCCGGGTCGAAGGTACGCAGCCGCTCGACCGCGGCCTCCAGCGCCGAGTCGAGCCGCGGGCGCAGGCCCTTGACCACCGTGGAGAACCGGTAGGGACCGCCCTCGGCCAGCTCCGCGGAGACCAGCGAGCGCAGCGCGGCCATCGCGGTCGGCGAGGCTCCGGCGTAGGTGCTGTTGGACAGGGTGATCACGCCGAGCCCGGTGGCGGGGTGCCAGACCATCCGCGAGCCGTAGCCGGGGTAGCCGCCGGAGTGGTGGACGAACTGCCCGAGCCGGCTGTCGTGGTCGATCATCAGGCCGTAGCCGTAGCCGGTGGCCATCGCCCCGACCCCGGCCTCGGGGCCGTCGAAGCCCAGCGAGGCCGACACCGAGCCGAACCGGTGCAGCTGCTGCATCTCCCGCCGCGACGCCTTCGAGAGCGGGTGGCCGTCGGCGGCCGAGGTGAAGGCACCCAGGAAGCCACCGACCCACCGCGCCAGGTCGGCCACCGAGGAGTGCAGGCCGCCCATCGCCGCGAAGGAGCCGGACGGCACCGGCTCCAGCGCGGTCCAGGTCCTCGGCCCCTCGAGCCGGTCGCCCGCCCACGCCGGATGGAGCGCCGGTACGTGGCCGGGCACCCGGTTGGGCACGGCCTCGGGCGCGTAGGCCGAGGAGGTCATCCCCAGCGGCGCCAGCAGCTCGTGCTCGACGAAGTCCCGGTTCGCTCCCTCAGGGGAGTCACCACCCACCACGTTCTCGATCGCCCGCCCGAGCAGCGCGTAGCCGAGGTTGGAGTACTCGAACCCGACCCCCGGCTCCCGCCCGGTCGTGAAGCCACCGTCGAGGAAGGTGCCGAAGGCGTCGTAGGAGAGCGACTCCTGCCGGTCGCCCCACGGGTCGTCGGTCGGCAGCCCGGCCGACATCGAGAGCAGCAGCCGCAGCGTCACCGCCGGCGAGTCGGCGGAGTAGGGCGCCTGATCGACGAGCTCGGGCACGTACTGCGCGATCGCCTCGTCGAGGTCGAGCTGACCGCGGTCGCGCAGCAGCAGCACCGCGGCTGCCGTGAACGACTTCGACATCGACGCGATCCGGAAGGAGCTCTCCGCGGTCGGCGCGGGACCGCCCTCGGTCGTCGCGCCGAAAGCCCCGGAGTGGACCAGCTCGGAGCCGCGTACGACCCCGTAGGCCAGGCCAGGGGTCAGCTTCTCCTCGAAGCGCTGCTGGAACAGCTCGTCGACGACGGCGGTGTTGAGACTCATACGGGCGTTCCTTCGGTGGCAGGTTGCTCGACGCGTTGCAGCCTAACCACCGAGGGCACCGCGAGCGTGGCCAGACAGACCAACACGTAGAGCACGCCGCTCACCAGGAAGACCGGCCGCGCCCCGAACCAGCCCGCCAACGGACCGTAGAGCAGCTGCCCGACCGGCATCGCGATGAACGAGCCGAGCGCGTCATAGGAGTAGGCGCGAGAGAGCATCTCCTCGGGGACGTTCTCCTGCATCGCCAGGCTCCAGCCGAGGCTGAAGACCTCGATGCCGGCGCCCGCGATGGCCATCGCCAGCACAAGCGGCACCGTCTCCGGCCAGAACGCGAGCACGAAGAAGGGCAGCGAGAACGCCATGATGCCGAACATCCCCGCCCGCAGCGGACGCCGGATCGTGCCTCGCATCAGCACGATGGTCATGACGAGCATCCCGGCCGCGAGAGCCGAGTTGGCCAGGCCCCAGCCCTCGACTCCGATCGAGGAGGACTTCGCGTACGCCGGGCCGAGCACCTGCTGCCCGCCGGACTGCATCGCGTTGAGGATCATGAAGGCGACCACGACGACCCACAGCCAGGTCGTGGTGCGGAAGTAGGTCCATCCCGCGCGCAGGTCCTCGATCGCCGAGGTCTTCTCCGCATCCGCCGACCGCGACGGGATCCGCACCGGCAGCAGGAAGAGCGCCGCGAGCAGCCAGGCCAGCGAGTCGACCGCCAGCGCCCAGCCCGCACCGACGCCGACGACCAGCGCTGCCGCCACCGAAGGACCCAGGATCGTCAGGGTGCTGCGCGTCATCGAGAGCAGCAGGTTGGCCGGCTGCAGGTCCTTCTTCGGCACCAGCTGCGGCACCATCCCCTGCATCGCCGGGAAGGCCATCGCCATCGTGGTGCCGTTGACCGCCTCCAGGACGACCAGGTGCCAGATCTCGGCGTGGCCGGTGATCACCAGCGTCGCCGCGGCCGCCTGGGTCGCGGCGGAGGCGACGTTGCTCACCTGCAGCACCAGCCGCCGCGGGAACCGGTCGGCGATCACCCCGCCGATCAGCAGGAAGACGACCATCGGGATGGTGTGCGCAGCGATCACGTAGCCCAGCGCCGAGGCCGAGTCGGTGACCTCCAGCACCGCGAACGCGAGCGCCACGTGGGACATCGACGAACCGGCCATGTTCACGAACCGGGACGCGAAGAACCACCCGAAGTCGCGGTCCTTCAGGACGAAGAGACTCTCCTTGACGCTCACTCCCCGTCCCCCATCACGAAGGCCGACGCGGTGAGGTTCACGTGGATCGTGCCCTCCGTACGCGGCGGGCGAGCGTTGTCGTGGAGCAGACCGCTGGCCTCCTGGACGAGATCGTGGACCCGCTGCCAGATCTCGGGCTCGACCCACATCTCCGCGTCGGAGACGATCGCCGGGCCGTCCGCGCGCAGCCGGCGGCGGCGTACGAGCTCCTCGGCGATCGCGCGGGTGTGCACCTCGTCGTCCTCCGGGGATGGCGGGCCCGCGTCGGGGTCCTGCCGCCAGGCGTAGCGGTAGCGCTTGGCTACCCCGCCCCGGATGCGCTCCTCGCCCGCGATCACGAGCAGCCCGGCGTTCTCGAGCAGCCGCAGATGGTACGAGGCGTTGGCATGGGTCAGGTCGAGCTCTCGCGCAACCTCCGCGGCGGAGAGCTCCACCCCGGTCAGCAGCGACAGCATGCGGAGCCGCAGCGGGTGCCCGGCCGCCCGCAGCAGCGAGAGCTTCTCGTCCATCGGACCTCCCAAGAGTTGTTTGGGAGTGAGTCTCGCCAGACCCGTCGAAACCGTCAACCACTTAAAGCAGGTCGCGGCTAAACCGATAATGGCTGCCGTGCGTCAAGCAGGCGTGAGCCGAGAAGAGTTCGCCGACTTCTACGTCGGTGCCAAGGACCGCTGCCTGCGCGCGGCGATCGCGACCGGCATGGATCCGGCGCGAGCCGAGGAGGCGACCGCCGAGGCGTTCGCCCGAGCCTGGTCGCGCTGGCCGACGGTCCGGCTGGCCGGGTCCCCGGCCGCCTGGGTGGTGCGCACCGCGATCAACGTCGACATCTCCTGGTGGCGCAAGCGCCGCCGCGAGCTGACCGTCCCCGACGCCCCCGAGCCGCTGCCCCACCACGGCTCCGACCTCGACACCGACCACCACCTGCTGGAGGCCGTACGCCGGCTGCCCCCGCGACAACGGCAGGTGGTCGCGCTGCGCTACTTCCTCGACCTCGACGCCGAGACGACCGCGCAGGAGCTCGGCATCGCCCGCGGCACCGTCTCCGCCTCGCTCCATCACGCACTCAACAACCTGCGGCTGCAGCTGACCGACCCCGAAGGGATGCTGTCATGAACGACATCGAGAGCCTGCTGCGCACCAGCAGCCGCCGGACCCTGGACGTACCCGCCGAGGAGGTCCTGCGCCGGGGCGACTGGATGCGGCGCCGCCGGCGCGGCACCAAGGCGGTCGCCGCGGTCGCCGCCTTCGCAGCCGCCGGGGTCATGGCGTACGTCGCGGTCCCCGACCGGCTGATCGACTCGAACATCGCCACCCCGGAACCGTCGATGACGTCCGCGCCCGGGCAGAAGGCCCCCGTCGACTGGTCGGGCGACCCGACCAACCTCACGCCCGAGGAGCTCGACACGTTGAGCGAGGCGTGCCTGAAGACCGCCTGGGCTGACATCGTGTCCCTGTGGGCCGAGTTCCCCGAGGCGGGCAATGCCGTCGACCCCGATGAAGCCGAGCGGATCCCGGCTGGCACCTGGCCGTTCCTCGCCGAGAAGCGCGGGCCGACGGTCATGGCGTACTTCGACGGACCCGACTACGAGGTCACCTGCTCGACGCCGCAGACCGCCGACCCGGATCCCGACAGCGAGCCTGACCTTGCCGAGGCCTACGGCCACCACCAGGTCTGGGGTGCCTTCGCCGAGACCGGACCGTGGGAGGGCTTCGCCCGTGGACCCAGCGGCGCTGGCACGTACTTCTGGGTTCCCGTCCCCGAGGAGCTGGGCGTCACCGAGGTGGTCTTCACCTCGAGCGGCGAGGACTTCCCGGCGACCATCGTCAACGGCGTCGCGGTCGCCTGGACCGACCACCCGGTCGCCACCGGGTCGGCGACGTTCCGCGCCCACGACGCGGACGGCAACCTGGTCCACCCGGAGCCCGGTGACGTCCAGCGCGAGGCGCCGACCACCACGTGGACCGAGACCGCTGAAGGGATCCGGGTGACGCGGTCGCTCGGCAACGAGTCGGTGGAGTCCGCCTGGTTCTGGGTCGGCGAGAAGCGGTTCGACGCGACGATCACCGAGGACAACGTGGCTGTCGCGCTGATCCCGCTCGGGACGCTCAGCGAGGACCAGCTGGACAAGCTCAAGATCCAGGGCGTCTCCCCCGACGGTCTCTATCTGAGCGGCTGCGACGGACAGCCCTGCGGACCCTAGGACCGGGCCGCGACGTACCTCTCCGCCCTCGCCCGCGGCTTGTCCCCGAGCCCCTCGATCCCGAGGAGGCTCGGGAGCAGGCTGCGGTCGATGTTGAGCGCCCGGAAGAGCGTCGAGACGGTGATGTCGTGGTCGGGACGGTGGACGACGACGATCTCGTCACCGGCCTGCAGCTGCCCCTCCTCGAGCACACGTAGATAGGGCCCTGGCCGCGACTCCGCCGCGAACCTCTTGACCCACCCGGTGTTGTCGTAGCCGCTCAGGCCCATCCAGCTCTTGAAGTCGTTGCAGGGCGTACGCACGCTGCAGACCTGCAGCAGCACCGTCCCGATCCGCCACTGCTCCCCCACCAGAGCCTCGTTGATGTCGATCCCCTCGGTGGTGAGGTTCTCCGAGAACTGGCCGTCGCGGAGCCTCGCACCCAGCCGCGAGCCCCACAGGTCGAGGTCCTCGCGCGCGAAGGCGTAGACCGCCTGCTCCTCGCCGCCGTGGAAGCGGCGGTCGGTCTGGGTGTCGTCGACGATGCCGTCGCAAAGCACTCGCACCGGCCCGGGCACGGCCGTCTTCACCATCGAGGTCGCACCCACCCCCGCCCACTCCGCGGGCTGGGACGGACCGATGTTGACGCTTCGTACGATGGGCATGGCGCTGATTCTCCCGCGAGCCCGCGACGAGGGTCGAACGGTTTCTCAGTCCTGGACGGCCTTGGCGACCGAGATCATCGCGGTGATCCAGTCCTTGTCGGGCGTCGGGTTGTCCTCGAGCTCGCCCTTGACGTTGACGACCAGCCTCAGCACCGCCCACGCCCGGGCCCGGTCCTCGTCGAGCTCGGCGGTGTCGACGAGCGCGAAGAAACGCATCCGGACGCCGTCGCGGATCCGGCCGGCGTACTCGTCGAAGCGGTTCCACAGCATCGGCGCGACCTCGTAGTGCGGGTCGCCGGAGAGCGGCTTGGGGTCGATCACCAGCCACTCCTCGCGGTCACCGCGCAGGACGTTCTCGAAGTGCAGGTCGGTGTGGATCAGCCGACCGTCGGTGGCCCCGTCCTTGGCGAAGTCGCGGGCGATCGAGCGGGCCTGCTCGACCATCCGCGGCGGCACCGGGAGCCGCCGCTCCTTCTCCCCGAGCTCACGCTCCCAGCGCGCGGCCTGGTCCGAGAGCGTACGCAGCTGCGGCGGGGCCGGGACGTGCAGCCGCCGGTAGAACCCGCCCACGATCTCGCACGCCTGCACGTCCCAGAGGCCGGAGAGATCCTCCGTGTGCAGCCGCTCGAGCAGGATCGCGAACCGCCTCGGGTCGGCCCGGAGCAGACGTACGACGCCCCGGCCGCCCCAGGTCTGCAGCGCCAGCGCCTCGTGCTCCGCCTCCCAGTGGGGCCGGACGACCTTCAGCACCGTGGGCCGGCCGTCGGCGGTGCGTACCGGGTGGACGAGGGCGGTGCGGCCGTTGGTCGGCTCCCCGTCGGGCGTCAGCGCCCATTCCTCACGCAGGTCGCGCGCCACCTCGGCGAGCTCTTCGAGCCACGTCACCCGAGCCACCTTAATCCGCTTCCCAACCCCTGCCGGATCGGGCAGGTTGGGGCCATGTCACTTCCCGAGTCGATGGGGACCCGAGGCGTTCCCTACCCGCCCGAGCGCTACCACAGCGAGGCCGGCGAGGTCTCCGCCTACCACCGTCCCGACTCCGCTGCCCCCGACCTCAGCTATCCCAACGGGGTGAAGGTCGACTATCTCGCCACCGGCGCGACGACCGCCGGCGACTACGGGCTCTACCGCTGGCACTTCGGCCCCAACGAGACCGGCCCGGGACCGCACTTCCACCGCGCCGTGGCCGAGTCGTTCTACGTGCTGACCGGCACGGTCAAGATCTACAACGGCGAGGAGTGGATCCCGGCCGGTGCCGGCGACTTCGTGCACGTGCCGGCGGGCGGCCTGCACGGCTTTCGCAACGTCGCCGACGAGCCCGCCTCGATGTTGCTCCACTTCACGCCCGGCGCACCGCGCGAGGGCTACTTCGAGGGGCTGCGCGAGCTCGCCGAGGGCACCGAGCTCGGCCCGGACGACATGGCGGAGTTCTACAAGCTGCACGACAACTACTGGGTCGACTGAGCCTCAGGCGTACGCCGCGACCAGCTCGGTCCCGATGCGGGCCAGCTCGCGGCGTACGTCCTCGGGGCCGGTCACCTCGAGCATCGATCCCCACCCGGCCAGCTGCTCGGCGATGGACCGGGCGGTGTGGGCCGCGACGGTCACCTCGATCCGCTCGTCCTCGCCGAGCGAGGGAGCGTCGCCGCTGACATCGAGGTAGGTGCCGAAGTGGTCGCGCAGCACCCACAGGTGGCGCTTGCGCGCGAGCACCGTGGCCCGCACCCGCGAGCGCCGCTCCTCGACGTACGCCACCACCCGCTGCCACTCGCGTGCCAGGTCGAAGTCCGCGGGCCGCTCCACCGGCTCCTCCGTCACCTCGACAAAGGCGACCCGGTCCATCCGGTAGGTGCGTACGTCGGGGCTGCCCTCGCGGATGGCCAGGAGGTACCACAGGTCGTCTTTGGCGACGAGGCCGAGCGGGTCGAACAGGGTGGGCCCGACGTGGCCGGTCCGGCTGGTGTAGTCGAGGCGCACCCGGCGCCGGTCGATCACCGCCTGCTGCACCACGTCGACGACCGGAGGCCGCGAACGGCGCTGCTCGCCCCAGGCGCCGGCGTCGAGGCGTACCGCCTCCGCGGCCGCCGCTGCGTCGGCTCGGAACGGGCTCGGCAGCGCCCGGAGCAGCTTGCGGACCGCCTGCTGGGCCTCGGGCGAGGCGCCTGCTCCAGGCCCGACCAGGGTGAACAGCGCCTGCGACTCGGGTCCGGTCAACCCGCTCAGGTCGGTGCGCGCACCACCCACGAGCGACCAGCCGCCGCCCCGCCCTGGCTGCGGATAGACGGGCACGCCCGAGGCGGCGAGCGACTCGAGGTCGCGGCGGGCGGTCGCCACCGAGACCTCCAGCTCGCTCGCGAGCTCGGCTGCGGTCACCCGGCCGCGCGCCTGCAGCAGCAGGAGCGTGACGATCATCCGCTCCGCCCTCATGGTTGGGACCTCATGATTCGAGATTGCCATACAAAGTGCTCATGAGATGAGCACTTTGACCGGAAGCATGGGTGTCACACCGCGAGAGAGAAGAGGCACCATGTTCCGCGGATTCACCACGATCAACTACCTCGTCGACGACGTGAAGGCAGCCGCCGCCTGGTATCAGGACCTTCTCGGCATCGAGCCCTACTTCGCCCGGCCCAGCGCGGAGGAGCCGGCCTACGTCGAGTTCCGCATCGGCGACAGCCAGGACGAGCTCGGCCTCCTCGACCGCCGCTACGCGCCCGAGGGCTACTCAGCCGCCGGACCCGCCGGCGCGATCATGCACTGGCACGTCGACGACGTCCAGGAGTCGTACGACCGCCTGCTCGCCCACGGTGCGACGGGGCTCGCCGCCCCGAGGCCGCTCGGCGAGCCCGGCTGGGAGATCGCCACCGTCGCCGACCCGTTCGGCAACGTGATCGGGCTGATGCACAGCCCGCACTACCTGGAGATGAGCCGTCAGCCGGCCGCTCAGAGCGACTACCGGGCCGACTGAGCCCGCCACGCCTCGATCCCGACGCGAATGATGTCGGCGGCCGACTCGGGCACCTGCGCCGCCTCCTCGAGCGTCACCCACTCGGCGAAGTCGGTGGTGCCGTCGACCTCCAGCGTGCCGAGCTCACCGCCGACGATCCGCGCCTCGAAGATGACCCGCGTGGACTGGTAGGGCCGGCGGCCCGGCTGGAACGGCACCACGTAGACGTTGGTGGCCAGCGGCGCTCCGACCTCGACGTCGTAGCCCGTCTCCTCCTTCACCTCACGCACGACCGCGGCCGGCAGCTGCTCGCCGTAGTCGACGCCGCCGCCGGGCAGCGTCCAGCCGGGCTCGGTGCGGTGGTTGCCGTTGAACCAGCTCAGCAGGATCCGCTCCGCGTCGTCGACGATGACGGCGTACGCGGCTACCCGGGTGTCGTACTCGGTGAAGTGCATCTCCGGGAGACTACAACGGCCCCTGGACGCTCAGTCGAAGACGAAGGCGGTGGCGTCCTTCGGGAACGAGGTCCAGGCGCGAATCCGGCGCGGGTGCACGGCCGGCACGCCCTCGGTGTAGTCCTTCGCCCGGAAGACGTTCTCTCCGTACTCGGGATACTTCGCGTTCAGCAGTCCCGCGATCTCGTCGGCGACCTCCGGCGCGAACCCGGTCTCGCGCACCTCGCCCTCGACGACGACCAGCTTCCACGGGTCCGGCAGGTTCACCGTCACCTTCGGGTGGGCGGCGGCCAGGCGCCGGTGGAGCGTCTCCGGACTGCCGCCGTAGACCAGCTTCTCCTCGAACCAGATCCCGTCGAGCGGGGTCACGTGCGGGCTCCGGCCCGGACGTGACCCGTCGAGCGGGGTCACGTGCGGGCTCCGGCCCGGACGCTCGAAGGCGAACCAGAACTGCTTCGCCTCGGCCAGCCGGTCACGTACGTCCTCCCACGCCATCAGCTCGCTGGGCGTGCCGTACTCCGTCGGAAATCGAACCTGTTCTGTGCGCATGGCTGTGAGTCAAGCAGCGTCCACAGCCGCCGCGCCTGACCGTTCTTGCGCATAACCGGTGGCATCCGGCCGGCCGTCGCGGGAAGGATGGCGGCCGTGACCGCACCCCGAGCAGTCGGCGTACGCATCTCCTACGCCGACGTCCCGCCGGCCGTGACCCGTTGGGTCGAGGAGACGCTCGGCTCCGCCGTGGTCTCGTACGCCGACCAGGTCGGTGGCATGTCGCCCGGCTGTGCCGCGCGGCTGGTGTGCACTGACGGCACCCGAGCCTTCGTCAAGGCCGTCGGGACGGAGCTCAACCCGGACACGCCCACTCTGTTCCGCCGCGAGATCACGGTCCTCGGGCTGATCGGCGAGCACCTGCTGTGGGCGCGGCTCGAAGCCTCCTACGACGACGGCGACTGGGTCGCGCTCATCCTCGAGGACGTCGAGGGCAGCCACCCCGACCTCGCTGACGACGCGGTGATGGACCGGCTGCTGGAGGCGACCGACGAGCTCAGCGGTGTGTTGCATGAGCGGTCGACCGGGGCGGCCGTCGACGGCGCCGGGGGCACTCTCGACCCGGGACTGACCAGCCAGCAGCACATCTTCGGCCAGTTCGCCGCGGCTCTCGACGCCGTGCCCGATCACCCGGAGGCGCCGGTGCCGGCCTGGGTGCGTGCCGATGCTCCGTCGTGGGCGGCGAGGGTCCGTGCGCTGGGCGGCGACTCGATGGCCACACTGGTTCACTACGACATCCGGATCGACAACCTGCTGCAGCGGCCCACCGGCGAGATCGTCTTCCTCGACTGGGGCGCCGCCGGTGTCGGCCCCGACTGGCTCGACCCCCTCCTGGCGAGGCTGGAGAGGGTCGACCAGGACTGGTTCGACAGCTCCCTGGCATCCTCCGCACCGCTCGCCCGGGTCGGTGACGAGGCGGTCACCACCTGGCTCGTCGGGATCGGCACCCACCTGGCCGTACGCTCGGTCACCGCCGTCGACGTCAACCTGCCGACGCTGCAGGAGTTCCGGCGTACGGAGTCTGCTCGGTTCTTGAGCGCAGCGGCCCGGCGTCATCTGTGATGGACTGACCCGCATGCATTTTCGGGCTGCATCGATCCTCGTCCTCGTCGCTGCGACATCCTCGGCCTGCGGAAGTGGTGGGGGCGGGGCCAGGTCCGCCCCCGTCACGACGGACACCCCCACACCCTTCGCAGCCTCATCGGCCTCGGCCCCCGAGGGATTCACCGCGGCCGAGTGCGCGGCGAGCGTCGACGGGAAGCCGGCCACACTGAAGCTGGTCGTACCGGACGGCTTCTCCTCCCAGTCCGTCGACCCGAGCGACCACTCCCCCGACGGCGAATGCACATGGGACGACCCCGACGACCGTTTCTTCAGCGTCCAGGTCGGCCAGACGAAGTCGCTCGCCGCCGAACGCGACGAGCTCGAGGAGTTCGAGGACATCGGCGGCGACGACAGCGTCGAAGACGTCACCTACGACACCCCTGCCGAGTTGTTCGGCGGCCTAGAGGGCGAGCGCCTCACCTGGTGGTCCTACTCCGACGGCAGTCCCGCCGACTGCGTCGAGGTCCAGGCCAACGGCATCCGCCTGTACTGGCGCAGCCCCGACGACCTGGACCAACGCCTCGACGACTTCGACATGACCCTCGACAGCGTCGAGCTCGTGCGCTCCTGAGCGCTCAGGCAGCGAGGACGTGCTCGACGAGTACGCGGCGGAGCTTGCGCTCTGCTGGTGAGAGTGGTGACGGGTCTGGTCGCCAGGGGTCTCGTGGTGGGCTGGTGTAGGTATGACCGGTTGGGGTGATGGTCGTGATGCTGCCGTCGGGGTTGGGCCTGGATCGCCAGCCGAGCGACTCCTTCGCCTGGTTGCATCTTTCACACAAACCTTGAAGGTTGTCGGCGCTCGTCGTGCCGCCGTCTGCGTGGCGTTCGATGTGGTCGATGTTGCGGATCGGGGCGTCGCAGCCGTTGGTCCGGCAGATGCTTTCGTCGCGGATGGCGATGAACTCGGCCAGCCCGTCAGGTGCCTTGCGCGACCGCGACTCCATCGCGACCAGCTGACCTGCCGGGTCGGTGAGCAGGCGGCGAACGAACACCTCGGCGTCGGCGAGTGCTTCGCGTGCCCAGGCGGCTGGGACGGGTCCGTAACCCTCGACCATCGCGGGCTGGTCGGCGGTATTGGTCAGGGAGTCGGCGGTCATGACGATCTTGACCTCGACCTTCGGCTTCGCGCCTGCCTCGCGCCCGGTGACACGGTCGACCAGTGTGTCGGCCATGACCTGGCCCCTGGTGCGCTGATCGCCCGCGGCTTGGGCTGCCTTGGCTGCCTGGTCGAGGGCGGCGAAGACCGCGACGCCGTCCTTGACCGGCAGCATTGCACCGAGCCAGGTCATCGTGTCGGGTGCTGGTCGCACTCTGACCCGCCGGTCCTTCTCCGCGCTCGCGGCGCGGGCGACGACGGATGCTTGGTCGAGGGTGATGGCGAGTTTCTTGGCGGTGTTCTCGAGTTGCCGCAGACCCATCGTGACGACCTTTGGGGCAGCGCCGTCTGGTGTGCGGGCGCAGAGCTCGTGGTCGATGACTCGGCGATCCTGGAGAGAGAGGCATGCGGTCTCGCGAGCGAGGATGGTGGCCTGCCATTGAGAGAACAGGCCGGCCTTCATCAGCGCGAAGGTGTGTGGCATCTCGGAGGTGAGGATCTTCGCCAGTCCCAGCAGCTTCGCGCCTTTGGCCGGCGAGACGCGGCGGGCGAGGGCGATCTGGGAGGCGACGCCGTCGCCGACCTTCCGGGCGGGCACGCCGGCTTCCGTGTGCCGTGCGCGGGTGGCTTCGTCAAGGCGTACGGCGGCTTCGGCCTGGATCGCTTCGGCTCGGCACTTGAGGTTTTCGAGACCGGTGATCCAGTCGATCAGCTCTGCTTCGGAGGCACCTGGTGGTGGTCCGGTGAGGAGCTGGTTGGGGGTCTCGTTCATGCGTTTCATTATATGCGAACTCGAGTGGCGATGCTACCTATTTGCCCTAGTCAGGCCGTCTTTTTAGGAGTATTGAACTGTTGTTCAGAGGGTGGTCTCGACAAGCTCGACCACCGGTGGGTTGGTGTGTCCGCGGAGGGGGTCTCGACAGGCTCGACCTCCGGGGGCTTGGGGTGTCCGCGAAGGGGTCTCGACAAGCTCGACCACCGGTGGGTGGGTGTGTCCGCGGAGGGGGGCTCGACAGGCTCGACCTCCGGGGGCTTGGGGTGTCCGCGAAGGGGTCTCGACAAGCTCGACCTCCGGTGTCCGGGGTTCAGGGCGATCGTCCACGGAGCGGATTGTGTTGGTCTCGACACGCCTTCGCCCAGGGGCTCCGGCGGCTCGACCAGCGGTGGCGCGCGGTCCCTGCCCCGACTCGACGTCGACTCTGTCGAAGACTCATGAGCCCGCGCCACACCCCTCGCCGCCGCCCCGATATTGGCGGAAATCTTTCTCGATCAGGTGCCGGGTCAAGGACCGCGAAGCGGCCGGCGAAGCCGGCGCCCGAAGGGCGTCCTTGACGCGGCGCGTGATCGAGAAACACTCAGAGATCGGGTCGGCGGCGAACCTGGGAACGAAAAACACAGTCGTCGACCGATGTCCGCACGCAGGGTGGTCTCGACAAGCTCGACCACCGGAGACTCAGGTCTCGACAAGCTCGACCACCGGGGCAGACAGACCTACTTCTTGTCAGAAGCCTGCGTAGTGGAGAGCGCAGCGACGAAGGCCTCCTGGGGCACCTCGACGCGGCCGACCATCTTCATCCGCTTCTTGCCTTCCTTCTGCTTCTCGAGCAGCTTGCGCTTACGCGAGATGTCGCCGCCGTAGCACTTGGCGAGGACGTCCTTGCGGATGGCGCGGATGTTTTCTCGGGCGATGACGCGGGCGCCGATGGCGGCCTGGATGGGCACCTCGAACTGCTGCCGCGGGATGAGCTCCTTGAGCTTGCCGGCCATCATCACGCCGTAGCTGTAGGCCGCGTCGCGGTGGACGATGGCGGAGAAGGCGTCGACGGGCTCGCCCTGGAGGAGGATGTCGACCTTGACCAGGTCGGCGGCCTGGTCGCCGGAGAACTCGTAGTTGAGCGAGGCGTAACCCTTGGTCTTCGACTTGAGCTGGTCGAAGAAGTCGAAGGCGATCTCGCCCATCGGCAGGACGTAGCGCATCTCGACGCGGTCTTCCGAGAGGTAGTCCATGCCCTGCAGGGTGCCGCGCTTGGCCTGGCACAGCTCCATGATGGTGCCGATGAAGTCCGAGGGCGCCAGGATCGTCGCCTTGACGACGGGCTCGCGGACCTCGTTGATCTTGCCCTCGGGGAACTCCGAGGGGTTGGTCACGATGTGCTCGGTGCCGTCCTCCATGACCACGTCGTAGACCACGTTGGGGGCGGTCGAGATGAGGTCGAGGTTGAACTCGCGCTCGAGGCGGTCGCGGGTGATCTCCATGTGGAGCAGGCCGAGGAAGCCGCAGCGGAAGCCGAACCCGAGCGCGCCGGAGGTCTCCGGCTCGTAGGTCAGCGCAGCGTCGTTGAGCTGCAGCTTGTCGAGCGCCTCGCGCAGGTCGGGGTACTGGTCGCCGTCGATCGGGTAGAGCCCGGCGAAGACCATCGGGTTGGGGTGCTCGTAGCCGCCGAGCATCTCCTCGGCGGGCTGGGCGTTGGTGGTGACGGTGTCACCGACGCGCGACTGGCGTACGTCCTTCACGCCCGTGATCAGGTAGCCGGTCTCGCCCACGCCGATGTGGTCGGCCTTGACCGGCTCGGGCGAGATCACGCCGAGCTCGAGCATCTCGTGGACGGCGCCGGTCGACATCATCTTGATCTTGTCGCGGTGCTTCAGCGAGCCGTCGAAGACCCGGACGTACGTCACGACACCGCGGTAGGTGTCGTAGACCGAGTCGAAGATCAGTGCCCGTGCGGGCGCGTCCGCGTCGCCCTCCGGGGGCGGGGTCTGCGCCACGATCTCGTTGAGCAGGTCCTCGACGCCGAGCCCGGTCTTCGCCGAGACCTGGAGCACCTCCTCGGGCTCGCAGCCGACGAGGTTGGCGAGCTCCAGGGCGTACTTCTCCGGGTTGGCCGAGGGCAGGTCGATCTTGTTGAGCACCGGGATGATGTGGAGGTCGGCGCCCATCGCCAGGTAGAGGTTGGCGAGGGTCTGCGCCTCGATGCCCTGGGCCGCGTCGACGAGCAGGATCGCCGCCTCGCAGGCCTGCAGGGAGCGGGAGACCTCGTAGGTGAAGTCGACGTGACCGGGGGTGTCGATCATGTTGAGGACGAACGTCTCGCCCTCGTTCTCCCCCGAGGTGGCCGTCCACGGCATCCGCACGGCCTGGGACTTGATGGTGATCCCGCGCTCGCGCTCGATGTCCATGCGGTCGAGGTACTGCGCGCGAGCGGCTCGCTCGTCGACCACGCCGGTCAGCTGCAGCATCCGGTCGGCCAACGTCGACTTGCCGTGGTCGATGTGGGCGATGATGCAGAAGTTGCGAATGATGGCCGGGGGCGTGGAGCCGGGCTTCGGGGCAGCACTCATGATGTGGGTCATCCTCCCACGCTCAGTACTGATGGAACCAAAGCGGCAGCTGCACCGACTCACCGGGGCAGGTCACGTTGCGGTCGCGGTCGTCCTCGAGCCACTGGACGATCACCGCAGCACCGCCCTGGAACATCCACTCCCCGCCGCAGCGCTCCAGCGCCGCGGCGCGCGAGGTCTCCCCCGCCGGACGCCATTCGGGCAACTGCAGCTTCAGGTCGCCGACGATCGGGGTCCACAGCCCGCCGATCGAGTAGACCCCGACCCGCTTGCCGGCGTCACGGTAGCCGGCCACCACGCCCTTCACGACCGCCTGGTTGGCCGCGATGTCGTCGGACCACTCCCAGACCGCGACCGGCTCGACGTCGATCCAGACCGAGGGGGACTCCAGCCCGGCGCTCTCCATCTGCTCGAGGTTCCATCTCGCCTGCTGGTAGCCGACGTTGGTCAGCCTGCCGATCCGGGTGTCCGGGTCGCCGGGGCCCTCGTCGCCGTGCTCGCGCAGGTCGGCCCGCTCGGGGAACGAGACGATGGCGTACGCCGAGGTCATCACCTTCCGCTCGCGGGCCCACTCGGCCTGCGAGGCCAGGCACGGGTTGGGACGGAAGGCCGGACCGTTGCTGAGCCCGATGATCACGAACTCCGCGGAGTCGAGCGGCCTCGGCAGACCGAGGGTGCGCCGCTCCTTGATGCCCATCCCCTTGGGACACTGTGGCCAGCTCATGTCGCCGCCCTCGACGATCCCGCGGTCCTTGGCCGGCGGCAGCGACGGCACCTCCAGCGACTCCTGCGGTCGCGGCGGGGCGCTGGCCGCACCGCTCTCGCCCGCTTCCGCCTCGGTCGAGGCGCGGGCCGAGGGCGACGTCGAGCCTGAAGAACCGGGCGACTCGGGCTCACCGGCGCAGCCGAAGAGCGCCGGCGCCGCGAGAAGCAGCAGCGCCGCGGCGTACGTCTTCCTGCTCGGCCACATCACCGCAGATACTGCCACCCGTATCCCAGGTAGCGTGCGACGGCCTCGACATCCGAGCGTGTAAATCGGTTGACGCGACGCGCTGGATCGGCGTCTCCGAGCCCCGCTCATATGCATCGCCGGGGCGTCGCGAACTACGTTATTGTCCCGCCTGACCGTCTCCCGTCCCGGGCTCAGGAGGACCACCCAGACCATGAGCGAGATCCATGTCGTCCCCAAGGACATGAAGACTTCGATCACGATCGCCGAGGATGCCGAGCGCGACATCCGCAAGGCCGACTCGGCGGGCCACCTGAGCAAGGCGGGCGGAGCGATCCCCGGCGCGGAGTCGGTCGGATACCTCTCAGACCTGGGCACGAGATGGGAGTCCGAGACCGACGACGCCGCCGACGATGCGCAGGATCTCGCCTCGGAGATGGAGAAGGCGCTCCACGACTTCCAGACCACCGACGCCGGAGCCGGCGCGGCCGGCCGCCGTGTCATGGGCCCCAGCTGATGGCGGCCACCTTCGGCCAGCTCAAGACCTGGAAGGCAGCGCCGCTGGGTGCTGCCGGCGACGGGCTCAAGGCCGACCTGCGCAAGCTCGAGTCGAGCCGCGACGACCTGCAGGCCGGTGGCGTACCGAAGTCGTGGCAGGGCCTCGCCGCCGACGCCGCCCGCGTTCGCTGCATGTCCCTGGTCGTGAAGCTGGGGGACCACATCTCCGACAAGCAGCGGATGAAGAACGCGCTCTACACCGCCGAGACCGAGGTCGAGGCCATCGAGCGGATGGTCCAAGGCATCCTCGACCGGGCCAAGACCCAGGAGTTCGCCGTCGGCGACGACGGCTCGGTGACCAGCACCGCGACCCCGCCGACCTTCCGCCACCGCATCGAGGCCGAGGAGTGGGGCGAGAGCCGCCGCCTCACCGCGCAGTCGATCGCCGATGACATCACCGACGCCCTCGCCAAGGCCGAGCGCGTCGACATGATCCTCATCGACGCCATCCCGGCCGGCACCGATCAGGGTCTCGACGACACCCGCGAGCAGCGTGGCATGGCCTCCCCCGAGGTCGCCGAGCGGTGGGCCCAGCTCACCGACCAGGAGAAGCGGGCGATCATCGACCAGAAGATCGAGGAGCTCGCCGAGGAGTATGGCGTCGAGGTCGAGGACATCGTCTGGGACGAGACGGGCAACACCAACGGCTCGTGGCACGAGGGCGACCACACCGTCCACCTCAACCCGAACCGCCTCGAGGATCCCGACGTCCTCCACACCGTCGCCCACGAGATGCGCCACGCCCGGCAGCACGAGGCGGTCGACGACATGAACGACTGGCACTTCCCATGGCAGGACGACCCCTTCGACATGCACGAGGAGGACGGCATCACCGAGGAGCAGGCCGAGGAGTGGGAAGACAACTTCGAGGACTACCAGAGCACCGAGAACGGCGCCACGTTCGAGGAGTACTACAACCAGCCCGTCGAGGCCGACGCTCGCAGGTCCGGTCGCGACTACCTCGACACCCTGACCGCCGATGAGCTCGACCGTCTCCTGAAGGAGTCGAAATGACGACGTACGCCGACCTCGTCACCGCCTACCTCGACGACCCCGGCCCCGAGACGCTGGGACCGCTGCGCCGCGCGGTGCGGAACTCCGAGAACTTCAGCGTCGATCTCGACCTCGAGGCGGTCGACACGTTTCTCACCGACGGCTCGTACGCCGAGGCCGCGGCCGCGCTGCGAGCGCTGATGCCCGGCGCGATCTTCAGCCCGTCGGCCCACCTGCGGCTGGCGACCGCGCTGGAGCGCACCGGCGAGGAGCGCTCCGCCGCCCGTGAGCGCCAGGTCGCGAGCGCCGCGCTGCGCAGCATCCGTGACAGCGGCGACGGCACCGAGGAGCACCCCTGGACGGTGCTGCGGGTCAACGACGAGTACGACCTGCTCCGCGCGCTGAAGAAGACCTCAGACCGGCAGGAGCTCATCGAGACCGGCGGAAAGCGCATCGACCGACACGTCTGCACCGACGGCACCCTCGCCCACTTCGACGCGACCGCCCTGGTCTGATGGCGCTCACCTTCGGCCAGGTCAAGACCCGGAAGGCGGCCCCGCCGGGGGCAGCCGGCGACGGGCTGAAAGCGGACCTGCGCACGCTCGAGTCCAGCCGCGACGCCCTGGAGGCCGGCGGCGTACCCGCGTCCTGGCAGGGCCTCGCCGCCGACGCTGCGCGGACGCGTCGCGCAACGTCCGCGGCGGGTCCGGCGTATCCCGTCTCGATGAGACCCCGAACCCGCCTCCTCAGCGCGCCGCTCATCGGCGTGCTCGCCGCGGCGCTCCTGGCCGGGTGCGCGGGCGACCGCGACAAGGACGGCTGCGACATCTCCGCAGCCGGCGGCTCGTTCAGCCTCGCCGCGGCGATCGAGCCGACGCGGCTCGACGCCCGGTCCGTCGTCACGGACCCCGACGGGAAGTACGTCGTGGCCAGCTGCTCGGAGGGGATGTGCCGTTGGGACAGGGCCGGCGGGGCGTACGAGACGGTCTCGAAGGACGGCTACGGTGCGATCAGCGCCGACCTCGCGCTGGTGGCGCGGAAGGTCGGCTGCTCCGACGTCGCGCTGGTGGAGGTCGACGGCGGCGAGCAGGTGCAGCGGCTCGAGGGGCTGCCGAACCCGAAGGTCACCGATGCGAGCCCGGTCGGGCCGATCGCCTTCAGCCCCGACGGGGAGCTCGTCGCCGCAGCGGGGCTCGAGGGCGACCTGATCATCTGGTCGGTCGAGGACGGCGAGGAGGTCGCGAGCGCCGACCTGGAGGGCGGCATCGGTTCGATCTCGTTCAGCCCCGACGGTGAGCTCGTCGCGGTCACCGGCGGGGACAGCGTCACGATCCTGGAGACGGACTCGGGCGAGGAGGCGGGCAAGATCTCTGCCGCCAGCGGCGTCCGCCCGGCCTGGAGCTCCGACGGTCGCTGGCTGGCCGGCGCCACCACCGAGGGCTACCCGACCATCTGGAACACCACGTCGTTCGAGGCCGTCGAGAGCCTGCCCGGCGGCGGCGCCGTCGCGGTCGCCTTCTCACCGGACGCGAGCTCGCTGGCCGTGGTGACCGCCCAGCCGATGCTGTCGGTGTGGACACCCAAGGGCCTCGGCGGCTCGGGCGCAGACCGCGACGTGACGCGTTCGGTGCCGGCACGGTCCGAGGTGCTCTTCAGCCCCGACGGCAGGACCGTCTTCACCGCATCGGCAGCGGAAGGCGTCGCTGCCTGGGACCTCGCCACCGGCAAGCCCGCCGCGGAGCTCGATCAGCCACCGCTGGACCGCTAGTCGCGCTGGCGCTTCCTTGGCGGCGTGCACAAGGATGGCGTCGTGAGTGCGATCCCGACGAACATCCCGCACGGGCAGACCGCCCGTCGCCTGGAGTGGCCCCACCTGCCCCCGTTCCTGCGATCCTCGATCGAGAAGCGGCTCGGAGGTGGGCCGGTGGTCTCGGCGGAGTCGCACGCGGGTGGCTACACGCCGGGGTTCGCCTCGGTGCTGACCTGCCAGGACGGGTCGCAGCACTTCGTGAAGGCGGCCTCCGCCAAGGCCCAGCGCGACTCCGCCGCCCTCCACCGGGAGGAGGCGGCGAAGCTGAAGAAGCTCGCCGGCTGGATCCCGGCCCCCAAGCTGAAGTGGTTCGACGACGGCGAGTGGGTCGTCCTGGCCTTCGAGCACGTCGAGGGCCGGCAGCCGCTGCGGCCGTGGACCTCGGCTGACCTCGAGATCGCCTCGGCGGGGCTGGTCGAGGCTTCCCGGGCACTGACGCCGGCCCCGGGGATCGGCTGGGCGACGTTCGCCGAGGAGCACGCTGCGTACCCGGAGCTGTGGGGGCGGGTCGCCGGCTACCCGCACTCCGATCGTGCCGCCGAGCTCGCGGCGGGTTTCGCGGAGCACACCGCCGGCGAGACGCTGCTCCACCTGGACGTACGCGACGACACCATCCTCATCCTGCCCGATGGCGAGGTGCTGCTGACCGAGTGGACCTGGCCGGTGCTCGGTGCCGGGTGGATCGACTCGCTCCTGCTGCTGGTCGGGCCGCGCGGTGACGGGCTCGACGTGGAGGCGTTCCTCGCCGCCCATCCCCTGCTCGCCGACGTCGCGCCGGAAGCCATCGACTCGGTGCTGGCGCTCTACGCCGGCTACTTCCTGGCCGCCGCAGAGCAGCCGGTGAAGACGACCTCGCCCCACCTCCGCAGGATGCAGCGGTGGCAGGGCGAGGTGTGTCTGGACTGGCTGAGCGAGCGCCGAGGTTGGGATCAGCTGGTGTAGAACGCGTCGATGCGCTCCTGCTCCCGCTTCTCCACGACGTTGCGCTTGACCTTCAGAGACGGGGTGAGCTCACCGCGCTCGACGGTGAGGTCGTGCTCGAGGATCTCCCACTTCTTGATGGTCTCCCAGCGGTTGAGGCCCGCGTTGAGCTCGTCCACGTAGCCGCCGATCAGCTCGCGCACCTGCGGCGAGGTGACGATCTCCTCGTAGGACTTCCCCTCCAGGCCGTTGGCCGCGCCCCAGGCGGTGATGGCCTCCGGGTCGAGGGTGATCAGCGCCGTGACGAAGTTGCGGTTGGCACCGAAGACCAGGAACTGGCTGGAGTAGGGGCACAGCGCGGCGAACTTCGACTCGATCGCCGGCGGCGCGACGTACTTTCCGCCCGAGGTCTTGAACAGCTCCTTGATGCGCCCGGTGATGGTGATGAAACCCTCGTCGTCGATCGAGGCCTTGTCACCGGTGTGGTACCAGCCCTCCGCGTCGAGCGCCTTCGCGGTCTCGGCGGGGAGGTTGTGGTAGCCGGGCATCACGTGCGGGCCGCGGATCAGCAGCTCGTCGTTCTCGCCGATCTTGACCTCGCTGCCCGGGAAGGCCTTGCCGACCGTGCCGAGCTTGTTCTCCTTGATCGAGCCGACCGCCGCACCGGCGGCGTTCTCGGTCGAGCCGTAGCCCTCCATGATCAGGATGCCCGCGGCGCGGAACCACTCGGCGATGTCGCGGTTGAGCGGGGCCGAGCCGGAGATGAAGAAACGTACGCGGCCGCCGAACCGGTCACGGACCTTGCTCAGCACCAGCTTGTCGAGCACGGCGTGCTTGAGCGCGATGGAGGCCGGCACCGACTTGCCCTCGCGCAGCAGCCGGTCACGGGCGATGCCGTTGGCGAAGGCGGCGTCGAAGAGCTTCTTCTTGATGCCGCCGTCGGCCTCGGTCATCATCACGATCTTGGAGTGGACCTTCTCGAAGATGCGCGGGGCCGCGCCCATGAAGGTCGGCTTCACGATGCCGAGGTTGTCGACGATCTTGTCCATCCGGCCGTCGATCGCGGTCGGGAACCCGCAGGCGATCTGCACCGAGAGCAGCACCTTGCCGAACACGTGCGACATCGGCAGCCACAGGAACTGCAGGTCGTCGGGGCCGAGGACGTCCTGGGTGCGGATGGCCTCACCCTCGTAGACCCAGGCACGGTGGAGCAGACGTACGCCCTTCGGCTTGCCCGTCGTACCCGAGGTGTAGACCAGCGTCGCCAGGTTGTCGGCGGTGATCTTGGCGGCGGTCTCCTCGATCAGGTCCGGGTGCTCGGCCAGGTACTTCTCGCCGATCGCCGCCAGGTCGTCGAGCCCGATGACCCGCTCACCGTCGGACGTACCGTCGAAGGTGATCACCTTGACGATCTCCGGCAGCTCGGCGGCGCGCTCGGCGATCTTGGCGAGCTGGCCGTCGTCCTCGGCGAAGACGAAACGGCACTCGGCGTCACCGAGGATGTAGGCGGTGTCCTCGACGTTGGTCGTCGGGTAGACCGTCGTGGTGGCCCCGCCGGCGAGCATCACGGCGAGGTCGGCGATGATCCACTCGTAACGCGTGGTCGACGCGATGCCGACCCGCTGCTCGAGCTCGAGGCCGAGGGAGACCAGCCCCGCGGCGAGCTTGCTGGCCTGGTCGCTGGCCTCCTTCCAGGTCAGCGACTTCCATTCCTCCCCGCCCTCCGGGGTGGTCGAGCCCACCACCGGGTAGCGGAAAGCCTCCTTGTCCGGGGTCGCCTTGACCCGGTTGAGGAAGTGGAGCGCGAAGTTCGCTGGCATGTCATCGAGAAATGCGAGATCGGTCTCGGACTGGGTCGGCATGATTCTCCTGGCCTGCAGTGTGAGCGTGGGGTGAACGGACGGTGTGTACGAGAGGCGCCGCGCGGGGGACCCTAGACGCTCGAGACGCGCCACAACAGGGGTTCCGCCGGAATTCTCGTGACCGAGATCACCCCAGCCTACCCTCCAGTAGGTACTCCGGGTACGGCGATTTGAGGCCAAACCGCACGTGTCTGTAATCTTGACCGCAAGCGTGTTCGCGTAGGCCTCTCCCCTCTCACTTTCCCCGAGGGGCCGGATTGAGAGCTCGCACCACCACACGTCGAAGCACTGGAGAGCATTCACCCATGGCTAACATCAAGTCGCAGGTCAAGCGCAACAAGCAGAACGAGAAGGCGCACGAGCGCAACAAGGCCGTCAAGAGCGAGCTCAAGACCGTCATCCGGAAGTTCCACGCCGCCGCCGAGTCCGGCGAGAAGGACACCGCCGTCGAGACCGCCAAGGTCGCTGCCCGCAAGCTCGACAAGGCCGTCTCCAAGGGCGTCATCCACAAGAACCAGGCCGCCAACCGCAAGTCGGCCATCGCCAAGAAGGCTTCCTCCCTCTGAGGTGAGTCCACCGAAGCCCCCGTCCTCGTGACGGGGGCTTTCGTCATTTGCCGAGACGTCAGTTCGGACGGCCGAGACGTCAGTTCTGACGATCGAGACGTCGATTCTGGCGGCCGAGTGCGTACGTAACTGCCGCCTCGGCCGACCTAACTGCCGTCTCGGCGGGGAGGGTCAGCGCTGGCGGAGGGCGGCGATGGTGAGGACGAGCCGCTCGAGGGTGTACGCGGGATCGCTGGCGGCGCCCTTGAGGTCGGCGTCGGCGCGGGCGACGGAGCGGAGGGCCTCGCCGACCGCTTCGCGGGACCAGCCGCGGGCGAGGGCGGCGATGGACTTCTGCTTCCAGGGTGGGGTGCCGCTGTCGCGGATGCCGGCGACGTGGTTGGCGACGGTGCGGAGCTGGCCGGCTACGGCGGAGAGCACGTAGACCGGGGAGGAGCCGGTGTCGAGGGCCCAGCGGATCTCCTCGAGCGCCTTGACCCGGTCGCCGGAGATGATCGCGTCGGCGATGACGTAGTTCTTCACCTCGGCACGCCCGCCGAAGTACTGCTTCACGTGCTCGAGGCCGAGCCGCTTGGCGTCGTTGTCGTTGGCGAGCTGGCTCGCCGCGGCGGAGAGGGCGCGGAGGTCCTGGCCGACGGCCTGGATCAGGAAGTCGGCACCCTCCTCGTCGAGGCTCGCACCGTGGAGCCGCATCTCCGACTTCACGAAGCTGCCGAACTCGCGCGCCTTCAGCTCGACCGACTTGTGCTCGGTCACCTTCGGGAGCTTGCGAAGCTTGGCGAGGGTGCCGCTGCCCTTCTGCCCGCCGCCGTGGACGAGGACCAGCGCGACCTCGTCGGACGGCATCCCGGCATAGTCCACCAGGCCGGCCACAGACTCGTCGGGCAGGTTCTCCAGGTTGCGCACCACGACGCAGCGGATGCTCGAGAAGAGCGACGGCGCGCTCAGCTCACCGAGCGTCGCCAGCGTCAGGTCGGCGGCGCCCGCCTCGGAGATCTCCGCCTCGGGGTCGTAGTCCTTCACCGCGGCCTTCGCGGCGGCCACCGTCCGCTCCCCCAGGAACTCTTCCTTGCCGGTCACCAGGGTCACCCGACCCAGCACGTCGGAGGCCGAGAGATTGCCGGTGGGGCTCGGGGCGGAGGCGGTGCGTGCCATGCTCACACCTTCCCACACGGCACCGACACTCACTGCGTCACCACGTCGGCCTCACCTCCCGACTCGACGACCGCGAGGGAGCCGTCGCGGTCGGTGCGGTAGACCTCGGTGCCCCCGGTCTCGAGACCGCGCACGGTAGCGGTGGCCGGGTGACCGTAGTCGTTGTCGGCTCCGACCGAGGTGAGCGCCACCTGCGGCCGCAGCGTACGCAGCCAGTCGAGGTCCTGATAGCGCGAACCGTGGTGGGGCACCTTGAGCACGTCGACGTCGAGACCGGCCAGGTCGTCGGCCAGCCGCTCCTGTCCCTCCGGCTCGATGTCGCCGGTGAGCAGCAGCCGCAGCCCGTGGGACTCGACCAGCAGCACCACGCTGGCGTCGTTGGCGGTGGAGCCGTCGCCCGGCCCGCGAGTCTCGGAGTCCGTCATCGGCCAGAGCACCTGGAGCCTCACCTCGCCGATGGTCGCCGTCGCGCCGTAGGGCGCCGGGCCCGGTACGACGCCGGCCGAACGTGCCGTCTCGGTCACGAGACGGACGCCCTCGCCCGGATCCTGGAGTCGCGAGGTCCACACCTCACCGACCTGCCGGCCGGCGAAAACACCTTCGATGCCGCTGACGTGGTCGGCGTGGAAGTGGGTGACCACCGCGAGCGGGACGTGGTCGATCTCGAGCCGGTCGAGACAGTCGTCGACGAGGTCCGGGTCGGGGCCGGCGTCGACGACGACCGCACTCCCCGCCCCGGTACGCACCGCCAGCGCGTCTCCTTGACCGACATCGCACATCGCCAGCACCCACCCGGGCGGCGGCCAGGCAGGTGTCGGCAGCCGCACCAGCGCCACCGCAAGCAGCACCAGACAGCCGGCGACCCCGGTGACCGGGTGACGCAGGATGCGAGGCGCCACGAAGGCGATCCCTGCGCAGACCGCCACCAGCACACCCAGCGCCAGCGGCCCGGTCCCCCAGCCGACCTGTGCGGTGGGCAGGCCGGCGCCAAAGCGGGCGACCGCGATGATCCAGGCCACGCACCAGGTGGCGGTCGTGCCGGCGACCATGCCGAGCGGCTCCCACGCCAGCCCGAGAAGGCCGCCGAGGAGACCCAGCACCGTTGCCGGGGCGACCGCCGGCTCGACGAGCAGGTTGGCGAGCACCGCGACCAGGCTGACCTGTCCGGAGATGGCGGCGACGACAGGCGTGCACGCCAGCTGCGCCGCGGCGGGGACGGCGATCGCCTCCGCACACCACTGCGGCATCCACCGCCGCATCGCGTCACGCCACGGCGGCCCGAAGATCAGGATGCCGGCTGTGGCCAGCACGGAGAGCGTGAACCCGACCGACGTCGCCAGCCCGGGGTCGATCAGCAGCAGACCGGTCACCGCCGCGCCGAGCCCGCGCAGCGCTCGCTGTCGACCGTTGTGGGTCATCGCGAGCAGGCCGACCGCACCCATCGCCGCCGCTCGCACGACGCTCGGCTCGGTGCGTGCGAGGACGATGAACCCGAGGATGCCGAGCACGCCGACTGCATAGAGCCCTCTCCCCCGCACCCCGGCCCAGCGCGCGACGATCAGCATGAACCCCACCACCAGCGTCAGGTTGGTGCCCGAGACCGCGAGCAGATGGGTGAGGCCGGTGGTGCGGAAGTCGTCGGCGAGCTCGTCGGAGAGCCCGGTGTCGTCGCCGTCGACCAGCGCCGGGACGAGGGCGGCCTGGTCGGGCGGCCGGTGAGCGACCGCGTCGCGGATGGATCCACGCAGCGAGTCGGAGGCTCGCCACCAGACCCCCGGGCCGGCCACGACCCGCGGTGCGCCGGCGATCAGCAGCGCCGACTCCTCATGGGAGTCGCTCGGGCCCAGCCGACCCGTCGTCGACACGGTCGTGCCGAGCGGGACGTCAGCCCAGCCGTCCTGACCGAGGACGACCACCGGGGTGCGCAGCCGGTAGACCACCCCGCGTCCCTTGATCTCCCGCACACTGATCCGGCGCAGCTGATAGGTCGCGTGCTGGCCGGTCACCTCCTTCGGGTCCGTGGTCACGGTGGCGGTCACCCGCACCTGTGCTCGTCGCTCGGCGAGGTCCGCCACCGGGTTGTCGCTCACCCGGGCGGCATGCAGACCGGCGACCGCGGCCGCCCCCGCCACCATCACCACCAGCGCGAGCGCCGTCGCTCGCCGTCTGTGGATCGCCCAGCCGCCCGCAACCGCGAGCACCGACCCCAGGACCACCAGGAGAACAGCGCCGAGCATTCCCCCGGTCACCCCGAACGGCCCGGCCAGCGCTCCCGCCCACGCGCCGGCGCCGAGCAGAGGCAGTCGCAGGTCGTTCACAGCATGACCAGGGGCTCGAGCTTGGCGAAGGTCTTCGGTCCGATCCCGTCGACCTCGAGCAGCTCGTCGACGGAGGAGAAGGCGCCATTGGTCGTGCGCCAGTCGATGATCGCCTGCGCCGTCACGGGCCCTACCCCGGGCAGCGTCTCGAGCTGCTCAGCGGAGCCGGAGTTGAGGCTCACCCCCGTCCCCGCCCCCGGCGCCGCAACGGGACCTCCCGAGCCGGGCCCTGCCACCCGTGCACCGCCGTTCGGAGCGCCGACCACGATCTGCTGGCCGTCGGTGAGCACCGCGGCGAGATTGAGCCCGGCGAGGTGCTTGTGGGGCGCGCCCCCAGCGGCCTCGACGGCATCGACGACCCGGGACCCGACGGGCAGCACGACGATGCCGGGCTCGGGCACCTTGCCCTCCACGTCGACCGTCACCGTCCCGGCCGACGCACTCTCCGACGGCGCCGCCGATCCGGTCGGCAGCTCCACCAGCGGAGAGGCCGAGGAAGAGGGCGCCGCCCGCGCGGCAGGCACCACCTCCGGGTCGGCGCGGATCATCCACCAGCACGCCACCGCCAGGCCCACGACCAGCACCAGCGAGACCACGACGAGATGCCACGGTCCGAGACTGACCCGTCCCCGAAGCGGCTCCGGTAGGACCGCATCGGGCGAGATCACGACCTCGCGCCGCGACGCGTGCCGCCCAGGCACAGGCACACGCACAGGCACCGTCGGATCGAGCTCAGCGGTGTCGGTCGCGACCGGCCCGTCCCACCAGGGCGGCTGCCAGTCCTCCTCCCCACCCTGGCCGTCGTCCTCGTCCGGCGGGTCGATCTCGGCACGCAGCTGCTCTAGGCGCCGGGCGACGGCGTCGGCATGTTCGGAGGTCGGTCGGGTCCGCATGACGCCGAAGGTATGCGCCGACGCCGACACTCAGAAGCGTGATCCAGGCCCCTGTGGAGAACCCGGTCCTCAACCGACCCTGTGGACGGTGATCGGCCCGAAAAGACTAGACCAGAGGCTAGAGACAGGGCCCCACGACGACCGCCACACACCCCGGACCGACGTGTGCCCCCAGGACCGCACCCAGCTCCCCGACGCGGATCTTGCCGTTGATCTTGTCGTCCAGCTCTTCGTAGAGCCCCTCGGTCATCGCCGTGGCCCGGTCCGGGCTGCCCAGATGAGCCACGACCACCTCGACGGCGTCGCGATCCTCACCGGCCTCGACCCCGAGCGCGCGCAACCTGGCGATGGCGCGCTCGGCGGTGCGTACCCGCTCGTGGGGAACGACCCGACCGTCCTCGATGGTGAGCAGCGGCTTGACCGCGAGCGCGGTGCCGAGCAGCGCGGCGGCAGCACCGATCCGGCCACCGCGACGCAGGTATTCGAGCGTGTCGACGTAGAAGTAGGACTGCGTGGCGGCGACCCGTTCCAGCGCGGCGTCGCGCGCCTCGGCGGCGCTCCCACCACGCCCTACGACCTTTGCGGCGGCCATCACCGCGAAGCCGACGCCGGGACCGACCAGCTTGGTGTCCACGGTGATCACCGGCACCGGCGACTCCCGAGCAGCCAGCATCGACGACTCGCACGTCGCGCTCAGCTCCGCGGAGAGGTGGATGGAGACGATCTCCTCATACCCCTCGGCGGCCAGCTTCGAGTAGACCTCCGCCAGCAGCGCGGGCGACGGACGCGAGGTCGTCACCGTCCGGTGCGCATCCAGCGCCGAGAGCAGCGCTTCCGGCGAGGTCTCCTCAACACCGTCGTCGTACGAGGTCCCATCCACGATCACCTGGAGCGGCACTGACGTGATCAGCTCCGCGGCGTCCCCGAGGTCGGATGGAAGCATCGCGGTCGAGTCGGTCACGATCGCTACCCGGGCCATGACCGCAGCCTAGCGGGCCGCCCCTACGCAACCGGAAACACATGTTCCGCCGACGACGGAGCCCGGGAATTTCTGTACGCAGGTCCGGAGCGGCCATTAGTGTCAGGTCCCCCCCATCCCCGCACCCTGGAGGCATCATGCCCCGCACCGTCCGACGGATCCTCACCCTTGCCGCCGCCCTCGCGGCCGCGCTCACCCTGTACGTGGCCCCGTCCGCCTCGGCCGCGACGTTCCTCACCCACTCCCAGGCCACCTCGCAGCTCAGCGCCGCGGGGATCGGCTGGACCTCGAGCGGCGGCTGCAGCGACCGCAACACATCCACCTGCACCTCGTTCGAGCAGGTCCGGCAGACCACGATCTCCGGCATCAGGACGCTGAAGTCCGCGAGCGGCTGCGCGATCACGATCACCGGTGGCACCGAGACCGGCCACTCGAGCGGCACCTACAGCCACTGGAACGGCTACAAGCTCGACATCTCGAAGACCACCTGCGTCGGCAAGTACATCAAGAACAACTTCACCTACCTCGGCTACGTCTCCGGCTGGGGCTACCAGTACAAGTCCGGCTCCGGGAACCTCTACACCGACGAGGGCAACCACTGGGACATCCTCTACTACAACTGCGGCGGCTGCTGACCCCCAGCATCCCTCCGCAGAGCACAGAGAGCCCCTGGGAGCGTTCCCAGGGGCTCTCGACGATCAGTCGTCACACGACGATGTTGACCAGCTTCGGCGCGCGGACGATGACCTTGCGTACGGTCTGCCCCTCGATCGCGGCAGCGATCGTCGGGTCGGCCAGCGCGGCGGCCTCCAGGTCGGCCTCGGAGATCGAGGGCGAGACCTCCAGGCGCGCGCGCACCTTGCCCTTGATCTGCACGACGGCGGTCACGGAGTCCTCCACGAGCAGGTGGGGCAGCGGCGTCGGCCACGCTACGCGCGCGACCGTCGGCTCGTGCCCCAGACGCTCCCACATCTCCTCGGCGGTGTAGGGCGCGACCAGCGAGAGCAGGATCGCGACCGTCTCCGTGGCCTCGCGTACGGCCGGGTCGGCCGGGCCGACACCCGAGTCGATCGCCTTGCGGGTCGCGTTGACCAGCTCCATCAGGCGGGCCACGACCACGTTGAACCGGTAGGACTCGATCAGTTGCTCGGCCTCGGCGACCGTCTTGTGAGTCGTACGCCGCAGCGCGATGTCGCCGTCGTCGAAGGAGACCCCGGCCTCCGAGGTCACGTCGCCGGCCAGCCGCCAGGCCCGCTGCAGGAACTTCACCGAGCCGGCCGGCGAGACGTCGGCCCAGTCGATGTTGTCCTCCGGCGGGGAGGCGAAGACCAGGGTCAGCCGGGTCGCGTCGACACCGAACTGCTCCAGCACATCGCTCAGGTTGACGCCGTTGCCCAGCGACTTCGACATCTTCTTGCCGCCGTTGATGACCTTGCCCTGGGACAGGTAGGACGAGAACGGCTCGTCCCAGTCGATCAGGCCGATGTCGCGCAGCGCCTTGGTGAAGAACCGGGCGTACATCAGGTGCAGCACGGCGTGCTCGTCGCCGCCCAGGTAGAAGTCGATCGGACCCCACTCGCGGGCCAGCTCGGTGGAGAAGGCCTGGGTCTCGTCCGTCGGCGACAGGTAGCGCAGGAAGTACCACGAGGAGTCCACGAAGGTGTCCATCGTGTCGGAGTCGCGCGTCGCCGGCCCGCCGCACTTCGGGCAGGTGACGTTGACCCACTCCGAGGCCGCGGCCAGCGGTGAGACGCCCTTCGGCTTCAGGTCGGCGCCCTTCAGCTCGGGCAGCTGCACCGGCAGCTGCTCCTCGGGCACCGGCACCTCGCCGTCGACCGGGCAGTGGACGATCGGGATCGGCGCACCCCAGTAGCGCTGGCGCGACAGCAGCCAGTCGCGCAGCCGGTAGTTGACCGTGCCCTTGCCGTGGCCCTCGGCCTCCAGCTTCTCGATGATCTTGTGGATGCCGCTGGCCTTGTCGGCGACGCCCTCCAGCTCTAGCGAGTTCACGTACGCACCGTCACCGACGGTCGCGACGTAGGTCTCCTCGGGGTTGTCGGCGCCCGGCACGTCCACGACGCGGCGCACCGGCAGGTCGAAGGCCTTGGCGAAGTCCAGGTCGCGCTGGTCGTGGGCCGGGACGGCCATCACCGCACCGGTGCCGTAGTCGGCCAGCACGTAGTCGGCCGCCCACACCGGGATCTGCTCGCCGGTGACCGGGTTGGTCGCGGTCACGCCCAGGTCGACACCGGTCTTGGGCCGGTCGGTCGCCAGCCGGTCGATGTCGGAGGCCTTGCGTACGTCCTCCAGGTAGCTCTCCAGCGCAGCCGCCCGCTCCGGCGCCACGATCTCGGCGGCCAGGTCGGCGTCGGCGGCGACGACCATGAAGGTCGCGCCGTACAGCGTGTCGGGACGGGTGGTGAAGACGGTGACCTTCTTCGTCCCACCGTCAGGCAGCGTGATGTCGAAGTCGACGTGCGCGCCCTCGGACCGGCCGATCCAGTTGCGCTGCATGTTGACGACCTTGCCGATCCAGGTGTCCTGCAGCTGGTCCAGGCCGTTGTACAGCTCCTCGGCGTAGGCCGTGGTCTTGAAGTACCACTGGGTCAGGTCACGCTTGGTGACCACCGCGCCGCAGCGCTCGCACTCACCGTTGACGACCTGCTCGTTGGCCAGCACCGTCTGGTCGTTGGGGCACCAGTTGACCGGCGACTTCTTGCGGTAGGCCAGCCCCGCCTCGTACAGCTTCAGGAAGATCCACTGCGTCCACTTGTAGTACTCCGGGTCGGAGGTGTGCAGCCTGCGCGACCAGTCGAAGGAGATGCCGTAGCGCTTGAACGACTCCGCCTGGGTCTCGATGTTGGCGTAGGTCCAGCCGGCCGGGTTCTCGTTGCGCTTGATCGCGGCGTTCTCGGCGGGCAGGCCGAAGGAGTCCCAGCCGATCGGGTTCAGGACGTCGTAGCCCTTCAGCCACCAGTAGCGGGCCAGCACGTCGTGGAGCGCGGTCACCTCGGCGTGACCCATGTGCAGGTCGCCGGAGGGGTAGGGGAACATCGTGAGGGCGTAACGCTTCTCGGCCCCCTCGCGCTGGCCGGCCTTGAACGGCTCCAGCTTCTCCCAGATGGGGCGCCACTTGTCCTGCAGCTCCACGACGTCGTACGTCGCCTGCTCAGCCTGCTCCTGCGTCATTGGTCTTTCGTCCTTGTCGAGATTCGTGCGTCAAGACTGCTTCTGGAATGTGCCCTAGAAATGAGAAGGGCCCCTCACATGGAGGGGTCGCCGCGTGACCGGGGTGTGTCCCTTCGGGTCAGCGCGGCTGCCTAAGAAGCAGGACAGACGACTGCATGTGTCAAGGGTAGCCGACGGCGGCCCTCGTCGTCATTCGAGACCCGTTCCGGGGCGCGGTGCGAGCGGGCCCGAGGACTCGAAAATTACGGTCCAAATCCTCTGGTCGACCACTTTCGATAGGGCATGCGTTCCGCCCTGCAGATCGACCGACAGAAAATACGCTCAGAGGGCCCGTCTTCTATTGCGACGGCACATCTGAGCGTGCCAGACTGGCGGCGCTCCGCTGCTCGTGATGTCGGTCGTGAATGAGGACCCCCCCATCTCATCCAAGGAACGCTCCGAGCAGCGGAGTCCAATACTTTGAGCCCCGCCGACGAAGTCGCCGGGGCTCAAAACGTATTGGAGATCGAGCGAGCGCAGCGGCTGAGCGGCGAAGCCGCGAAGGCGCGAAGCGGGTCGAGATCTACCGTCCGCGGAGCAGTGCCCCGCTCAAGGAACCCGGCTGATCCACTCGCGCGTCCCGTGCTTGCTCTCGACCAGCGCGGCGGCCTCGTCGATCGTGGCCTGATCGAGCCCGACGTACGCAGCCCCGAAGCTCCGCTCGAACTCATCGAGCAGCGCGGCGATGACCTTGTCGCGGCTGAGGCCGGTCTGGGAGCGGATGGGGTCGACGCGCTTGGCGGCGCTCTTCGTGCCCTTGTCGGACATCTTCTCCCGGCCGATCCGGAGCACCTCGAGCATCTTGTCGGCGTCGATGTCGTAGGCCATCGTGACGTGGTGCAGGACGCCGCCGGGGATCCGCTTCTGCGCGGCGCCGGCGATCTTGCCGACCGGCGAGGCGATGTCGTTGAGACCGGCGTACGCGGCCTCGATCCCGACGCTCTGCAGCCCGCGCAGGACCCACTCGTCCAGGAACGCGTAGGACTCCTGGAAGGACATCCCGGCCACGAGCGTGTCGGGCACTGCGAGGCTGTAGGTGATGGTGTTGCCGGGCTCGACGAACATCGCGCCACCGCCGGAGATGCGGCGGACGACCTCGATGCCGTGCCGCTCGGCGGCCTCCTCGTCGACCTCGTTGGCGAGCGACTGGTAGCTGCCGATCACGACCGCGCTGCTGGCCCAGTGCCAGAACCGCAGGTTGGGGGCGCGGCGGCCCTCGGCGACCTGCCGGACGATGACCTCGTCGAGGGCCATCTGCATCGTCGGCGCCAGCGGCCCGGTCTCGACGATCTCGAGATCGAGGTCGTCCCAGGTGGCCGCCCGGCCGAGCGCGCGCAGCACCGTCAGGGCGATGTCTCGGGTGGTGAAGCCGACCAGGTCGGCGCCACGGGAGGCGGCATCGAGGTCCGCGGTCAGCCGCTCGAGGGACGCGTCGACCGACTGCCCCTCCAGCGCTGCTCTCAGCCACTCGAGCGCCTCGTCGGGTTCCAGGAAGAAATCGCCCGAGAGGACGACGTCCTCGATCGTGTCAGCGGAGACGGTCGCGTCGACCACGACCAGCTTGCCGCCGCGTACCTTCCGCTCGCCATGCACTCGTTCACTCACACTGACCTAACACCGTGAGCGGCTGATTCAGTCCCGGGTCTCGACGAGCTCGACCTCCGGGCCGCCACAGGAGCCGGCGGTGTCGGCGAGACGGTTGAGCCCGGCGGGTCCGGCGATCGGGCGGGGGTCGTGAGTGAGGGTCCAGGCGCCGTCGGCGACGGCGTACTCCCCCGCGACCTCGCCGGCGAGCAGCGCACGTACCCCGGCGAGCAGCCGGTCCACGTCGGTGACCGAGGTGCCGATGCCGATGCTCGCGCGGACGGCGCCGTCGTGGAGCCCGAGGCGCTTGAGGAGCGGCTGGGCGCAGAAGCGGCCGTCGCGTACGCCGAGGCCGTGCTCGGCCGACAGGTAGGCCGCGACCTTGGCGGGCTCGACGCCATCGACGGTGAACGTCACGACGCCGAGCGGCTCCTCGGAGTCGGGCCAGAGCCGCAGCAGCCTGATGCCGTCGAGCTCGGAGAGGCCGACCACGAGACGCTCCCTCAAAAATGCTTCGTGGCGGTCCAGCTCGGCTGTGGTCAGATCGCCCAGAGCCGTGCAGGCCTCTGCCAGAGCGACGGCGCCGAGGACGTTGGGCGAGCCGCCCTCGTGGCGGGCGGGGGCGGGCTGCCAGGTGGTCTCGATCGGCTCGGGGGTCTCGACAAGCTCGACCTCCGGTGGAGCGGTCTCGACAGGCTCGGCAGGCCCCACTACCGAGGCGGTAGAGACGGCTCCGCCGCCGGCCAGATAGGGGGTGCCGACGTCGAGCCAGTCGCGGCGCCCGACGAGCGCGCCGGCACCGTAGGGCGCGTAGAGCTTGTGACCGGAGAAGGCGACGTAGTCGGCACCGGTGGCGGCCAGCGAGAAGTGCCGGTGGGCGAGCAGCTGGGCGCCGTCGACGAAGACCCGGGCGTCGTGCGCGTGGGCGAGGGTGGCGATCTCGGCGACCGGGGGCACCTCGCCGGTGACGTTGGAGGCCCCGGTGACCGCGACCAGGGCGTACGTCTCGTGGGCGAGCTCCTCGGCGAGCGCGTTGATGGTGGCGGCGAGGGTGTGCCGGCCGGCGAGCGTGGTGACGCCCGCCTCGACCCGGCGCCACGGGAGCAGGTTGGCGTGGTGCTCGATGTCGAGCACGAGCACCCGGCCGGGTACGCAGCCGGCCAGCAGGTTCACCGCGTCGGTGGTGTTGCGGGTGATGACGGTGACGTCGTCCGCCCGCGCGCCGACGTGGGCGCCGATCCGCGCGCGCGACTCCTCGTAGAGGGCGGTGGAGACCTGGGAGAGGTAGCCGGCGCCGCGACGCACCGAGGCGTACCAGGGCAGCACCTCGGCCACCCGGTCGGCCACACTCTGCAGCGCAGGTGCGGACGCGGCGACGTCCAGATTGGCGTAGGTGACGCTGGTGCCGTCCAACAGCGGGACCTGGGTGTCGGAGCCGACGAGCGGGAGCAGGGACATGGGTCGTCCTTCGCAGGGTCTGGGCTCCCCCGGCCCGATCCGGTGGAGCACGCGCTTGCCCGCGCCACCTCGGCGAGGGCCTGGTCGTCACCCGGAGCACCCCACCGCGTGGGAGGGTTGCCCGCCAGCAAGCCGGGGCTTGACGCTGGCAGTCGTGACCGTCGCCGAGGATGGTGCCCGAGACCTGCGCGTGCCCGCCAACGCCCGTCTCAATGGACGGGCGTTGGTCTCAGATCACGGACGACCCTCCCAGGGGTTGCCGCCTCCCCAGTCGTCGCCGGGCCCGGGACCGCCCGGCTCGCCAGGCCCGCCGCCGTCGTCACCGTCATCGCCGTCACAGGTGCCGAAGAACTCCGAGACCGGGTCGCAGTGCTCACCGTCGCCCTCGGGCGGCGCGGGAGGCGCAGGCGGAGCGATCAGCTGCTCCTCGTGGCCGGTCTCGGGGTCCTGGCCGTCGACGTAGACGGGCTCCGGGAAGCTCTCGACCTCCTTGCCGTCGAGGACCTCGGCCATGATGGCGGCCCAGGTCTCGGTCGGGTAGTCGGCGCCGAAGTAGGACGGCATCCAACCGCCGTCGAGCTTGCCCTCGCCGCTGCCGCGCGAGTAGCGGACCGCCGTGGCGACCTGTGGCGTGAACCCCACGAACCACGACGAGCAGACGTACTGCGCACTGGTGCAGGTGCCGGTGCCGGTCTTGCCGGCGACCGGCCGGCCGATGTTCTGCGCCTTCTTTCCCGAGCCGTTCTGCACCACGCCCTGCATCGCGTACGTCACGTCGGCGGCGACGTCCTCGGAGATCGCGTGGCGGGCGTTCTTGCGAGCGTTCCAGCTGTAGAGGACGTTGCCTGACCGGTCGCGCACCTTCTTCACGACGTGGACGTTGTGGCGGTAGCCGCCGTTGGCGATCGTGGCGTAGGCGTTGGCCATGTTGATCGGGCTGACGTTGGCGCGGCCGAGCGCGATCCGGTCGTCGGTCTTGTGGTCGAAGTCGGTGGTGGCGCCCGGGATCCCGGGGAACTTCGGGTCGGCCTCGGCCGGCGCGACCCCGGCCGCGACCGCGGTGTCGTAGATCGCCTTGCGGCCCGCCTCGGGCCCGCCCATCGACTCGGTCATGTCGATGTAGGCGGTGTTCACCGACTGCTCGAGCGCCTTGAGCATGGTGATGTGCTGGCCGTAGTCCATACCGTCGGCGATCCCGGCCTGCTCGCCCTCGTTGACGACCTCGGAGCCGGCGTAGGTCGTGAACGGCGAGTCGCCCGCCCAGGTCGACTTCAGCGAGTAGCCCTTCGAGATCGCGGCGGCGGTCGCGAAGACCTTCATCGTCGACCCGGCGTGGCCGCCGGTCGCGGCCCAGTTGCGCTGGCTGTCGAGGTAGTTCTGGCCGCCGTAGAAGCCGAGCAGCGCACCGGAGTCGACGTCGACCGAGGCGGTCGCCACGTGCAGCGCGTTCTTCTGGTCGGGGTCGTTCTTGACGTACGCCTTGCGGTTCTTCGGCTTCACCTTCTTGGCCGCCGACGCCGACGCGTTCATCACCTTCTTGGACAGCGTCGAGGTGATCCGCAGGCCGCCGCTGTCGATCTTCTCCTCGCTGAAGAGCTGCTTGCCCTGAGAGTCCTTGAGCGCGAGGAGCTCGTTCTTGATCAGGGTGAGCGCGTGGCCGCGCTGGCCGCCGAGCCGGCTCGGCACGGTCTTGGCCGGGAACCTCGGCAGCGAGTCCTTGATCTCGTCGGCCTCGGCCTGCTTCAGGTAGCCGAGGCGGACCATCCCGGAGAGGACGTACTGGTAGCGGCCGAGCAGCTTCTCCTCGCCCCGGAAGGAGCTGCTGGCCGGGTCGAAGCCGGCCGGGTTGTTGAGGATCGCCGCGAGCGCGACCGCCTCGCGCAGGGACAGCTCCTTGGTGGGCTTGGCGAAGTAGGCCTTCGCAGCCGCCTCGATGCCGTACGCACCGCGGTTGAAGTAGATCGTGTTGAGGTAGTCGGTGAGGATGCGGTCCTTGCTCTTCTGCCTGGTCAGCTTCAGAGCGATGACCGCCTCCTTCAGCTTGCGGGAGTAGGAGCGCTCGGAGCTGAGGTAGTAGTTCTTGACGTACTGCTGGGTGATCGTGGAGGCACCGCCCGCGGTGCCCTCGGTGGTGTTGGAGAAGGCGGCCCGGACGATGCCCTTGAGGTCGACGCCGCTGTTCTCGTAGAAGGTGCGATCCTCGGCGGCGACCACCGCGTGCTTGACCATGTCCGGGATCTCGTCGGGCTCCAGCTTGATCCGGTTCTGATCGCCCTCCTGGTAGCGGCCCAGCTCGGACTTGCCGTTGCCGTAGTAGACGAAGGAGGTCTCGACCTCGAAGGCCGCGTTGGGGTCGGGCACCGAGATCCGGTTGTAGGCGATGATCGCCGTCACCGACCCGATCAGCGCGAGCGCCAGGAAGCCGACCAGCGCCGCCTTGGCGGTGATCTTGCCCCAGTGGCGCCAGCCCCCAGAGGTACGCGGCCCGGGGCCGCCCGAGCCAGTGCCATCCGAGCCGGTGCGGCCCGAGCCCGAGCTCCGCAGGCTCGCCCACCTCTCGGCCGCCCAGGCCTTCGCCGGCTCGGCCTTGGCCAGCAGGTCCCGGGCAGCCGAGGGCTTGGGGTCGGCGCGCCGAGCACCCGGCCGGGGCGCCCGCGCCGGGACGCGAGGCGGCTCGGCAGCGATCCGCGGAACGGGCTGCGAGGCAGACTGCGGAGCGGGCTGCGGGACGGGAGGACGGGCAGGAGGTGGCGGCGGTCGCCACGACGGCGGCGGTCCGGTCGGACCCTTCGGAGGCTGGGCGCTCCGGTGTTCCATTGCTCCACCTGACCTAGGCAACTGATTGCGGCGGCCGTTGATCCTACCCGGGCGGGTATGACGACGGAGGCCGACCCCGAAAGGGGCCGGCCTCCGTGTGGGCGGTACGCCGCGGCGTACCGGCTGAGCTGCCTAGATCAGCGCTTCAGGTCGAAACGGTCGTTCTCCATGACCTTGACCCACGCCTTGACGAAGTCCTTCACGAACTTCTCCTTGGCGTCGGCGCCGGCGTAGAGCTCGGCGATGGCGCGGAGCTCGGAGTTGGCACCGAAGACCAGGTCGACGCGCGAACCGGTCCAGCCGAGGGTGCTGGTGTAGGTCGTCTCGTCGGCGGACGGGGTCCACTTCTGGTCGTAGTCGAGCAGGTTGACGAAGAAGTCGTTCGTCAGCGCGCCCGGGTTCTTGGTGAAGACACCGAGGTCGGAGCCGTCCCAGTTGTTGCCGAGCACGCGCAGACCACCGGTGAGGACGGTCGCCTCGGGGGCGGAGAGGCCCAGGAGGTTGGCGCGGTCGATGAACAGGAACTCCGAGGGCAGGTTGAGGAAGCCGGAGTCGTAGTTGCGGAAGCCGTCGGCCACCGGCTCGAGCCAGGCGAAGTTCTCCTCGTCGGTCTGCTCCTGGGTGGCGTCGACACGGCCGGCCGTGAACGGCACGGTCACGTCGTAGCCCGCAGCCTCCGCGGCCTGCTCGACGCCCACGCCACCGGCGAGGACGAGCACGTCGGCGAAGGAGACACCGGTCTCGGCGGCGATCTCCTCGTACTTCGCGATGACCGGCTTGAGCTCCTCGGGCTGGTTGACCTTCCAGGAGATCTGCGGCTCCAGGCGGATGCGACCACCGTTGGCGCCACCGCGCTTGTCGGAGTTGCGGTAGGTCGCCGCCGCCTTCCAGGCGGTGGAGACGAGCTGCTGGACGCTGAGACCCGACTCGGCGATCGCCTTCTTGGCGGCGGCGATCGCGGCGTCGTCCGTCGCGGCGGAGCCGTTCGGGAGCGGGTCCTGCCAGGGCAGGTCCTCGGCGGGGACCTCGGGGCCGGCGTAGCGGCTCTTCGGGCCCATGTCGCGGTGGGTCAGCTTGAACCAGGCGCGGGCGAAGGCGTCGGAGAAGGCCTCCTGGTCGTCCTTGAACCGGCGCGAGATGGCGTCGAACTCCGGGTCCACGCGCAGGGCGAGGTCGGAGGTGAGCATGCGCGGCTCGCGCTTGCCCTCACCGTGGGCCTCGGGCACCAGGTCGGCGCCGCTGTTGTTCTTCGGCTTCCACTGCTTGGCGCCGGCCGGGGACTCGGTGAGCTCCCAGTCGTAGGCGTAGAGGATGTGGAAGAACTCGTTGTCCCAGCGGGTCGGGTGGTAGGTCCAGGTGACCTCCAGGCCCGAGGTGACCGTGTCGGGGCCGGCACCGGTGCCGTAGCCGTTCTTCCAGCCCAGGCCCTGGTTCTCCAGCGGAGCGGCCTCGGGGTCGGGGCCGATCTTGTCGTCCGGGTGGGCACCGTGGGTCTTGCCGAAGGTGTGGCCACCGGCGATCAGCGCGACCGTCTCCTCGGAGTTCATCCCCATGCGGCGGAAGGTCTCCTTGATGTCCACCGCGGACTTCATCGGGTCGGGCTCACCGTTGGGGCCCTCCGGGTTGACGTAGATCAGACCCATCTGGACCGCGGCCAGCGGAGCCTGCAGGTCGCGGTCGCCGGAGTAGCGCTCGTCGTCGAGCCAGACCTTCTCGGGGCCCCAGTAGACGTCGTCGTCGGCCTCCCACACGTCCTCACGACCGCCGGAGAAGCCGTAGGTCTTCAGACCCATGGTCTCCAGGGCGACGTTGCCGACCAGCACGAACAGGTCGGCCCAGGACAGCGACTGGCCGTACTTGGCCTTGACCGGCCACAGCAGGCGGCGGCCCTTGTCGAGGGAGACGTTGTCGGGCCAGGAGTTGAGCGGCGCGAAGCGCTGCTGACCGCTGCCGGCGCCACCGCGGCCGTCGTGGCTGCGGTAGGTGCCCGCGGCGTGCCAGGCGAGACGGATCATGAACGGGCCGTAGTTGCCGAAGTCGGCCGGCCACCAGTCCTTGGAGTCGGTCAGGACAGCGGCGATGTCAGCCTTGACGGCGTCCAGGTCGAGAGCCTCGAAGGCCGTCTTGTAGTCGAAGTCGGGGTCGACCGGGTTGGCCGCAGGGTGGTGCTTGGCCAGGATCTTCAGGTTGAGCTTGTTCGGCCACCATTCCTGGTTGGCGCTGCCGACGGTCGGGTGAACGCGGCCGGCGTTCATGACCGGGCACTTGCTCACGGACTCTTCAGACATCTAGGTTCCAATCCAATCTTGTTCGGATCACTTGCTGCGCTGCTCAGTTCTCGAGCTGGGCGGCCTGGCACTGCGGACAGGTGCCCCAGTAGATGATTTCGGCCTCGTCGACGACGAAGCCGTTGTCGTCCGATGCCGTCAGGCAGGGCGCATGGCCGACGGCGCAGTCGACGTCGGAGATGCGACCGCACGAGCGGCAGACCACGTGGTGGTGGTTGTCACCGACCCGGGTCTCGTAACGAGCCACCGAGCCGGACGGTTGGATGCGGCGTACGATCCCGGCCGCCGAGAGGGCGGCGAGGGAGTCGTAGACGGCTTGGTGGGAGACGTCCGGGAGCCGCTCGCGCACCGCGCCGAGAATCGTCTCGGTGTCGGCGTGAGCATGCTCCGTGACGGCCCCCAGGACGGCCACTCGCGGACGAGTGACGCGCAGAGAGGCACCCCTCAACAGCTGTTCGTAGTCCGCGTTCCCCACGTCTCAGAGCCTACGCGAAATCTTGAATGAGTCAAGAAACGGGCGGTGAATTTCTAGAGCGACTTCACGGTCTGCGGCGCCGGCCGGGTGGCGAACCGGCGGGCCATCAGTGGGATCAGTACGCAGACCGCGAGCGGGATCACGAACATCGACCGCTCGCCGAAGATCTCGGCCACCGCGGCGATCAGAGAGGCGGCTGCAAGATAGCCGGCGTAGTTGGCCAGGTTGACCCGGGCGATGGCCTCCTCGGCGTTGTCCGGGGAGATGTGGGCGGCGGCGACGAACGACTGCGGCGGCACCATCGCCAGGCTGCCGCCGAGGATCGCGAAGCCGACCGCGGCCACGACCCAGTGCGGGGCGGCGACGATGAGCACGAGCGCGCCCACGCCCACGATCCCGCCGGTCCGGATCACCCGCTCGGGGCCGAACCTGGCGACGAGACGGTCCCCGGGCAGGCGCACAGCCAGGAGCACCAGCTGGTAGCCGGCGTAGATCGCCGGCCCGGCCGCGGCGACCGCACCCAAGCCGTCGACCACATAGATCCCTCCCCAGGCCGAGGCGGCGGAGTCGATGAACCACATCGCGAACGTCGGCACCGCGACCAGGAGGAGCGGCAGCCAGGGCAGCCGGGGCCTCGGGGCGTCCGTGCTGCTCGTCCGCTCCTCCACCGCGTCGACCGCCTCGGGCGGCAGCAGGAGCCGGAACGTGCCGGCGTTGGCCACCAGGCCCACGATCGCGATGGGGATCATGTCCAGACCCAGCGGTACGCCGAGCGCGATCGTCACGGTCGCGTAGACGGCGCCGAGGACGGCCGCCGCGCTCCACATCGCGTGGAAGCCGTTCATCAGCGGCCGGGCGTACGCGTCCTGGGTGGCCGTGCCCTGCATGTTCATCGAGGCGTCGACGCCGCCGAGGAAGAACCCGTAGAACCCGATGAGGGCCAGCAGCGTCGCCATCGACGGCGCGAAGGCCGGTACGACCGCGGCCAGGGACGCGCCGGCGAGCATGATCGAGAGCGAGGCGGCGCTGCCGATCCGGGTCGCGAGGTGACCCGCCACGACGCTGCCGACCGCGCCGACCGCGGTGGTCACGCCGAGCACCACGAACACGTCACCCGCGCTGAGGTCGAGCTTCGTCGCGATCGACTCCAGGCGGGTGATCAACGACGCGAAGGTCAGTCCCTGGATCGCGAAGGCGACGAAGACTGCCGCTCGGGCCTGCTGGAGTCGGGTCATGGACGCGAAGTCTGCACCCTGGCGACCCCGCGGTCGAGACTTTCGCTGGAGGAGCTCCCGCGGATCGAACGGCGAGTCGCCGGGGTCAGTGACCCTTCAGCAGGCCGTCGAGGATCTTCTCGCCGTCCTTGCCGTCGCGCTTGCCCAGCTGGTCGAACTCGTCGCGCAGCTGCTCCATCTCGCGCTTGGCGCTCTCGCCCTTCTCGACGAGGTCGCGGATCTGCTGGATCTGGCCCTCCCACTCCTGGGACTGACCCTCGTCGATGATGTTCCAGCTCTCCAGGTTCTCGCGCCACTCGTCGAGCTTGTCGAGGCGCTTGAGGGTCTTGCTCTCCTTGTCAGGGCCCTTGCCCGGGCCCTTGCCGGGCCCCTCGTGCGGGCCCTTTTCCGGGCCTCTGTCGGGTTCGTCGTCGCTGTTGGTCTCGGAGCTGCCGGAGCCGTCAGAGCCCTGAGAGGACTGGTCGGAGTCGGCCCGCGCGGGCTCGTAGGAACCGAGCCAGGACGCGGCGAAGAGGCAGGCGATCACGATCGCCACCGCGCCGAGGAGGCGGCCGGTCGGGAACCTGCGCAACGACCCCGGGCGCGGACCGCGGGCGGGCGGCGGGGCGGCAGGCCGTGGCATGACGCCGGTGCGGGAACCCGGCAGGGCCATCGGCTCGTCGAGCGGTCGCTGCGGCATCGCCTGCGTCGGCCGCGGCGGGGCATGCTCGGCGAGCCGGTCGGTGGCGTCCGGGTCGCGGCCGCTGAGCACGTAGCCGAGCTCGTGGCGTACCTGATCCATCGACGGGCGGGCGGCGGGGTTCTTGTCGAGCATCCGCGTGAGCAGGCGCGCCAGGGGCTGCGGCACCGAGCGGAAGTCGGTCACGCGCGGCACCGGCTCGCTGAGGTGCATGTGGAGGATCTTGACCGGGTGCGGGGCCGTGTAGGGCGCCCTGCCGGTGAGCATCTCGAAGAGCACGCAGCCCAGCGAGTAGACGTCGGCGGGCGGCCCGACCGGGTCTCCCGACGCCTGCTCGGGTGAGAGGTAGGAGGGGCTTCCGATCACATGGCCCGTCTGGGTCAGCCCGGGGTCCGTCCCGGTCATGGCGTACGCGATGCCGAAGTCGAGCACGGTCAGCCGGCCGTCACCGTCGAACATCAGGTTGGCCGGCTTGATGTCGCGGTGCACCACGCCGACCCGGTGGGCGGCGCCGAGGGCGGCGGCGACCTGGCGGGCGTACTCGACCGCCTTGTCGACCGGCATCGCGCCCTGCTCCGCGAGCGGCGTGGCCAGGGTCGGGCCGGGCAGCAGCTCCATCACCAGGAAGACGTCGTTGTCGTCGTCGCCGGCGTCGAAGACCTTGACCACGTCGTCGTGGACCACCCGGGCCGTCGAGTGGGCCTCGCGACGGAAGCGCTCGGCCATCGTGGGGTCACTGACATCACGCAGCAGCTTCACCGCGACGTCGCGGTCGAGGACGGTGTCGCGGGCCCGCCAGACCTCCCCCATGCCGCCGGCTCCGAGCTGGTCGAGGAGCCGGTATCGGCCGGCAAGAGGGCGGTGTGCGTCCATGCGGGAAATTATGCCGGGGTCACCCACGAGCTGAAGAGCGGGATGCCCTCCCACGCTCCCCCGCGCGCCACCGCCACCACGGCGTGGGGGCGGTCGAACCTCAGGTCGATCTGTCGGACCGTGGCCTCACGCGGCGCGGCGCCGGCCGCGCGGATCATCATCCCGGTCACCGCGGCCGCCTCGAAGCCCTCCCGGTCGTACGCCGCGACCGCCTTCTGGACGCAGGCCGCCTCGGTGTCGCCGCTGATCGCCGCCATCACCCCGCGAGCGATCTCGGCGACGCCGGGAGCAGCCGCGAGGTCGTGCAGATCCTCCGCCCGCCACTCCGGCAGGTGGCTGCGCCAGCGGTCGGAGGGGTTGCCGTAGGCCGTGACCTCCCGGACCTGCCAGGCGTGGCCGTCCTCATCGTCGGCCGCGAAAGTCTGGTCGCGGACCTCGCCCGCGTCGATCCTGGCGACGACCTCGTCGCAGGCGCGCCACACGTCGGCCGCGGTCACGTCCTCCGCCGCGATGACCGAGTAGACCGAGATGCCGTCCTCGCTCGGCGGGCAGGCGACCGCGACCGGACCGGCGGCCTCGGTGTCCACGACCGCCTGGAACCCGCTCTCGAGCAGGAGCAGCCCGTCCTCGTCCTGCTCCAGCGGCTCGCTCCAACGCGGCGAGACCACCAGGGCGGAGGCGAGGACGAGCAGCGTGTCCTCGTCGATCTCCATCGGGAACTGCTCGATCAGCCCGCGCGTGTTGTCCGCGGCCCAGGCGTCGAGTCCGGCCTGGTCGGGCAGCCGGTCGAGCACCACCGGCAGGCTCTTGTTCAGCTGGACGCCCGGCCGCAGCCACCCGGCGACCGCAGCCGCGATCGTCGGGTGCGGCTCGTCCAGGAGCGCGAGCGCGGCGGCGCGGGCGTCGGCCCGCTTCAGCCCCAGCACGTCCTCGGTCTCGGTCTCCGACGCGGTCGCCAGCGAGGCGAGGAGGAGCCACAGACCTGCGTACGAGATGACCGAGGCCTCGGCTGAGCCGATCACGGAGCGGGTCGTGGCGGCGTACGTCCGGATCGCACGAGCGGCGGCGAGGGACAGAGGCGTCTGCGTTCCGGAGGTCTCCATGACGAAGACATTACGGTCGGGAGCCACCAAAGTGACCGAGATCACGATACGATTCTGTATCGAACGAGGAGGCACGATGGTCAAGAAGTCGCGTACGGCAGGGCTCGACCCGGAGACCGATTTCGAGAAGATCTCCAGGATCCTGGGTCTCTACGAGTTCCCCTGGGACACGATGCAGTCGCTCAGCTTCGCGCTGTTCCGCACCTACGCGGTGCCGTCGATCGGCGGGCTGCTGGCCGACACGCACCAGTTCACCGAGCACACCCAGAAGCGCTACGACGACACCGCGCTGCTGATGGAGGACGCGGCGATCGAGGACCTCGACAGCCCTCGTGGCCGGGCGGCGGTGCGACGGATCAACCAGATGCACCGGATGTACGACATCTCCAACGACGACATGCGCTACGTCCTCTCCACCTTCGTGGTGATCCCCCGCCGCTGGAACCAGGAGTTCGGCTGGCGGCGCTCGACGCCCGACGAGCAGCTCGCCGCGCTGCGCTACTACCAGGCGCTCGGTCGGCGGATGGGGATCAAGGACATCCCGCCGACATATGAGGAGTTCGAAGAGCTGCTCGACACCTACGAGGCCGAGCACTTCGGCTACGACGAGGGCGGCCGCGCCGTCGCCGACGCGACCCTCGAGCTGCTCACCACCTTCTACCCCCGCCCGCTCGCCCCGCTGGTCCGCCGCTTCTCCCTGTCCCTGATGGAGCCGCATCTGCTGGAGGCCTTCGGCTACCCCGAACCGGGGCGTCTCTCGCGGGCGGTGTCCCGTGGTGCCCTGAAGGCCCGGGCGCGCGTGGTCGCGCTGCTGCCCGCGCGGCGGAAGCCCGCGTACGTCCGGGACATGCCCCGCGTCCGCAGCTACCCCCACGGCTTCAACACCGAGGACCTCGGCACGTTCGCGCCGGGCTGCCCGGTGCACCAGGGCTGAGGGGGCGGCGGGGTACGACGGGGAGTTCGGCAGGGGTTACCGGCCGGGCACCCCTGTCGAACTCCCCGTCATACCCGGCCGGCCGGCAGAGGTGCAACGTCGAGGTCACCCACCAGGTGGGCCAGGGTGGCGTCGTTCGAGAGGAGAACGCGGCGGGCGTCGTCGTCGCGTCGCCTCTGCAGCGCCTTCAGGGTCGCGAGCACCCGATCCGGGTGGTCGAAGAGCCAGAATCCGACCCTGAGGATCTCCTGCCGCCAAAGCTTCGGCGTCAGTCGCATCCGGCGGCGGGCGCTCGACCATGTCGGTGCGCGGTGATCAGGGGTGATCTCGAGAAACCGGTTTGTGGAGGTGATGCCCTTGTGTGTCGAGGTCTGCTCGAAGACACCGAACCGGACCTCCGACCACGCCACGGAGACGACCTCTCCAGCGATCTCGACCGTCAGCTTCTCGGGCGTGAGCAGCAGCGCTCGGCGTGCCGTGATCGTCAGCAGGTGGTCCGTCGTCACGACTGCGAAGAACGCCGCGATCACTGTCCACACCACCCCGAGCACCGCGCTGCCTCCTCGGAACGAGAGCCCCGCGACCTGGCACAGCAGCACCACGAAGCACACCAGCATCAGCTCGCCGCAGATCCCCGGCGCTCGGCGGAGCCTGATCTCGATCCCCGGCTCGCCCTCCAGACGGTTGATCCTGGTGTGGGCGGGTCGGCGGCCGAGGCGTACGCCTTTTGTCAGCTGTCCGTAGGCGGCGAGCAGGACGAACAGCGCTCCGCAGGTCACGCCGATCAGGTACGGGCCGGTCTCCCCGCCGTCGAGCGCGAGGAACCCGACCATCAGCAGCAGGCCGAACAGCAGGTTGAAGAGGCTCATCAGGCTCCAGCCCACCCTGCGCGCCGCCGGCTTCCACGGCGACCCCAGATCCTCGTCCTCGACCACGTCCGGATCCTAGAGGCGGGCCCGGTGGTCCCGGATCGAAGCCTCGGCCTCCGCGGCGGTGATGTCGCCGACGAGCACGCGCAGGGTGAGGCCGTCGGAGAGGGCGAGCAGCTCGATGGCACGCTCGCGCGCCGCGGCTTTCGGAAGGCCGTCGGCCTCCTGGATGTGACGGGTGCACTCCTCGACGCCGACCCGGGTCGCCTCCGCGAGGATCTCGCGCACGGCGGTGTGGGTCATGGCCTTGGCGACGTAGGCGTACCAGACGGTGACGCCCATCCGGCCGGCTTCGGTGGCCGGGATCTGCTGGAGCAAGAGGTGGAGGAGACGCTCGTCCGGCGGCCGTCCGGCCGTGGTCTCGTACTCGATCACTGCGCGCTTCACGAGCAGGTCGATCCCGGCGACGACGAGTGCGTCCTTGGTGCCGAAGTAGTGCTGTACGCGGCCCATCGAGACCTCGGAGCGAGCCGCGACGCTGCGCAGGCTGATGCCCTCGATCCCCTGCTCGGCGACGATCTGCCAGAGCCCGGCCACGATCTCGAACCGGCGCTGCTCGTGGTCGACGGCTCTTGGCATGGCGCCACTTTAGCAATACAGTCGCATCGTAATGATTCCAATGCGATCGCATCGTCATCGGGGGCGACATGAGCAAGGACATCGATGAAGGGTCTCGAGCACGCAGGAGGCGGCGGTGGCCGATCGTCCTCCTCACGCTCGTCGCGCTCGTCTCGACCGGGTGCCTGGCGATGGTGCTGACCACGAACGGTCCTGGCGTCGGCCACTTCCGCACCCCCGCCGGACGTCAGACCTACACCGACGCCTATCGGACGGCCTTCGCCGCTCTGCCGCAGCCGACCGAGACCCGCGACGTCGAGACCACGTTCGGCACCGTGCGGACGTACGCCTGGGTCAACCCACGCCCGGTCGACGAGGTCCCGGTCGTGCTGGTGCCGGGACGGGCCAGCGGCGTACCGATGTGGGGTGAGAACCTGCGCGACTTCCTCGCTCACCGCACCGTCTACGCCTTCGATGCGATCGGGGACAGCGGACTGTCGGAGCAGACCCTGCCGCTGCGCGACATGGCCGACAACGCCCGCTGGGTCGAAGAGGCGCTGAATGCTCTCGATCTGGACCGGATCCATCTCGTCGGCCACTCGCAGGGTGGCGGCCTCGCGGCGGCTGTCGCCGTACGCCACCCGGAGCGGCTCGCCAGCCTGACCCTGCTCGAACCGATCATGACCTTCGGCATGCTGCCCGTCTGGGCGATCGCCTGGTCGGCGGTGGCCGCACTCCCCTTCCTGCCGGAGTCCTTGCGCGACCACGCACTGAACCGCATCGGCGGCGTCGAGGACTCCGAGGTCGACCCTGAGGACCCGATGGCCAGAATGATCGCCGCCGGCACCCGCCACTTCGACTCCGGCAACCTGCCGACCCCCTCGCGGCTGACCGATGAGCAGATGCGCAACCTGAAGATGCCGGTCTACGTCGCGATCGCGAGCGACAAGTCGCTCGCCGGAGGCGAGGACGCCGCGAAGCGTGCCCAGCGGCTCCCCGACGCGACGGTCAAGATCTGGCCCGAGACCACCCACTCCCTACCCATGCAGGTCTCCGCCGAGCTCGATGCGGAGCTGGAGAGGTTCTGGGCAGGCGTACGTCGAGACGACTGAGTCAGAGCCCGTCGGCCTGGTCATCGTGCGGCGACGGCAGCTTCGAGATCGCGATGCTCAACAGGACGACCGGGGCGATCATGACGAGCGTCGCCACGAGTGAGACCCAACCGAAGTTGAACCCGCCGTCGTCGTCGCCCCTGAAGATCGTCACCGTGATGCCGACCGCGACCAGCACGCCGACGCCGAGCCCTGTCGCCACCAGCGTGATCGCCCAGACCTGACGCTGCAGGCCGCGCAGGATGCAGAAGATCCCGAATACGGAGACGGCCGCGCCCATGCATGCGACGACCAACCCCGACTGCTCACCGCTGCTGAGCCGCGAGCCCTCGTCCTCGAGGACCATGCCGATGCCCCACAGCGCGGCGATCAGCAGACCGACGGCGTAGACCAGTGCGAGCACGGAGCCGACGACCAGGGTCGGCATCCGCTCGGGGCCACCCTGTGACGCAGAGGTCACGCCCAGAGGCCGACGTACTCGACGAAGATCCGGAACCCACCGCCCAGCTCGCCCGCGTTGGCGATCGCGCTGATGAGGCGTACGCCCCAGAACACGACGAGCGTGTAACCGATGCCGAGCGCGATCGCCGAGGCCACCGGCCGAACCCCGGCGACCTTCGCCCGGCCCATGCTGCGGTGGCCGAGGACGATCGAGGCCGCGACGGGAGCGATCGAGGCGAGCAGGACGAGGCCGAGGACGAACCAGATGACCGGACGCTCGCCGAACCCGTTGAGCGCGTCGTAATAGGTCTGGGTCAGCTTCGGGATCCCGGCGAGGACCCGCGTCGCGACGAAGAACGTCAGGGTTCCCGCAGCGAGCACGAGCGCGATGCGGCCGGCCCGTCCCCCGTTCTGCGACCGGTTGGCAGCCGTCGGCAGCGCCGTCACCACCGCTCCGGTCGAGCCTGCGTTCTCCACCTCGTCCAGGTGTGACATCCCGAGACTTCCCATCATGTCGATTCCAGTCCGCTCCAACCCGTTTCGAGCGGACCACGTCGTCCGAGAACCTATCCCAGGTGACCGACAGAGGCGCGCAGATCCACGCCGACGCAAAGCATCCACCCGCGGGCGGCAGGCTCGCGGCGGCGCCCTGTCCCTGGCGCCTATCCGAGTCGGCTTGCCAACTTGGACGCGCTGATCACGACGGAATCATCGGTCCCGCTCGGAGCGCCTCTTGATCCAGCAGTGGACGACTCGGCGCTCGGCTGCAGCTCAGCGAGGTTCGAGTCGACGTCCTTCGCGATGGCCACCGCGGCGTCGACCGCGCCATCGGCTGCTCCCGATGTCGGGTTGTAGATGATGCGAAGAGACTGGCCCTCGGTGATCACCGCCAGACTCACACTCGTCATCCGCTGACCGCTCAAGGCGTCGTACTCAGAAACGGCGACGCGCCCGCTCCCGAGGTCTGCAAGGGCTTCCGCGTCGACCTCGCGTCCGCCGCCCATCGAGACGAACTCATCGTTCTCCTTCTGGGCGCTGTCTCGAGCGACCTCGTCACGCACCGGGATCGCAATCACGTTGACGACGGGTCGCGCAGAGTCTCCGGCGTCCATGTCATGCAACACACACGTGGCACGTTCTGCCGTGAGGTCCTCGTCGGCGGTCTTCGCCTTGTGGTCGCCGATCAGATTTTCAACGAGCTGCTGGCTGAAGATTCCGCAGTACATGTCCGGTTCCTTAGTCGAAGGCGGCTCGGATTCGCCGCAGCCGCACAGGGTCAGTGCCAGGAGGGTCAAAAGCGCGGTCAGGCTCGACCGGATCACTGTTCCCTCCACTTCTGTCGATCGTCGTAATCCATATCGGAAAGTTCCTTCGCATCCTTGGCTGCATCCTCGATGCGCTGGTCGAACTGTTGCAGGCCGTTGGTACCGAGATCCTCGAGGTACCGGGACGGGTTGCTGTTGTCCCACGTACGCCACGACTCGCGCAGCTGGTCCCGCTCAGCCTCGGACAGCCCTTCGATCTTGTTGATGTCGTCTGCCGTGTAGATGTCCGGCCGGAAGATCCTGCCCTCTTCCGTCTCGACAGTGATGTCCTTCACGAGGTCGTCCGGAAGCAGCCCGGCGTCGAGATAGGTGTTCATCAGGTTTCGGCTGAGCATCTGTGCTCCGGAATCCTCTTGGCCAGCCAGCCATGAGCTCGCCGGCGGGGTCGACCCGATCGCGTTCTTCATCGCGTCGAGGCCCTCGCTGGTGGCGGTGTCCACAGAAGTCTTCACGAGATGCTTGGTGACATCTCCAGCACCCTCTTGCAGCATTCCGACAGCCGCGTCCCCGGGCCCTGGGATGAACCCCGTCGCGAGGCTGAAAGCCTTCTGCATGAAGGCAGCCTTCTCAGCGGCTCTTTGTTCGTCGTCCAGGTCGACGAGGACTGAGGCACCCAAGGTGTCCCCCAGTACGCCGCCGGTTTCGGTGTTGATCGCCGCAAGCGAGCCACCGATCTCACGGCTGACGTCCTGCATGGTCGCGTTGGGGTGGTCCTTCAGATACCTCTCCAGCTCGACATCGACCCGGTGGTTGCCTTCCTGGACCAGGGATGCCGAGAGCAGCTCGACACCCGACTTGTCCTCACCTCGTCCCATCTCACCCAGAACGATCTGGAGGTCTTTCTTCGAAAGTTCGAGGTCGTTGCCTCCGGCGCCCTTCATGACGTCATAGATGTCGTCGCGATAACCGGCGCCGATCGCACCGAGGCTGTCGTTGAACTCAGGCCATGTGTGCCATGCCTCGCCGAACCAACCCTCGTCATCGCTGCCGCTGTGCTTCGCAATGGTCTCGAAAGTGCGGTCCGCAAGATCGTTCGCGAACTCGCGGTCGCCGTGTTCGAGCGATCCCACAGTCGCTGCTTCGAGTGCGAGCCCGAAACCGTCGCCCTCGTCGCTCTTGTCGCTCGCCGAGAACGTCCGATCGAGCATGAAGTACTTGAACCGGTCGTCCTCCTTCCCGTTGTCGAGCGTGCCGTCCTTGAAGAACTGCTGTGCCGCCTCCGGAGAGTGCGCCATCCCGCCGAGCAGGTTGGCCATGCCGTCGTTTGCGGAGCCAGACTGCAGCACGTACGCCCCGCGTCCACGAGCGGAGTACTCGACGTCCGCATCGGGGTCGACCAAGCCGACGTCCTTGGGGCCCCACACCGGATCTCCGTCGTGGCTCTTCTCCCAGTTGTAGACGTCGTCGGTGAGGTTGTACATGAAGTCGGTCTGGAACTCCGCCCCGTCCTCGCCGCCCTTCTTGATCATCAGCGTCAACGCAGACGCATTCTCGTCATCGCCTTCGGTGATCGACTTGAACCACTTGTCCGCGAGGTCGGTCGGGTTCGGGTGACCCTGGGTGTAGGTGGCGAGGGCGGTTCCTCCGGCCCGGAGGAACTCCGAGTAGATCTTGCGGTCGGCCTCATCGATCTTGCCTCGGCTGAACGCCTCACCGTTCTCGTGCTTGATCGCGTCGGCCCACTCGTCGGGCGTGACGTTCTCGAAGAGCTCCTTGGTGAACGTCTCGTCCTTCTTGTACGCACCGAGAAGGGTGTTGGTGTCGCCGTTGACGCCTTGGTTCTTGATGTCCTCCTCGACCCAGTCCTCGATCAGGTCGCGACCAGGGGCGCCGAGCGCGGGCTTCAGGTCGACGCCCGCATCCTTGGCGTTCGTGAAGGCGTTCGCGATGCCTTCACGCCCCATCTGGTCGAGGACCGTGCGCTTGAGTTCCGGCTCGTCCTCGAGCTCCTTCATGTAGGCGGCGAAGCGCTCCATCGCGGCCTTGTCAGGCTTGTCGCGATCTTCCATGCCTGAAGCGAGGATCTTGCCGATCTCGGGCGGGATGGCGTCGGCGATCTCGCCGTCACCACCGTCGTACCCACCGGCGGCAGCAGTGTTGAGGACGCTCTCGAGCTCGGTCTCCGCCTCGGTGGCATCAGCCAGCGCCTTCGAGATCGTGTCCGCGTACGAATCCATCGTGCCTTGTTCGGGGTGCCCGGTGGGGACGTGCCGGCCCCGATGGCCGGGGGCCTTCGACTCGGGCGGGGTGGGGTCCTCGATCTCCACCTGGGTGCCGCCAGGGAATTTGACCGTCCATCCCTTGCCGACCGCTCCGTCGTACGCGGTCTTGGCAGACTCCTTGGCGCTGCGGATCGACGAGGCCGCGCTGTCGAGACCGGCGACGATCGCCGACAGCGGCGCGGCGATGTCGTTCAGATCTTCGACCAGTCGCTTGTGGCGATCGCGGGCAGCTTCAGAGCTGTTCGGGGTCTGCCAGGTGTCCGGCGGCTTGCCGGCGTCCATCTCGTCCTGCTGATCGATGAGCTTCTTGCGCAGCTTGTTGAACTTGTCGGCAGCGTCGCTGAGACCGTCGGGCTTCCAGCTCTGCAGCTTCTCGTAGGTGACGGTCATCGCTGCCCCACCTGCTGGTTCAGCCGGTTTCCTGTCCGCTCGCTGGTGTGGTCGGCTTCGACGATGTGGTCGGCGGCATTGTTGGTGAGCTCGTGATGGCTGTTGGCCGACTTCACCCAGCCGTCGAGATTGGTCTTCAACTCGGTCTTGAGCTTGTTCGCGGCAGACATGCACGTGCTTCCCGGCAACGCCGAGGTGATCGCACTGATCGAGTCGGAGAAGTCGATCCCTTTGACGTTGTTCGCTGCGGCTTGGATCTTCTGAGCAGACTTCCTGACATCTGCTTCGATCATCTGCACATTCATGCGGCCCCCAAGACCCTCGGCGGTGGTTACGACGACCTCATACCCCGTTGACGACGTTCTAAACGTAAAGATTCAGCCGTTCGCCCCGGTGATCGGCATGCTAGCCCCAGGGAGTGCCTCGGGCTGCAGACGCTCCGGCATTCGAAGACCCCGATGCTCGGGTCCGGTCGGCCGCTACATCCACTTGCCGAATTCAGAGGCGCGTCGGCGGGCGTCGCTCTAGCCTCGACCCGTGAGCCGGCCGCGGTACTCCCCCATCGTCGGGAGTGTCGTCGTTGTGCAGGTCGTGGTGCTGCTGGTGCTGGCGCCGCGATACGGGCCGCATCGGGACGAGCTCTACTTCGTCTCGGCGGGGCAAAGGTTGGCGTGGGGGTATCCGGACCAGCCGCCGCTGGTGGCGCTGCTCGCGCGGGTCTCGACGGAGATCGCGGCGTACGACCTGGTGGTGCTGCGGCTGTGGAGCATCCTCGCGATGGCGGCGCTGGTGCTGCTGGCGGTCGAGTTCGCGCGGCTGCTGGGCGGCGGGCGGGCGGCGCAGCTGATGACGGCGGTCCTGGTGGCGGTCGGGGTGATGACGATGACGTTGGGTCACTGGCTCGTCACCGCAACATTCGACACGCTCGCCTGGACAGCGATCCTGGTGCTGGTCGCGCACGCGCTGACGGCGACCGGGTGGCGGCGGAGTGCCGCGTTCTGGCTGGCTGCGGGGGTCGTGGCCGGCGTCGGGCTGGAGAACAAGCATGCGGTGGCGTTCCTGCTCGGCGGCATCGTGGTCGGGATCGCGCTCGCCCCGGCGACCCGCCGCGTGCTCCTGACGCCGTGGCCGTGGCTGGCGGGACTGACGGCGCTCGCGCTGTGGCTGCCGAACCTTCTGTGGCAGGCGGCGCACGGCTGGCCGGTGCTCGATCTGTCGGGGGACATCCGTGAGGAGTACGGCGGGTTCGGGGGCCGGGCCGGGTACGTCGTGCAGCTGCTCATCCTGCTGAGCCCGGTGATCACGCCCGTCTGGGCGGTCGGGCTGGTCGCGCTCCTCCGGCGTCCGGCGTGGGCGCGGGTGCGGCCGGTCGGGTTCGCGTTCGTGGTGGTGGCGACGTTCTTCCTGGTGGCCGGCGGCAAGGGCTACTACCTCGCCGGGCTGCTCCCGCCGCTGGTGGCGGCCGGTGCGGTCGTCGTTGCCGAGCGGGCGCCCGCGATCCGGTGGCTGTCGGTGCGGTGGCTGACGGTGGCGATGGTGCTGCTCACGATCCCAGCGTGGCCGATCAACCTGCCGGTCCTGCCGGCGGCGACGTACACCTCGTCGTTCTACGCAGCGGCCGGTGACGACCAGGCTGCGACGATCGGATGGCCGGAGTACGTCGCTCAGGTGCAGGCGGTGATCGACGGGCTGCCGGCCGAGCAACGGCGTACGGCCGTGGTCTTCACCACCAACTACGGGCAGGCGGGGGCGCTGGAGTGGTACGGCGTCGGGGTGCCGGTGCACAGCGGGCACAACGGGTGGCGGTTCTGGGAGCAGCCACCCGCGGACGCGTCGCCGGTCGTGCTGGTCGGTTTCGAGCGCCCGGACGGCTTCTTCCGGGGCTGCCGGGAGATGACGCGGCTGCGCAACCGAGCCGGGGCCGAGAACGAGGAGGCCAGGGCTCCGGTGCACGTCTGTGAGAAAGCCTCCGTGCCGTGGTCGCGACTATGGCACTACGACGCCTGAGCGCTCGCGACACGACTGCGACATTCCGGCGACCTCGCGATGACGGCGCGTCGGCAGGGTCGGCGCCATGGCTGGTTCCACACATGTGCCCGCGCTCGATGGTCTGCGCGGGGTCGCGATCGGCGGCGTACTCCTCTTCCATGCCGGCGTCCTCTCCGGCGGGTTCCTGGGGGTCGACCTCTTCTTCGTGCTCTCCGGGTTCCTGATCACCGGGCTGCTGCTGCGGGAGGCGGAGGCGGGGCGGATCTCGCTCGTCGGGTTCTGGGGACGGCGGCTTCGGCGGTTGTTCCCGGCGGTCGCGGGGATGCTGGTCGTGGTCACGCTGACGGTGTGGGTGCTGCAGCGCGTCGGGATCGCCGGCGTCGGCGCCGACCTGGTGCGCACCACGCGCAGCGATGCGGTGTGGAGCCAGCTCGACCTGGTCAACTGGCACCTGCTCGCGCAGGAGGCGAGCTACTGGGACGCGTTCGGGCAGGCGCGGGTCTTCGAGCACCTGTGGAGCATCGCGGTCGAGGAGCAGTTCTACGTGGTGTGGCCGCTGCTGCTCGCCCTCGTGCTCGCGGGCCGGGGCCCGGTGTCTGCGCAGGTCAGAGTGGTTGTGGTCGCGGTGGCGGGGGTCGTCGCGTCGGCTCTCGCGATGGCCCTGCTCTGGGACCCGGCGGACCCGACCCGGGTCTACACGGGCACGGACACCAGGGCGTTCTCGCTGTTGCTGGGCGCGGCGACGGCCACCGAACCGGTACGCCGGTTGACCCGCCTCCTCCCGGCCCGCCGTGCCCTGGCCGGCGTCCTGATCGCCGGCATCCTGACGACGTGGTTCCTCACCGACGGCGTCTCCACGGGGTGGCTGTTCACCGGCGGCCTCGCCCTCCACGCGGCTGCGTGCGCGCTGCTGATCGGCTGGGTCGCCGACTCCGGTGCGAGCGTCCTCGAGGTGCGGCCGCTGCGGTGGCTCGGGGAGATCTCCTACAGCCTCTATCTGTGGCACTGGCCGCTCATCGTGCTGCTCCCTGTGGTGGCCGGTGCAGACACGGTCGCGGTGCGAGCCGCCGCGATCGGTGCGGCGCTGGTGGTCGCGACCGTCTCCACCCGGCTGGTCGAGGCGCCGATCCGGTTCCGCGCGGGCTGGGCGCGTGGCCGCAGCGGGGCGGTCGTCTTCGCCATCGTCTCGGTCGCGATGCTGATCCTCTGGCTGGCCCTGCCGGAGCCGGCGACACCGAGGATCGACATCAGCGAGCTGTGAGGTCAGAGCGGGCAGGTGCGCCCCGGGCCGGCCTCGTCGGCGACGTCGGTGAAGAGGAGCCTCACCCGGGTGTCGGGCGAGCCGCCGGCCTGGACGTGGCTGGCTGCGGCGGTGCAGACGATCTGGTCGACGCCGAGCGGCTCGACCTCGCTCGTCGCGAGCGGAAGGCGCAGCGTGATCACGCCAGAGGTCACGGTGACCTCGGTGCGAGTCATGCTGACCTCCTCGACGCCGGTCTCCAGCCCGGAGTCGCCGGGGCCGGTGAGGAGCAACGAGACGGCGTCGGAAATCGTGCCGAGCCGGCCGGTCTTCCTCACCTGCAGCGTGAGCCGGTCACCGTCGAGGAAGTAGAGCGAGGTGCCGGCGGCGAGGCCGGTCGGTGCGTCGGCGCCGGTCTCCACCTCGGAGGTCTGCGTCCCGCAGGCGGTGAGGAGCGCCAGCGCGAGGGCCGCCAGGCAGGTGCTGCGTACGGATCTCATCGGCCCTCCTCGGGGGTCGGTACAGCCGGGAGGCGGAGGGTGAAGACCGCTCCGCCCCCGGGTGCGTTCGCTGCGGTGACGGTGCCTCCGTGGAGGCGGGCGTTCTCCGCCGCGATCGCCAGCCCCAGGCCGCTGCCGGGGGTGCGGGCGCGGGCGGGGTCGGCCTTGTAGAAGCGGCCGAAGACATGCGGGAGCACGTCGTCACGGATGCCGTCGCCACCGTCGGAGACGGTCACCACGGCATCGTCGGCGGTGCTCGAGAGGGTGACGCGCACCGGCGGCCGGCCGTGCCGAAGGGCGTTGCCGACCAGGTTCGCGACGATGAGGTCCACGCGGCGCCGGTCGGCCGAGACGGCGGGCGCCGAGCCGCCGACCTCGACCTCCTCCCAGCCCCGGGCCTGCAGGCAGGCACGGACGACGTCGGCGAGGTCGGTCGGCTCGCGGCGTACGTCGGCGGTGCCGGCATCGAGCCGGGCGATCTCGATGACGTCCTCGACCAGCCGGACCAGGCGCCGGGTCTCGAGGACGGCGAGCTGAGCCGACTCGCGGACGTCCTCGTCGACCGGGCCCGCGTCCTGCGACAGCGCGTCGTGGAGGAGCTCGACGGTGGCGGTGAGGGTCGTCAGCGGCGTACGCAGCTCGTGGGAGACGTCGGCCGCGAACCGTCGCGCGTCGTCCTCCATCCGGGCCAGCTCGGCCATCGACCTCTGCAACGACTCGGCCATGTCGTTGACGGCATCGGTGAGCTGGGCGAGCTCGTCGGCGCCGGCCGGGTCGGTGCGTGCGGAGAGGTCGCCGTCGGCGAGCCGCCGGGCGGTCGTACGCAGCCGGTCGACCGGCCGCAGGACGCTGCGCGCGGCCAGCACCGCGATGATCACGGCCAGCGGGAGGACCAGGAGCGCGGCACCGGCGGCACTCGTGATGAGATCCCGCACGTCCTCCTCGACGGCCCTCAGGTCGCGGGCGACGTAGACCTCGACGCCGGAGGGCTTCCGGGACCCGCTCGGGTCGGTGAGCATCACCGGGGTGCCGATCAGCAGCCACGGGGTGCCGTCGATCTCGATGCGCTGGGTGGAGACCCTCCCGTCGCTGTCGCGGACGTTGTCGCGTAGCTCGGCCGGTACCGCTCCGACGCCGTCTGCGAGGACCCCGTCGCCGGACGCTCGGTCCTCGGCGACGACCAGCGAGTCGGTGCCGGCGGCGACCCGGAGCTGCTCGATGGACTGGTCGGTGAGCGGATAGGCGACCGAAGGCGCGGTGGCGGTGATCTGGCTGACGAGGCTGGTGACCTGCTGGGACTGGCTCGACTCGACCAGCGCCTCGCTCGCCTGCCGCACCCCTGCCCACACCGCCGCGCCGGCACCGAGCACCGTCACCACGACGAACCCCGCGATCAGCCGGCTCCGCAGACCACGCAACCAGGATCGGCGGGTGGTCATACCGGACCGAACCGGTAGCCGAACCCGCGCGCGGTCTGCACGTAGCGCGGCGAGGACGGGTCGGCCTCGATCTTGGTGCGCAGCCGCATCACGCCGTTGTCGACCAGCCGGGAGTCGCCGAGATAGCCCTGCTCCCAGACCTGCTCGAGGAGCTGTTGTCGGCTGAAGACCCGGCCCGGGGCACGCGAGAGCACGAGCAGCAGCCGCAGCTCGGTCGGGGTGAGGCTCACCTCCGCGCCGTCGACGGAGACCACCAGCGAGTCGGTGTCGATCCGCAGGCCGCCGTGGGCGCGTACGCCCTCCTCCTCACCGACCGCTCGGCGCAGCACGGCACGGATCCGGGCGTCGAGGACGGTCGGCTGGACCGGCTTGACGACGTAGTCGTCCGCACCCGCCTCCAGACCGGTGACCACGTCGAAGTCGTCGCCGCGCGCGGTGAGCATGATGATCGGCACCTGCGAGGTCTGCCGGACGCGGCGGCAGACCTCGAAACCGTCGATGCCGGGGAGCATCAGGTCGAGCACGACCAGGTCGGGGGTGCGCTCGGCGAAGGTCGCCAGGCCGACCTCGCCGGTCTCGGCGCCGACGACCGCATGGCCGTGACGTTGCAGGGCGAGCTGCAGGCCACGGCGCACCATCGCGTCGTCCTCGATCAGCAGCAGCTCAGGCACGACCACGACCTTAGAGCGTCTCGTCGGGGCTCGGGGCCTACGGCGCCGGGCTGCGACACAACTGCGACATCACCGCCAGGAGGCCGCGACATCGGGTCGGGATGGTGGTCGCATGAACATCTTCACCACATCCGCAATCCGTCCGTTCCTGCTGGTCACCACCGGTTTTCTCGCGCTCGGTCTGACCGCGTGCGGTGCCGGTTCGGCCGCCTCCGAGAAGGGCTGGCACGAGTCCGAGGCCGCGGTCGAGGCCGGCCTCTCCCCCATCGTCCTCCTCGGCGACTCCGTCGCCGCCGGCGAGGCCGCGCCGCTCACCCAGGCCGTGGCCGCCAGCGGGGCCAAGTTCGTCGACGCGACCTCGACCGGCGGCGGCAACGTCACCGGCCCGAACGCGAAGGCGCAGTGGAAACGGCTCCCGAAGACCCTGGCGAAGGCCGAGGGCGGCACCGTGATCTATCAGCTGACGACGTACGACTGGGGCAGCGAGAGCGAGCAGCGCGAAGCGTACGAACGACTGGCCGCCGAGACCGAGAAGGCGGACGCCGACCTGGTGCTCGTCACGATGCCGCCGATCAGGCCCGACTCGTTCTACAAGCCCCACATGAGCGAGCTCGCCAGGGCCGCCGAGGTCGCCCGGTCGGTCGCCGAGGAGGCCGACGGCGTGGAGTTCCTGGATGCGGGCGAGGTCTGGGGCGACCGCTATCAGCGGGTACGCGACGGCGAGATCGATCGCAGCAAGGACGGCATCCACACCTGCCCGCAGGGTGCGGCCCGGTTCACCGCGTGGCTGCTCGACGAGCTCGCCGAGCTCGAGCCCGCCTTCGAGCCTGCCGAGGCCTCGGAGTGGGCTGAGACGGGATGGACCTCGAACAAGAACTTCCGCGGCTGCTGAGGGTCCGTGGGGCCGGCTTCACCGCTTGCGGTGGTAGGTCGGCTCCTCGCCCTCCCGCAGGTTGCCCCGGTAGAAGCCGGTGCGCAGCTCGTAGATGTACTCGGTGAGCTCGGGCATGCCGACCTCCGCCGCGTACGCGATCTCGGCCTCGGCGTCGTACGGCACCCGCACCCACTGGATGCCGAACGGTGCCTCCTCCTCGCTGTCCATCTCGCCCTCGAGGATGACGTAGACCGGCGTCGGGTCGCTCATGCAGTTGCCAACGCTGCCGGTGTTGAAGACGGTGCGTTTGCCGCGGTCGGTCTCGTAGTAGGGGTCGTGGGTGTCCGCGTAGCCGACGATGTCGGGTTCGGGGCTGTCGAACCCGGTCGCCTCGGTGTTCTGGAACAGCCCGAGGAACTCCTGCTCGTCGTGGTCGAACCTGACCCGGCGGTGCACGGTCTCCTCCGAGGCGTGGAAGAGCCTGATCCGCCGCCCGGACATCGTGAAGTCGTGGTGGAACGGGAGCGTACGCAGCCACTCGGCCTGCTCCCACGCTTGCAGCCGCCACCACATCAATCCGACAGCCTCGCGGCCGAAGTCGGGCTCCGGGGCCAGCAGGAAGTCCTCCCAGTTGCCGAGGATGTTCACCTCACAGCGCTCCCGGCAGATCTCCGCCACCTCCCGTCCCCGCGGCCCCTTGCCGACGAAGTCGCCGAGGTTGAAGATCCTGCTGATCCCGCGGGCGTCGATGTCAGCCAGCACCGCCTCGAGGGCAGTGAGGTTGCCGTGTACGTCCGAGATCAGCGCGATGCGCTCCAGGGTCATGGGTCGCAGGGTAAAGGATCGGATCAACTCCGTGCCCGGGCAGGACGGGTCTCGACAGGCTCGACCACCGAGGGCCGCGGGCGGGACCTAGGCTGAGGCGGTGAAGATTCTGGTGACGGGTGGGGTGCGGTCGGGGAAGTCTCGACATGCCGAGTCGCTGCTCAGCGAGGCGGCTTCGGTGGCGTACGTCGCGCCGGGGCCTACGGCCGAGGAGGAGCCGGATCCGGACTGGGTGGCTCGGCTGGCTTCGCATCGGGCGCGGCGACCGGAGGGGTGGCGGACGGTCGAGTCTCGGGATCTCGCTGGCGCATTGAAGATCGCGTCCGCCGAAGGCGATGCGGTGATCGTGGACTGTCTGGGCACCTGGCTGACCGCGGTGATGGACTCGCGGGGGCTGTGGGAGGCGTCGTCCGATGAGGCCTCGGCAGTGGTCTCAGCGTTGGCCGGGGAAGCTGCCGATGTGCTCGATCGGGGCGACACCGACGTCGTGCTCGTGACGAACGAGGTCGGGCTCGGGGTGGTGCCTGCGCACCGTTCGGGGCGGCTGTTCCGCGATCTTCTGGGGATGGTCAACCAGCGGCTGGCCGAGGCGTGCGACGAGGTGCACCTCGTCGTCGCGGGGCGGGTGCTGAAGCTCTAACTGCTGCTCAGGGCGACCAGGACGGCGGCCAGGGCGGCCTCGACCGCGGCACCGAAGACGTCGCCGGTCACTCCGCCGAACCGCTTGACGGCTCGGGCCAGGACCAGTCCGACGACGACCGCTGCGACGAACGCGGCGACCGCACCGCGCCACCACTCGATGCCGGCCCACCATGCCGCCGCGGCCAGCACCGCGGCCGATCCGATCCACACGATCGCGGCCACCAGCGGCGAGACGGTCTGGGTGAAGGTGCGGCCGAGGCCGTCCTCGCGGGCGGGTCGGACGCCGCGTACGCAGCACAGGCTCAGCGCCGAGCGGGAGACGCAGACGGCGACGAGCGCGAGCACGGCCAGACGCCATCCGCTCTCTCCCCCGAGGACGGAGGCCAGGCCGGCGACCTGGAGGCCGAGCACCAGGACGATCGCGGTGACGCCGGCCGGGCCGGAGGTGCCCGTCTTCATGACGGCCAGCGAGCGCTCGCGGTCGAAGGAGGCGGCCATCCCGTCGACCGTGTCGGCGAGGCCGTCGAGGTGGAGTGCGCGGTTGCCGGCGACCACCACGCCGACCGCGAGCAGCGCGGCGACCAGGCCGGGCAGCCCCGCGAGCCGGCTCACCAGCACGACCGCTGCGGCGGCCACTCCGAGCGGCAGCGTCGCAAGGGGTGCCAGGGTCATCGCCAGCGCGGCGCGTCGGCGGTCGACGACGTCAGGGGGAGGTACGGGCATCGCGGTCAGGGTGCCGACCGCGAGACGCCACGCGTCCCGCACGAGCATCAGGCAGGGTCCCCCGGACCGCCGAGCTCGGAGAGCAGCGCGACGTCACGCAGCAGAGCGACGGCGCTGCGTACGACCGGGACGGCCGCGACCGCACCCGACCCCTCGCCGAGGCGGAGGTCAAGGTCGAGCAGCGGGCTGAGGCCGAGCTTCTCGAGGGCCATCGACTGGGCGGGCTCGGTGGAGCGGTGGCCGGCGGCGTACCAGGACGCGGCGCCGGGCTCGATCCGGTCGGCGGTGAGCGCGCAGGCGACGCTCATCAGGCCGTCGAGCAGGACCGGGGTGCCGCTGCGGGCCGCCTCGAGGAGATAGCCGGTCGTCGCGGCGAGGTCGGCGCTGCCGAGGGCGGCAAGGGTCTGGATCGGGTCGTCGGTGCGGTCACCGGCGCGGGCGAGGGCGGCGGTGATCACGTTGGTCTTGGTGCGCAGCGCGTCGTCGCCGATGCCGGTGCCGCGGCCGGTGACCTCGCTCGCGGGCAGGCCGAGCCCGGCGGCCACCATCGCGGCGGCCGGGGTCGTGTTGCCGATCCCCATGTCTCCGCTGATCAGCAGCTGGGCGCCGGAGGCGATCTCCTCGCGGGCGACGGCAGCGCCGGCCTCCAGGGCGGCGCTCGTCTCTGCTGCGGTGAGCGCGTCCTCGAGATGGATCGCACCGCTCCCCCGACGGACCTTGTGGCTGGTCAGCGCCTCCCGGGTCTTCGGGTCGAGGTCGGCGAACTCCTCGTCGACACCGAGGTCGAGCACCCGGACCTGGACACCGTGGGCCTTGGCGAGCGCGCTGACGCCGGCACGGCCGCCGAGGAACGTGCGCACCATCGCGCCGGTGATCGCGGACGGGAACGCCGAGACGCCGTGCTGTGCGACGCCGTGGTCCCCGGCGAAGATCACCAGGCGTACGTTGTCGAGCGGCCGCGGCGGGACCTCGCCCTGGCACGCGGCGACCCAGACGGCGATGTCGCCCAGACGGCCAAGTGCACCTGGAGGCGTGGCCAGAGCGGCGAGTCTGTCGGCTGCCTGGGCTCGTACGTCGGCGTCGGGGGTCTGGATCGTCACTTCGGCAAGGTACCCCACGCCCCGGTGGTCGAGCTTGTCGAGACCACTTTCGAGGAGCGGCGGGGGTGATCGGACTTCGGAAAGGGGGTCTCGACAAGCTCGACCACCGGAGGCTGCTGCTCATGGCCCCCGCTGGTTGAGCCGCGAGCGCCAGCGAGCGTGTCGAAACCAACACAGTCTCATCGAGCGGGGATGGGACCGTGTTGGTCTCGACACGCCTCCGCCTTGCGGCTCCGGCGGCTCGACCAGCGGGGCAGTTGGTTGGTCCTCCCAGCGGGGTCTCGACAAGCTCGACCGCCGGTGGCTGCGGGGGTCGGCCGGCTCGGTCTTCGGGGGCGAGGGGTCTCGACAAGCTCGACCGCCGGTGGCTGCGGGGGTCGGCCGGCTCGGTCTTCGGGGGCGAGGGGACTCGACAAGCTCGACCTCCGGGGGGGGTACGGGGTCAGGAGAGGGCGCGGGAGACGCCTTGGGCGGCGACCTTGAGGGCGGAGACGAGGCGGAGGCGGTGGCGGCGGAGGTCGGAGACGACGATGCCGAGGGAGCCGACGACGGTCCCGTCCGACGTGGCGATGGGGACGGCGACGGAGCAGGCGCCGAGGGTCATCTCCTCGACGGTGGTCGCGTAGCCGTCGGTGAGCACACGATCGAGCTGGCGGTGGAGCAGGCCCGGGCGGGTGATGGTGTGGCGGGTGAAGGGTTTGAGGGGCGCGGAGAGCACCTGGCTGCGTACGGCCTCGGGCGCATGCGCGAGAAGGACCTTGCCGACGCCGGTGGAGTACATGGGGAGGCGGGAGCCGACCGAGGAGACAATCGGTACGTTGCGGGTGCCGCGCAGGGTCTCGAGGTAGAGGACGTGGTCGTCCTCGCGGACCGCCAGGTGGACCGTCTCCAGCGTCGCGCCGTAGAGGTCGTGGAGGAACGGGGAGGCGACCGAGCGCAGGTCGGTGGCGACGGGCGCGAGCAGGCCGACGTCCCAGAGACGGCGGCCGATGACGTACGTCCCGTCCTCCTCGCGCACCAGCGCGCCCCACTCGACGAGCTCACCGACCAGACGATGGGCGGTCGGGAGCGAGAGGTCCGCGCGAGCGGCCAGCTGGCTGAGCGTCAGTCGGCGGTGGGAGGCCTCGAAGGCGCCGATGAGCCCGAGGACCCGGGAGGTGACCGTACGGCCGCCGCTGCCTCCTGCCATTCCGCAACCCCTTTCGCTCAGTGGAAGTTCGCGCTTTCATCGTATGCCCTCGACACCTAGCGTTCGGGACGTGACAGCGCCCACTCCGAAACCAGTCGAGACCCAGGCCGACCTCTCGGCCGAGATCGCCGACCTCGAGACGCGCAGCGCGAAGGCGGCCGCGGAGGGCGGGGACGTACCTCAGCCTCTGCTGGACTACCCGCCCTACCGCTCCAGCGTCCTGCGCCACCCCACCAAGGACCCGCGCCACGCCGATCCGGAGACGATCGAGCTGTGGGCGCCGTGCTTCGGCCACTCCGACGTCGACCCGCTCGAGGCCGACCTGACGATCGCCGGCAGCGGCGAGCCGATCGGCGAGCGGATCACGGTCAGCGGGCGGGTGACCGACGGCGAGGGCCGGCCGGTGCGCAACCAGCTCGTCGAGGTCTGGCAGGCCAACTCCGCCGGCCGCTACATCCACAAGCACGAGCAGCACCCGGCACCGCTCGACCCCAACTTCACCGGCGTCGGCCGCTGCATCACCGACTCCGAGGGGCGCTACCGGTTCCAGACGATCAAGCCCGGACCGTACCCGTGGGGCAACCACCTCAACGCCTGGCGCCCCGCGCACATCCACTTCTCGCTCTTCGGCCGCGCCTTCACGCAGCGGCTGATCACGCAGATGTACTTTCCCAGCGACCCGCTCTTCGCGCTCGACCCGATCTACCAGTCGATCACGTCGCAGAAGGACCGGGACGCGCTGGTCGCGACGTACGACCACGACCTGTCCGTCCCCGAGTACTCGATGGGCTACCGCTGGGACATCGTCCTGACCGGCCCGAGCCGCACCTGGACCGAGCCCGAGGAGGGCGACCTGTGACCACCCCGCTGCCCACGCCCGGTCAGACGATCGGGCCGTTCTTCGGCTATGCGCTGCCCTACGAGGGCGACGCCGACCTCGTGCCGCCCGGGCGCGCGGACGCGATCCGCTTGCACGGCTGGGTCTACGACGGCGCCGGAAACCAGATCCCCGACGCGTTGCTGGAGATCTGGCAGGCCGACGCCGACGGCAACGTCCCGCAGACCGAAGGGTCGCTGCACCGCGACGGCTGGACCTTCACCGGCTGGGGCCGTGCGGCCACCGACCTGAACGGGCACTACTCGTTCTCGACGGTGCTTCCCGGGTCTGCGTCCGAGGGGCAGGCGCCGTTCTTCGCGCTCACCTTCTTCGCCCGTGGCCTGCTCGACAAGCTGCACACCCGGATCTACCTGCCCGAACACGCCGCCAACGCCGGCGACCCCCTGCTGGTGTCGCTGTCGGATGACGAACGTGCGACGCTGGTGGCCACTGCGGACGCGACCGGGCTGCGATTCGACATCCATCTCCAAGGCGACCGCGAGACCACCTTTCTCACCTACAGCTGAGGAGAGCGATGTCGCTGCTGTGGCCTGGCGCGGAGCGTGCTGGGGACCTCTTCTCCGAGTCGGCTTTCCTCTCCGCGATGGTGCGGGTCGAGGAGGCGTGGCTGGCCGCGCTGGTCTCTTCCGGGATCGCCCCCTCAGAGGCGGGTACGCAGCTGGGCGGCCTCGTCTCCGAGGCCGACGTCGCTGCGCTGGCCTCGGGTGCGGAGGGCGGGGGCAACCCGGTCATCGTCCTCGTGAAGCTGCTGCGTGACCGGCTCAACGACCGGCCCGACGCCGCCCGCTGGCTGCACAAGGGGCTGACCAGCCAGGACGTGGTCGACACCGCGCTCGTCCTCTGTCTGGCCGACGTGCTCGACCGGGTCGAGGACGAGCTCGGGGCGCAGGCTTCCTCCTTGGTGGGGCTCGCGCGCGAGCACCGTTCCACCGTCATGCCGGGCCGCACGCTGACCCAGCACGCGGTGCCGATCACCTTCGGGCTCAAGGCCGCGACCTGGCTCTCCGGGGTCGTCGATGCCGCCGAGGCGCTGCGCCGCGCGCGGGCTGCTCTGCCGGCCCAGGTCGGTGGCGCTGCGGGGACGCTGGCCGCGATCGTGGAGCTGGCGCGGTTGCGGGGTCTCAACGATCCGGTCGCGGTCGCGCAGGCTGCGGCCTCGGCGGTTGCGACCGCCCTCGGGCTGGCTTCCCGTAGTCCCTGGCACACGAGCCGGTCTCCGCTCGTGGCCGCGGCCGACGCGCTCGTCGGGGCCGCCGACGGCTGGGGGTCTCTCGCCTCCGACGTCGCCGCGCTCACCCGTCCGGAGATCGGCGAGCTCGCCGAGCCGGCCGGTGAGGGTCGGGGCGGCTCCTCGACGATGCCGCACAAATCCAACCCGGTGCTCTCGGTGCTCATCCGGCGCCACGCCCTCGCCGCTCCCCTGCTCGCCGCGACCCTGCACACCGCCGCCGCGAGCTACGTCGACGAGCGCCCCGACGGCGCCTGGCACGTCGAGTGGGAGACCCTGCAGATCCTCGCCCGCCGCAGCGTCGTCGCCGCCTCGCAGGTCACCGAGCTGCTCGCCGGGCTGCGGGTCGATGGAGCCCGGATGCGGGCCACTGCCGAGGCCGCGGGGGCCGGCCTGCTCGCTGAGCAGAGGTCACTGGCCGAGTTCGTGAGCGGGCTCGGGGGTGGCGTACTCACTGACGCCGTCTCCGGCCTCGACGGCTACCTCGGCGCCGCTGACGCACTCATCGACACCGCCATCGCCCGGGCGCGCGAGACGCGGAAGCGTCTCGACTGATGGACGTATCGGCGGTACTTGACGGGCACTTTGTGGACTTGACGGGTGTTTCAGTGCCCGTCAAGTCCAGGGATACCCGGTCGACCGGGTATCCCACACCCCCAACTTCGACCACCAACATCTGGAAGGACCTGTCATGACGCCGAGGATCACCCCTGTCGAGCTGGCCGGGGACTCGAGCAAGCCGATCCTGGTGGTCGGCCCGTCCCTCGGCACCTCGGTGACCGCGCTGTGGAGCGCGACCGCGGAGCTGCTCGCGGACAGTTTCCACGTGGTCGGCTGGGAGCTGCCCGGGCACGGGCACGGCACGCCCACGACCGACGCGTTCACGATCGCCGACCTGGCCGCGGGCGTGCTGGCCTGCGTCGACCGGATCCTCACCGACCGCGGTGAGCGGCACGGCACCTTCGCCTATGCCGGCGACTCGGTCGGCGGCGCCGTCGGCCTCCAGCTCCTCCTCGACGCGCCCAGCCGGGTGAGCGCTGCGGTGCTCACCAACACCGGCGCCAAGATCGGCGAGCCGGAGGGCTGGAACGACCGTGCCACGACCGTACGCAGCGCCGGCACCGCCTCCCAGATCGCCGGCTCCAGCCAGCGCTGGTTCTCCCCCGGCTTCCTCGAGCGCGAGCCGGCCCGAGGCGGCACCCTGCTCCACTCGCTGCGCGACGCCGACGCGGAGAGCTACGCGCTGGTCTGCGACGCGCTGGCGGCCCACGACGTACGCGGCAGGCTCGCCGAGATCGCGGCGCCGGTCCTGGCGATCGCCGGCGTCGACGACGGCCCCACCCCGCCCTCGCTGCTGGCCGAGATCGCCTCGGGCGTACGCGACGGCCGCCTCGTCGCGCTCGACGCCGTCGGCCATCTCGCGCCCGCCGAGGCACCGCACGCGGTCGCCACCCTCATCACCGCGCACGTGACCGCGGCCGACCCGGCGTACGCAGCGGGGATGAACGTCCGCCGCGAGGTGCTCGGCGACGCCCACGTCGACCGGGCCACCGCCGCGATCACCGACGTCAACCGCGACTTCCAGGACCTGATCACTCGCTACGCCTGGGGCTCGATCTGGACCCGGCCCGGCCTGGCCCGCCGCGACCGCTCGATCGGCGTGCTCACCGCCCTGGTCGCGGGGCGCCACTTCGACGAGCTCGAGTTCCACCTGCGTGCCGCCCTCACCAACGGGCTGACCCGCGAGGAGATCATCGAGGTGCTGCTGCAAGCTTCGATCTATGTTGGGGTACCGGCTGCCAACACCGCGTTCGCGGTCGCGAATCGTGTCCTGAACGAATAGCCCTTTCGGAGGCCGACCTTGCCCAGACCACATCTCGCCACCGTCGTCGGCGGCGGGCCCAACGGCCTGGCCGCGGGGATCGCGCTGGCGCAGCAGGGCGTGCAGGTCACCGTCCTGGAGGCCGCGGACACGGTCGGCGGTGGTGCTCGCACCGCCGAGCTCACCCTGCCCGGCCTGCGCCACGACGTCTGCTCGGCGATCCACCCGCTCGGGGTCTCCTCGCCGTTCCTGCGCTCGCTGGAGCTGGAGAAGTACGGCCTGAACTGGCTCTATCCCGAGATCGGCCTCGCCCATCCGCTCGACGACGAGCCGACCGCACTGCTCTACCGCTCCCTCGACACCACCGCCGACGGGCTCGGCGAGGACGGCCGGCGTTGGCGACAGGTCTTCGGCCCGGTCGCCCGTCACTTCGACTCGATCGCCGACCACATCTTGGGGCCGATGATCCGGGTTCCGCGACACCCGTTCCTGCTGGCCTCGTTCGGGATGCGGGCCGCGCCGCCCGCCGCCCTGCTCGCCCGCGCTTTCAGCGGGGAGAGGGCGAAAGCGCTCTTCGGCGGCTGCGCGGCGCACGCGTTCCGGCCCCTGGAGAAGCCGGGCACCGCCGCGGTCGGCACCATGCTCGCGGTCAGCGGCCACACCCACGGCTGGCCCGTCGCCGAGGGCGGCACCCAGGCGATCACCGACGCCATGACAGGGCTGCTGGAAGAGCTCGGCGGCACGATCGTCACCGGCACGACCGTGCGCAGCCGCGCCGACCTGCCGGAGTCCGACATCACCATGTTCGACACCAGCCCCGGCGGCTTCGCCGACATCGTCGGCTCGGACCTCCCCCGCCGCCAGCGGCGGGCGATGCGGCGCTGGAAGCACGGGCCCGCGGCGTACAAGCTGGATCTGGCGGTACGCGGTCCGATCCCGTGGCGCGACCCGGAGATCGGCCGCGCCGGCACCGTCCATCTGGGCGGGACGTTCGCCGAGGTGGCGCTGAGCGAGCGGGAGATCACCGCGGGCAGGATGCCGGAGCGGCCGTTCGTGCTGCTGGGTCAGCAGTACGTCGCCGACCCCTCCCGCTCGGCCGGCGACCTCAATCCGGTCTGGGCCTACGCCCAGGTCCCGCACGCCTACGACGGTGACGCCACGGATGCGATCCTCGACCAGATCGAGCGGTTCGCCCCTGGCTTCCGCGACCGGATCGTGGCCACCCACGTCACCTCGCCGGCCGGCTACGAGGCCTACAACCGCAACTACGTCGGCGGCGACATCTCCAACGGCGAGAACACGCTGCGCCAGCTCATCCTCCGACCCTCGCTGGCCACCTACGACACCGGCATCGCGGGGATGTACCTCTGCTCCGCCGCCACCCCGCCCGGCGCCGGCGTCCACGGCATGTGCGGCTATCACGCCGCCCGCCGGGCGCTGCGTCACTTGGACGAGACCGGCTAGAGCAGAAACCAGGTGCCAGCCGGCGTACGTCCTGGCTAACGTCGCAGCATGCCCCAAGCACGACTGCGCACCGAACGTCTCGATCTGGTCCCGCTGACCGAGGAGCATCTGCCGTTCCTGGTCGACCTCAACTCCGACCCGGAGGTGGTCCGCTATCTCTACACCCGCGCGCTGACCGCGGAGGAGACGGAGAAGCGGGCGCGCGGGTGGATCCGCGAGGCGGAGGCGACACCGGAGCAGGGCAAGTGGATCGGCTTCGCGGACGGGGAGCCGGTCGCCCTCTTCATGCTCGAGCCTCCCTCCCACCCGACGGACGACGACGCCGCCGAGCTCGGCTACCGGCTCCCGCGGCGCCACTGGCGCAAGGGGTTCGCGAAGGAGGGTTCGCTGGAGCTGCTCCGGCACGCCTTCGAAGACCTCGGTCTCAGCCGGGTGATCGCGCAGACGATGGCGGTCAACGAGGGGTCGCGGGCGACGATGACGTCGGTCGGGATGAGCTTCGTGCGGGCGTTCCAGGAGGAGTTCGAGGAGCCGCTCGCCGGGCACGCGGAGGGTGAGGTGGAGTACGAGATCACCCGCGAGACCTGGCTCGGTCGGCGAGCGGGGTAGGCTTCGAGCACGTTCGCGGTGCAGGAACCCGGTGAGACTCCGGGGCGGTTCCGCCACTGTGATGTTCGCGCACCCGCGCGGGCACAGCCAGACACTGGCCGCGGGCGATCCGACCGATCGATGGGGCGAGAACCCCTAGGAGGAACCCGGCATGGCCGACCCTGCCCGCGTACGCATCGCGCTTCTGTCCACCTCGGACACCGACCTTCTCTCGGCTCGTGCCAGCGGCGCCGACTACGCCTGGGCGAACCCGTCCCGGGCGACCGATCTCGAGGCCGTCGTCGCCGACGCCGACCTGGTCGTCTTCCGGCTGCTCGGCTCGCCTCACGACCTGTGGGACGGCCTCGCCGCGGTCGCGGAGCGCGGAACCCCGGTGGTCGTCCTCGGCGGTGAGCAGCAGCCGAGCGCGGAGCTGATGGAGCACTCCACCGTCCCGATGGGGGTCGCGGCCGAGGCCCACCGTTACCTCGCCGAGGGCGGGCCGGCCAACCTCGCGCAGCTGCATGCGTTCCTCTCCGACACCGTCCTGCTGACCGGGTTCGGGTTCGAGCCACCGGCTTCCGTACCTGCGTGGGGATTCGCGGACCGCACCCCGGAGGTCGAGCCTGTCGAGACCCGGCCGAGGATCGGGATCCTCTACTACCGGGCCCACGAGACCAGCGGCAACACCGCCTTCGCGCACGCGCTGGCCGATGCCATCGACGCGACCGGAGAGGCCACCGGCGTACCCGTCTTCGCGGGCTCCCTCCGCTCCGCACCCGACGACCTCTACGAGGCGCTCGGCACCCTCGACGCCCTCGTCGTCACCGTGCTCGCCGCCGGTGGCTCGGTGCCGGCGTCGGCCTCCGCCGGAGGCGAGGACGAGGCCTGGGACGTCGAGCGGATGGCGGCGCTGGACATCCCGGTGCTGCAGGGCCTCTGCCTGACCTCGTCCCGTGCGGAGTGGGAGGCCTCCGACGACGGTGTGACCCCGCTCGACTCGGCCTCGCAGATCGCGATCCCGGAGTTCGACGGCCGGATCATCACCGCACCGTTCTCGTTCAAGGAGCTCGACGAGCAGGGGCTCCCCCACTACGTCGCCGACCCCGAGCGCACCGCCCGCGTCGCCCGGATCGCGGTCAACCACGCCCGGCTGCGCCACAAGCCCAATGCCGAGAAGCGGCTCGCGCTGGTGCTCTCCGCCTACCCCACCAAGCACTCCCGGATCGGCAACGCGGTCGGCCTGGACACCCCGGTCTCGGCGATCCGGCTGCTGCGGCGGTTGCGGGAGGAGGGGTACGACCTGGGGGTGGACAACGAGGTCATACGGATTCTCGACGCGGGCTCCGGGGATGTGTCCTCTGACGTGGTCTCGACAGGCTCGACCACCGGGGGTGCCGACACGGTTGCGGGGGATGCGCTGATCCATGCGCTGATCGCGGCCGGAGGGCAGGACGAGGAGTGGCTGACCAACGCGCAACTCACCGACGCCCACGTACGCATCTCGCCGGATGACTACGACCGCTGGACCGCCGATCTCCCCGCTGACCTGCGCGAACAGATGGCGGAGACGTGGGGTCCGGCGCCGGGGAACCTCTTCGTCAACGAGTCGGGCGAGCTGGTCCTGGCCACGCTCCAGGCCGGGAACATCGTGATCCTGATCCAGCCGCCGCGCGGGTTCGGGGAGAACCCGGTCGCGATCTATCACGACCCCGACCTGCCGCCGTCGCACCACTACATCGGCGCCTACCGCTGGCTCGGCATTGCCGAGGAAGACGGCGGCTTCGGCGCCGACGCGGTCGTCCACCTCGGCAAGCACGGCTCGATGGAATGGCTGCCCGGCAAGAACGCCGCGCTGTCGGCGAGCTGTGGCCCGGACGCGGCGATCGGCAACCTGCCGCTGATCTATCCGTTCCTGGTCAACGACCCCGGCGAGGGCGCCCAGGCCAAGCGGCGTGCGCACGCGACGATCGTCGACCACCTGGTGCCGCCGATGGCGCGCGCGGAGTCCTACGGCGACATCGCGCGGCTGGAGTCGCTGATGGAGGAGTACGACCGGATCTCCTCGATGGACCCGGCCAAGCTGCCCGCCATCCGCGGCGAGATCTGGCAGCTGATGAAGGCCGCCGAGCTCCACCGCGACCTCGGCATGGAGGAACGGCCCGAGGACGACGAGTTCGACGACTTCATGCTCCACATCGACGGCTGGCTCTGCGAGATCAAGGACGCCCAGATCCGCGACGGACTGCACGTCCTCGGAGCGGCGCCGGAGGGTGAGGCGCGGGTCAACCTCGTCCTCTCCATCCTGCGGGCCGCGCAGGTGTGGGGTGGTGTCGGTGGGGCGGTCCCGGGGCTGCGGGCGGCGCTCGGGATGGTCTCGACAGGCTCGACCACCGGAGAGACGGACACGTTCGAGGCGGAGGCTCGGGCGCTCGTCGAGGCGATGGACAAGGCCGGCTGGGACGTCGCCGCTGTCGACGGCCTCCACGAGAGCGAGGAGGTACGCAGCGTCCTCAGGTTCGCCGCGACCGAGGTCGTCCCTCGGCTCGCGCGGACGACTGACGAGCTGTCCGCCGTCCTGCACGCGCTGGACGGTGGCTTCGTCCCCGCGGGGCCGTCGGGCTCGCCGCTGCGGGGGCTGGTCAACGTACTGCCCACGGGGCGCAACTTCTACACCGTCGACCCCCGCGCAGTGCCGTCGCGGCTGGCGTGGCAGACCGGGCAGGCGATGGCCGACTCGCTGCTGCAGCGCTACCTCGACGAGACCGGCGACTACCCGACCTCGGTCGGGCTGTCGGTGTGGGGGACGTCGGCGATGCGTACCTCCGGCGACGACGTCGCCGAGGTGCTCGCGCTGCTCGGGGTGCGACCGGAGTGGGACGAGGCGTCGCGGCGGATCACCCACCTCGAGGTCGTGCCGCTCGACGAGCTCGGCCGGCCGCGGATCGACGTGACCGTACGCATCTCCGGTTTCTTCCGCGACGCCTTCCCGCACGTCGTCTCGATGCTCGACGACGCGGTGCGGATGGTGGCCGATCTCGACGAGCCCGCCGAGGTCAACTTCGTCCGCGCGCACACGCTCGCCGACCTGGCCGAGCACGGCGACCAACGCCGCGCGACGTCGCGAATCTTCGGCTCCAAGCCCGGTTCGTACGGTGCCGGGATCCTGCAGGTGATCGAGGCCGGCAACTGGCGCTCCGACCAGGACCTGGCCGACGTGTACGCGGCGTGGGGCGGGTTCGCGTACGGCCGTGATCTCGACGGCGCCCCGGCGGCCGACGACATGCGCGCCAACTACCGCCGGATCAAGGTCGCCGCGAAGAACGTCGACTCGGCCGAGCACGACATCGCCGACTCCGACGACTACTTCCAGTACCACGGCGGGATGGTCGCGACCGTCCGCGCGCTGACCGGCAGCGAGCCGAAGGCGTACGTCGGCGACTCCACCTCGCCCGACGCGATCAAGACGCGCACGCTGCAGGAGGAGACCAACCGCGTCTTCCGCGCCCGGGTGGTCAACCCGCGCTGGATCTCGGCGATGCAGCGCCACGGCTACAAGGGCGCCTTCGAGCTGGCCGCGACCGTCGACTACCTCTTCGGCTTCGACGCCACCGCCGGCGTGGTGCACGACTGGATGTACGAGAAGCTCGCCAACGAGTATGTGCTGGACGAGACCAACCAGGAGTTCATGCGGGCCTCGAACCCGTGGGCGCTGCGTGGGATCGTGGAGCGGCTGCACGAGGCGGCCGAGCGCGGCTTGTGGGAGGAACCCGACCCCGAGGTGATGGCGAAGATGCAGGAGATCTATCTCGACATCGAGGGTGACCTGGAGGAGGAATGACGACTTCTGGCAAGCGCCGCATCAAGATCATCGGCGTCGGTCCCGGCGACCCCGACCAGGTCACCCTGGAGGCCGTCGCCGCGATGCGATCGGTCGACTACTTCCTGGTCACCGACAAGTCGGGCACGGTCAAGGGCGGGATGCCCGATCCGCTGGTGCGGGCCCGTGAGGAGCTGCTCGACCGACACCTCTCCGCTCCGGCGCGGGTGGTCAAGGTCGACGACGCTCCTCGTGAACGGCGCGCGGAGTTCACCGGCACCGACGCGGACTACCAGAAAGCGGTGGCCGACTGGCACCGCGCCCGGGTGGAGCGCTACCTCGCGATCCTCGACGAGCACCCCGGCGACGTGGGCTTCCTGGTCTGGGGCGACCCCGCCTTCTACGACTCCACGATCCGGGTCGTCGACCAGATCGCCGCCGAACGGGAGGTGGAGGTCGACGTCATCACCGGCATCTCCTCGGTGCAGCTGCTCGCGGCCCGCCACCGGATCGTCCTCCACGAGGTCGGCCGGCCCCTCTACGTGACCACCGGCCGCGCGGCGCTCGACGCCGTCGAGGCCGGCCACGACAACATCGTGGTGATGCTCAACCGCGTCGTCGACCTGCCCGGGCTCGACGACTGGAGGATCTGGTGGGGCGGCAACCTCGGCACCCGTGAGGAGGAGCTCGTCGCCGGCACCGTCGGCGAGGTGCTCCCGGCGATCGAGGAGGCCCGCTCCCGGCTGCGCGATGCGGCTGGGTGGGTCATGGACATCTACCTCCTGCGGGCTCCGCGATGACTCATGAGTCACTGTGGTCCCGCGCGCCCCAGGGATACCCGGTTGACCGGGTATCCCACACCCAGGGCACCCGATGAGCGGCCTGCTCGTCGCCGGCACCACGTCGGACGCCGGCAAGTCGATCGTCACCACCGGCCTGTGCCGGGCCTTCGCGCGTCGCGGCGTCAAGGTCGCGCCCTACAAGGCGCAGAACATGTCCAACAACTCGATGGTCTGCCGGGCCCCGGACGGGACGACGGCCGAGATCGGCCGGGCGCAGTGGGTCCAGGCGCGGGCCGCGCGGGTCACGCCGGAGCCGGCGATGAACCCGGTGCTGCTCAAGCCGGGCTCCGACCGGCGCAGCCACGTGGTGCTGATGGGCCGGCCCGCGGGTGAGGTCTCCTCACGCGACTGGGAGGCGGGACGCCGACATCTGGCGACGGCTGCTCATGCGGCGTACGACGATCTCGCCTCGCGTTTCGACGTGATCGTCGCCGAGGGCGCCGGGAGCCCGGCGGAGATCAACCTGCGCGCGGGCGACTACGTCAACATGGGGCTGGCCCGGCACGCCGAGCTGCCGACGATCGTCGTGGGTGACATCGACCGAGGCGGCGTGTTCGCCGCGATGTACGGCACCCTGGCCCTCCTCGAGCCCGCAGACCAAGCGCTGATCAGCGGTTTTGTGATCAACAAGTTCCGCGGCGACGCCTCGTTGCTGAAGCCGGGGCTCGACTCGCTGGAGTCGCTGACCGAGCGCCAGGTCTTCGGTGTGCTGCCTTGGGACCCGTCGCTGTGGCTCGACTCGGAGGACGCGCTCGACCTGGAAGGGCGCCGCGCGGAGGCGGGAGCGACCCGCAAGGTCGCGGTCGTACGCCTCCCCCGCATCTCCAACTTCACCGACGTCGACGCGCTCGGCCTCGAACCCGACCTCGACGTCGTCTTCGCCTCCTCGCCCCACGACCTCTCCGACGCCGACCTGGTCGTGCTGCCCGGCACCCGCTCGACGATCAGCGACCTGGCCTGGCTGCGCTCGCGCGGTCTCGACGTGGCCATCACCGAGCACGTACGCCGCGGCCGCCCGCTCCTCGGGATCTGCGGTGGCTTCCAGATGCTCGGTGGCGTGATCGCAGACCCCGACGGTGTCGAGGGATCGGTCGCGGAGGTCGAGGGGCTGGGTCTGCTCGACGTACGCACCGACTTCGCCCCGGAGAAGGCGCTGCGGCTGCCCACCGGGTCGGCGCTCGGTGTCGAGGCGAGCGGCTACGAGATCCATCACGGCCGGATCAGCCGCGGCGACGGAGCCGAGGAGTTCCTGGGAGGAGCACGCTCCGGCAACGTCTTCGGGACGATGTGGCACGGATCCTTGGAGGGCGACGCCCTGCGCGGCGCGTTCCTCGCCGAGACCCTCGGGCGGGCACCATCCGACGTCTCCTTCCAGGCCGCGCGCGAACGTCGTCTGGATCTCATCGGCGACCTCGTCGAGGAGCACCTCGACGTCGACGCGCTGCTCGACCTCGCCCGGGAGAGCCGATGAGGCTGCTGATCCTGGGTGGGACCGGGGAGGCACGGGAGCTGGCCGCGCGGCTGATCGACGCCGGGGTCGAGGTGACCTCGTCGCTGGCGGGCCGGGTCGCGCGACCGCGGCTGCCGGTGGGTGCGGTGCGGATCGGCGGGTTCGGCGGGGTCGACGGGCTGATCTCGGCGCTCGCGGAGTTCGACGCCGTGGTCGACGCCACCCATCCGTTCGCCCGGGGCATCTCTGCCAACGCGGCGGCGGCCTGCGCGGAGACCGGCCACCCGCTGCTCCGGCTGGCTCGGACCGGCTGGCCGGCCGACCCGGCCTGGACCTACGTCGAGACCCACGACGAGGCCGCCACGCTCGCCGCGACCCTGGGGAAGCGTCCGTTCCTCACCGTCGGACGTCAGGAGCTGGCCCGGTTCGTCCCGGCGCTCGCCGGGCACGAGGCGCTGGCCCGCGTGGTCGACCGTCCCGAGATCGACCTGCCAAAGCCGTGGACGTTGCTGACCAGCCGCGGGCCGTACGACCTCGACGGCGAGCTCGCGCTGATGCGCGAGCACCGCAGCGACGTGCTCATCACCAAGGACTCCGGCGGCACTTACACCTGGCCGAAGATGCAGGCGGCCGGGCGGCTCGGCATCGAGGTGGTGGTCGTACGTCGGCCGCAGAGCCCCGCCGGGGTCCGGACCGTCGACGACGTCTCCGCGGCGCTGACCTGGGTGATGGGGTTCGAGGGCACTGTGACAGAGGGTCCGAGCTTGTGAACGGATTCACCAGGTCGGACCCTCCGTCACAGGCACGGATCCTGGTGGGGATGTCCGTCACCGACGTCGACCGACGCGACGAGCTGCTCGCCCTGGCCCGCAGCCACGACGCGAGCCTTGCATTCCTCCAGATGGGCGACCCGTCGCTGTCGGCCGAGCTGACCCGCCTGGCAGACCTGGGAGAGAAGACGATCACGCTCGTCGGCGTCAGCCTCGGCCCGCTCGCGCCCGGCCATTCGTGGCTGCGCAGGATCGCCGCGCACTGGTGGCGGGAACGCGCCGGCACCCGACCCGAGATCCAGGTCGCGACCCGTCTCGCGAACTCGCTCGAGGATCTCCCTCAGCTGTGGGCCGAGATGTGGGCACAGACCCGCCCGCTCACCGGCACCGAGCCCGGACTCACCTCGCCCGCCTGGGAACAGGTCTCCGACCACGTACGCCAGGTGCTGATCTGCCGCGGACCGCGCTGCACCGCCAAGGGCTCGGAGGAGACCGCGAAGGCCCTCATCCTGGGCGCGATGGAGGCCGGTCTCGGCGACGACGACCTGCTGATCACCCACACCGGCTGCCAGTTCCCGTGCAACCAGGCGCCGGTGGTCAACGTGCAGCCCGACGACGTCTGGTACGGCCACGTCGACGCCCTCGCCGCCCAAGCGATCGTGCACGACCACCTCGCCGACGGCCACCCCCTGGAGACCCACCGCCTCCCCCGCTGACCCGGTCGAGTCGGCTCGTTATAACGAGCCGACTCGACGTACGAATTGGTCAGAACGAGCCGACTCGACGCGATTCTGTGTCAGAACGAGCCGACTCGGCGGGTTTCAGAGGCTGGCGGCGAACGCCTTGCGCTCGGCGACGGCCTGCTGCTGGCGGTGGAGTCGACCGATCAGGCCGGTCAGCGCCACTCCGAGCACACCCCACATCGTGGCGAGCGTGATCAGCGAGGCGAGCCGGAAGGACCACAGCGTGTCGGCCGGGAAGTCGCCGATCTCGTTGACGGTCGCGAAGAGCTGGCCGGCGACGACGACCACGACCAGGTAGGCGGCGGTGCCACCGACCACGGCGGCGTACGTGCCGAAGCGCTCCCGCAGCCGCACGGCACCGTAGGTGGCGAGCGCGGCCGCGACCACGGAGACGAGCAGGTAGCCGAAGTAGACCGACGTACGCAGCCCGATGGTGTCGCCGCTCCCGACCGCCGGTGGCGTGGCGGGATACTTAAGGAACGGCACGAGCGCGAACGCGACGAAGCCGATCAGCGTGACCAGCGCGGTCGACTGCCCTGGTGAGAGCCGTCCGATCCTGCCAAGCGCGACCGCCGCGACCAGGGCGACGATGCCGCCGAGCGCGACACCGATGGCCAGAGTGCCGGTCAGCAGACCCCAGGTGCTCTGGTTGGTGCGGGAGACCTCAGGGGCCTCCTCACCGCCCTCGTCACCGCCCTCCTCACCGCCCTCGGCATGCGAGTGGGAGTGTCCGTCGCCGCCGGCTTCTTCGAGCGCGATGGCAGCACCGACCTGCGGCTCACCGACGGCGTACGCCACCATGAAGGTGACGATGCCGGCGAGGAGTCCAGCTAGCAGGCCGCGTACAAGGAATGCACGCGCGCTCATCAGTGGCAGGGGTAGCCGAGCAGGTGGCGACCGTCGTGGACCCACTCGTGGATAAGCGTGCCGGACGGGATCGAGACGGCGCCCTGGTCGGCGCTGATGAAGAAGATCACCAGCAGCCCGAGCAGGCCGAAGAAGAGCGCCCACGGGGCGAGCTCACGGAGCGGGATCGAAGGGATCTCGGGGGCTCCGGCGACGGGCGCGGTAGCAGACTGCGACACATGTCCTCCTCAGGGATACGTGCGTCCCTGTTCGTTGGGGTTGGACGGACACTCGGGTCTGACTCCACCGCCGCAAGGCGATGTCACAGTAGCGCGACTGTGCCGGAGTTCCACCGGCTTCCTCGTGCCCGTTGACGGGATCATACCCACGCCGGCCTCAGCCCGCACGCACACTGGCCTCCAGGCGGACAGTCAGCTCGGCCAGGCATGCGTCGCGGGAGATCCCCGACTCCCGCTCGTAGAGCCCGAGGGCCAGCTCGGCGAGCAGCATCGAGCCGCCGGCGAGGGTCATCGAGTCCTCGAAGGAGGCCATCAGCGAGGAGGCGTCCTCGAAGTCGCCTCGCGCCCGCGCCGCCAGCACACCAGCGGCGCGCTGCGCGGCGTCGACCATCTCCAGCCGCGGGTCTTGGCTCTCCCCCGTCACGGGACGATCAGCCCGGTCGTCTGCGTACGCGCCTTCTCGAACCGGTCCTGGACGTCGGCCCAGTTGACGATGTTCCACCAGCCCTTGACGAAGGACGCCTTGTCGTTCTTGTACTGCAGGTAGTAGGCGTGCTCCCACATGTCGAGCATCAGCAGCGGGACCATGCAGATCGGCACGTTCCCCTGGTGGTCGAAGTGCTGGATGATGTAGGGCCGCTGGGCGACCATGTCCCACGTCAGCACCGACCAGCCCGAACCCTGCACGGAGAGCGCGTTGGCCTCGAAGTGGGCACGGAACGAGTCGAAGCCGCCGAAGTATTCCTCGATCACCTGAGCCAGCTCGCCGGTCGGCTTGTCACCCCCGTCGGGGGACATGTTCGGCCAGAAGACCGAGTGGTTGACGTGGCCGCCGAGGTGGAAGGCGAGGTTCTTCTCGAGCGTCGAGAGGGTGCCGAAGGACTTCGCCTCCCGCGCCTCCTCGAGCTGCTCGACCGCGGTGTTGATCCCGCCGACGTACGTCGCGTGGTGCTTGTCGTGGTGAAGCTCCATGATCTCGCCGGAGATGTAGGGCTCCAGCGCCGCGTAGTCGTAGGGCAGATCGGGAAGTGCGTACACGGACACGGGTCGGGCTCCTCATTATTGCGAGTAATTTGCAATAACGCACCTACCGCGACAGCGCCGAGGTAAGGCAAGCCTCAGCGGATCCACTCGTTGCCGGTGAGATTGGTGAGCTTCGTGATGTCGAGGATGTCGAGGCTCGGATCGATGCCCGAGTCGGGGGCGAGACCGAAGTGCTCCAGCGAGCGGCGTACCCATTCGGCTGCGTCGATGTTGAGCGGGCCGGAGACGAACATCGCGTAGGGCAGGTTCACGAACCTGTTCTCCTTGACGGCGGGCAGGTCGCGCGAGGCCGGGTTGGATTTCAAGACCTTGACCTTCTCCGCGTAGGACTGACCGGGGTAGTCGACGAAGTAGATGACGTCGGGCTTCGCCGCGGCGAACCGCTCCCAGCCGACCTCGGTCCAGGTGTCCTCGACGTCGGCGGTCGCGTTGGTGACACCGGCCGTGTCGAAGATGGCCTGCGGGGCGCCGAAGGAGCCGGAGGTGAAGATGGCGTCGGTGCCGGAGTCGAAGAGGAACGCGGTCGGCTTCTTCGCCGGTTTCGGCGCACTCTTCAGTGCCTTGCGCCGCTCGTCGATGTCGGCCGCGACCCGCTTCGCCTGCGGTCCGTGGCCGGTCAGCTCACCGATGTTGAGCAGGTCCGTACGCAGCGCCGTCCACGGCTCCATCGTGCCTCGGGCCCCGTCCTTCTGCCGGCAGGACTCACTGAGCAGGTAGGTCTCGATGCCGTGCTCCTCGACCTTCGCCGGCGTCAGGTTGCGCGCCTCGCTGAAGCCGTAGTTCCAGCCCGCGAACATCAGCTCCGGCTGGAGCGCCAGGACGGTCTCCAGGGTCGGCTGGTCGTCGCCGACGACCTTCAGCTCGTCGACCCGGTCCTCGGGATAGGCGAGCTCGAGCAGCTGCTTGTCCCGGGCGATCCCGGTCACCGCGGCGAGCTCGTCGCGGGCACCCACCGCGAGCGCGATGGAGATGATCCCGCCGTCGTAGGCGTAGAGATCAGTGATCGGCGCGTCGACGCTGAGCGTCTCGCCGCAGTTCTCGACGGTGATCGCGCCGTCTCCGGCCACGCCCGCCGACCTGGTCTCCTCGGCGCCGCAGGCGGTGAGAACGGTGGCGCCGAAGGCGAGTGCCGCGAGAGCGGTGACCTGAGCGCGGCGCAGGGAGATGGGGGCGGTCATGTCGAGTGGTCCTTACGCGGGTGGATGAGCAGATGGGGCTGCTCCAGGTGGGGATGAGGCACCTGGACGGAGCCGACGCCGAAGTGGAGGTCGACGCCGATGGTGTCGAGCACCTCGGCCGGCGGCCCGTGGGCGACGACGGTGGCCGGGCCGCTCTGTTCATCGCCGGCGGCGTCGCCGCCGGGGTCGCTGCCCGGGTGACGGCCCAGCACCGCCAGCCGGTCGAAGGAGCGGAGCGCGAGATCGAGGTCGTGGATGGTGACCACCAGCGTCTCGGCCTGGTCGGCGACGGTCTGCAGCAGCCTCAGCTGCCAGGCGACGTCGAGATGGTTGGTGGGCTCGTCGAGGAGCATCACCGGGCATCGCTGGGCCAGGCCACGGGCCAGCACCGCGCGCCGCCGCTCACCACCGGAGAGCCGCTCGCAGGGGTCGTCGATGCGGTCGGCCAGCCCGACCGCATCCAGGGCGCTGCGTACGATCTCGCGCTCCTGCGTGCCGCCGCGCGACCACGGCCGGGTGCGCGGCACTCGGCCGAGCGCGACCATCTCTCCGACCAGCAGCTCGGCGGAGGCGACCTCCTCCTGGGGCACGTAGGAGAGCCGGCGGGCGCGCTCGCGCGAGCCGACCCGCCCGATCTCGTGGAGCTGGCCGGAGGTGTCGGCCAGCTCGGCCGTGCCGGTGGTCGGGCGGAGCACACCGGCCATGATGCGCAGCAGCGTCGACTTGCCCACGCCGTTGACCCCCACGATGCCGAGACTGGTGCCGGCGGGCACGTCGAGGTCGATGTCGCGGAGCACCTCGCGCTCCCCCAGCCGGGCCCCGACGCCACGCAGACGCAGCACGGGGCGGAGGCCGCCACCCTTCATCGCTGGGCTCATCACTGGCCCCCGAACCGGTAGCGACCGCGGCCCAGCAACAGCAGGAACAGCGGCGCCCCGACCACGCCGGTGACCACGCCGAGCGGGATCTCCTGCGGTCGCGCCACCAGCCGGGCCACCACGTCGACCCAGAGCAGGAAGAGCCCGCCACCGAGCGCCGCGACCGGGATGACGACCCGATGTCTGGCCCCCACGAGCAGCCGCGCGGCGTGCGGCACGATCAGCCCGACGAACCCGATCCCTCCGCTGACCGCGACCAGCACGCCGACCAGCACCGCCAACCCGACGAACAGCGTCGTACGCAGCGCCGCGACGTTCACGCCGAGCGAGGCGGCGGTCTCGGGGCCGGCCGCGAGGGCGTCCATCCAGCGGTGCAGAGCGAGCATCCCGACGCCGAGCACGAGGGTGATGGCGGCGGGCAGCCACAGCTTCTCCCAGGTGGCTCCGCCGACGCTGCCGAGCATCCAGAACATCACCGAGTTGGCCGCGCGGGGGTCGTCGCTCATGAAGACCAGGAACGAGGCGATCGCGGAGAGCCCCGAGGAGAGCACCACGCCGGAGAGCACCAGCCGGATCGGGGTCAGCCCGCCCTGTGCGGTCGCCACCAGCCAGACCAGCAGGGCCGAGCCGATCGCCCCGAGCAGCGCTCCGGTGGAGACGGCGTAGATGCCGAAGCCAGCCAGCGCGCCCGTGGTGATCGCCGCGGTCGCCCCCACCGAGGCGCCGGAGCTGATCCCGAGCAGGAACGGGTCGGCGAGCGGGTTGCGCACCAGCGTCTGCATGCCGGCGCCGGCCACCGCGAGGCCCGCGCCGACGACCAGCGACATCAGCGCCCGGGGCATGCGGAGCTCCCAGATGATCACGTCCCACTTCCCGGGCTCGACGCCCTGGAGCCGGTCGGCGACCGCCGCGACGACCTCGCCGACCGGGATCCGCTCCGACCCGAACGCGAGCGAGACCACGGCGCTGAGCACCCAGGCCAGCACCAGCGCGACGACCAGCGGCACGAACGGGACACGGCGGGTGGTTCGCACGGCTCTCGGCCTCTCAGGTCCTCTGGCCCCAGATCGCGAGGGCCGTGACGTACATCTGAGCCGACAGGTTTTCGGACTCGGGATCAACCGACGGCGCCGCCTTCCCAGGGCCTCGGGCCCCAGTGGCTTCCTAGCGTCGTCGTCTCCCTCACCGCTGCGCGCCAGTCCCGGATTCTCACCGGAGTTCCCTGGCATCCATCAGGATGCGTTCGACTCGCAGGAGAGGCTAGCACGGCGGTTCGAGGCCTTTCGGCTGCCCTGTCAGCGGCCCGGCGAAACACTAGATCTAGGAAGTTGCATTGCTGTAGTTCCCGCATATAGTGGTGCCCGCAGCTGGTTCTCCCTCCTCGGCGACGGGGCGGGAGAGGCAAGAGGGAACCCGGTTCGACTCCGGGACTGCCCCGCAGCGGTGAGTGGGAACGACCGCCGTCACACAGCACTGGGAGCAAGCCAGTCTCCTGGGAAGCGACGGCCACTAGGACCGCGTACGACGCCCACGAGTCCGAAGACCTGCCAGCGCGCCGCACCCGCCGGGTGCGGTGGTCCGCGACCTCGAGGGAAGGTCAGGGGATCAGGTCTTCGCTGCCGGTCAGCCCGGCACGACACCGACCTCCTCTCCTCTTCGATGCGCGGACGAGCAACACATCCGAGCGGGCCGGGTCGGCCCGTGGACGAAGGGGGCACGAGATGATCGACACCGAGGGTCTACCGATCCGCACCGAGAAGTCGGCGTACGTCTTCGACTATCCGATGGCCGAGGATCTCGCCAAGAAGCAGCGGAGCATCTTCTGGACTGCCGAGGAGATCCCGGTCGAGAACGACAAGCAGGACTTCCTGGTCAACATGACCGACGCCGAGCAGGCCGCGGTCAAGACGACGCTGAAGCTGTTCACCATCTACGAGCTGATCCTCGGCGGCGAGGTGTGGGGCGACCGGCTCTTCCACGCCTTCCCGCGGCCCGAGATCCAGATGATGACCAACGCGTTCTCGTTCGCCGAGCTCAACATGCACGCGCCGTTCTACGCGAAGCTCAACAAGACGCTGATGATCGACACCGAGGAGTTCTACGACTCCTACAGGAACGACCCGGTGCTGGCCGAGCGGATCGCGTTCGTATGGGACGCCATCGCCGACGAGGACCTGCTCTACGCGCTCAGCGTATTCACACTGATGGAGAACTTCGTCCTCTACTCCAACTTCGCCTTCCTCAAGCACTTCCAGTCCGGTGGCAAGAACCTGCTGCAGAACGTGATCAGCGGGATCAACTTCTCCGCCCGCGACGAGAACCTGCACGCCACCGGCGGCGCCTGGCTCTTCAACACCACCCTCGACGAGTACGCCGCCACCGTGCCTGCCGACAAGTTCGAGGCCGAGCGCGACGACCTCTTCACCCGCGTGCGCGGCGTCGCCGAGCACCTCTACGCCCACGAGGCGCGCATCGTGGAGATGCTCTTCGCCGACGGGCCGATCCCCGGCATCGACCAGGCCGACCTGGAGGCGTTCGTGAGGTCGCGGGTCGACATGACGCTCGCCAACATGCGGATGGAGCCGCTCTTCGGCGAGGAGGCGAACCCGATCGCCGAGTGGTTCTACAACGGCATCAACGGCACCCAGTTCCACGACTTCTTCCAGGTCACGGGCAACGAATACAACCGCAACATCGGCGAGACGGAGTTTGAGTTCTGATGGGCAGCAACAGCTGGGAAGCACTGTCCGCCGAGCGCAAGGCGCTGCAGGCTTCGGGCACCGTGCCTGCGTTCATGACCACCGCGGGCTACGCGATGTTCAAGGCGAAATACACCGTCGAGGGTCAGAGCGTCCGAGAGCGCTACGAGACCATCGCGGCCACCGCCGGCGGGCTGGCCGACGAGATGTACGCCCGTGAGGACGGCACCTCGTGGACGTCGATGTTCTTCGACGCGATCTGGAACGGCTGGCTCTCGCCGTCGACCCCGGTGCTCTCCAACCTGGGCACCGACCGCGGCCTGCCGGTCTCCTGCGAGGGCTCGTACGTGGAGGACTCCGTGTGGGGCTTCTACGACACCCTCAAGGAGGCCGCGATCCTGTCGCAGAACGGGTTCGGCACCTCGGCCTACCTCGGCGACGTACGCCCTCGCGGCGCGAAGTTTTCCGACAACGGCAAGGCCAACGGTGTCGTGCCGGTCTTCTGCAACTTCGTCGAGATGACCAACCAGATCAGCCAGGGTGCGACCCGCCGCGGCTCCTGGGCTGGCTACCTGCCGGTGGACCACCCCGACTTCTACGAGCTCGCCGATCTGATCTTCCGCGAGCCGGCCAACAAGAACATCGGCTGGATCTTCAGCCAGGCCTTCATCGACCGGATGCTGGCCGGGGATCGCGACGCGCTCGAGCGCTACCAGCGGGTGCTGAAGATCCGGGTGGTGCTCGGCAAGGGCTACATCTGGAAGGTCGACACCGTCAACGCGGCCCAGACCGCGTCGTACAAGGCCAACGGGCTGGAGAACAAGGCCTCCAACCTGTGCTCGGAGATCACCCTCTTCTCCGACGAGCACCACTCCTACACCTGCGTGCTCTCCTCGCTGAACCTCTCGACCTACGACGAGTGGAAGGACCAGGACACGGCGTACGTCGCGACCGTCTTCCTCGACGCGGTCGCCGAGGCGTTCCTGCGCAAGGCCCGCACGGTGCGCGGGCTGGAGCGGGCGGTGCGCTACACCGAGAAGGCGCGCAGCCTGGGCCTGGGCGTGATGGGCTACCACGACTACCTGCAGAAGCAGCGGGTGCCGTTCGAGTCCGACAAGGCGGCGGCGCTCAACAAGGACATCTTCGAGCGGATCTCCGCGCGTGCCGACGCCGCGTCGCGGTGGATGGGCTCGGTCGCCGGCGTGCCGGAGTGGTGCGTCGGCCGCCGCAACTCCCACCTGATGGCGATCGCGCCGACGATGAGCACGGCGGTGATCGTCGGCGGCACGAGCCAGGGCATCGAGCCGTACGTCGCCAACGTCTGGAACCAGACCACCTCGGCCGGCGAGATGCCGCGGGCCAACCAGAACCTCGTCGAGGTGATGACCGAGCGCGGGGTCTACGACCAGGCGCACATCGACGACATCATCGACCACGGCGGCTCCGTGGCCCATGTGGACTGGCTCGACGAGCACGAGAAGGACGTCTTCAAGACCGGCTACGAGATCGACCAGAAGATCCTGCTCGCTCGCGCCTCCGACCGGCAGGTCTACATCGACCAGTCGCAGTCGCTCAACCTGTTCTTCCAGGCCGACGCGACCCCGCAGTACATCAGCAAGATCCACAAGCTGGCGCTGCTCGACCCCAACATCAAGAGCCTCTACTACCTGCGCTCGCGCGCCGGCATCCAGGCCAGCAAGCAGACCCCCAAGAACTGATCCGGCTCACGAGAGGCATGACCATGAACGAGAACCCGACCACCACGACCACCACCGACGCCATCGACGACCTGAGCTGGGACGACTGGAGCGACGCCGAGGTCTGCGCGATCGAGAACGGGCCAGACTGCGAGGCGTGCGAGGGGTGACCCGCCCCGTTGCTGGGAGGCCGACGCTGACGGTCTGCCGCGGATGCTGCTGCGGCACCGAGCGCAAGTCGCCCGGGGTCGACCACGAGGGCGTGCTGGCGACCCTGAACGAGGTGGCCGGGGAGTCGGCGACCGTACGCGTCGCCGACTGCCTCGGCCCCTGCGAGAAGGCCGACGTCGTGGTCGTCGGACCCTCGCCCGAGGGCCGGCGGCGCGGCGCCCGGCCCGTCTGGGTCGCCCGGGTCGGCACGGCACGGGTCGCCGACGCCCTGGCGCGCTGGGCCGGCGACGGCGGACCAGGCATCGCTGATGCCCCGCCCGCCGTGCTGGCGCGGGCCTTCCGTCACGGACGCTGAGCAACCGCCACTGCTGGTCGAGCCGCGAGGCCGCCCGCGGCCGAGCGTGTCGAGACCAACACAGTCCCCTGCCGCGCTCGATAGGACTGTGTTGCTCTCGACACGCCTCCGCCGCCCTCGCTTCGCTCGGGGCTCCCACGCTCGGCACAACCGGACGAGCAAGCTCGCCAGCCGGCCTCGCTCGGTCGCCTAGCGGCTCCGGCGGCTCGACCAGCGGATCCGGCCGGACACTGCGTACGCCGCCGCGACCAGCGCCGCACCGATGCCGACCCGGCGGGCCAGCCGGGTGGCGCGGGGGATGTCGGCGGGCTCGGTCGCGCGGCCGTCGCCCATGACGGCGCGGTGCTCGATGCGATTGCCGTAGTAGGTGTTGGTGCCGCCCAGCCGCACCCCCAGCGTGCCCGCGAAGGTGGCCTCGACGACGCCCGCGTTGGGGCTGGGGTGCCGGGCGGCGTCACGGCGCCAGGCGCGTACGGCATCGCCCGCACTGCTCGGCGCGGCAGCCATCGCGAGCACGCCCGACAGCCGGGAGCCGGGCAGGTTGAGCAGGTCGTCGAGCCGGGCGCTGGCCCAGCCGAAGCGCTCGTAGCGCTCGTTGTGGTGCCCGACCATGGCGTCGAGGGTGTTGGCGGCGCGGTAGCCGAGCAGGCCGGGGACTCCCCCGATCGCTCCCCAGACCAGCGGCGCGACGACCGCGTCGGAGGTGTTCTCGGCGACGCTCTCGACGACCGCGCGGGTCACCTCGGAGGCGTCGAGGGCGGCGGTGTCGCGACCCACCAGACGGGTCACCTGCTCGCGCGCCGCTGGCAGGTCGTCGGCGGCGAGATGCGCATGGACGGCCAACGCCTCCCGCTCCAGCGAGCGCCCGCCCAGCACCGCCCAGGTCGCGGCGGCGGTCAGCAACATCCGTCCGCCCCGGCCGGGAACAACCCGCTCGGCCGCGGCGCCGAGTACCACCGCTCCCCCGCCCATGGTGACGGTGTGGAGGACGCCTCGAGCCCGAGAGTCGGCATACCAGGCCCGTTCGGCCCGATCCGCCACCGTGCCGAACCCAGCAACCGGATGAAACCGACGCGGATCCCCGACAAGACGATCGATTGCAAACCCAAGAAGAATCCCGACCGCTCGCGGTGTGCTGCCAGAGGTGCGCCTGGGCGCACGCTGGGCAGCACACGGCGTCATCGCTTGCACCTTCTCAGCGCCGACAGCAGTCGGTCGGTCTGCTCCACCGGGCGTACGGCGATCCGCACCCACTCCGGGCCCAGGCCGGGGAAGGTGTCGGCGCGGCGTACGGCGATGCCTTCGTCGCGCAGAAGCTCGCGGACCCCTACTCCCGGGCGGGCGAGGACGAAGGAGGCCGTCGAGGGGACGTGCTCGATCTGCTGCGCTCTGAGACCCGCCTCGAGGTGGTCGCGCCAGGCGCCGATCCGGTCCGCGCGCTCGCGGGCTTCGGCGCTCGCGCGCTCGGTGGCGCAGGCGAGCATTGCGGCGGCTGCCGTGGACGAGACGGACCAGGGCGTACGCACGGCCTCGAGGTCGTTGATCGCCCCGGAGTCGCCGACGACGTAGCCGGCACGGACGCCCGGGATCGACCAGTGCTTGGTGAGGCTGCGGATGACCAGGAGGCCGTCGTCGCGGGTGGTGGTGAGCGTCTCCGGCTCGCCGGGCACCGCATCCATGAACGCCTCGTCGACGACGACCAGCCGCCTTGGGCGGAGGAGCTTTCGGATGGCGGTGGCCGGGTGGAGCACGCCGGTGGGGTTGGTCGGGTTGCCGATCATGACCAGGTCCGCGTCGTCGGGCACCGCGGCCGGGTCGAGTGAGAATCCGTCCCGGGCGCTCAGACGCACCTCGGTGACCTGGTGGCCGGCCTGCTCGAGCGCCGCGTGCGGCTCGGTGAACTGGGGATGGACGACGACAGGCTTCTGCCACGGCCGTGCTCGCGCGACGAGAGTGAATGCCTCCGCCGCCCCCGCCGTCGGCAGCACCTCGGCACGCTCGCGGCCGTGGTGCTTGGCCAGCGCAGCGCGGGCGGGCTCCTCGTCGGGATAGGCGGCCGAGGCGAGCGACTCGTGGAGCGCCTCGTCGAGCCAGCTCGGCCGCTCGCCCGGGTAGACGTTCACCGCGAAGTCGAGCAGGTCGTCGCCGACTTCGACATCTCCGTGATGTCGCAGCGGGTCGTTCGGCGGGCTGTCGGGGGTGGCTGGTGCGGGGGAGGTGATTTTCCCGCCATGGCGGGATTCTGCGGGCGAGTCAGCGGTCTCTGCGGCGCATTTTCCCGCCATGGCGGGAAAATGCGCCCTCGCCTCATGAGCCGCAGCCGCGAAACGAGCTGCCAGATGGGGATATCCGGCCCAGTGCACGTGCAGGTACGCCGCATGCACCGTGTCGCTGCTGAAGCCGGTCGGTGCGCCGTCGATGGTCCAGGCAGCCTCGGATCCGGCGGCGGGTGAGGTGGTGGTGCGGTGGAACTCGTGGCCGGTGACCTCCTCGCCGCCGCGGGTGAGGAGGGAGTCGGAGGCGGCGGTCGCGACGGGGTAGCGCAGAGTGAGCCGTTCGCTCATGGCGGCGTGGGCGGGCACGGCGCCGGCCATGGGGGTGCCGTCGAGCGACTCGGCCAGATAGAGGAGCCCGGCGCACTCGGCGACCGTCGGGATCCCGGCTTCCACCGCGGTCCGGAGGTCGGCGAGCAGCGACCGGTTGGCGGCGAGCTCGGCGGCGTACATCTCGGGGAAGCCACCGCCGAGGTAGATCCCGCTGGTGCCCTCGGGGAGCGCGGGGTCGGTGAGCGGGTCGAAGGAGCGTACGTCGCAGCCTGCTGCCGCCAGGAGCTCCTCGGTCTCGGGATAGCGGAACGTGAACGCGCGGCCGCCGGCGACGGCGATGATCGGGCGCTCCCGTTGCCGTGATCCGGCCGAGCCGTGCATTTTCCCGCCATGGCGGGAAAATGGGACCACATCGCTACCCTGGGAGGCCCATTTTCCCGCCATGGCGGGATTCTGCCCGCCCCCGGCCACTGCCAACGCCAGCCCCGGATCCCAGGCATCTCCCTCGAGCCCCGGGGCAGACCGCGCGACCTCCATGAGCGCGGCAAGATCCAGATGAGCGGCGACCTGCTCCCCCAGCCGCTCGATCAGCGCGACCGACTCCGCCCGCTCGTCGACGGGCACGAGCCCGAGGTGGCGCGACGGGGTGGCGAGCGAGTCATCGGGCGGCAGCATCCCGAGCACCGGCAGCCCGACGTGCTCCAGAGCGCCGGTGATCTCGTCGGCGTTCCTCCCCGGACGACACCGGTTGAGCACGACTCCCCCGATGCGTACGGACGGGTCGAAGACCGCCATCCCGGCGGCGATCGCGGCGGTGGAGCGCGACATCCGGGCGACGTCGAGCACCAGCACCACCGGCGAGGAGGTCAGTGCGGCGACATGAGCGGTCGAGGCGAACCCGGAGGTGCCGAGGCGCCCGTCGTAGAGGCCCATGACGCCCTCGACGACCGCGACGTCGGCGCCGACGGCACCATGGAGCAGCAGCGGCACCACCCGCTCCTCGCCGACCAGATGCGGGTCGAGGTTGCGTCCCGGCCGCCCGGTGGCGAGCGCGTGGTAACCCGGGTCGATGTAGTCGGGGCCGACCTTGTGACCGCTGACCGTCAACCCGGAGAACGTACGCAGCGCGGCCATCAGCCCGGTGGCGACGGTCGTCTTCCCCGACCCGGTCGAAGGGGCAGCCACCACCAGCCGGGGCAGGCTCACCATTCGATGCCCCGCTGGCCCTTCTGACCGGCGTCCATGGGGTGCTTGATCTTGGTCATCTCGGTGACCAGGTCGGCGACCTCGAGCAACGCCGGATCGGCATCCCGACCGGTGATCACGACGTGCTGACGCCCGGGCCGCGAAGCGAGCACCGAGGCCACCTCGTCGGCGGAGACCCAACCCCACTTGATCGGATAGGTGAACTCGTCGAGCACGAGCAGGTCGTAACGCTCGTCCGCCAGGCACCGTCTGATCTCGGCCCAGCCCTCGGCGGCCGCCGCGGCATGGTCCTCGGCGTCGCCCTGCTTGCGCGACCAGGACCAGCCGGAGCCCATCTTGTGCCAGTCGACCGGCCCGCCCTCGCCGGTCTCCTCGTGCAGCGCACCGAGGCGTTCCAGCACCGTCTGCTCGCCGATGCGCCACTTGGCCGACTTCACGAACTGGAAGACCCCGATCCGCCATCCCTGGTTCCACGCGCGCAGCGCGAGCCCGAAGGCCGCGGTCGACTTCCCCTTGCCGGGCCCGGTGTGGACCATCAGCAGCGGCCGGTTGCGACGCTGGCGGGTGGTGAGCCCGTCGTCCGGTACGACGAGCGGCTGTCCCTTCGGCATCAGGCCGCTCCCTTCCAGGTCTGCGTGCGGCTCTGCACCGCGGAGGTCAGCGCCTCGGCACTCACCTCGGCGACCGGCACGTGCTCCGCGCCCAGATGACCGGCCAGCTCACGCGCCAGCCCGAGCCGCATCGGCCCGCTCTCGGAGTCGATGACGACGGTGGTGACCCCCAGGCCGGCGACGTACGCGGCGGCCTGCTGCGAGCGTCGGACCGCCTCCTTGCCGTGTGCCTTGGAGTTGGCACGCCCGTCGGTGACGACAACCAGCAGCGGCCGCAGATCGGGGTCGCGAAGCCGCTCGCGCTGCAGCACCCGGGCGGCCTCGAGGAGGCCTTCGGCCAATGGCGTACGTCCTCCGGCGGGCACCTCGTCGAGGCGCGCTGCGGCGAGGTCGACCGAGCCGGTCGGCGGCAGGACCAGCTCGGCGTCCTCGCCGCGGAAGGTGATCATGCCGACCTTGTCGCGGCGCCGGTAGGCGTCGAGCAGCAGCGAGAGCACCGCCGCCTTCACCTGCGCCATCCGCTTGCGCGCGGCCATCGACCCGGACGCGTCCACGCAGAACAGCACCAGGTTGGCCTCCCGCCCCTCGCGCACCGCGGTGCGGAGGTCCTCGGGTCGGAGCTCGACCTGCGCAGAGGTACGCGGTCGGGCGCTCTGCTTCCCGGCGGCCGCCTTGAGCGTCTCGACGAGGTGGAGCGAGCCGTGGGTGCTGGTGTCCGCGCCGATCCGGCGGCCGGTGGTGCCGATCGCCTTGCTGCGGCCACCGGTCCTTCCGGTGCCTACGCCGGTGACCGTCAGGAGACGGGGGCGGTAGGCGGGGGCGGCGGCGGTGGTCGAGCCGTCCCCACCGGAGGTCGAGCTTGTCGAGACCCCGGGCTGATCGTCCTCGGAAGCGTCTGTGTTGGTCTCGACACCGGCTCGCTGGCGCTCGCCGGGCTCGACCGACGGGGCGTCATCGCTGGTCGAGCTTGTCGAGACCTCGTCCGTGGTCGAGGTCTCCTGAGGAGCGGCCTCGACAGGCTCGACCTCCGGGTCGTCCGGCCCCTCCGGCGGATCAGGCGGCAGCTCGTCATCCCCGAGGATCCGATCGAGCAGCTCCTCATCGAGCCCGGGCGCATCGAACGGATTCCGCCGACGCCGATGCGGCAGAGCCAGCAGCGCAGCCCGCCGGATGTCAGCACGAGTGACCTCGGAGCGGCCGGCCCAGGCCGCGTGGGCGACGGCGGTGCGGGCGGTGACGATGTCGGCACGCAGCCCGTCGACCTCGAATGCCGCGCAGACCTCGGCGATCTTGAGCAGCCCGGGCTCGGTGAGCCGCACCTTCCCGACCAGCCCACGCGCGGCGACGATCCGGGCAGTCAGCTCCCGCTCGGCAGAAGCGAAGCCCTCGGCGAAAGCGGCAGCGTCCAGGTCGAACGCCATCCGGCGGCGTACCACCTCCGCGCGCAGCGCCGGGTCCCGAGGCGCGGCGACCTCGACGGTGAGCCCGAAGCGGTCCAGGAGCTGCGGGCGCAGCTCGCCCTCCTCCGGATTCATGGTGCCGATCAGCACGAAGCGCGAGGCGTGCTCGATCGAGACACCGTCGCGCTCGATCGAGACCCGGCCCATCGCGGCGGCGTCGAGCAGCAGGTCGACGAGGTGGTCGTGGAGCAGGTTGACCTCGTCGACGTACAGCAGCCCGCGGTGGGCGCGCGCCAGCAGCCCCGGCTCGAACTCGATCGCGCCGCGCGAGAGTGCGCTCTCCAGGTGGAGCGAGCCGACGACCCGGTCCTCGGTGGCGCCCACCGGGAGCTCCACCAGGCGCACCGGGCGGCTCTCCACCGCAACGCCCGGCCCGAACGGACCGTCCGGCGACTCCGCGGACGGGTCGTCGGGATCGATCGAGAACCGGTCTCCCGCGTAGACCGAGATCGACGGCAGCACGGCCGCCAGGCCACGTACGGCTGTCGACTTCGCCGTGCCCTTCTCGCCACGGACGAGGACGCCGCCGATCTCCGGCGAGATCGTGGTGAGCACGAGCGCGAGGCCCATGTCGTCGAGGTCTGTGGCCGAGTCGGCTGCGCAGCCGAGGACAGCAGAAAATGGGTAGTGCACCGGCATGAGAGGCTCCCGCTCCCTATCGCGTTCAATGGGCGGACGCGGGGCCGGTCTTCGGACTTGCCGAGTCCCCGTGATGGGGCTCGGTTCACCGCAGCGGGCCTGCGCCGGAATCTCACCGGCTTCCCAGATTCTCCCGTCCCACCGTCCTCACCGTCTGGCGATGGCTGGGCAGTCAGGGCACCTCGCGTCTGTGCGGTCACTGTAGCGTCTGGCCCCATGATCGTCGTGGTGGGCATCGGTGCCGGGGGTTGGGACGAGATTCCGGTACGTCACCAGCAGCTGATCCGGGAAGCCTCGGTCCTGCTGGGGGGTAAGCGCCATCTCGCCCTGGTCCCCGACGTGCCTGGGCAGCGGCGGGAGCCGTGGCCGTCGCCGCTGCGCGAGGGCCTTCCCGACCTGCTCGAAGGCCTCGGCGACGCGGTGGCACTGGCTTCAGGAGACCCGCTCGTCTCCGGCATCGGCACCACCCTGATCGACCTGCTCGGTCGCGAGAACGTACGCATCGAGCCGGCCGTCTCCTCCGTCTCGCTCGCTCGTGCGCGGATGGGGTGGGCGGCCGAGTCGTGCACGGTCGTCAGCGTGGTCGGTCGGGATGTGGCGCTGGTCGCTCGGGAGCTCGCGCCGGGGCGTCGGATCTTGGCTCTCTCGTCGGACGGGTCGACTCCGGCCGAGATCGCGGAGCTCCTGGTCAGAACCGGTTTCGGAGCCTCGGTGATGACCGTTCTGGGTGACCTCGGAGCGACTTCGGAGAGCAGGCGTACGGCTGTCGCTGAGGCGTGGGCCGCCGAGTCGCCGAAGCTCAACATCGTGGCGATCGAATGCGTACGCGACCGTGTTGGTTTCGACACGGACCCGCTCGTTCCTCGCGGGTCCGGCTCAACCAGCGGGGGTGAGGGTTCCACGCCGGTCGAGCCGCCGGAGCCGCTAGGCGGAGGCGTGTCGAGACCAACACAGTCGTTCCCCACCTCCTGGACCCCCGGCCTCCCCGACGACGCCTTCGAGCACGACGGCCAGCTGACCAAACGAGACCTCCGCGCCTCAGCCCTCGCCCGGCTGGCCCCGACCCCCGGCGAGCACCTCTGGGACGTCGGCGCAGGTGCCGGATCGGTGGGGATCGAGTGGATGCGGGCCCACCCGACCTGCACCGCCACCGCCGTCGAGAGCCACCCCGAGCGGGCCTCCCGGATCGCCCGAAACGCGGCGAGGCTCGGCACCCCAGGACTACGGATCGTCGAAGGACGAGCCCCCGACGCACTCGCCGACCTCCGACCACCCGACGCGATCTTCATCGGCGGCGGCGCGACCCGCCCCGGCGTGCTCGACGCCTGCCTCGCCGCCCTCCGCCCCGGCGGCCGGATCGTCGTCCACGGCGTCACCCTGGAGACCGAGCAGCTCCTGGCGCGGCAGCACGCGGAGCGAGGCGGCGAGCTGACCCGGATCTCGGTCGAGTCCGTCGACTCGATCGGCACCTTCCGCGGCTGGGCGCCCCAGCGCGCGGTCGTGCAGTGGGCTCGGTGAGGGTCAACACGCGATCTCCCGGCGCCACCGGGGAGTGGTCGACTCCAGCGCGGCGAGGAGGCCGACGGTCTCGGCGGGGTCGCTGAGGCGGTCGCCGAAGAGCTCCTTGATGCGCTTGAGGCGGTGGCGGACGGTCTGCTCGTGGACGGCGAGGAGCTCGGCGACGGCGGGAGCGCTGGGGCGGGTACGCAGCCAGACGAGCATCGTCTCGGCCAGTGCCAGACGGCGCTTCGGGGTCTCGTCCAGTAGGGGCGCGAGGAGCTGTTCGTCGGCGAAGCGGCGCAGCTTCGGGTCGGCGTACAGGCACAGCTCCGACTGGTGCTGGGCGCACCACACGACGCCGTCCTCGGCGGGGCGGATGACCTGCTCGGCGACCAGGGCGAGGGCGCGCTGACCCCAACGTACGGCGTGGTGGGTGTCGGCGAGGCGTACCTCCCAGGTGACCGCGACCGGACGGTCGGTGGCCGCCGCGATCGCGGTGGCGCGCGGGTGCAGCTCGGAGGCGGGGCCGATCAGGATGGTGGCGTCCTCGCTGCGGCCGGTGATCAGCCGGGCGGTGGGGGCGGTGAGGTCGGCGGAGACGGGTTCGCCGGGGACGACCGCGACGGCCACCCGGTCGGTGGTCGTCCAGCCGGCCCGCTCGGCCAGGGCCGCCAGGTCGGTGGTCGGCACGGCACCGATGAGCGACGCGAAGAGCTGGAAGCGAGGGTCGGCGGGCGGCGCGGGCTCGGCGAAACCCCGCATCGCGTGCTCGAGGAGCTGGTGCTGGTAGTCGAGGAGCGCCTCGGCGAGATAGCCGACCGCGGCGACCGGCAGGTCGAGCTCCTCGGCGATCTTGGACAGCTCCCGCCACGACTCCTGGGTCGCGATGTGGTGGGCGGCCCGCATGGCGTCGAGGTTGTGCCCGGCCCGCCCCTCCCGGTTGCCCAGCCGCTGATAGATGTCCGCGACGGTGGTGCCTCGTACGGGAGCGCCGGCCATCGCGTCGATGAACAGCGCGACCGCCTCGCCCAGCGCCTCTTCGATCAGGTCGTGCACCCGCGGGTCGCCGAAAGCGGCGACCTCGTGGCAGATGCGGCCGGCGATGCGGTTCGACAGGCGCCGTGCCCGCGGCCGGCAGGCCACCACGATCTCCCGGGCGATCGCGTTCGGTGGCGGTGACAGGTTGATCCGCAGCGTCGGATGGGGCCTCCTCGGGATCAGGCCCGTGAACGTGTCCCTGTTCGGTCGTGTCGTCGAAGTCACGTAACTCTCCTCCACATCCGTCCCTCGCTCTGCCGCGACGTGGGGTGCCGCGCGGGGGACGTCATCCCACCTGTAGTGAAGGGCCCCGCCGACCCGTCGTCCAGAGCGATCTGCGCACGAGCCGAGACAAGGGTGAAAAGTTGTGACGACCCTCACAACTTTTGGGGACTGAGGCGAAGTTGTCACCGATCTGACAATTTTCACCCGCTCCGAGACCTCCCGGGGCCGACTCGGTTGCCAGCGATCGGCGCCCACCGCCTCAATAGGTGCGTCAACGCAGTTGTGGTCGACGTCACACCGACTCGATCACGTCCACCTGAACCCAAGGGGAGACCGTGAGAACCCAGCCTCTACCCCGTCGCCGCACGTGGGTCGCCACAGCGTTCACCGCGCTCCTGGCCACCGCGATGCTCGCGGGGACCCCCGCTGCACAAGCCAGCGACAACCCGACCCTCAAGGTCGACTACGACGCCGTCGGTACGACGCACATCGGTGCCCAGGTCGACGCGTCGATGGACCTCGGACCCTCAGTGCTCAAGTCGACCCTGGACCTCACCGACGGCGCCATCGTCGGGGGTTCCCTCGCGATCCCGACCCAGACCATGGCCTTCGACATCTTCGGGATCCCTGCCCGGGCGAAGGTCACCATGACCCAGGTCGGAGAGCTGACCGGCGCCCTCGTGCCCACCGATCAGCTCGGCAAGTCGACCCTCACCTCGACCGTCGCCTACGACATCAAGCTCAGCGACATCGAGGCGAAGATCTTCGGCATCTGGTGGCCGCTGTCCGTCGGCAGCCGCTGCCACACCGCGGAGCCGGTCAACATCACCGCCAGCACTCCCGAGGGTGAGTACTTCACCGTCAACGGCGGTGGCCGGGTCACCTCGACCTACACGATCGGAGAGTTCACCGGGTGCGCACCGCTGAACTTCTTCGACATCCCCGGCTTCTTCCCCTGGTTCGGCTCGGTCGCGGTCAACGCACTGGTGCCGGGCAGCGACAACACCCTTGACCTTCAGATCTCCAACCCCCGCGCGGGCACTGATTGATCCGCTCGGGGATCAACCCACCACCCAAGGAGAAAGTGTCATGAAGAAACTCACCAGCCGCGTGCTCACCGGTCTCGCCGCCGGAGCGCTCGCCAGCGCCACCGTCGCCGCGATGTCTGCGCCTGCTCAGGCGGCCGCCGACACCTACACGCCCACCGGCCCCGACCCGGTCGTCTTCGTCGGCAACGACGTGGCCTTCACCGCCGATGAGGCCGGCCAGACGCTGACCTGCGAGACGTTCGACCTCTCGGGCAGCATCTCGAACTCCGGTACGAGCCGGGCCTTCGGGGAGTCGGCGGGAACGCTGCCTGACCTCACGTCCGACAACTGCACCAACCCGATCGCCGGGGACACCGTCGTCGAGCCGACCGGCACCTGGGACGTCGCGATCACCGGAGCGGAGGTCGGCTCGGTCTCCCCTGCCGTGCTCCGGGACGTGACCGCGTCCGTCTCCGCGGCGAGCTGTGACTTCAACGTCGCCGGCACGGTCACCGGTGACTTCGATGACTCCACGGGGGTGTTCGCGCCCACCGGGTCGACCCTGGTCATCTCCGACGACCCGCAGGGTTTCATCTGCACGCTTCTCGGCATCGCCAAGGGGCAGAGCATCTCAGTGACCGGGAGCTGGACGGCTCAGGGCCTGACGATCACCAACCCGTGATCGACCGGCACTGACCGTTTCACCACGGGGTCTGTGTGGGTGGCCATCCGCCACTTACACAGACCCCAACCCTTTTGGTTTGCTCGGACATCAACCCACCCCAGGAAAAGGGTCATGAAAAAACTCATCAGCCGCCTACCCACAAGTCTCGCCGCCGGAGCTCTCGCTATGGCGACCGTCGCAGCGATGCCCATCCCGGCCCAGGGAGAAACTTGGTTCGACGGGACCGGGGAGTGGGCGCTGACGATCACCGGACCCGAGGTGGGCTCGGTCTCACCCGCGAGGCTCACCGACGTGGGGCTCTTCGTTCAGATGGCCGGATGTGAGTTAAACGTTGCAGGCGAGGTGAGCGGGAAACTCGATGATGCCAGCGGCATCTCCACGCCCACGGGTTCGAATCTGACTATCGCTGACGAACCATCAGGTTTCATCTGTCCTGTCTTCGGCTTCACAGGTGGCGATGCCGTAGTCATGAGCGGGACCTTCAGTGGCGCTGGTCTCTCGATCACAAACCCCTGATCGCCAAACCGATGAACGTCGCGGAATTTGTCACGGGCATGACAAGTTCCTGCGCTGCCGACTCGGTCATTCCCCCGATCTGTGGCGGTCGCCACAACCACCATCTTTACTGATGGAGGACACCCGTACGGTCCTTCGCCGGACCCGATCACCTGAGGAACTGTTCATGCGCATCCCGCACCTCACCTCCGGAGCACGCGCCGGTAGAGCGGCCGTCGACGTCCTCCTGCTGGCAGTTGTCGTTCATGGGCCCGCACGATCAGAGGTGATCCTGTGAGCCCACTGCACTCCGGCAGCGATCCGGTCAGACGTCGCCGGAGCTTGAAGATCGCCGCGCTGGCTGTCGTCTGCTTGCTGGCGACGGTGCCGACCGGGGCGGCGGCGCCCGAAGACAACCTTCCTGACCGGACGAAGCACAGTGCTAGCGGGCCCGTCACCTCGACCCAGATCATCGCAGCGCAGCGCGCAAAAATGAACATCACAATCGGGCCAGACAATCCGATGTGGGGCCTTTTGTACTACGGGATGTTCGACGCCTGCAAAGGTGGCAGCGCCGTCGCATGGTGCCCGATCGGGCAAGAACCCGAAGTCTACGGCGGGCTCCTCCGAGTGCCCTGGCCATTCGAGCCTCTGCCGGACTCATGCGTTCCCAACAGGCCGCCGGAGGAGCGCACCCAATACGTCAGGTCCCAGTTCGTCATTCTCTCCCCTGAACCTCAGGACACACCGGAGGGCACCACCTATCCGCTGGGAAATGTCGGCGCTTTCCCGGCAGTCGAGGTCAACCTGCTGGCGTTCGGGTCCATCCCCGCGACGGTCACACTACAGATGTCGATGACCAGGCAAGGGAAGACGATCCCGCCATGGACCGTGCACGTATGGAACCCCACGGGATACAAGGGTCCGCCGGGAAAAAACTGTGCGGTCTTCTACCGCACCTTGCTCGAAGGGCAGGTCGACATCCGGCTCGACGACCTTGAAGTCGACGGCCAGCCTGTCGACCTCGGTCCGAACTGTCGGACGTCCCGTCCGGTCGACATCGCGCTGTGGGGAGAACAGGGCTACCAAGCGCTCGCTGGCGGGTACCTCAGTCAGCGAGACGGTCACGAGAAGGGCGGCGGGACAATCACTCCTCTGCGGGCGCCCTTCGATCCCACACAGTTCGTGTCTCCGTACCACGACGATGAGGGCAGAACGCTGCCGGACTCGACGGGCGTGGACATTCCTCCCTTCGAAGGATGCGGTGCTGCCGAAGATCTCGACCCGCTCGTTACCGCGATGGCGTCTGGCCCAAACAACCCGTTGCGCGTCCACCAAGGAACACCAGGATTCACGTTTGATCCAGATGACCTGGCGCTGTGCTTTGCAGGACGGTGTCCGCTACCCGCCCCCGAGACGCCGGATACCGCTACGCCTTCGAACCCGCCGCCGGACCAGGACTGGTAAGTAGCGGCTTCGGTCGATCACCCGATCACGGCGCCCCCGCTGCGTACCTCTCCTCATGGATCACCGAGGAGAGGGCGGAACGGTGGCGCCAGCCGAAGCGCTCCAGGTCGGGGACCTCGGGCAGGTCGGCGACCGTACCGACGCAGAGCCAGGCGACGGGGCGTACGTGCTCGGGCATGCCGACCAGGGAGCGCAGGAAGTCCTCGCGGTAGAAGCTGACCCAGCCGACGCCGAGGCCCTCGGCGGTGGCGGCGAGCCAGAGATTCTGGATGGCACAGACGACGGAGTAGAGACCGGCGTCGGCGATGGCGTGGCGGCCGAGGACGTCCGGGCCGCCGCGGGTCGGGTCGTAGCCGACCACGATGCCCAGACCGGACTCGCGGATGCCCTCGATCTTGATCCGCGAGAACGTCTCGGCGCGCTCACCCGACAGGGTGGCGGCGAAGGTGTCGCGCTCGGTGGCGACGTGGGAGTGGAAGCGCTCGAGGCTGTCGGGGTCCCGGACGAGCACGAAGTCCCACGGCTGCGACATCCCGACGCTCGGCGCGGCGTGGGCGGCCGAGAGGATCCGCTCGAGAACCTCGGGGGCGACCGGCTCGCCGGTGAACTCGGAGCGGGTGTCCCGTCGCTGGTTGATGGCGTCGTAGAGATGCATCAGGCACGCTTTCTGGTGGCGTCGTAGAGGAAGGACTCTCCCCCGTCGCGGGCCAGGGCCGGCCCGACGAGGATGACCGCAGCCTGCCGCATCCCCGCCGCCTCGACCGCGTCGGCGATGGTCGCGACGGTCCCGCGCAGGATCTGCTCCTCGGGCTGGCTGGCGCGGTGGACGACCACGACCGGACACTGCGGTCCGTAGTGGGGCAGCAGCTCGGCCATCAGCTCGCGGGTGCGCCGGATCGCCAGGTGGAGCACGAGCGTCGCCCCGGTGGCCGCGTACGCCGCCAGCGACTCCCCCGCCGGCATCGCCGTGGAGCGAGCCTGGGTGCGGGTGAGCACCACCGACTGCGCCACCAGCGGCACGGTCAGCTCCCGCCCGACGAGCGCGGCGGCCGCGGCATAGGCGGGTACGCCGGGGGTCACGTCCCACGGCACGCCGGCCGCGTCGAGCCGCCGGGTCTGCTCGGCGACGGCTGAGTAGACGGAGGGGTCGCCGGAGACGAGACGGACGACCTGCTTGTCGTCGTGATGGGCGGTCACGATCGTGGCAATGATCTGCTCCAGGTCGAGCTGCTGGGTGTCGACCAGCTCGGCGTCGGGGCTGCAGTGCGCGAGCACCTCGGGGTCGAGGTAGGTGCCTGGAAAGAGCACCACGTCGGCGGCGGCGAGCATCCGCGTCGCGCGCACGGTGAGCAGGTCGGCCGCACCGGGACCGGCGCCTACGAAGTGGACGGTCGGCTGGGCTGTCATCGGACATACCTCGGCGTCCAGACCTGGCCGGCCTCGGTCACCCGGGTCGAGCTCGCCCCCACGATGACCAGGCACTTCATGTCGATGGACGCCGGGTCGAGCTCACCGAGGGTGGTCACGGTCAGCGACTCCCCGGCGCGGCCGACGTCGCGGCCGACGATGACGACGGTGTCGGGCTTGCGCTCCTGGAGGAGTACGTCGCGGGCCCGGGCGATCTGCTCGGTGCGCGATCGCGAGGCCGGGTTGTAGACGGCCAGCACCAGGTCTGCGGCGGCGACCGCGCGCAGCCGTTCCTCGATGACCGACCACGGCTTGAGCCGGTCGGAGAGCGACATCACCGCGAAGTCGGCGCCGACCGGCGCGCCCGCACGGGCGGCCACCGCCTGGACGGCGCTGACGCCGGGGAGCACCCGGATGCGTACGTCTCGGTAGGCAGGGTCCGCGGCGGCCTCGAAGACGGCCGAGGCCATCCCGAAGACCCCGGCGTCGCCGCCGGAGACGACCGCCACCCGCTCCCCCGCCAGCGCCAGGTCCAGCGCGAGCCTGGCCCGGTCGACCTCGACGGTGTTGCCCGAGGCATGCCGCCGCAGGCCTTCGCGCTGGGGTACGCGGTTGACGTAGGGGGCGTAGCCGACGACGTGGTCGACCTCGGCCAGGGCCTGGCTCACCTCGGGGGTCAGCCAGGCGTCGGGGCCGGGGCCGAGACCGACGACGAGGAGCTCGGAGGTCACGGCGGTCGAGCCTGTCGAGAGCTTTGCTGCTGTGACATCCATGGGGGTCTCGACAAGCTCGACCTCCGGTGAGACTGGGGCCTCGACAGGCTCGACCTCCGGTGGGCCATCGGTGGTCGAGCCTGTCGAGACCTCCCCCGCTGGTCGAGCCGCCGGAGCCGCTAGGCGGAGGCGTGTCGAGACCAACACATCGCCATCGAGCGCCGAGGGGACCGTGTTGGTCTCGACACGCTCGCTGGCGCTCGCGGCTCGACCGACGGGTGGCGCCGTGTCTCCCGGAACCACGATGAGCGAGAAATAGGGCACCGAGGCGGGGTCGACATCAGCGACCGGGAGCCAACGCTCCTCGGGCTGCGAGGCGCGCTCGACGTACCAGGACCCCTCCAGCCGCCCGGCAGCAGCCAACGCGGAGCGTACAGCCGGGAAGGTGCGGCCGAGCTTCATGATGATCGCGGCCTCGGTGTCGGCTAGGCGGCGGGCGAGCTCGGGCTCGGGGAGGGTGCCGGGGAGCACGGTGAGAACGTCGGTCTGGCGCACCAGCGGCGTCGAGACGGCGGCGGTGGCGGCGGCGAAGGCGGGTACGCCGGGGACCACCGAGGTCGGGTAGACCTCCTTGAACCGGTCGTGGAGATACATCGAGGAGCCGTAGAAGAGCGGGTCGCCCTCGGCGAGCAGGACCACGTCGCGGCCGGCGTCGAGGTGGGCGGAGAGCCGCACCGCGCAGGACTCGTAGAACTCCGCCATCGCGCCGACGTAGCCGCCGGGGTGAGACGTCGTCCCGGTGGTGACCGGGTAGCGCAGCTCCTCCTCGATCGCGTCCGCGGGGATCAGCGAGGCGGCGATCCGGCGGGCGTGGGACTGCTTGCGCACGCCGGCGTGGTAGGCGACGACCGGGGCCGCACCGATCAGCCGGGCGGCCTTGAGGGTGATCAGCTCGGGGTCGCCGGGGCCGATGCCGACGACGGTGAAGCTGCCGGGGGTCGGGACGCTCATTCCTGCTCCTGGGCGAGTGCGTTGAGGGCGGACGAGGTCATCGCCGAGCCGCCGCGGCGGCCGCGTACGGTCACGAACGGGATGTCGATCCCGTGGTCGGCGGCGAAGGCAGCGAGCGCCTCCTTCGACTCGGCGGCGCCGATGAAGCCGACCGGGCAGCCGACGATCGCTGCCGGTCGCGGGCCGCCGTCGAGGATCATCTCCAGCAGATGGAACAGCGCGGTCGGAGCGTTGCCGATGGCGACCACGGCACCGTCGAGATGGGGCTCCCACAACGAGACCGCGGCCGCGGTGCGGGTCGTCCCCCACCGCCTGGCCAGCGCCGGGACGCGCTCGTCGCCGAGCATGCACAGCACCTCGTTGTCGCTCGGCAGCCGGCTGCGGGTGACCCCGGTCGCGACCATCGTCGCGTCGCACAGGATCGGCGCCCCGCCCTCCAGCGCGCTGCGCGCGGCCTTCACCAGACCGGGGTGGATGACCAGGTCGGAGGCGAGATCGACCTGCCCGCTGCCGTGGATCATCCGCACCGCGAGCCGCTCGGCGTCGGCCGGCACCGCGGAGAGGTCGGCCTCGCGCCGGATGGTCGCGAAGGAGTCGACGTAGATCGCCGGTCCCTGGTCGATGTAGTCGTAGCGACGGGTCGGGCGGGGCTGCTCCGCAGGCACGAGTACGCCGCGCCAGGGTGTCACCACGACCGTCGGCGCCCGCTCGGCCAGCGCCAGGATCGCGGCGCGGTCCAGGGATCCGTCGGGGGCGGCAATGTGCTCGCCACCCGGCACCGGACCGAATGGCAGAGGTTCGACGGGTGGCGGGACTCGCGGGTCGGCTGCTGGGGTCTCGACAAGCTCGACCACCGAAGACTTCGGCTCGACCACCGGAGACGTCAGCTCGACCTGCGCCGGGGACGGGAGCTCGGAGACGTGCCAGGGAGCCGACGGCCCCTCGCCGCGTACGTCCAGGAAGCGCGCAGCGAGCGCGGCCAGGTGCGAAGCCGCCTCGGCGAGCGGCACGACCGGCCCCCAGCCGTCGCCGACGCGCAGCTGACCTTCGCAGTCGGACAGAGCGGCCAGCCCGAGATCGCACTCGCGCGAGACCAGGTCGCCGCGACCGTCGTCGAGCACGAAGAGGAACCTGCCGGGCAGCGCGGAGAGACGGGGCGAGGCGCAGAGCAGCCGATCCAGTGCGGCGGCGACGCCGCGCAGGTCGGCCCGTCCCCCGGCGAGCCCGGTCTGCGGGGAGACCATCACGTTGCGTACCAGCTCGTGGGTCTGCGACGGCACCAGACCGGTCGCCTCCAGCGCGGCGTGCACCTCCCGCGGCAGCTCCCCGGAGTCCGAGGGCAGGCCGCGCACCTGCAGGTTGGCGCGGCCGGTGAGGTGGACGCGGCCGTCGCCGTAGGTCTCGGCGACCTCGACGAGCGAGAGCAGCGAGGCCGTCGAGACGGACCCGCCGATCAGCCGCAGCCGCACCAGCAGCCCGTCCTCTGCCGGCCAGGGACGACCGACACCTGGGCACCGGTCGGTTCGGACTCGCGCCATCAGCACACCTGCTCTTGCGTCATGTGCCCTTCCGCGGGGCACGTGGGGACCTGGCGGCGGGCGCCGCCAGAGCCAGCAGGTCTTCGGACTCGGAATCGACCGGTGCGGAGCGCCTTCCCGGAGCCGAGGCTCCAGTGGCTGCCCTCCCGAAGGAGGAGCGTGCCCCGCCCGTCATCCTCACCGCTGCGCGTCAGTCCCGGACTCTCACCGGGTTCCCTGACCCCATCAGGCATGGAGTACGACTGGCAGGGCGAGACTACCCACTGGCGAAGATGTCACCGAATTACTCCCCGCCCGGCGCGAGATTGTGCCAATGTTCGTGACTCGAAAAATCTCACTACTCGTCTCCCACACCATGGAGTACCCGTGACCGTCTCGGCTCGGCGTCAACTGTCCGTACTCGCAACCATCTCCGCGCTCCTCCTCGGCCTCGAGGCCTGCGGCACCGCCTCCGACACGGAGGTCTCGATCGGTCTGGTGGTGCCCACCTCGGGCCCCTACCGGTCGATCGGCTCCGACATGGCCCGCGGTTTCGACCTTTATCTCGACCAGCACGACGGGATGCTCGGCGGTCGCACCGTCGACCTCGTCCGGGCCGACGAGGGCGAAGGAGCCAAGACCGGGGTCCCCGCGGTGACCAAGGTGATCGAGGAGGACGAGGTCCACGCTGTCGTCGGCGTGCTGAGCTCGGAGACGGCGGCCGGGGCCAAGAAGGTCGCGGAGGAGAACGAGACCCCGCTGGTCATCACCGGCGCCAGCGCCGACGGGCTCGCCGACGGCTCCGACTACCTGTGGCGTACGTCCTCGACCAACGCCCGCATCGGCGGATCGCTCGGCAAGGCGGTCGCGCGCGAGACCGACCTGGGCGAGACGTACGTCATCGCCTCCGACGATGCCTCAGGACACGAGTTCTCCGACAGCTTCATGATCGCCTTCGAGGCCTCCGGCGGCAGCGTCTCCGGGCAGAGCTACACCCCGGCCGGGGTGACCGACGAGTGGTCGGGCATCTTCGAGAAGGCTGAGGAGTCGGGGGCCGACGCGATCTACGCCGCCTACATCGGGACGGACGCGGTGTCGTTCGTGCGGCACTACCGCGCGTCCGGCGTCGCCGGGAAGATCCCGCTCTACGGCCCCGGGTTCCTGACCGAGGGCGACGCGCTGACCGGGCTCGGCGGCGCCGCGACCGGGGTGCGGACCTCGCTGCACTACAGCGACACGATGGACTCGCTGATGAACGACGCGTTCGTGAAGGACTACCGCAAGGCGTACGACTCGACGCCCACGGTCTACTCCGTCCAGGCCTACGACGCCGCCGCCGCGCTCGACAAGGCGCTCGCCCTCTCCCCCGACGTCACCCGCGAGGAGATCGCCGACTCGCTCGGCTCGATCGGCACCATCATCAGCCCCCGCGGCAACTGGTCCTTCGACCCCAAGCACAACCCCGCGCAGTCCTACTTCCTGCGCGTGGTCAAGGGCACCCCCGAGGGGCCGCGCAACGTGGTGGTGTCGAAGATCGCCTCAGCGGGGACCTGAGCCGTCGCGCAGCTCGGCGCGGGTGGCGGCCAGCTCGTCGCGTATGACTGCGAGCTCCTCGCGCAGCGATACCAGGATGGCCATCATCTCGGCGTCGGACTCCTCCTCGTGCTCGGCGAGCGTCTCGACGCTCTCCATGCCGGAGACGACCACGGCGAGGAAGAGGTTGAGGACCGCGAAGGTCATCACCAGGATGAAGACGACGAAGAAGATCCACGCCGACGGGTCCTCGGCCATCACCTCGCGGGCGATGTCGGGCCAGGCCTCGCCGGTCATGGTCTGGAAGAGGGTGAACGCGCTGGTGCCGAGGTCGCCGAAGTACTCCGGCGCGATCGTGCCGTAGAGGTTGGTCGAGATGACCACCGCGACGTACATCATCAGCACCAGCAGCGCCGCGACCGACCCCATCCCCGGCATGGCCGCGATCAGCCCGTCGACGACGCGGCGCATCGACGGGACGGAGTTGACCAGGCGCAGCACGCGCAGGATCCGCAGCGCCCGCAGCACCGAGAGCGGCCCGGTCGCCGGCACCAGCGCGATCGCCACGATCACGGTGTCGAAGACGTTCCACGGGTCGAGGAAGAACCGCGGTCCGTACGCCACCAGCCGAAGCGCCAGCTCGACGACGAAGACGCCGAGCAGCACGTTGTCGAAGACCGCCAGCTCATGGGCGAGGCCGGCGGGCACCGCCGTCTCGGCACCCAGGACCACCGCGTTGAGGATGATCACCCCGATGATGATCCGTTGGAAGGTCTCGTTGTCGACCAGCGTGCGCACCCGGCCGCGAAGGCCGGCGTTCTCGAGGTCGGTCGTGTCGGAGCCGGGCGTGCTCGAAACCATGTTCGCGGTGTCCTCCTGTGGCGCTGTGAGAGCGCCGAGAGCCTAGTGGGGCAGGCTCCGAGCACGTGACCCGGCTCAGCGGCCGTGCCGGGCGAAGAAGTCCCAGATCAGCTCGGTCGCCTCGACCTCCTGGGTGGCCGTGCCGTCGACGGGACTGCCCGGCCAGCTGTGGGTGCCGCCGGCGACCTTGTAGAACTGCACCTCGGAGCCGTCGGCGCAGCCGGAGTAGGTCTCGGTGCTGACGTGCTCGGTGACCTGGGCGACCTCGGGTCCGGTGGTGCAGCCGTCGAAGCGCGCCCAGGTCTGCACGGCGAGCTCGGTGGTGTAGCCCCAGCGCTTGTCGCCGTTGCCCGCATAGGGGTTCACGGTGTCGGCGTCGCCGTGGAAGGTGATCACCGGCACCGGCTCGCCCGGGGCGCAGCTCTGCAGCTCGATCGCGTGCGGTGCGTCCGGCGACGGACGGCCCGCACGGAGACCGGCCACGGGCGCGATCGCGGCCACCTTCTCGGGGTGGGCGCAGGCGTACGCGGAGGACATCCGGGCGCCGCCCGAGTGACCGGTCAGGTAGACCCGGTCGGAGTCGGCGCAGCCGCGCTCGATGAAGGTGTCGATGACCCGGGTCAGGAACGCGACGTCGTCGCGCGAGTCCGGTGGCGGGTAGGAGCCGGCGGTGGTCGGTACGCCCGGGACGTTCCACAGCCAGACCTGGTCGGGGTTGGGGCCGGCGGCCGGGATGACCGCGTTGGGTGCCACAGTGAGGAAGCCGTTGGCGTCGGCGGTCGCGTCGAACTCGTTGTAGGCGGCGATCGTGTCCGCGTTGCCGCCGCTGGGGTGCAGGTTGAGGACGAGCGGCGCGGGGTCGTCCTGGGCGACACCGTCGGGGCGGTGGACGCGGACGGGATAGGCCTGGCCCTCGAAGTCGATGTCGATCCAGGTGGTGCCGGGGGCGACGGTGGTCGCGCACTGCTCCGCGCGCGGTTTCGGTTTGGTGGCTGGGCTCGTGTCGCCGACGGCAGCGGCGGAGGCGGCCCAGCCGGAGGCGAGGGCGGAGACGGTGGCGACCGCGAGCACGGTCTGCATGAGAAGGCGATTCCGAGGAGCCATGATCTCCTGCTTCCTACCGATATCTGATTTTGTCAGTGGACTAGCCAATAGGACAATGACAGGACTGTCAAGGGACCCTTGCTGTGCTCCGGGTGGGGCTAGCTGGTCGCCAGGTGCAGCGCCAGGCCGAGCCCGGCGATCCCGACCAGCCAGCGCAGCGGCCGCTCGGGGGCGATCCGGACGATCGCCGGGCCCAGATATCCACCCACCACGGCCCCTACCCCGAGGGCCACGGCGGCGGACCAGTCGACGGGTGCGAACACGATGTAGGCGACCGCAGCGGTGCCGTTGGCCACGCCGGTGGCGACGTTCTTGACCGCGTTGGTGACGGCGTACGCCTCGGTGCGCTCGAGCACGAGCACGGCCAGCGCGATGATGCCGACGCCGGCGCCGAAGTAGCCGCCGTAGATGCCGAGGGCGAAGACGACCACGCCCCAGCCGAACCCGCGAGCCAGCGTACGCCGCGAATCACCCTCTCTCTTCGGAGGTCTCGACAGGCTCGACCACTGGGAGATCCGGTCGCGGAGCAGCAGGAGGATCGCACCGGCGCCGACGAGCCAGGGCACGATCGCCTCGAAGGCCTCGGCCGGCGTGGTGAGGAGCAGCGCGGCGCCGACCGCGCCGCCCAGGAACGAGGCGATGGCGAGCGCCGCGATCCGGCGGCCCTGCCCACGCAACTCGCGGCGCGACCCCGCGATGGTGCCGGCGGTGTTGCCGAACATCGCCACCGTGTTGGTGACGTTGGCGATGACCGGAGGCAGGCCGGCGGCGAGCAGTGCGGGGTAGCTGATCAGCGAGGCCAGGCCGGCCACCGAGCCGGTCAGGCCCGCGCCGATGCCGGCGAGCAGCAGCCAGGCGAGGTCGGCGCTCACCGGGCGGCCGCGCGCGAGGCCGGGCCGAACGGTCTGCTCAACGGACCAGGCACGGCCGCTTGGGGTCGAAGGTCCACTCCGGCACCAGGTACTGCATCGCGATGCTGTCGTCGCGTACGCCCAGGCCGTGCTCGAGGTAGAGATCGTGGGCGGCGGCGAGCCGTTCCCGGTCGAGCCGGATGCCGAGGCCGGGCTCGGTGGGCACCTCGATGGCACCGTCACGGATCTGCAGCGGCGACTCGGTCAGCCCCTGGCCGTCCTGCCAGATCCAGTGGGTGTCGAGCGCGGTGATCTCCCCCGGCGCCGCGGCCCCGACGTGGGTGAACATCGCCAGCGAGACGTCGAAGTGGTTGTTGGAGTGGGAGCCCCAGGTCAGTCCGAAGTCGTGGCACAGCTGGGCGACGCGGACCGAGCCGGACATCGTCCAGAAGTGCGGGTCGGCCAGCGGGATGTCGACGGCGTCGGTGCGGATCGCGTGGGCCAGCTGGCGCCAGTCGGTCGCGATCATGTTGGTCGCGGTGCGCAGCCCGGTGGCGCGCTTGAACTCGGCCATGACCTCGCGGCCCGAGTAGCCGCCCTCGGCGCCGCAGGGATCCTCGGCGTACGCGAGCACGTCGTCCTTGCCCGCGAGCAGCCGGACGGCGTCGGCGAGCAGCCAGCCGCCGTTGGGGTCGAGGGTGATCCGGGCCTCGGGGAACCGCTCGTGGAGGGCGGTCACCGCGGCGACCTCCTCCTCGCCAGGGAGCACGCCGCCCTTGAGCTTGAAGTCGGCGAAGCCGTAGCGGGCCTGGGCGGCCTCGGCGAGGCGTACGACCGACTCGGGAGTCAGCGCGACCTCGCGGCGGATGCGGGACCAGTCGTCGGCGGCGTCCGGCTCACGGAGGTAGGGCAGGTCGGTGCGCCCGGGGTCGCCGACGTAGAAGAGGTAGCCGAGCATCGGCACCCGGTCGCGCTGCTGGCCCTCGCCGAGCAGCTCGGCGACCGGCACGCCCTGCTCCTGACCTGCGAGGTCGAGGAGTGCGGACTCGATCGCGGTGACGGCGTGGACCGTCGTACGCAGGTCGAAGGTCTGCACTCCTCGGCCGCCGGCGTCGCGGTCGGCGAACCGGTCGGCGACCTGGCGCAGGAGGCTGCGGTAGCGGGAGACGGGCTGGCCGACGAGGAGCTCGGCGGCCTCCTCGATGGTGCGGCGGATGGGCTCACCGCCGGGTACCTCGCCGACGCCCTCGCGACCTTCGGAGTCGGTGAGGATCGCGATGTTGCGGGTGAAGAACGGCGCGTGCGCGCCGCTGAGGTTGAGCAGCATCGAGTCGTGGCCCGCGACCGGGACGACCTCGATCTTCCCGATGGTGGGCGCGTTGGTGGGCGCGCTCATGGCAGCTGGAGCTCTCCGTCGATGCGGCGGACGAGCTGCCACGGGTTGTCGTCGCGTACGGCCTCCGGGAGGAGCGCGGCAGGTACGTCCTGGTAGGCGACCGGGCGCTGGAAGCGCTCGATCGCAAGGCTGCCGACCGAGGTGGAGCGGGAGTCGGAGGTGGCCGGGAACGGGCCGCCGTGGACCATCGCGTGGCCGACCTCGACGCCGGTCGGCCAGCCGTTGAAGAGGATGCGGCCGGCCTTGAGCTCGAGCGCGCCGACCACCCGGGCGGCAGCCTCGTTGTCGGCGTCGGTGGCGTGGACGGTGGCGGTGAGCTGGCCCTCGAGGGAGTCGAGGCTGGGCAGCAGCTCCTCGACCGAGTCGTAGCGGACGACGACCCCGGAGGCGCCGAAGACCTCGTCGGTGACGCCGTCGAGGCGCACGGCCTCGACGAGCTGGGGCGCGGGGGCGTCGGTGTCGCCGGGGGTGCCCTCGCCGACGACGGTGACACCGTCGACCTCACGGAGAGCGGCGGTGCCCTTCTCGTAGGCGCTGGCGATGCCGCTGGTCAGCATGGTGGTGCCGACGGCCTCGGCGGTCGCGCGGCCGGCCGCTGCGAGGAAGGCGTCGCCGGCCTCGCCCGTGGGCAGGAAGAGCAGGCCGGGGTTGGTACAGAACTGGCCGGAGCCGAGGGTGAGCGAGCCGACGTAGGCGGTGGCGAGGGCGTCGGTGTCGTTCTCGAGCGCGCCCGGGAGCACGACGACGGGGTTGATCGAGGACATTTCGGCGTAGACCGGGATCGGCTCGGGGCGGGTCGCGGCGGCCGCGACGATCGCGAGGCCGCCGCCGCGGGAGCCGGTGAAGCCGACGGCCTTGATGCGCGGGTCGGTGACCAGGGTCTGGCCGAGCTCGATGCCGGTCTGCGGATCGGTGTCGAGGAGGAAGGAGAAGGTGCCGGCGTGGAGCCCGGCCTTCTCGACCGCGCGGGTGATGGCCTGGGCAACCAGGTAGCCGGTGAGCGGGTGGGCGGGGTGGCCCTTGACGACCACCGGGCAGCCGGCCGCGAGCGCGGAGGCGGTGTCGCCGCCGGCGGTGGAGAAGGCGAGCGGGAAGTTGCTGGCGCCGAAGACGGCGACCGGGCCGAGCGGGATGTGGCGCTGACGGATGTCGGCCCGCGGGAGCGGGGTCCGGTCCGGGAGGGCCGGGTCGATGCGTACGCCCAGGTGGTCACCGCGCCGCACGACGCCGGCGAACATCTTCAGCTGGCCGGTGGTGCGGCCGACCTCACCGCTGATGCGGCCCTCGGGCAGGTGGGACTCGGCGACGGCCGCCTCGACGATCTCCTCGCGCGCCGCCTCGATCTCGGCAGCGGCGGCCTCGAGGAAGTCGGCGCGGGCGTCGGGGGTGGTGGCGCGGTAGCCGGCGAAGGCCTCGGCCGCGGCGGTGGTGGCTGCGGCGACGTCGGGCTGATCGGCGTCGGCTCCGGCGATGATCGATCGGTAGCTCATGGTCCGTTCCTATCGGGTCGGTCGGTCTCGGGTGCTGTTCCGGATCGGATCGGCGTCAGGAGATCCGGCTGATCAGGTCACGCAGCTCGTCGATCTCGTCCTCGCGCAGGTCGGTCAGCGGCGGCCGGACCGGGCCGGCGGGCCGCCCGATCGCGGCCAGCCCACCCTTGACGATGGAGACCGCGTAGCCGGCCGTACGGTCCCGGATGTCGAGGTAGGGGATCACGAACTCGTTGAGACGACGGTAGACCTCGTCGCGGTCCTGGGCACGGACGGCGTCGTAGAACTCGATCGCCCACTTCGGCGCGAAGTTGAACAGCGCCGAGGAGTACGTGCTCACCCCGAGCTGCAGCAGCGGCAGCGCGAAGGTCTCCGCCGTCGGCAGGCCGCCGATGTAGATGAGCCGCTCGCCGACGCGCGCGTAGGTGCGCGTCATCTGCTCGATGTTGCCGACGCCGTCCTTGAAGCCGATCAGATTGGGGTTCCGGTCGGCGAGGCGAGCGACGGCCTCGTCACGCAGGATGGCGTTGGCGCGGCTGTAGACGACCACCCCCAGCCCGGTGGCCTCGCAGACCTGGCTCGCATGCTCGACCAGACCGTCCTGGCCCGCCTCGGTCAGGTACGGCGGCATCAGCAGCACCCCGTCCGCCCCCGCAGCCTCGGCCGCCTTCGCCTGGGCGATCGCATTCGAGGTGCTCCCCGTCGCCGGCGCCAGCACCGGCACCGCCCCCGCGACCTCGTCGACCGCAGCGCGTACGACCCGGTCGGTCTCCTCCGGCCGCAACGAGAACCCCTCCCCCGTCCCGCCCGCCGCGAACAGCCCCGCGACCGGATACTGCGCCAGCCAGCTCAGATGCTTGCGGTAGGACTCCTCGTCGAACTGAAGGTCCGCAGAGAAGTGGGTGACCGGGAACGAGAGAAGCCCGCTCTTCAGCTGGGCGGCCAGGTCTGTCGGGCTGTACTCGGTCACGAGACACGTCCTTCAAATGTCGATGCGAGGTGGTGACCATCACGGTAGGAACGTTCAGCGATGCCTGTCCAAGCCCGAATTTGAATCTCGTGATGCGTGGGGAGTATCGGCCCCGGTGGGCCTGTCGAGACCCCTGGCTCGGAACACCAACCCCCACCGGAGGTCGAGCTTGTCGAGACCCTCGACCCGACGCCAGCCCCCGGTGGCCTCCACCGGTGGTCGAGCCTGTCGAGACCACCCCACTCGGAACACCAGCCCCCGGCAGTGACCCCCGGAGGTCGAGCTTGTCGAGACCACCCCGCCCACAACACCCGCCACCTCCGGTGAGCACCGGTGGTCGAGCCTGTCGAGACCTCCCTGCGGGAAACGTGTCGCCGAGGCTGGTCTGGGCCGCCGACCCTTTCCTGAGGGTCTTCTCGACCTGCCCCGGAGTCAAGGACGGCCTACGGCCGCCGGCTTCGCCGGCCGCTTCGCGGTCCTGGACACCGGGACACGTCGAGAAAAAATCTGACTGGCTATCGGGGCGGCGGCCCGAGTGTGGCGCGGAGAACTGAGTCCTCGGAGGTCGAGCTCGACGAGGCCCTCGACCCGCGCCGCCAGCCCTCGGTGGCGCCCACCGGAGGTCGAGCCTGTCGAGACCACCCCACCCAC
>NZ_BMRK01000006.1:200348-240428 GCF_014648595.1 Nocardioides luteus | reverse complement strand
CTACGTCAACAACCGACTCGGAGTGTCACCAACCTCCTGGCCGAGTACAACTAGCCGTGCTCGGTCAAGAGGTCGGTGATACTCCGGGCCGGTTGCACACCGTCGGATCGACCGATACGTCCGTCCTCGCCTGTCTCGACAGCAGCACCGGACCTTGGCGGAACGCGGACCGACGACGCGCCGCGAGCCGTCAGTCGCCGACGCTGCCGTCGATCATCTCGCGAAGGATGTCCGTATGGCCCGCGTGCCGGCCGGTCTCCAGGATCACGTGCAGGTACACCCACCGCAACGTCAGCTCCCCGCCCGGCGGTATGTAGTCGAGGCTGTGCTGGGCGGCGATCTCGCGAGAGCGGGCGCACTCCGCCTGGTAGGCGTCGATGACGTCGTCCAGCTTCTCGTTCGGCTCCAACCGCAGATCGGCCTCCGGGTTTGCGTCGGTCCACGGCGGCGTAGGCAGCTCCGCGGCGGAGATCTGCCCGATCTGCTGGGCGAACCCGCCCAGCTCCACCCACCGCAGGTGCTTGATCAGCCCGCCGAGGTTGGTGCCGGTCGGCACCGGGCTGCGCCGGGCGTCCTCCTCCGACACCCCGCGGACCTTGCGCACGACGGCGTCGCGCAGGTAATCCAGGAACACATCGAGCTGCTCGCGCTCGCTGGCGGCGGCCACGCTGCCGAGGATCTCACCGGGTCTCGTCATCGACCGAACGTAACACGCGGGCCGCCCCTCGCACGGGGCCATTTGGGCTCTCAGGCCGCGCCGCCGAGCAGGGTGGCCACGTTGGCGAGCGCCTCGCTGCGTACGCGGTAGTAGACCCAGGTGCCGCGCTTCTCCCGGTCGAGCAGACCGGCTCCGTGAAGCACCTTGAGGTGGTGGCTGATCGTCGGCTGGGAGAGGTCGAAGGCGTCGTTGAGGTTGCACACGCAGGCCTCGCCGTCGGCGTGGGCGGCGACGAGCGAGAGAAGCCGGAGGCGTACGGGGTCGGCGAGCGCCTTCAGCATCGGCGCCATCGAGGCGGCCTGGTCGGCGGTGAGGGGCTGCTTGGTCAGCGGAGGGCAGCAGGGCGCCTCGTTCACCGGCGTGAGCTCGAGGACCGCCTCAGAATTCGACATGTATCTATATTGACGGCTGTCGATCCAAATGCCAATGTTCAATACATAGACAATCGTCTATGTATTGCCCGAGGAGGCACCGATGTCACGTATCCAGCTCGCTCTCAACGTCGACGACCTCGAGGAGTCGATCGCGTTCTATTCCAAGCTCTTCGCCACCGAACCGGCCAAGACCCGCCCCGGCTACGCCAACTTCGTCGTCGCCGAGCCGCCGCTCAAGCTCGTCCTGATGGAGAACCCGGGCACGGGCGGCTCGCTCAACCACCTCGGTGTCGAGGTCGCCGATACCGATGCCGTCGACGCCGAGCAGACCCGGCTCGCCGAGGCGGGCTTCGCCTCGATCGACGAGCGCGGCACCGAGTGCTGCTACGCCAAGCAGGACAAGTTCTGGGTCGAGGGTGCCCCGAACGGCGAGCGCTGGGAGGTCTACACCGTGCTCGGCGACGCACCGACGATGTGCGCGCCCGCCGAGGCGGCCTCACCCTGCTGCGCCTGACGGCGCCCGATGAGTTGTGAAGCCGAGCGTGACCTATGGGCCACGCTCGGCTTCACAACTCTGTTTCTCGGATCAGGCCGGCGGGGTGCCGTGGGTGTGGAAGGAGGAGATCGTCTCCAGCCCCCATGCCTGGCCTTTGGCCCGCTCGGCCTCGGTCCAGGTGATCAGCGGCCAGTCGGGAGCGAGCACCAGCCGGGTCAGCGGGTTGCACAGCTCGATCCGGTTGCCGCCGGGCTCGTAGACGTAGAGGAAGAAGGTCTGCTGGATGGCGTGCTTGTGCGGCCCGGTCTCGATGAAGACGCCGGTGTCCAGCGCGAGGTCGGCGGCGCGCAGGATGTCCTCGCGCGTGTCGGTCGCGAAGGCCAGGTGGTGCAGCCGGCCGGTCGCTCCGGTCCAGTCCTCGGTGTAGACGAGGTCGTAGGACTTCTGGGTGAAGGTCGACCAGCGGGCACCGATGTGGCCGTCGTCGAGCCGGATCTGCTCGGTCGGCCGCGCGCCGAGCGTGTCGATGATGAACCCGGTCGTGGTCTCGACGTCGCGAGCCAGGTAGTTGATGTGGTCCAGGCGCCGCACCGCGACCCCGTGGCCGGGCTTGGCCTGCGGCTGGTTCTTGAGCCCGGGCCGCAGGTCGTCCGTCGGGGCCTCCCAGTAGTCGGTCTCGTGGTAGAGCGCGATCTCGTGGCCGTCTGGATCGCGCGTCACCCACAGCGGCCCGAGGCCCGGCTCGTCCTGACGCCACTCGCCGTCGGCCCCGGTCGCCTTCACCGCCGCTATCCGGCGCGCGAGCGCCTCGGAGGAGGAGCAGCGCAGTGCCGTACGCCCGATCCCGGGCTGGTCGCGGGCGGTGACGACGACGCTGTGGTGCTCGTAGTCGTCCCAGGTACGCAGATAGGTGCTCTCGCCGACCTGACCCGAGACGGTCAGGCCGAGGAAGTCGGTGAAGAAGGCGACCGTCTCCTCGGGCCGCGGGGTGAAGAGCTGGGCATGGCCGATGTGGGCGACGTCGCCCAGCGGCGGGCGGGTCGGGGTGTCGGCGGCCATCCGCTTGAGCGTGGTCAGGGTCTCCGGGACGGGTTCCGGCATGGGTTCTCCTCCGGTCACACGGTCGGGACGGCGGCTGCCTCGGTGGCGAGCCGGGCTTTGCGGGTGGCCGGCCCGAAGACGGCCAGGGCGAGCGCCCCGACGACCCAGGTGCCGGCGATGAAGTAGAAGACGGCCTGGTAGCCGAGCCCGCCGTAGAGCCCGGCGATGATCAGCGGCCCGGCCGCGTTGGAGAGCCGGCCGAGACCGTAGGAGATCGAGGTGCCGAGCGAGCGGCCCTTGGTGTCGAAGAGCTCGGGGGAGTAGGCGTAGGCCAGGGCCGTGTAGCCGCGCTCGAACAGGTTCACCAGGAAGCCGAAGGCGACGATCAGCAGCGGCGTGAAGGTGAGGCCGTAGAGCAGACCGGACGCGGCGATGATCAGCCCGAAGACGACCAGGCACCACTTGCGCTCGAAGCGGTCGGTGACCAGCGAGGCCAGGAACGATCCGAGCGGAGCACCGACGGTGGTCAGCGCGACGTAGAAGATCGAGTCCTCGACGCTGACGCCCTCGGCGGCGAGCAGGGTGGGCGCCCAGGAGGAGAAGCCGAAGAAGCCGATGGTCTGCGAGATCCACAGCACCGAGAGCAGGATCGTCGGGTAGAGGAACCGCTTGTCCTTGAGCATCGCCAGCCCGGCCTTGGTCGTCGGGCCGGCGGGCGCCGGGGCGACGGGCTCGGGGAGGGTGCCGTGCTCGGCGGTCGAGTCTCGTTCCAGCCGGGTCAGGATCTGCTCGGCCTCGGCATGGCGGCCGCGCGACTCCAGCCACTGCGGCGACTCCACGAGGCGCCGCACGAAGAAGAGGAAGAGCACCCCGAGAGCGCCCCAGAGGAAGACCAGGCGCCAGGTCCAGTCGGCGAGCGGCACCACCGCGGAGGCGATCAGGTTGGTGGCCGGCGTGCCACAGATGCCGATGACGATGACGTACGCCTGGAACTTGCCACGCTTGGCGCGCGGGAACAGCTCGTTCATATAGACGACGGCGACGACGGTCATCGCGGAGAGGCCGGCGCTGGTCATCACCCGGAAGACGCCCATCGCGACGATGTCCCAGGCGAAGACGCTGGCGAAGGACCAGATCGAGAACCAGATCGTGGTCGCCACGAGCGTACGTTTCCGGCCGAGCCGGTCCGCCAGGCCGCCGGCCACCACGGAGCCGAGGAACATGCCGACGAACGAGAGGCTGGTGACGTACGCGATGTGGTTGATCGTCACGCCCCACTGCTCGCGCATCACCGGGGCCGTGGTGGCGAAGGTGTTGATGTCGGCGAACTCGAAGAAGTAGGCGAACGCGAGCGCCAAAGTGGCGAGCTTGTGGAACCGCGAGATCGGCAGCCGGTTGAGCCGGTTGGCGGCGTTGGTGGAGGTGCTGGTGGGGTCAGGCACGGTGCTCTCCTTCGGGCCAGTACAGGCGCATGGGGTTGTCCACGAGGAGCGCCTGCTGCAGCTCGGGGGTGGGGGCGATGTGCGGGATGTGGTCGACCAGCAGGCCGTCGTCGGGCATGTGGTCCTCGAGGTTGGGGTGGGGCCAGTCGGTGCCCCACAGGACGCGGTCGGGGAAGCGCTCGACGACCGTGCGGGCGAACGGCACGACGTCGGCGTAGGCGTGCCGCTCGCCGTCGAGGGCCGGCGGGCCGCTGACGGTGAGACGCTCGGGGCAGGAGACCTTGACCCACACGTCGTTGGCAGCCACGAAGTCGAGGAACTCGGCGAACTCCGGTCCGTCCGGGTCCTTCGTGACGTCGGGTCGGCCCATGTGGTCGACGACCAGCGGGACCGGCAGGCTCGCGAAGAAGTCCTTCAGGTCGGGGAGGTCCACGGCCTCGAAGTAGATGACCACGTGCCAGCCGAGCGGGGCGATCCTGGCCGCGATCTGCTCGAGCGCCTCGGTCGGGGTGACGTCGACGAGGCGCTTGACGAAGTTGAAACGTACGCCGCGTACCCCCGCCTCGTGGAGGCGGGCGAGCTCCTCGTCGGTGACGTCGGCGCGCACCGTCGCGACCCCGCGTGCCCGCCCGTCGGAGTGCACCAAGGCATCGACGAGAGCGCTGTTGTCGGCGCCGTGGCAGGTCGCCTGGACGAGCACGTTGCGGGCCAGACCGAGGTGGTCGCGGAGCTCGAAGAGCTGCTCCTTCGAGGCGTCGACCGGGGTGTACTTGCGTTCCGGTGCGAACGGGAACTCCGCCGCTGGGCCGAAGACGTGACAGTGCGCGTCGACCGCGCCCTCGGGGAGGGTGAAGGTGGGCTCGGTGGGGCCTTGGAACCAGTGCAGCCAGCCGGGCGTGACCATCTGATCAGTCCTTGTAGGTGAGGCCGAGCTCGGCGAGCCGCGGGCGCATGTCGTAGATGTCGAGGCCGAGCTCCCCGGACTCGAAGCGGGCGCGCTTGCCGGCCTCGGCCTCCTCCCGCTTCCAGGCGGCCTCGGCGACGTCGGCCGCGCGGGCGGCCGGGACGACGACCACGCCGTCGGCGTCGGCGACGACGACGTCACCGGGGTTGACCAAGGCGTTGGCGACGTTGACCGGGACGTTGACCGACCCGAGGGTCGCCTTGACGGTGCCCTTGGCGTTGATCGCGCGGGAGAAGACGGGGAAGTCCATCGCCCGCAGCTCGTCGACGTCACGGCAGCCGCCGTCGATGACCAGCCCGCGGGCCCCACGGCTGCGCAGCGAGGTCGCGAGCAGCTCGCCGAAGAACCCGTCCTCGGACTCGGTCGTGCAGCCGGCGACGACGACGTCGCCGTCCTGGACCTGCTCGGCGGCGACGTGGAGCATCCAGTTGTCGCCGGGCTGCAGGAGCACCGTGACGGCGGTGCCGCACAGCCGTGCACCCTCGTAGACCGGGCGGATGTAGGGCCGCATCAGCCCCAGCCGCCCCATCGCCTCATGGATCGTCGCGACGCCGAACCCGGACAGCGCCTCGACGGCCGCGGGGTCGGCGCGGTCGATCGTCGTGTGAACAACTCCGAGCTCGTGCACGGGGGTCTCCTAGCTGGGTGTGGCGGGGTGGTCGCGGAGGTGTAACACGCTGTTACACCGACTATCCGGTCGTTTGAATAGGGCGAGTAGTCCTACGAACGACGTGTTACAGGGGATTCGGCCGCCCGGATCAGCCGATCCAGCCGCGGATAGACACGGCGGGCGTTGGTCTCGGTCAGGGCGGCGAGCTCGGTCTCGGTGAGGCCCTTGCGGGCTGCGTACGTCTCGACGTAGCGGCGGGTGTCGTCGAAGTGGTGGCCGGTGCGGGGGTCGATGCCGCGGACGGCGCCGATCATCTCCGAGGCGAACAGCACGCTGCTGTGCGGGATGACGTCGAGCAGGAGGTCGATGCCGGGCTGGTGGTAGACGCAGGTGTCGAAGAAGACGTTCTTCATCAGCGTCTCGGAAGGATCCGGGCGGCCGAGCGCCTGCGCCAGCCCGCGGAAGCGACCCCAGTGGTAGGGGACGGCGCCGCCCCCGTGCGGGATCACCAGGCGCAGGTCGGGGAAGTCGGCGAAGAGGTCGCCGCTCAGGAGCTGCATGAACGCGGTCGTGTCGGCGTTGAGGTAGTGGGCGCCGGTGGTGTGGAAGGCCGGGTTGCAGCTGGTGGAGACGTGGACCATGGCGGGTACGTCGAGCTCGCAGAGCTTCTCCCAGACCGGGTACCAGGACCTGTCGGTGAGCGGCGGTGAGGACCAGTGGCCGCCGGAGGGGTCGGGGTTGACGTTGACCACGACCGCGCCGAGGTCCACGACCGCGCGCTCCAGCTCCGCGACCGTGGTCGAGGCGGAGGCGTCGGGCGACTGCGGGAGCATCGCCCCCGCAGCGAACCGCGTCGGGTAGAGCTCGGCGACGCGGGCACACAGGTCGTTGCAGATCCGCGCCCAGGCCGTCGAGGTCGAGAGGTCGCCGATGTGGTGGGCCATGAACGAGGCCCGCGGCGAGAAGACGGTCAGGTCGATGCCGCGCTCGTCCATCTGCCGGAGCTGGTTGGTCTCGATGGTCTCCCGGATCTGGTCGTCGGAGATCCGCGGGCCGGCAGGATCCGGCGCGGCGGCCGGGGCGGCCAGCGCCGCCACCTGCGCGTCGCGCCACTCGCCGAGCGGTGCCGGCGCGGTGGTGTAGTGACCGTGGACGTCGATGATCATGAAGAGCTCTCCTCGAGAAGGGCGCTCGGCACCATGGCCGAGCCGGCCATGATCAACCGAGCCGTACGCAGCAGGGCGGATCGGGTCACCCGCGCCGGGTCGTCGGGGTCCAGTCCCAGGGTCACGCTGAACTCCCCGCTCGGGTGCTCGACGCCGACCGTGGCCTCGGAGCCGGCCTCGGTCGTGACCACCGGGGGAGCGGTGGCGAGCGCGTGGGCCACCGAGCCGGGCAGCACCACCGCGGTGGCGGCGGTGACGGCGGCGAGCACACCGATCGAGCGGTGGGTGCGGCGCGGGATCAGGCTGCGGGTCGAGATCGAGCCACCGCGCGACGGCGCGGAGACGAGCGTCATCTTCGGGTAGGGCCGGTCGGTCACGTCCCCGAGCCCCATCGCGTGACCGGCGACGATCCGCAGCGCCTCGATCCGTGCGCGCAAGCCCTCGTCGGCGTCGATCGCCTCGGGGCTCTCCGCGCCGCTGGCCCCCACGGAGCGGGCGTCGAGGATCACCAGCGGCTGACCTTTGTCGATCAGGGTGACGTCGACCGGGCCGAGCCCCGGGACCTCGACGGTGTCGCGTACGTTACCGGTCGGCAGCAGGCTCCCGGCCACCGAGCCGGCGGTGTCGAGGAAACCGATCCGCACCGGCGCCGCCGTGCCGGGCACACCGTCGATGCGGGCGTCGCCGCCGTAGCGTACGCAGCGCCTGCCGTCGAGCCCGGCCGGAGTCGAGACGGTGATCTCGGCGACCGCACCGGTGTTGCGGGTCAGCACGCGGGCGGTGGTGGTGTCGCCGGTCGGGGTGACCATGCCGGTCTCGATCGCGAAGGGCAGCACCGCGGCCAGCATGTTGCCGCAGTTGGGCGTGGTGTCGACCTGGTCGGAGTCGGGCTGCAGCTGGGCGAAGGTCCACTCCACGTCGACGCCCGAGCCGGGAGCGCCCGGCGCGACGATGCCGGCCTTGCTGGTCAGCGGGTGTCCGCCGCCGAGACCGTCGACCTGGAGCGGGTCGGGCGAGCCCAGCACCGCCAGCAGCACCGCATCGCGTCCCGCGGTGTCAGCGGGCAGGTCGCGGGCGTCGAAGAACGGTCCCCGAGAGGTGCCTCCACGCATGAGGAGGCACGGCACGGGGCTCTGGTCCGGGCGGGTGATGGCATGACGCACGTCACAGACCGTAGATCATCAACAAGATTGTTAGCAATCTCGTCAACGAAAATCTCAGGTGCTGGTCAGCGCGGGGTCGCTCCCGTGCGCAGCAGGTCGAGGGTGCGCGGCTCGATGAGCGTCGAGAGGGTGACGACGCTGGTGGAGCGGACGACGGCGTGCGACTGGTCGATGCGGACGAGCACCTCCTGGAGCTTCGCGTGCGACCCGGTGGCGACCTTGCAGAAGACGTCGAAGGAGCCGGTGGTCACGTACGCCTCCATCACCTCGGGGATCTCGGCGAGGTCGCTGCGTACGTCCTCGAGCGCGCCCTGCGAGATCTCCAGCGTCACGAACGCCTGGACGGCGTGGCCCGCGGCGGCCGGGTCGATGGTGGGCGCCCAGTCGCGGATCACGCCGGCGTCGGCCATCTTCCGCAGCCGGCTCTGCACGGTCGCGCGGGCGACGCCGGCGACCCGGGACAGCTCCAGGTCGCCGACCCTCGGGTGGGCGTGCAGAGTCTCGAGGAGGGTGACATCGAGGTCATCGAGGTTCATGGGTTGATGGTAGTCAGATTGACCAGCGAAGTGAGTCGAACGCTGGTCGGATCTGGCAGATTGACCAGTCCTGAGTGATCAACTTGTCCGGTGTGATCCGGCCCACTTGACTTGCCCGCATGACGCTTGCAGACACCCTCACCAACCAAGAGAAGCTCGCCGGACTCCAGCTCGAGGAGCTGGAGCAGCTCGTCGGCCTGGTCGCCTACGACGACACCTCTGACCCGTTCCCGGTCACCGGCTGGGACGCCGTCGTCTGGGCCGTCGGCAACGCCACCCAGACCGCCCACTTCTTCCAGAGCGCCTTCGGCATGGAGCTGGTCGCCTACTCCGGCCCCGAGACCGGCAACCGCGACCACCACGCCTACGTCCTGCGCAGCGGGGGAGTGCGGTTCGTGATCAAGGGCGGCGTCGCGCCCGAGAGCGAGATCATCGCCCACCACGCCCGTCACGGTGACGGCGTCATCGACATCGCCCTCGAGGTGCCCGACGTCGACCGCTGCATCGACCACGCCCGCGCCCAGGGCGCCACCGTGCTCGAGGAGCCCCACGACGTGACCGACGAGCACGGCACCGTACGTGTCGCGGCGATCGCCACCTACGGCGAGACCCGCCACACGCTGGTCGACCGTAAGAGCTACGACGGCCCGTACCTGCCCGGCTACGTGGCCCGAACCTCGACGCTGAAGAAGCGCGAGGGTGCCCCCAAGCGCCTCTTCCAGGCGCTCGACCACGTCGTCGGCAACGTCGAGCTCGGCAACATGGACGCCTGGGTCGACTTCTACGGCCGCGTCATGGGCTTCACCAACATGGCCGAGTTCATCGGCGACGACATCGCCACCGACTACTCCGCGCTGATGTCGAAGGTGGTCGCCAACGGCAACCACCGGGTGAAGTTCCCGCTCAACGAGCCGGCGATCGCGAAGAAGAAGTCGCAGATCGACGAATACCTGGAGTTCTACCAGGGCCCCGGCGCCCAGCACCTCGCCCTGGCCACCAACGACATCCTGGCCACCGTCGACGCGCTGCGCGACAACGGCATCGAGTTCCTCGACACCCCCGACTCCTACTACGAGGACCCCGAGCTGCGTGCCCGGATCGGTGAGGTCCGGGTGCCGATCGAGGAGCTGCAGAAGCGCGGCATCCTCGTCGACCGCGACGAGGACGGCTACCTGCTCCAGATCTTCACCAAGCCGATCGGCGACCGCCCGACGGTCTTCTTCGAGCTGATCGAGCGCCACGGCTCCCTCGGCTTCGGCAAGGGCAACTTCAAGGCCCTCTTCGAGGCCATTGAGCGCGAGCAGGAGCGCCGCGGCAACTTCTGACCCCCGGTGGTCGAGCTTGTCGAGACCCCCTCTTCGCTGAAACCGGCGAAGAGGGGGTCTTCGTCACCCCGCCTGACTGACCAACCGCACCGGCGCGTTCCCCGCGCCGAACCCGTCATACCGCTCCCGCCGCTCGACGAGCTCGAAGAAGACCTCGCCGACGGTCTCGGTGTAGCAGTGCAGATACTCCCCGTCGGCGTCGCGGTCGTAGAGCAGGTCGAGCTCACGCAGGGTGGCGACGAAGTCCTCGGACAGACGGAATCGGGCGACCAGGTCGTCGTAGTAGTTGCCCGGCACCTTCAACGGCCGCAGCCCCCGCTCGCGGGCGGCCGCGACCACGCCGACGATGTCCTGGCAGGCGAGCGCGACGTGCTGGGCGTGGGCCTGCTCGTCGCCGGCGAGCTGCCCGGTCGGGAGCAGGTTGAGCGGAAGACGTACGCCGCCGGCCGGCGAGCTCATCACCTGGCTGCGGACGAGACCCGACGGACCGGCGACCTCCTGCGTCGGTTGCGGGGTCAGTGACAGGACGCTGGTGTAGAAGAGGACCGCCTCGTCGAAGCTGTGCCAGGGCTGGACCAGGTTGACGTGGTCGATGCGCGCCGAGCCGCGCTCGGTCGACGTCCCGGCCACGCCGCCGTCGAACTCGCCGATCCAGTCCTCCGCGTGCGAGCAGAAGACTTCGGTGCCGTCGGGGGAGGAGAAGGCGCGCAGGGCCTGCTCGCCGGCGTACGTCCGGCGGTGGACGGGCGGCGCCATCAGCGCGGCAGCGCGTTCGGCGGCCGGCTCGGAGTCGGCCACGTCGAAGCCGACCGCTGCGATGCGCGGCGCGGCCGGGCTGCCGCCCTGGTCGTTGCACACGATGCGTACCTCACCCCACGTCCACAGCCGCACCTGCTTGCTGCGATGGCGACCGCCGAAGTCGAAGCCGAGCTGCTCGAGCAGCACCTCCACACCGGAGGTTTCCGGCGCCTTGATCTCGACGAAGTCGAACGCCTCGGGCGCGGCGACCTCGGGCAGGCGGGGGAGCGGGCCGGCCTCGTCGCCGAGCAGGTCGGCGGTGCGGTCGGCGAGCCAGCGCAGCGAGCGCTGGGCCTGCCGGGCGGTGCGCACCGGGTCGGTCTGGCGGAAGGTGTCGTTGAAGACCTCCAGCGAGAGCGGGCCGGCGTATCCCGCACGCTGCACGTGGGCGAGGAAGGCGGGCAGGTCGAAGCTGCCCTCGCCGGGGAAGAGCCGGTGGTGACGGCTCCAGGAGAGCACGTCCATGCTCAGCGCCGGCGCGTCGGCGAGCTGCAGGAAGAAGATCTTCTCGGCCGGGATCTCCTCGATCTGCTTCGGGTCGTGCCCGCGCGAGAGGATGTGGAAGCTATCCAGGCAGACGCCGACGTTCGGGTGGTCGGCGAGCTCGACGATCCGCCACGAGCGACGGTAGTCGTCGACGAACCGGCCCCAGGCGAGCGCCTCGTAGGCCAGCCGGATGTCGTACGCCGCGGCGAGCTCGCCGAGCCGCCGCAGCTGCCCCGCGGAGACCTCGTCGTCGTCGAGGGTGGCGGTGCCGACGTTGCTGCACACCAGCATCAGGTCGATCCCGAGCCGCCGCATCAGCCGGAACTTCGCCTCCGCACGGTGCAGCACGTCGGCGAAGGCCTCCTCGTCGACGCCCTCGGCGTCGCGGAACGGCTGGTAGAGGTCGAGGCTGAGCCCGAGCCGGTCGGCCAGCGCCCTGATCTCCTCGGGGGACTGGGGTGCGGCGACGAGGTCGGGCTCGAAGATCTCGATCCCGTCGAAGCCGGCCTCGGCCGCGGCGTACATCTTCTGGACCAGGCCGCCGCTGAGGCAGACGGTGGCGATCGAGGTGCGCATGGTTCTCCGTTCGTGACTAATGTACGAAACGGTACATACATTGGTGGTCCTTGGGAAGAGGATCGTGCTCTAGGCTCGGAGGCATGGTCGACACCCAACGCTCCGCCCCACCGTCCGCAGAGCGGATGCGAGACGCCGAGCGCACCCGGGCAGAGCTGCTCGAGGTCGCCACCGAGGTCTTCTCCGAGCAGGGCTACTCCGGGGCGAGGGTCGACGAGATCGCCGAGCGCACCCGCACGACGAAGCGGATGATCTACTACTACTTCGGCGGCAAGGAGGGGCTCTACCTCGCCGTCCTCGAGTCGGCCTACCGCCGCATCCGCGAGACCGAGCAGGGCCTGCACGCCGACGATCTCACCCCGGTCGAGGCTGTACGGCGGATCGCCGAGCTCACCTTCGACCACCATCACGACCACCCGGCCTTCATCCGGCTCGTCTCGGTCGAGAACATCCACAACGGCCAGCACCTCGGGAAGGTGGAGGCGCTCCGTGACCTCGGCACCCCGGCCGCCTCCCTCCTCGACGAGGTCCTCGCCCGCGGCCGCGCCTCCGGCGAGCTGCGCGCCGACGTCGATGCCGTCGACGTGCACATGATGATCAGCGCCTACTGCGTCTTCCAGGTCGCCAACAGCGCCACCTTCGGCTTCCTCTTCGGCCGCGACATGCTCGCCCCCGACGTACGCGAGCGCCACCGCCGCATCCTCGGCGACATCGTCGTCGCCTGGCTCTCCGCCTGACCCAACCCCGTCGATCCGTCAGAAATCGCCGCCGACCCGTCAGGTATTGACGCCGAGACGTCGGAAATCGACGTCGAGTCGGCAGTTTTCGACGCCCAGTGGTCAGACCACGTACGCCACCGGCCGCTGCCGCCTCGGCGTCGGAAACTGACCTCTCGCGCTCGATTTTCGACGTCTCGGCGTCAGGTTTTGACCTTTCGCCGGGGAGGGATTTGCCCGGGGAGGGTTGACGGGTGGGTTTGGGCTGTGATCCCCTTCACTCTCGTAACGTACTAGTTCGTACATTAAGGATTCACCCGGATGGAGTCTTCGTTTCTGGTCGGCCTGATCGGCGCGGGCGTAGGGCCCTCGCTGAGCCCGGCGCTGCACATGCGCGAGGCGGCCGAGCACGGTCTGTCGTACGTCTACAAGACGATCGACATCACCGCTCTGGGAGTCCCGGCGGAGGGGGTGGGCGACCTGTTGAGGGATGCCCGGCGCCTCGGCTTCGACGCGCTCAACATCACCCACCCCTGCAAGGAGCTGGTGATCGAGCATCTCGACCAGCTCGACGACACCGCGGCCCGGATGGGTGCGGTCAACACGGTCGTCTTCGGCGAGGACGGTGCGGTCGGCTACAACACCGACACGACCGGCTTCGCTCACGCTCTGCGCACCGGGATGCCGGACGCTCCGCGCGGCACCGTCGTACAGCTCGGCGCGGGAGGGGCGGGCTCGGCCGTCGCCCACGCGCTCCTGCGACAGGGGGCCGGCAGGCTGGTCGTCGCCGACATGGACCTCGACCGTGCCCAGGCGCGGGTCGAGGACCTGCGCCGCCACCATCCGGAGAGCACCGTCGAGGCGAGCGACGTCGAGAAGCTGGCAGCGCTCCTCCCCGACGCGGACGGACTGGTCAACTGCACCCCGGTCGGCATGGCCGACCACCCCGGCACACCCCTGGACACCAGCCTCCTCCACCCCGACCTGTGGGTGGCGGACATCGTCTACCGGCCTCTGGACACCGCGCTGCTGCAGGCTGCGCGCGAGGCCGGCTGCCGGACGCTCCACGGAGGCCACATGGCGGTCTACCAGGCCGTCGACGCCCTCCGGCTGATCACTGGCATCGAGCCCGATGCCACGCGGATGCTCGCCCACCTGCGCGAGCTGGCCGCGGCCGGCTGACCCGATACTGAAATCACCCCCACCACCCGCGGCCAGGACCGCGGGAGAAACCCGAGGAGGACCCGATGGCGGGACCTGACACCGACAACCGAGTTGGCAAGACGCCGGTACGCGCCGCGCTGGCCAGCTTCATGGGCAGCGCGGTCGAGTACTACGACTTCTTCGTCTTCGGCTCTGCCGCGGCCCTGATCTTCCCGCACGTCTTCTTCCCCAGCGCAGGCGACGCCTCGCTGGTGATGTCGTTCGCGACCTTCGCCTTCGCCTACGTCGCCCGCCCCGTGGGCGCGATCTTCGTCGGCCACTTCGGCGACCGGATCGGGCGCCGGAAGGTTCTGCTGTTCACCCTCCTGCTGATGGGTGGCGGCACCTTCCTGATCGGCTGCCTGCCGACGTACGACCAGGCGGGCTGGATCGCGCCGGCGCTGCTGGTCTTCTGCCGACTGCTCCAGGGCCTCTCGGCCGCCGGCGAGCAGGCCGGCGCCAGCTCGCTCACCCTCGAGCACGCCCCCGACGACAAGCGCTCCTTCTACACCTCCTGGACGCTGACCGGCACCCAGGGCGGCCAGATCCTGGCCGCGCTGGTCTTCATCCCGGTGGTCGCGCTGCCCGACGACATCAAGTACGGCATCGGCTGGCGTATCCCGTTCTGGCTCTCCGCGATCGTCGTCGTGGTCGCGTTCTTCATCCGCAGCCGCCTCAACGAGACCCCGGAGTTCGAGGAGGCCAAGGCCAACAACACCGTCGCGAAGCTGCCGCTCGCGGTGCTGCTGCGGGAGCACTGGGCCGATGTGCTGCGCGTGGTCTGCTGTGCGTTCATCGCGGCCGTGTCGACGGTCTTCGGCAACCTCGCCATCGCCTACGGCGTCGAGGTCGGGATGGTGGACTCGATCACGCTGTGGCTGGTCGTCGCGGCCAACGTCGTCGCGCTGTTCACCCAGCCGATGTTCGGCCGGCTGGCCGACCGGATCGGCCGCAAGCCCGTCTTCATCTACGGCGCCGTAGCCAGCGCGGTGCTGATGCCGTTCTACCTGCTGTCGATGAGCCAGGGCAGCGAGCTGCTCGTCTTCGCGCTCGCGATCCTCACCTTCTCCTTCGGCTACGCCGCCGCCAACGCGACCTGGCCGTCCTTCTACGGTGAGATGTTCTCGACCCCGGTGCGCTTCTCCGGAGTCGCGATCGGCACCCAGATCGGCTTCATGCTGGCCGGGTTCACGCCCTCGATCGTCACCGCCCTCGGCGGAGTGAAGGAGGGTGGCTGGGTCGTCACCGCCGGCTACACCGCGGTGGTCTGCCTCATCGCCACGATCGCTGCGCTGACCGCCCGCGAGACCAAGGACGTACGCACCGCCGACCTCGGCCGGCGACCCGGGACCGCCCAGCCTGCGACTGTCTGAAGCCACTGAATCGACTCCGAGCGCCACCCACCCTCCTTCGAGGGTGGGTGGCGGTCGGTGTCCATGCGTCGCGGGGACTAGTCGCATAGCCCTATTGGGCTAAATTTCCTTGTGGCGTGAACTTTCGTCCCTCATATAGATGACAGGAGTCCTCCTCTTCATTCAAGGTACTCCTGCCGGTATTCGGGTGGCGGCCTATCAGTCGGTCTTCGACTGTTTGCTCGGATTTATCACTTGGGGGAGTCATGCCGTCGCGTATGTCGATGGATTCACGTGTGTCTCGACGTTTGTCGAGGCGAAGGTCAGGACGTCGGTGGGGAGCAGTCGTCGCGACGCTCGCAGCGGGTGCGATGGCGGTGGGGATCAGCCCAGCCGCGTACGCGGACCAGGGCGATGCCTCGCAGTCGTCGGCTCAGTTCTTGAGCGGTTCGCTGCTCACCGGGATCGACCTGAGCGCGATCGCCGGGATCGCAGGGGCGCAGGCCGAGCACACCGACGGTCAGGAGCCGAGCGCTCCTACCGTGGACGAGGCCGACCTCGACGTCACCGCGCTGAGTGCGATCGGTCTGAACCTGCCAGGCATCGACCTGTCGCTCGGTGACCTGCTGCACCTCGAGGCGGTGGTCCAGGAGGCCACCGCCGAGGACGACGCGGTCTCCAGCGCCCACACCGAGACCGCCGGCGCCAGCCTCGACCTGACCGCGCTGCTCGGACAGACCCAGGTGCTCGACCGCGCCGCGCTTGACCTGGGCGCGGTCGGCTCCTCGGCGCGTCTCGAGCCCGACCCCGACAATTCGGGGCAGTGGGTCGTCACCCGCGACCACAACGTCGCCCAGGCGACGCTCGACCTGCACTCGCCGGTCGTCGGCGACATCGGCACCACCACCAACAACGCTGTCGGTACGCTCAACACCACGGTCAACGGGCTCACCGACGTCATCGAGACAGCTCTCAACGGCGCCGTCGGCGGCATCATCAACCTGGTTGGCGGCGTCACCGGTACGGCCAGCACGAACACCAGCGTCACCGTCAACTCCCGGTTGGACGAGGCGGTGAACGAGGTCCTCAGCACGCCGCTGGAGACCGATCTGGTCACGATCGACCCGTTGACCGGGCAGGTCACCGTCAACCTCGCCGGCGGTCTCGACCTCAACAACCTGCCGCCCAACTCGACCCTGCTCAGCCCCGAGGTGATGCAGCAGGTCTCCGCGGACGTCGCGAAGCTCCTCGCTCAGCTGCAGAGCAACCTCAACGACATCCTCACCAACGCGCTGGACTACATCGACATCTCGATCACGTCCGACACCACGTTGCGTGACCCGATCTTCGGGACCACCCTGGGCGGGCTGAACATCGGCTACACCGGCACGCTCGGCGCCCTCGTCGACGGCGAGCGGCCGATCACCGCCGACGGCTCCGGTGTCCTGGCCCCGCTCGACGGGCTGCTCGGCCCGATCACGAACATCCTGGTGCCGGCGATCGGAGGCGCGGTCGACACCGCCCTCAACACGGCGCTGGCCACTGCCGGCACGGCGGTCGACACGGTCGTGACCGAGGCGACGAACGCTCTCGCCCCGGTCCTGGAGGGCCTCACCGACGTCGTGGCGGTCAACCTCAACGTGCAGAACGACGTCGGCGGCACCGGCGCCGGGCCGTACAGCGTCACCGCCGCGCAGGTCACCCTGCTCGGCAGCGACGCGGCCCAGATCGATCTGGCCACCTCCACCGTCGGCCCCAACGCCGACCGGGACGGCACCGCTCCGGACGCGCCGGTGATCGAGTCGCCGGCCGACGGTTCGACGATCAGCGACAGCACCCCGACGGTCACGGGCACCGGTGAGCCGGGTGCGACGGTCGAGGTGAGCGTGGACGGGACCGTGATCGGTACGGCCGAGGTGGATGCTGACGGCAACTGGTCGTTGCCGACCACCGATGCGCTCGCCGATGGTGAGCACACGGTCTCGGCGGTGCAGACCGATGCCGCGGGCAACGTGTCCCCGGCCGACTCCAACACCTTCACCATCGACACCGATGCGCCGGACGCTCCGGTGATCGAGTCGCCGGCGGACGGTTCGACGATCAGCAACAACACCCCGACGATCAGCGGCACCGGTGAGCCCGGCGCGACGGTCGAGGTGAGCATGGACGGGACCATGATCGGCACCGCCGAGGTCGACGAGGACGGCAGCTGGTCGCTCCCGGTCACCGAGGAGCTGGGCGACGGTGAGCACACCGTCTCCGCCGTCCAGAGCGACGCGGCCGGCAACGAGTCGCCCGCCGACTCCAACACCTTCGTCGTCGACACGGCCACCCCGGACGCCCCGGTCATCACCGGTCCGGCGGACGGTTCGACGATCGGCCCCGACGTACAGACCGTGACCGGCACCGCCGAGCCCGGCGCGACGGTGAACGTGACCGTCGACGGGACCGACTACGAGACCCAGGCCGACGAGAGCGGCGCCTGGACGATCGACGTCGGTACGCCGTTCACCGAGGGCGAGCACACCGCGACCGCCACGCAGACCGACGCTGCGGGCAACACCTCGCCGGCTGCGAGCAGCACCTTCACGGTGGACGCCTCCGAGGACGCGCCGGTCATCACCGGCCCGGAGAGCGGCACCACCACCGATGACAGCACCCCGACGATCGAGGGCACCGGCACGCCGGGGACCACGATCACGGTCTACGACCAGGACGACAACGAGATCGGCACGACGACGGTCGACGGCGACGGCACGTGGAGCCTCGACGCTCCGGAGCTGGCGGACGGGACGTACACCTTCGTCGCCACCCAGACCGACGAGCTCGGCAACGTGTCACCGGAGAGCAACTCGGTGATCGTCACCATCGACACGACCGCGCCGGAGGCCCCGGTGATCACCTCGCCCGAGGCCGACTCGGTCACCGACGACGACACCCCGACCGTCACCGGCACCGGTGAGCCCGGCGCCGAGGTCGAGGTCTCCATCGACGGCGTGCCGGTCGGAACGACCACGGTCGACGAGACCGGCACCTGGTCGCTGGAGCTGACCGAGCCGCTCGCCGACGGCGGTCACACCGCGACTGCGGTGCAGACGGACGCGGCCGGCAACGTCTCGCCGACCTCCGAGCCCGTCCCCTTCACGGTGGACACCGCGGCGCCCGGGGCACCGGTCGTCACCGCTCCTGCCGACGGTTCGACCACGGCCGACAGCACCCCGACGATCAGCGGCACCGGTGAGCCGGGTGCGACGGTCGAGGTCACGGTCGACGGTGAGGTCGTCGGCGAGGCCACGGTCGACGCCGACGGCAACTGGGAGCTGCCGCTGACCGAGCAGCTCGCGGATGGTGAGCACACGGTCTCGGCGACGCAGACCGACGAGGCCGGCAACACCTCCGAGCCCTCTGCCGAGGTCACGTTCACCGTGGACACCGAGGCGCCTGGGGCTCCGGTCGTCACGGCTCCTGCCGACGGCTCGACCACTGGTGACAGCACCCCGACGATCCAGGGCACCGGTGAGGCTGGTGCGACGGTCGAGGTCACCGTGGACGGCGAGGTCGTGGGGACGGCCGAGGTCGACGAGGACGGCACCTGGTCGCTGCCGCTGACCGACGAGCTCGCCGACGGTGAGCACACGGTCTCGGCGACGCAGACCGATGCGGCCGGCAACACCTCCGAGCGCTCGGACGAGGTGACCTTCACGGTGGACACCGAGGCTCCCGAGGTTCCGGTCATCACCGCCCCGGCGAACGGCTCCTCGACGACCGACCCGACCCCGACGGTCAGCGGTACGGCCGAGCCCGGATCGACGGTCGCGGTGACGATCGACGGCAACGTCGTCGGCACCGCGCCGGTCGACTCCGAGGGCAGGTGGAACCTGATCCTCACCGACCCGCTCGCCGAGGGCCCGCACACCGCGGTGGCCACGGCGACCGACGACGCCGGCAACGTCTCCGAGCCCTCGGAGCCGGTCGCCTTCACGGTCGACCAGACCGCCCCGGACGCGCCGGTGATCACCGGCCCGGCCGACGGCAGCTCGGTCTCCGACACCACGCCGGACATCACCGGCACCGGTGAGTCGGGCGCCACGGTCGAGGTCAGCATCGACGGCGAGGTCGTGGGTGAGACCACGGTGAACGGCGACGGTACGTGGACGTTCACGCCGGAGGAGCCGCTCGCCGAGGGGGAGCACACGGTGACCGCGACGCAGACCGACGAGGCCGGCAACACCTCCGAGGCATCCGAGCCCGTCGACTTCACCGTGGACACGACCTCGAATGCGCCGGTGATCACCTCGCCCGAGTCCGGGGAGAGCACCAACGACAACACCCCGACCATCGAGGGCACCGGAGACCCCGGTGACACCATCGCGGTCATCGTCGATGGAGAGGAGATCGGCACCACCACGGTGGACGAGGACGGGAACTGGACGTTCACGCCCGACGAGCCCCTCGAGGACGGCGACCACACCATCGTCGTCAACGCTGAGGACGAGCAGGGCAACACGTCGCCGGACTCGAACTCGGTGATCATCACCATCGACACGGTCGCTCCCGACGCTCCCGTGATCACCGCGCCGGAGCACGGTGGCTCGACGAGCGACCCGACCCCGATCATCCGGGGTGAGGGCGAGCCCGGCGCCACGGTGACGGTCGAGGTCGACGGTGAGGAGATCGGTACGGCGGTCGTCGACGACGACGGCACGTGGTCGCTCCCGGTCACCGACCCGCTCGAGGTCGGCGACCACACCATCGAGGCGGTCCAGACCGACGCGGCCGGCAACACGAGCGAGACCACCACGGTCGAGTTCACCGTCACCCCGCCCGCGCCGGAGATCACCTCGCCGCAGACCGGCGAGGACGTCGACCAGACCCCGGAGGTCTCCGGTACCGGCGAGCCGGGTGCGGAGGTCACCGTCGAGGTCGACGGCGAGGACGCCGGCACGGTGATCGTCGGTGAGAACGGCGAGTGGACGACGACCCTGCCCGAGCTCGCCTGCGGCGAGCACACCTTGACGGCCACCCAGGTCGTCGGGGGAGTGGCCTCCGCCGCCTCTGAGGCGGTCGAGATCCAGGTCGTCTGCGAGGGCGAGAACCCGGGCGACACCCCGGGCGACGACTCCGGTGACAACACCGGTGGCAACATCGGGAACGGCAGCAGCGACTCGGGCAGCGACAGCAAGGGTGGCGGCGTACTGCCGAACACCGGTTCGCCGGCCTTCCTCGCCGCGCTGCTGGGCCTTGGTCTGGGCATGGTGCTGATCGGCATCATGATGGCGGCGAGCAGGGGGCGCAGCCAGGACTGACCAGGTCCGGGATAGGACGGCTGTGGGCGACGGGAGTGGGGTCCCGTCGCCCACCGCCATCTCTACGTGCGTCGGGCGCGGTTGCGGCGGCGTACGACCTCTTTGAAGTCCGCCACCGGGCCCAGATGGCCGAGCTTGTCCGGGTTGGTGACCGACAGGATCCGCTGGACCTGGCCGTCGAGGACGTCGAGGGTCCAGGTGCCGATGACGGCGCCGTCGACGTCGCGCAGGATCGCGCCCGGCTCGCCGTTGAGCTCGCGCTCCTCCAGCCGAGCCCCGGTGGCGAGCAGCGGCGGCACGGCGTTCACCAAGATGCGGGCCGCCCGCTCGGCGCCGAACCGGCCGCCGGCGCCGCCGGCGACACCGCCGCCGTCGTTGACCGTCTCCACGTCGGCGGCGAGCAGGCCCTGGAGCCGCTCCACGTCGCCGTCGCGCAGGGCCTCGAAGAAGCGGCTCGACAGCTCGGCGCGCTTGTGCCGGTCGGCCTCGAACCGGGTCTTCCCCTCGTCCATGTGGCGTCGCGCCCGCGAGGCGAGCTGGCGGCAGGCGGCCTCGGAGCGGTCGACCGCCGCGGCGATGTCGGCGAAGCCGAAGCGGAAGACCTCACGCAGCACGAACACCGCCCGCTCCAGCGGGCTGAGCCGCTCCAGGAGCAGCAGGGCGGCCATCGAGACCGAGTCGGCCAGCTCGGTCGCGCGCTCGGGGTCGGCGTAGAGGTCGGCCGGATCCTCCACGCGCGAGTCGGTCGGCAGCGGCTCGGGGAACCACGGACCGACGTACGCCTCGCGCCGCACGCGCGCCGAGCGCAGCACGTCGAGGGAGACGCGGGTGACGACGGTCGACAGATATGCCTTGAGGGAGTCGGGCTCGGTCGAGCTCCTCGCCAGCCGGATCCAGGTCTCCTGCACCGCGTCCTCGGCCTCGCTCACGCTGCCGAGGATCCGGTAGGCGATCGAGAAGAGCAGCGGTCGCAGCTCCTCGAACTCGCGCTCGGTCTCAGGTGTCACGGTCGTCCTCCTCGTTCGACATCCTCCACCCTGGGACGAGACGGCGCCCACCGCTGTGACACGGCGGGCTCAGCCGAGGCGGACGACGCCCCGGCCGCCGCCCTCACCGAGCTGCGCCCTCCACCAGCGGCCGCACCGCCGTCGCGCTGACCCGCTCGGACCGCCCCCGGTCGGGGAGGACGAAGGCGGACCCAGGCCGGCGCGCCTCCTTCGCCAGCGCCGAGACGGTGCCGCCGCAGATCAGCTCCTTGATCTTCGCCCCGGCCACACCCGTGACCCGGCCCACGACCGCGGTGTCGTCGCGGCGCGTCAGGTTCATCACGCCCCGGCTGCGGCCGATGCTGAGGCACTGGCCGACGAAGCCGACACTGACCGGCTCGGGGCTCGCACCGGCGAGCCGGGTGAGCACCGTGTCGCCCGCCAGCGGGCCCAGCTGGTTGGCCGCCTGGCAGCTCATCCGGTAGCCCATCCCCGACGGCGCCGCGGCGTCGCCGGTCGCGATGATCCGGTCGTCGTCGACGCTGGTCAGGGTCTCGTCGGTGACCAGCCGGCCGAGCTCGTCGGTCGTCAGCCCGCCGGCCCGTGCGAGCCCCGGCGCGGCGAACCCGGCGGTCCAGACCGTCACCGATCCGGGCAGCTCGCGACCGTCGTCGAGGCGTACGTGGCCGGGCAGCACCTCGGTGACCCGGGCGCCTTCGAGGAGGTCGACCCCCAGGCGGCGCAGGTCCCGGCGGACCACCCTCCGGGCCTTCTCGTGCAACGAGGGGCCGAGGTCGTCGCAGACCAGCGCCACCCGGCGTCCCGCCTCGGCCAGCTCGGCGGAGACCTCGATGCCGGTCGCCCCGCCACCGACGACGACCACTGGAGCATCGGCAGGGGCGGCGTCGAGAGCCGCCTTCAGCCGGGTCGCCTCCTCGAAGGTGGAGATCCCGTAGGCGTGCTCGGCCGCCCCGGGCACCAGAGCCGTGCCGGCGCTGCCGACGGCGTAGACCAGATAGTCGTACGCCATCTCCGCACCGCTCGCGAGCGTGATCGTCCGCGCTCCGGCGTCGATGGCGGACACCGCGTCGACGACGAGCCGCACCCGCTCGGCGAGCACGTCGGCGTAGGCCACGACGGCCGAGGAGGTGCCACCCGCCAGCTGGTGGAGACGGATCCGCTCGACGAAGTGGTCGCGCGGGTTGACCAGCGTGATCGCCACATCGGCACGCTTGGTCATCCGGTTGGCGGCCATCACACCGGCGTATCCGCCACCGATGACGACGACGTGCGGGTTGCTCATGGAGGTCTTCTGCTTGTCGAGGTTCATACCCCTAGGACCCCGGCCGGGCCCCGGTTGTGACACGGGCTGTGACCCGGGACACCGGAACCGGGTGCTCCGGCAGGAAAATAGGTCGTGATAAGGGCGGACAGGGGTTTGACGGGCAGCCGGTTCCGGGATTGTCTGGGCACATGGGAAGCCTGTTCATCGGTGGGGAATGGCGTAAGGCAGTCGGCGGCGGAACACGCACGATCGTGTGTCCGGCCGACGGCAAGACGGTCGGCGAGGTCGACGAGGCGACGGCGGAGGACACCAGCGCCGCCATCGCCGCGGCGCGCGAGGCCTTCGATCGAGGGGAGTGGGCGGCGACGCCGGCGCGAGAGCGCGGTGACCTGCTGCTGAAGGTCGCCGACCTGCTCGAGCGCGACACGGACGCCATCGCGAAGGCGGAGTCGCTCGACACGGGCAAGCGGCTGGTGGAGAGCGAGTACGACATCGCCGACGTGGTCTCCGTCTTCCGCCACTTCGGGCACGTCGCCACGGAGGAGGCCGGCCGGGTCGTCGACACCGGCGACCCGAACGTGAAGAGCCGGATCGTGCACGAGCCGGTCGGCGTCTGCGGGCTGATCAGCCCGTGGAACTACCCGCTGCTCCAGGTGGCCTGGAAGGTGGCGCCGTGCCTGGCCGCCGGCAACACGTTCGTGCTCAAGCCGAGCGAGATCACGCCGCACACCGCTATCCACCTGATGCGCGTCCTCGAGGAGGCCGGCCTGCCGGCCGGCGTCGGCAACCTGGTCCTCGGCGCGGGCCCGGACGCCGGGGCACCGCTCTCGCAGGACCCGCGCGTCGACCTGGTCTCCTTCACCGGCGGCGTCGAGACCGGGCGGTTGCTGATGGCCAACGCCGCGGCGACCGTGAAGAAGGTCGCCCTCGAGCTCGGCGGCAAGAACCCCAACATCGTCTTCGCCGACGCCGACCGGGAGACCGCGCTCGACTTCGCGCTCACCGCGGTCTTCCTCCACTCCGGCCAGGTCTGCTCGGCCGGGGCGCGGCTGATCATCGAGGAGTCGATCAAGGACGAGTTCGTCGACGAGCTCGTCGCGCGCGCCGAGCAGATCCGGCTCGGCGGCCCGTTCGACACCGAGGCCGAGACCGGCCCGCTGACCAGCAGCGGACATCGCGACAAGGTCGAGGCCTACGTCGCCAAGGGGCTGGCCGAAGGTGCCACGCTCCGCACCGGCGGCAAGCGGCCCGAGGACCCTGCCTACGCCGACGGGTTCTACTACCTGCCCACGATCCTCGACGACTGCACCACCGAGATGGCGGTGACCCAGGAGGAGTCGTTCGGGCCGGTCCTCACCGTGGAGACCTTCACCGACGAGGACGACGCCGTACGCATCGCCAACGACTCCATCTACGGTCTCGCCGGCGCGGTGTGGACCACCGACGCCGGGCGCGCCGAGCGGATGGCCGCCCGGCTGCGGATGGGCACGGTGTGGATCAACGACTACCACCCCTACGTGGCCCAGGCCGAGTGGGGCGGCTACAAGCAGTCCGGGATCGGCCGCGAGCTCGGCCAGGCCGGGCTGGAGGAGTACCGCGAGACCAAGCACATCTGGCACAACATCGACCCGAAGCCGCAGCACTGGTTCCAGCCGCGCTCGACGAAGGAGAACTGAGATGACCACGACGTACGACTTCGTCATCATCGGCGGCGGATCGGCCGGCTCGGCGCTGGCCAACCGCCTCAGCGCCGACCCGTCCACGAAGGTGCTGGTGCTGGAGGCCGGCCACAGCGACTTCAAGATCGACCCGTTCATCCACATGCCGGCGGCGCTGCCGTTCCCGATCGGCTCGAAGCTCTACGACTGGGGCTACGAGACCGACCCCGAGCCCCACCTGGGCGGCCGCAAGGTCTACCACGCCCGCGGCAAGGTGCTCGGCGGTTCGAGCTCGATCAACGGGATGATCTTCCAGCGCGGCAACCCGATGGACTACGAGCGCTGGGCCGCTGATGCCGGCATGGAGGACTGGGACTACCGCCACGTGCTGCCCTACTTCAAGCGCATGGAGAGCCGCTTCCTCGAGGACGGCACCTCCGGCGCCGACCAGTGGCGCGGCGGCTCCGGCCCGCTCCACCTCGAGCGCGGCCCCGCCTCCAACCCGCTCTTCGCGGCGTTCTTCGAGGCCGCCCAGGAGGCCGGCTACCCGCTGACCGACGACGTCAACGGCTACCGCCAGGAGGGCTTCGCGCCCTTCGACCGCAACGTCAAGGACGGTCGCCGCTGGTCGGCGGCCCGGGCCTACCTGCACCCGGTGATGAACCGCCCCAACCTCACCGTCGAGACCTTCGCGCACGCCACGAAGATCCGCTTCGACACCTCCGGCGACACCCCGCGGGCGACCGGCGTCGACTACGTACGCGGCGTCGGCCGGGCCCGCAGGCCGCACTCGGTCCGGGCCAAGGAGATCATCTGCTGCGGTGGCGCGATCAACACGCCTCAGCTGCTTCAGCTCTCCGGGGTGGGGGAGGAGTCGCTGCTGCGCTCCCACGGCATCGACGTCGTCCACAACCTGCCCGGCGTCGGCGAGAACCTCCAGGACCACCTCGAGGTCTACATCCAGTACGCCTCCAAGCAGCCGGTCTCGATCGCGCCCGGCCTGGCCTGGCACCAGCGGCCCAAGATCGCCTGGCAGTGGCTCTTCGGCAAGAAGGGTCTCGGCGCGACCAACCACTTCGAGGGCGGTGGGTTCGCCCGCTCCAACGAGGACGTGGACTGGCCCAACCTGATGTTCCACTTCCTGCCGATCGCGATCCGCTACGACGGCTCGATGGCGCCCGGCCAGGAGAAGGGCCAGCACGGCTACCAGGTCCACATCGGCCCGATGTACGCCGACACCCGCGGCCACGTCCGGATCAAGTCCGACGACCCGTTCGAGCACCCCTCGATGCTCTTCAACTACCTCTCCACGCCCAACGACCGGCGCGAGTGGGTCGAGGCCGTGCGGGTCGCCCGCAACATCCTCAACCAGCCCGCGTTCGCGCCGTTCAACGCCGGCGAGATGTCGCCGGGCCCGTCGGTGGAGACCGACGAGGAGATCCTCGACTGGGTCCGCAAGGACGCCGAGACCGCGCTGCACCCCTCCTGCACCGCGGCCATGGGCACCGGTGAGATGGCGGTGACCGACCCGAGCTCGATGAGGGTGCACGGCACCGAGGGGCTGCGCGTCGTGGACGCCAGCGTCTTCCCCTACGTGCCCAACGGCAACATCTACGCGCCGGTGATGATGGTCGCGGAGAAGGCGGCCGACCTGATCGCGGGCAACACCCCGCTGGCTCCCTCGGACGTGCCCTTCTACCGCCACCGTGGCGACACGCCGCTGTGGCCGGCCGGAGACCCGCGCAACAAGAGCTGACACCTGACCGAAACCCCAGCCCGGCCGCGTAGGACTATGCTGCCGCCACCCGAAACCGGAGGAGACAGCTCATGCCGGAGACCGACCCGATGCGTACGACGCTGGGTGAGCCAGCCGTCGACCCTGATGAGATCTCGGATGCGAAGCCGGAGCTGAACAAGACCGTCTTCTTCGGCTCCGCCGGAGTCGTGGTGGCGTTCACGCTCTTCACGCTGCTCCTTCCCGAGACCGCAGGCAGCGCGATCGGCTCGGTGGTCAGCTGGATCTCGGACTACTTCGGCTGGTGGTACTTCGCGCTCGCGGCCGGGCTGATCGCGTTCGTCCTCTTCGTCTGCCTCTCCCGGTTCGGGAAGGTCCGGCTCGGGCCGGAGGAGTCCCGCCCGGAGTACTCGCTGTTCACCTGGACCGCGATGCTCTTCGCGGCCGGCATCGGCGCCGACCTGATGTTCTACTCGGTCGCCGAGCCGGTCTCGCAGTACCTCACCCCACCCACGGGCGAGGGCGGCACCGTCGCCGCCGCCGAGCAGGCGGTCAACTGGACGCTGTTCCACTACGGGCTCTCCGGCTGGGCGATGTACGCCGTGATGGGCATGGCGCTGGGCTATTTCTCCTTCCGCCACGGCCTGCCGCTCTCGATCCGCTCGGCGCTCTACCCGATCTTCGGCAAGCGCGTGCACGGCCGGCTCGGTGACGGCATCGACCTGGCCGCCGTGCTCGGCACCATCTTCGGCATCGCCACCTCGCTCGGCATCTCCATCGCGCTGCTCAACGCGGGCCTCAACGTCCTCTTCGACATCCCCGAGGGTCGTGCTGCTCAGGTCGGGCTCGTGGTCGTCGCGGTGATGCTCGGCACGATCTCGGCGGTCTCCGGCGTCGACAAGGGCATCCGCCGGCTCTCCGAGCTCAACGTGCTGCTCTCGCTGGTGCTGATGCTCTACGTGCTCTTCTCCGACGACACCGCGTTCCTGCTCAACTCGCTGGTGAACAACCTCGGTGACTACCTCGTGCACCTGCCGGGGATGAGCTTCGACACGATGCCCTACAGCACCGCCGAGAACCCGGACGTCGGCGTCTGGAAGAACCTGTGGACCCTCTTCTTCTGGGCCTGGTGGGTCGCCTGGTCGCCCTTCGTCGGGCTGTTCCTGGCCCGCATCTCGCGCGGCCGGACGATCCGGCAGTTCCTGGTCGGCGTGATGATGATCCCGTTCGGCTTCATCCTGCTGTGGGTCTCGATCTTCGGCAACAGCGCTCTGGGCCGGATCCGCGGCGGCGACGCCGAGTTCGGTGAGATGACCAACGCCGACTACGCGCAGGGCTTCTACGCCTTCCTCGACAACTACCCGGGCGCGATCGCGCTGGTCGCGCTCGCCACCCTCACCGGGTTCCTCTACTACGTCACCTCCGCCGACTCCGGCGCGCTGGTGATGGGCAACTTCACCTCGCGGCTGCCGCACCCGATGGCCGACTGCTCGATCCCGGTGCGGATCTTCTGGTCGGCGGCGATCGGCGCGCTGACCCTCGCGCTGATGTTCCTCGGCGGCGACGACTGGCTCACCACGCTGACCAACGCGACGATCATCATGGGGCTGCCGTTCTCGATCGTGCTCGCCCTGGTCGCCGTCGGCCTCTACCGCTCGCTGCGGCTGGAGTCCTACAAGACCGACAGCGTCCGCTACGCCCTGCCGGCCGCGATCTCCTCGGCCCGCCTCGCCGGGGCGGCCGAGGGTGGCGTACGCCCGTCGCTGTCGCAGCGGCTGCGCCGCTCGGTCACCTACCCGACTGCCAGGGACACCGAGCGGTTCATCGCCACCGTCGCCACCCCGGTCCTGGAGGAGGTCGCCGCCGAGCTCTCCTCCCACGGACTGACCTCGACGGTCACCGAGACCAAGGCCGTACGCGGCGTCGCGGGCGTGCAGATCCACACCGAGCTCGAGGACGCCCCGGCCTTCGTCTACAAGGTCGCTCCGCAGCCGTGCCCCGCCCCGACCTTCGCCGTCGGCCGGGTCACCGGCGAGGTCTACTTCCGCACCGAGGTCCACCTCGCCGAGGGCACCCAGGGCTACGACGTCAACGGCTACTCCCGCGAGCAGCTGATGGGCGACGTGCTCGACCAGTACGAGCGTCACCTCTCCTACCTGCACCTCGTCCAGCAGGAGCAGCTGCCGGCCGAGGAGGAGGTCGCCGCGGTCAGCGCAGCAGAGCAGCCAGATCGATCTTGACCGGGAACGGCACCGGCACGTCGAGCCGGTCGCGGTAGATCCCGGTCGCGACGTAGCCGTTGGTGAGCTCGTCGCGCTCGTAGACGTGGATCGCGGGCGCGCCGTCCTCGTTCTCGATCCGCCAGTAGTGACCGATCCCGGCCTCGGCGTACTTCTGCGGCTTCACCATCCGGTCGCGGTGCTCCGACTCCGGCGAGACCACCTCGACCACCAGCACCACCGAGGCCGCCTCGTAGTAGGAGGCCTGGTCGGGGATCCGCTCCGTGCTCACCAGCACGTCCGGCTCGGGGCGGTTGCGCCGGTCCAGCACCACGGTGAGCTCCCGGTCGACCTCGAACCCGTCCGGGGCCTGGGCCGTCAGTGCGTTGGTCAGGGCAGTGACGAGTCGACTGTGCCAGCGACGCTGCGGCGACATGTTGAAGACCAAGGCTCCGTCTATGAGTTCGGTATGGCGCGGCGCCTCGACGAGCATGTCGAGGTCTTCGGAGTACCAACCCTCCTCACGCGGAGGGCGCATCCAGTCGGGCAGCGCGGTCATGCAACGAGGATAACGCGTGCGAGAGCCTGCGGCGGCCGACAGAGAATTCGCCGAGTCGGCGCATCTGCCCCGCTCAGACACGCCGAGTCGGCGCATCTGCCTCGGTGGTGTTTCCGCCAAGGGGTCTCGACAGGCTCGACCTCCGGAGTGCTTCAGGCGAAGTCGATGAGGCGGCCGTCCGCGTGCATGACGCAGCCGCGGCCGATCCAGGCGACGGCGTGGGTCTTGTCGCCGACCGCGATGTGGGAGTAGCTGGGCGGGACCCAGACGAGGTCGTAGGCGAGGTCGCCGAGGGCTTCCTGGGTGGCGCGGACTGCGTCGCCGGAGGGGTCGAGGGTGCGTACGGCCTGCTCGACGGAGTCGAAGTATCGTCGGCCGGCCTCGGAGAGCTCCTTGGCGCACCAGACGCAGGTGCCGAGGGTCTGGACCTGCGTGGCGGTGGCGACGACGGGGGCGTCGAGGCCGAGGAGCTGTGGGCAGGCCCGGACGTGCAGGAGACGGCCCGTCGCGTGCGCCACGAAGAGGGTCTCGGGGGTCTCTGAGGGCATCCCTGGAGGGTAGGGGAGCGGGGCTATGCCCCGGGAGGTACCCAGACGAATTCGGGACCTTCGGCCCCCGTGATCGGTGTGGTCCAGGTCACGTACGATCCGGGGTATGGCGCATTACCAACAGCGCGGGCACATCCCGCCCAAGCGGCACACCCAACACCGCGACGGAGAAGGGAATCTCTACTACGAAGAGCTCATGGGTGAGGAGGGGTTCTCCTCGGACTCCTCTCTGCTCTACCACCGCCACATCCCTTCGGCGGTGCAGGACGTACGTGTCTGGGAGCTGCACGACCACGGCACCACTCCCAACCATCCCCTGCGGCCGATGCACCTCGGTCTGCACGACCTCTTCCCAGGCGAGGACTGGAAACGACACGACCCGGTGACCGGCCGTCGGCTGGTGCTCGGCAACGCCGACGTACGCATCCACTACGCCGTGGCCGGCGAGACCTCGCCGCTCTACCGCAACGCGATCGGCGACGAGTGCGTCTACGTCGAGTCCGGTGACGGGGTCGTCGAGACGGTCTTCGGCGACCTGACCGTGGGGGAGGGCGACTACGTGGTGATCCCGCGTGCCACCACCCACCGCTGGGTGCCGACCGGCGACGCACCGCTGCGGGTCTACGCGATCGAGGCGAACTCCCACATCGCCCCGCCCAAGCGCTACCTGTCCCGCTACGGCCAGTTCCTCGAGCACGCTCCCTACTGCGAGCGCGACCTCCGCCTCCCGACCGACCCGCAGGTGGTGGACGCCGCCGGCTCGTCCGGCGTCGAGGTCTACATCAAGCACCGCGGCCCGGGTGCGGGCGGCATCGCCGGCTCGGTCCACCTGCTCCCGCACCACCCGTTCGACGTGGTCGGCTGGGACGGCTGTCTCTACCCCTACGTCTTCAACATCGCCGACTACATGCCGATCACCGGCAAGGTCCACCAGCCGCCGCCCGCTCACCAGGTCTTCGAGGGCAACAACTTCGTGATCTGCAACTTCGTGCCGCGCAAGGTCGACTACCACGAGCTCGCGGTGCCGGTGCCCTACTACCACTCCAACGTCGACTCCGACGAGGTCATGTTCTACGTCGGCGGCGACTACGAGGCCCGCAAGGGCTCCGGCATCGGCGTCGGCTCGATCACCCTCCACCCGGGCGGCCACGCCCACGGCCCGCAGCCGGGCGCGATGGAGGCCAGCCTGGGCGCGGAGTTCTTCGACGAGCTCGCGGTCATGGTCGACACCTTCCGTCCGCTCGAGGTCGGCGAGGCCGGAGCCGCGGTCGACGACGGCAAGTACGCCTGGACCTGGGCAGGGGGTCGCAAGTGACCCCTTGGCTGGACATCAAGGACAGTCAGTTCGGCCTCGAGGCGCTCCCGTACGCCACCTTCCGCACCTCCACGGACGCGACCCCGCGGCTCGGGGTGCGGATCGGTGACCTCGTGCTCGACGTCGCCGCGGCGGCAGCGGATCTCGCGGCGCTCTGCGAGGGCGGTCTCGACGGTCTGCTCGCGGCGGGCCCGGAAGCCTGGGCGCAGGTGCGCACAGAGGTGACCCGGCTGCTCGGCGACGCCGCGTGCGAGGAGCAGGTGCGACCCCATCTGGTGCCGCTGGCGGAGGCCGAGCTGCTGCTGCCGTTCACGGTGGCCGACTACGTCGACTTCTACGCCTCCGAGCACCACGCGACCAACGTCGGGAAGATCTTCCGTCCCGACTCCGAGCCGCTGACGCCCAACTGGAAGCACCTGCCGATCGGCTACCACGGCCGCGCCGGCACGGTGGTCGTCTCCGGCACCGACGTCGTCCGTCCGACCGGGCAGCGCAGGACGCCCGACGGCATCGTCGACGGCCCCTCGGTGCGCCTCGACATCGAGGCCGAGCTCGGCTTCGTGGTGGGCGTCGGCTCCGAGATGGGCGACCCCGTCCCGCTCGCCGAGGCCGCCGACCACATCTTCGGCATCACGCTCCTCAACGACTGGTCCGCGCGCGACGTCCAGGCCTGGGAGTACGTCCCGCTCGGCCCGTTCCTCGGCAAGTCGTTCGCCACCTCGATCTCGCCGTGGGTGCTCCCGCTCGCCGCGCTCGAGGCGGCGCGGGTGGCTCCGCCGGAGCGGGAGGTGCCGCTGGTCGGCTACCTCGACGACTCCGCCCTCGAGCCCTGGGGTCTCGACCTCGCTCTCGAGGTGCGGATCAACGGCACGCTCGTCTCCGAGCCGCCGTACGCCACGATGTACTGGACCGCTCCGCAGATGCTCGCCCACATGACCGCCAACGGCGCCTCGCTGCGCCCGGGCGACCTCTTCGCGAGCGGCACGATCAGTGGCCCCGAGCCGGGCCAGCGCGGCTCGTTCCTCGAGCTCAGCTGGTCGGGGGCCGAGCCGTTCAAGCTCGATGACGGGTCGGTACGCACCTTCTTGGAGGACGGCGACGAGGTCACGATCACCGCCACCGCGCCCGCACCGGGCGGCGGTCGGGTCGCCCTCGGCGAGGTCAGCGGGCGGATCCTGCCCGCGAAGGAGCGGCCGTGACGTCGGTCTACGAGTTCTCGCCGCGCTATCTCGAGATCGACCAGCAGGGGGTGATGTTCAACGGCTGGTACCTCACCTACGTCGATGAGGCGATGACTCACTTCATCGAGGCGCGCGGGGTGCCGTTCAGCCGCTGGCAGGAGCTCGGCGTCGACGTCCAGCTCGCCCACGCCGACCTCGACTGGAAGGCCGGGATCGGCTTCGGCGACAAGGTGCAGGTGCCGGTGCGTACTGCCCGGATCGGCACCAAGAGCTTCACGCTCGAGTTCGAGTTCCGCCGGGGCGAGGAGGTCGCCTGCGCGGTCTCGGTCGTCTACGTGGTCGTCGCCGCCGACGGCTCGGGCTCGACCGCCATCCCGCCGGAGATCGCCGCCGCGATCGAATAGCCGCAAGAACGGTCAAGCCGCCGGGGTCGTGCTGGTGTGAGACTCCTCGTGTGCACGAGACAGACGAAGAGATCGCCGACCTGCAACGCCTCCTGGACGCCTCGATCGGCCGAGCGAACAGCCACCTGACCGGGATCGTCGACGACGATCACCGCCTCGATGCCCGTCAGCTCGTCACCGAGCTGACGGGCATGAAGGTGCTGGTGCTGGCCACCGTCACCGCGCGCGGGGAGCCGCGGACGAGCTGTGTCGACGGACATTTCGTCCACGGGCGCTGGCTGTTCGGCACCTCTGCCACCGCGGTCAAGATCAAGCACATGCGTGCCCGGCCGGCGGTCAGTGCCACTCATGTCGACGGGGAGCGGGTCGGCGTCTTCACGCATGGTCAGGCCCGCGTCTTCTCCGAGGGGCCGGAGTTCGAGGCTCACAACGCGTACTTCACCGAGTTCTACGGATCTGATCCGCAGACGTGGGACGAGGCGGGGGTTGTGTACGCGACGATCGATCCGGGGTGGATGGTTTCGTACGCGGCAGACGCGGCGTCGTTTCCGCGTGGGTGAGTGTGGGGGCGGGGTGATCAAGGCCCGCGCCGAGTCGGCGCATCAGCCCCCTCGCGCTCGCTTCGCTTCGCGCGGCACGGGGGCAGATGCGCCGACTCGGCATCACCGGGCGGGGCAGATGCGCCGACTCGGCATCACGAGCCCCGCAACTCCTTCTTGATCTCCGCCTTGAGCACCTTGCCTACCTTCGAGCGCGGGAGGTCGGGCCAGACCTCGATCTGTTTGGGGGTCTTGACCGAGCCGAGCTGCTCCTTGACGTGGGACTTGAGGGCTTCGACGTCGACCTCGGCGCCGGGGCGGGGGAGGACGACGGCGGTGACGCGCTCGCCCCACTTCTCGTCGGGGAGGCCGACGACCGCGCAGTCGGCGACTGACGGATGGGTCATCAGGGCCTGCTCGACCTCCGTGGAGAAGACGTTGAAGCCGCCGGTGATCACCATGTCCTTGGCGCGGTCGACGATGTGCAGGAAGCCCTCGTCGTCGAGGTAGCCGATGTCGCCGGTGTGGAGCCAGCCGTAGGCGCTCGCCTCGGCGGTGGCCTCGGGGTTGTTCAGGTAGCCGCGCATGACCAGGGAGCTGCGTACGACGATCTCACCGCGCTCTCCGGGGCCGAGCAGCGCGCCCCGCTCGCCCATGATCGAGACCGTCACCAGGGGTGCCGGCCGGCCGGCGGAGGAGAGCCGCTCGGTGGCGATCGACCCGTCGCCGCGGAAGTGGTCGGCCGGGCCCATGGTGGCGATCATCATCGGTGCCTCCGTCTGCCCGAAGAGCTGGGCCATCACCGGGCCGATCCGGGTCAGCGCCTCCTCCAGCCGGGTCGCGGACATCGGCGCCGCGCCGTACCAGAAGCAGCGCAGCGACCTCAGGTTCGTCGAGCTCAGCGCCGGGTGGTCGAGCACCAGGTAGATCAGCGTCGGCGGCAGAAACGTGTGGGTGACGTGATGCTGCTCGACGTGCTCGAGGAACGCACCCACGTCGGGGGTACGCATCACCACGATCTTGCCGCCCAGGCACAGCACCGGGAAGCAGAGCACCCCGGCGGCGTGGGTGAGCGGTGCGAGCGCGAGGTAGGTCGGTCGCTCCGGGGCGCCCGGCCACGGGTAGGACATCAAAGTGATCGCCGACATCGTCTCCAGGTTGGTGCCGGTGAGCATGACGCCCTTGGGGCGGCCGGTGGTGCCGCCGGTGCCGACGACCATGGCGAGGTCGTCAGGCGGGTCGTCGGGCGGGTCGTCCGACGGAGAGGTCTCGACAGGCTCGACCTCCGGGGCTCGCAGGAAGTCCGCCCAGGTCAGCGCCCAGTCGAACGAGCCGTCCAGGCAGACCAGGGTGGTCAGCTCCGGCAGGTCGCCGCGGATCTCGTCGACCAGGCCGGCGAAGGAGGCCTGGAAGATCAGCACCGAGCAGCCGAAGAGCTCGAGGAGCTCGCGGTTCTCGGCGGCCTCGCTGCGCGGGTTGATCGGGCACCACACCGCCCCCGCACGGCTGATCCCGAACACCGAGGCGAAGGCGACCGGGTCGTTGGCCGAGAGGATGGCGACCTTCGCCCCCGGCGCGACGCCGCGGGCCCGCAGGCCCGCGGCGACACGCTTCGAGAGGTCGACGACCTCGGCGTACGTCCAGGTGTCCTCGCCGCAGACGAGACAGGGTGCATCGCCGCCGAGCGAGGCGCCCTTGTCGAGGTAGTCGACCAGCCGCATCGACGCCTCCTCAGCCGCGCTGCCGGGTCAGGACCGGCTCCGAGACGAGCCCGAACGCCTGCAGCTGGCCGAGCAGCTCACGGTGGCCGAACGCCTGGCAGCCCGAGGCGAACCCGACGCGCCGCGGCGGCTGCTGCAGGAGGGAGTGGGCTGCGTACGCCTGCAGCAGGCTGGTCTGCTTGTAGTTCTGGTTGCCGTGGATGACGCAGTGCGCGCGGCCGAGCGGACCCGAGGCGTGCACCGAGTCGAGCGACTTGTTGAGCCGTGGGTTCTCCCGCGGCGGCATCTCGTTCATCACCTGCGCAGCGGTCGCGGTCAGGGCCTCGTCGCGCTGCTCGGGGTCCATGTCCTTGGTCGCCTCGAGCGCACCCGCGACGATCTGCGGCACCCCGTGCATCAGCGCGGTGTTGAAGACGCCGCCCTGGGCCTTGCAGCTGGAGACCCGTGGGTCGCGGCGGTACCAGACCGGGTGGGAGGTGCCGCCCCACGGCAGCGAGAGCGCCAGCTCGTGCTGCCCCGGCACCACGAGCGGGACCAGCCCGGCCTCCGGGTCGAACTCGACGTACTCGTTCTGCTCCAGGTAGTGCGCCTTCGCGGTCGCGGCGTTGACCAGGATCGTGCGCGTCGAGGCGATCGTGGGGGAGCCGCCCCAGAAGACCGCGATGTCGAGGGTGTCGAGGCCAGGCTGCTCGAGGCAGAGCTCGGCGGCGATCTCGCCGGTGGTGTACATCTGCGCGATGCCCGGCGCGAGCAGCAGACCCTTGGCCGCGTACGCCTCGCCGTAGCTCGACTCGCAGGTCATCAGCCAGTCCTGCTCGCCGGTGGTGTCGGTGTAGTGGGCGCCGGCGGCCAGCGCCGCCTCGACGACCTCGGGACCGTGCTTGGAGAACGGGCCGACGGTGTTGAGCACGACGCGGGAGCCGGTGAACAGCTCGGTGAGCGCCTCGACCGTGTGCTCGACCTCGGCGACCTCGTAGTCGGCGGTCTCGATGCCGGGCACGTTGGCGGCCATCGAGGCGACCAGCTTGTCCTTGGAGCGGCCGGCGGCCACGAACGGCAGCCCCAGCTCGCGCAGGTATTCGCAGACCAGCCGGCCGGTGTAGCCGGAGGCGCCGTAGACGACGACGGGCTTCTTCTCGCTCATGGTCACATCCCCATCCCGCCGTCGACCGGGAGGCCGACGCCGTTGACGAAAGCGGCCTGGTCGGAGGCCAGGAAGACGACCGCGTCGGCGATGTCCTGCACGGTGCCGAGGCGTCCGGACGGGGTCAGCTCGACCACGCCGGCGACGGCGGCCTCGGGCGACTCGAACAGGCCGAGCTGGGCGACATCGTTGGCGAGCCCGGCACCCATCTCGGTCGGCACCAGGCCGGGGTAGACGCAGTTGACACGTACGCCGTAGCCGAGCTGGCCGCTCTCCATCGCGGCGACGCGGGTCAGCCGGTCGACGGCGCTCTTGGTGGCCGAGTAGACGGCGATGCCGGGGAAGGCGATGGTGGCCGCGACGGAGGCGACGTTGATGATCACGCCGCCGTTGCCGGCGGCGCCGCCCGGCCGCATGGTCCGCAGCCCGTGCTTGAGGCCGAGGGAGGTGCCGAGCACGTTGACCTCCAGCATCTTCTTCACGTCGGCCGGGTCGAGCTCGGTGATCAGGCTGGTGATCTCCACGCCCGCGTTGTTGACGAGGACGTCGAGCCCGCCGACGGCGTCGACAGCCGCTGCGACTCCCGCGTCCCAGGAGGCCTCGTCGGTGACGTCGAGGTGCACGAAGGCGCCGCCGATCGACTCGGCCACCTTGGCACCCTGGTCGTCCTGCAGGTCGGCGACCGCGACCTTGGCTCCCGCCGCGGCGAGCGCGCGGGCCATCCCCTCGCCCAGCCCCTGGGCTCCGCCGGTGACGAGCGCTGTACGTCCGCTCAGATCGGTCATTCTGTGACTCCTTCGTCGCTGTGATCGGGCTCACACAGCCAATCGCTGATCTTGACGACTGTCAAGATTTCTCTTGACGATTGACCAGAAAACGACTCGCGCTGAGGCGGGGTCGCGAGAAGAAGGGGGTATCGTTGCCGCCCATGACCCAGGCCGCAGCTCGCAAGGCGTCTCGCCGCACGCCTGCCGACAAGCACGACGAGCGCCGTCGGGCGCTCGCCGAGTCGGCTCTGCGTACGCTGGGGGAGCTGGGCTACGCACGCTCGAGCCTGCGCGAGATCGCCAACAACTCCGAGTTCAGCCACGGCGTCGTGCACTACTACTTCCACGACAAGCTCGAGCTGATCGTCTTCTGCGTGCGCTACTACAAGGAGACCTGCGTCCACCGTTACGACGGCGTCGTCGCCGAGGCGACCTCTCCCGACGACCTCGCCGAGCGGTTCGGCGACAAGCTCGTCGAGACGATCGTCGAGGAGGCGCCGATGCACCGGCTCTGGTACGACCTGCGCTCGCAGTCGATGTTCGAGGAGAGCTTGCGCGAGGCCGTCAGCCAGATCGACAAGAGCCTCGACGACATGGTCGACCGGATCGTGAGCCGCTACGCCGAGCTCGCCGGCGCTGAGCCAGCGCTCGACTCCGCCGTGGTCTACGGGATGTTCGACGGCATCTTCCAGCAGGGGCTGCTGGGCCACCTCAACGGCCGCGAGGGCGCCCTCGAGGACCTGCGCGCCCAGGCGGTCGGGATGCTGCCCATGCTGATGGCGCCGAAATCGGTCTAGCTGCGACGGTGGGGGCTCAGACCACCATCGCGACCACGGCGGATGCGGCGAGGACGGTCGCGGCGATGCGTACCCTCCCGATCGGCTCGCGCAGCACCAGCGCCGCCGAGATCGCGACCCAGATCAGGCTCGAGCTGCGCACCGCCGCCACCAGCGAGACCGGTGCGTGCAGCGTGGCGTAGAGGCTGAGGACGTACGAGGTCGGGACCAGCACTGCGAGCACGGCCACCGTCCGGGCGTGGATCCTGAGCTGGCGCAGCCCCTCGGCGTACTTGCCGCGCACGACCACGCTCCACAGGCCGACCTGGATCACGGTGCCGACCGCGTAGTAGGCGATCGGGTCGAGGCCGCGCTCGACGACGACCCAGCCGTCATAGGTGGTGTAGCCGGCGATCGAGACCGCGATGCCCGCCGACCAGAGCAGCGGCTTGGCCTGCAGCGAGCCGCCGGTGCGGACCGTCTCGAAGAGCAGGGCCCCGACCGCCGCGGCCATCAGGAGCACGCCGGCCCACTGCGCCCAGCTCAGCCACTGACCGAGCACGACGATGCCGGTGAGCGCCACCACGACCGGAGCGAGGCCGCGGGAGAGCGGGTAGATCTGGCTGACGTCGAAGTCGCGGTAGGCCACCTGGACCAGGCCCATCGTGAGCGCGTGCATCGTGGTGCTGCCGAGCGAGAGCAGGAGGAGCTCCCACGAGACCGCGATGCCGTGGCCGCGCACGATCATCACCACCGCGGTGACCGTGACGACCAGGCAGCACTCCACGATCGCGACCCCCCACAGCGCCGGCCGTCCCGCGGGCGCGATCGTCTTCGACGCGGTGTTCCAGGTGGCGTGGGCGACCGCCGATCCGAGGGCGAGGGCGACTCCCAGCAGCAGCATTCGGGTGAGCCTACGGCGTCGCTCCACACATCGTTCCCAGCCTGCTCCTAGGCTGGACCGACCCAACCCCCGACACCGAGGACTTCTGTGATGGACCCCGTCGACCTTGCCCTGATGCTGCTCCGCCTCGCGGTGGGAGGCACGATGGTCGCCCACGGCGTCAACCACTGGCGTGGCGGCGGCAAGATCGCCGGCACCGCCGGCTGGTTCGAGAGCCTCGGCCTGCGCCACGGCAAGCTGCAGGCGTGGGCCAGCGTGGTGACCGAGATCGGCGCCGGCGTGCTCCTGATCCTCGGCCTCATCACGCCGCTGGCCGCTGCCGGCGTCGTCGGCGTGATGCTCGTCGCCGCGCTGCTGGCCCACCGCCCCAACGGCTTCTTCGTCTTCAAGGAGGGCTGGGAGTACGTCATGATCCTGGCCGTCGTCTCGGTCGTTCTCGGCGTCACCGGCCCCGGCACGATCTCGCTCGACTCCGCGCTAGGCATCGTCTACGACGGCTGGATCGGTGGAGCGGTCGCGCTCGGCGGGGGAGTGCTCGGCACGGCGCTCCTGCTGGCTGCCTTCTGGCGGCCGGGTCGTGGCTCCACCGAGGGCTGACCGCCTCGGTCGGCATGCGCCCAAAGTAGGGGTGGCCCGCGACCCGAGGACGATGCGGCGGAGGCTGCGCCACCCCTAACGTTGGCCCATGCACTGGCAACGGCTGGCTCCAGCCGGACTTCTCCTCGCCGCCTTCGGTCTCTTCGCGCTGTCGGTGTTCCAGCCACCCGCCCCCGGCGGCGGGGTCCGGTTCAACCTCGGCGTCGTCGTGCTGCTGGTCGGCGCGGCGGGCGCGTGGTGGTGGCGCGGCCGGGCCGGCGTCGTCCTCGGTCTGGCGGCCGTCGTCGTGGTGACCTTCGTGTCGGTACGCAACGGTCTCGGCCCGGAGCTCATCGCGGACAGCGGTGTGCCGGAGGCGGTCGCCCGCTGGATCGAGGTCGTGGGTCTCCTGGTGGCGGCCGTCGGCCTCGTCCGCCGCTGGTTCCGGCCGCTGCCGCCACGTTCCGATCCCTCCGGCCAGGAGGGACCGGAACGTACGCCGCGGCGGCCGCGGGTGACCCGGTTCCAGGTGATCGGCCTGCTGGTCCTGTCCGCCCTCGGCGCCGAGCTGCTGGCCGCGTACGCGGACAACACCGGCGACCCCGGCGCCATCGCCTTCGCGGTGGTCTTCTTCGGGGCGCTCTACGGTGCGCCGGCGCTGCTCGCCCGCGAGCTGGTCCGTCGTCGCGGCTGGGGCTGGCCGAGCCTGCTGCTGCTCTTCGCAGCGCTCGGCACGGCGCAGGCCGGGCTCATCGACCAGTCGCTGTTCAGCGCCGACTACGGCGGCTACGAGGGCTGGGAGGAGAGCCGCGAGCCGACCCTGATCCCGGCTCTCGGGTTCAGCGGCTACAACGCCTACTCCTTCATCATCGGCCACGTGATCTACAGCTTCGCCGCGCCGCTCGCGCTGGCCGAGGCGTGGGTGCCTTCCACGGCCAGGAGGCCGTGGGTGGGTGCGATCGGTGCTGTGCTCGCGGTGGTCGGCTACGGCGTCGCGGCGGCGCTGATCGTGAACGACCCGGAGTCGCGCTCGGGCAGCCCGGCGCAGCTCGTCGGCGCCGCGGTCGTGGTGGCAGGGTTCGTACTCGCCGCGGTGCTCGTCGGCGTACGCCGCGCTCGACATCCGCGTGCGGAGTCCGCGTCGTCGGACTCACGTCCGCTCCCGATCTGGCAGATCGTCGCGGTGGGCCTGGTCGCCGCCGTGATCCCCGACCTGCTCCCCGCGACCTGGCTCGGCGTGTTCGTGGCGGTGACGACCACCAGCGCCATCGCCGTCCTGGTGTGGCTGGCTTCCCGCACCCGCCCCTGGACGCTCCGCCACACCGCCGCCCTCGCCGCCACGTACCTCCTCCTCCGCGGCATCCTCGCCTTCACCTATTTTCCCCTCATCGGCGACGTAGCCCCCTTCCCGAAGTACGCCCACAACGCAGTCATGCTCCTGGCCATCACCCTCGCCACCTGGGCATCCCTCCGCCCCAACCCCCCCCGCGA
>NZ_BMRK01000006.1:0-200310 GCF_014648595.1 Nocardioides luteus | reverse complement strand
GTCGGCGCATCTGCCCCGCTGAGGGACGCCGAGTCGGCGCATCTGCCCCGCTGAGAGACGTCGAGTCGGCGCGTTTGCCCCGTTGAGGGACGTCGAGTCGGCGCATCTGCCCCATCTAGAAGTGACCGTTCGGGGCAGTTGCGCCGACTCGGCGGGGCGGGGGTCAGCGGCGGGTGCGGGTGCCCAGGCGAGGTGCTTCGGTGGTGGCGGAGCGTTCTAGTGCGGCGATGAGGGTGCGGGCGTCGTAGCGGCCTTCGTGGCGGCGGTTGCCGATGAAGAAGGTCGGCGTGCCGCGGGCGCCGCTGGCGTCGGCGGAGGCCATGTCCTGGCGTACGTGCTCGGCGAGGTCGGGATCCTCCATGTCGCGGACGAACTGCTCCACGTCCAGCTCGAGGTCGGCGGCGTAGCCGGCCAGGTCCTGGTGCTCGAGCTGGTCCTGGTGGTTGAAGAGGTGCCGGTGCATCTCCCAGAACCGGCCCTGCCGCGCGGCCGCCTCGACGGCGAGCGCGGCGAGCTCGGCATGGGGGTGCTGGGCGAGGGGGAGGTGGCGTACGACGTAGCGGATCCTGGAACCGAAGTAGTCGCGCACCTCGTTGGCGGTGCCGGTGGCGCGGGCACAGAAGGGGCACTCGTAGTCGAGGTACTCGACCAGGGTCACCTCGGCGTCCTCGTCGCCGTAGATGTGGTCGCGGTCGGGGTCGACCGGCGGCGAGAGCAGCTTCGGGAGCGCCGCGTCGCGCTGGCCGAGGAAGCGCGCGGCGACCTGGAAGATCACCCAGCCGAGCGCGGAGGCGAGGACGACGGAGATGAGCACGCCGACGACGGCGTCGCGCTGGAGCGTCTCGGACTCGAAGGCGAGGGTGGTGATCAGGAGCGCGACGGTGAACCCGATGCCGGAGAGCGCAGCGCCGCCGAGCACGTGCCCGCCGCCGACGCCCTGGGGCAGCCGGCCGAGGCCCGTCCGGGTGGCTGCGTACGCACCCGCGCCGATGCCGAGCGTCTTGCCGAGCACGAGGCCGATCACCACACCCCACGTCACCGGCGAGCTGAGCGCCTCGCCGAGCACGCCGTCGCGCAGGTCGACGCCGGCGTTGGCGAGCGCGAAGACCGGCACGATCAGATAGCTCGTGGGCACGTGCAGCGACTCCTGGAGCCGCTCGTTGACCGAGATCGTCCGGGTCAGCTCGTCGCGGGTCTCGCGCTGCAGCGTGGGCAGCGGCGACTGCCGGAACGCCCGGAACCTCGAGGTCGCGACCTCCATCTGCGCGCGGGTCGGCTCGGCCGCCGGCACCAGCAGGCCGGCCAGCATCCCGGCGATCGAGGCGTGCAGGCCGGCACCGAGCGTGGCCACCCACGCGATCAGCACGAGGAGCACGTAGGGAGCGGCCCGCCACACCTTCACCCGGTCGAGCACGAAGATCCCGACCAGTGCCACCGCGGCGACCACCAGCGGGCCGAGCTCGAGCTGGTCGGTGTAGGCCACACCGATCACGCTCACCGCGACGATGTCGTCGATGACCGTCAGGGTGAGCAGGAAGATGCGCAGCTGGGTCGAGACCGTGGGCCCGACCAGCGCGAGCATGCCGAGGAGGAACGCGGTGTCGGTGCCGATCACGACGCCCCATCCGCGCGCAGCTTCCCCGGACGGGTTCAGCATCAGGTAGAGCAGCGCCGGCACGATCAGGCCGCCGGCGCCGGCGATCAGCGGCACCACCGTACGGCGGCGGTCGGTGAGCTCGCCGACGGCGAGCTCGCGGCGTACCTCCAGGCCGACGACGAAGAAGAAGACCACCATCAGCCCGTCGTTGACCCAGTGGTGCAGGTTCATCGAGAGCCCGATGTCACCCAGCCGCACCGAGAGCCCGGTCTCCCACAGGTGCTCGTAGCCGGCCGACCACGGCGAGTTGGCCCAGGCGAGCGCGAGCAGGGAGGCGACCACCAGCAAGGCGGCGCTCGTCGACTCCAGATGCATGAAATGTCTCAGCGTGGTGCCGAGCTGGCCGGTCAGATCCTCGTCCCGCGCACACTGCGTCTGATCTTTCGCCACGTGACAAGCCTAGTCAGGGGTGGCACATCGACGTCGCTCGACACAAACCCCACACCAATGTCCAACAGATGCGTGACCTGTCATCCACAACGTCGTTAGACGATGTGACGGCAGGTGAACGCCGGCGCTGACGCAGAAGCACGGCGCCACCCGGTCACCGAGCCGTACGTGGGGGCTTTCCTGTGCATGCGCACGCACGTTGACGGGCGCAAACTCGCACATTCTGGAGATAGCCCGATCTACCTATGTCCAATAGGTCGTACGACTCATATTTTGTAGAGGACAAAGTCCTTTCAAGTCTTCCTTGAAAGTCCGGATGGGAGTTAGATGGGAAACATGACAACTAGGCGCTCTCGGCCCGGCCGCCCTAGGCATGTTCCCGACTCGAGTACGACCTCACCGCGCGACCAGATCCTGGATGCCGCCTCGCGGCTTTTCGTCTCCCAGGGTTTCGCGGCGACGTCTACCCGCGAGATCGCCGACATGGTCGGCATCCGCCAGGCGTCGCTGTACTACCACTTCGCGGGCAAGGACGAGATCCTCGGCGAGCTGCTGCGGCGTTCGGTCCGTCCGACCACCGACAAGGTCGAGAAGATCCTCAGCCAGGTGCCACCGCTCGACTACGAGACGGCGCTCTACCTGCTCGTCCTCGTCGATGTACGCACCCTGGCCGACGTGCCGCACAACGTGGGCATGCTCTACCAGCTGCCCGACGTGGCCAGGTGCGAGGTCTACGACGAGTTCCGCAACGAGCACGCCGAGCTGGCCGCCCACTACGCGGACCTGGCCAGTGAGGTCGCCTCGAAGACGGTGCGCGCCACGATCAGCCGCACCCAGCTGGGCGCCCTGCTCATCCAGCAGGTCGAGGGCGTGATCAACATGCGCACCGAGGACCCGGACCGGCGCATCCCGTGCCGCGAGGCGTGGGCGATCGCTGCCACCTGCCTGCGAATCTGCGACGTTCCGCAGGAGCGGATCGACGCCGCCGCCCCGATCGCCATCGACCTGCTCCCGCAGTTCATGGACGAGAGGGTCGCCGAGCCGGTCTGAGGCGTCGCGTTCGAGCCGAAAACCCGGTGGACCCGGGGAGTGCGCGTGGGCTTCGATGTGCGTATGACTCTCTTCGTCTCGCACACCACCATCGACTGCCACGACGCGTACACGCTCTCGGAGTGGTGGAAGACCCTGCTCGGCTATGTGGACGTGGAAGGTGACCCGAACCTCCCCGGGCACGAGGAGTGCATGATCCTCGACCCCGAGTCGGGCCACCACATGCTGTTCATCGAGGTGCCTGACGAGGAGCTGCCGGCCAAGCGCGTCCACTTCGACCTGCGCCCGCGCACCGGAACGCGCGACGAGGAGATCGAGCGCGTCCTCGGGCTCGGGGCGACCCAGATCGGCGACCACCGCGGGAAGTACGGTCCCGGGACCGGCTGGGTGATCTTCGCCGACCCCGAGGGCAACCAGTTCTGCGTGCTCCGCTCCGAGGCCGAGGTGGCCGCATGGGAGGCGGAGCAGGCGCAGACCTCAGGCGCGTAGCCGGAACAGCTCGTACAAGCTGGAGAACCCCTGGTCGCCGTGGCCCTGCGCGACCCGGCGGTCCATCAGCGACTTCACCTCCCGCATGCGTACGCTCTCGACCCCGGCCGACTCCCGATGCTCGATCAGGTCGTCCATCAGGGCCGCCTGGACGTCGAGCGAGCCGAGGTCGGGGCCGTAGCTCCTGCTCTTGATGGCGGTCGCCATCATCCGGACCAGTCCGGCGTAGCCGCTGAGCGAGCCGGCGACGCGCTCGGAGAACGCCTCCAGGTCCATGCCCTCGGTCTCCACCAGGTCGAGCGTGTGCAGGAAGCCGATCAGGAACTCGTAGCCGACCGCGACCTGGGCGTTGAACTCCACGGCCGCGAACCCCGGGTCCTCGCCGTGGTAGGCGACCGAGCCGAGCTCGCGGAGCACCGGCTCGACGGACGCGTAGGTGTCGCGGTCACCGCTGAAGGCCAGCGAGACCCGGGGCGTGCCGACGTCGGGCGGGTCGCCCATCACCTTCCCGTCGACGTACGCCGCCCCGTGCCCGCTCGCCCAGGAGCCGTTGGCCCGGGCCTGTGCGGGGGAGCCGCTGGTCAGGCTGACCAGCGTGCGGCCCGCGGCCGAGTCGCCGACGGCGTCGAGGACGTCCTCCATCGCGGTGTTGTCGAGCAGGCTGAGGATCGTCACCGGGCTCGCCGCGACCGCCTTCGCCGCCGAGGACGCGATCGACGCGCCCGCGTCGGCCAGGGCCTCCGCCTTGTCGGCGGTCCGGTTCCACACCGTCGTCGGGTGGCCGCGGTCGAGGAGTGTCCGGGCGACCGCCGAGCCCATGTTGCCCATCCCGATCACGCTGACCGGCCGGTCGATGCTCTCCGTCATGTCTCAGCTCCATCTCTCGTGGGTGTGCACCCATGCTCGAAGATGAAGTTGACTTGAGGTCAAGGTCTTTCGGTCGTGCCCCGAGCGTCAGTCGCTGGCCACCGGCAGGTCGTGGTTGCTCCACTGGCTCCAGGAGCCCGGGTAGAGCGCGGCTTCGTAGCCCGCGATCGCCAGCGCGGCGACCTCGTGGGCGGCGGTGACCCCTGACCCGCAGTAGGTCGCGACGGGGGAGCCCTCCTCGACCCCGAGGGACCTGAACCGGGTCCGGAGGTCCCCGGCGGCGAGGAAACGGCCGTCCAGGCCGAGGTTGGCAGCGGTGGGCGCGGACACCGCGCCGGGGATGTGGCCTGCCTTCGGGTCGACCGGCTCCACCTCCCCGCGGTAGCGCTCGGCGGCACGCGCGTCGAGGAGCACTCCGTCGAAGGCGGCGACGTCCTCAAACGGCAGCACCGGCAGGTTGCCGGGCGTCAGCGTCACCGTGCCGGGATCGGGCGCGACGTCGTCGGTGGCCACCGGGAGGCCCGCGGCGGTCCAGGCGCCGAGCGCGCCGTCGAGGAGGCGTACGTCATCGACGCCCGCCCAGCGCAGCAGCCACCACGCCCGGGCTGCCGAGGTGTTGCCGACCGCGTCGTAGACCACGACCGGGTCGCCGTCGGAGAGACCCCAGCGCCGAGCGGCGGCCTGCAGGTCGCCGAGCTCGGGAAGGGGGTGGCGGCCCTCGGTCGGCTCGCCGTGGCGGGCCAGCTCGGTGTCGAGGTCGACGTAGACGGCGCCCGGGATGTGGCCCTCGAGGTAGGCCTCGTGCCCGGGCGGGCCGCCGAGCTGCCACCGCACGTCGAGGAGGACCGGCGGGCGGTCGGAGTCGAGGGCGGTGGCGAGCTCGGCGGCGTCGATGAGAACGGTCACGAGAGGATCCTGCCAGAAGTCACGGCAGGCTCACCGGCTCGCGATCTGAGCCACCTCCTCAGCGGAGAGCGCACGGTCGAAGATGCGTACCTCGTCGACGTCGCCACGCAGGTAGTCGACCAGGTTGCCACCGAACTGGCCGCGCCCGATCACCGTGCTGCCGGTGGTCTCCGGAGCGGTGCAGACCTTCTGCTCGCCCTGCTTCTGCCCGTCGACGTAGAGGGTCAGCGACCCGGTGGCCGCGTCGCGGACCCCGACCAGGTGGTACCAGCGGCCGGGCTCCGGCTTCTCGGTGGAGAGCGCCCGGACGCCGCTGAAGCTCATCGACCACCGCTGGTCGGCGCCGCTGTACTGCAGGAAGAAGGCGCTGTCGCGCCCGGTGTCCTGGCTGACCGCGGTCTGGAAGGCGCCGCCGGCCTCGTCGAGCTTCACCCACGCGGAGACGCTGTAGCTGCCGTCGGTCTTCACCAGGCTCTGGCCGGTGTCGGCCTGCCCGGCGCCGTCGAAGGAGAGCGCGCTGCCGTCGACGCCGGTGACCCACTCGGCGCCGGTCAGCGTCGCGTCCGCGTCACCGACGGTGTCCGCGGTGGTGGTGCCGCTGCCCTCGGAGAACGGGTAGGCGTGCACCCCGTCGAGACCCGGCGTACCGGGGTCTACCTCTCCGGGCGGGAGGCCGGTGCCGTCGGCGTTGTCGATGATCGCGCGGTTCACCGCCCGCACCTGGGCGAAGTCCATCTTCTTCACCTGGCGGTCATAGGTGTAGAAGCCGTTGACCTCGTGCTCGACGTCGGTGGTCTGGGTGTAGACCGCGCTGCTGATGCCGCAGCGCTGGGCGGACTCGAGCACGGCCTCCTGGTTCTCGACGTAGAGGCTGGTGAGCTCCTCCTTGCTCGAGGCCATCTGGTAGGCGTGGCCCTCGCCGAACCACATGTGGTCCTCGACCTCGAGGCCGTAGCCGCCGTGCTCGCCGTCCATGGCGACCCGGTCACCCTCGGGCATGTTCTGCGCCGGACCTGTGTAGGCGTGCCAGTCGATGACGTCGCCGGCACCGCTGTCACCGTGGGAGTCGCAGCAGTTCACGCCGCTGTGGGCGTTGACGAGCCGGCTGGGGTCCTGGGCCTTGACGTCCTCGGCGATCTGGCCGGTCTCGGCGCGGTCCCACTCGCCCCAGCCCTCGTTGAACGGCACCCAGCCGATGATCGAGGTCCACGAGTCGTGCTGGTCGATCATCGTGCGCAGCTGGCGCTTGAACTCGGTGCGAGCCTCGGGTGGGGGAGTGCCGCCGGTCTTCATCGACGGCATGTCCTGCCAGACGAGCATGCCGAGCTGGTCGGCGGCGTGATACCACCGGTCGGGCTCGACCTTGATGTGCTTGCGGATGGTGTTGAAACCGAGCGCCTTGGTCTCGGCGATGTCCCAGCGCAGCGCCTCGTCGGTCGGGGCGGTGTAGATCCCGTCGGGCCAGTAGCCCTGGTCGAGGGTCGACATCAGGAAGGTGATCTCGCCGTTGAGCGTGATCCGCAGCTTGCCGTCGGCGCCCTCCGCGGTGCCGATCTCGCGCATGCCGAAGTAGGAGCCGACGGTGTCGACCACCTTGTTGCCGCGCTTGAGCGAGACCTGGAGCTGGTAGAGATAGGGGTCGTCGGGCGACCACAGGCGGGCGTTCGGCACCGGCAGGGTCAGCTCGGAACCGGCGGGTCCGCGGGTGACCGACACCTTCGTGTTGCCGGCCTTCACCACCGCCTCGACGCTCGCTCCGTCCGCCTCGGCGGCGTCGACGGTGAGCGCGAGCGTGGAGGCGTCGATGTCCGGAGTCGTACGCAGCGCCTGCACGTGGCCGCGGGCGGCCACCGGCTCCATCCAGACCGTCTGCCAGATGCCGGAGGCGCCCTCGTAGAAGATGCCGCGGTCGGGCACGTTGCGCTGCTTGCCGAGCGGCTGCCAGGTCTGGTCACCGAGATCGGTCACCCCGATCAGCAGCTCCTGCGGGCCGCGGCCACGGAGCGCGTCGGTGACGTCGGCGGAGAACTTGTCGAAGCCGCCGCGGTGGGTGGTCACCTCGACCCCGTTGACGTAGACGGTGGCGTCGTGGTCGACCGCACCGAAGTTGAGCACGAGCCGGTTGGCGGCGCCGACCTTCCAGGACGCGGGCACCCAGAACTCGCGGCGGTACCACATCCGGTCCTCGCGCCGACCGATGCCGGAGAGGGCGGACTCGATGGGGTAGGGGACCAGGACGCGCTCGTCCAGGGTCGAGCCGAAGGGCGGCTGCTCGCCCTCGGTCGCCGCGGAGAACTCCCACAGGCCGTTGAGGTTGTGCCACGCCTTCCGGGTCAGCTGCGGGCGCGGGTAGTCGGGGAGCGCGTTGTCGGGGGAGACGTCGTCGGTCCACGGTGTCTTCATGGAGAGACCTTCGGGCTGCCAGCCGTCGGCCGCCTCGGCGCGGGCGCTGAGCGAGGCGGTCATGGTGGCGACCAGGGTGAGGGCGGTGATCATGCCGAGCGTCAAGGTGCGGAATGCCGGGCGCGGTCTGACCGCAGCCGGGCAAGGGGACTTCGATGTCACGGTTGAGCCTTTCTCGACGAGCGCGCGGGCGGGGTCCGCGCTCCTCGTTCCGGACTCCGCCCGCCGCCCCGAGAGAGGGTGACCGAGCCCAGGCGAGTGATCCATTTCACACACAGGCTCGAACGGGTGTCAACAGATTCGATCAGAAACCGATCAGATATGGACATCGGTTCTGAGGGGGTGGGACCCTGTCACCATGCTGGCGGCCGAGCGACAGGGCAAGATCCTCGAGGCGGTGCAGCGCCACGGCGCCGCCCGGGTGGCCGATCTGGCCACGCTCCTGGACGTCTCCGACATGACGATCCGACGCGACCTGGACGCGCTCGCGGCCGCAGGCCGCATCGACAAGGTGCACGGCGGCGCGACGGTCAAACGCCGCCCCAGCACCGACGAGCCGGGCTTCGAGGCCAACGGCGGTCGCCGGGTCGAGGAGAAGCGCGCGATCGCCGAACGAGCCCTCGAGCTGATCACCCCCGGCTCCGCCATCGGGCTCTCCGCCGGGACGACCACCTGGACCCTGGCCCGCGCCCTCCCCGCCTCCCTCGACCTCACCGTGGTGACCAACTCGATGCACATCGCCGAGGAGCTCGGGAAGCGGACGACCAACGTCATCCTCACCGGGGGAGTGCGCACGCCCTCCGACGCGCTCGTCGGCCCGATCGCGGTGGCCTCGCTGCAGTCGCTCCATCTCGACCTCGTCTTCCTGGGCGTGCACGGCATGGACGTCCAGGCCGGCTTCACCACGCCCAACCTGCTCGAGGCCGAGACCAACCGGGCCTTCGTCTCGGCCGGCCGTCGACTGGTGGTGCTCGCCGACCACACCAAGTGGTCGACAGTGGGCCTGAGCAGCATCGCCCCGCTCCACGAGGCGGACGTGATCGTCACCGACTCCGGGATCCCGGCCGATGGCCGTTCGATGCTGGCGGAGGCGGCCGGCGAGCTGGTGGTCGCCGAGGTCTAGGTGCTCGCCCAGCCCGCTGCCTCGGCGGCGAGGTGGCGCGCCACCTGTGTGGTGGTCGGCTCCGGACTGGGGCCTGTGACCAGCCAGAGGGTGTTGAGCGGTCCGAGGCGCGGCTCGTGGAGGCGTACGACGGTGCCGTCGGCGAGCGCTCCGTCGACCAGATAGCGGGGCAGGACGGTGGCCCCGATGCCGGCGACCGCGGCACGAAGGAGACCGCGCAGGTCGGGTAGCACGAGCGCGATGCGGTTGGCCGGCCGCTGGTCGAACTCGGTGAGCCAGTAGCGCCTGATGATCGGCAGCTCGGGGGAGTAGGCGGCCAGCGGGACGGCGCCCAGCGCGTGCACCGGGTCGGCCGCGAGGTCGGCGGGATCGATCTGGGAGGCGAGTGCCGGCGCCGCGACGAGCAGGAACTCCTCGTCGACCAGAGCGGCCGTCCGAAGGCGGTCGTCCCCGGGACGTACCGAGGAGACGACCAGGTCGAGGCGCTCCTCGGCCAGGTCGTCGAGGAGATCGGGAGCGAGCCCGGTGCTCACCGTGACGTCGAGACCGTCGCGTACGAGCCGAGCCAGCGCGGGGACGATCCGGGTGGTCATCACGTCGGCGGCGCCCCCGATGCGGATCCGCCCCGGCCCGATCGACGGCTGTGCACCGATCGCGCCGCGCAGCTGGTCGACCAGCGGGGTGACCCGGGCGGCGAGCGCGTCCGCGCGGTCGGTCGGCACGAGCCCGCTGCGCGAGCGCTCGAAGAGGGCCGCACCGAGGTCGTGCTCGAGCTTGCGGATGCGAGCGGTCACGGCGGGCTGGGAGAGGCCGAGACGGCGAGCCGCCGCACTGATCGACCGCTCGCGGTAGGCATGCGTGAACGCTTCCCACAGATCGAGCGAGGTCATAGAAATCATTATGGCCGCGAGGGGTGTGCGAGGAGTGAACAGGGGCACCGTTGTCGTTGGGTCATCGACAAACCCAACCAGGAGGTAATTCCCGTGACACGCGTACTGATGGTCGTCTCTGCGGCCGACAAGCTCGTCCTCGCGGACGGCAGCGAGCACCCGACCGGCTACTGGGCCGAGGAGGTCGCCGCCTCCCACGAGACGCTCACCGCGGCCGGTGTCGACGTCGACATCGCGACCCCCGGTGGTCGCACGCCGACCGTCGACGACCTCTCGCTCAGCGACAAGGGCGGCGTCGACCCCGAGGACGCGGACCGCTTCCGCGCCTACCTCGCCACCCTCGAGGCGGAGCTCGGCAAGCCGCTCTCCCTCGACGACGTCGACCCGTCCGCCTACGACGCGGTCTACATCCCCGGCGGCCACGCCCCGATGGCCGACCTGGTCGACGACCCCGAGCTCGCCGCGATCGTCTCCGCCACCGACTCGGCCGGCCGCCCGGTCGTCGCGCTGTGCCACGGCGTCGCGGGGCTGCTCGGCGCGAAGGGCGAGGACGGCTGGCTCTTCGGCGGACGCCGGATGACCGGCTTCACCGACACCGAGGAGCAGCAGGGCGGCTACGGCGACGCCATCCCCTACTCCGTCGAGCAGCGGATGCGCGAGGCCGGCGGCGTCATCGAGACCGGCGAGCCGTGGAGCGACACCGTCGTCGTCGACGGCACCCTGATCACCGGTCAGAACCCGCAGTCCAGCGTCTCGACCGCGAAGGCGCTGCTGGCTCGGCTCGGGTGACGCTGACTCGTTGACACGTCTGCGTCGGTCGGAGAGGGGTAACACGGTGTCCGCGCGGTACGAGCCTGCTGCCGCACGCTGCTACCCGGGTGAACACCGTGTTACCCCACGCGGGCTCAGCGCACCGGCGCTCCCGGCCCGAGCGGGATCCCGAGCGCCCACCACAGGAAGAAGAGCGCGGTCCAGGCCAGGCTCATCGCGATGGCCAGCGGCAGCGTGTAGGAGGCGAGGGTGCCGATGCCGGCGTCCTTGCGGTAGCGCTGCAGGAACCCGAGCGCCATCACGAAGTAGGGGCTCATCGGGGTGATCGCGGTCGAGCCCGAGTCGGCGATCCGGAAGAGCGCCTGGGTGGTCTCGGGCGGCACCGCGAGCAGCATCAGCATCGGCACCAGGACCGGCGCGGCGATCGACCACATCGCCGACCCGCTGGTGACCAGCACGTTGACGACGCTGAGCAGAGCCAGGACGAACAGGAAGACGACCCAGACGGGGATGTTGCTGGTCTGGAGCGCGTTGGCGGAGTTGACCGCGATGACGTCACCGAGGTGGGTCCAGTCGAAGTACGCCAGGAACTGGGCGATCGCGAAGAACAGCACCAGCACCGGCGCCATCTGCTTGATCCCCTGGCCCATCAGCGGCGGCACGTCGCCGGCCTTGGTGATGGATCCCGAGATCTTCCCGTAGACGATGCCGGCGATGCCGAAGAGCACCGCGACGATGGCTGCGATACCGGTCAGGAAGGGCGACTCGGTCAGCGAGCCGTCCTCTCCGCGCAACGGCGACGACGGCGGGAGCACCACGGCCGCGACGACCACGATCGTGCCGACCAGCGCGAGCAGCGACCAACGCAGCGCCTTGCGCTCACGCCCCTGGAGCTCGAGGGTGCCGAAGTCACCGTCGTCGGCGTCCTCGTCGGCGTCCAGGTCGGGCCGCTTGGAGAGCACGAACTTGGTCATCAGCGTGATCACCGCGGCGAGCAGCAACGAGGAGGCGATGTTGAAGAACCAGTTGCTGACGGGGGAGACGTACGCGCTCTCGTCGACGATCTGGGCGGCGGCCGTGGTGATGCCGGCGAAGATCGCGTCGTTGGGCGTGGGCACCGGGCTGGCGTCGTACCCGCTGGCGATCGCGGTGTAGGCGACCACGATCCCGAGGATCGGCGAGCGGCCGACGGCCCTGAAGGCGAGACCGCCGAGCGGCACCAGGATGATGTACGCAGCAGCGGAGGCCACGTGGGCGACCGTGCCGGTGAACGCGACGGCGAAGACCACCCAGCCGACCGGGACTCGGGAGATGCCGGTCTTCATCGCGGCGGTGAGGAACCCGGTGCGCTCGGCGACGGCGACACCCATGATGACCACGACGATGGTCGCCATCGGCGGGAACCCGGCGAAGTTGGAGACCATGGTGGAGACCGCCATCGCCAGGCCGTCGCCGCTGAGCAGGCTCTGCACGACGACGGTCTCGCCGTCGCTGGGGGAGACGACCGAGACGCCCGCGGCGGCGCAGATCGCGCTGATCACGGCGAGGATGCCGGCCAGGATCCAGAAGAGCCAGAACGGGTGCGGCAGGGCGTTGCCGACGCGCTCGACCACGCCCATGGCGCGGATGATCCACGGCAGCCTGTCGCTGCTCGTGGGGGTGGTGGTGCTGGTCATGGGAGTCACCCTTCGCTGGTGAGGCGGTGGCGGGAGAAGAACTCCCAGATCACCGTCGCGGACTCGATGGTGTGCGTGGTGTGGCCGCCCCCGGAGTAGGTGTCGGCGCCCGGCCAGACGTGGCCGCCGCCCTCGACGGCGACGTGCTGCACCTCGGCGCCCTGGTCGCACCCGGTCCACCGGGTGGTCTCGACGTCGCGCTTCACCTTGGTGCGGGCCGTGGTGCAGCCGTTGTGGTCGGCCCACGACTGGGTCCACTCGGGGATCGAGGGCAGGTCCCGGTCGGCGTCGCCCCGGTAGGGGATGGTGGCGTCGGCGACGCCGTGGATCTCCAGGACCGGCGTCGGCGGCGCCTCCTCGCAGCCCGCCCGGGTGCCCGGGTAGAGGGCGGGGGCGACCGGTGCGACGGCGGCGAAGGTGCCGGGCAGGGCACAGGCGAGGTGGGCGGCCAGGCCGGCGCCGTTGGACTTGCCGGTGGCGTAGACGCGCGCGGTGTCGATGCAGTGGTCGGCCTCGATCGCGGCGAGGAGGTCGGTGGTGAAGGCGACGTCGTCGACGCCCGGGGCCTCGTAGGGAGCGCCCTGCCAGGCCTTGCGATAGCCGGAGCCGGTGCCGATCGCACCGTCGGGGTAGACGACCACGGCAGGCAGGTCGGAGAGCTCGGAGAAGCCCTCGACCTCGACTCCCGTGCTGCCCCGGCCGTGGTAGGCGATGATCAGCGGCCAGTCGTCGCGGCGGTCGTAGCCCTCGGGCAGGCGGAGCACGTAGCTGCGCTCGAGGTCGCCGCTGACCAGGTCGTGCTTCTGGCTGCTGTCCGGCTCCTGCTCGGTCGGCTTCGTGCAAGGGGTGGACTGCGCAGCCGCACCGCCCGGCGAGCCCTGCGAGCCCTGGGCTGCCTGCGTCAGCGCGGTGGTCGCCGTCGGCGTCAGGGACAGCGCGGCCACGGCCGCCACCGCGGCCGCCGGCGCCATCAGGCGGAGGTGTCGTGGAGACATGTCGTGCTCCTCTTCGGGGGAGTTAGATGTGTTGAGGGTGTGCTCGACCGCCCGGCGACGCAGCGCGTCCCGGAGATGCCGGTGGTCGAGCGTGTCGAGACCCGGGGGCGGGTCCGGACCCGAGAGATCAGGTGTCGAGCCACTCCTTGACGAAGGCGACGATGCGGTCGGTGGCCTCGGTGAGGATCGCGCGGCCGTCCTCGGCGGTGGCGCGACGTGGGTCGCCGAGCACACCGGAGGGGGAGAGGCGGTCATAGGGGAGGGCCACGGCGGGATGGCTCACCGAGCGGGCCAGCCGGGCGAAGGGATCGAGCTCGTCGGGCGTGGTGGTGCCCGGGGCGAGCAGATCGTGGCGTACGAGGTGAGGGGCGACGTGCAACATCTGGGCCGTCTCGGCCTCGCCGCTGTGGCCGGAGACCGGGCTGCGCTCCATCGAGCCGACCGCATCCGGGGCCATCGCGGTCACCGGCGCCCAGGCCAGCTCCAGGTCGGGGCGGTCGCGCAGCAGCTCCTGGGCGAGGGTGCCGAGGGTGGCGTTGTTGCCGCCGTGGCCGGTCACCACGAGGAAACGGGTCCAGCCGTGAGCGGCCAGCGACTCCACGTACTCCCGCACGACGGCGGCGAAGAGCGTCGGACGCAGGCTCACCGTGCCGGCGAAGGCCTGGTGGTGGGGCGAGACCCCGACAGGTACGCCGGGGCCGATGACCACGCGATCGGGCAGCGCCTCGGCGACGGCGTCGGCGACCGCCTCGGCACGGATCTGGTCGGTGGCCAGGGGGAGCCCGGCGCCGTGCTGCTCAAACGCGCCGACCGGGAGGATCACCGCGGTGCCGCGCTCGGCCGCGCGGGCGGCATCGAGGGTCGTCATCTCGGCGAGCTTCGCGGTCATCGCGCCTGCTCCGGGCCGAGGGTGGTGGCGATCGCGTCACGGATCGCGACCAGGTGGTCGCGGGTCAGGGTGGCGGCCGCGTCCGGGTCGCCGTCGCGGACGGCCTCGACGATGCGCAGGTGGTCGGCGTGGTCCCGGTCGCGGTCGGTGTAGCGGTGGCGGATCTCGATCTGGTCGCGGGCCCGCACCTGCAGCAGCGCCTCGACGGTCTCGCGCAGCAGGAGGTTGCCCGAGGCGCCGGCGAGCGCGACGTGGAAGTGGAGCTCCGGGCGCTCGTCGGCGTACTGCGGCTTGAGCGCGTTGTCGGCCGAGAGCGTCAGCGCCTGCAGGTCGTCCTCGCTGCGCTGGGCAGCGGCCGCCGCGGCGACGGGCGGCTCGAGGACGATGCGGGCGTCGAGGAGCTCGAGGACCGACTCGCTGCGCGACTCCGAGACGTGCGGGTTGACCAGCAGCCTGCGGTTGACCCCGCCGCTGACGTAGGTGCCCGAGCCGTGCCGGAAGCGGATCACATCGGTGGCCTCCAGCCGGCGCAGCGCCTCCCGGATCGTCGGGGTGGTCACCTCGAACCTCTTGGCGAGCTCGCGGGAGGAGGCCAGGGCGTCGCCCGGCTCCAGGCCGGCGGCCTCGATCATGGCGACGATCCCGTCGGCGATGCGTTCAGAGAGCGATGTTGTGTTGCTTGTCACATCAAGTGACTTAATCACTTATTGAATTCGTCGTCAAGGCGCGATGGATCAAATCGGTCGATCCGCGCCTCCGGGGCTGCTACCGTTCTCGGCGATGGGCACTCTGAAGCGATAGATCGGGACACTGCGTCGAGACACCTCCGCAGTGGGTCCTGAGCGACCGCACCGTCCGAGCGGTGCGTTCGAGGTCTATTTCCCGACCCGTCGCCACAAGGAGCTCCACCTTGTTCCCTGCTGCTTCTGTCACCTCTTCTGTCACCTCCGACCCGCGCACCCACCGTGTCTGTGAGCTGCGCTCGACCACCGTTCGCTTCGGCGAGCGGATCGTCCTCGACCGCGTCGACCTCGTGGTCGGCCCGACCGAGCGGGTCGCCGTCATCGGCGACAACGGTGCCGGGAAGTCCACGCTGCTCGACCTGTTCGCGGGCGTCCTGGCGCCTGTTGCCGGCGAGACGCGTGTCGACCTCCCCGGCGGCCTCGCGCACGCCTCCCAGGCGCCTCGGTTCCCGGCCGGCGCGACGGTGCGCGATGCTGTCGATCTGCTGCTCGCCGACCTGCGTGGGCTCGAGTCGCGGCTGCGGCGCTGCGCCGAGCGTCTCGCCGTCGCCGACGAGCATGCGCAGCCTGCTCTCCTCGCCGAGCTCGGCGACCTGACCGACCGGTTCGAGGCGCGCGACGGCTACGGCGTCGACCAGCGCGTCGATGCGGCCCTCGACCAGCTCGGCCTCGGCGGTCTGGACCGGGGGCGTGCGGTGAGCGGGCTCTCCGGGGGAGAGTGCGCCCGGATCGCCCTGGCTGTCGCACTCTCGGCCAACGCCGAGCTGCTGCTCCTGGACGAGCCGACCAACGATCTCGACGCCTCGGCGCTGGCCTGGCTCGAGGGCCGGCTCGCCGCGCATCGCGGCGCGATGGTGGTGGTCACCCACGACCGCGCCTTCCTCGAACGGTTCGCCGACGACATCGTCCAGGTACGCGACGGCGGGCTGCGCCGCTACGGCAACGGCTACGCCGGCTTCCTGACAGCGCGTGCGACCGAGCGGCGCCGCCAGGCGGAGCGGCACGAGGCCTGGAAAGCCGAGCTCGCGCGCAACGAGGCGCTGGTCGAGGCCAACTCGTTCCGGCTCCAGGCGATCCCGCGCAAGCTCGAGCTCGACGGCTTCGGCCACGGTGCCTTCCGGGCGCGGGGCCGCGACCACGGGGCGATGGGCCGCATCCGGATGGCCAAGGAGCGCGTCGCCCGGCTGCGCGCCGAGCCCGTCGCACCGCCGCCGGAGCCGCTTCGGTTCACCGCCGGGCTCGCCTCCGTCGAGGCTGCCTCGGACGGTCCGTCGGTCGTCCTTCGCGGCATCGCTCACGAGGACGGCGCTCGGCTGCAGATGGAGGAGTGGTCGCTGGGTGCGGGCGACCGCTGGCTGGTCACCGGGCCCAACGGAGCCGGCAAGACGACGCTCCTGCGGCTGCTCGCCGGTGAGCTCGCTCCGGACGCCGGCGACGTCCTCCGGACTCCGGGTGTCCGCGTCTCCTGGCTACCTCAGGACGTGGCCGCGCCGCCAGCGGGCACCGCGGTGGGCGTCTTCGCCCGTGCTCTCGGCATCCACCGCGAAGACGCCGCCGAGAGGCTAAGACGGTTCGGGCTGCTGCGCGCCGAGGACCTGCGGCGTCCCGTGCGGGCCCTGTCGGTCGGGCAGCGACGCCGTCTCGACCTCGCGATCGCGCTGGCGGACCCCGGTGACGTACTCCTCCTCGACGAGCCGACCAACCATCTCGACCCCGAGCTGGTCGAGCAGCTCGAGGACGCGCTCGACGGGCATCCCGGGGCCGTCGTGACGGTCACCCACGACCGCCACTGGATCCGCCGGGCGTCGGCCGCGCGGCGGGTGCGGGTGCGCGGCGGCCGCGCGGAGGTCGTCGCCTGAGACCATTGACATGAAACCAAATGGCTTCCTATCGTGGAGACGTGGAACAGGTGTTTCGAGCGCTCGGTGACCCGACTCGGCGGTCGCTGCTCGATGCGCTGCTGCAGGACGACGGCCAGACGTTGTCCGCGCTGGTGAGCCGTCACGAGATGACCCGTCCGGCGGTGGCCAAGCACCTGGCGGTGCTCGAGGAGGCCGGCCTCGTCGTCGCGGTGCGGCGCGGCCGGGAGAAGCGCCACTTCCTCAACGTCGTGCCCATCCGCGAGATCCACGACCGGTGGGTCACCAAGTACACCGAGGCGTGGGCCGGTGGGCTCACCGAGCTGAGACGAGACCTGGAGCGCACGATGGAGAAAGTCTTCGAGATCTACATCCGCACCACACCTGAGCGGTTGTGGGAGGCGATCACCGACCCGGCCATCCGGGCGAAGTACCACTTCGGCGCCGGCGTCCACTCCGCGTGGGAGCCGGGATCGAGCTTCACGATGGAGCATCCGAATTCCGACGACCCGCTCGTGGAGGGGGAGAACCTCGTGGTCGAGCCGCCCCGGAGGCTCGTGCAGGCGCTGCGTACGCTCTGGTCGCCGCAGGCCGAGGCGCAGGGGACCACGCGGGTGACCTGGGAGATCGAGCCGGTGGGTGACTCCTGCCGCCTCACCGTCACCCACGACCAGCTCGGCGAGGACGCGCCCGCCGAGCTCTACGGCGGCTGGCCGATGATCCTGTCCGGCCTCAAGACCTGGCTGGAGACGGGGGAGACCCTGACCACGCCGGGATCCCAGATGTACGGACCTAGCTGACCAGCGCCCGATCCTCACCCATCGAGAGGAACGATCATGAGCACCACCATCACACCGCTGGACAAGACCTTCACCGCCACCCTGACCCGCAGCGACGCCAAGGGCGGCTGGACCTATGTGGTCACCGACTGGTCCGCGGAGTTCTTCGGCACCCGCGGGCTCGTCAAGGTCGCCGGCACCATCGACGGCCACCCCATCGAGACCTCCTTCATGGCCCTCGGCGACGGCACCCACAAGCTGCCCGTCAGAGGCGACCTGCTCGCGACGCTCGGCAAGTCGGCCGGCGGCCAGGTGACGATCCACCTGACCGAGCGCCGCTGAACCAGCGCCCAGCGGTGGGGGTCGCTCGCCGGGTCGGGGTCGTGCTGGTGGCCATGGCCGTCGCGGCGCTCGGAGCGTTCCTGGACCGAGGCACGTCTCGCCGGCAGGCAGGTTGCTAGCAGCTGCAGCCGGTGACCGGGAGGTGGAGCGCCTGCGCGGTGCTGCCGGTCGTGATCGAGACCGGGCCCGGCACGAGCCCGCCGCGGTAGTTGAGCGAGCCGCCGGCGACGACCAGGCGCACCTTGTGGCCGGGCGCGAACCGGTGCACGACAGCGGGCAGCGTGACCGCGAACCGCTTGGTCGCGTCCGGCACCCGGACGGGCGCGGTGAGGTGCTCGATGTCGCTGGCGACGCCGTCGGGCCCGACGTCCTGGAGACGTACGAAGAGCACCAGGTCGGTCGCGGGGGCACCGCCGCGGGCTGCGGGCGCGTCGACCTCCAGCGCCAGCCGCGGCGCACCGACGACATCGACCGGCTTCACGAGCCTGCCGCCGGTCCAGGTGGCGCTGGTCCCGGGCAGATCGGCCTCGGGCAGCGGTAGGTCGAGCAGGTCGCCGAAGACGTCCATCGGGTCGATCCGGGTGGGCAGGCCGGCGGCCGGCACCACGAACGAACGGGTGGCGGCCTTCGGTCGCTTCGAGGTGGCGATCAGCGACGTGCCCGAGAGGTAGTAGGAGCGCGGCGAGCCCACCGGGAACGTCGAGGAGGTCCCGTACGCCTTCGTGGCGATGCCGCGGTAGTCGACCCAGTCGCGGAACCACGCGAACGCCGGCCCGGTGCTGACCTGCTCGTCCTTGAGGTAGCGCGCGAACCAGTCGAAGACGCGCCGGGCCTCGTACTGAGTGGCGGGGTCGGGGTTGGAGCTGTCGAACTCGCCCGGTGCGGCGGGCCCGGAGTGGCCCCAGGAGTGCCAGACCATCTTGACCGGCGTGCCCTGGGCGCGCAGCGCTCGGTAGGTAGCAGCGGCCTCGTTGAGGTTGAAGAGCGTGTCGGCCTGCCCCTGCAGCAGCAGCGTCGGGATGCGGATGCGCTCGACGTAGTCGGCCACCGAGGCGTGCCGCAGCTTCGCGACCGAGGCGGGGTCGAAGTAGCCCGTGGCACCACCGGTGACGAGGGCTCCGCAGACGAAGTTCGCGAAGTTCGGGCAGCCGAGCAGACGGCTCGGGTCCTCCGGGGCGTGGCGCACGCCCTCGACGGTGCCGAGCGCCGCGAAGCTGAGTCCCCAGGCGAGCTTGGTCGCCCCCGGCGTACGGCTGGTGACGCCGGTGCGCAGGTCGGTGTTGTTGGGGCCGAGCGAGTAGGAGAGGTCGTTCCAGGTGATCATCGGCACGATGGTGTCGATGCGCGGGTCGACCGAGGCGGCGGCGAACTGCACCTGGCCGCCGTAGGAGCCGCCGATCATCCCGACCCGTGGGTCGTGCGCCCGGCGGCGGCCGTCGTGGGCGGTGCGGTCGACCTTGACCGCGGTCAGCCGCGGCGCGGGCTCGGTGTGGCGGGTGTCGGTGAAGGCGATGCCGGGCGCGCCGCCGAGGTAGCTGACGAGCTGGCTGGCGGCCTTCCCGTCCCAGTCCGGGTCGTCGAGGGTGATCTTGCAGCCCGAGCCGCCGAAGCCGAGGCCGGAGTAGGCGAGCACCGCGTAACCGCGGCTCGCTGCTGACCTGCCGATCCCGGCCTGGTCGTCCTTGGAGCCACCGAACCCGTTGGTGGTCATGATCGCGGGCACCCGCCGCTTCGCCGAGGCCGTCCGCGGGAGGTAGAGGTCGCCGACCACGTCACAGGTCCTGGTGGCGGCGCTCGGCCCCACCTCGACCTTGAAGTGGAGGGTCCGCACGACGTACGGCGCCGCGGCCGCTGCGTCCGGGACGACCGCGAGCGAGGCGAGCGGAAGTGCAAGGGCCAGACCGAGGAATCTCGCAAGGACGCGGCGCATGCCTGGTGAACGATCGGAGAGGCAAAAGGTGATCTGCCCTTGCCGGTCATCGGGCGCGGCTCAGAGCTCCATCCGCAGCACCGCGCCCGGCCACGGCTCGGCCTTCCCGGTGTCGACCGTGAACCGATCCTCCACCGTGAACCCGAGCCGCTCGTAGGCCCCGATCAGGGCGCCGTCGTCGCCGGCGTAGCAGTCGAGGCGCACCAGCCCGATGCCGCGCTGACGGGCGATCGCGACGGCGTCCTCGATCAGGACCTTGCCGATGCCGGACCCGCTGCGGTCGCGGTCGGTGACGATCAGCTGCAGGTAGAGCTCGGGCCTGTCGAGACGTTCGACGTACGGCATCGGCTCGTCCGCCAGGACCGCGACCCCGGCGACCTCGCCGCCGACCTCCGCGATCCGGGCGGTGCGCTCGGAGAGCATCTGCCGGATCTGCTCGACGCGTGCCTCGATCGCGGAGAACGGCTCCGTGCCCCACTGGCCGGTGCGTCCCTGCGCGGTGAGCCAGCGAACGGCGTCGTCGAGAAGACTGAGGGCTGCGGGGAGGTCGGTGACCGACCCGGGTCGGACCTGCACCGATGGCATCGTCACCAAGGCTCCGTTCGTCGGGCCTCCACGATAGGCGCGCGACCGCCCTCGTGCCGCCTGGTTTGGGACGGATGAGGCGCATGGGGTGGGATTGGCGCATGCCGTTCACGCTCTCGCACCCTGCCGCGGTGCTCCCGCTGCTTCGCCACCCGTTCAGCGTGGTGGCGCTGGTGGCGGGAGCGATGGCACCGGACGCGCCCTACTTCGCCCGCAGGATGCCGGTCCCGGTGAGCGCCCAGTCGTGGTACGAGCCGTTCATGAACGCCACGACCTCGCACAGCCTGGTCGGAGCGGTCACGGTGAGCCTGCCCTACGCGCTGGCGCTGACCCTCCTGTGCTGGGTCGCTGCCCGGCCCCTCGCGTCGCTCGTCGGGGTGGATCGCCTCGGGCCGGAGCCGCCGAGCGGGCTCGGTACGAGCGTCGCCCGGGCCGGCTGGGTGCTGCTCTCGCTGCTGATCGGGGTCGCGACCCACCTGGTGTGGGACTCCTTCACCCACGGCGACGGATGGGTCGTCCTGCACGTCGGTCTCCTCCGCGAACCGCTCTTCGGCTCGCTGACCTGGGCGAGGGCGCTGCAGCACGTGAGCACGGTCCTCGGACTGGTGCTGATCGGCGTCCACCTGTGGCGGCGCCGGGACCGGCTGCGCAGGGTCCGGCCCAGGAGCGGGTGGCCGATCGGGGTCGCCGCTGGTGCGATCGGGGTCGGGGCGGTCGCCGGGACGTACCGCCTCTGGGGCGAGGCTGGACTCTCCCCGCGTGACCTCGTCGAGGGCGTGCTCTCCGGAGCCGCGACCGGCGGCGGCGCCGCGCTCGTCGGCGTGCTCGTGCTCCTCGTGATCGGCTGGTGGGCCGCGTACGGCGTGCGTACGCTGCGGGCCCGCCGCCGGCTCTCCTAGGCCCGGTGCCGGGGCGAGGGCCAGCGCGCTAGGCTGCGCGAGAGCTCGGCCGACGGTCTGGCGGTGATCGGTCAGGGGAGTGGTGGACATGGTGGCGAGTCGTTCGGCGCGCGAGCGGAAGGCCGGCGTCGAGGCCGGTCCGCTGGCGACGGTGAAGATCGACGTCGGCGCCGACCAGCAGTTCGTCTACAAGGTCAGCTGCACCGTCTGCACCGCCAAGGGCGATCGTGCGTGGTCCACCTACCGGCCGGGCGAGGACAACGGCTACATGGCCGCGATGGACCGCTGGATCTTCCACCTCAAGGAGAAGCACCCCGACGCCGACGCGCCGTGCCTGGTCTACCTGCCCGAGGCACAGCAGCGGCTGCACGAGCGCCGGGTCGCGCGCGAGTCGGGAGCCTGATCCTCGCGGGGGAGGGGATCGGTCGATGCGATACTTGGACGTCCAAGTAAATGGGTTAGGCTGTCGACGTACTTCGATGAGATGAGCTGTGGGCAAGGAGCTGAGGATGGATCGGATCGGCGTGATCGGTGGCGGGCTGATGGGCTCGGGGATCACCGAGGTGTGTGCTCGCGCAGGGCTCGACACCGTCACCGTGGAGGTCAGTCAGGAGGCGGTGAGCGCTGCTGAGGCGAAGGTGCGCGGGAGCCTGGAGAAGGCCGCGAGCCGCGGCAAGATCAGTGAGCAGGACGTCGCCGAGGCGATGGACCGGATCACCTTCACCACCGACCTCCAGCGGCTGAGCGACCGCGACCTGGTCGTCGAGGCCGCCTCCGAGCGCGAGGACGTCAAGCTCGACCTGTTCCGCACCGTCGGCGCGCTGCTGGAGAAGGACGACGCGATCCTCGCCTCCAACACCTCCTCCATCCCGATCGTGAAGCTCGGCGCCGTCTCCGGCCGCGCCACCAACGTGATGGGCGTGCATTTCTTCAACCCTGCGCCGGTGATGCAGCTGGTCGAGCTGATCCCCAGTCTGACCACCTCGCCCGAGACCGTCGAGCGGATGCAGACCTTCGTCGAGAAGACCCTCGGCAAGCAGCCGATCGAGGCCACCGACCGCGCCGGCTTCGTGGTCAACAGCCTGCTGGTGCCCTACCTCCTCAGCGCCGTCCGGATGTACGAGGCCGGCTACGCCTCAGCCGCCGACATCGACAACGGCATGGTCCTCGGCTGCGGCCACCCGATGGGCCCGCTCGCCCTCTCCGACCTCATCGGTCTCGACACCATCCGCGCGATCGGCATCTCGATGTACGAGGAGTTCAAGGAGCCGCTCTACTCCCCGCCGCCGCTCCTGGACCGCATGGTCGACGCGGGTCTGCTCGGCAAGAAGTCCGGGCACGGGTTCTACGCGTACTGACCGGTGCGTCAGACCGTCCGTCTGCGCCACAGGTAGTAACCGACCAGCGTCATGCTGACTGAGCCCGCGAGAAGATCGCGGGCCAGCGGTTGCCGCTCATCGGGTGAGCTGAACACGCACATGCCCTCGGGGCGTGTGCCGGTTCCACACGCGGGCGGGTCCGCGGGCCAGAGCCCCACAATGGCGCCGAGCAGAAGCAGGCTGCTCGCCAGGAGAGCCGCGATGATGGCCAAGGAGACGCGGGTCATGTGCGCAGCATGCGTCGCGACGGAGCCTGAAGTCTGAATTGCGGACGCCTTCTCATCAGATTGAGGGCGTCCGCACGACGAGGTCTCAGGAGCTTTCATCCTGGGAATCGTCATTCGAGCGGAGCCGCCGGGCGCGGTCAGCGATTCGTTCGGAGAGCTTGCCTGTAGTCGACCTGGCCCGGTCGAAGGTCTCCGTACTGAGACGCTTGGCCGCGTCGACCTTCTCCGCACCTGATTCCAGAGCCTTGTCGCGGACCTCAGTCACCGCCTGCGTCCAGCGCCGAGGGTCAAGGTCGTCGCGGTTCTGCTCGATTCCGAGTCTTCCTTGGAACTCGACGATCGCGCCTGAGACGTGGTTGCTCGACTGCACGAGACTGGGGGCCTTCGTCGGGTGCAGGAGCACCTTGGCGTTGGCGATGTCAGCGGCAGCGTCCATGCGCGCCATCAATCGCGCGGTGCACTTGGTGATGAGGTCGAGCCGGTTCTGCCGGGCGGCTTGCAGTCCGAGGCGATGGCCGTCCGACTCATCAGGAGAAGCATCCAGCACGCGGTCGAGCTCGAGTATCGCGATGGCCTCTTGGAGGCTTGAAGCACCGTGCGAGAACGGCGAGCCACTCCTTGGCCTTGATCTCGGCGTCCTTCGCGATCTCAGCGAGATCACCGACCTTCGACTTCGTCTCCATCTTCTCCGCGAGCGCATCGAGCTGACGCAACGCGTACGCCTGGGTCTCGGCGATGGTCCCGGGCACGGTCTGAATCTTCGACCAGGTGATCTCATCGACACGACCTCGTCGATCTCGGATGGTCATCGCCTCCTCGATCACGAAGCCCGCGCCGATCATGCTTGCGAGCACGCTGTCCTTCTGTGCGCGAAGCACGTCGTCGACCTTCTCGTCGATCTCGGCAAGATAGTCGGTGATCTCGTCCATGGTCTGCTGCATCGCGAGCTGAGCCATGATTCCGGCGGCGCCGGCGAGCAGAGCAGGGTTGGTTAAAACCGAGCCTGGTCGAGAGGCAAACTCCACGAAACCTTTGATCTGGCCTTTATCGCCCTTCAGCACGCCGGTGTCGAGACCGCCTTTCCCACTCTTTCTCAGACCGAACTTCTTGACCGCCTGAGCGGACTCCTCGGTGAGCTTCACCCAGCGCCCTGAACTGGATGCGATCTCCGATCCTGCCTGTGCTCCGGCCGCCCCTCGATTCAGGATCTTCCCGAGCCTTGGTAGCCCGAGATCGGTCGACGGCAAACCTTCGGTCATCAAGAAACGCTCGACAGAGGTGGGGTCGCCGATGACTGCCAGACCTTGGCCGTCGCTGATGAGCTGGATTTCGTTGTCCACGTGGGTTCCTGATTCTGAGGCAGAGAACGGCAGGGTGAAAGGTGGCTGGCAACCGTCGATCACGTCGCGCCCGATGATTCGCTCGCCTCGGCCAGCCGTGCAGGAATCTGATCGTACGTCAGGTAGCGCTCCACGAAGGCGCGACGCCATTCACCATGGCCGATGACGGCGTCGACGACGTCGTTGATCGACGAGAAGCGGAGCGAGGTCGGGTCCTCGAGCTCGGCGCTGACCGTGTCGACGACCTCGCGCGCGGTCGCGTCGTCGTGGCAGGCGAGGACGACGCCCGTCCCGCTGGTGAATGCTTCGGTGGCGAGAACCTGCTGGGTCAGCAGCTGGTTGTACCAGAACTGGCGCAGCCTCGGCTGTTCCAGCCGCGCGGCGGCGCCATGGCGCCACGGGCCGTCGGCGGTGGCCGACCTGAACTTGTCGTGCGCCCGCTTCGGGTGTGCCTTGGCGAGATTCTCGGCGTACTTGCACTCGATCCCGAGGAATCCCCGCCCGCCACCGCGGCGGCCGTAAATGACGAAGGCGTCGAACGCGGAACGTGCGAGGGTGCCGGCCAAGGGAGCCCATTCGAGACGGATCCCGTCGACGGTCTCGGCGTCGGGCCGGATCGAGCGGACCCAGGGGAGCAGCGCCGCCGGGTCGGCCGAGAGGTGGCCGAAAAGGTTGAAGCAGAGGGGCTGGGACGAGAGCAGGTTCCGGTGGAGCCGGTCGAGCTGGATGATCCCGGGCGTCCGCTCGATGGCGAGATCGTCGCGCGCCCGCTTCGCCGCCGCGACCGCCTCCCGGGTCATCAGGTTCGGCTGCCACTCGGTCCCGATCGGCAGCATGGAGGCGACGAGTCTCTCGCCGTTGCTGATCGGACCGGCAGGCAGCCCGAGCCGGGTCTCGCGCCACCACGACTGCTGCAGCCGCAACGTACGCTGCCACGCGGTGTCGCCGGCCTCGCTCCACTCCGGGCTGGTCCACGGCAGGCGGGGGTCGGTGGCGGTCACGGACCGGTTCTACCGACGTGCGCGCGACGCGGCTGGGGGAAGAAACCCGGGCTCGCTCATATCGGGTACGCGATCGGTCACGCCGCCTTTGCTGTGCGAACATCTGGGCCATGATTCGGGAGCACCGGTTCGCGGTGGTGGTTGTGGTCGTGCTTCTCGCTGTCGCCGTCTTCGGCGGTGTCCGGTGGTGGCGCTCGGACGGGCAGGTCGAGCGGCGGCTGGCGGGCGAGGTGGCGGACCTGCCCGGCGTACGCGACGTCGACTCCGACGAGAAGCGCGTCGTGCTCTCCGACGAGATCACCATGGAGCGTACGACGAAGGTGCTCGAGCGGCTCGCTACGGCCGAGGATCCTCGCGACTGGACGGTTCAGGCCGGCGTGGCGGAGCTGGGAGCCAGTGACGTCGACTTCGCGGTGGGCGATGTGGCCGCCGGGCTGGTGATGTTCGGTACGGTGCGGGACCCGGAGGTCGAGCGGATCCTCCTCGACGATCGCGGGATGAACCCGAGGGCGCAGCTCACCGTCGCCGAGCCCGGCGCGCGGATCGAGGTCGCGCGCAAGGTGGTCTCGGCCGTGGCAGAGGGGGAGGACGGCCGATCGTGGGACGTCGTGGTCGGCGACGGCATGGGCGCGACCGGAGGCCAGGCGAGCGTCGAGATGCGGAAGGTGGCGTCCGAGGGTGCTCGAGGTCTCGCAGGCAGGTTGGGTCGCCTCGCCGACGTTGTCCGCACGCCGGCAGACCTCGTGGTCGACACCACCGGTCTCATCTCCGAGCTTCGCCTCTCGGTGGCCGACGAGCAGGCGGCCCGCACGACCTGGGGCGCCGTCGAGGGTGTGCTCGAGAAGGACGAGAAGGCGCAGCTCGTCGTCGGCGAGTCCGAGAAGGTGACCTACGAAGGTGCCGCGGGTGAGCGCATCGAGCCCGCTCTGGCGGCGACCCGCGACCTGCTCGACGCCGGCGCGAGCGCCGTGACGTGGGTGGACCTCGGCCTCACCGAGATCGCTGCCGAGGCCGAGAGGCTGAGCGCGGTAGCAGCGCTGGGGAAGGCGACCGCCGACCTGGGGCCGAAGCTGAAGCTCTCGGTGACCTGGCCCGAGCCGGTGGCGTGGCGTGGCGACGGGAGTGGTCCCGCGCAGATCGTGGACAGTCCGGCGGAGGTCGCTCGGGTGGCGCCCAAGCTCGCGAAGGTGGCGAAGCTCGGCTACGTGATCCTGTGGGGTCAGCAGCTGACCGCTCGCGACGACGACGGGGCGTACGTCCTGGCCTATCCGAAGCCGGAGGGCGACTTCCGCAAGGACGAGCTCGGCAAGGTGATGACGCTGCTGCGTGAGGTCGGCTGGTCGGGTGAGCGGCTGGTCGGCGCCGTGGGGGCTGCCTACGACTGCGGCCACGAGGGCGAGAGCGGCACGGTCGTGGCCTGGATCCGATCGACGGCGAAGGGTCGGGGCACGGTGGCGAAGACCGACTACTCGAGAGCCGGGACCGTCTGCGAGGAGCAGATCGACGCGGTCCGTCCGCTCGCCGCGGGCACCGTCGCCACCGCGTGGAACGCTGCTCGCTGAGTTGCGGTCAGCGGGTCTCGCGCGGCAGCACGCCCGGCCCCTCGCGGCGGTCGAAGACGAGCTGGGTCTCGGTCTGGCGTACGACCCGGTAGACGGTGACGTGGTGCAGCACGAAGTCGCGCAGCGCCTCGGCGTCCTCGACGGCGACGTGGAGGTAGAAGTCGTCGGCGCCGGCGACGTGGAATGCCTGGATCACGCCGGGCGTGGCCGCCAGGTCGTCGTAGAGCCTCTCGACGTGCTCCTTGCTGTGGCTGCCGAGCCGCACCTTGATCAGCGCCTGCAGCGGATATCCCAGCGAGCTCGCGTCGACGTCGAGGCGGCGGCCGACGATGACGCCGTTGTCGCGTAGGGCGCGGACCCGGTAGGCGCAGGTCGACTCGGCCAGGCCGAGGCGGGTCGCAAGGGCCTTGTTGGTGAGCTCGGGGTTGTCGGCGAGCTCGCTGAGGATGCGGCGGTCGACGGTGTCGAGAGCGGCTGCGGACGGTTGTGCTTTCGCCAATGTGGCCCACCTCGGTCGCTGGTCTTCTTGCTCGAAGAAGCTAGTATTCGCGATTCATCGGCATCTTCGACAATCGATCTGGCCAAATCTTGCGCTTCCGACCAACATCAGGGCCATGCCGATCGCGAACCCTCACCTCGACTCGCTCGCCGTGCACGCCGGACGGGAGGACCTGGCCATGCTCGGTGTCCACGCCCTCCCGCTCGACCTCTCCTCGACCAACCCGCTCCCGGACATCGAGCGCGGTGGCGAGTCGTACGAGGCGATGGCGACCGGCGGTCACCCGCTCGCCGACGGCGGCTACGTCTACCAGCGGCTGTGGAACCCGACCGTCGCCCGCTTCGAGTCGGCGCTGGCGAAGCTCGAGCAGGCGCAGACCTCGGTCGCCTACGCCTCCGGGATGGCGGCGATGACCGCGGCGATCATCGCGAGCACGTCGTTCAGCGGCAAGCGGCACATCGTCGCGGTTCGGCCGCTGTACGGCGGTACGGATCATCTGCTCGCCTCCGGTCTGCTCGGCGTCGAGGTGACCTTCTGCGCCGAGGACGAGGTCGCTGCCTCGATGCGGCCCGACACTGCGCTGGTGGTCCTCGAGACTCCGGCGAACCCGACCCTGGAGCTCGTCGACATCGCCGGTGTCGTGGCGGCCGCTGGTGACGTACCCGTCCTCGTCGACAACACCTTCGCCACCCCGATCCTGCAGAACCCGCTCGAGCTCGGCGCGGCGATGTCGCTGCACAGCGCGACCAAGTACATCGGCGGGCACGGCGACGTCGTCGGCGGCGTCATCGCCTGCGACGAGGAGACCGCGGCGCGGCTGCGTCAGGTGCGCGCCGTCACCGGCGGCCTGCTGCATCCCCTGGGCGCCTACCTCCTCCACCGCGGTCTCGCCACCCTGCCCACGCGGATGCGCGCCCAGCAGGCCGGCGCCGTCGAGATCGCCGCGTGGCTGCAGTCGCACCCGGCCGTCGATCGCGTCTTCTTCCCGGGATCCGAGGACGACCGCGGCCTGGTCGGCAAGCAGATGAGCGGCCCCGGTGCGATGGTCGCGATCGCGCTGCGCGGCGGGTACGAAGCCGCCGCCCGCCTCACCTCCTCGGTCCAGCTCTTCACCCACGCCGTCTCCCTCGGCGGCGTCGACTCGCTCATCCAGCACCCTGCAGGCCTCACCCACCGGCCGGTCGCTGCGCACGCGAAGCCCTCGGACGACGTCGTACGGCTGTCGATCGGTCTGGAGAAGCCGGAGGATCTGATGGCCGACCTCGACGCTGCGCTGATCGGGTAGCCGGGACAGCGCGAGCTAGGTGGGCACATCCTGAGCCGAACGAATTTTCGTTCGCCCCCAGAGGTACCTCCGCCGAGAGAGGCGGACGGCTACGCGACGGTGGACGCCGGATTCGTGCTGAGCACCCGCTGGGCGACGGCGGTGGTCGCGTCGACACCGAGGAAGCGGACGACGCGGGTGACGCGGTCGATGTCGAGCGGGAGGAGGCCGGGGGTGCCGGGGATGTCGGGGGTGAGCCGGAGGTCGAGGTCGGTGTGGCAGGTCATCATCCGGAGGTTGAACTCGTAGCGCTCGCGGGCGCCGGGCGCGGAGAGGGCGCGGACGACGCGCGGGGCGATGCGGCGTACGCCGGTCTCGGCTGCCCACGCGTCCAGGATCGCCGTGACCTGGCGGCCGTCGTTGTGGTCGATGTCGGACCAGACGCCGTCCATCGGGCCGACCTGGACGAGGAGGGCGGCGGCGGTCTTCTCGCCGATGCCGCTGACGCCGGGGAGGTTGTCGCTGGCGTCACCGCGGAGCGCGGCGTACTCGAGGTAGCGGTCGGCGGGGACGCCGTACATCGCGTACAGGCGGGCGGGGTTGAGCAGGGGAGAGCCGTTGATGCCACCGTTGATCAGCCGCAGCACCTTGGTGTGGTCGCTGATCAGGGCGAACGCGTCGCGGTCGGAGGTGATCACGACGCAGTCCCAGCCGTTGCGGCCGGCCCAGGCGGCGGCCGAGGCGTTGACGTCGTCGGCCTCCAGGCCGGGGGGAGTGTGGGTCGCGAGGCCGAGGGCGTCGAGCATCGACCCGGCCCGGTCGAGCTGCTCGGAGAGCAGCGGGTCCTTCTCCGGGCGGCCGGCCTTGTAGTCGGGGTAGGCGTCTCGGCGTACGGAGGCCGTGCGGTCGTCGAGCCCGAAGAGCACCGCGTCCGGGGCGAAGGCGTCGATCGAGTCGAGGATCTGCCGCAGCATGCCGTGCAGCGCCCACGCGGGCCGGCCGGCACGGTCGATCATCCGCGTGTGCGCCCGCGCGTGGTGGTTGCGGTGCAGCAGCGAGGGCGCGTCGACGACGAGCAGGAGGCGGCGGGGTCTCGGCGAGCTGGGCATCGACATCGCGGCCATCGTAGACGTGCCACTCCCCGGCTCGGGCTACCTCTCCCGGCCGCGTGGCATGAACGACGGCCAGGCGGCGTGGTCGATGGCGAGCCAGGGCGCGGTGGCGACACCGCGAGGCGTTGTGTCGACGAGCGAGCGGACGTCGCGGGCGAGGTGCGGCTGGTCGGCGTAACCCGCCCGGGCGGCGACCTCAGCAGGCGGAGTGCCGGTCGCGAGGAGGCGCGCGGCACGGTCGAAGCGTACGAGCCGGGCGGCCTGCTTGGGGGAGAGGCCGAGCTGGCTGCGGAACCGCGACCAGAGCCGCTGCCGGGACCAGCCGGTCTCCTCGGCCAGCGAGCGGACGTCGGACCTGCCGCATCGACGCGAGGTCTGCTGCCAGGCGTACGCGACCTCGCGGTCGACCTTCCGCCGGCTCTCGAGAAGTCCGCCGATGAAGTCGTACGTCAGGCCGAACCGTTCGTCCCACGAGCTCGAGCTCCGCAGAGCGGAGTCGAGACGTCTCGCTCTCGTTCCGAGCACGTCATCGAGCGCTGCGAAGGTGCCCGTGAGGGCAGCGGTGTCGAGGATCTCGGCGGCGACGACCGGTGAGAGGCGCACCTGGAGACACTCACCGACCCCTTCGCCGCTGAGGTTCACGCTCCCGGGCAGGAGCCCGAGCGCGACGCTGCTCCGCGTGCTCGCGCCCGTGTCACCGTGAGCGGTCCACTCGTTGTCGCCGAGGTAGAAAAGCAGCGTGACGGCAGGGTGGGCGACCATCGAGATGTCGACAGGACCCGCGCCGCGATAGTGGAAGCCGGCCATGTGGACGCCCGGGACCGGTGCCGCGCGAAGGGGCCCGTGCGGGATGGTGACGTCGACCTGCGACCAGTCCATGACCTCAGGCTAGGACGCGTGAGCAAGAGCGACATTCGTTCAAGACGGGGTAGGTGCCCGCCCGGGATGGTCGTGCACATGACTGCGTACCCCACGACCACCGCCCACGGGATCCACCTGCTCCAGGACGGGCCGGATACCGCCCCGCCGCTGCTGCTCATCCACGGCTCCGGCGCCGCCGCGGTGACCTGGGAGCCGGTGGTCCCGGCGCTCGCCGAGCGCTTCCGCGTGCTGCGGGTCGACCTGCCCGGCTGTGGCCGATCGAGCACGGCGGAGACGTACGCCGTCGAGGACCAGGCCGACCGCGTCGCCGCGGTGCTGGCCGACCTCGGCTTGGACAGGGACGTCGCGGTCGTGGGCCACTCCAGCGGGGGATACGTCGCTACCGCGCTGGCCGAGCGGCACCCTGAGCTGGTCGGGAAGATGGCGCTGCTCAGCACCGGCCCCAGCATGGACGCGTTGCTCCCGGAGCCGGCGCTGGTCAGGCTGCTGACCGGGGCTGCCCTCGGCGCGCTGGTGTGGCCGCTGCGTACCGACGCCATGCTCCGCAAGGGGATCGCCGCCACCGCCGCACGCCCGATCACCGTCGACGACGAGGTCGTCGACGACCTCAAGCGGACGCGGTTCCGGACGTTCCGGGCGATCATGCAGGCGAACGGCCGCTACCTCGAGAAGCAGAGCGTCCCCGAGCGGCTCCTACGGCTGGGGCGGCCGCCGCTCGTGGTCTTCGGCGACGCCGACCCGCGGTGGGATCCGGCGTCGGCGCACGAGTACGACGTCGTGCCGGGCGCACGCGTCGAGTACCTCGCCGGGGTCGGGCACGTCGCGATGCTCGAGGCGCCGGAGGAGACGGCTCGGCTGCTGCTCGACCTGCTCGGCTGACGCTTCCCGGACGGCTCGGTCGATGGGCACCTCCCGGTTGTGGATGTGACAACTGTTACGGTGCTGAACGCCTACAGCCCTGACCGGCTGGGCCGGATCCCCCGCGAGTTGAGTCTCGAGCGAGCGGGACCGGCCTCCCTGATCGATCGGTCGATCGACACCCGGCGCCCTCCTGCACGGGCGCAGATGACGGCTGCGCAGACGCGCGCCTCCGGGTGCCATGCAGGAACGACAAGGAGCAATTCTCGTGGACGGCTTTGAGTCCGCCCAGTTCAGCGTGCCGGTGATCGTCGCACTGCTGTTGTTCTTCTACGGAGGAACGTTCTGGATCTCGGTGAAGATCGGTAAGAAGCAGGAGAACGCCGACGGCTACATGACCGCCGGCAACAAGATCGGGTTCGGGATCTCCGCCGGCAGCATGACGGCGACCTGGGTCTGGGCCTCGTCGATGTACGCCTCGGCGACGTCGGGCTACACCTACGGCATCTCCGGCCCGATCCACTACGGGCTCTGGGGTGCCCTGATGATCTTGTTCATCTACCCCTTCGGCAAGCGGATCAGGGCGGTGGCGCCCCGCGCCCACACCCTGGCCGAGGTGATGTACGCCCGGCACGGCCGCTCGAGCCAGCTGCTGCTCGCCGGGTCGAACATCGTCGGCAGCCTGATCAGCCTGATGTCGAACTTCATCGCGGGCGGCGTACTGATCTCCCTGCTCTCGCCGCTGAACTTCACCCAGGGCGTCGTCACGATCGCCGGCGGCGTGCTGCTCTACACCCTGTGGTCCGGCTTCCGGGCCTCGGTGCTGACCGACTTCACGCAGGTCGTGGCCATCCTCGGCGCCGTGGTGATCATCGTCCCGTTCATCTTCTTCGCCGCCGGGTTCCCGGCCGCGTTCGAGACCGGGGCCGGCAACCTGACCGCCCAGCAGGGGAACTTCTTCTCCAGCGACGCGTTCCTCAACCAGGGCGCGCCCTACATCGCCGCGGTGCTGGCGTACGCGATCGGCAACCAGACCATCGCGCAGCGACTCTTCGCGGTGCGCGAGGACCTGATCAAGCCGACGTTCGTCACCGCCACGGTCGGCTACGGCGCGATGGTGATCGGTGTCGGCATGCTCGGCGTCCTGGCGCTCTACCTCGGCACGGAGCCCACCGGCGGCGACGTCAACAACCTGATCCCGCAGATGGCGGCCGAATACCTGCCGGCCGTGCTGCTGGCGGTCTTCTTCGTGATGATCATCGGCGCGCTGTCCTCCACCGCCGACTCCGACCTCGCCGCGATGGCGTCGATCGCGATGGCCGACGTCTACGGTCAGAACGTGGCCGGCAAGGAGGCCGCCGACCCGAAGGTGATGCTGCTGATCGGGCGCGGCACGATGGTGCTCGCCACTGCTCTGGCGGTGACCTTCGCGAGCTTCCAGCTCAACATCCTGGACCTGCTCGTCTTCGTGGGCGCCCTCTGGGGAGCGCTGGTCTTCCCGGTGATCGCCAGCTTCTACTGGAAGAAGGTCACGAACACCGCGTTCACCACCTCCGTCCTGGTGGCACTGGCGGTCTTCCTGCCGGTGCGCTTCGGCTGGATCCCGCTCAACGGCGTCACCGGCTTCGGTGTCGAGCTGCTGTCGGTGATCGGTGTCGGCGTGGTGCTCGGCCTGATGGTCTTCGGCTTCTTCGGGCTGCGCCCGGCGCTGGTGATCGGTGTGGTGGCGGCTCTGGTCTCGGCACCCTTCGTGTTCGGCTTCCTGCGCGACTACGCCACGCTGAGCGCCTCCCTGGTCGCCTACGCGGTCAGCACGATCGTGTGCTGGGCGATGTCGCGCGGATCGAAGATGGACTTCGACTTCGCGGAGATCGAACGCAAGGTCGGCAACTTCGACGAGTCAGGTGCGACCGCCGCGGCCGCTGCGCCGTCGAACCACTCTGACGACGACCTCGACCCGACCCGGTGACTGGAGGAACCATGGAAACCATGCTGCTGACCGCGTACGTCCTCGTCTGGCCGCTCGTGACCGCGATCGTGCTGCTCGTGATCTCGACGGCCTTCATCAAGGAGTGGCGCGAAGCCAAGCGTGAAGGTCGCGACATCATCTGATCGCTGCCTGCTACGCAGCGCGTGCGCCCCGGTCCGTGGACCGGGGCGCACGCGCATGTGTCACGGGGTTCGAGGTCGGACTCAGGCCTTCTGGTTCCGTCCCAACCGCCAGCCACCGAGGGGTAGGTCGAGCGCGGACTCCGGGCCCCAGGAGCCCTGCGGGTAGCTCTCCACGGCGGGTCGGTGCTCGAGCACCGGCTGGCAGATCTCCCACAGCCGCTCGACCTCGCCGGCGCTGGTGAACAGCGTCCGGTCGCCGTTCATCACGTCGAGGAGCAGCCGCTCGTAGGCCTCCAGCGGGCTGGAGTCCGGGGTGTCGCCACCGAGGTGGAGCCTGAAGACGCCGTCGGTGAGCGCCATCCCGGGGCCGGGCCGCTTGGCGCGGACGTCGATCTCGATCCGCGGGTCGTCGCTGAGCTCGATCACCAGCTCGTTGGGCTCGGTCGCCCCCGGATCCGCGGCCTGCAGCCAGCGGTGGCGCGGGTCGATGAATCGGATCGTGATCGTCCGCTGCCCGGCCGCGAGCGCCTTGCCGGTGCGCAGGTAGAACGGCACCCCGCGCCAGCGGTCGTTGTCGATCCACGCCTCGATGGCGACGTACGTCTCCACGTCGGAGTCGGGGTCGACGTCGGGCTCCTCGCGGTAGCCGTCGTACTGCCCGAAGACCACGCGCTCGGGATCCAGCGGCCGCACGGCCGCGAACGCGGCGGCCTTCGCCGCGCGGATCGCGCCCTCGCGGAAGGCGTGCGGATCCTCCATCGCCACGAACCCGAGCAGCTGGCACAGGTGGGTGGTCACCATGTCGCGCAGGCAGCCGGTGCCCTCGTAGAAGCTGCCGCGCCCGGTGACCGTGAGCTTCTCGGGCACGTCGATCTGCACCGACTCGATGCTGTGCCGGTTCCACGCGGGCTCGAAGAGACCGTTGGCGAAGCGCAGCGCCAGCAGATTCTGCACGGCCTCCTTCCCGATGAAGTGGTCGATCCGGAAGATCTGCTTCTCGTCGAACGCCTCACTCAGCACCGCGTCGAGCTCGCGGGCCGAGGCCAGGTCGGTGCCGAACGGCTTCTCCGCGACCAGCCGGCTGCGTACGTTCAGCTGCTCGCGGTCGAGCATCGCCACCATCGGCTCCACCGCCTGCGGCGGCACCGAGAGATAGAGCAGGCGCTGTACGTCGCCCACTGTCTGCCCGCTCTCGAGCGCCAGCTGGTCCTCGGCATCGTGCACTGCCGCGGCGAGCGCGGTGCCGTCGTCGGCGGAGGACGGCACGAACCGGATCCGCTCCAGCAGCGGCCCAGCCACCATCTCGTCGACCTCCCCGACGAACTCCTTCAGCGCCTGGTGCACATGGCTGCGGAAGTCCTCGTCGCTGCCCGGCGAGCGCCGCCCGCTGCCGATGATCGCGAGCTGGTCAGGCAGACGTTTCGCGAGGGCGAGCCGATACAGCCCGGGGAACAGCTTGCGAGCGGCGAGATCACCTGTCGCACCGAAGAGAACGAGTACGTGCGGGGCTGGTTTTGTTGTCACCCGACCAGTCTCCGCCTGGGGTGGTGATCGGTGCCAGGGACTCGCAGGACCAGGCGAGGTCCTTCTGTGTCGCTCAGTTTCCGTGTGCCTTCTGTGTGTTGCGTTCAGGCGGCGGGGACTGCCTGAACGCGATGGAAGAGCCGGGTCTCGAAGCGGCAGGGACATTTTACTTTGTCGGCTGTTTAGAACCCGATCAACGGGGTAGGAGGGCTCCGACGATGTCGACCGCCGTGCTCCGGATCGGGCCGAGCCGGCTGCGACGCGTCGGTGGCGCTTCAACGCATGTGGTGCGCGACCTTCGGTGAGAACCGCGTCCGATCGGGCGCGACGATGTGAACGCTGGAAAGGCGAAGACGATGAGTGACTTCGGGGCAACATACGACGAGATGACCGGCACCGCCGACAAGCTCGACCAGGGCAAGGACACGATCGAGTCCGCTCTCGACGAGTGCCAGGGTTACGTGGATGAGCTGGTTCAGGACGGGTTCAAGACGGAGAAGGCGTCGGGTAAGTTCCAGGACGGCTACCAGGAGATGACCCAGGGTCTGAAGGACGCCATCAACGGCGTCGAGGACATGGCTCAGTCGCTGCGGGACATGGCGACCGCCATCCAGGACCTGGACTCCCAGCTCGCGGGCGGCTGAGACCCGATCCGAGGCCGGCGGGGGCGGGCATACCGTCCCTGCCGGCTTCCCCTGACCCTTTCGAGGTTGGTCGGCAACCTCGGTGCAATCGTGTAGACCAGCAAGAACCCTGGAGGCGTACTTCGTGGCAGACGTGTTGATTCCGTTCGAACGGATGGAGGAGCTGAGCAATGCGCTCGGACTGATCATCACCGAGTTCGAAGAGGCCGGATCGCGCACGGGCGATCTGGAGAACGCCATCCGTACGCCGCTGCCCGGCTGGTCCGGGCTGAAGGACCGCGCCAGCGACTTCGAGTCCAAGTGGGACGACAAGCGGGAGACGTTGCGCGGCAAGCTCGAGGAGATGAAGAAGCGGATCGACGAGAACCGCCAGGCGTGGGCCGACCTGGATGTCGAGCTCGCGAAGAGGCAGGAGGGTTCCTGATGACCGAGAACGAACCGAAGTACCGCTTCCCGTCCATGCCGGACACGCGTGGCGGACGCGAGCTGCGCAAGATCGACGGCGACGCCGGCGACATCGGGACCCGGGCCGACGCGATCATCGACCTCGGCGAGAAGATGTCGACCGCGGCAGACACCTTGCAGCTGTTCGCCGACGGCGACCTCGGCATCGGCGAGTCCTTGGACAAGATCCGTGACCAGGCCAAAGAGGTCTACGAGGACCTGCGCACCGCGGGCGAGCGCTACACGCCCAGCGGGAAGGCGCTGAAGAAGTACGCAGAGGCGCTCGACACCGTCCAGGACGAGACCGACAGTCTCGTCACCAACGCCGAGACGGCGTGGGAGTCGGTGAACACCACCTCCTATGCGCTGCTCGATGTCCAGCAGGCGCAGGAGCAGCACGACCAGGAGGCCGAGGACAAGCCCGCAGGCGAGGGAGACGGCGAGACCGAGAATCCACGGCCCGACTCCTCGAGCGAGCAGGCCGCCTTCGATGCGGCAGTCTCGGACTGGGAGAGCTACTGGGGAAGCTACGACGCCCCGGTGTCGACCTGGGAGGACGCCTACGGGGCGGCCCGAGACGACCTCGAGGAGGTCAACGAGAACGGTGTCGAGGACGGGTTCTGGGACAACGCGATGCCCTTCATCGAAGGGGCGCTGAAGGTACTTCAGGTGGTTGGCTTCGTGGCACTCATCATCGCGGTCTGCCTCACCGGACCCATCGCCGCTCTCGCCGGCGTGATCGCGGTCATCTCCGGCGTATTGATGCTCGCCGGCGAGCTCACCAAGTTCCTGGGAGACCGTGGTTCGTGGCAAGGCGTGACGCTCGCAGCCATCGGGGTGATCCCCTTCGGCAAGTTCGCCAGTCTGGGCAAGCTCGCAGACGGGCTCTCCTCTCTCAGGTTCTCCAAGATCGCCGGCTCGGCACGGACCTGGGGGCGTGCTCTGGACAACTCCGCGATGAGCAAGTTCGGAGTCGACGCGGCGAACTGGGTGACGCGCCACGGGCTCAACACGCGCAACATGCTGCGAAGCTTCACGCTGGTATCGGACATCAAGCCCAACACCTACAACCAGGTCCTGCATGGGCTGTGCGGATTCAAACCCGGCCAGGTGCCCGCGTCGGTCGGCGACGCGCTCGCGGGCACCGCCCAGGGCGTCGGCGTGTCGATCTCGAACATCGTCGGCATGGGCTCCGTGGTGGCGGGCTGATGGGCATCGCGAACAGCCTCCGGGCTGAGCTCTTCGGGGCGACGACCAAGACACCGCCATTCGCCATGCTCCTGCCCGAGGGGTGGGTCACCAAGCCGGCAGACATGGAGGCGCTCGGGTCCCAGGTCCAGGCAGCGCTCGCGCAGGTGCCGGGAGCCGACACCGCCCGCCTGCGCGCGAGCGTCGACTCGGTGCTGTCCCAAGCAGGGGTCGGCGCGGAGTCGAACGAACGGCTGATCGCCTGGATCACTCAGCAGGACGTGCCGGTGGACGACTTCGTGCCGATGAGCTTCGCGCTGGCCTGGCTGGAGGCGCCCGCCGGGACCTCCATGATGTCGCTCGCCAAGCAACTGGTGAACGGTCGCAACGCAGCACCTCTCGACGAGGCCGGTACGATCCTGAGGTGGGTGGACCGTGCCGATCTTCCGGTCGAGGGCGGCGTGGTTCACACCGTCCAGCCGACATACCTGATCCGGGTTCCGCACGCTCCCGAGACCGCGCTGATCATCCGCGCCACGATCCTCGACGGCGCGGAGGGCGAGCACCTCGACGAGGAGGGGGTCTCGGCGATGACGCTCCTCAGCGACGGCATCGTGGCGACGTTCAGGTGGAAGCGCGATGCCTGAGTTCACGATCCAGCCCGACCCCGCACTGTGGCACGAGGTGCCCGGCCCCATCGGAGAATCACGGTTCGTCGCGGAACGGTCGGCGGGCCTCCATGGCGATGCGGCCCAAATCGCTGCGACGATGGCGAGGCTCGCGGTCGCCGCCCGAGGTACGACCGAGGACCTCACCTTGCTGCTGCAGGAGCCGCAGTCCGCTCTGTACGCAGTTGCCACGTTCTCGCTCTACACCGACCGAGCGCCGGCCGGGACCGCGAAGGACGCACTGACCCTCGTCACTGGCGGACAGGTCGGCCCGTGGGACCCAACCGTGGTGCCCGTCGAGCTCGGCCCCGTGCGCGGCTTCCGAGTCTCCGAGCTCCACGAGTCCGAAGATGAGATCGGTGGATCGGACGCGACCGGGCTGCATCTCACCCAGACGACCTACGTGGTGTCGGTCGGCGGCAACCTGGGGACGGTAGCGCTCTCGCCGGCGCCCTCGCCCGCCGCTGGTATGGTCCTGGCCCTTGTCGAGCCGGTGATATCGACCTGGGAGGTCACAGCTTGAGCGACAGCAGCGACGAGGCCATGCGGTCCAAGATCGATGAGGCGGTGAACGCCACCCCCGAGATCGACCTGACCACGTCTCGTATCGACGAGATCGTCTTGAGCGCGATGGGATACGACGGCGTTCTCGACGATCTCTACGCCTCTGCGAAGCGGACCAGGCAATCCGTGGAGCACGGCACCCACGCGCACGACGACGGACCCTTCCTCGGGTGTGTCGGACTGCTCGCGCTGGTGGTCGCAGCGGTCGCAGCCGGCGGCATCTTCGGCAGGTTCGGGCAGTCACCAGGCTGGACCTGGATGCCTCCGGCTCTCTCGCCTGTCGTGGCCGCACTGGTCGTGCTGCTCGCCGCGGCGTCGATCCGCCGACCTGCAGGGCAGGGTTCGACGCGGCTGAGCACGTTCGCGCTCGTACTCGTCGTCGTCGCCGGAGGCGTCACCCTCTTCCTCCCCGATGTGAAGCCTTGGGAGCGGGTGTCGCTCGTGGCCTCGATGGTGGTCACGGCTGCAGCCGTGGTCTGGATGCACGTCGGGCGCTCGCGCAACGCCGAGGCGGCGCGCGACCGCGACCTCGCCGGCCTCCGAGCACGACGTGAGGCGCGAGAGTCGCTCGCGGAGGAGCGTGCGCGCGCCACGCAGGAGCTCGAGGAGCGTTTGCGTCGCGAGCAGGTCCCGTTCGCCGAGCTGGAGATGCTGTGGGAGCACGCTGCAGAGGGTGCGCGCCGCCGCGGCGCGACGTCCCTCGAACGTACGCCGGGCCCGGTCGGTGCCTCGAAGCTCGCCACCATCCTCGACCTGCCTCGCGACCACCGCGACGACGCGGACGAGCTGACCGAAGCGGCCTGGGAGGCCAAGCGCCAGAGGTCGTGATCGGACCGCAGGGTCCCGTCGGTCGATCGGCGTGACCCTTGCACGGCGTCGACAACGCGCTCATGGTTGGTGGCAGAGCCGGAACGTCCAAGGCTGTCATCACAACCATCCTGAGAAGGGGCGTCACCATGTCTTCGCACACCTACCGCGTCACCGAGATCGTCGGAACCTCCGAGACCGGCCTCGAGGACGCCATCCGCAGCGGCCTCGGCCGCGCCACCCAGACCCTCCGCCACCTGGACTGGTTCGAGGTCACCCAGATCCGAGGTCACCTCGAGGACGGCGAGATCCAACACTTCCAGGTCGGGCTCAAGGTCGGGTTCCGGATGGAGGAGGACTGACGAGTGCGTCGTCTCCTTAAATCAGGAGGCGTACGCCGCCGTCGTCGATGTTCGACCCGATGACGGCAGTCGCGGCAGGTCGAATGCGGGCCACGTTCATGGCCGCTCCTAGCTCGTTTTCGGGACGCGCTCGCGGGCGGGGTTCTGCGATTCGCACCGGAGTGGGGGAGATCGCCGAGGATCCTCACCCGCCAGTGCCAGACGACGTCACTCAAATCAGGTATATGCCGCCGAGTGGGTACTCCACCGTTTCTGAGCCGAATCTAGGGTTTGGCGACTCGCCGACGCCCGAGCCAGCGAGTGTCAAGCCGATACGCACCGATGGGAGCGGGAGTGGACAGTGATGCGGAGACCAAATCGGGTGCCCTGGATAAGGTGGGCACAGGTCTGGTAGATCAACTGATGAAGGTGATCGACGATGGCATCGGCCCCATGAACGGGGCGCGGGCGTATGCGGATTCTCGGATTGCGATGTTCGAAGACCCGGAGAAGGCGATTCTTCGCATCATTGCTGAGACGACGGCTGCGTCCGGATCGGCTGGGTTCGTGACATCCCTTGGAGGATTCATCACCATGCCGGTCACGATCCCTGTGAACATCACCGGACAGGCGATCTTGAACGCACGGATGGTCGGAGCGATCGCGCATCTGCGCGGCTGGAATCTCGACGACGAGTCAGTGCGTTATGCGATTCTCGTGGTCATTGCCGGCGGCTCCCCGAATGCCGTTCTCGCAGAGTTCGGGAAAACCCTCAGCCGCAAGCTGACGGAGACCGCCATCAAGAGGCTCCCTATGGAGGCAGTGCGCGCGATCAACAAGAAGGTTGGCTTCATGCTGGTGGCGAAGTACGGGACTAAACGGTCGCTCGTCACCTTGAGCAAGGGCGTGCCGCTGATCGGAGGGGTCGTGGGTGGATCCTTTGACGCCGCCTTCACGACCATCGTCGCTCGTGCAGCAACCAAAGCATTTCCGTCGGTCGCCCTTGAGAGTCCTGGGAGCGATTAGCAACGTCCGGAATTGGTGTCGCCGATCATCAACAAGAGTTCAAGAGACACCGCAAGGTAGGAAGACCTGGGAAAAGCCACCGGCACCATGGAAGACTTCCCGGTTCGATACGGCCAGGTCGCTGCTGGTGGCCGGGTCGAGACCCGTACCCAGATTTCGCGCGTATCGAGGATGTGCTCCTCCGGAGACCTGCAGCCGAATGCGTACGCCGGGCTCGAAGCGATGGGCTACGGGGTCCAGGCGTAGGCGGATGGTCCCGTTCGCGTCCTCCGGCCCCAGCCGTCGAAACCCATCACTCACGTTGACGGACTTCCCACGCCGTCCCACCTCACACAGGCGGACGAAGAGGTCGGCGTGGGGGTTGTCGGTGTGGTGTGCCATCTCGACGACCGGAGTCCCGATCACTCCCAGAGCTTCGCGCAGGGGAGGGGTGGTGAAGGTCAGGACGTCTGCCCGCTTCTCGAGCTTTCGGTTGTCGCGGTAGCCGCCTCTGGTGGGATGGATGATCCGGCCGCCGACAGACGGTGTCGGGTCCCCGGGGTCGAAGGTGAACGTCGTGGGGCCGGCATCCGGTGCCGGCTGGGCGTCGCCGAGCTCTCCGTCGGGTCGCAGGTAGAGGACGCGGTCGTTGCGGAGCGGGGGCCACTGCGGCAGGCTGCGCCATTCGTCGGCAGCTGTCACATAGATCCGAACCGGGCTGGACCGCTCCCGTAGCCCGGTTTCGGCGAGATGCTCCGCCAGCCAGTCGAGCGTCTCCGTCATGAGGAGCCCAGCTGCCTTGGTGGCGATCTCGATGTGGGTCCAGGGTCCGATGGTCAGTCCGACGTCGACACCACGCGCGCGGAGGCGCGAGTACTGCGCGATCATCTGATCGAGGAATCTCTCCTGCCAGCCTCCCTGCAACAGCACTGGGACATCGATCCGCTCGAGTGCCTGGTCCAGCCGCATCGTTCGCCAGACCGGATCATCGGCGTCCGGGGCGGTGAGCCACTCCACGTACGGCATGGTGCTGTCGGCGAAGACCGTCTCCCGAGCGCGTACGAGGGGGAGCTCGTCGTACGCGGGCGCGAGCCGTCGACCAGAGCTCACACCGAGCAGGATGTTCTCGAGCGTCCCGGCCCCGAGATGCCCGAAGGCGTCCAAGAGTCCGACCGTCTCCTCCAGCGAGAAGGCCCCAGCGCCGTGCGCCGCCTGATGGTTGTCGTGCGTGGAGGCGGCGATGACCGCAGCCACCAGCTCCGGCGGCGGGTCCATCATCGTCGCCCATGCCGTGAAACCGAGGTACGAAGCGCCCCACAGCGCGAACCGACCGCCGAACCAGGGTTGCCGACGCAGCCAGGCGACGGTGTCGGCACCATCTTCGACCTCCTGGCTGAACGGCGCGAAGTCCCCACCGGAACCGAACGTTCCACGGCAGCTCTGGTTCACGACGAGATAGCCGGGGCTCGCGAAGAAACCCGCGGTGAGGTGAGCGATCAGCCCGTCTCGGCTGTACGGCGTGCGGATGAGGATCGTTCCCATGGTCCCGTCTTCGGGCTCGTAGACGTCGGTCGCCAGCTCGACACCGTCACGCATCGGGACGAATGTCTGGGTCACTCGGTAGTCGTGGTGTCCTCGCGGCAGCTGAAGGGTCCGGGCGATCACGGACTCGAAGACATGTCGCTGAAGCGGCCTCTGCCGAGGATCAGTCCCTTCCCGCTTGCCGGACACAGTTTGATTCTGCTCCCGACCTAGACCGGCGACTTCCCCCAGATTGGCGTACAGCGACACGCCGAGGCCCGGCCGATGATAAACGTCCAGCTTCTTCCGAACAGGAGGTTCGAGATGCCACGTCAGGTCATCACGACATCGAACGCACCGAGCTCGCCGCTCTTCAGCCAGGGAGTCAAGGCCGGCTCACAGGTGTTCATCTCGGGGACCACCGGTGTCGACCCGAGCACGGGTCGGATGGTCGGTGACAGCATCCAGGCGCAGACCCGTCAGGCGTTGGCGAACTGCGAGGCCATCCTGCGGGAGGCGGGTGGGACGCTCGATGACGTCGTCGAGGTAGGCGTCCTGCTCACCGACCCGAATGACTTCGCCGGCATGAACGAGGAGTACGCCCGCTGGTTCCCCGCCGATCCGCCCACCCGCTACGCGGCCAAGCTAGGAGCCGAGATACCCGGACTGCTCGTCTCGATTCGCATGACCGCATGCCTTGCCTGACCGTCAGGTCCCTCGTCACTCGCCGCTTCATCGCGCAACGAGACGGAGGGCATCCTCGACCTCGCTGAGCTTCGCGGGGGACAGGGCGCCTGCTCGCTCGATGAGGTCGTCCAGATAGACGGTGGTCAGCCACGTGCACGGGGTGAGACCCGGACGGGGGAGCGCGAACCGAAGCACGCCTTCGAAGGGGAGTCCGTCGATGGCGCCCACTGCCACTTCGACGCCCAGGCCGGTAATGTCGACACCCGCCGGAGCGACGACCTGCATCACCTGGATCCCGGACTCGTCCTCATCCGACAGCAGCACGAACGGGAGCCGTTCGTCGAACGCCACCCACCAGACTTCGCCGCGTTGCACATGTCCTCCTGACAGGCCGCGAGAACGCGCTCATGTCGCGTCAGCTCGGGTCGAACAAGGACTGATCGTACGGGTCCGGCGAGACCTCGTACCGCAAACCAAGTATCGCCCCGGCCCGGTCTGTTCGGGCTTGCCGGTGGGAGTGAAGGTGGGTCATGGACGCATCCCAGCAGACGACCGACGAGCTCGCCGAGCGGCTGTTCGACTCGATCCTCGGCACGGTGGAGATCATGGCGGTCTTCCTCGGGGACCGTCTGGGTTGGTATCGCTCCTTGGCCGCGGACGGGCCGGGGAGCGCGACGGAGCTCGCGGGGCGTACCGGCACCCAGGTGAGGTACGCGCGGGAGTGGCTGGAGCAGCAGGCGGTGGTGGGGCTGCTGACCGTCGACGAGGACGGGGCGCCTGATGAGCGACGGTTCGCCATCCCCGACAGCACCGCCGAGGTGATGACCGATCCGACGAGCCTGTCCTACCTGGCGCCGATCGCCCGGATGTTCGGGGCGGTGGGGCCGGCGCTGCCGCAGCTGCTCGCGTCGTACCGGAACGGTGGTGGGGTCAGCTGGGACGAGCTCGGCGACGACGCGCGGCAGTCCCAGGCGGACGCGAACCGGCCGTGGTACGAGAAGCGGCTGGGGCCGGCGCTCGCCGGGGTGCCGGTGGTCCACGAGGCGCTCGGCGAACCGGGGTGCCGGGTGCTCGACGTCGGCTCCGGCGGGGGCTGGTCGAGCATCGCGATCGCCCGGGCGTACCCGTCGGCGACGGTGCTCGGCATCGACATCGACCAGCCGTCGGTGGACATGGCGACGGCCAACGCGCGGGAGGCGGGGGTCGAGGACCGGGTGCGGTTCGTGTGCCAGGACGCGGCGACGATCGAGGAGGGGACGGTCGACGTGGCGTTCGCCTTCGAGTGCGTGCACGACATGCCACGGCCGATCGAGGTGCTCGGCGCGGTGCGCAGGACGCTCACGCCGGGCGGCTCGATGGTGGTGATGGACGAGGCGGTGGCCGACGAGTTCGCGCCCAACGGCGACGACCTGGAGCGGATGATGTACGGGTTCAGCCTCTTCGTCTGCCTGCCCGACGGGCTCTCCTCGCCGCCCAGCATGGGCACCGGGACGGTGATGCGGCCGTCGACGCTCCAGGCGTACGCGGAGGCCGCCGGCTTCACCGGGTTCGAGGTCCTGCCGATCGAAGACTTCGGGTTCTGGCGGTTCTACCGGCTCTCCTGAGCACTCTGCTCGGCTTCCCGTGCCGGCGTACCGTGGATCTTCACGAGTCAGCTCGCCCGAGGCGCCGCCATGAAGATCACCTCATCCCGGGCCGTCGTCACGGTCCTCGGTGCGCTCGCGCTCGGCGGCTGCGGCGCGGAGACACCTTCGGTGAGGAGCACGCCGTCCGCACCCTCAGGTCCGCCCGCCGTGGCCGAGTCGCCGCCGCCGTCGCAGTCGCCGTCAGCCACCGAGAGCGCACCGCTGGCCTCAGACGGTCGGCCGATGCGCGGCGAGCTCTCCATCCCGAGGATCGGCCTGACCGACCTGGAGGTCGTGCCCTACCGCGGGCGGACCGATGACGCTCCCGGCACCGAGATCCAGAACGGCGGGGTCGCAGCCAGCCCGTACGGCCCCCGCGGCGGCACCGGGCCGGGCGGGATCGGCAACTACCAGGTGACCGCACACCGGCTCTCGTCCACACAGGCGTTCCTCCGGCTGCCCGAGCTCGAGCGCAACGATCGCGTGACCGTACGTACCGAGGAGGCCACCTACGTCTACCGGATCACCCGCACCCGGCAGACGTCGTTCCGGTCCGAGGCGTCGCTGCGCGCCCAGCGGGCTCCGGTCCCGGGGCGGCCGGGCGTGGAGCCGACGGAGGCGATGATCACGCTGTCGACCTGTGCGACGCCCGAGGACCATGCGGCGGGCAACTTCTGGTCCGACGAGTTCGACAACCCGGAGCACCGCATCGACAAGATCGGCGTCCTCGTCGCGATCCGCTGAGCACCCGTCCCCGAGATGCGGGAGGTCGTTCCCTGACCCGGCATCGCACGAGCGCGCCTTCGTACGCTGCCCACGTGGTGCTGAGCGACACCCGGCTGCGGCTCCCGGTGGCGCGGCGCGAGCTGGTCGCCCGGGACAGGCTGCTCCGACGGTTGCCGCGGGCGGGGGAGCGTCTGCCGCGGCTGGTGCTGTTGTCCGCGCCGGCAGGGATCGAGCGGGCGACCGCGTTCGTCGCGTCCCTGACCGGCAAGTCCGCCGACACCCTCGGGAAGATCAAGTCGACGATGTACGCCACCGCGGTGGCCGCGCTCACCGGCTGACGCGACTGACGCCGGGCCGCGTTACCTCGAACTTACGCACCGGCGCACACTCCGTATTCCACGGGTAACCACTCCGAAACGCCGGGGCCGAAGGCTTGATGCCATGACCAAGCCCCTCCGCGACGCCCACCGCCACATCGGCCGGCTGCCGGTGTACCCGTTCTACGGCGGGCCGGCGATCAGCGCCGACGTGACCGCGCGAGCGACCGTGAAGGAGCTGATCGCCGACCTCGACGCCGACGGCATCGAGCGCGCGCTGGTGCTGCCGAACTACGGCGTCCCCGACCCGGACGCCGCCTTCGCTCTCAACCAGCTGGCCATCGAGGCGGCGCAGAGCGACGACCGGATCAGGTGCGGCCTGTGGGTCTCCCCGAAGCCGACCGACTCCGCCCGGAACGACGCCGCGCTCGCCCTCGCCGGCGAGGACGGGGTGGCCGCGCTCAAGACCAGCTTCCTGCTGGGCGGCCACCCCACCGATCCGGAGTGTCTCGAGCAGCTCGACAAGGTCTTCGCCACCGCGCGCGAGCACGACCTGACCGTGCACGTGCACACCTCACCCGGCGCCGCCTCCGACATCGACCAGATCGGCACGCTCGTGGAGCGCTACGCCCGCGACGTACGTCTCCATCTCGTGCATCTCGGCGGCGGGATGAGCGGTCACATGAAGCTGCTCGGCGGCCGCCTCTTCGACTGGATCGAGGCCGGGATGCAGGTCTACACCGACACCAGCTGGGCGATCGGCTTCGCGCCGACCTGGCTGGTGCAGGAGATCGAGCGCCGCGGCGTCGGCCACGACCGCATCCTCTTCGCCACCGACGCCCCCTGGGGCGACTTCGCCGGTGAGCACGCCCGGCTCTCGGCCGCCGCCGGCGACGGCGAGCTCGCCGACGCCTTCTTCCACCACAACTTCTCAGCCCTCTACGGCTGAGACCGGCAGCCCGCTGCCGCCGCTCGTCAACGACGACGAACCCGCCTCCACCACCGCACCGCCCATCCGACCTCTGGAGACCCTCGTGACCACTGACACCGCTGACATCGACGCCCAGATCGCCGAGAACATGGCCAAGTCCCTCGGCGAGATCCCGCACCCCTCGCAGCAGCCCGGCACCAACATCTACGGCTCGACCAAGATCTTCCCCGACTACCAGGCCGAGGAGGGCGAGACCTACTTCACCCTCGTGCACGGCATCCCGCACGAGTCCTCGGTCAGCTTCGTCGCCGTCCTGCAGGCGACCCGCGCGCTGCGCAAGGGCTTCGAGTCCGCCATCTACTTCTACGGTCCGGGCACGCTCGCGTGCATGGCCTCGCGCGGCTTCCCGACCATGGGCGACGCCGGGTTCCCCGGTGAGCTCAACACCAACGGCGCCATCGAGACCTTCATCAAGGAGGGCGGCACGGTCTTCTGCTGCCGCTTCGGCATGGGTCTCCACGGTCTGCGCGAGGAGGACCTGATCGAGGGCGTGGTGCCCTCGCACCCGCTCGACGTCCAGGACGCGCTGATCCACTACGCCCGCAAGGGCGCCATCATCAACTCGACCTACAACCTCTGAGGGACCGGCCATGACCACGCCGATCTCGTCCAGCACCCGCGTCGACGTCGCCATCCAGGGGATCCGTCTGCTCGATGCCCCCGTCGCCCGCCGTTCGGGTGCGGGGCCGAGCGATGACGGGCACGTCCTCCTGGACGGGGTCGGCGCGGCCATCCCTCTCAACCCCCGCAGCCCCTATTCGGTACGCGGTGGCAAGCTGCTCCTCGACGGCGCCGACACCGGTCTCGGCGTCGAGGCCGTCGCCCGGCCCCGCTTCTACGACCTGGAGACCGCCGACGGGGTCGGCTACGACAAGATCGCCCGGCTGCACTCCGCCAACGTGCTCGCCACGACCGTCGTGCAGACCTGCGCCCGCTACGCGGTTGAGGAGCGCTGCCGGTTCTGCGCGATCGAGGAGTCGCTGAGCCAGGGCTCCACGGTCGCGGTCAAGCAGCCCGCGCAGCTCGCCGAGGTCGCCAAGGCGGCGGTCGAGCTCGACGGCGTCACCCAGATGGTGATGACCACCGGCACCTCCCGGGGCCGCGACCGCGGGGCGACACATCTGGCCCGCTGCGTACGCGCGGTGCGGGAGGTGGTGCCCGAGCTGCCGATCCAGGTGCAGTGCGAGCCGCCGGGTGACCTGGCCTCGATCCAGGAGCTCTACGACGCGGGCGCCCGCTCGATCGGCATCCATGTCGAGTCCCTCGACGAGGCGGCACGGCTGCACTGGATGCCCGGCAAGGGCTCGGTGCCGCTGAGCGAGTACAAGGCCGCCTGGGCCGAGGCCGTGCGCGTCTTCGGGTGGAATCAGGTCTCCACCTACATCCTGGTCGGTCTCGGCGAGGACCCGGACGAGCTCGTCGCCGGCTGCGAGGAGCTCATCGCCATGGGCGTCTATCCGTTCGTGGTGCCCTACCGGCCACTGGCGGGCACCCTCGCCAAGGACGTCGACGGCATCCCGGCGCCTCCGCACGCCGACGTCTACCGCGTCACCTCCCGGGTCGCGGCGCTGCTGCGCCAGGCCGGGATGGCCGGTGCCGACCAGGCCGCCGGCTGCGCATCGTGCGGCGCCTGCTCGGCTCTGGGCGCCTGTGGCGAGGAGTCGGCATGACCGAGCTCCTCGACGACGTCATCCTGGCCGGGCCAGCCCGCCGGTCGCCGAGCCTGGAGGGCTACACCGTGGTCCGGGCCGAGAGCGCGGCCGATCGCGAGGCGTACCTCGCTCTGCGGCGAGAGATCTTCGTCGCCGAGCAGGGCCTCTTCGCGGGCTCCGACCTCGACGACGTGGACGACGACCCGCGGCACATCGTCCTGCTCGCTCGTGCGGACGACGGCGAGGTCCTGGGCGGGGTACGCCTCCACCCGGGGCAGCCTGGGATGCGCGACGTGGGCTGGTGGCGGGGGAGCAGGCTGGCGGTCAAGCCGGACGCACGCCAGCTGCTCGGCGTCGGCGCCGCGCTCGTCCGGGCTGCGTGTGCTGCGGCGGAGGATGCCGGTGCGCTGCGTTTCGACGCCACCGTCCAGGCCCGCAACGAGCGGCTGTTCCGGCGGCTCGGCTGGGTCCCGCGCGAGCGGATCCATCTCCACGACATGACCCATGTGGTGATGGAGTGGCCGGTCGTACGCATCGCGCAGCTGGCCGAGGCCACCAAGTCGCCGCTGGGCGACCTGGTCGGAGCTCTGGTGGGTGCGTCGACGCCCGGCTTCCGGGGCGACGACGGCGCACCCGTCCCGGGCAGCGACCTGGTCGCCGCCTGCGACGCGATCCTGCCCTCGATGGTCGAGCGTGACCCCGAGTGGGCGGGGTGGTGCTCGGTCTTGGTGAACATCAACGACCTCTCCGCGATGGGCGCCGAGCCGGTCGGCCTGCTCGACGCCATCGGCGCCCGGGACGCCTCCTTCGCCCGTCGCGTCGTACGCGGCCTGGCCGAGGCCGCGCAGGCATGGGGCGTGCCGGTCCTCGGCGGGCACACCCAGCTCGGCGTCCCGGCCGCGCTCTCCGTCACCGCTCTGGGACGCACCCCACGACCGGTCCCCGGTGGCGGGGGAGCACCCGGCGACCTGCTGCGTCTCAGCGCCGACCTGGGCGGGGGCTGGCGGCCCGGCTACCGCGGCCGGCAGTGGGACTCCTCGTCGCACCGCACCTCGGCCGAGCTGCGCGCGCTGTCCGGGGTCGTGCCCGCGCTGGCGCCGACGGCGGCCAAGGACGTCAGCATGGCCGGCCTGGTCGGCACCGCAGGGATGCTGGCCGAGGCCGGCGGCTGTCGCGCGATCATCGACGTCGCCGCCGTGCCGACGCCGGCCGGAACACCCACCGCCGACTGGCTCACCTGCTTCCCGGGCTTCGCGATGCTCACCGCGGAGGAGCCCGGCCGTGCCAAAGCGCCGCCGGGGCTGCCCGGCTTCGTCTCCTCGGCCGTCTGCGGCGAGCTCGTCCCGGGCGCAGGCGTCGGCCTGCGCTGGCCGGACGGCACCGTCACCGACGCCATCGACCACACCGTCACCGGACTAGGACCTGCGACATGACCACGACCAGCCCACCCGTCGGCACCGCCGTCGCGGCCGTCTGCGCCGGCTTCGGCCGCGACGTCGACGAGAACATCGCCCAGATCGGCACGCTCATCGACCAGGCCCGCCGGGCAGGCGTCGGCCTGCTCGCCCTCCCGGAGGCGTGCTTGGGCGGCTACCTCTCCGTGCTCGGAGCAGGCCGCGACGGCGCCCACGACGAGACCCCCGAGGACCTCCCGCCGGTGATGGACATCGACGGCCCGGAGCTCAGGCGCGTCGCCGAGCTGGCCGGGGAGATGACGGTGGTCGTCGGGCTGTGCGAGTCCGACGGGACCGACCGCTACAACACCGCCGCGATCGTCAGCGGTGACGGCGTGCTGGGCTCCCACCGCAAGGTGCACCAGCCGCTCGGCGAGAACCTCTACTACGAGGCGGGGGAGGGCTTCGGCTGCGTCGACACTCCGGCGGGCCGGGTCGGTGCGCTGATCTGCTACGACAAGGCCTTCCCCGAGGGGGCCCGCGCGCTGGCCGTCGACGGGGCCGAGGTCATCGCCTGCATCTCCGCCTGGCCGGCCTCGCGCACCGCCTCCAGCGAGTCGATCGAGCACGACCGGTGGACCCAGCGGTTCAACCTCTTCGACGCCGCCAGGGCGCTCGAGAACCAGGTGGTCTGGCTGGCCTCCAACCAGCACGGCACCTTCGGCAAGCTCCGCTTCGTCGCCAACGCGAAGGTGGTCGGTCCGGGCGGCGACGTCCTGGCCACCACCGGCACCGGTGCCGGCATGGCCGTGGCCGAGCTGGACGTGCCCGGTGCCCTGGCGACCGCGCGCCGGGCGATGTTCCACCTCCGCGACCGCCGGCCCGAGGCGTACCCGTCCGCGCTGGCGACCGCCGAGCCGCTCGCGCCGGTGGGTGATGGCCGTGCCTGAGATGACCTTCACCGTGCGCTGGCCCGACGGCAAGGTCGACGACTGCTACTCGCCCTCCCTGGTCATGCACGACCATCTGACCGCCGGCGGGACGTACGCGGTCGAGGACTTCCTCGACCGCAGCCTGACCGCGCTGGCCACCGCCTCCGAGCGGGTCCGGGTGAAGTTCGGCTTCGCCTGCACCAGCGCGATGGCGACCTCCGATCAGCTGCGTGCCTCCGCAGCCGCGTACGCCCCCGGGCAGCTCGTGACGGTCCTCGCCATGCACCCGCCACTTCCCGCATCGAACCCGCAGGAGACCCGATGACCGATCACCGCACCACCGTCGCGATCATCGGCGGCGGGCAGGCGGGCCTGTCCGCCAGCTGGTTCCTCGTCCGCGACGGCGTGGACCACGTCGTCCTCGAGGCCGGCACCCTCGGTCACGAGTGGGCCGACACCCGCTGGGACAACTTCACCCTGGTGACGCCGAACTGGCACTGCCGCCTGCCCGGATACGAGTACGCCGGCCCCGACCCGGACGGTTTCATGACCCGCGACGAGGTGGTCTCGTGGCTCGCCGGGTACGCGCCGACCTTCGGGCCGCCCGTGCGCGAGCACACCAAAGTGACGTCGCTGACCCAGCGCGCCGGAGGCGGGTTCCTGGTCGAGGCCGAGGGCCCGGACGGCGAGGAGACCTGGGAGGCCGAGCACGTCGTGGTCGCCACCGGCGGCTACCACGTGCCCGTGGTCCCGTCCTGGGCGCCCGCGCTCGACCCCGGCGTCGACCAGCTCCACTCGGCGGACTACAGGAACGCCTCCGCCCTCCGTCCGGGCGGGGTGCTGGTGGTCGGCTCCGGCCAGTCCGGCGCCCAGATCGCCGAGGACCTCCATCTCGAGGGTCGCCAGGTGCACCTCGCGATCGGCGACGCTCCCCGGGTCGCCAGGTTCCACCGCGGCCGGGACTGCATGACCTGGCTGGCCGAGATGGGGCTCTACGACACCCCGGTCGCCAGCTATCCCGGCGGTCTCGCCGCCCGGGAGAAGACCAACCACTACGTCACCGGCCGCGACGGCGGACGCGACATCGACCTGCGCCAGTTCGCGGCCGAGGGCATGCGGCTCTACGGACGGCTGGCGTCAGGGGCCGGCACCGACCTCACCTTCGCACCGACTCTCCGTGCCGCGCTCGACTCCGCCGACGACGTCTACCGCTCGATCTGCCGCGACATCGACACCCACATCGAGGCCCACGGTCTCGACGCCCCACCGGCCGCGCCGTACGCCCCGGTCTGGGAGCCCGACTCCGACCCCACCGGTCTCGACCTCGCCGAGGCGGGCATCACCTCGATCGTGTGGGCGATCGGCTACCGGCCCGACTACCGCTGGGTCCGGGTCGGCGTCTTCGACGGCACCGGGCGGCCGACCCACACCCGCGGCGTGACGGCGGTGCCCGGGTTGCACTTCCTCGGGCTGCCCTGGATGCACACCTGGGGGTCGGGCCGCTTCCTCGGCATCGCCGCGGACGCCGAGCACGTCACCGACGTCATCACCGGCCGGGGCGGCCGGGTCATCGAGCCTGCCGCCGAGCTGGCGCGCCGGCGCTCACCCGGGCCTGTGGACGCCGCGCCGGCGGTGGCCTGAGCATGTCGATCGTGCGGATCGGGGCGGCCGCTGCTCACTTCGGGCGCGACCTGACCCGGGCGCTCACCAAGGTCGAAGGGATTCTCGAGGACGCCCGCCGCCACGGCGTCGGCCTGCTGGTCCTCCCCGACGCGACCCTCGGCGGCTACCTCTCCGACCTGCGACACCCCGACCCGTACGCCCTGCCGCCCGCTCTCACCGAGGACTCCGTCGAGCTGGGCCGGCTGATCGCCGCGGCCGGCGAGATGGTGGTCTGCCTCGGCTACACCGAGGAGGCCGTCGCCGACGGAGAACCGCTGCTTTACAACTCGGCCGTGTGCCTCAGCGGCGACGGGGTCCTCGGCCGCCACCGCAAGGTGCACCAGCCCGCCGGCGAGTCGCTCGTCTACGCGGCGGGGGAGCGGTTCGCGGCCTTCGACACCCCGGTCGGGCGGCTCGGGATGCTCATCGACTACGACAAGACCTTCCCCGAGGCGGCCCGCACCCTGGCCCTGGACGGAGCTGCGGTGATCGCCTGCCTCTCGGCCTGGCCGGCCTCGGTGACCGACCGTGCCTCCCGGCTCCCGCAGGACCGGCAGTCGCGGCTCTTCGATCTCTACGACCAGGCCCGCGCGGCCGAGAACCAGGTCGTCTGGGTCTCTGCGAACCAGACCGGGGTGATGGGCGGTCTGCGATTCCTGGGCCAGGCCAAGATCGTCGGGCCCGGCGGCGACATCCTGGCTCGCACCACCTCCAAGGGCGGGCTCGCCGTCGCGGAGATCGACGTCGAGGCGGAGGTCGCCCGCTCCCGACGGGTGCTCCACCATCTCGAGGAGCTGTCCCCGACGGCCTACACCTATCCGAGGAGCCCACGTTGAGGATCGCTCTGCTCACCTACTCCACCCGGCCGCGCGGCGGGGTCGTGCACACCCTGGCGCTCGCCGAGGCGCTGGCCGCGCTCGGGGAGGAGGTGCACGTGTGGACACTGGGCCGCCACGGCGACACGGCGTTCTTCCGTCCTGTCGACCCCGCTGTCACGGTCCACGCGGTGCCGTTCGAGGCGCGGGAGGGGGAGAGCGTGGGCGAGCGGATCGTGCGCTCCATCGAGGTGCTCAGGACTGCCTTCGCACAGCAGCGCCATCGCTACGAGATAGTGCACGCCCAGGACTGCATCAGCGCCAACGCAGCCCTTCCCTGCATCCGCACCATCCATCACCTCGACCACTTCACCACCCCACAGCTCGCCGCCTGCCACGAGAAGGCGGTCGTCGGTCCCTACGCCCACATCTGTGTCTCGCAGTCGGTGGCCGACGAGGTCTCCGCGGGCTGGGGGCTCGCCCCGACCGTCATCCCCAACGGCGTCGACGCCGCCCGGTTCGCCCGCGCTGCCGAGGACGTGGCCGGACGCGCCGCCTGGCGAGCGAAGCTCGACCGCTACGTGCTCGCCCTCGGCGGGATCGAGCCGCGCAAGGGGTCGCTCGACCTGCTCGAGGCGTACGCAGCGCTCCGCTGCTCCGATCCTCGCCATCAGGACCTCACCCTGGTCTTCGGCGGCGGCGAGACGCTCTTCGACTACCGCGACTACCGGGCGACCTTCGACGCCCGGGCGCGCGAGCTGGGCGTGCGCGTCGTCGTCACCGGCGTGCTCGAGGAGGACGAGCTCCCACCTCTGGTGGCCGAGGCGAGCGCGCTCGCGATGGTCTCGACCAAGGAGGGCTTCGGTCTCGCCGCCCTGGAGGCGCTCGCCGCCGGCGTACCCGTGGTTGCGCGCGACCTGCCTGTGCTGCGCGAGGTCTTCGGCGGACGCGTCGCCTACGCCTCGACGCCGGACGAGATCGCCGCGTCGCTCGACGCCGTCCTGGACGCACCGCCGGACCCGACGCCCGGACGGGACCTCGCGGCGGCGTACACCTGGATCGGCGCCGCCCGCGCGCACCGAGACTTCTACGAGCGAGTTCGGAATGATTGACAACCGACAGGATTCCTGCTTGTTTTGTCTGTGACGCCGATCACGCCGCGCACTTCTCGGATGCAATAGGCCACACATCTGCGCACACCAAGACACCGAAGTGGCTCGTGAGCCGCCTCCGCACAGAGAGCACACCCATGCGCCTGGCCCTTTCCCTCACCGTCAGTCTCGCCGCCGTGGCACTCGTCGCCTCCGGATGTGCGGAGAGCCCGAACGCTCGCGGGGGCTCGTCGGGTTCCGACGATCCCTCCGAGCTCGTCTTCGCGGTCGTGCCGACCGAGGACGGCGAGGATCTCGCCAAGTCCTTCGAGCCCGTGGTGGCCGCGATCGAGAAGAAGACCGGGCTCGATGTCTCGATGGAGACCGTGAGCAGCAACGCCGGGGTGATCGAGGCGCAGGTCGCCGAGCGGGTCGACGTGGCCGTCTACGGCGCCTTCTCCTACTACCTGGCCCAGGACGTCGCCGACATCAGCCCGGTCGCGATCGACCAGCTCACCCCGGATCCCGGCTCCGGCACCGTGAACTCCTACGGCGTGGTCAAGGCGGGCTCGGACATCTCCTCGATCGAGGACCTGAAGGGCGCCGACGTCTGCTTCACCGACCCCGCCTCGACCACCGGCTACCTGGCCGCCTCGGCCGGGCTGATCGAGGCCGGGCTCGACCCGGAGAAGGACATCAACCCGGTCTTCGCCGGCGGTCACGACACCGCGGTGACGCAGATGCTCGCGGGCGACTGCGACGCCGCCTTCGCCGCCTCGACCTTCATCGACGACATCCTGCCGGCCAAGGGCGTCATCAAGGAGGGCGACGTCACCAAGATCTGGACCTCGGACGGTCTGCCCGGCTCGCCGATGGTGGTCGGCAACTGGCTTCCCGAGGACGTACGCAAGGACGTCACCGCCGCGATGACCGACTACGACGCGGTGAGCGCCGCCGAGGACGGGCTGTGCGAGGGGGCCGAGCGCGAGGCGCCGGCGCCCTGGGGTGAGGAGTACGCCGGGAAGAAGGCCTGTGAGTGGGGCGGCACCGGGGCCTTCGCCTTCGAGCCGGCCACCGATGCCGTCTTCGACCCGATCCGCAAGATCTGCGACGTCACCGACGCCGACGTCTGCCGCGAGGAGTGACCCGGACATGAGCGCCTCTGCAACCCGGCCCGAGAACGGGCCCAGCGTGCAGCTCCACGACGTGGGGATGTCCTTCGGCCACAAGCAGGTCCTCTCCGACATCGACCTGGAGATCAGCCCCGGCCACTTCGTGGCGCTGGTCGGCCCCTCCGGCGCCGGCAAGTCGACGCTGCTGCGCCTCCTCAACGGCAGCCACCTGCCGACGGCCGGACGGGTCTCGGTGCTCGGCTCCGAACCGGCGACCTGCTCGCGCCGCGAGCTCCAGCAGCTGCGTACCCGCATCGGCTTCGTCTTCCAGCAGTTCGGCCTCGTCGGCCGGCTCAGCGCGATGGAGAACGTGCTGATGGGTGCGCTCGGCTCGCTACGGATGCCGCGCTACGGCGTCTCCACCTACCCGCGCGACCTGCGCGTGCGTGCGGCGGAGAACCTCGAGCGCGTCGGCCTCCTCGAGGAGCGCTTCCAGCGCTGCGACACGCTCTCGGGAGGCCAGCAGCAGCGGGTCGCGATCGCGCGCACCCTGATGCAGGACGCCGAGATCGTGCTCGCCGACGAGCCGGTCGCCTCCCTCGACCCCAGCGCCAGCCTGTCGGTCCTCGAGACCCTGCGCCGGCTCAGCGCCGAGGACGGGTTCACCGTCGTCTGCTCGCTCCACCAGGTCGACCTCGCGCTGAGGATCTCCGACCGGATCGTGGCGGTACGCGACGGCGCGATCGTCCTCGACCGAGCGACCTCGCAGACCGACGAGACCGAGCTGCGCTCCATCTACTCCGACCGCGCGGCCGCATGAGCGTGTCCACGCCCGTGCGGCCCGCGCCGGTGACGTCCGAGGCACGCGAGCCACGACCACCGCGGGCAGCGGTCGCCACCTGGCTGATCCCGCTGGGCTACGTCGCCGTCGCGCTCTTCGGCACCTGGTGGATCGCGATCGACCTGGCCGCGCTGCGCGACGGTGCCAGCGACATCTCGCGCCTGCTCGCGCGGATGGTGCCGGTGACCTTCGGGTTGGTGCCGGCGCTGCTCGGGCTCGTCCTGGAGACCCTGTGGATCGCGCTGGCCGGCACCGGCATCGCCGCCCTCGTCTCGCTGCCGCTGGCGGCCGCCGCCTCCCGCGACTTCACCGGACCGAAGCCCGTCCAGTGGCTGGCCCGAGGCCTGATCGTGGTCACCCGCGCGGTGCCGTCACTGGTCTTCGCGATCGTCTTCGTACGCATCTTCGGGCTCGGCCCCTTCGCCGGCGCTCTGGCGATCGCGTTCCACTCGGTCGGGATGATCGCCAAGATGATGACCGACGTCTTCGAGGAGCTGACCCCGGCCCCGCGCGAGTCGATCGACGCCGTCGGCTCCTCGCGCCTGCAGAGCTTCGTCGCCACCACGCTCTCGCGGGCGATGCCGTCGGTCTCGAGCCTGGTGCTCTACCGGCTGGACATCAACATCCGTGCCTCCGCGGTGCTCGGTCTCGTCGGCGCCGGCGGCATCGGCGTCGCCCTGCAGACCGCGATCGGCAGCCTGAACTACCACCTCGCGGCCGGGATCATCGTGGTCATCGCCGTCCTCCTGCTGGCCCTCGAGCTGATCTCCTTCCTGAGCCAGCGCGCGGTCGCCGAGCACGCCCACGACGGCACCGTCGCCGAGCTCTACCGCCGCACGCCCGACCCGACCCGTCCGGGCTGGAACCGCGGCCGGGCGCTGCGTACGGGGAGTGCGGTCGTGTTCGCGGGGGCGCTGCTCTTCGCGCTCACCCAGGTGCGGTTCGACCCGGGCAGACTGTCGCGGTCGTGGCAGAGCACGCTCGACCTGCTCGCCGGATTCGTGCCGCCGGTGATCGACCCGGCCGTGGTGACCGGCATCTTCGAGAGCCTGGTGATGGCGCTGACCGCCACCACGGTCGGCGTGGTCGCCGGCCTGGTGATCGCCGTCCTCTCCAGCCCTCACCTGATCCGGTTCGCGCCGCTGTCCGCGCTGCTGCGCATCCTGGTCGTGCTGATCCGCTCGGTGCCCGACGTGATCTACGCCCTGGTGTTCGTCGCCGCCCTGGGGCTCGGCCCGTTCGCCGGCTTCCTCGCGCTGTCGATCTCCTGCACCGCGCTGGCCGCGAAGTTCTTCACCGACTCGCTGGAGAACGTCGACCCGGCGCCGCTGAGGGCGCTCGAGGCCACCGGCGCCTCCCGGCTGCAGGTCTTCGTGAGCGGCGTCTGGCCCCGCTTCGTACCCTCGCTCATCGGCAACAGCCTGTTCACCTCCGACCTGGCGCTGCGCGAGTCGGCAGTGCTCGGGATCGTCGGTGCGGGCGGTGTCGGGTTCGTGCTGCAGGAGTCGGTCGCGACGCTCGACTACGGCACCACCGCGGGCGTGCTGATCTGTCTCGTCGTGGTGGTCGTCGCCCTCGAGGCGGTCGCCCGCTGGGCCCGGAAGAAGGTGATCTGAGTGGACACGAGTCGACCACGTCCCGGCCGCTGCCCGATGCGGGGCTCCGAGTGGGAGCCGGCGCTGGAGGAGACCTTCGGCAGCGCCCACCAGGAGTACGCCGAGCTGCGCGCCAGCAACCCGTTCCCCTGGAGCGACGCCTTCGGCGGCTTCTGGGCGGCGACCACCTACGCGGACGTGCTCCGGGTGACCGGCGACGACGAGCTGTTCATCACCTCGGTGCAGAACGTGGTGCCGCACGTGCCGCGCTCCTCGCGGCGGCCGCCGCTCCACTTCGACCCGCCCGAGCACACCGCCTACCGCCAGGCCATCGACCCGGTCCTGCGCGGCGTCAACGTGCGCGCGCACGAGGCCCGCTTCCGGGCCAGCGCCGAGGAGCTCCTGCAGGGCCTGATGGCGGCGCAGAGCCCTGATGCCGTACGCGACTTCGCCGCTCCGTACGTCGTGGACTGCTTCGCCGCGTTCCTCGGCGTCCCGGCGGCGCTCGCGCGACACATCCGCGAGGTCGGGGTCCGCTACTCGTTCGCGATCCAGGACATGGACGACGCCGTCATCGCCGAGTGCAGCGCCGAGCTCTACCGGGTGGCCGAGCGGGTCTACCGGGACCGGCTCGCGACCTCTCCCGACCCGAGCCGTGACCTGGTCGCGAGCCTCCATCACGCCGCCGCCGACCCGGAGAACGAGATCACCGAGAAGTCCGCGATCGCCACGATCCGGCAGATGATCGTCGCCGGGATGGGCGCCCCGCAGGCTGCGCTGGGCAGCTGCCTGGTGCATCTGGCGACCGACCCCGACCTGCAGCGCCACCTGCGCGAGCACCCGGAGGACATCCCGGTCGCGATCGAGGAGCTGCTGCGGCTGCATGCGCCCTACCGGGTCTTCGCCCGGACGGCCCGCCGCGACACGGTCGTCCACGGTCGCGAGGTGCGCGAGGGGGAGCCGATCGCGCTGATCTTCCCCTCCGCGAACCGTGACGAGTCGGTCTTCGAGCGGCCCGACGAGTTCGTGCTCCGACGGTCCAACAACTCCCATCTCGCCTTCGGCCGCGGCGCCCACCGCTGCCCGGCGGCGACGATGGGCCGGGTCGAGCTCCGCATCGCGCTCGAGACGGTGCTGACCGGGACGGAGTGGTTCGAGCTCGCCGGCGAGGTCGAGATGATGAACTGGCTCGAGTACGGCCCGCGCGCCGCCCCGGTCTCCCTCCGCGGAGGCGACTCGTGACCGACGTACGCGCCGCCGTCAGGGATCCGAGCCTGCCGCGGTTCCAGCAGGGACCGCGCTCGCAACAGCTGCTGACCGTGCTGCTCGGCGACTACTGGTTCGGGCGCAGCGAGGCGATCCCGTCGGCTGCGCTCGTCGACCTGCTGGGCATCTTCGACGTCACGCCCGCGGGCGCCCGGGCGGCGATCCAGCGGCTGGCGGCCCGGGGCTTCCTCGTGGGTCAGCGGGAGGGTCGCCAGACCAGGTACGCGGTCCACACCCAGAGCCGCGAGACGCTCGACGGCCACGTCCGCGCCCTGTTCATGAGCCACGTCCCGCCACCGTGGGACGGCACCTGGACCGTGGTCGGTTTCTCCCTGCCGGAGGGCGCCACCGCCGCCCGGCGCGCCCTGCGTGACGGACTGCGTCGGTTGCACTTCGGCAACCTCTACGACGCCCTCTGGATCCGTCCCGGAGACCGGTCGGAGGAGGTGCGCGCCCTGGCCGACGGGCTGGCTGCCGACGAGCTTCCCGGCTTCGATCCGGCCCGCCTGACCGTCTTCGCGGACGCCCGCCTCCCCGGCGGCGCCACGCCGAGCATGCTCGACCAGGCGTTCGGGCTGGCGGAGCTCCGGGCCGGATACCAGGAGTTCTGCGGCCGTTGGCAGCCGATGCTCGCGGAGATCGACGGTCTCCGGGCCCGGCCGCAGGAGGCGCTGGTGACCCGCACCAGCGTGATGGCCGAGTGGCGCAGCCTGGTCCGCGCCGACCCGCGCCTGCCCGCAGAGCTCCTCGGCGCGGACGACCCAGGGCTCCGGGCGTACGCCTGCTGCTCGGAGATCTACGACCGGCTCGGCCCCGCCGGCGAGTCGGCCTTCCGCCGGTCGCTGTCGGGCCACGACGACCAGCTGACCGGCCTGGTCACCCATCACACCTTCACCGGATCGTCCGCGCTCATCCAGGACGGCTGACTCCTCGGACCAGACATCCGTGGCCGTACGCCACAGAAAGGCTCTGCCATGCTCCGAACCCGCCTCGCCCTGGCCGCGACCGTCTGCGCGACGCTCGCCGCCACCTTCACCACGCCTCCCGCCGCATCGCAGTCAGCACCACCGACTGCCACGGCGGAGTCCGCACGAGGGACGCTGCCCAGCGGCGCCCGCTACCTGCTCCGCGAGCCCGAACGATGGAACGGGACCGTGCTGGTGTGGAGCCCCGGGTTCAGCGGCTCCGCCGGGGGAGAGGCCTCCGCGTCACCCTCGGACCCGGTCGCCACCTGGCTGCTCTCGCAGGGGTACGCCCTGGCCGGCTCGAAACCCGCCACGGCCGGGTGGGCGGTCGAGGACCTGCTGCGCGACCAGGACGACCTGGCCGAGGTCGTCGCCGACGAGCTGGGGGAGCCGCGCCACGTCGTCGCCTGGGGTGCCTCGATGGGCGGTCTCACCTCGGTCGCGCTCCTGCAGGCACATCCGGACTCCTTCGACGCCGCGCTGCCGCTGTGCGGCTCGGTCGGCGGTGCCGTACCGATGCTCAACCAGTCGCTCGACGCGACCTTCGTGCTGAAGACCCTGGTCGCCCCCGGCGACGACCGGCTCGTGCTGACCGACGTGAGCGACGAGGCCCAGCGACAGGCCGCCTTCGCCGAGGTGCTCGAGGAGGCCCAGCAGACCCCGGAGGGCCGCGCGCGGATCTCGCTGGCCGCCACCGTCGGGCAGATCCCGACCTGGACCCAGGTCGGCTCCGAGCGCCCCGCGCCGGGTGACCTCCTCGCCCAGCAGCACCAGCAGTACGCCGCCTTCCTCTGGGGCGCGGTCTCCCCGCGCCAGCCGCTCGAGGAGCGCGCCGGCGGGAACTTCTCCTGGAACACCGGCGTCGACTACGCCCGCCAGCTGGCCGGGTCGGAGACCTCCGGCCTGGTCCGGAAGCTGTACGCCGCGGCCGGGCTCGACCTGCGCAGCGATCTCGCGCAGCTTGCCGCCGCCCCGCGGATCAGCGCCGACCCGGACGCGGTCGACTACATGACCCGCAACGCGACCCCGGCCGGCGACCTGACCGGGCCGGTGCTGTCGGTCCACGAGACCGGCGACACCGCCCCGACCGTCGGCCAGGCCAGGACCTTCGCCGACCGCGTACGCGCCGCCGGCGATGCCCCGCTGCTGCGTCAGACCTTCGTGGACCGGCCCGGTCACTGCGCCTACTCCGACGCCGAGACCGCTGCGCTCGTCACCACGCTGCACGAGCGGCTGACCTCCGGCAGGTGGGGACCGTCGACCCGGCCGGCGGAGCTCAACCGCCTCGCCGACCGGATCGCCTCGACGAGCGACCTCGACCGCGGCATCGGCCGTTTCGCCGACGCTCACCCGCGGCCGATGCTGAGGCTGTAGGGCCCAGACGTCGGTTCAGACGTCGGCTCAGACGTCGCGAACGGTGTTGCGGAGCGTGCCGAGCCTGGTGATCTCGACCTCGACGACGTCGCCGTCGACGATGAAGCCCTGCGGGTCCATGAAGAGGCCGACGCCGCCCGGCGTGCCGGTGACGATGACGTCGCCCGGTGAGAGCGGGGTGAAGGTGGTGACGTACTCGATGATCGCCGGGATGTCGTTGATCAGGTCGGCGACCTTGCCCTTCTGCCGCACCTCGCCGTTGACCCGGGTGGTGACCTCGAGCTCGGTGACGTCACCGACCTCGTCGGGGGTGACCAGGGCGGGGCCGAAGCCGCCGGTCCCGGGCCAGGTCTTGCCGGGCAGCCACTGGCTGGCGGCGCGCTGCCAGTCGCGTACGGAGAAGTCGTTGTAGACGGCGTAGCCGGCGACGTGGTCGTAGGCGTCCTCGCGCGCGACCTTGTGGGCCGGCTCGGAGATCACCAGGGCGAGCTCGCCCTCGTAGTCGAACTGCGCGGAGGAGGCCGGCTTGAGGGCGTCGGCGCCGTGGCCCATCTGGCTGTCGGCGTAGCGGGCGAAGACGACGGGCGCCTCGGGGGCGGCCTTGCCGATCTCGTCCTGGTGGCTGCGGTAGTTGACGCCGATGCAGATGATCTTGCCGGGCTCGGGGATGACCGGGGCGAGCTCGACGTCGTCGAGCGCGACCGGGTTCTCGGTGTGGCCGGCCAGGCCGGGCAGCGCGCCGGCGGCGATGGCCGCGGCGAGCGAGGGCGCCTGGCTGGTGGCGTCGTAGATCGTCTCGTCCTCGAGGCGTCCCCAGGCGATGGTCTGGTCGGGACGGAGGTAGCTGACGAACTGGCTCATGTGGTGCTCCTGTTGCGTGGTTGGTGTCGCCGGATCAGGCGACGGGGGAGGGCTCGGTGAGGAAGGTCCGCAGCGTGTCGATGACGCGGGTCTCGCCCGCGGCACCGAAGACCGCGGCGACGTAGCGGTCGGGGCGGACCAGGACGAAGGTGGGTGCGGGACCGGCGCCGGCGGTGAGGACCGGTGTGGTCTCGGCGACCTCGCCGGCCGCCGGCGCGTGACCGGGGGCGAGGACCCGCACCCGGGTCGCTCCGATCGCGTCCCAGAACGGCGAGACGGCGGGCTGGCTGTCGCCGCCGATCTGCAGCAGGCTCCAGCCGAGACCGAGATGGGCATCGAGGCCGCCCTCCTTCTCCGAGGCGTCCCGGACGGCCGGCTGGCTCAGGGCCCGGCCGACGGCGACACCGTCGAGGGCGGCGTCCTCGGGCGCCACCACCGCTCCGGCGGAGTAGTCGGGCGGCGTGATGAAGCGCATGTTGGCCAGGAAGCTGCGTACGCTCGGGATCAGGCTGAGCGCCCGGACCGTGGCGTCGCGCAGCCGGGTGGCGACCGGGTTGGTCCCCATCACCACCGCGCCGATCCGGCGGGAGACGACCATCATCGACCGCCCGTGCGGACGCCGCTCGACCTCGTAGGTGTCGAGCAGCCGGTCGCCCGCGCGGCCGCGGCAGACCTCGGCCAGCTTCCAGGCGAGGTTGGTGGCGTCACGTACGCCGGCGTTGAGGCCCTGGCCCGCGAACGGTGGCATCAGGTGGGCGGCGTCGCCGACCAGGAACGCCCGGCCGGAACGGTAGGTGCGCGCGACCCGCTGGTGGGCGACGTAGACGGCGGCGCGGCGTACGTCGGCAGGGTCGAGGTGGTCGCGGAACCTCGGGACGACCAGGTCGCGGATGGCGTCCGGGGTGGTCATCGCGTCGGGGTCCTCGTCGTCGAAGAGCATGAACTCCAGACGCAGCCGGCCGTCGACACCGGGGACGAGCACGAAGGGGCGCTGGCCATCACCGTGGAACTCGGCGAACGGGTCTCGCACGGTCGGCTCGTTGGCCAGGTCGATGACGATCCAGCGCTGCGGCTGGGTGGTGCCCTCCAGCTCGATGCCCAGCGCCGTGCGGACGAAGCTGCGACCGCCGTCGGCACCGATCAGCCACGAGGCAGTGATCTGCTCGGATGCGCCGTCGATGACGGCCGAGACCGTCACGCCGTCCTCGTCCTGGACCAGACCGGTGACCTCGGCGCCGCGGACGAACTCGATGTCGGGGTGGGCGAGGGTGCGCTCCCAGAGCAGACGCTCCAGGATCGGCTGGTCGAACTGGGTCTTGGCCGGGTGGCCGAGCCGCGACGCGGTCGGCCGGGCCTCGAGCAGCAGCCGGTCGCCGAGACCGAAGTAGCGGCTGCCGGTGTCGAGCAGCGACTCGGCCTTCAGGGCGTCGGCGACCCCGATCTGCTCGAAGGTGCGGAACGACTCGTCCTGCAGGCTGATCGCCCGCGGCAGGTCGCCGGGCTCCGTCTGCTTCTCCAGGATCGTCGTGGTCACGCCGGACTCGGCGAGCAGCAGGGCAGCGACCATGCCGATCGGGCCCGCGCCGACCACGACGACGTCACGATGCGCGCGCACGGAGCCCTCCTTCCTGTCGCGGGCGGAGGACGAAGTCGGCGTCGAAGTCGGCGCCGCGGGTCAGCTCCCAGTACTCCAGGTGGCTGAACGGCCACACCTGGGAGACCCGTCCGTGCGAGTTCTTGTACCAGGTCTGGACCTGCGGCTGGCCCCAGGCGCGCTCGGCGTTGCCACGGTCGATCCAGTCCACGAACCGGTCCAGCGCCTCCTGGGTGACCTCGACCGCCGCCATCGCGCGGCGGAGCAGCTGGTGGATCGCCTCGGTGGTGAACTCCACCCCGCACTCGATCATGAAGTGGAACTGCCCGTTGACCACGTAGTTGGTGTTCGGACCCTGGATGAGGAAGAGGTTGGGGAAGCCCGGCACGGCCACGCCGGCCCATGCGGTCGCGTCACCGTTCCAGTGCTCCTTGAGCGTCTTGCCGGACGGGCCGGTGACCACGATCGGGTCGAGGTAGTCCGACGCCTTGAACCCGGTCGCGTAGATGACCACGTCGACCGGATGCTCCTCACCGTCGGCGGTGACGATGCCGTCCGGGGTGAAGCGCTCGATCCCGGCGGTGACGACCCGGGTGTGCTCCTGGTGGAGCGCCTCGGCCCAGACACCGTTGTCACGCAGCATCCGCTTGCCGCCCGGCGGGTAGTCGGGCACGACGATGTCGAGCATCTCCGGCTTGGCGGCCCACTGCTTCCGCATGATCTCCGTCAGCGTCTCGCGCACCCGCAGGTTGACCTCGGAGACCGAGTCGGTGCGGTCCCACTCCGGGTCCACCTTCACCGTGTGCAGCCGGCCGGTGCGGGCACCCCAGAACGCCTGGAAACGGAACCACTGGCCGTAGTGCGGAAGGTGCTCGCACAGCCAGGCGACGGGCTCGGGCGTGGGGTCGTGGTAGTTCGGCGCCGGGACCGTCCACGGCCCGGAGCGCTGGAAGACGTCGAGGTGGGCGACGTCGTCGACGATGCTCGGCACGATCTGGTACGCGCTCGCACCGGTGCCGACCACCGCGACCCGCTTGCCGCTCAGGTCGACGTCGTGGTTCCAGCGGGCCGAGTGCATCTGTACGCCGCGGAAGTCGTCCTGCCCCGGGAACGACGGCACGTTCGGCTTCTCGAGCTGGCCGGTCGCGGCGATCACCGCGTGGAACCGGCGCACCTGCTCGACGCCGTCACGGCGGACGACGACCTCCCAGGCCGAGGACTCCTCGTCCCAGGTCATCGAGACGACCTCGGTGTCGAACTCGACGTGCTCGCGCAGCTGTGCGCGGTCGACGATCTCGACGGCGTACTCCTCGATCTCGGCGCCCTCGGCGAACGCGCTGCGCCAGTCGGCACGCTGCGCGAAGGAGAAGCTGTAGCCGAAGGTCGGGGTGTCCAGGCGTACGCCGGGGTAGGTGTTGGCCCACCAGGTGCCGCCGACCTCCGGGTTCTTCTCGAAGACCACGAACGGCACCCCGGCCTGCTTGAGCCGGTACATCGCCGCGATCCCGCTCATCCCGGTGCCGATGACCGCGACCTCGAAGTCGCGGTCGGGGGCGACGTCCTCGAAGCGCCACCTCGGCGCCCCCGGACGGTCGGTGACCAGGTCGAGCTCGTGCATCATCAGCGCCGCGTCGGCCTCGCCGGCGCCGCCGGTGATGAACTCGACGATCGCGCGCGCCTCCTCGGGGAAGAGGGCCCGCGGCTTGGTGAGCTGCTCGTCGCGCACCCGCTTCAGGCCGGCCAGCGCGAGCTCACGGGCCTCGGCCTGCGCGCTCTCGCTGAGCCCGCCCTGCGGCTTCGGCGTCGTCTCGACCGGAGGCCACGGCGGGCGCAGGTGGGTCGGGATCAGGGCGTGGTCGCCGGTCACCGCGGCCAGCGCGGTCAGCAACGAGGGGAGATCGGCACCTGCGACGATGCGGGCGAGCTCCTCGTCGGAGGCGTCGATGGGGGAGTAGTCGTCGCGCCAGTAGACGTCGTCGACCTTGGTCGGGCTGTGAGCGGCGCTGTGGGAGGGGTTCATCGGCGGACCTCGATCCCGGCGACGTCCAGCACCCGGCCGAGCACCTCGTCGAGCTCCTGGCTCAGGCACTCGGCGGCGACGACATGGTCGGGGCGCAGGATCACCGCGCCGACCGGCCGGGCGTCGAACCACGCCTGCAGGCTCTCCTCGCCACCGAGGTCGCCGACCACCGTGACGCCGGGCGAGGTGTGCTTTGCCGTCCACTGCAGCTGCGACCTCGGCACCACCTGGACGAGCCGGGCACCGATCCGCTCCAGGGTCGCGATGCTCTCGGGCGAGAGGAACGCCATCGGGTCGTTGTTCCAGGTGATGACCCGCCAGCCCTGCCCGGTCGCGTCATCGAGCAGCATCGGGACGCCGTCGGTGTCGGTCGCGCGCGGCTGGGGGAAGATCGTGCCGGCCGTCCGCGCGACCTCGCGCGCCGGCAGCGACTTGAAGGTCGGCAACGGCGTCTGCACGATCACACCGGCGTCGAACTTCGGCTGCGGCTTGAACGCCTGCCGCTTCTGCGCCTCCCGCTCCTCGGGGGTGCGGGCGGCGGCGATCCGGTCGCGCTCGGCGGCCTTCTCGGGGTCGTGGTCGGTCATCTCCTTGGCCATGCCCAGCGAGACGGCCACCATCTGGCGTACGTGGCTGAGCCGCTCGACCTCGTAGGTGTCGAGGAGCTTCTCGTCGGCGTGCCCGTTGACGACCGCGGCCAGCTTCCAGCCGAGGTTGAAGGCGTCGCGGATTCCGGAGTTCCAGCCCTGGCCGCCGACGACCGGCATCACGTGCGCGGCGTCGCCGGCGAGGATGATGTTGCCGGCGCGGAACGAGCCCGCGATGCGGGCGTGGTGGCGGTAGACGCGGCGCCGGATGATGTCGAGCCGGGTCGGGTCCGGCACGTGCGGGCGCAGCAGGTCGAAGACGAACTCGTCGTCGTCGACGACCGAGGCGTCCTCGTGCTCGAAGAGGGTGAACTCCCAGCGGCGGATGCCGTGCGGCAGCGCGATCGAGGCGTAGCTGCGGGCGGGGTCGCCGCCGAAGACGGCGTGCGGGGTGCCGATCGGGTCGTTCGCGACGTCGATGACGATGCCGTCGCTGGGGCGGGTCTCGCCGTCGAAGGAGATGCCGAGCCGCTTGCGGGTCGGCGAGGCGCCGCCGTCGGCCGCCACCACGTAGCGCCCGGTCAGCGTGGCGCCGTCGGCCAGCGTCGCGGTGACCTGGTCGCCGCCGTCCGCCAGGTCGGTGACCTCGGCGCCGAAGCGCGCCTCGACGGTGTCGAAGCGGTCCAGACCGGCGAGCAGCACCTGGTCCACCAGCGGCTGCACGAAGCCGTTGCGCCGCGGCCAGCCGAACTCGCGGGTGGTCGGGTTGACCTCGGAGAGGATGAGCCGGTCGCCGTTGACCATGTAGATCTTCTGGTCGGGGATCGTGTGCGGGAGCACCTCGTCGACGAGGCCGGCGGTCTGCATCGTCCGCAGCGCCTCGTCGTCGATGCCGACCGCACGCGGGTAGTCGACGAGCCGGTCCTCCCGCTCGAGCAGCACGACGCGTACGTCCTGCTGGCCGAGGAGGTTGGCGAGGGTCAGCCCGACGGGCCCGGCCCCGATGATGATGACGTCGGTATCGGTGGTGGTCATGGTGTCGTTTCCGTCGTGGTGCTGCGCGCGGACTGGAGCGCGGTGATGGAGTCGCCGAACGCACGGTTCAGCAGGACGAGGTCGATGCCGAGGCCGACGTAGTCGACCCGGCCGTCGGCGAGGAGGTCGGCGGCGTAGGCGGGCTGGCCGGAGTAGATCCCGAGCGTCACGTGGTGCGCGCTGGTGAGCTCGCGCAGATGCGTGATCGCGTCGAGCACGGGTCCGTCGGTCCAGTCGCCGCGGCCGGGCAGGCCGTAGGAGACCGCCAGATCGGCCGGGCCGATGTAGACCGAGTCCAGGCCGGGGGTGGCGATGATCTCCTCGGCGCTCTCGACCCCGACGCGCGTCTCGATCTGGGCGATCGTGGAGACGGCGAGGTTGCCTGCCTCGGTGTAGGACTTCCCGGTGTAGAGCGCGGGCCGCGAGGGGCCGAGGCTGCGGTTGCCGACCGGGAGGTACTTGGTGGCGGCGACCAGCGCCTCGGTCTCCGCGCGAGACTCGATGGTCGGCGCGATGATGCCGCGGGCGCCGCTGTCGAGCAGCCGGAGGATCGTGGCCGGGTCGGTCGACCCGACGCGCGCGTAGGCGTAGGCGTTCTCCCGCGGGAGCGAGCGGAGGATGCCGCAGGCCGGCTCGAGACCCAGCTCGCCGTGCTGCAGGTCGAGGATCGCGCCGTCGTAGCCGGCGGCCGCCGCCCACTCGGGGATCGAGAAGGACGGCAGCGTCTGGTGGTAGAGGACGGGAGCGCTGCCCCCGAGCGCCGCAGCCTTCACCTCGCGGCTCCGGCCCGGTCCTCAGCACGGTCGGCCAGCCGAGCGGCGTGCGCCGCCGCAGCCGCACCACCGAAGAGCGGCACGATCTGCCGGCGTACGAACCGCCACTCGCCGTCCACGCGGCGGTAGCGCTCGCGGAACTCGCCGACCGAGGCCGGCTCGGTCTGCGGCTCGTTCGAGTCGCGGAAGGTGAGGTACTGCACCGTGCCCTCGACCTCGTCCTCGGCGTCGGCGGCGCGCACCAGCCGGATGGCGCCGATGAAGTGGCGGCCGACGATGTCGGTCTGCGCGGCGCGCTTGGCACCCCAGACCTTCATCTTCTCCCGGTCCATGTCGCCCATCGGGCCGACCGAGACGCCGTCCTCGGTGTAGAGCTCCCAGGTCGTGTCGGCCTGGTTGTGGTCCAGGCGGTAGAGCATCTCCGAGATGAGCTGCTCGATCTCGACGCGGGTGGTCACGTCCACGGGGCGGTAGTCGCTCATGTTCTCTCAGCCTTTCGAGTCGGCGGTCGCGACCACGCGACCGAGTCCGGTGATGGTGGCGACGCACTCGACGTCGGCCGGCCAGGGTTCGATGTATCCGATGGAGCCCGACAGGAGGATCTCCCCGGCCCGCAGCGGCTCGCCGGTGCGCAGCGCGGTCTCGGCGAGCCAGATCACCGCGTTGACCGGGTCCTCGAGCACGTTCTTGCCGATCCCGCGGGTGATCTCGACGTCGCCGCCGGTGATGACCATCTCCACGCCGGTGAGGTCGACCTCGCCGTACGCGTGCTTCTCCTCGCCGAGCACGATCCCGCTGCAGCCGGCGTTGTCGGCGATGGTGTCGACGATCTGCCCGACCGAGCCGCCGTAGCGGAAGTCGACGACCTCGAACGCCGGCGTCACGAAGTCGATCGCGGCCTCGACGGCCTCGCGAGAGGCGTCGAGGATGTCCGTCTTGATGCCGAAGGCGACCTCGGCCTCGATGAGCAGCCGGTTGTAGCGCGAGAGCGGGAGGTGCACCCCGGAGGCGTGCGCCATGTCGTCGTGGATGATCCCGTAGTCGGGCTCGTCGATGCCGACGCGCTCCTGCACCAGCGGGTTGGTCAGGCCGACCTTGCGGCCCACCCGGCGCACCCCGAGCTCGGTCTCCCGGAGCCGGGCGAACTCGGCCGAGATCGCGTACGCCGCGTCCAGGTCCCGCTCGGGCAGCCGCGGGCTGACGTAGGGGACGGTGCGCACGTCGCGCTTGGCCTCGAAGAGCTCCCGCGCGATCGTCTCGATGGTCTCTCGGTCGACGCTCACGAGGTCTCCTCCGCGCTGTGCTTGGTCAGGAAGGCGCAGGCCGCGGCGTTGAACTCCTCGGCGCCCTCCCACTGCGGCCAGTGCGCGGCACCGCGGATCAGCAGGTACTCGCCGTCCGGGATCAGGCCGCACAGCCGCTCGCCCTCGGCGGCGTCACCGGTCGGCTCGTTGTCGGTCCACACCATCAGCGCGGGCACCGGCAGCGCGGCGAAGTCGTCGTCGGTGACGCGGTTGCGCCAGCGGGTCTCCGGCTCGCGGAGCGCGGAGACGTTGGCCATGCTGAAGCCCTCGCGCGAGTAGATCGCCTGCCGCACCCGGACGAGCTCGTCGGTGATGAGCTCCGGGTCGTGGATGACGACCTGGAGCCGCTTCTTGACGTTCTCGAAGGTCGGCTCGCTCACCGCGCGGGCGCCGACCGACTGGGTCTTGTCGAGCTGGGGCTCCTCGAGCATCCGGCCTCCCGGCGCGGACAGGATGACCGTACGCAGCCGCTCGGGGTGCTTCGGGGCGAACTTCAGCGCGAGCCAGCCGCCGAGCGACTCCCCGGCCAGGTGCACCCGGTCGAGGCCGAGCGCGTCGAGCAGGGCGAGGAGGTGCTCGGAGTAGTCGGCGATCTCCAGCGGGTGGTCGGCGAGCGTGGTGTAACCGTGGCCGGGATAGTCGTAGCCGACGACCCGGAAGCCGGCCTCCACGAGCGCGCGTACGTTCTGGGTCCAGGCCTCGATGTGGCCGCTGGTGCCGTTGGCGAGGACGACGGTCTGGGCGTCGGGGGAGGAGGCCGGGAAGTCGAGCACCCGGGTGCGGTAGCCGTCGGCTTCGACGTACCGCAGCGTGTGCTCGAGATCGGCGATCTCCTCCCAGAAGGTCGCCAGGTGTGCGCTGCTCATGCGGTGATCGCAGCCTGGATCGCGAAGCCGGCGCCCCAGTTCTCGACCGGCCAGTAGTGGTCGACCTCCATCCGGTAGGAACCGGCCGTCGACAGCGCCGCGTAGGCAGCGATCCAGCTGCGCATCTCGTGGGCCGCCGAGCCGCCCTCCGCGCTGAACCAGCCGTTCTCCCAGGAGTCGACCGGGGTCAGGTCGCCGGAGCGGAGGACATCGAGGACGAGCTCGTCCCACTCCTCGTTCAACGGGTCGCTGGGCGCCTTGCCGTCCGCGATCGCCTGGATGCCGCGGACGATCATCTGCTCGCGCTCCTGCCGCTCCTCGCGGGTGGGGGCGTACGCGATGAGCCGCTCGTGCACGGTGCCGGGGGCGCCCTCCCAGCGCGGGATCGGCGGGCTGTGCGAGATCCCGCCGGAGGCGAGGAAGAGCACCTTCTTGTCCAGGCGCTGGGCGGCGCGGCCGAAGGCCTCGCCCATGAGACGGACGCGCTGCATCGGGGAGAGCGGCAGCCCGATCGCGTTGACGAAGACCGGGACGACCGGCTGGGTGAAGTCCTTCCCGAAGACGAAGTCGAGCGGCTGGACGACACCGTGGTCGACCTTCATCTGCTCGCTGCGGCCGATGTCGATGCCCTCGCTCAGGACGGCGTCGTGGAACCAGCGGGCGGCGTCGCCGTCGACCGGCAGCGGCCCGGCGGTCGTGTTGTAGTCACCCACGCCCTCCGCGACCGCGCCGATGACCCAGGGGGTGATCAGCGAGTAGAGCTGGCCATTGAAGTGGTCGGGGCCGAAGACGACGACCAGGTCGGGGTCGTAGTCCTTGACGAACCCCTGCACCTCCTCGATCGCGGAGGTGATCTCGGCGAAGGTGGTGCCACCGGGGTCGACGTTCCCGAAGGACGGGGCGTGGGAGAGCGCAGCGACAGCGAGCGACATGCTGTTGCCTTTCGTGTTTCGTTGGTCGTGGATCGGGATCGGTTCAGACAGCGGTGCCGACAGGGGCGGGCTGCTCGACGGCAGCAGCGGCGCTGTTCTTCAGGGACAGGTGCAGGACGACGATGCAGACGGCGGCGAGGAGCATCGGGAGCGCGAAGACGGTGAACGCTGCGCCCATGCTCATGCCGGCGTCGAAGGCGGCGCCGCCGACGATCGGGGCGGCGATGCCACCGAAGCGGCCGGCGCCGATGACGATCCCGAACCCGGTCGAGCGGGCCAGCGTCGGGTAGAGCGAGGGGACGATCGCGTAGAAGCCGGCGGTGCCGGAGCAGACGAAGAACGAGGCGAGGAAGAGGGTCCACCACGCGGTCGGCATGCTCGGGCCGACGATGCCGAAGAGCGACAGCGCGCCGGTGGCCACCACCAGGAAGACCGGGGTGAGGATGCGCAGGTTGACCCGGTTGCCGATGAAGCCGAAGACGACGTTGCCGAGGATGCCGCCGATGCTGAACGCGGCGACCATCGAGGAGGCGAGGGCCGGGTTGCGGTTGGCGCCGGCGACGGTGGCCGCCGACCAGTTGGTCATGAAGTAGAAGCTGATCATGTAGGCGATGTAGCCGACGATCATCAGCACCGAGTAGAAGCCGGCGCGGCCGGTGAAGACCGTACGCAGCGCGCCGTCGGCCTTGACCTTGACCGAGTCCGTCTCCGGCAGGGCGGCGAGGGCCGGACGTCCCATCTTGACCAGGATGGCGTTGAGGCGTGCCAGCGAGTCGGGGCGCTTGCCCTCCGAGAGCCAGGCCAGCGACTCCGGCAGCAGGAAGAAGGTCGCGATCGCCGCGATGGCGCTCAGCGCGAAGCCGACCCACCAGCCGTACTGCCAGCCGTTCTCGGCGAGCATCGGGCCGACGATCACCGATCCGAGCAGTCCGCCGATGTTGATGGCGGCGGCGTAGATCGCCATCACCAGCGGGTAGACGCGCTTGCCGGTGTACTCGGAGAGGATGACGCCGACGACGGCGACCAGCGCGCCGATGCCGACACCGGTGATGATCCGGCTCAGGACGAGCGGCCAGGTCCCGGTCTCGATGGAGGCGAACGGTCCGATGAACATGCCGACCGCGATGGTGATGGTCGCCATGATGCCCATCCGACGGCGGCCGATGCGGTCCGCCAGCGGCGCGACCACGATCGAGCCGACGAGCATGCCGATCAGGGCGCCGGACATCACCAGTCCGAGCTGAGCCTTGGAGACCCCGAAGCCCTGCTCGAGGTACGGCGCCGAGAACGAGGTCAGCGAGACGTCGTAGCCGTCGAGAACCACGAGGGTGATGGCGACGACGACGGCTCGTATCTGGAGCCCGCTCATCTTCTGGTTGCCGATCTGATCGGTGATCTTCATGAGGCCTCTTCTGCCAGTGGTCTGTCTTGGAGCTGCGCGGGCGACGTCGAAGGAGGACGAGCCTGCGGGCGCAGGGGGAGTGATCGCGCCGGGTCGCGACCGTAGAAGAAAGGTTCTAGAATCTGCGTTCTAGGATTGATAGAGTGACGGTCGACACATGGATGTGTCAAGGTCGACTTCGAAATTTGTTTGTGCCGCGTCTCGCGGCGGTGAGGGATCGAATGACTGAGAAGCGCAAGGCCCACCAGGCATCGGCCGGGTCCAAACGGGCGATCTTGGAGGCGGTCCTGTCGCGGGCTGTCGAGGCCGGCTACGAGGGCACGACCATGGCCGACGTCGCCCGGGTCTCCGGCCTGCCGATCGGGTCGGTCTACTGGCACTTCAAGAACAAGGAGCAGCTCTTCGTCGAGCTGCTCGACTACTGCTACGAGGTCTGGCAGGAGAGCACCGCGCCGGTCCGCGACATGCGAGAGCTCCTGCACAACACGATCAGCAGGTCGGCTGCGGCCTCGGCCGACCTGGCCGACCCGGCCGCGGCGTTCTGGAGCATCGGTCTGGTCTTCGCCTTCGAGCGGCGGCTCGAGGACAACCTCGCCCGCCAGCGCTACCTCGAGATCCGCAGGAAGATGTTCGAGTCGGTCACCTCGCTGCTGCGCACGACCTACGACGGTGTGCCGGACGACGTCGCCGCCGAGCTCGCCCACGACATGGCCGTCATGGGGCGTGCCCTCACCGACGGGTTCCGTGTCGCCGCGGCCGCCGGTGACGACACCGACTTCGACCGCTACGCGTCGTTGACCGCCGACGCGCTCGAGTCCTTGGTCGCCTCCCGTCTGAAGGAGTACGCGCATGTCTGAGCCCATCTTCACCGGTCCCGAGCGCGTGGCCGTCGTGGTCGGCGGCGGCTCCGGCATCGGCGCCGCCTGCGTGCGCGAGCTCGCCGGCCACGGCTATCGTGTGGTCGCGATGTCGCCCTCGGGCCGGGCGCGCGAGCTCGCGGAGTCCCTCGGTGGAGCCGGCGTCGACGGCTCCAACACCAGCACCGACGACCTGCGCGCGTGCGTCGACCTGGCCGTGGAGCGCTACGGCCGCATCGACACCGTCGTCAACAGCAGCGGCCACGCGGCTCGCGGTCCGGTCCTCGAGATCAGCGACGAGGAGTGGGCGGCCGGGTTCGACATGTACCTGATGAACGTCGTCCGGATGGCGCGCCTGGCCACGCCCCACCTGATGGAGTCCCGCGGCACGATCGTCAACATCTCCACCGCCGGGGTCTTCGAGCCCAGTGCGATGTTCCCGGTCTCGGTGACGATGCGCGCCGGTCTGGCCACCTTCACCAAGCTCTACACCAACGAGTACGGCCCTCAGGGTGTCCGGATGAACAACGTGCTGACCGGCCTGACCAAGGACGACCCGACCACCGTTCCGCCCGAGTGGACCACCGGCATCCCCCTGCGTCGCGCGCAGAGCACGGCCGAGCTCGCCCGGGTCGTACGCTTCCTCGCCGGTGAGGAGTCTGCCTACATCGCGGGTCAGAACCTTCGCGTCGACGGAGGGGAGATGCGCGCCGTCTGATCGCATGGTGACCTGAGTCACAGGAAACCATTGCCCTTGCCGCCCTTCTTCCCTTAATGTTCCAGGGGGCAGAAGGAAGATTCCACGATACGAAATCGAGGGAGCGGATGGGCCTGCCTGCAGACGTCGAGACCACCGGCGCGACACCCCTGGAGATCCTCATCCAGAGGGCGCGCGAGCTCCTTCCCGAAGAGGGCGTGATCACCGACCGCGCCCGGCTGCGCACCTACGAGTGCGACGGGCTGGCCCACTACCGGGTGACGCCGGCGCTGGTCGTGATCCCGGAGACCGCCGAGCAGCTGGCCGGCATCGTGCGGTGCTGCGCCGAGCAGCAGATCCCGTACGTAGCCCGCGGCTCGGGCACCGGCCTCTCCGGCGGCAGCCTGCCGCACGCGGAGGGGGTGCTCGTGGTGACCTCGCGGCTGCGGGCGATCAAGGAGGTCCGGCGCGACGACCAGCGGGCCGTCGTCGAGCCCGGGGTGATCAACCTCGACGTCACCCGGGCGAGCACGCCGGACGGCTACTACTACGCGCCCGACCCCTCCAGCCAGCAGGTCTGCTCGATCGGCGGCAACGTCGCGGAGAACTCCGGCGGCGCCCACTGCCTCAAGTACGGCTTCACCACCAACCACGTCCTCGCCGCCGAGTTCGTCACCGCCGAGGGCGAGCAGGTGCGTCTGGGCGGGGACGCTCCGGACAGTCCCGGCTATGACCTGCTCGGGGCGGTGGTCGGCTCCGAGGGCACCCTCGGGATCGTCACCGAGGTGACCGTGCGGCTGGTGCGGCTGCCGGAGAAAGTCGTCACCCTGCTGGTCGGCTTCGACTCCACCGACCGTGCCGGCGCCGCCGTCTCCGCGATCATCGCGGCCGGCATCGTCCCGGCGGCGATCGAGATGATGGACGCGCTCGCGATCGAGGCCGCCGAGGCGGCGGTCGCCTGCAACTACCCGGACGGTGCGGGCGCGGTGCTGGTCATCGAGCTCGACGGCCCGGCGACCGAGGTCGACGCCGAGTATGCCGACGTGGTGCGGCTCTGCGAGGAGACCGGCGCCTTCGAGCTGCGCACCGCGCAGACGCCCGAGGAGCGGGTGCTGATCTGGAAGGGCCGCAAGTCGGCCTTCGCCGCCGTCGGCCGGATCAGCCCCGACTACATCGTCCAGGACGGCGTCATCCCGCGCACCGCCCTGCCCGAGGTGCTCCGCGCGATCGCCGACCTCTCCGAGCGCTCCGGCGTACGCGTCGCCAACGTCTTCCACGCCGGCGACGGCAACCTGCACCCGTTGGTGCTCTTCGACGACGCCGTCCCCGGCGCGGGGGAGGCGGCCGAGGCGGTCAGCCGCGGCATCCTCGACCTCTGCCTGCAGCACGGCGGCTCCATCACCGGCGAGCACGGCGTCGGCGCCGACAAGGCCGCCCACATGCCGAAGATGTACGCCGCCGAGGACCTCGACACGATGCAGCTGATCCGCTGCGCGTTCGACCCGGACCGGATCTCCAACCCGGGCAAGGTCTTCCCGACGCCGCGGCTGTGCGGAGAGCGACCGGGCCGCCGGCAGGGCGCCCATCCGCTCCAGGAGGCCGGCGTGGCGGAGGTCTTCTGATGAGCGAGTCCCTCGCTGGTCGAGCCGCGAGCGAAGCGAGCGTGGCGAGACCAACATGGTCCGTCGCAGGCGTACGCCCCGGTCGCACCGAGCGCCCCACGAACACCGCCGAGGTCGCCCAGATCATGCGCGATGCCGCGGCGGCGGGGGAGTCGGTGATCCCGACCGGCGCCGGCACCAAGCTCGACTGGGGCAACCCGCCGACCTCCGCCGACGTCCTGCTCGACCTCTCTGCTCTCGACGGGGTGCGCGAGCACGCCGCCGGCGACCTGATCGCCACTGTTGGCGCGGGCACGCCGCTGAGCCGGCTGAAGGAGCACGTCGCCACCGCCGGCCAGCGGCTCGCGCTCGACGAGACGATCGCCGGCGCCACCGTCGGCGGCACCCTGGCTGCCAACACCAGCGGCCCGCTGCGGATGCTGGCCGGCACGATGCGTGACCTGCTCATCGGCGTCACGATCGTGCGCGCGGACGGGGTCGTGGCCAAGGCCGGTGGCAAGGTGGTCAAGAACGTCGCCGGCTACGACGTCGGCAAGCTCTTGGTCGGCTCGATGGGCACCCTGGCCGTCGTCACCGAGGCGACCTTCCGGCTCCACCCGGTCCCGCAGACCCGTCGCTGGGTCACCGTCGCCGCCCGCGACGCCTCCCATGCCGCCGAGCTCGCCCGGGCGGTCCTGCACTCCCAGACGGTGCCGGCAGCTCTCGAAGTCGACGCCACCGGCGACGGCATCGAGGTCGCCGTGCTGGTCGAGGGTCGTCCGGAGGGGGTGGCGGGGCGTACGGCCGTGCTGTCCGGGCTGCTGCCCGGCGCCACGGTCGACGAGGAGCCGCCGGAGTCCTGGGGCCGCTATCCATGGGCCGACATGAGCAGCACACACCTCGGGATCAAGGTGACCTTCCGGCTCTCCGGGCTCGCCGACGTCATCGAGGCAGCCGGCGAGCTCGGGCTGCGCGGCTCGGCCGGTGCCGGTGTCGCGTACGTCGCGATGCCGGCCGACCAGGACCTCACCGAGATCCAGGCACGGCTCACCCGGTTGCGCGAGGCCGCGCTGCGCCACGGCGGCAGCGCCGTCGTCCTCGACGCCCCGACCTCGGTCAAGCCGCAGCTCGACCTGTGGGGGCCGGTCCCGGGCCTGGAGCTGATGCGCCGGGTCAAGGACGAGTTCGACCCCGACCACCGGCTCAGCCCGGGCCGCTTCGTAGGAGGGATCTAGTCGCATGACGGACATGGACATCCGCCAGATGGGCGCCTTCGACGAGCACCACCCGCCCGACAGCGACCTGCTCGGCGACTGCGTGCACTGCGGCTTCTGCCTGCCGACCTGCCCGACCTACGTGCTGTGGGGCGAGGAGATGGACTCGCCGCGCGGGCGGCTCTACCTGATGAAGGAGGGCCTCGAGGGCGAGCCGATGTCGGACTCGATGGTGCAGCACTGGGACAGCTGCCTGGGCTGCATGTCGTGCGTGACCGCCTGCCCCTCCGGCGTCCGCTACGACACCCTCATCGAGCAGACCCGCGCCCAGGTGGAGCGCAACCACCGGCGTACGCCCAAGGAGAAGGCGCTGCGCGCGCTGATCTTCTCGATCTTCCCGCACCCCAAGCGGCTCCGGGCCATGCGTGGACCGCTCAAGCTGCTGCAGCGTACCGGCCTGGACCGCAGGCTGCGCAGCACCGGTCTGCTCGACCGGATGGCACCGCACCTGGCCGCGATGGAGCGGCTCGCACCGACGATCACGGACGCCGACCCGCTGCCCGAGCTGATGCCGGCGGTGGGGGAGCGGCGGGCGAGCGTCGGCATGCTCACCGGTTGCGTGCAGGGCGCCTTCTTCCCCGGGGTCAACGCCGCGACCGCGCGGGTGCTCGCCGCCGAGGGCTGTGACGTGGTGATCCCGCCGAGCCAGGGCTGCTGCGGCGCGCTCTCGGTGCACAACGGCCGCGAGGAGGAGGCCCAGACCTACGCGCGCCGGATCATCGACACGTTCGAGGACGCCGGCGTCGACCACATCGTCATCAACGCCGCCGGCTGCGGCTCGACCCTTAAGGACTACGCCCGGCTGCTCGCCGACGACCCCGCGTACGCGGCCAAGGCCGAGGCCTTCGAGGCCAAGGTGCGCGACATCGCCGAGATCCTCGACGAGCTCGGCCCGGTCGCCGAGCGCCACCCGCTCGACCTCACCATCGCCTACCACGACGCCTGCCACCTCGCCCACGCCCAAGGCGTACGCAGCCAGCCCCGCGCCCTGCTGCGAGGCATCCCGGGCGTCGAGCTGCGCGAGATCGCCGAGGGCGAGATCTGCTGCGGCTCGGCCGGCATCTACAACATCCTGAACCCCGAGCCCGCCCGCGAGCTGGGCGAGCGCAAGGCGCGCAACATCGTCGCCACCGGCGCCGAGGTGCTCGTCACCGCCAACCCGGGCTGTCTGCTGCAGGTCGCCTCGTCGATCGCGGCGCAGGGACACCGCCTCGGCATGGCCCATCTCGTCGAGGTGCTCGACGCCTCGATCAGCGGCTCCTCGCCCGAGGAGCTGCGCACCCGCACCATCTGACCCACCCACCCCCACTCGGGGGCTCCGCTCCTCTCCCACACCACGAACCCACGGAGTCGCCATGTTCGAGCCATCACCAGACCAGGTCGGCGGTTCGCTCGCCCTGAGCGCGCTGTGCGGCGCCCTGCCGCTGGTCACCATGTTCGTCCTGCTCGGCGGTCTGAAGATGAAGGCCTGGCAGGCCGGCCTCATCTCCCTCGCGGTCGCGCTCGTCGTCGGCATCGCACTCTTCGAGATGCCGGCCGACGACGCGCTCCTCTCCGCCGCCCAGGGCGCGCTGCTGTCCGGCTTCTTCCCGATCATGTGGATCGTGATCAACGCGGTCTTCGTCTACAACCTGACCGTACGCACCGGCCACTTCGACGTGCTCCGGCGTGCGTTCAGCAAGGTCAGCGACGACCAGCGGATCCAGGCGCTGATCATCGCCTTCTCGTTCGGTGCGCTGCTCGAGGCGCTGGCCGGGTTCGGCACCCCGGTGGCGATCACCGTGGTGATGCTGATGGCGCTCGGCTTCAAACCCGTCAAGGCCGCAGCGGTCGCGCTGATCGCCAACACCGCGCCGGTGGCGTACGGCGCGATGGCCTCGCCCATCAACGCGCTCTCGGACCAGACCGGCTTCAGCGTCGACACCCTGGGGGCGATGGTCGGCCGCCAGACCCCGATCCTGGCGGTGCTCGTGCCGCTCATCCTGGTCTTCGTCGTCGACGGCAAGCGGGGTCTGCGGCAGACCTGGATCGCGGCGCTGACCTGCGGCGTCGCCTTCGGTCTGGCTCAGTTCGTCGCGTCGAACTACATCTCGGTCCCGCTGGCCGACATCATCGCCTCGCTCTTCTCGGTCGTGGTCGTCGTCGGCCTGCTGCGGGTCTGGCAGCCGCGGGAGAAGGTGCTCGCCGAGGCGCTCGTCGGTGCCGGTGGCGGAGACGTCTCCGGTGCAGCGGACGGCGTATCCGGCGTCTCCAGCGGCGCGTCCGGTGACGCCGACGGCGAGGCGCGCGACAGCAGCCGCGAGGTGTTCAAGGCGTTCCTGCCGTACGCGATCATCATCGTCATCTTCGTGATCGTCAGCATCCCGGTGGTCAAGGACGCGCTGGCCCACCGCCCGTTCTCGCTCTCCGGCACCGACCACACCCCGACGGTGGTCTTCCCCGGTCTCAGCGACGTCGCCGGCGCCCAGGGCGGCTTCAAGCTCGACTGGTTCCCGGCCGCCGGCACGATGCTCCTGCTCTCCGGCATCCTCACCGCGATCTTCCTGAGGATCCGGCCAGGGGCCGTCGCGGCGACGTACGGCGCCACCTACAAGCAGCTCGCCCCCGCCATCGTCACCGTGATGGCCGTGCTCGGCCTGGCGTACGTCATGAACTTCTCCGGCCAGACCGGCTCGATCGGCGCCTGGCTGGCCGGCGCCGGCAGCGCCTTCGCGATCCTCTCGCCGATCCTCGGCTGGCTCGGCGTGGCTGTGACCGGCTCCGACACCTCCGCCAACGCCCTCTTCGGCCTTCTCCAGGTCACCACCGCCAAGGAGGCCGGCCTGGACCCGATCCTGATGGCCGCCTCGAACTCCTCTGGCGGCGTGCTCGGCAAGATGGTCAGCCCGCAGAACCTCGCCATCGCCGCTGCTGCGGTCGGCATGGCCGGCAAGGAGGGCGAGATCTTCCGCAAGGTCTTCGGCTGGAGCATCGCGATGCTGGCCTTCATGTGCGTGCTCGTCGCGCTCCAGTCGACGCCGGTGCTGGGGTGGATGGTGCCCTGACTCAGCCGCGCGGAGGCGGCGGCCCACTGCTACCGACCGCCTCCGTGCCGAGCACGTCGAGCAGGGCCAGGGTCTCGGCGTCACGTGAGCCCGGGGGAGCGGTGTAGAGGACCAGGTGCTGGTCGCGGTCGGTGAGGGTGAGGCTGTCGCAGTCGACGGTGATCTCGCCGACCACGGGATGGTCGAACGTCTTGGTGAGCATCGGCGCGGACTGCACGTCGTGGCGCTCCCAGAGCCGGGCGAAGTCGGGGCTCCCGGCGCGCAGCTCCTCGACGAGATCGATCACGACCGGGTCGGTCGGGTAGCGAGCGAGGGTGGCACGGAGCTCCTTGACGACATGGAGGCGGAACTCGGCGGCGTCGGAGATCCCGTACAACGCGGTGGTGCGGGCTCTCGGACCCAGGAACGCCTTGCGGGCGAGATTGCGGTCCCGCGGGTCGAGCTCGGCGTAGTCCTCCATCAGGGCGGCCGCGAGGTCGTTCCAGGCGAGCACCTCGAACGCTGCCGAGGTCACGATGGCGGCGGTCTGCGGGAGCCGGTGGATGAGGGCGAGGATGCTGGGGCGTACGTCGCGGCGGTGCAGGTTGGACCGGATCGGAGCCGTGCCGGCCAGGACGTGGAGGTGGTCGGACTCCGCGTCGGTGAGGCGCAGTGCCCCGGCGATGCCGGCGAGGACCTCACCCGACGGACGCGGCGCGCGGCCCTGCTCGAGCCGCACGTAGTACTCCGTGGAGATGTGTGCGAGGACCGCGACCTCCTCGCGGCGGAGCCCCGGCGTACGGCGCCGCGAACCCGCTGGGAGGCCGACGTCCTCGGGACGGAGGCGCTCACGTCGGCTGCGGAGGAAGGCGCCCAGCTCTTGCTTGTCCATGGTTCCAAGTGTGCGCCCGTGCGGGGCGCTGATCGTAGTACTGCCTATGCCTGGTTGCGGTCCGGTGACGGAGCGAGGTTGGAGAGGTGAACAACGCAGACACAGCCAACCCGACCATCACCGACATCGCTTCGCCCTCGACCGGCCTCCTCGCCGACAAGGTCGTCCTCATCACCGGCGCCAGCCGTGGCATCGGCGCGGCCGCGGCCCGCCTCTTCGCCGCCGAGGGTGCGTCCGTCGTCCTCGCCGCCCGGAGCACCGACGCCCTCGACCGCATCGTCGACGAGGTCCGTAGGGCCGGCGGCACCGCCGACGCCGTCACCATGGACCTGGCCGACAGTGCGAGCATCCGTGCCGCCGTCGACCGCGTCGAGGAGCGGCACGGCCGTCTCGACGGCGCCTTCAACAACGGTGCCGTGGTGCAGCAGCAGCCCGGACCGCTCGGTGGCACGACGGAGGAGGACATCGACCAGCAGTTCGCGGTGAACTTCCGGGCCCACTGGACCGCGATGAACGTCGAGGCCGAGCTCATGCGCAAGGGCGGTGGGGGAGCGATCGTGAACACCTCCAGCATCGGCTCGCGCAGAGCCAACCCGAACCTGCCCGCGTACGGCGCGATGAAGCGTGCGCTCAACAGCATCACCGAGACCGCCGCGGTGACGTGGGCGCCGGAGGCCATCCGCGTCAACGGCATCACCCCCGGCGGCACCGCCACCGAGATGATCGACACCTGGGCCGCCGCCACGCCGGGGATCGTCGAGCACATCACCTCCACGACCCCGCTCGGCCGGATGGCCGACCCCCGCGAGGTCGCCGAGGCCGCGGCCTGGCTGCTCAGCGACCGCGCCTCGTTCGTCACCGGCGCGATCCTGCCGGTCGACGGGGGAGCGGGCGCCTGAGGTCACGCGGAGCCGGCGCCCGCGCCCGCGTCGGCTCCGGTCTCGGGCTCAGTTGCCGGGCCAGTCGCCCGTCCACTTCTGGTAGGCCTGGGCACCCCCACGGCTGACGACCGCCTTGACCAGATAGAAGACCGCGCCCTGGACCGCGGCGGCGACCAGGACCTCTCGCCATCCGTACTCCGACTCGAGAGGCTTCGGCGCGTCCGCGTTCTCACCCGGGGTGGCGTGCTTCCACACCATCTTGAAGACCTGCTGGGCCGTGAACGCAGCGACCAGGCTGCTGGCGATGCCGACCGGCTTGTACATCATCTGGGCGGACTTGCTGCTCTTCTTCTCGGTCTGCATGGGTGTCTCACTCCTCTATCTTCTGGGACTCGCCGCGGCTCTCGCGCAGGCGCCGGCCGCGGTCGATGTCCTTCTCTTCCTTGGCTTCGGCCTTCTCGATGTTGCGGGTGTCGCGCGGCGGCAGCTGGAGCTGCTCCTCGGCTTCGATCCCTGCCTGGAGCTGTCGGCCCCGTTCGAGCTCGGCGTCGAGCTCGGCACCGAAGAGCAGCGCGAGGTTGGTGATCCACAGCCACAGCAGGAAGACGACGACGCCGGCCAGGGAGCCGTACGTCTTGTTGTAGCTGGAGAAGTTCGCGACGTAGAACCCGAAGGCGGCCGAGGCCAGGATCCAGGTCGCGATCGCGATCACGGAGCCCACGCTGACCCACCGGAACCGTGGCTGCTTGACGTTCGGGGTGGCGTAGTAGAGCAGCGCCACGATGAACACCACGACGAGCAGCATCACCGGCCACTTGGCGATGCCCCAGACCAGTACGGCGGTCGATCCCAGGCCGATGGCGTCACCGACCGCCTTCGCCGCGGGACCGCTGATCACCAGACCGACCAGCACCAGAGCGGCCAGGATCACGGTGATCAGGGTGACGAGGAGCATCACCGGGCGCAGCTTCCAGACCGGTCGACCTTCCTCGATCTGGTAGATCCGGTTCATCGCGCGACCGAAGGCGCCGACGTAGCCCGATGCCGACCACAGCGCCAGCAGGAGCCCGATGATGAGCGCGAGGCCGGCGCCCGATGTGCTGCTCAGCTCGGTGATGGTGTTCTCCAGCATCGGAGAGGACACGCCGACGTCGTTGAGGATGCCGATCAGGGTCGACACCGTCTTGGGCCCCTGACCGACGACCCCGACCAGGGACAGCACGGCGAGCAGAGCCGGGAACAGCGCCAGGATCGAGTAGTAGGTCAGCGCGGCGGCCAGGTCGGTGCACTGGTCTTTGATGAACTCGCGCACCGTTCGCCGCAGGATGTAGATCCAGGACGACTTCTTGATGTCGGTCGGCGACTCCGGCTTGGCCGGGTCATCAGGCCGCGGTGCGTCGGTGCCGGGGGCGGTGGAGGCCGTCATCGGTCCGCCCTCCGGCCCGAGACCCGCGGCAGTCGTGCTGCCGGCCGTTGCCGGCTCAGTTCTGGATGGTTGGGCATCTGGACCACCGTTCCCCCGAGAATGCTGTCTTTCCTCACCCGTACCCGTCTGCAGCGATCGCATGAATGCGGTGCGCAACTCGTTCGAGTCACGCCGGGTCGGGGATCTCCAGGCACCGGCGGATGCTGGTCACGATGCTGCCCGCGGTGAAGTACTCCTCATCGGGAGTGGCCCGCGACCGCAGGTCACGGATCTGGTCGGCGAGGTCCTCCAGGGCCCGGCGGGCCGTGTCCACGACCTCGGTGTCGGCGGTGCGGACGTCCCCTTCCTCCACCAGGTCGGCGAGAGCCAGGAGCGCTCGACCGGCCTGAGGCCGCAGCTGCGGACCCAGCCCGACGACCTCGTTCTCCGCGCGCTCGTCCTCCTCCAGGACCTGGGCGAGATCCTCGACCAGGAAGGAGATCCGCTCGAGGTTCTCTGCCTGGTCCAGCTGGGTGGCCATCCGCTCTTCGTAGTGGACGCGCCGCCGATTTCCCCGAGAAGCCTCGCGGACGTGCTCTCTCTCGGTACGCATGTGGTGAACCGCCGGCTCGATCTGAGCCCGGCGCTCGGCCCACTCGACCTGCGTGGGCGGATTCCCTCCTCCCAGCGCGCCTGCCAGCTGGCGCAGCTGGACGACCACCGCGGTGCGTACGTCCTCGATCGCCCGCTCCGCGGCCGAGAGCGGGAGCTGCGGGAAGAGGGCGGTCATCACGACGCCGATCACCGCACCGATCAGAGTCAGCCCACCGTAGGCACTCACGAACGCCATGGGGTCCTCGGCGCCGATGATCAGCACGAACAGCGCGGCGGTGGGGACCCACGTGCCCGAGGCACCCAGCCACTGCCAGGCTGTCGCCAGCATCCCCAGCCCGATCACCGCGGCGACGGTCACCTCGATCGGAGCCTCCACCAGCCCGACCACCAGCGCGATCGCCGACCCCAGCCAGATGCTGACCACGCTCTGGACCGAGACCCGCACCGACCCCATCACCGTCGACGACATCGCCACCACGGCACCCAGCGGCGCGTAGTAGGGGAACTGGCCCGCCGGCCCCGGTATCACGAGCCCGACCCAGTAGGCGATCGCCCCCGCTATCGCTGCGGTGACGGCCAGACCCCAGGGGAGCTGACGAGCTCGCTCCCGCAGGCTAGACATTCGTGCTCTGCCGGACAGTGGCGTTCGCGGTGTTCTCATCGGGGCGGACGCGCCGGCCGACGGTGGTCATGCGTGTCACCTCTGGGGTGGATCGGGTACGGGACGGAGTCGGACGCGCTCACAGGCGGCTACGCCCTGCCCGTTGGGGTACCCGGCGACAGGGGTGACCATGCCGCGTCGGTGCGCGTCCCGTCTAGCTCGAGAACACATCGGGGGTCGCGGGGAGGTCGCGCACCCGGACTCCGGTCGCGTGGCTGGCGGCGTTGAGGATCGCCGCCGAGGTGCCGACGATCCCGATCTCGCCGATCCCTCGCGACCCCATCGGCGTGGCCAGCTCGTCGACGTCGTCGAGCCACTCGACCTGGAGGTCGCGTACGTCGGCGTGCGCGGCCACGTGATAGCTGGCGAGGTCCTGGGTGACGACGTGACCGAAGCGGGGGTCCTGGTAGGCGTCCTCGAACAACGCTGCCGACAGCCCCATGGTGAGTCCGCCGAGCAGCTGCGAGCGCGCCGTCATCGGGTTGATGACCCGGCCGACGGAGTAGACCCCGAGGAGCCGCGGCACCCGCACCTCGCCGGTCAGCCGGTGGACCCGGGCTTCGGCGAAGACGGCGCCGAAGGAGTGCAGGGCGTGGTCGGTGGAGGGATAGCCGTCGGTCGTGGTGGTGGTCTCCACCCCGGGATCGGGGTGCTCGCCGTGGTCGGCACGGAACTGCTGCGCCGTCTGAGCGATCGCCGTGCCCCACGAGCTGGTGCCGGAGGAGCCGCCCGCCACGGTCGCCATGGGGAGGTCGGTGTCGGCGAGAGCGAGGTCGATGGCCTCGGGGTCGACGCCCAGCGCGTCGGCGGCGATCTGGAGCAGCACGGTCCGGGATCCGGTGCCGAGGTCGACCGCGCCGATCGAGACCTCGTAGCGACCTCCGTCGAGGGCGATGATGCGCGCGGTGTTGCCGGGGGCGAAGCTGGCGGGGTACGTCGCGGAGGCGACTCCGGTGCCGACCCACCAGTCGCCATCGAGCGTGGCGCGAGGCTCGGCGGGACGGTCCTGCCAACCGAAGAGGTCGGCGCCACGGTGCAGGCACTCGACGAGCCGCCGGTTGTTGTAGGGGTTCCCGGTCTCGGGGTCGACCTCGGGCTCGTTGCGCTCACGCAGCTCGATGGGGTCGATGCCGGTGGCCTCGGCGAGATCGTCCATGGCCACCTCGAGGGCGAACATGCCCGGCATCTCGCCAGGCGCCCGCATCCACGACGGGACGGCGACGTCGAGAGCCGCGACCCGGTGGCTGGTGCGGAGACTCGAGGCGGCGTACATCATCCGCGCCGGGACGGCGGTCTGCTCGACGAACTCCTTCACCGCCGAGGACTGTCCCACCGCGGCGTGCTCGAGCGCGGTGATGCGACCGTCGGGCTCGGCACCGATCCGGAGGTGGGAGACGGTCCGGGTGCGGTAGCCGGTGAGGCCGAACATCTGCTGCCGGGTCACGGCCAGCTTCACCGGCCGGCCGTCCGCCCAACGGGCCGCCAGCGCGACGGCCATCTCGGGCCCGTGGGGCAGTCCCTTGCTGCCGAAGCCGCCACCGATGTAGGGCGCCTGGACCCGCACCCGGTCCTGCGAGATCCCGAGCATCGGGGCGAGGGTCGATGCGACACCGTGGACCGCCTGCGTGGAGTCCCACAGCGTGAGCGACCCGTCGCGCCACAGGGCGGTCGCGGCATGAGGCTCCATCGGGTTGTTGAACTCCAGCGGTGTGGAGTACGTCTGCTCCAGCTGCACCGGCGCCGCCGCCCACGCGGCGTCGAAGTCTCCTTGGTCGGTCGCGGCCTCGAAGCCGCCGTTCGCCTCCTCGGGCGCGTACGTCTCGGCGCCGTCGAGCGACACGCTCGCGTCCGCCGCCTCCTGGTGCACCCGAACGAGCCGCGCCCCCTCGCGTGCGGCCTCGGAGGTCTCGGCCAGCACCACGGCGACGATCTGGCCACGGAAGCCGATCCGGTCGTCCTGCAGCACGGCCAGCTCCCGGTCCTCGGTGTCGGCCAGTCGGGGAGCGTTGGTGTGATCGAGGACGGTGACGACGTGCGGATGTGCCAGCGCCTCGGCGGCGTCGACCCGCAGGACGCGTCCGCTCGCGGTCGTCGAGGTCACCAGCCAGGCGTGCAGCGGTGCCTCGTCGAGGTCGGCATCGTGCTCGACGGCGTAGGTGGCTCGGCCGGTCACCTTCTCGCGGCCGTCGACCCGGTCCAGGGCGGTGCCCATCGAGCGCGCTTCGAACGGTCGGGCGGTCATCGCGAAACCTCCGTAGGGGCCAGACGGGACAGGGCAGCGGTGGTGACGCCACGCAGCAGCGCTCGCTTGTAGTCGTTGTCGGGGCCGGTGACGGCGTCGCGAAGCTCCTCGTCGACCGCGGAGGCGATCGCGCTCTCCTCGAGCGGCTGCCCGCGGAGCGCCTCCTCGGCACGGCTCGCCCGCCACGGCTTGTGGGCGACTCCGCCCCAGGCCAGCGCCACGTCGGCGACCACGCCGTCCTCGATCGAGAGGGCGGCGGCCGCCGAGACCAGCGCGAAGGCGTACGATGCCCGGTCGCGAGCCTTGTAGTAGGTCGACCGCTTCGCCAGCGTCGTCACCGGCAGCTCGACGTGGGTGATCAGCTCGCCGTGAGCCAGGGTGGTCTCGACCTCGGGATGGTGTCCGGGCAGGGTGTGCAGATCCGCGACCGGGATCCGGCGCTCGCCGTCGGGCCCGAGCACGACGACCGTGGCGTTCAGGGCCACGAGCGCGACCGCCATGTCGGAGGGGTGGGTGGCGACGCAGGCCTCGCTGGTGCCGAGCAGCGCGTTATGACGTCCGTAGCCCTCGATCGCCGAGCAGCCGCTGCCGGGTTCGCGCTTGTTGCACGGTGTGGTGATGTCCTGGAAGTAGACGCACCGGGTGCGCTGCAGGAGGTTGCCGCCGGTCGTGGCCTGGTTGCGCAGCTGCCCCGAGGCGCCGGCGAGGAGCGCCCTGCTCAGGCCGGGCCACCCGCTGCGCACCAGCGGGTGCGCGGCCAGGTCGCTGTTGCGCACGTTGGTGCCGATCCGCAGACCGTCGTCGGTCTGCTCCACGGCGTCGAACGGCAGCCGGCTGATGTCGACCAGCACCTTCGGCGTGCTGACGCCGAGCTTGAGATGGTCGACCAGGTTGGTGCCGCCTCCCAGGAAGCGGGCCTGCTCGTCGCCGGTCACCTTCGCGACGGCCTCCTCAGCGGTGGCCGGGACCTCGTACGTCAGCTCTCTCATCGGGCAGCCGCCTCTCGTACGGCGTCGAGGATGCCGACGTAGGCCCCGCACCGGCACAGGTTGCCGCTCATCCGCTCGCGGATCTCGTCGTCGTCCAGGTCGATGTCGGCCTCGAGATCATCGGTCACGTGGCTGGGCTGCCCACGCTTGGCCTCGTCGATCACGCCGACCGCGCTGCACACCTGGCCCGGGGTGCAGTAGCCGCACTGGTAGCCGTCGTGGGCGAGGAACGCCTGCTGCACAGGATGCAGCTCGCCGTCATCGCCTTCCCCAGCCAGTCCGGATGCGGTCACGATCTCGGCTCCGTCGTAGGCCACGGCGAGCGCGAGACAGGTCAGATGTCGGCGACCGTCGAGGAGGACCGTGCACGACCCACACTGTCCGTGATCACACCCCTTCTTGGGAGAGGTGTTGCCGACGCGCTCGCGCAACGCGTCGAGCAGTGTGGTGCGGGTGTCGACCGAGACCTCCTGGTCGACCCCGTCGATGCGCAGCGAAACGGTGTGCTCCATGTGCCCTCCTGGGCTGGGCGTACGGCTCGTGCTTGAACAGTGCCCGCGCGCGCCGAAGTCATGCGCGAGATGGCATGACGGGCACGCCCTCGGGTACCGCGAGGGCATCAGCGAACCGGAAGGATGTGGATGGCGATGCCGAAACGCAAGCCGGGCCCGAGCGTGAAGGATCCCGAGGTCTACGAGAAGATCCGCGACGAGGGCGGGAGCAAGGAGAAGGCCGCCCGGATCGCGAACGCGGCCTCCAACAGCTCGCGCTCGAAGACGGGTAGCAAGGGCGGTTCGTCCGGGTCGTACGACGACTGGACGCTCGAGGACCTGCGCTCCCGCGCGAAGGAGATCGGCATCGACGGCCGGTCGAAGATGAACAAGAGCGAGCTGATCAAGGCGCTGCGGAACCACTGACCGGCTCGAGAGGCCCTGCCGGGGGTGAGCTGCGAAGCAGTCCGATCGGTGGTCAGGCGCATTGCATAAACCGTTGGGGTACGGACTATTGTCTCCTCTCCAGCGGAGGAGTGGCGCGTGCAGTACTACCGAGACGGTTTCTACCCCGGCGACCCGGCGGTCGCCCCGGCTGCCCCGGAAGCGACGAGCGTCGTAGACGCGCCATTTCCCGACGAGGTCGACGTTCTCATCGTCGGTAGCGGACCGGCGGGCAACGTTCTCGCCGCGCAGCTCGCCCGGTTTCCGAGCATCACCACACGACTGGTGGAGCGCCGCACGGGCCCCATGGAGATGGGGCAGGCCGACGGCGTCGCGTGCCGCACCATGGAGATGTTCCAGGCGTTCGGGTTCGCCCATGCGCTGCAGGAAGAGGCCTACTGGGTCAACGAGACCACGTTCTGGCGGCCCGACCCCGAGCGGCGCGACCACATCATGCGCACCAGCCGGGTCCAAGACGTCGAGGACGGCCTCAGTGAGATGCCGCACCTGATCATGAACCAGGCCCGCATCCACGAACACCTGCTCGACGCGGCTCGCAACGCCCCGGCGCGCCTCGTGCCCGACTACGGGCTGGAGTTCGTGGGCCTCGAGGTCGCCGACGAGGGTGAGCACCCGGTGACCGTCACCCTGCGCAGGGTCGGTCCCGAGGGCGCGGCCGGCGTCGGTGAGGAGGTCACGGTGCGCGCCAAGTTCGTCGTCGGAGCCGACGGTGCGCGCAGCGAGGTGCGCGCCGCGATCGGCCGAACCTCATCCGGTGAACGTGCCAACCACGCCTGGGGTGTGCTCGACGTCCTTGCCACCACCGACTTTCCCGACATCCGGTTCAAGGCGGCTATCCAGTCCGCAGAGCACGGCAGCCTCCTGCTGATCCCGCGCGAGGGCGGCTACCTGGTCCGGCTCTATGTCGACCTCGGCACGGTGACCGCCGAGAACCGTGCGACGATTCGCAGCCTCGGAGCGGAGGAGGTCGCCGCGATGGCGAACCGGATCCTCCACCCCTACATCCTGGATGTGAAGGAGACCGTCTGGTTCTCCGTCTACGAGGTGGCGCAGCGCATCGCCGACGGCTTCGACGATGCCGTCGGGCGTGATCTCGGACGCGGGCCGCGGGTCTTCATCGCAGGCGATGCCTGCCACACCCACAGCGCCAAGGCCGGTCAGGGGATGAACGTCTCGATGCAGGACGCGTTCAACCTCGGGTGGAAGCTCGCCGCCGTTCTCGAGGGTCGCAGCCACCCGAGTCTGCTGGAGACGTACGACGCCGAGCGCCGACCTGTCGCGCGAGAGCTGATCGACTTCGACAAGGAGTGGTCGGCGCTGCTCGCAGCGCCACCTCGCGATCCTGAGCACCCGGAGCGCGGTGGGGTCGACCCGGCCGAGGTCAGTGAGTACTTCGTCCGCCAGGGCCGCTACACCGCCGGTGTGGCGACCCGCTACCGATCCTCGCGACTCACCGGCACCGACGAGCACCAGTCGCTGGCCGCGGGACTGACCGTCGGCATGCGATTCCACTCCGTGCCGGTCGTCCGTGTCGGCGACGGCAAGCGGACCCAGCTCGGGCACTCGGCGGTCGCCGATGGCCGCTGGAGGTTGTACGCCTTCGCCGATGCCTCCGAGGACCGGTTCCGTGCGCTCGGTGACTGGCTCGGTTCGGCTGAGGGCTCAGCTCTGGTGCGCTACGGCGTCGGCCGCGACCTGGAGGGGTTCGTCGACGTACGCGGCATCGTGCAGCGGCCCCACTCCCAGGTCGACCTCCTCGTCATGCCGGAGGTCCTGCGACCCCGGACGGGCCGTCTCGGGCTGGTCGACTACGAGAAGGTGTACGCCGCGGACCCGGGCGAGGACGTGTTCGACCTGCGCCGGATCGACCGGGAGGAAGGCGCGCTGGTCGTCGTGCGGCCCGACCAGTATGTCGCGTCGGTGCTTCCGCTGAACGCGTACGAACGCCTCACCGATCTCTTCGACGGCGTGTTCATCCGCCCGGAGCTGCCGGCGTGAGCGGACCTGAGGCTCCCGAGCCGTTGCGCTACACCGGGCATCTCCTGCGGCGCGCGCAACAGGTGCACTTGGCGGTGTGGCAACAAGAGGTGTCCACCGAGGTGACCAGCGTGCAGTTCGCCGCGCTGGCTGTGCTCGACGGGATGCCCGGCGCAAGCCAGGCCGAGCTGGGAGCCGACCTCTTCCTGGACCGTTCCACCATCGCCGACGTCGTCTCGCGCATGGTGCGCCGTGGTCTCATCGCCCGCACGCAGGACACCGTCGACAGGCGCCGCAAGACACTGACCCTGACGGCGGATGGCCGCGCCGCCCTGGAGACTCTGCGCCCGCGGGTCGAAGCCATCGAGCCCCTGCTCACCGGCGGACTGACCACTGTGGAGCGGGCCGACCTGCGGAGGTTGCTCGACAAGATGTTGGCAGGTGCGGGAGAGCAGGGTCTGCTGCGGTGACTCGACCTTCGGCCGGCGCGGATGCGGCGGATCCTGCGCCGCGCAGGCGCGCCGATCCTTCCCACAGCGGCTCCCACACACCGGTCGACGGCTGGTGGAGCGGGGCCAGGATGTGGATGCTGAGTTGGCCCTTCATCATGCTGCGACCAGGGTCGGCCACTGCCGAAACCCCGCGACGTAGGTTGGGATCAGGCCCTCGGCGTACGCGATCTCCATCGCTTGCTGGATCAGGAGCACGTTCTTGAAGCTCCTGCTGCGGAACCTGTTGGCGAGCTCCGTCGCCCGGCGCCAGTCGTCGCCGGTGATCAGCGCGTCGACGGCGTGAGTCGGGCGCTCGTGGAGCGCGGCGAGTTTGGCGTCACGGTCCGTACGGCTTTGCCGTGGTCCTCATGGACCACAGGTGCGCGACGGCTGCCGTCTCGTTGGTGGACTCAGTCGGCTGGTGCACGTCGATCACGTACGCGCTGTGGTCAGACAAATCCGAGAGACCGTTCCTGGCGAGGATCGCGGTGACGTCGGTGACGGTCCATGCGCGAGGGATGGCGATGTGGTCGATGCTGGATACACCGTCAAGGCGATGGGGAGCGTCGGCTGTCGGGACCTGAAGCTGGAGATTGGTGGTGGCGCGCAGGAGCTCTTGTTTGCCATCGCGGCTGCCGGTGTAGATGGGGCCGTGGAGCTCCTGGTTCCAGTCGCCGCCCCACACGTCCGGAATGGCGATCTCGATGTCTGTCACGGCCGAGATCGTCTTCTCGGCCGTCGTCGCGCCGTGCCAAACCGGGCTGTCCCCGCACGACCTCCACGGGAGAATCGAGGACGCGAAGTGGATGCCCTCGATCACCGCGAGGGCCGTGGCCGGATGCGGATCGGGCTCGGGATGCATCAGTCGGGCGGTTGCGACTGCTGCCCAGGCCCGTCGTTCCGCCATCTGTCTCGCGGTGCGATGCATACCCATGCCGGGGATTTGTACGGCGTCGAGGACCTCGGTGAGGAGGAGTACGTCGCAGTTCATCGCCTCGATGAACGCAAGGTGCGCGCCGCTCCAGCGACCTGCCAAGTTCCATCTCCGCGCGGCTCCCGGTTCCCTTGGGGAAGAAGTGCGTGCATGACTCAGTATGCCGGCGACAGCCACGCCGTGGTCGGTCACGGGCATCGATCGGTATGTAGCACTGCTCGGGGTTTGTGAATGAAGTGTTGGGGCTGTTGTTCATTCTTCTCCGGTGCTCGGGTGATCATGCGCACCCAGCGCGGTTCCGGTCGCTGGCTCGTGCACCGCGTTCAGTAAACCGCGAAGAAGTGTCGAAGATCTCGACTTCGCCCGCGTGCAGCTGATGCTGCACGACGAAGGAGCGGTCCTCGATCCGCTAGGCGAAGGTCGTCGAGACGCCGCCGCGAGTACGGCTTTCTGCGCTCCGCAAGCAGTTCGCAGCGACACCACGGCGGACCCGGCGGCGATACGCCTCAGGAGACAACCAGAGAGGGCCTCGGCCGTCGGTGCCCCCATCGTTCCTCATAGGGTTCGATGACTTCTCGTGAAATGCGAGAAACCCCAGGTCTCCCTGGGGTTTCTCTCTGTGCGCGAGGGGGGACTTGAACCCCCACCCACTAATACGTGGACTAGCACCTCAAGCTAGCGCGTCTGCCTATTCCGCCACCCGCGCGCAACAAGAAGAACATTATCAGGAGGGCGCTGTGGTGCCGAATCGGGGTGAGGGTGTCGCGTGGAGGAGGTCTCGACAAGCTCGACCACCGGTGGGGAGGTGTCGCTCGTGGGTGGTCTCGACAGGCTCGACCAGCGGTGGGGTGGTGTGGCTCGGGGGTGGTCTCGACGGGCTCGACGACCGGGGCGGTCAGGCGGGGAGGAGGGCGCGGGAGGGGTGGTTGCTGGTGACCATCCAGACCCGGCTGTCGTTGATGAGGCGGCGCAGGCGGCCGGGGTTGTCGACGGTCCAGACGAGGACCTTGAGGTCGCGGCGGTGGGCCCAGCGCAGCAGCCAGACGTCGGCGAGGCGCTGCTCGACGACGACCAGGTTGGAGCGGCAGCGGCGGATGCGGCCGCCGGGGAAGAACTCCGAGAGCTTGAGGCGGAGGAGCTTGAGGGGGTGGTGGCGCAGGTCGACACCGCCGAGGGAGAGGCCGACGAGGGTCGAGGGGGAGCGGCGGTCGGCCCAGTCGCGCAGGGCGCGTACCGACTCGTCGACCATCGTGGTCAGGATGAAGCTCTTCTCCATCACCTCCAGCGCGATCTCGGCGGCGTCGATCTCCCACGCCATCCCGAGGTGGCCACTGGGGGAGGCGAACTTCAGGTCGATGTGTGCGTGCTTGCCGTGAGCGGCGAGCAGCTCGAGCGCCTCCCGGTAGCGCACCAGGCGGAACGGTGCGAGGCGCGAGAGCGCGGCGTACGTCCTGTTCTCGATCTTGAGCCGGCGGCCGAAGCGGTCGCGGATGTGGCCGTCGTGGTGCAGGACGAGCTCGCCGTCGCGGGTGCGGTGCACGTCGAACTCGACGTACTCCACCTCCATCCGGACGGCCTCCAGGAGCGACTCCCAGGAGTTGTCACGGTTCCCCGACTGGCGCGCGGCGGCGCGGTGAGCGGAGAGGAGGGCGCGCGTCTGCATTCCTCCATGGAAACCCACGCAACCGAACACACTGAAATCCTTTGCCCTCCTATCGGTGGACGTCAGGCGGCCGTTCGTCGCAACCGGTCGATACGGTGGCGGTATGACCAGTGCCGAGACCGAGGTCGTCGACCTCTGCCGTGACCTGATCCGCATCGACACCAGCAACTACGGCAACGACCCGGGGCCGGGGGAGCGGAAGGCGGCGGAGTACGTCGCCGCGCAGCTCGACGAGGTCGGGATCTCCTCGGAGATCTACGAGTCCGAGCACGGGCGGGCCTCGGTGGTCGCGCAGTGGGGCGGGGCCTCGACAGGCTCGGCCGCCGGTCGGCAGGACGGGCTGCTGCTCCACGGTCACCTCGACGTCGTCCCGGCCGCAGCCGAGGACTGGAAGGTCGACCCGTTCTCGGGGGAGATCGAGGACGGGTACGTGTGGGGGCGCGGCGCCGTCGACATGAAGGACTTCGACGCGATGCTGCTCGCGGTCGTCCGGGAGCGACAGCGCACCGGCCGGATCCCGGAGCGGCCGATCACGCTCGCCTTCACCGCCGACGAGGAGGCCGGCGGGATGAAGGGCGCCCACGTGCTCGTGGAGGACCACCCCGACCTGCTCGCGCACTGCACCGAGGCGGTCGGTGAGGTCGGTGGCTTCTCGACCACGGTGAAGGGGCGGAGGCTCTACCTGATCGAGGCGGCCGAGAAGGGCATGGCCTGGATGAAGCTGACGGCGCGTGGCACCGCGGGCCACGGCTCGATGATCAACCGGGACAACCCGATCACCCGGCTCTCGGGCGCGATCGCCCGGATCGGCGCCCACGAGTGGCCGGTGCAGCTGACCCCGACGATGCAGACGCTGCTCGCCGCGGTCGGCGAGATCGCGGGGGAGGAGCCAACGCCGGAGAACGCCGAACGGCTCGTCGAGGAGTTCGGCCCGGCCGCCCGGATGATCGGCGCCACCCTGCGCAACGTCACCAACCCGACCATGACCAGTGCGGGATACAAGGTCAACGTCATCCCGACCGAGGCCACCGCCCACGTCGACGGCCGCTTCCTGCCCGGCTTCGAGGACGACTTCTTCGAGACCCTGCAGAAGCTGTGCGGCGAGGGCATCGACATCGAGTTCGACCAGAACCAGCGGCCGTGGGAGACCCCCTATGACGGCGCGCTGGTCTCGGCGATGGAGCAGTCGCTGATCGCAGAGGACCCCGACGCTCTCGTCGCCCCCTATCTGATGAGCGCCGGCACCGACGCCAAGCACTTCAAGCGGCTCGGGATGAGGACGTACGGCTTCGCGCCCCTGCGGCTGCCCGAGGAGCTCGACTTCACCGCGCTCTTCCACGGTGTCGACGAGCGGGTGCCGGTCGACGCGCTCCAGTTCGGTGCGCGGGTCATGGACCGCTTCCTCGACGCGGTCTGACCGCGGCGCATCTCCCCACGGCGGCGGAGATCTCCCCTTCAGACAGTGTTGCCCCACGCTCCGGAGCGTGGGGCAACGCCGTCACAGTGGGGAACGGCTCAGTGAGCCAGCAGCCCGGTGAGCGTCTCCTTGCTCAGCGCAGCCACCTCCGCGTGGCCGGTGCGCTCGGCCCAAGCGGCGACCGAGACCGCGTCGCGGACCTGGAGACGGTGCCAGGCCTCGGGCTCGCGCGGGTCGGAGCCGTAGCCCTCGAGGAACGCCTTCTCGAAGGTGTCGTTGCGGGTGAAGTCCTGTGCAGAGAGCCGGGAGAGGTCGTAGAGCGCGGGCCGGAAAGCGAACCGGCCGGAGTCGATCACGCGCAGCGTGCCGCCGTCGACCACCCAGCTGGTCGGCTGCCAGTCGCCGTGCGAGGGGACGAGCACGGTCGTCGGGGTCGGCCACGAGGTGATCTCGCCACGGAGCCGCTCGGCGAAGTCGGCGTCGAGACCGGCCCGGTCGAGCGAGGCGAGGGCGCGCTCGTTGAGCTCGGGCTCGTACTCCTCGTCCTCCACGCTCGCCTGGGCGTGGAACGTCGCCAGCAGCTCGCCCGCCTGCTGGTAGATCTCCGGGTCGTGGGCGGCGGGCGAGGTGCTCGCCGGCTCACCGTCGAGGTGGGTCATCACGATGATCCGGGCGTCGAGGTCGGCCTCGACGAGACGCGGCGCGCGCCCGGCCTCGGTCCACGGGCCGAGCCAGCTGCGGAACGCCGCGACCTCGCGGTCGAGGTGGCGTACGCCCTCGGTGGTGGTCTTCATCAGGAAGCGGTCCTCGCCGGAGGCGAGCACGAGAGCGGTGGTGCCGGCGCGATGCAGATGACTGCGGTCGGTGACCAGCTCGGCTCCGGGGAGCCACTGGTCGAGGAGGTCGCGCTGGGTGGGGGTCAGGGTGTCGAGTGCCGAGGTCACGGGCGGATCCTGACAGTGCGAAGGGCGCCCACGACAGCGTGTCGCGGCCTGATGTCCGTGTTGTTGGCGGGTTGTTGGCCCCGCTTGGTCAGAGCGGGAGGATCACCTCGGCGTTGAAGGTCTCCACCACCGGCTCGCCGGCGAGGTTGGGGCCGATCGAGGTGAGGGTGGCGGTGCCGACGGGGCCGATGCGCATCCAGGTGGCGGGCGGGGCGTTGAGGACCTGGCGTACGAACCAGGCGGCGACGAAGGCGTGGGTGACCAGGACGATCTCGGCGTCGTGGTGCTCGAACCAGAGCTTGTGCCAGGTGTCGGTGAGCATGGTGCCGTCGGGGTCGCGCTCGGCGTCGGGTACGCCCTCGAACCACTCCCAGCGGTGGGTCGGGTAGTCGCCGCGGCGTTCCGGGGAGGGCACCGGGGTGCGGTCGGCGAGGAGGTCGGTCGCCTCGGACCCGGCGCCGAGGACCTCGGTCAGGATCACGGCGGTCTCGGAGGTACGCCGGCTCGGACCGTGGAGCACGCGGCTGACCGGACGGAAGGCGAGCCGGTTGGCCAGGGCGTGGACCTGGCGGCGGCCGTGCTCGGAGAGTCCCGGATCGGCTTCCTCATGACCGGCGGCCTCGCCGTGGCGTACGAGATGGATCACTCACATGACCCTAGTTCTCTCGGGCTCGGACGCCGCCGAGGACGCTCCGGGAGGCCGTCAGAGGTTGAGGAGGGTGAGTCGCTGGCGGATGATCTTGCGCCGAAGCGTCACCCGGCGGGTGCCGTCGGCGGTGATGCGTACCCGGTCGAGCTCCCAACCGCCGTGCTCGGCGCGTTCGACGAGAAGCTTGGTGACGATGTTGCGGGAGAACTCACGCGAGAAGGTCACCTTGTCGTACTCCCACATCACTCCCGGGCGGGGCGGACGGCGTTCGGCTCGGGCCAAGGCAGCACTCCTTCTGCTGGACTACTCGGGAGAACCAGTGTGCCCGATCAGATGTTCCCTCGGGTGGGGTCTCGACAAGCTCGACCACCGGGGCGGTTGATGTTCTGCGATGGGTGGTCTCGACATGCTCGACACCGGCGGGTCAGACGGCGGAGACGTCGTCGAGGGCGAGGGCGATCTCGGAGGGGAGGGTGAGGTCGGCGACCTGGAGCGCCTCTTTGAGCTGGGCGGCGGTGCGGGCGCCGAGGACGGGGGCGGTGATCCCCGGGCGGTCGCGGACCCAGGCCAGCGAGACCTGCAGCGGCGACCACTCCAAACCCTCGGCGGCGCGGGCGACGGCGGTGACGATCCCGCGGGAGCGCTCGTCGTCGTAGACGTCGACGCGGGCGGAGGAGCCGGGGTCGGCGCCGCGGGAGTTGGCGGGGGTGCCGGTGCGGTACTTGCCGGTGAGCACGCCGCCGGCCAGCGGGGACCAGGCCAGCACGCCGAGCCCCATCGCGCCGGCGGCAGGGAGCACCTCGTACTCGATGTCGCGGGCCAGCAGGGAGTACTCGACCTGTGTCGAGGCCAGCGTCGCGCGCCCCGGGACGGCCCGCTGCCAGGTCGCGGCCTGGGCGGTCTGCCATCCGGTGTAGTTGGAGACCCCGACGTACGCGGCCCGGCCGCTGCTCAGCGCCATGTCGAGCGCCGAGAGGGTCTCCTCGAGCGGCACCTCGGGGGACCAGACGTGCACCTGCCACAGGTCGACGTGGTCGACCCCGAGCCGCTTCAGCGAGGCGTCCAGCCCGCGGAGCAGGGCGCCGCGGGAGGTGTCGATGCCGCGGTCGCCGGCTCGCCAGGTGATCCCGGCCTTGGTCGCCACGACGACGTCGTCGCGGGCGACGACTCCCTCGGCGAGCAGCGATCCGAGCAGTCTCTCCGAGGCGCCACCGCCATAGGCGGCCGCGGTGTCGACGAGCGTGCCGCCGGCCTCGGCGAAGCCGGCGAGCTGCTCACGGGCCTCGTGCTCGTCGGTCACGCTGCCCCAGGTCATGGTGCCCAGGGCGAGAGACGAGACTCGCAGCCCAGTGGCTCCGAGGAGTCGGCTCTGCATGCGTCCAATGTATCGGGGCCCTTTGGGCGGTCCTCGACTGACACGCTTAGAGTTTCCGCCCGTGGATTATCTGCAGGCGATCGCACTGGGCATCCTTCAGGCTCTCACCGAGTTCCTGCCCATCTCATCGAGTGCGCACCTGCGCATCTTCCCCGAGCTGCTCGGCTGGGGCGATCCGGGCGCGGCCTTCACCGCGGTGATCCAGATCGGCACCGAGCTGGCGGTGCTCGCCTACATGGGCCGTCACATCTGGAGCATCATCTCGACCTGGGTGCGCAGCCTGTTCAACCCCGAGCTGCGGGGCCACACCGACGCCCGGATGGGCTGGTTCATCATCGTCGGGTCGATCCCGATCGTGGTGATGGGACTGCTGCTGCAGGACATCATCGAGCACGACCTCCGCAGCCTGTACGTCGTGGGCACCATGCTCGTGGTGATGGGCATCGTGCTCGGCGTCGCCGACCGGATCGGGGAGAACCGCAAGCGGTTCGACGACCTCTCCTGGCGCGACGCGATCCTGATGGGCTGCGCCCAGGCCTGCGCGCTGATCCCCGGCGTCTCCCGCTCGGGCGCGACGATCTCGATGGGCCGCGCCCTGGGCTACGAGCGCGCCACGGCGACCGAGTACGCCTTCCTGCTCGCCCTCCCGGCCGTCTTCGGAGCCGGTCTCTTCGAGATGAAGGACATCGCCCACGAGGACAACCTCTACGGCTGGGGCCCCACGATCGTGGCCACGATCGTCTCGTTCGTGCTCGGCTACGCGGTGATCGCGTGGCTGCTGAAGTACCTCTCGCGCAACACCTACACCCCGTTCGTGATCTACCGGGTCGTCCTCGGTCTGGCGGTCCTGGTGCTCCTCGGCGTGGGAGTGCTCACCGAGTGGTGATCGTGACAGACTCGGGATCGTGTCTGAGTCCGGAGCCGTCCTGCTGAAGAGCCCTGCGGTGACCCCTGCCGCCATCGAGGAAGCCGCCGCGCGCACGATCGCGACGCGTACGTCGGTGGAGCGCTCGGTCAGACTCTCGCAGCGCTACGCGGCCGAGGTTCTCCTCAAGCGCGAGGACCTGCAGCTCGGCCGCTCCTACAAGGTCCGCGGCGCCTACAACCTGATGAGCACGCTGAGCGCCGAGGAGCTCGAGCGCGGCGTCGTGTGCGCCAGCGCCGGCAACCACGCCCAGGGCGTCGCCATCTCCTGCGCCCGCCTCGGCGTGCCCGGCCACATCGTGGTGCCGACCAACACGCCCAAGCAGAAGCGCGACCGGATCACCGCCCTCGGAGGCGAGCACGTCACGCTCACCCTCCACGGCTCGACCTACGACGAGGCCTCCGCGTACGCCTACGAGCTGGGTCGTGGGCTCGGCGCGACGTACGTCTCGGCCTTCGACGACCCGCGCACCATCGCCGGACAGGGCACGGTCGGCCACGAGCTGACCGCGCAGATCGCCGAGCCGCTGGACGTCCTCCTGCTGCCCGTCGGTGGTGGCGGGCTCGCCTCCGGTGTCGCCACCTGGGTGCGCGAGGTCTGGCCGGAGACCCGGATCATCGGCGTCGAGCCCGCGGGCGCCGCCTCGATGGCCGCCGCGATCGAGGCGGGCGGGCCGGTGCGGCTCGACACGCTCGACACCTTCGTGGACGGTGCCGCGGTCGCGACCGCGGGGAAGGTGACGTACCCGATCGTCAAGGAGTACGTCGACGAGCTGGTCGCCGTGCCCGTCGGCGCGGTCTGCGTGGAAATGCTCGAGCTCTACCAGACCGAGGGGATCATCGCCGAGCCCGCCGGAGCGCTCGCGGTGGCCGCCCTGGGTCAGATCGACCTGCGCGGCGCGAAGCGGGTCGGTGCGATCCTCTCCGGGGGCAACAACGACGTCTCCCGCTACGCCGACGTGCTCGAGCGGGCGCTGATCCACCAGGGCCTGCGCCACTACTTCCTGGTCTCGTTCCCGCAGGCTCCCGGCGCGCTGCGCGGCTTCCTCGACGACGTGCTCGCCGACGGCGAGGACATCGTGGTCTTCGAGTACGTCAAGAAGTCCAACCGCGAGCACGGCCCCGCCCTGATCGGCATCGATCTCGACTCCGCCGACGGCCTCGACGCCCTGCTGGAGCGGATGGGCGCCAGCGACCTGGTCATCGAGCGGATCGAGCCCGACTCGCCGCTGTTCACCTTCCTGCACTGATCTCCACGTCGTGAAGATCTCGGGATCACCCAACGCGCCGTGGCGGCCGTCGCGCTCGGACACCTGCCGCCCGAGACCTCCAGCCGGGCGGCGTCCTACACCGACGAGTCCACGCCGGCCGAGCAGGTGTCGATCGACCTCCGCCATGGCGCCGACGGCGAGTACGACAGCGATCTGGTCAGCGTCGTCGAGTGGTACGACGGGGAGCAGCTCGACCAGGTCGCTGGTCGGCGGGTCTGTGCAAAGGTGCGCGCGAACTCGTTCAAACGTGAAATACTGGTAGCAATGAGTACCACTCGATTCCCGGTAGCGTGGCTCGAAGCGAAGGCCGACAAGTACGTCGAGGACGCCGAGGTCTTCACGGACGCCAGAAGCAGCGATCTGCAGGTCGGCGGCCTCACCGGTGAGCAGTGGGCCACCGTCTATCGAGCCGTCGCCCACGAGCTGCGCGAGTGCGCCCGCGAGGCCGAGCAGCAGCAGCCGCGCGGCTGGTGGCGCCGGGGGTAGAGCGCGACGATCACGCGCCGGGAAGGGACCGCGGGCTGGGAGGCCGATTCAACGCATCCGCAGCCACTACGCGGCGCTCGTCCGTCGGCAGCTGGAGACAGGGCGGATGACTGCCGGCCGGGCCCCATCGCAGGTGACACGTCTCGCAGATCGCTGTATCCATACCGGTATCCCGTCGATCGTTCAGTGGCTCCCGGGACGCCGCCGACCCGCATGGGTCCAGGAGGCAATCCATCCAGCAGCGCCCCGGGGAGTCTCAGAATCCCGAGTGGGACCGGCGCGCCGGCAGTGACACAGACGGTGGCACCGGCGTTGTCACGCGCCGTACCGTTGGCGCATGGAGCCGTGGCACCAGAAGTTCCGCAGGCTGCGTCAGGGGCGCGGCTGGAGCCTCCAGCGTGCTGCGCAGGTGTTCGTGGCCGCCAGCGAGCACCACTCGCCTGATCAGGTCGAGAACGTCCGTACGTCGATCGCTCGGTGGGAGCGGGGTGCGGTCAAAGACCCCGATGCCGCGTCGAAGGTCGCCATCGCCCGCATGTTCGACCTGCCCTATCTCGACTTCTGGCCGGTTCGGCCGCTCGCTGACGAGGTCGTGCCGGCGGCGTTGTCTCCCGACGAGTTCGCCGATCTGGTGGCCGCCCTGCGGTCGCCTCGCGTCGGGAGCGAGCACCTGGAGCAGACCGCTGCTCAGGTGGAGCGGCTGTGCTCGGAGTACGCCGCGCGCGACGCGGGTCCGCTCGTCCTCGAGGTCGACCAGTGGCTGCGCGACCTTCGCGGGCTGATCTCCAACGGTCGCGTGAACCTCGCCGGGCACGCCAGGGTGCTGGAGCTCACCGGATGGCTCGCCCTGTTGCGCTCCTGCCTGATGTGGGACCGCGGCGACGCCCTCAACTCCCAGCACGCCAGGGTCGCCGCTGCCGGTCTCGCCGAGGACCTGGGTGCCGGGGTCATCAGTGCTTGGACGTGGGAGATCCAGGCGTGGAAGGCGCTCACCCAAGGCGACCTGCCGCAGGCGGTGGCGTACGCCGGCGCCGGAATCGAGGCCGCGCCGCGTGACTCCGTCGCCGCGCAGCTCTATGCGCAGCAGGCGAAGGCGTACGCCCGGATGGGCGAGCGGCACGACACCGAGATCGCCCTGGAAGGCGTACGGCAGGTGCTCGACTCGGCGCCCACACCGACCAACCTCCGCAACCACTTCAACGTCGACCCGACCAAAGCCAGCTTCTACGCGATGGACGCCTATCGCGTGCTCGGCGACGACGCGCAGGCCGAGGCGATGGCCGACAGCGTGCTCCGCACGTCTACGTCGTGGGACGGCACATCCGTCTCGCCGATGAGAACTGCAGAGGCTCAGCTCACCAAGGCGACCCTCTCCGCCCGTTCCGGAGATGTCGACGGTGCCGTGGGGTTCGTCGAGCAGGCGCTGGCGCACCAGCGGCGCAGCGCGCCGTCGCTCATGCTCGTCGCGCGCGAAGTGACGGACGAGATCGGCAGGCACGACCCGGCGACCGCCGCTGACTTCGCGGCGCATCTGCGGAGCCTGCAGCCGTGAACGGGCGCCACGACGCAGGCGAGGTCAGAACCAGCCGGACTTCCGGAAGAAGATCCACAGCCCGGCGACCACGGCGGCCATGAGCAGCAGCGAGAACGGGTAGCCGAAGGTCCAGGACAGCTCTGGCATGTGGGTGAAGTTCATCCCGTAGATGCCGGCGATGAGGGTCGGGACCACGACCAGTGCGGCGCCGGCGGAGATGCGGCGCATGTCCTCGTTCTGCTGCAGCGAGAGCTGGGCCATGTGGGCCTGGAAGGCGGAGGAGAGCAGGGTCTCGAGGTTCTCGATCGCCTCCACGATGGAGGAGAGGTGGTCGAGGATGTCGCGGAAGTAGGGGCGCAGGTCGGGGTCGATGCCGGCCTCGCCGTTGGCGAAGCGGCGCACCGGCTCGCGCAGCGGCATCACGGCGCGGCGCATCTCCGCGATCTCGCGACGGAGACGGTAGATGCGGGCGGAGTCCTCGGTGCGCTCGTCGGAGAAGACCGACGTCTCGACCTCGTCGACGTCCTTGGTGAGCTCGGTGGCGACGTCGCGGTAGCCGTCGACGATGTAGTCGACGACCGAGTGGACCGCCGAATAGGGGCCCTCGGTGAGGAGGTGGTCGTCGCTGGTCTCGAGCAGCTCGCGGGCGGGCGCGAGCTGGGAGCCGCGGCCGTGGCGGACGGTGATCACGTAGTCGGCACCGATGAAGAAGGCGACCTCCCCGGTCTCGACGGCGTCGTCGGCGTCGACGTACCAGAGCGTCTTGACGACCAGGAACATCCCGTCGCCGTAGCGCTCCAGCTTGGGCCGCTGGTGTGCCTTGAGGGCGTCCTCGACGGCGAGCGGGTGCAGCCCGAACGCGTCGGCGACCTCGTCGAGCTCGCCCTGGCTGGGCTGGTAGAGACCGAGCCAGACGAAGTCTCCTTCCGCCCGCACCCCGGCCCGCAGCGCGGCGTAGTCGCGGGGCGCGCTGTCGGCCTGGTCGCGCTCACCGGCGCGGTAGAGAGCGCTGTCGACGATCACGTTGTCAGGTTAGGGCATGGTGTGCCTCTCATCCGGGATCGATAGGGTCGCCAACCGTGGCGACGATGATCCTGGTGAGACACGGCCGTACGACGGCGAACGCATCCGGCACGCTGGCGGGCCGGCTGCCCGGCGTACGGCTGGACGAGCACGGCCTGGAGCAGGCGGCGCGCGCCGCCGAGCGGATCGCGCCCGTGCCGCTGGCGCTGGCGGTGACCAGCCCGATGGAACGTTGCCAGGAGACGCTCTCGACGATCCTGGAGGGCCGCCCCGAGCAGCCGAGCGTCGTGGTCGAGGACGGGGTCGCCGAGTGTGACTACGGCGAGTGGCAGGGCGAGAAGATCTCCACCCTGGCGCGTCGCAAGCTGTGGAAGACCGTGCAGACCCAGCCGTCGGCCGTCACCTTCCCCGGCGGCGAGTCGATGCCCACCATGCAGGCCCGCAGCGTCGAGGCCGTACGCCGCCACGACGCCGCCGTCACCGCGGCGCACGGAGACGGGGCGGTCTGGCTGTGCGTGAGCCACGGCGACCCGATCAAGTCGATCCTGGCCGACGCGCTCGGCATGCACCTCGACCTCTTCCAGCGTCTGCACGTCGACCCCGCCTCCATCTCCGTCATCCGTTACGGCGAGGGCCGCCCGACGGTCCTCGCGACCAACACCCACGCCGGGGACCTCGCCTGGCTGGCCCCGAAGCAGGCTCCGAAGAAGGGCCGCAAGTCCTCGCGGCGGCGCAGCGACGACGCCGTGCTCGGCGGCGGCGCCGGGCCCGGTGAGGCTTCGGCTGCCGCCGATCTGGGTGGCGCTCGATAAGGTTTGACCATGCCTGTGATGCACGCCTTCGAACCGCCCGAACGATTCGTCGTCGGCACCGTCGGCGAGCCCGGGGCGCGGACGTTCTTCCTCCAGGCGCGTGAGGGAACGCGGGTCGTCTCCGTGGCTCTGGAGAAGCAGCAGGTCACCGTGCTCGCCGAGCGGCTCGACGAGCTCCTCGACGAGGTGATGAAGTCGGCTCCCGCCGTCGTGCCCGCGGTCGCGCCCTTCGAGCTCGACGACAACGGGCCGCTGGAGCAGCCGATCGAGGAGGAGTTCCGGGCCGGCACGATGACCCTGGCCTGGGACCCCGACGACGACATGGTCGTCCTCGAGGTCTTCCCGATCAACGAGACCGAGATCATCGCCGAGGTCGACGAGTCCGGCCAGCTGGTCGACGAGGACGCGGTGGCGGCCATCGAGCTCGAGGAGGCCGAGCCCGAGGAGGTGCTCCTCGTCCGGATCGCGCCGCGCAACGCCCGCGCCTTCGTCAAGCGCGCCGAGGCGGTGCTGGGCGCCGGCCGTCCCAACTGCCCGTTCTGCGGCAACCCGATCGACCCCGAGGGACACCTGTGCGTGCGGGCGAACGGGTTCAAGCGGCGCGACCCGGTCTGATCCCGTGGACCCCGCCCCGGACATCACGCACAGCGCCCGAGACGGCGAGCTGGAGCTCGTCGGCCGGCTGACCACGGCCTCCAACGCGACCTTCCTGGCCACCCTCGGCGAGACCGAGGTGGTCTACAAGCCGATCGCGGGGGAGCGGCCGCTGTGGGACTTCCCCGACGGCAACCTGGCCCACCGCGAGGTCGCCGCCCACCTCGTCTCCGAGGCCCTGGGCTGGTCGGTCGTCCCCGAGACCTGGCTCGGCGACGGACCGCACGGTCCGGGGATGATCCAGCGCTGGATCCACGCCGACGAGGCCACCGAGCCGGTCACGATCGTCCCGGAGGGCGAGGTGCCGTCCGGCTACCTCCGCGTCTTCGACGGCTTCGACGAGCACGACCGGGTCGTCACCCTCGTTCACGAGGACACGCCCGCGCTGCGCCGGATGGCCGTCTTCGACGCGGTCACCAACAACGCCGACCGCAAGGGCGGCCACGTGCTGCCGCTCGCCGACGGTCACCGCTACGGCTGCGACCACGGGCTCACCTTCCACGAGGAGCCGAAGCTGCGCACCATCCTGTGGGGCTGGCAGGGGCTGGAGCTCTCCGACGAGGAGCTCGCCGGCATCCGGGCGGTCCGTGCGGGGCTCTCGGGTGCGTTGGGGCGGGGGCTGGCTGCGTACCTGACGGGTGCGGAGGTCGAGGCTCTCGGCCTGCGCTGCGAGCGGCTGCTCGCCGAGGGTGCGTTCCCGCGGCCCGGCTACGACCGTCATGTCATCCCGTGGCCGCCGTTCTGAGACAGGTGTTGTCCGCCAAGTAGGCTGCACTCATGCGCGCTTGGTCTGCACCCGACGTCCCCCAGCTGTCTGCCCAAGGCCCCGAGGTGCAGCTCTACGACCATCAGCGGGACGCGGTCGTCCCGACCCAGGGTGAGGGTCGCCGGTCGCTGTACGTATGTGGCATCACCCCGTACGACGCGACCCACATCGGTCACGCCAACACCTATGTCGCCTTCGACCTGCTCCACCGGGCCTGGCTCAACGCCGGCCACGAGGTCGGCTACACCCAGAACGTCACTGACGTCGACGACCCGCTGCTCGAGCGGGCCGACAAGGTCGGCATCGAGTGGGAGGCGCTCGCCGAGCGCGAGACCGAGCTCTTCCGGCAGGACATGGAGGCGCTGCGGGTGGTGCCGCCGCAGCACTACATCGGCGCCGTCGAGTCGATCCCGCTGGTGATCTCGCTGATCGGCGAGCTCGAGCAGGCGGGCGCGATCTACAAGGTCGACGATGACCTGTACGCCTCGGTCGCCGTCGACGACGAGTTCGGTGCCGAGTCGCGGCTGAGCCGCGAGCAGATGCTCGAGCTGTTCGGTGAGCGTGGGGGAGACCCCGAGCGCGCCGGCAAGAAGGACCCGCTCGACCCGCTGCTGTGGCGCGCGGAGCGTCCGGGTGAGCCGTCGTGGCCCTCGCCGTACGGTCCCGGTCGTCCGGGCTGGCACATCGAGTGCACCGCGATCGCCCTGGAGCACCTCGGCGCCGGGTTCACCGTCCAGGCCGGCGGCTCCGACCTGATCTTCCCGCACCACGAGATGTCCGGCTCCCACGCCCGCTCGGCGGGCCAGCGGTTCGCCGAGATCTACACCCACGGCGGGATGGTGGCCTACGACGGTCACAAGATGTCCAAGTCGCGCGGCAACCTCGTCTTCGTCTCCGCCCTGCGCAACTCCGAGATCGACCCGATGGCGATCCGGCTGGTGCTGCTCGGCCACCACTACCGCGACGACTGGGAGTGGACCGACGCCAAGCTCTTCGACGCCGTCGACAAGATCGCCGAATGGCGCAAGGCGGTCGCGCTGGGCCGCGGTGCTCCGGCGGCGCCTGTCGTCGAGACCGTCCTCGGCGCCCTCGCCGACGACCTCGACGCCCCGCGTGCGGTCCAGGCCGTCGACGCCTGGGTCGCGGCCACGCTGGGGGAGGGTGGCCTCGCCGAGACCTCCGACCCGCTCGCCGGGCAGGCCATCGCTCAGGTCGTCGACGCGGCGTTGGGCATCAAGCTCTGAGGTTCGCCCGTCGGTCGAGCCGCCGGAGCCGCTAGGCGGAGGCGTGTCGAGACCAACACAGTCCCCTTCGGCGCTCGATGGGACTGTGTTGGTCTCGACACGCTCGCTGGCGCTCGCGGCTCGACCAGCGGGCTGACGGTTCGGCCGGGCTGACGGTTCGACCAGCGGGGCTGACGGTTCGGCCGGTGGGGGTGCCGGTTCGGCCGGTGGGGCTAGGAGTCGTCGGTGCGGCGCTTGAGGTACCGCTCGAACTCCCGGGCGATCGCGTCGCCGGAGGCCTCGGGGAGGTCGGCGGTGTCGCGGGCCTCCTCCAGGGAGCGTACGTAGTCGGAGACGTCCTCGTCCTCCTCGGCGAGGTCGTTGACACCGCGCTCCCAGGCCCGGGAGTCCTCGGGGAGGTCGCCGAGCGGGATGGAGCACTGCAGCAGGTCCTCGAGCTTGTTGACGATCGCGAGAGTGGCCTTGGGGCAGGGCGGCGCGGCGACGTAGTGGGGGACCGCGGCCCAGTAGGAGACGGCGGGGATGTCGTTCTGCACGCACGCCTCCTGCAGCACGCCGACGATGCCGGTCGGGCCCTCGTAGGAGGGGGAGTCGAGCTTGAGCCGGTCGACGAGGTCGGGCTCGGTGGCGGTGCCGGAGACCGGGATCGGCCGGGTGTGGGGTGCGTCGGCGAGCAGCGCGCCGAGGGTCACCACGAGCTGGCCGCCGAGGTCGTCGACGCACTCCAGGATCTCGCTGACGAACTGCTTCCAGCGCATGTTGGGCTCGATGCCGCGCACCAGGATGATGTCGCGGTCGAGATCGGGCGGGGAGCAGACCGCGATCTGGGTGGTCGGCCAGGTGATCGACCGGAAGCCGTTCTCGTCGACGCCGGTGACAGGGCGGTTGACCTGGTAGTCGTAGAAGTCCTCGGGGTCGATCTCGGCCACGACGCGCGCGCCCCAGACGTCCATGAGGTGGTCAACCGTCCCGGACGCGGCGTCCGCCGCGTCGTTCCATCCCTCGAACGCTGCGATCACCACAGGATCGACCAGGTCGCGGGTCTCTTCGATCTCGATCACGCCCTCCACCCTAGTCATGCAGGCCAGCCCGACGGTGCCGTTCACGCCGCGTACACCTCAGCGATTCCCACCTGGTGGACCACCGGTGTCAGGATTCGGAATGAGATGGCCCCGTCTGAACATCTACGTCGTAGCGTGTTTCAGGCAGAGCCGAGCACACAGCCGGCCCGCCGGGAGAGGAAAACAGAGTGAGTCTGCGCCCTGATGTCACCGAGACCCTGACTGCCACCCTCAAGGAGCGGATCATGGTGCTCGACGGTGCGATGGGTACGGCGATCCAACGTGACCGGCCCGACGAGGCCGGATACCGCGGCGAGCGGTTCAAGGACTGGCACACCGACCTGGTCGGCAACAACGACCTGCTCAACCTGACCCAGCCGCAGATGATCGAGGCGATCCACCGCGAATACCTCGAGGCCGGCGCCGACATCATCGAGACCAACACGTTCAACGCCAACGCGATCTCGCTGATCGACTACGACATGGTCGACCTCGCCTACGAGATCAACTTCGAGGCCGCCCGACTGGCCCGCAAGGCCGCGGACGACTACGCGACCCCCGACCGGCCGCGCTACGTCGCCGGCACGCTCGGCCCCACCTCGCGTACGGCCTCGATCAGCCCCGACGTGAACGACCCGGGCGCCCGCAACGTCACCTACGAGCAGCTGCGCGACGCGTACGCCGAGGCGACCCGTGCGCTCCTCGAGGGCGGCTCGGACCTGATCTTCATCGAGACCATCTTCGACACCCTCAACGCCAAGGCGGCGATCTTCGGCGTCCAGCAGGTCTTCGAGGACTACGGTCGCCGCTGGCCGCTGGTCATCTCCGGCACCATCACCGACGCCAGCGGCCGCACCCTGTCCGGGCAGGTCACCGAGGCGTTCTGGGACTCCGTACGCCACGCCGACCCGCTCCTGGTCGGCCTCAACTGCGCGCTGGGCGCCGAGGAGATGCGCCCCTACATCGCCGAGCTCGCCCGGGTCTCGGACACGTTCGTCTCCTGCTACCCCAACGCGGGGCTGCCGAACGCGTTCGGCGAGTACGACGAGGGCCCGACCGACACCGCGAGCCACGTCTCCGAGTTCGTGACGGCCGGCTTCGTGAACCTGGTCGGCGGCTGCTGCGGCACCACCCCGGCCCACATCGCCGAGATCGCCAAGCAGGTCGACGGCGTCGAGCCCCGCGACCTGCCGGAGATCGACCCCGCGCTGCGCCTCTCGGGCCTGGAGCCGTTCACGGTCAACGAGAAGAGCCTCTTCGTCAACGTGGGTGAGCGCACCAACATCACCGGGTCGGCGAAGTTCCGCAACCTGATCAAGGCCGGTGACTACGACACCGCGCTGTCGGTGGCCGCCCAGCAGGTCGAGAACGGCGCCCAGGTCATCGACGTCAACATGGACGAGGGGATGATCGACGGCGTCGCGGCGATGACCCGGTTCCTGACGCTGGTCGCCTCCGAGCCCGACATCTCCCGGGTGCCGATCATGATCGACTCCTCCAAGTGGGAGGTCATCGAGGCCGGTCTCAAGCTCGTCCAGGGCAAGCCGATCGTCAACTCGATCTCCCTCAAGGAGGGCGTCGAGCCGTTCCTCGAGCACGCCCGCGCGTGCAAGCGCTACGGCGCGGCCGCGGTCGTGATGGCCTTCGACGAGGACGGCCAGGCCGACTCCTACGAGCGCCGGATCGCGGTCTGCGAGCGCGCCTACCGGATCCTGGTCGACGAGGTCGGCTTCGACCCCGAGGACATCATCTTCGACCCGAACGTGTTCGCGGTCGCGACCGGCATCGAGGAGCACGCGACCTACGGCGTCGACTTCATCGAGTCGGTGCGCTGGATCAAGCAGAACCTGCCCGGCGCGAAGGTCTCCGGCGGCATCTCCAACGTGAGCTTCTCCTTCCGCGGCAACAACCCGGTGCGCGAGGCGATCCACGCGGTCTTCCTCTACCACGCGATCGAGGCGGGCCTGGACATGGGCATCGTCAACGCCGGCGCGCTGGTGCCCTACTCCGAGGTCGACCCCGAGCTGCGCGACCGCATCGAGGACGTCATCCTCAACCGGCGCGCCGACGCCGCCGAGCGGCTCCTGGAGATCGCCTCGAAGTACAACAAGGACTCACCCGAGGCGGAGGCCAAGGCCGAGGAGTGGCGCGAGCTGCCGGTCGGCGAGCGGATCACCCACGCGCTGGTCAAGGGCCTCGACGCCTACGTCGAGGCCGACACCGAGGAGCTCCGCGCGGAGATCTCCGCCCGCGGTGGCCGCCCGATCGAGGTCATCGAGGGCCCGCTGATGGACGGCATGAACGTGGTCGGCGACCTCTTCGGCGCCGGGAAGATGTTCCTGCCGCAGGTGGTCAAGAGTGCCCGGGTGATGAAGAAGGCGGTCGCCTACCTGATCCCGTTCATCGAGGCCGAGAAGCAGCCCGGCGACGCCGAGACGAAGAACGGCACGATCGTGATGGCCACGGTCAAGGGCGACGTCCACGACATCGGCAAGAACATCGTCGGCGTGGTCCTGCAGTGCAACAACTACGAGGTCATCGACCTCGGCGTGATGGTGCCCGCCCAGAAGATCCTCGACGCCGCCAAGGAGCACGACGCCGACATCATCGGGCTCTCCGGCCTGATCACGCCGTCGCTGGACGAGATGGTCGGCTTCGCCACCGAGATGCAGCGCGTCGGGCTCGACCTGCCGCTGCTCATCGGCGGCGCGACGACCTCGCGCGCCCACACCGCGGTCAAGATCGACAAGGCCTACGACGGCCCCGTCGTCTGGGTCAAGGACGCCTCCCGGTCGGTCCCGACCGCCGCCGCCCTCCTCGACGCCGGCCGCCGCGAGAAGCTGATGGCCGAGGTCAAGGACGACTACGACTCGCTGCGCGCGCGGCATGCCGAGCGGCGCGAGCGGCCCTCCCTGACGTACGTCCAGGCGAAGGCCAACAAGCCCGAGGTCGACTTCTCCGAGCTCCCGGCGACGCCGGCGCAGACCGGTGTGCACACGCTCGTGGAATACCCGATCGCCGAGCTGCGCGACTACATCGACTGGCAGCCGTTCTTCAACGCCTGGGAGATGAAGGGGCGCTTCCCCGACATCCTCAACAACCCGGCGACCGGCGAGGCCGCGCGCAAGCTCTTCGACGACGCGCAGGAGATGCTCGACCGGATGATCGAGGAGAAGTGGGTCGAGGCGCGTGGCGTCTACGGCCTCTTCCCGGCCAACTCCACCGGCGAGGACGTGGTCGTCTACACCGACGACTCGCGCACCGAGGAGCGCGCCACCCTCTTCCAGCTGCGCCAGCAGGGCCAGCACCGCGACGGCGTGGCCAACAAGTCGCTGGCCGACTACGTCGCTCCCGTGGGCGCAGGGGCCGACCACGTCGGTGCCTTCGCCGTGACCGCCGGCATCGGCCTGCCCGAGCGCGTGATGGCCTTCAAGGAGGCCCTCGACGACTACTCCGCGATCATGGTGGAGGCGCTCGCCGACCGCCTGGCCGAGGCGTTCGCGGAGCGGCTCCACGAGCGCGTACGCACCGAGTTCTGGGGCTACGCGGCCGACGAGGCACAGACCAGGATGGCCAACGAGGATCTGATCGCCGAGAAGTACTCCGGCATCCGGCCCGCTCCCGGCTACCCGGCCTGCCCCGACCACACCGAGAAGCGCACCATCTGGTCCCTGCTCGACGTGGAGAAGAACACCGGCATCGAGCTCACCGACTCGATGGCGATGTGGCCCGGCGCGTCGGTCTCCGGCATCTACTACGGCCACCCCGAGTCGCAGTACTTCGTCGTCGGCCGCATCGGCCAGGACCAGGTCGCCGACTACGCGAAGCGCAAGGGCTGGACGATGGCCGAGGCCGAGCGCTGGCTCTCGCCCAACCTGGGCTACGACCCCGAGGACTGAGTCTCGGTCCCGCCGGCATGGTCGAGCCATGCCGGCGGAACCTGACCGACGCTGGCCACGTTCCAGAAGGCCGTACGCCGCGTCAGGATCGTGACGAGGTGGTAGCCGTCCGGGTGGCGGGTGAGCACGCCCGCCACCGGGCCGCGCTCGGGGTCGAGAGCCAGCGGGACCACGTGGGCCCAGCTCTCGGTCGTCGGGTGCCAGTAGGCACCGACCGTCTCGGAGTCCCAGGAGTCGAGATCGGCGTTCGCGCGGGCGACCGCCGGGCGGAGCCGCGCCAGCAGCTCCGCGGACCTGATGCCCGCCCGACCGGCGTTGTCGTAGGCGATGTGAAGCGCGCCGACCGACGTGATCCGCGCGCTCCGGTCGAAGGCCGGCGGTGTCCAGCTCTCCAGCGCGGTCCGGCACCGCTGGCAGTCGTCGTCGCGGCTCCAGTCGACGAACTCGACGTCGTCGACGGCCAGGTCCTCACCCCGGCTGGTGACCAGGACCAGCCTGAGCCCGTCCGGGTCACGCAGCGGCAGCGGGTTGTGCTCGAGCTCCTCGCGGAAGTGCAGCAGCCCGAAGGTCTCGTTGACCCCGACACGGTGCACGACCGCGCTCGTCAGCCCCTGCAGCTGAGCCTTCGGCGACTCCTTCCGGAGCAGCGCCGGGTCGACCAGGTCCGCGAGCCACTCGACCAGGTCAGGGGTGAGCAGCCGCTCGGCCTCAGCGGGCAGCACGACGTCCCTCGGGCCGGGGGAGCGGAGGAGTCACCATGGAGCGAACCGTAACCGGCCCCGGCCGGGACGTGGGAGTCGCGAGCATGTGCGCACGCCCGCCATCCTCGTCACATAGGCTCGAGCGGTGCGGCGCGAGGAGCAGTGGGCCAGGGAGCGGTTCGCCGAGGCCCGGGTGGGCCGGCTGGCGACGGCCTCGGCCGACGCCACGCCCCGGATCGTGCCCATCGTCTTCGCGCTCGCCGACGGCGACACGATCCTCACCGCGGTCGACCACAAGCCGAAGTCGACGACCCGGCTGCGCCGGCTGGCCGACATCGAGGCGAACCCGGCGGTCTCGCTGCTGGTCGACGCCTACGACGACGACTGGTCACAGCTGTGGTGGGCCCGTGCCGACGGCCGCGCGCAGGTGCACGAGACCCACGACCTCGCTCCGCTGGTCGAGAAGTACGCCGACTACCGCGACCGCCCGCCGACAGGGCCGGTGATCGTCATCGCGGTGGCCCGCTGGTCGGGGTGGTCGGCGACCTGAGCCGTCAGCGCGACTGACGCCGGAACGGCCGCAGGATCTCGCCGCTGGGGGAGGACCCGCGTGAGCGCATCGCCGGGGACATCGGCGCCGGCGTGGGCGGAGCCATCGGCTGCGAGCCGCCGGCCCATGGGCTGCGTACGTCCAGGACGGTCGCCCACTGCGACGCGGTCGGGCGGAGCCCGGGCGGGCCGGCGGCCTGGTCCATCAGCCGGGTGAGCGGGCCGACCAGGATGCCGGCCTCGCCGGCGAAGCTCAGGTCGGGACGCAGGGCCGGCGCCGCGTTGCGGTTGCCGGTGAGCACCCGGGAGATCGTGAGCGCCAGCTTGTAGCGGTCGCTGTCGGCCGTCGGCGGACGGCCCACATTGCTCGGGTCCTCCCAGCCACGGGTGTCGGCGGGCGGCAGCACGCCGTCCTCACCGGCCGGACGGATGCCGTCGCAGTCCAGCAGCATCACCCGGGGGACGGGGGAGACCGACCAGGCGATGTTGCGCGGGGAGAGGTCGCCGAGGACCAGCCCCTGGCGGTGGAGGGCGTCCATCGCGGCGGCCAGCGCGCGCATCAGCAGCACCCGCTCGTAGACCCCGGGCCGCGAGACGTCGCCGGTGTCGACGAGGAGGCCGAGCTCGGCCAGCGCGGTGGTCGGGCCGAAGCCGGCCAGGAACGGGTCGTGGACGCGCTGCATCAGGAATCCGGCGGTGCGCAGGCCGTCGAGCACGACGGTGTGCGGCCAGGCGGCGAAGTGGTCGACCTGCAGGCCTTCGCTCGCGACGAGGCCGCGGATACGGACGAGCTCGGCGAGGGCGCGACCGTCCACCAGGCCGCGCTCGCGCGAGCGGTAGAGCTTCGCCACCGTCCCGGGGTGGTCGGCCAGCTCGATGATGCGGCCCTGCGACCCCTGCGCAATATGGCGTCCAAGGCTCAGATCGCTGAGCTGGATCTCGTTCACGGAACCTCCGGCCCCAGTCGTAGGTAGGCAGATCGTACGTGGCTTCACGATCGTGTGCCGAGTCGACGGCTCAACTGGCGGCACGCCGGGCGTACGGTGGAAGGACCGGCCCCTGGCCGCAAGATCCCTCACATCAGGAGCTGACATGGGAAGAGTGACCGTGGGACGACCGGTGCTGCGGGTGCGCGACGGCGTCATCACCCGCCGGCCGGACTCGCTGGCCGCCGAGGAGCCGATGGAGATCAGGGTCGACGGGCGACCGCTGACGGTCACCATGCGCACCCCCGGCGGCGACTTCGACCTGGCCATCGGCTTCCTGGTCAGCGAGGGGGTCGTGCACTCGGCCGACGATGTGGTGAGCGTGCGCTACTGTGCCGGCGCGACGGCCGACGGCGGCAACACCTACAACGTCGTCGACGTCGGGCTCGCCCCCCACGTCTCCCCGCCCGACGCCTCGCTGGAACGCAGCTTCTACACGACCTCCTCGTGCGGCCTGTGCGGGAAGGCCTCCCTCGAGGCGGTGCGTACGTCCTCGGCCTGGACGGTCGCCGAGGACTCCCTCCGCGTCACCCCTGAGCTCCTGACCCGCCTGCCCGAGCGGCTGCGCGAGGCCCAGCGGGTCTTCGACAGCACCGGCGGCCTGCACGCCGCCGGGCTCTTCGACGCCGACGGCGAGCTGCTCTGCGTGCGGGAGGACGTCGGCCGCCACAACGCTGTCGACAAGGTGATCGGCCACGCGCTGCGCGAGGGCATGCTGCCCCTGCGCAACAGCATGCTGATGGTGAGCGGGCGGGCCTCCTTCGAGCTCGTCCAGAAGGCGGTGATGGCCGGCATCCCGCTGCTCGCCGCGGTCTCGGCGCCCTCCTCGCTGGCCGTCGACCTGGCCGACGACAACGGCCTGACCCTGGTCGGTTTCCTGCGCGGGAGCTCGATGAACGTCTACGCCGGCGCCGACCGCATCGAGGCGGTGCCTACGGGAGGTCGAGCCCGTCGAGACCAGGTCGGCTGATCACGAGGTGACCGTCCGCCGCACCATGTCCTGGGCGACGGCGATCACCTCGTCCAGAGGCCGCACCTCGGGCCGCCACCACTCCACCACCCAGTTCAGCGACCCCAGCAAGAGCATCCGGAAGGTCGTGGCGTCGAGGTCGTCGCGAATCGTCCCTTCCTTCTTCGCGTCGTCGAACAGGTCGCGCCAGCAACGGCTGTAGAGCGACTCCTCGGCGGCCGGTCGGTCCCGAAGCGCCTCCGGTACGTGCCGGGCGTTGCGGATCGAGGCGGTGGCGTAGTCGGAGATCTCCAGCTCGTAGCGCAGGTGGGCGTCGACGGCGGTCATGATCCGGTCGAGCGGGCCGGTGTCGTCGGGCAGCGCCGCGACGGCATCCTCGACATGAAGGCGTACGGCGTGGGCGCCCGACCACATCACCTCTTCGACCAGCTCGTCGCGGGAGGCGAAGTGGTAGTAGATCGCCGGAGCCTGCACCCCGGCGACCTCGGCGACCTCGCCCAGGCGCATGCCCGCGTAGCCGCGCTGGGAGAGCACGGACGCTGCCGCGTCCAGGATCCGCTTGCGAGTCTTCTCGGCCTTCGATGCCACGGGAAAATTCTAATGCAGATTCGATTTTGTGGCGTCGTTCACATCTCGGCGGGTCTTCTGAGAGTACGTCGTCTCGATCTCCCTGGCGGCCTCGACTCACCGCGGGTCTCGCTGGGGAGCGGACCATTTTCCCGCCATGGCGGGAATTTGCCCGACCCTTCGAGCCCGCGGGCCGACGACAAGCGCCGACGAGACAGCCCTTGCATCCGAATATGAATCTGTATTAAAAAATCATGTGACGGGAACCACATGGTTTCGGTCTGCGAGAGGGAGATCGATGACCGATGGAGTTGCGCAGGCCCCGGCCTGGACGTTTCGCAGTCACTGGATGAGCCAGACCGCCGGGCATGCCGTGATGCGGCCCGATGCGACGGCCCTGCGTTTCCTCGGGGAGAACACCACCTGGCGGCAGCTGCACGAGCGCTCACTGCGGTTCGCCGGCGCGCTGCGGGAGCGCGGCGTACAGCAGGGCGACCGGGTGATCCTGCTGACCCTCAACCGGCCCGAGTTCGTCGAGGCGGTCTTCGGGATCAACAGCCTGGGCGCGATCGCGGTGCCGGTCAACGCCCGCCTGACGCCGCCGGAGATCGTCGGCCTGGTCGAGGACAGCGGGTCGACCGCGATCGTGACCGAGGAGCTGCTCGCTCCGCTCGCCGCGGCCGTCGGCGGCCTCGCGCCCGGCCTGAAGACGCGGATCGTGATCGGCGCGGCCGAGGGGATGGAGACGTACGAGAGCCTGGTCGAGGCCCACGAGCCGATCGAGCTCGAGGACATCTCCGAGGACTCGGTGGCGCTGATCATGTACACCTCGGGCACGACCGGGAAGCCCAAGGGCGCCATGCTGACGCACCACAACATGCAGATGCAGGCGCTGACGTGCATCCGTGCCAACGACGTCGGCGACGAGTCGGACATCGCCTTCATGACGGCGCCGTTCTTCCACATCGCCGGCCTCGGCTCGCTCGCCGCGAACTTCCTGCTCGGCATCCCGAGCGTGATCCACCCGCTCGGCGCCTTCGACCCGGCGCAGGTCGTCGACGCCTGGGAGCGTGAGGGCGCCACGGTCGTCTTCAACGTGCCCCAGCAGTGGCAGGCGATCTGCGCGCTGCCGGACATCAAGGAGCGCGACCTGAAGCTGCGGATCATCTCCTGGGGTGCGGCCCCGGCCTCGGAGACGCTGCTCAAGGCGATGGCCGACACCTTCCCGGACGCGCTCAACGTGGCCGTCTTCGGCCAGACCGAGACCTCACCGATCACCTGCGTGCTGCGCGGTGAGGACTCGCTGCGCAAGCTCGGCTCGGTCGGGCGTCCGATCCCGACGATCCAGTACCGGATCGTCGACGGCGAGATGAACGACGTCCCCGTCGGCGAGGTCGGGGAGATCGTCTACCGCGGCCCGACCGTGACCAAGGGCTACTGGAACAACCCCGAGGCCACCGCGAAGGCCTTCGCCGGCGGCTGGTTCCACTCCGGCGACCTGGTGCGCCAGGACGAGGAGGGATTCATCTGGGTCGTCGACCGTGCCAAGGACATGATCATCAGCGGCGGCGAGAACGTCTACAGCGCGGAGGTCGAGAACGCCATCCACGCCCACCCCTCGGTGCTCGAGGCGGCCGTCATCGGTCGCAGCGACGAGCGCTGGGGAGAGGTGCCGGTGGCGTACGTCGTGCCGAAGCCCGGCGAGACCGTCGATCTCGAGGGGCTGAACGAGTTCCTGACCACCCGGCTGGCCCGGTTCAAGCTCCCCAAGGATCTCGTCACGCTCGAGATGCTGCCCCGCAACGCCGGCGGCAAGGTGCGCAAGACCGAGCTGCGCGCCTCGATGGTCGAGCCTGTCGAAACCCCTCCGGGAGCGACGTCAGCCACGACCCCGTGAACCCAGCAGCCCCTCGATCAGCGCCGTGAGCAGGCGCCCCAGGCGAGGCTCGAGGTCGACCACGGCGTGTCCGAGACGAGGGTCGCTCCGGTAGAGGTCGGCCACCTCCGGACCCGGCGTCGAGATCTGCCAGAGCGCCCCGGCCAGCGCGGTGGCGGTGGCGACGATGTCGACCCCGTCGCCCTCGGTGAGCCCGGGCAGCAGGCGGCGTAGGGCCGTGACGATCGCGTCGACCTCCGCGAGCGTGACGAGCTTGAACTCGCGGACGGTCTCGACCGAGACGTTGCGCTCGAGGTTCATCGGGGCCTGAGCGAGGAGGTCGCAGAACATCCCGCGGGCGGCGAGGCTGCGTGCGAAGAGTTCCGCCACCGCGGCGGGTGTGGGGGAGTCGAGGCCGTCGAGGTCGGCGCGCAGGCTCGCCGACCACTCCTGCCAACCCTCAGCGGTGAGCCGCAGGAAGATCTGCTCGCGGGTCTCGAAGTAGCGCAGCAGCGCTGACTTGTGCATGCCGATCTCGGCCGCGATGTCGGTCAGCGTGACGCGGCGGATCTCGCCGCTCGACCCGAGTCGGCGCGCGGCCTCGAGGATCGCTGACTCGCGGGCCTGCTTGGCGGCGCTGCTGCGGGCGCGCTGGAACTCGGCAGGAGGCATGCCGTCACTGTAGCGCAACGGAGTTGTCTAAATAACGAACCGGTGTTGTACTAAACATATGACTCAGACTTGGTTCATCACCGGATCCTCCCGCGGCCTCGGCCGCGCCCTGGTCGCCGCAGCCCTCGACGCCGGCGACAACGTCGTCGCCACCGCGCGGCGACCCGAGCAGCTCGCCGATCTCGCCGAGACGTACGGAGAGCGGCTGCTGCCGCTCGCGCTCGACGTCACCGACTCCTCCGCCGCCACCGGAGCGCTCGCAGCGGCGACGGACCGCTTCGGTCGCGTGGACGTGATCGTCAACAACGCCGGCTACGCCAACGTGGCGCCGATCGAGACCGGGGACGACGCCGACTTCCGGGCGCAGTTCGAGACCAACTTCTGGGGCGTCTACAACGTCTCGAAGGCCGCCGTCCCCGTGCTGCGTGCGCAGCGTGGTGGGCTCGTCATCCAGATCTCCTCGGTGGGCGGCCGCGTCGGCGGCACCCCGGGCATCGCGTCCTACCAGGCCGCGAAGTTCGCGATCGACGGCTTCAGCCGCGTGCTGCGCGCCGAGACGGCACCGTTCGGCGTCAAGGTCCTGGTCGTCGAGCCGAGCGGCTTCCGCACCGACTGGGCCGGCGCCTCGATGACGATCCACGAGGTCGCTGACGACTATGCGGAGACCGTCGGCCGGATGGCCGTACGACGGGAGTCGAGCGCGCCCGCGGGCGACCCGGCGCGTGCCGCGGAGATCCTCGTCCAGGTCGCCAAGCGGAGCGACATCCCCGAGAACCTGCCGCTCGGCGTCAACGCGACCGAGCTCTCGACGGCCCTCGACCGCAGGCTCCTCGAGCAGGACGAGAGGTGGGCGCAGGTCTCCCGGTCGGCCGACTTCGCCGAGGCCTACCCGGTGGCCTTCCCGGTGAGTTGAGTACGTGGGCTCAGGCGATGGCGGTGCGTCGGCGACCAGAATTTCGGGCATGTCCACGACCTTGCTGCGCCACCACCTGCTGGCCCCCGCCGCCTCGTGCTTCCTGGGCGTCCTGAGCCTGGCGACGGTGCTCTGCTTCCACTTCCCCGAGCTGCTGACCACGCGTGAGTTCCGCGCGGTCTACGCCGAGGACTTCGCGCGTACGCTGCTGCTGGTCGGCCTGGCCGCGGCCTTCTTCACCGGCACGATCGCGGTGCTGCGCGACCAGCACCGGCGGCTGGCCCTGACCGGCGTCGGCACCGCCACCGTGGCCGTGCTCCTCGGCGGCACCGGGGTGCCCTTCGAGGGGCCGGTGCCGGACAGCCCGTTCGCGCTCGGCCTGGACTGGTTCGTGCTCGCGCTCTTCTTCTCGGCGCTGGTCTTCATCCCGCTCGAGCACGCCTTCGCCCGCCGGCCGGTGCCGGTCTTCCGCCCCGGCTGGCGCACCGACGCCTGCTACTTCTTCATCAGCCACGTGCTCGTCCAGCTCATCTTGATCCTGGTGACCACATCGACCTCGTGGCTCGTCTCCGTACCCCGGTGGTCGAGCCTGTCGAGACCCCTCATGGAGGCACAGCAAGCCTGGATCCGCGACCTGCCCTTCGTGGCGGCCTTCGCGCTCGCCGTCTTCCTCGCCGACCTCGCCCAGGCCGTGCTGCACCGCTGCTACCACCGGATCATGGTGCTGTGGCGCTTCCACGCCGTGCACCACTCCAGCCCCGAGCTCGACTGGCTGGCCGGCTCCCGCGTCCACTTCGTCGAGACCGTGCTCACCCGCAGCATCGTCCTGCTCCCGCTGCTCTTCCTCGGCTTCTCGACCTCGGTCGTGAACGCGTACGCGGTCCTGGTCGGCATCCAGGCCGTCGTCGCCCACGCCAACATCGGCGTCCGCTTCGGCTTCCTCGAGTACCTGATCGTCCTGCCCCGCTACCACCACTGGCACCACGCCCGCCATCGCGACTACTGGGACCGCAACTACGCCATCCACCTCCCGGTCGTCGACATGCTGATGGGCTCCTTCAAGCTCCCTCGCGACGGCAGCTGGCCCGAGGAGTACGGCGTCCTCAAGCGCGAGACCGTCCCCGTCGGCATCCTCGCCCAGCACGTAGCCCCCTTCCGCGGCCCCCGCACCTACGACAACTACGTCCGCTGACCCCACACCCAGCCACCGGTGGTCGAGCCTGTCGAGACCCCTCTCGAGCGCACATCCCCGCCTCCGGCCAGCCGCCGCCCTCGTTTGACGCCTCCTGGAATAGGGTGCGAAGCGCACATCAAGCGGACGCAACGACGTTGGAGGACACGTTGAGCAACGCTCCCGAGACCGACGAGCCGGGCCGGCTGGCGGCCGTGCTGTGGGACATGGACGGCACCCTGGTCGACACCGAGCCCTACTGGGTCGCGGCGGAGTACGCGATCGCGGAGCGGTTCGGGGCGACCTGGTCCGAGGAGCAGGCGATGCAGCTGGTCGGCAACGCGCTGATCGAGTCGGCGCGGCTGGTCAAGGAGGGGATGGGCCTGCCCCACGAGCCGGAGGAGATCGTCGAGATGCTGCTCGACGGCGTGGTCGAGCAGGTCGAGCGCGAGGTGCCGTGGCGGCCGGGGGCGCGCGAGCTGCTCACCGAGATCGCGGAGCAGGGCGTGCCGTGCGCGCTGGTGACGATGTCGTACGCGCGGTTCGTCGGTCCGATCCTCGAGCAGCTGCCGGAGGGCACGTTCAAGGTGATCGTCACCGGTGACATGGTGCGCAACGGCAAGCCGCACCCCGAGCCCTACCTCACCGCCGCTGCCGCGCTCGGTGTCCCGGCCGAGGAGACGCTCGCGGTGGAGGACTCCAACACGGGCGCCCGCTCGGCCGAGGCTGCCGGCTGCACGGTCCTCGTCGTGGAGAACCACGTGCCGGTCGCGCCGGGCGAGCGCCGGGTCTTCCGGGACACGCTCGAGGGGATGACGTACGCCGACCTGGCGAAGGTCAGCAGCGAGATCTGAGCCGAGAGTCCCTCACGGGCCCAGGTCGACCGGCACCTCCGCCTCGAGCGGCACCACGAGCTCGGGCTCGACCTGGTGGGGCTGGAGCTTTCCGCTCGCGATCTGCTCTGCGTAGTGGCAGGCGACCCGGTGGGACGCGGGGACACCGTCGATCTCCACCACGCGCAGCTCGGGACGCTCGGTGTCGCAGCGCTCGGCCTGCTTCCACGGGCACCGCGTGTGGAAGCGGCAGCCGGAGGGTGGCGCGGCGGGCGAGGGCAGGTCGCCGGTGAGCAGGATCTGCTCACGGGTGTCCTCGACGACCGGGTCGGGGATCGGGACCGCCGACATCAGCGCCCGGGTGTAGGGGTGCAGGGGAGTGGCGTAGAGGGAGTCGGCGTCGGCCTCCTCGACGAGACCGCCGAGGTACATCACGCCGACGCGGTCGCTGATGTGGCGCACGACGGCGAGGTCGTGGGCGATCACCAGGAAGGTCAGCCCGAGCGACTCCTGCAGCGACTCGAGCAGGTTGATCACCTGCGCCTGGACCGAGACGTCGAGGGCCGAGACCGGCTCGTCGGCGACGATCAGCGACGGGTTCACCGAGAGCGCACGGGCGATGCCGATGCGCTGACGCTGGCCGCCGGAGAACTCGTGGGGATACTTCGACAGCGCCGCCTCGGGCAGACCGACGGCAGCCATCAGCTCCCGCAGCCGGGCACGCGTTGCCTCCTTGTCGGCGGTCAGACCGTGGGCCTTCATGCCCTCGACCAGCAGCGACTGCACCGACTGGCGCGGGTCGAGGGAGGAGAGCGGGTCCTGGAAGACCATCTGCAGGTCCTGCCGCCGACGCCGAAGAGCCTCTCCGCGCAGCGGCGCGAGGTCCTCACCGTCGAAGACGACCGACCCGTCGGTGATCTCCTCCAGCCGCAGGATCGCCCGCCCGAGCGTCGACTTCCCGCAGCCGGACTCGCCGACCAGGCCGTACGTCTCGCCGCGGCGGATCTCGAGATCGACCCCGTCCACGGCGTAGACGTGGCCGATCGTCTTGTCGAAGACGACTCCGCGCTTGATGGGGAAGTGGACCTTCAGTCCGGTGACGGAGAGCAGCGTGTCAGAGCTCATCGGGCGACCTCCGCGGGGACGACGGGGTGGAAGCAGCGCAGCGCACCCTCGCCGTCGGTGCCACCACCTCCGTGGGGGACCAGCTCGGGAGAGGAGGCCAGGCAGTCGGGGGCCGCCGAGGGGCAGCGCGGGGCGAACGCGCAGGACTCGGCCCAGGGCAGGTTGTCCGAGACCGACCCGGGGATCGGGTCGAGCGGCTCGCCGCGGGCGGAGTCGAGGCGGGGGATCGAGCCGAGCAGGCCGTTGGTGTAGGGATGGGCCGGCGCCGCGAAGAGGTCGTGGCGCATGTTGCGCTCGACGAGCCGCCCGCCGTAGAGCACGTTGACGTCGTCGCACATCCCGGCGACGACGCCGAGGTCGTGGGTGATCATCACCAGCGCGGTGTCGGACTCGGAGACCAGGTCCTTGAGCAGCGCCAGGATCTGCGCCTGGATGGTCACGTCGAGCGCGGTCGTCGGCTCGTCGGCGATCAGCAGCCGCGGCCGGCAGGCCAGGGCCATCGCGATCAGCGCGCGCTGGCGCATGCCGCCGGAGAGCTGGTGGGGATACTCGCGGAGCCGGCGCCGCGGGTCGGGGATTCCGACCTTGTCGAGCATCGCCCGGGCCTCCTCCATGGCGACCGACTTGGAGACCTGCCGGTGGCGCTGGACGACCTCGGCGACCTGGACACCGATGGAGACCACCGGGTTCAACGAGGAGAGCGGGTCCTGGAAGATCATCCCCAGGTCGCGGCCGCGCCGCTCCCGCATCTGCTTGTCGGAGAGGCCGAGCAGGTCGGTGCCCTCGAACATGACCTGGCCCGAGACCGAGTTCCCGCGGCGGGGGAGGAGACCCATGATGGCCAGCGAGGTCACCGACTTCCCGCAGCCCGACTCGCCGACGAGCCCGACGGTCTGCCCGGGACGTACGTCGAAGGAGACTCCGTCGACGGCGTGGAACGGCTCGGCGCCCTGGCGGGTGAAGGTGACCTTCAGGTCCCTCACGGACAGCAGCGGCTCGCTCATGAGCCTCACCTCCTGGTCTTGGGGTCGAGGGCCTCACGCAGCGACTCCCCCATCAGGGTGAAGCCGAGAGCGACCACGATGATGCAGCCCGCCGGCCAGAAGGCGAGGTGCGGGTGCTCGTTGAGGTACTGCTGGGAGGCGCCCAGCATCTGGCCCCACTCCGGCCGCCGGTCGTCGGGGTTGCCGAGGCCGAGGAAGGAGAGCGCCGCGGCATCGATGATCGAGGTGGCGACCACCAGCGTCGACTGCACGATCACCGGCCCCATCGAGTTGGGCAGCATGTGGCGCATCACGATCAGGGAGGGACGTACGCCGAGGGCGCGAGCGGCGAGGACATGGTCGCTGTGGCGCTGGGCGAGCATCGACCCGCGCAGCAGCCGCGCGAAGATCGGGATCTGCACGATCGCGATCGCGATGATCACCGTCCACTGGCTCGGCCGGGCGGCCAGCGCCGCCAGGGAGAAGGCGAGCAGCAGACCGGGGATCGAGAGCATCACGTCGACGACGCGCATGACCAGGGCGTCGGCCCAGCCGCCGAAGGCACCGGCGACCGTGCCGAGCACGAGCCCGCCGGAGAGCCCGATCAGGGTCGCGACGACGCCGACGACAAGGGTCTGCTGCGAGCCGATGAGGACCCGGGAGAGCAGGTCGCGGCCGCGGTTGTCACCGCCCAGCGGATGGCCCGGCTCCGGGCCCGGGACCGGGTTCGACTGCCGCTCCACCTTGTCGATCAGCGGCTGCGCGGCCGGGTCCCAGGGGGCCAGCCACGGCGAGATGATCGCGAGCAGCACGAAGAGCGCGGTGAGGGTGAGACCGATCAGGAAGATCGGGTTGCGGCGCAACCGCCGCCAGGCGCCGGCGATGAGGGACTCGCCACCGGTGTCCTTGACGGTGCCGGCCTCGGCGACCTCGACCTCGGCGACCGAGGCCGCGAGGGAGTCGATGCGTTCCTTCTTGGAGGACATCAGGTTCATCGTGCGGTCACCTCGTCCGTACGCGGGGGTCGATGATGGCGTAGGCGATGTCGACGAGCAGGTTGACGATCACGTAGACGGCGGCCGCCGCGATGATCAGCATCTGCAGCACCGCGTAGTCCCGCTCGGTGGAGGCGACCGCGAGGGCGTCGCCGACGCCGCGGAAGGAGAAGACCCGCTCGGTGAGCACCGCACCGGCCAGCAGGCTGCCGACCTGCAGGCCGATCACGGTGGTGACCGGCAGCATCGCGTTGCGGAGCACGTGCCGTCCCCGGATGACCCGTGAGGTCAGCCCCTTGGCCTCGGCGGTGCGCACGTAGTCCTCGTCGAGCACCTCCAGGACGGAGGCGCGGGTGATCCGGAAGATGATCGCGAACGGGATCGAGGCGAGCGCGAGGCCCGGCAGGATCAGATGCAGGAACGCGTCCCAGGCGGCGTCGTACTCGCCGGTGATCAGTCCGTCGAGGATGAAGAAGTTGGTGATGTGGGTGGCATCGATCGTCGGGGTCTGCCGCCCGGAGACCGGCAGCCAGCCGAGCTGGACGGCGAAGACGTACTTCAGCAGGAACGCCAGGAAGAAGACCGGCACCGCGACGCCGACCAGCGAGCCGATGATCGAGACGTTGTCGAGGATCGTCGCCCGGCGGCGGGCGGCCAGATAGCCCAGCGGGATGCCGATCGAGATCGCGATCGTCAGCGCGAAGATCGTCAGCTCGATGGTGCCGGGCAGCCGGTCCAGGAAGATCTCCAAGGCGTCGGTGCCGGCCTGGACGCGGATCGAGGCGCCGAAGTTGCCGTGCGCGATCCGGTCGAGGAAGAGCAGGTACTGCTCCCAGATCGGCCGGTCCAGACCGAAGGCCTTCTCCAGCGCGGCCCGGGTGGCCGGGGTGGCCCGCTCGCCGAGGATCGCCGAGACGGGACCTCCGGGCAGCGAGCGCAGCCAGGCGAAGATGAGGAAGGAGAGCACGATCATCACCCCCGCCATCTGCAGCAGGCGGCGTACGACGAATCTCAGCAAGTTCTCTCCTCCGTGGATGGGCGGTCCGGGCGGCGTCATCCACCGGCCGAGCCACGCGGCCTGATGACCCCGCGGCTCGACCAGCGAAGTGGCTACTCGCCGCCGACGGAGACCGGGCCGAAGTCCTCGGCCGTGAGGGGGCTGGGGATCAGGCCCTCGGTGTCGCCGTCGACCACGATGGCCGGCGGGGAGTGGCTGATCGGGAACCCGGGCAGGTACTCGGTCATGATCTGCCCGTTGATCTCCTCGTAGCGCTTGGCGCGCTCGTCCTCGTCGACGATCGCGTCAGCGGCCTGCAGGTCGGCGGCGAGCTTCTTGCCCCAGGAGATGTTGGAGGTCTTGAAGTCGTTGGCGACCGGCTCGGTGAAGAAGGAGCCGAGGAAGTTGTACGGGTCGTTGAAGTCGCCCGTCCAGCCGAGGATGTGGGCGTCGTACTTACCGGCCGAGACGTTGTCGGTGTAGGCCGTCCACGGAGCCGAGACCGCCTTGACCGTGATGCCGACGGCCTCGAGGTTGGCGCGCAGGGCGTCGTAGATCGTGGCCGGGTCCGGCATGTAGGGGCGGCTGACCTCGGTCGGGAACGCGAAGGTCATCTCCAGGTTCTCGGCGCCGGCCTCCTTGAGCAGCTGCTTCGACTTCTCGGGGTCGTAGGCGTACGGCTCGAGGTCGGAGTTGTAGCCCGCGACCGTGTCGGGCATGAACTGGGTCGCGACCGTGGCGCCCTCGGGGAGCTGGGACTTGACCAGCTCCTCGCGGTTGAGCGCGTGGTAGATCGCCTGGCGGACCTTGAGGTCGTGGAACTTCTTGTCCTTGAGGTTCAAGCCCATGTAGAGGATGTTGAACGGCTCGCGGATCTCGACCTGGTTGCCCTTCTCCTCGAGCGAGTTCCAGTCGACCGGGTTCGGCAGGTCGTAGCCGTTGATCGAGCCGGCCTCCAGCTCCTGGCGGCGGGTGGACTCGTCGGGGATGATCCGGAAGACGAGCTTCTCGGACTTGGCGAGCTCGCCCCAGTAGTCGTCGTTGCGGGCCAGGGTCACGGTGCCGTTGGCCTCGTCGTACTTCTCGAGCTTGAAGGCTCCGGTGCCGACCGGGTTCTTGGCGTTCTCGGGGAAGGTGAAGCCCTCACCGGCAGCCTTGATGCCGTTGGCGTCACCCTCCTCCATCGCCTTCGGCGACTGCATCGAGAACGAGGTCTGGGACAGCATCGTCGGGAAGCTCGCGGTGGCGTGGTCGATCGTGATGACCGCGGTGGTCGCGTCCGGCGCCTCGCAGCTCTTGTAGAGCGAGGGGTCCTTCTCGGCGTCGTTCTTGAAGCCGCCGAAGAAAGAGCCCCAGTACTCACCGGCGGTCTGACCGTCGGGGTTCTGGTCGAACATCCGCTCGAGGTTGGCGCAGACCGCCTCGCCGTCGAACTTCTCGCCGTCGGTGAAGGTGACGTCGTCGCGGAGCTTGAAGGTCCACGTGGTGCCGGACTCGTCCGGGGTCCAGCTCTCGGCCAGTGCCGGCTCGATCTCGGAGGTGCCGGGCTTGGAGTCGATCAGGGTGTCGAAGATCTGCCGCGAGATGCGGAAGGTCTCACCGTCGGTGGCGTAGAAGGGGTCGAAGGTGGAGGGCGCGCCCGCGGCGCCGAAGGTGAGGGTCGAGCCTCCGCTGCCGCGCTCGGACTCCGCACATGCCGCGAGCGAGAGCGCCAAGGCCCCTGCCGCGAACGCCGGAAGGACTCTCCGGGACATTTTCATCGCTAAACCTCGCTTGTTGGTGGACCAGTCTGGTCAGCGACCCGGTGTGGGCGCCTCAGCGAAGGACGTGACTCGAATCACAGGGCGTCGCCGTGCCCGGCACCCTAGCCATCATTCGGACGTGGGGCGGGCCGAGTGCGTCGTTATTTATCCGACCGAGACCAACTAGGGTGCTTCCGTGACCATGCAGATCACCCCCTCCATCCTCAACGCCGACTTCGCCGCCCTGGGCGCGGAGGTCGCCCGGATCCCCAGCGCCGACTGGGTCCACGTCGACATCATGGACAACCACTTCGTGCCCAACCTGACCTTCGGGCCGACGATGGTGGAGGCGCTGGCACGGTCCACCTCGGTGCCGCTCGACGCCCACCTGATGATCGAGAACCCCGACCGCGAGGCGCCCGCCTACGTCGAGGCCGGCTGCGGCTCGGTGACCTTCCACGTCGAGGCGACCAAGGCGCCCGTACGCCTCGCGCGCGAGATCCGGGCCAAGGGTGCTCGGGCGTCGATGGCGCTCAAGCCGGCGACCCCGATCGAGCCCTACGAGGACATGCTCGCCGAGCTCGACATGGTGCTGCTGATGACCGTCGAGCCCGGCCTCGGCGGCCAGAAGTTCCTCGACCTGGTGCTTCCCAAGATCCGCCGGGCGCGCTCGATGATGGACAAGCACGGCGTCGAGACCTGGCTGCAGGTCGACGGCGGCGTCTCCCTCGAGACCATCGAGCGCTGCGCCGCGGCCGGGGCCGACGTCTTCGTCGCCGGGTCCGCCGTGTACTCGGCCGACGACCCGGACGCCATGATCGCCGCGCTGCGGGACAAGGCCGTCTCAGCAGTCGACGCCTGATCGGTGAGGTGCCACACGTGTGGCACACTGGTGGAAGACGAGCTTGTGCTCGCGTGCTCTGGGGTCGGTGAAATTCCGAGCCGGCGGTGACTGGATCGAAGATTCAGAAGTCCGCGACCCGATGGCAGCCAGTCATCGGTTGACCAGGTGAAACTCCTGGACCGACGGTTAAAGTCCGGATGGGAAGACGCACGCAGCCCGATTCGTCGCCGCCGCCCTGGTTCACCGGGTCCGGCGCGACGCCTCGGCCTGAACCCCGGAGTCCGTGAGACGGACCAGAGGGGATCAGATGAACAGCTTGGACCAGCGGGACCCGGAGCCGGGGGCGATGCGTCGCGCCCTGGACCTGGCCGCTGCGATCGGTGACCCGGGGCCGGCCACCTACCCGAACCCACGGGTCGGCTGCGTACTCCTGGGGGCGGACGGGTCTGTCGTCGGCGAGGGGTTCCACCGCGGACCCGGCACGCCGCACGCCGAGGTCGACGCACTGGCCCACGCCGGCGCGTCGGCGCGTGGGGCCACCGCGGTGGTCACGCTCGAGCCGTGCAACCACACCGGCCGCACCGGCCCGTGCGCGCAGGCCCTCATCGACGCCGGGGTCGCCCGCGTCGTCTACGCCCAGGCCGACCCGAACCCGGTCGCCGCGGGAGGCGCCGCCACGCTGAAGCAGGCGGGCATCGAGGTCGAGCAGGGGCTGTACGCAGCAGAGGCCCGTGACCTCAACCGGGTCTGGACGCGGGCTGCCGAGCTGCAGCGCCCCTTCGTCACCTGGAAGTTCGCCACGACCCTCGACGGGCGCAGCGCCGCCGCAGACGGCACCTCGCGCTGGGTCTCCTCGCGCGCCGCGCGGCTCGACACCCATGCGCTGCGGGCGCTGAGCGACACGATGCTCGTCGGGACGAACACGGTCGCGGTCGACGACCCCGCGCTGACCGTCCGCGACGCGGAGGACCGGCCGCTCGGCGTACAGCCTCTGCGGGTCGTCATGGGGGAGCGCGACCTTCCCGCCGACCGCCGGATCTTCGCCGACCAGGCGCCCTCGCTCCACCTGCGCACCCGCGACCCGCACGAGGCCCTCGCTGCGCTGTGGGATCGCGAGCGGCGCCACGTCTTCCTCGAGGGCGGGCCGACACTGGCAGCGGCCTTCCTGGCCGCCGGGCTGGTCGACGAGATCGTCGTCTACGTCGCGCCGTTCCTGCTCGGGGCCGGCCGCTCGGCCGTCGCCGACCTCGAGATCACCACCATCTCCGACGCCTTCCGGCCGCGGGTGCGCTCAGTCGACGTGCTCCCCGCCACCGAGGAGGGCGAACAGCCGAACGTGCGGTTCATTCTCGAGCCCCAGAAGGAAGGTCACTGATGTTCACCGGGATTGTTGAAGAGCTCGGCACCGTAGCCGGGATCGAGGACCAGGGCGACGCCGTACGCCTCACCATCTCCGCCGGCACGGTGCTGTCGGACGCGGAGCTGGGCGCCTCGATCGCGGTCAACGGCTGCTGCCTGACCGTCTCGACGCTGGGCGAGGGCGAATGGACCGCCGACGTGATGCTGGAGACGCTCAAGCGCACCAGCCTGCACACGCTCGCGGCTGGCGACCGGATCAACCTGGAGCGCGCGGTCACCCCGACCACGCGGCTCGGCGGCCACATCGTCCAGGGACACGTCGACGGCGTCGGCCGCATCGTCTCCCGCGAGCCCAGTGAGCACTGGGACGTCGTCACGATCTCGATCGAGCCGTCGCTGGCCCGCTACGTGGTCGAGAAGGGCTCGATCGCGGTGGACGGGATCAGCCTCACCGTCGTCTCCGTGGGCGAGGACACGTTCACGATCAGCCTGATCCCCGAGACCCTGGCGCGTACCTCGCTGGGGTTCCGGGCCGTCGGCGACGAGGTCAACCTCGAGACCGACATCATCGCCAAGCACGTGGAGAAGCTCGTGCTGACCTCACCGGAAGGAACACGCTGATGAGCGAGCAGCACGAGCAGTACGCAGGAGTCCGCCTCGACCCCGTCGAGGACGCGATCGCCGACCTGGCGGCCGGGAAGCCGGTCGTGGTCGTCGACGACGAGGACCGGGAGAACGAGGGCGACCTGATCTTCTCCGCCGAGCTGGCGACGCCGGAGGTGATGGCGTTCGCGATCCGCTGGTCCTCCGGCGTGATCTGCGTGGCGCTGCCGGGCGAGCGGCTCGACGCGCTCGACCTGCCCCCGATGACTCGTGTCAACGAGGACCGCAAGCAGACCGCGTACGCGGTCTCGGTCGATGCTCGCGAGGGCGTGACGACCGGGATCTCGGCCGCCGACCGGGCGCTGACGACGCGGCTGCTGGCCGGGCCCGCCTCTGTGGCGGGCGACCTCACCCGCCCCGGGCACGTGTTCCCGCTGCGGGCGCGCGACGGGGGAGTGCTGGTGCGGGTCGGCCACACCGAGGCCGCTGTCGACCTGACCCGGCTCGCGGGCCTGGAGCCGGCCGGCGCCCTGGTCGAGCTGGTCAACGACGACGGCACCATGCAGCGTGCGCCGCAGCTGCGCGAGTTCGCCGACGAGCACGGTCTGGCGATGATCTCGATCGCCGACCTGGTGACCTACCGGCGGCGTACCGAGGTGCTGGTCGAGCGTCGCGCGGTGACCCGGCTGCCCACCGAGTACGGCGACTTCACCGCCTACGGCTACCGCACCATCGACGACGACGTCGAGCACGTCGCACTCGTCCACGGCGACATCTCCGGCTGCGACCCGGTGCTCGCGCGGGTGCACTCGGAGTGCCTGACCGGAGACGTCTTCGGGTCGCGCCGCTGCGACTGCGGACCGCAGCTGCAGGAGGCGCTCCAGCGGATCGCGGAGGCCGGCTGCGGCGTCGTGGTCTACCTCCGCGGCCACGAGGGTCGCGGGATCGGCCTGCTCGCCAAGCTGCAGGCCTACCAGCTCCAGGACGGCGGCCGCGACACCGTCGACGCCAATCTCGACCTCGGTCTGCCGGCCGACGCGCGCCACTACGGCGCCGCCTCGCAGATCCTGCGCGACCTCAAGGTCGACTCGGTGCGGCTGCTGACCAACAACCCTGAGAAGGTGAGTCACCTGGAGGCGTACGGTGTCGAGGTCGCCGAGCGGGTACCGCTCACCCCTCGACCCAACGAGCACAACCTCGCCTACCTGCTGACCAAGCGTGACCGGATGGGTCACGCGCTGCCCGATCTGTCTGAGGAGAACCGATGAGTGGCAAGGGAGCCCCCACCCCGGAGGTCGTCGACGGGAGCGACCTGCGGGTCGCCGTCGTCGCCGCGCGCTGGCACGACGAGGTCATGGCCGGCCTGTTGAACGGTGCGGAGCGAGCGTTGAAGGACGCCTCCGTCGGTGGTCTGACCGTCATCCGGGTCCCCGGCGCCTTCGAGCTGCCGGTTGCCGCGGCCGCCCTGGCCAAGTCCGGCTACGACGCCATCGTCGCGCTCGGTGTCGTCATCCGCGGCGGCACCCCACACTTCGACTACGTCTGCTCCGCCGCCACCGACGGCCTCAACCGGGTCGCCCTCGACTTCGGCACCCCCGTCGGCTTCGGCCTCCTGACCTGCGATAACGAGGAGCAGGCCCTCGCCCGCGCCGGCCTCGAGGGATCCAGCGAGGACAAGGGCTACGAGGCCGCCGCGGCCGCCATGGAGACCGCCCTCACCCTGCGCGACTGCGTACGCCACTACTGACCCCCACTCCGCCGACTCGGCGCATCTGCCCCGCTGCAGAGCGCCGAGTCGGCGCGTCTGCCTCACGGAGGAATGCCGAGTCGGCGCGTCTGCCTCACGAAATGACGCCGAGTCGGCGCGTCTGCCCCGCTGCAGAGCGCCGAGTCGGCGCGTCTGCCTCACGGAGGAATGCCGAGTCGGCGCGTCTGCCTCACGAAATGACGCCGAGTCGGCGCGTCTGCCCCGCTGCAGAGCGCCGAGTCGGCGCGTCTGCCTCACGGAGGAATGCCGAGTCGGCGCGTCTGCCTCACGAAATGACGCCGAGTCGGCGCGTCTGCCCCGCTGTAGAACGTTGAGTCGGCGCATCTGCCCCACCAGCGATCGGGAGGTGGGGCAGATGCGCCGGCTCGGCGTTGGATTCTGGGGCAGTTGCGCCGACTCGGCGGTTTGGCGTGGGGCAGTTGCGCCGACTCGGCGTTGGATTCTGGGGCAGTTGCGCCGAGTCGGGGCTACGGGGTTACGGGGTTCGGGCGGCTGTCAGGTGGGCTTGGGGGCGGGCTGGTGGGGTGTGGTGGGTGGACGAGTCGGTCACGATGAGGCCGTGGGGGGCCAGGAGATCGGTCAGGGCGTCGGTGGACCAGTAGTAGGCCCGGTGGACGGCGTGGTCGAAAGGCTCGCCGGGGGCGCCGTCGAAGAAGCCGATCAGGACCGAGCCGCCGGGGGGAGAGGACGCGCGCCAGTTCGGCGAGGATCGTGGGAAGGTTGGCGGGTGGGGTGTGGATGAGCGAGTACCAGGCCAGTACGCCGCCGACCGAAGCGTCTGCCAGGGGGATCGCGGCCAGGTCGCCCTGGTGGAAAGGGATGTCGGGGAAGCGCTCGCGCGCGGCGGCGACGAACTCGGCCGAGGCGTCGAGGCCGACCACGTCGCGTACGCCGTCCTGGGCGAGCTCTCTGCTCCAGTGCCCTGGGCCGCAACCGGCGTCGAGGAGGGATCCGTCGGTGCCGTCGCGCCAGGTGGCGATGGTGTCGCGGTCGCGCTGGGCGAGGTCTTCGACGGAGCCTAAGAGGTCGATGTACTCGGCTGCGCGGCCGTCGTAGGCCGCGCCGATCTCGGTGGTGGTCATCGGGGACAGAGGTTAACCGTTTCGGGGTCGCGGAGGCGGAGGAGCGGGAGCATCTAGGCTCTGCTGCGATGAACATCTACGAGTTCGACGGCAAGAGTCCGCAGATCCACCCCGACGCCTGGGTGGCGCCGACGGCGACCCTGATCGGTGACGTACGCCTGGGGGCGAACGCGAGCATCTGGTACGGCGCGGTGCTGCGCGCCGACGTGGGTCCGATCATCATCGGCGAGGGCTCCAACGTGCAGGACAACTCGGTGCTGCACGTGCGCCCGGGATCGTCGCTGGAGATGGGGGCGCACAGCACGGTCGCCCACGGCTGCGTGGTGCACGGCGACCGGATCGGCACCGGCTCGCTGATCGGCAACGGTGCGGTGGTCTCCGACGCCGTGGTCATCGGTGACGGCTGCCTGATCGCGGCCGGCGCGATGGTGGTCGAGGGGACCCAGGTGCCTGATCACAGCCTGGTGATGGGGGTGCCGGCGAAGGTGCGCGGCACCATCGAGCCCGGCAGCAACCCGGCGACGATCCTGGAGCTCAACGCACCCGGCTACGTCGAGTTCATGAAGCTCCATCGTGCCACCGTGCGCCCGGTGAAACCCTGAACCTCAGGTTGAGGGTGAGGTGCTATTCAGCGCCGCAGGCGACGCAGTGGAGCGAGCCGACCCGGCGGTCGGCCTCGCAGACGGTGCACGGGGCGATCGTCTCGCGCCCGCAGCCCTCGCAGTGCTTGCCGCGCACGGGGTAGCCGCAGTAGGGGCAGTCGCCCTTGCGTACTCGCATGGCTGGGATCCGCTTGGCCAGCAGCCGTTGGACCGCGACGAAGACGGCGACGGTGGCCGCGGCGCCGATCAGGGAGAGGACGAGCGGGCCGAAGTCGGCGTACTCGAAGGTGTAGTGGAGCGCGAAGACCAGCGCCATGATCACGCCGGTCGCGGCCAGCGCGAAGCCCAGCGGGAGGAAGCGTGACCCGCTGCGGCGCAGCCGGTAGAGGACCCAGAAGCCGACCAGGCAGAGCAGGACGATGAAGCCGAGCCGGAGACCGATCTGGATGCCCTGGTGACCCGGGATCTCGCACGGCATCTCGCCGTCGTTGCACTGGTCCCACTCCATGTGGAGCGGCCACCAGGCGCCCACCTTGACGTAGAACCAGACGGTGCCGACGAGCAGGAAGGCGGTCAGTGCGACCGCCAGGAACCGCTCGCTGCGAGTCGACTCGACCTCGTCGGCCGCGATGGGGGTCTTCATGGCGTGCTCCTGTGGGCTCGGGTGCGGGCGTGGAAGGCGACCTCGAGGCGACAGTCGAGGGCGGCGGCCACCCGCAGGAGGGTGTCGATCTTCGGCGGGCGTGAGCCGGACTCCAGCCGCGCGATCGCCGACTGGGTGGTGCCGCAGAGCTCGGCGAGCTCGCGTTGGGACAGGCCCCGGGCGACTCGGTGCTCGGTGACCTGGGCGGCGATGCCGACGTAGAACTCGGTGTCCGCGTCGTTCGTGCTCATGACGACGAAGATATCGCAGTTCTGCTATGCCTGTCCATAGCAGGACTGCTATCGATGCGGTGAGACGATTCGGGTGCGGGGTCGCGTACGGCCTAGGCTTGACGTTCGTGAAGACGTTCGACGAGCTCTGGGCCGAGCTGAGTGAGAAGGCCCGGACCCGACCTGAAGGATCCGGCACCGTGGCACAGCTCGACGCCGGGGTCCATGCGATCGGGAAGAAGCTGGTCGAGGAGGCCGCCGAGTCCTGGATGGCGGCCGAGTACGAGGGCAAGGAAGCGACCGCTGAGGAGATCTCCCAGCTGCTCTACCACGCCCAGGTGCTCATGCTCGCCAGCGGCATCTCGATCGACGACGTCTACTCACACCTGTAGGGGAATCATGGTCACCACAAGCTCGACCGACTCGACAAGCTCCAAGCCGCTGCGGATCGCCGTGCCCAACAAGGGCGCGCTGTCCGTCTCCGCCTCCGAGCTGCTGCGCGAGGCGGGCTACCGCCAGCGCGAGGACTCCAAGCGCCTGACCCTCATCGACGACGAGAACGGCGTCGAGTTCTTCTACCTGCGCCCGCGCGACATCGCGCTCTACGTCGGTGAGGGCACCCTCGACATCGGCATCACCGGCCGCGACCTGCTTCTCGACTCCGGCGCCAAGGCCGACGAGGTCATCGGTCTCGGCTTCGGCCGCTCGCGCTTCCACTTCGCCGGCCGCGCCGGTGCCTTCAGCGCGATCGAGGAGTTGCGCGGCAAGCGCATCGCGACCTCCTACGTCGGGGTCGTCTCCGCGTTCCTCGAGCGCGAGGGCATCGACGCCAGCGTGACCCGTCTCGACGGCGCCGTGGAGACCTCGATCCAGCTCGGTGTCGCCGACGTGATCGCCGACGTGGTCGAGACCGGCTCCACGATGCGCCAGGCCGGGCTGGAGATCTTCGGCGAGCCGATCATGCACTCCGAGGCCGTCGTCATCACCCGCTCGGGAGCTCAGCTCCCTGCTGCGTACGAGACGTTCCGGCGCCGCCTCGACGGCGTCCTGATCGCGCGCAGCTACGTGATGATGGACTACGACATCCGCGCCGAGGACCTCGCCGAGGCCTCCGCGATGACCCCAGGCCTCGAGGGCCCGACGGTCAGCCCGCTGCACCGCGAGGGCTGGGTCGCCGTCCGCGCGATGGTGCCGCGCAAGGGCTCCCAGAAGCTGATGGACGACCTTTACGCCGTGGGCGCCCGCGCGATCCTGCTGACCGAGATCAATGCCTGCCGCATCTGAGCCCTCCGCAGCCGAGCTTCCGGTGGCGCTTCCGCACACGTGGCGCCCGGTCGGAGCCCAGGTGATGGGCTGGTTCCTGGTGGTCGCGCTCGCGGTGGCGTGCACGGTCGTCTGGGTCGGGTTCTCCCCGGAGATCAAGGCCCAGGTGACCACCTTCGAGCGGCTGACCTTCGGCTTCCTCGGCCTGCTGATCCTGGCCTGCGTGCACGCGCTGACCCGGTCGAAGGTGGTCGCCCACGAGGACGGACTGACCGTGGTCAACGGCTACAAGCGCCGTGACCTGGAGTGGGCCGAGATCCTGGCGATCAACTTCCCCAGCGGCGCGCCCTGGCCCAACGTCGACCTGTCCTCCGGGCACAACATCTCGATGCTCGCGATCCAGGCCTCCGACGGCGCCTCGTCGAAGAGAGCCGTCCGTACGCTGCGCCGGCTGGTCGCCGAGCTCTCCTGAGCGGAGGGCCCGAGATGACGTGCGGGCGAACACGACTCAGCGCAGCGCCCAAACCTTCGCGAACCCGCTGACCGGGCCAGCGCCCAGGCTCTAGCGTGCCCGGATGATCTCGTGGACTCCTCTCGCCGTTTCCGGCCTCGCGCTGGCCGCCGCTCTCGCCGTTGCCCCGGCCGCACCCGCCCACGCCTCCCCGCTCCATCCGGTCGGCACCTGGGGCGCCTCGGCCGACAAGGTCTCCGGTGATGCGGGTGCCGCCGGTCTGGCCGACCGGTCGGTGCGCAACCTGGTGCACACCTCGCTCGGTGGGTCAGGGGTACGCATCACCCTCTCCAACGCCTTCGGCGACCGCCCCGTCACCTTCACCTCGGCCCACGTCGGAGTCGCGGGTGAGGGGGCCGCGATCCTCCCCGGCACCAACCGGCCGGTGACTTTCGCAGGATCGCCCGAGGTGACCCTCGCGCCGGGCACCGAGGTGCTCAGCGACCCGGTCGCGACCAGCGTGCCCGCCGACACGACCCTCGCGGTGAGCCTCCACGTCGTGGGCGAGAGCGGGGCGATCACCGGGCACAACCTCGCGATGCAGACCTCCTACCTCTCCGGCACGCCCGGCACTGACGTGGCCGCCGACGAGTCCGGCGCGGCCTTCACGACGCAGATCTCCAGCTGGTACTGGGTCGAGAGCGTGGTGGTCGAGAAACCCAGGCGGGTCAAGACCGCGGTGCTCTTCGGGGACTCGATCACCGACGGCAACGGCTCGACAGTCGGCGCGAACCGGCGCTGGCCGGACGCGCTGGCCGACAGGGTCGCGTCCAGCCGCTTCGCCGGGCGCTACGCGGTGATGAACGAAGGCATCTCGGCCAACCGCGTGCTCGCCGACAGCTCCGGCGGCCAGCGCGGACTGGATCGCTTCCGACGCGACGTCCTCGACCAGCCGGGCGTCTCCACGGTGGTGCTGCTGGCCGGGATCAACGACATCCGCTGGGACCACGCCGACGAGGCGAGCGACCTGATCGTGGCCTACCGCGACCTGATCGCACAGGCGCACGCCGAGGACGTCTGCATCGTCGGCGCGACCCTGACGCCGTACGAGGGCGGTAGCCGCTACAGCCCCGAGCGCGAGCAGGTGCGGGCCGCGGTCAACGAGTGGTTCCGCACCTCCGGAGAGTTCGACGGCGTCGTCGACTTCGACGCCGCCACCCGCGACCCCGCCCGGCCGACGCGGTTCCTGCCCGCGTACGACTCGGGGGACCATCTCCACCCGGGCGACGCCGGCTATGCAGCGATGGCCGAGGCGTTCGACCTGGGCCTGCTGGGCTGCGACCGCTGACCCGGCTCAGCGCCGAGCGACGAGCACCCCGAGCGTGATCGCCGAGACCGCCATCGAGATCGAGGCGCCGACCGCGTCGGGGGCGAACAGCGCCGGGATGCTCACCAGCCCGGCGATGTCGAAGCCGCGTACCGCGTTGCCGAACAGCGAGACCGGCGCCGCGCCCATCGGGGTCGAGATCATCGCCGAGGCGTAGTCGGGCGGTGACGCCACCAGCCACCGGGTGAGCGCGGCCAGCGCACCGAGCCCGACCGCCGGGGCGAGCAGCGGGTGCGGCAGCGCCCACAGACAGCCCAGGCCGAAGGCGACCAGCACCACGGCCGGCACCACCAGCGCACCCAGGCGCAACTGCCACGAGGAGGCGCCCAGCAGCCGGGCGAGGCTGCTTGAGCGCGACAGCACCCGCACCCCGGCGCCGAGCGGGATCGCCGCCCAGAAGCCCAGCACCACCATCGCCGGCACGGTCAGCGCCCCCGCGCCCGCCTCCGCCAGGGCGTACGCAGGCACCACCGTCGCCGCCGGCGCCAGGACGCGCACCGGCGCCCGCCGCAGCCGGACGAGGTCGGCGGTGACCAGGGCCAGCGGACCGCGCGGGCCGCGCAGTCGGCGCGCCCGGACGAGTGCCCGGCGAGCGCTGGTGTGCTGGAGCACCACGTCGTAGGCGAGGGCGGTGTCCATCCCGGCCAGCGCGCCGGAGAGACCGTTGGCCAGTCCGTGGCCACGGGTCAGGTCGCGCCGGCGCAGCTCGCCGAGACGTCTGCGCGCGAGCACCACGGAGCCGGCGGCCGCCGGGGCGAGCGCGGCGGGCACCAGCCACCACCAGGCGTCCTCGGGCGGGGCCATGTCCGCGGTGACGCCGGCGGCCACGGCACCCACGGCGGCGAGGGCGAGGAGCGCGGCCGCCGGCGCCACGGCCCGCCACACCGAGCGTGGTCGTGCCTGGGCGATGGACCCGGCTGCGTACGTCACCGGTGCCAGCAGCGCCGCGGCGAGCGCCAGCGCGGTGCCGGTGAGCAGCGGCCAGCCCGCGGTCACCGCAGCGAGAAGGGCCAGGACGGCGGCGGCGAAGGCTGAGAGAGCCGAGGCGGTGACGTACTGGCGGCCCAGCCAGCGGCCGCGGTCCACCGGGGTGGAGAGCACCAGCGCCGAGGCCGCGGGGGAGACCATGAGGGGACCCAGGAGGCGGAGCACCGCGGCGCCCAGCGCGAGCCACACGAGCACGAGCAGGACCGGGCCGGCGGCGCGGGTGCCGGAGCACGTGACGGTCGCGCACCCCTCGACCGCCTGACCTGCGTTGATGACCGCGGTGACCAGCCCCGAGCCGTAGATGAGCACGGTCAGAAGGGCGACGTAGGCCTGGTAGAGCAGCTCGCCCCAGGGCGTGGTGACGTGGCCACGCCGCCAACCGCGGATCAGTCCGCGGAGCTCACCCGGCGTGGGCGCCGGCGTCCCGGCACTCATGCGTCGGGGGAGGAGCCCAGGCGGATCACGTCGTCGGCCACCGCCTCGACGAGAGCCGGGTGGTGGCTGGCGAAGAGGATGCCGACCCCGGCCTCCTTCTCCCGCAGGAGCAGGTCGGCGAGCCAGCGAGCGCCCTCGGTGTCGAGGCGCTGCTCGGGCTCGTCGAGGAGCAGCAGCCGGCGCGGCCGCACCAGCAGCAGCGCGAGTGCGAGCCGCTGACGCTGACCCGAGGAGAGCGAGCCGGGCAGCTGGTCGGCCTGGTCGACGAGACCGACCTCCTCGAGCACGCCGTCGACGGTGGCCTCGGGGTCCTCGGCGCGGTGGGCGTGGGCGACCAGGTCCAGGTGCTCGATGACGGCCAGATCGGGGAAGAGGTCCAGGTCGTCGAGGAGCGCGGCGACGTCGCGGCGCATCGCCGCCGAGCGCTCGTCGTAGGGCCGGCCGTCGAGCAGCACCTCGCCCGCCGTCGGCTCCTCGGCGCCGGCCACGCAGCGCAGCAGCGTCGACTTCCCCGACCCGTTGGTGCCGGTCAGAGCGACCGCCCGACCCGCCTCGAGGCTGAGGTCGAGCCCGGTGAGGACGGCGTGGTCGCCGTAGCTCCTGCTGAGTCCCGAGACGGTCAGCAGCGTCATGGCAGCAGGCTCATGGCAGCGCGGTGATGCCCCAGGTGACCTCATAACGCTCGTCGGGTGCGAGCGAGACCAGGTCGGTGCCGGAGTTGAACGCGTCCGGCGGAGCGGTCATCGGCTCGACGGCGAGGCTGCCACGCGCAGGCGTGCGGTCGTCGGCGCTGTAGACCATCAGCCACGGGTGGCGCTCATCGACCCAGAGCGCGACGCCGCCGTCGGGGCCCTGGATCGTGACCGTCGCCCGGCCGTCCTCGCCGCGCTCCAGGTCGGTGAAGGCGTGGTCGAGGACCACGTCGCCGACCGGCTTCGCCGAGGTGAAGTCGTAGGCGGTCCCCGCGGTCGCCTCGCTGGTCGTGGGCAGCTTGCGCTCGGAGTCGGAGAGCAGCCGCGTACGTGCTGGAAGGGTGAGCGTCCAGCCGTCGACCGGGCCGGCGCCGGCGGTGAGGTAGGGGTGGGCGCCCACGGCGTAGGGAGCGGGGGAGTCGGCATGGTTGGTCGCCGCCTGGGTCACGGTGAGCCCGTCCGGCCCGATCGCGTAGGTCACCTCGAGGTCGAGGGTCCACGGGTAGCCGCCCTGCGCCATCAGCCGGGTCGCGAGCGTGATCGAGCTCTTGGCCTCCTCGATCGGCAGCCACTGCGCCCACCGCACCAGGCCGTGGGAGGCGTTGTTGCGGGAGACCTCGGTGATCCCCAGCTGGTGGGTCTGCCCGCCGAACTCGTAGCGGCCGTCGCGGACCCGGTTGGGCCACGGCGCCAGCAGTTGGCCCTTGCCGCCGCTGGATGTCTCCTGGTCACCGAACCCGGCAACCAGGTCGCGGCCCTCGTAGGAGAGCAGGCGCAGGGCGCCACCGCTCTCCGTCACGGTCGCGGTGTAGCCCGCGCCGTCGATCGTGAACTGCTCTCCACTCGGTCTCAGCACGAGCCCAGGCTATCCAGGCGGCCACGACACGGCGACGACCGGTGGCGCTAGCCTCGAAGAATGGAGAGACGACAGCTGGAGTTCTTCCTCGCGATCGCCGAGGCCGGCAGCTTCACCAGCGCTGCCGCCCGGCTCCACGTGGCCCAGCCGTCGCTGTCGTACGCGGTGCGAGGGCTCGAGCGCGAGCTCGGCGGTGCCCTCTTCGAACGTCACGGCAGGGGAGTGCGGTTGACCCAGGCCGGCTCGGCGCTGCTCGGCCCCGCCCGCCGGGTCGTACGCGGCTTCGAGCTCGCCGCCGGAGCGGTCCGCTCCGTGTCCGACCACGGGTTCGGCCGGCTGCGGATCACCTCCAGCACGGTCTGGGCCGTCGAGCCGCTGGTGCCGGTGCTCGCCGAGTTCCGGCGCACCCAGCCGGCCGCGCAGGTCGTGGTCAACGACCCGCGGCACCGCTCCGACGTGCTCGACCAGGTGCGCAAGGGTGAGGTCGACGTCGGCCTGATCGACGGGTCGCCACCGAGCGGGCCGTTCGGGTCGCACCGGCTCGCCGAGCACGAGCTGGTCGCGCTCGTCCCGCCCTCCGGCGAGACGCCCGACGAGATCGGCATCGAGGAGCTCGCCGACCTCGGTCTGATCGCGACCCCGGCGGGAACCGCGCTGCGTACGTTCCTGGACGCGCGGCTCGAGGCGGCCGGCCTGCCGACCGAGGTGGCCATCGAGACCGCCCACGTCGCCTCGATCACGCCGCTGGTGCTGGCCCGTGCGGGCGTCGCGGTGCTGACTGAGGGGATGGCGAGCACGGCGGCGCGGGCCGGGGCACAGATCGTGCCGCTGGTGCCGACGAGCCGGGTCAGCGTGTCCCTCGTATGGTTGGAAGGACGTGGTGACACGCTGGTGGAGCAGTTCGTCGCGCTGGCTCAAGAGCTTCCCGAACTGGTCGAGAGATAGACATTCTCTATCGCTGCATCTCGATCCTTGTCTTGCTTCACCATCCGCCCGGCTGGAACCGCGCTGACCGGAATGTCTAGTGTGTTAGACATATATGAACCGAATGGATGGAGCACTTATGCGCCGCCCCCGACGTCTCGCTGCGGCCGCACTGGCTGTCGCGGCCGCCGCGGCCTCGCTGACGGCCTGCACGACCGCGAGCGAACGTGACGGTTTCGCCCAGAGCGACTCCGGAGGAGCCGAGAACTCGGTGGTCCTCGCCGAGCAGCCGTGGGTCGACCTGCAGGTCGAGAACGAGATCGCCGTGCAGATCCTCCGCGAGCTCGGCTACGACGCGAGCATCAAGAAGAACCTCTCCGTCGAGAACGCCGCCACCGCCGTCTCCTCGGGCCAGATCGACGCCTACCTCGGCAACTGGTGGCCCTCGCAGGAGCCCAGCTTCGGCGACCCGATCGACGAGGGCGAGATCGAGGTGCTCTCCACGATCGTGAAGGGCACCGAGTACGCCCCGGCGGTCCCCGGCGACGTCGCCGAGAAGCTCGGCATCGAGTCGCTCGCCGACCTGGACGCCAACGCCGCCAAGTTCGGGCGGAAGATCTACGGCATCGAGGCCGGTTCCCCGGGCAACGAGACGATCCAGAAGGCGATCGACGAGGACGCGTACGGGCTGGGCGACTGGAAGCTCGTCGCCAGCGGCACCCCCGCGATGCTCGCCCAGGTCGAGAAGTCGCAGAAGGCCGGGCAGCCGATCGTCTTCCTCGGCTGGAGCCCGCACTGGATGACGGTGCAGTTCGACGCGGTCTTCCTCGACGACCCCGACAAGGTCTGGGGCGGAGCCGGTGAGATCCGCACCGTCACCCGCAAGGGCTACGAGGACGACAACCCGCAGATCGCCGCGTTCCTGGCCAACCTGCGGTTCACCACCGACGAGGCCGGGCAGTTCTACTACGACCACGACAAGGACGGGAAGGAGCTCGCCGACATCGCCGAGAAGTGGATCGACGACAACCCCGACAAGGTCGCGGAGTTCCTCGACGGGGTCGAGGACGCCGACGGCGAGAAGGCGGAGATCTGATGAGCGAGACGAACCCGGCCGACCAGCCTCAGGACCACACCGGGGAGGCCGTCCCGCCCGCGATCGTCGGGCGCGGCCTGAGCAAGGTCTACGGCCTCAGCCGCCGCCAGGCCCAGCGGGCGCTGGCCGCCGACGACCCGCGCACCGCCGCGGCAGCCGCGGGCGGCTACCTCGGCGCCCACGACATCGACTTCGAGATCGCCAAGGGCGAGATGTTCGTCGTCATGGGCCTCTCCGGCTCCGGCAAGTCGACCGTGCTGCGGATGATCAACCGGCTCAACGAGCCCAGCGCCGGCGAGCTGCTGATCGACGGCGAGGACATCACCAAGGTCTCCGACCAGCGGCTGCGCGAGATCCGCAACAACAGCATCGGGATGGTCTTCCAGCACTTCTCGTTGTTCCCGCACCGCACGGTGCGGGAGAACGCCGCCTACGGCCTGAAGGTACGCGGCGTCTCGAAGTCCGAGCGCCTCGAGATCGCCGACACCGCCCTCGAGCGGGTCGGCCTGGGTGGGCGTGGCGACAAGCTCCCGGACGAGCTCTCCGGCGGTATGCGGCAGCGGGTCGGCCTGGCCCGTGCGCTCGCGGTGGACCCGCCGATCCTGCTGATGGACGAGCCGTTCTCGGCGCTCGACCCGCTGATCCGGCGCGACATGCAGGACCTGCTCGTCGACCTCCAGGCCCAGGACCAGCGCACCACCGTCTTCGTCACCCACGACCTCAACGAGGCGATGCGGATCGGTGACCGGGTGATGGTGATGCGCGAGGGCCGGGTCGTCCAGCTCGCCCCCGGGCCCGAGATCGTGGCCCACCCGGCCGACGACTACGTCAGCGAGTTCGTCTCCGACGTCGACCGGGCGCGCGTGCTCAGCGCCGGCGACCTGCTCCGGCCGGCCCGCCTCGTACTGCCCGAGGACATCTCGCCCCGCGACGCGCTGCGCCGGCTGGGGGAGAACGAGGTCACCGGGGCCTTCGTCACCACCGGCGACCACCGGCTGCTGGGCGTGGTGACCGACGACCGTCTGGTGGACCTGACCCGGCGCCGTTCGAAGACGGTCCGGGAGGCGCTCGGCGACGACTACCACAAGGTCAAGGAGAGCGACGTGGTCGGCGACTTCATGCATCTGGCGGGGCGGCAGGTCGTGCCCGTCACCGTCGTCGACGACGACAACCGGCTGCTCGGGGTGGTGCCGCGCGGGGTGATCCTCTCGACGCTCTCCACGGTCGACGAGGAGGACCAGGAGGTGGCCCATGCCTGACCTTCACATCGGTGACATCGGTGAGGACGTCATCAACTTCCTCACCGACAACCTCGGACCGTTCTTCGACGGCATCAAGGAGGGCCTCAACTTCCTCCTCCGGATGGTCTACAACGTGCTCGGTGGGCTGCCGCCCCTCGCGATGATCATCGTGCTCGCCGTGATTGCGCTGCTGGTCACCCGCAAGCTCGTGCTGACCGTGGTGCTGACCCTCGGGCTGCTTCTGATCGAGTCGATGGATCTCTGGTACGAGACCATGCAGACCACCACCTCGGTGCTGGTCGCGACCTTCGTCGCGCTGGTGATCGGCATCCCGCTGGGCATCTGGTCGGCGTTCTCGCCACCGCTGCGGGCGGCCCTGCGGCCCGTGCTCGACCTGATGCAGACCCTGCCGGTCTTCGTCTACCTGCTGCCGACGATCCTCTTCTTCGGTGTCGGCGACGCGCCGGGCCTGGTCGCCACGATCGTCTTCGCGCTGCCGCCGGCGGTACGCCTCACCCAGCTCGGCATCAACCAGGTCGACGCCGAGACCGTCGAGGCGGCCACCGCCTTCGGCGCCGGCCGCTGGGAGATCCTGCGCGAGGTGCAGCTCCCGCTGGCCAAGGACTCGATCATGACCGGCGTCAACCAGGTGATCATGCTGGCTCTGTCGATGGTCGTCGTGGCCGGTCTGGTCGGCGGCTCCGGCCTCGGTGGAGTCGTCGTCAACGCCGTCCAGGGCCTGCAGATCGGTGCGTCGATCGAGGGCGGTCTCGCCGTCGTCGTCATCGCGATCTACCTCGACCGCGTCTCGGCCGCCCTCGGCGGCCAGCGTGGCCTGGTGCCGTCCTGGTGGCCGAGGTTCGGCCGCCGCGACGGTGCCGACGACAACGCCCCCGAGCCCGAGCTCACCGCCGCCTGAGGAGGAGAACCAACCGTGACCATCACCGAGCTGCACCGCCCCGCCGACGTCGTCGAGACGCCGTCGGGTTTGCGGGTCCGCCGCGCCGGCGCCCGGATCGGCGCCGTCATCGAGGGCCTGCGCCTGGCCGATGCCGACGACACCCAGATCCAGGACGTACGCAACGCCCTGCTGCGCCACAAGGTGCTCTTCTTCCGGGGCCAGGACGGGCTCACCGACGAAGAGCAGAGCGCCTTCGCGGCCCGGTTCGGCGAGCTGACGACCGCCCACCCGACGGTCAACACCGGCTCGGGACGGGTGCTGCGGGTCACCGCCAACGCCGGCATGGCGGCCAACGCCTGGCACACCGACGTCACCTTCGTCGACCGGGTCCCGGCGATCTCGGTGCTGCGCGCGGTCACCCTGCCGCCTTACGGCGGCACCACCATCTGGGCCAACACCGCGGCCGCCTACGACCGCCTGCCCGCGCCGCTGAAGGCGCTGGCCGACGAGCTGTGGGCGGTGCACACCAACTCCTACGACTACGCCCAGCGCGACGAGGAGCACGACCAGCCGGACGCCAACTACTCCCGTGACGACTTCGCCTCGGTCCACTTCGAGACCCGCCACCCGGTCGTCCGCGTCCACCCGGAGACGGGGGAGCGGTCGCTGGTGCTCGGCTCGTTCGTGAAGGAGTTCGAAGGCCTGACCTCCACCGAGTCGATCCACCTGTTCAACATGTTCCAGGACCGGATCACCAAGCTGGAGAACACCTCGCGCTGGGCCTGGCGGCCCGGCGACGTGGCGATGTGGGACAACCGTGCCACCCAGCACTACGCGGTCGCCGACTTCGACCACCACCCGCGCGAGATGCGCCGGGTCACGGTCGCCGGTGACGTACCGGTCTCGGTCGACGGGCGCCGCTCGGAGGTCCTCGCCGGCGATGCCCGCGCCTACAGCAGGCTGGACGAGCTGATCTCCTGACTCCGCTGGTCGAGCCGCGCGGCTAGGTCATCACCACGATGTCGGCGCGCGCCTGCGTACCGTTCGTCGCGAAGTGCTCGGCCTCGGCGGCGGCCCATGCGTCCCAGTGGGGCGCGAAGGTGTCGCCGTCGCGGCCGAGGCCACGCTCCTTGCGCTGGTCCGCGGGAGCGTCGACCCAGGCCAGCGCGGTGCGGAGGTCGTCGTACGCGGCAGCGCCGCTGCCGACGCCCTCGATGACCAGCAGGGGAGCGGGCGGGACCAGGACCTCCTCGGCGTAGTCGCCGCGGTGCCAGTCGTAGCGCCGGTAGGAGCCGGCCGCGCCGCTGGCGAGCGGGGGCAGGATCGTGTGGAACTGGGCGATGCCGGCCTCGAGGCCGTCCCAGCCTGCGTAGAGGTCGTCCATGTGGACCACCGGCGCCTGGGTCATCTCGGCCAGGGTGGTGGCCAGGGTGGTCTTTCCGGAGCCGGCCGGTCCGTCGATGCAGATCAGCCGGCCCGGGCCGAGGGTGGCCGGGCGGCTCATCGCGATCATCAGCAGGTCGGCGGCGGGCTGATCGGCTGGAGCGCTCAAGTCAGGAGATGCCGTACTTCTTCAGGATGTCGTTCACGTCGGCCATGTCCTCGTCATCGTCGTCGATCACCGGACCCTGCGAGGTCTTCTGCGCCGGGGCGCCGACGGCGGCGGGGCCAGCGCCGGGACCAGCGCCGGGACCGGTGGCTGAACCGGGCTCTCGGCGAGCCTCCCTGCGCGCGGCCCGGGTGGGCCGCTCCTTCCTGGGCAGGACACGGGAGAGGAAGATCAGCACGATCGCCAGCGCGGCGAGGCCGAAGCCGGCCCAGACCATCGGGCTGAAGACCAGCCGCGCGGCCCAGTCGGCGAGCGCGTCCACGATGCGGCTGCCCGCGCGCAGGATGCCGGTCAGGTAGGCGGCCGGGGCGAGCAGTGTCCAGCCGAGCGCCCGCACGCCGGATCCGAGGCCGCGCCTTCGGAACGCGACCCAGGTCCAGATCGCCCCCAGAACGGTGAGGGCGGCTGCTAGTGCGAGGTAGGCGCCTTGGTCCATGCCCCCAGTCTTCCACCGTCACGGTCGTCTGACACCCGGACTGTCCCCGATGTCTGCCCTGAGGTTCAATGGAGGAGTGAACGACAAGCGACTCCTCGGCACGGCATTCCCCGGAGACACCGGCGAGACCAGTGCGGAGGTCGCGACCGTGATGAGGTCGTACGCAGCGGGCCAGGCGACCCACGCCGACGTGCTCACCACGCTGTCGGCCACACGGGTGCTGGTCCCGGTCGTCGCCGTGCTCGGCGAGGTCGAGGTCGACGAGGCCGGTCTGGCCCACGACAAGACCTCCGACATGGCCACCGTCCTGCTCACCGGTGCCGACGGCCGCCAGGCGCTGCTCGGGTTCACCGGCACCGCGCCGCTGCAGGCCTGGCAGGCCGACGCCCGCCCGGTGCCGGTCTCGCTGCGCGACGCCGCTCAGGCCGCGGTCCACGACGGCGCCGACGCCCTCGTCTTCGACCTCGCCGGTCCGGTGCCGTTCGCGATCGAGGGCGACGACCTCCACAAGGTGGCCGAGGGCTGGCAGCTGGCGACCGTGGGGCCGCGTACCGCCTGGGTCAAGCCCTGAGTCCACGATTGGGACAGCGCGGAATGTTGCAGTAGTGTTCCGTGTTGACCGATCAGCCGACGTACGCGTCGGTCTGATCCGACAAGCGGAGATCACGAAAGCGTTCTCCCACCCGCATCGACCGCCCAGCAACACAGGTCGTCGGGTCCGGTCCCGAAGACTTGCCTGTGCAATGGATTCGGTGGTGCGAGCCCATGCACGGGCGAGCGTCTGACTGGCTTCCGCTTGTGACTATCCAGCGGAAGCCTTTTTTGGTTTCCGGACCGCTCGTGCACGCGGCCCGGAGGGCAAGATCCAGCGCCTCCGCAGCCACCTACCACTGGAGGACACATCAGCACTGAGCTTCGTATCAACGACCGGATCCGGGTTCCCGAGGTCCGCCTCGTTGGTCCCAACGGAGAGACGGTCGGCATCGTGCCGACCCCTGACGCGCTGCGCCTGGCCCAGGAGGCCGACCTCGACCTCGTCGAGATCGCCCCGCAGGGCAAGCCGCCGGTCTGCAAGCTCATGGACTACGGGAAGTTCAAGTACGAGAACGCCCAGAAGGCCCGTGAAGCCCGTCGAAACCAGACGAACGTGATCATCAAGGAGATGAAGCTTCGTCCGAAGATCGACAAGCACGACTACGAGACCAAGAAGGGTCACGTCGTGCGGTTCCTCAACGCCGGGGACAAGGTCAAGATCACGATCATGTTCCGCGGTCGTGAGCAGCACCGTCCCGAGCTCGGCTTCCGCCTGCTCCAGCAGCTGGCCGACGACGTCCAGGAGCTGGGCTTCGTCGAGTCCGCGCCCAAGCAGGACGGCCGCAACATGACCATGGTCCTCGGCCCTCACAAGAAGAAGGCCGACGCCAAGATCGAGGCGAAGACGGCCAAGGAGGAGAAGGCCGCCGAGCGTGCTGCCGACGAGGCCGCCGAGAAGGCCGAGCGCACCGCCGCCAACGCCGCCCGTCCGGCTTCGACCCCCAAGGTCAAGCGCCGCTCGGAGAACCTCGACCCCGACATCGACGTCTGAGCCTCCGGGCCTGACAACAGACTTCCGCCGCCGCGGCGCCCCGTGACCGGCCGGACGACGAGAGAGAGAAGAACATGCCGAAGAACAAGACCCACTCCGGTTCCAAGAAGCGCTTCAAGGTGACCGGTTCCGGGAAGATCCAGCGCCTGCAGGCCGGCCGGAAGTCCGGCGCTGCGTTCGCCTCCGCCCCGACCACCGGCTCGCGCAAGAAGCACCGCCGCAACGCCGGTCTGGTGGAGCTCGCCCCCGCCGACGTCAAGCGCGCGAAGAAGCTGCTCGGTCGCTGAGCACTGGTCACCCCGAACTTTCCCCATAGCATTCAAGGAGCACTGAAATGGCACGCGTCAAGCGCGCAGTGAACGCTGCGAAGAAGCGTCGCACCACCCTCGAGCGGGCTTCCGGTTACCGGGGCCAGCGCTCGCGCCTCTACCGCAAGGCGAAGGAGCAGGTCACCCACTCGCTGGTCTACTCCTACAACGACCGCCGCAAGAACAAGGGCAACTTCCGTCGCCTCTGGATCCAGCGGATCAACGCGGCCGCGCGCGCCGAGGGCATGACCTACAACCGCTTCATCCAGGGTCTCAACCTGGCCGGCATCGAGGTCGACCGCAAGATCCTCGCCGAGCTCGCCGTCAATGACGTGGCTGCGTTCAACGCGCTCGTCGCGCAGGCCAAGGCCGCTCTGCCGGAGGACGTCAACGCCCCGGCGAACGCCTGAGTCATATGACGCCTCTCTCCGCGGCCAACAGCCGCGTCAAGGAGGCTCGCAAGTTGAGCCGCCGCTCGGCCCGTGCCGAGCGGCGGCTCTTCCTTGCCGACGGGCCGAAGGCGGTCGAAGGCGCCCTCGGCGTCGCCGGCTGCGTGCAGGAGATCTTCGCGACCCTCACGGGTGCCGAGACGTACGCCTCGCTGCTGGCCGACCAGCCCGTCACCCTGGTCGACGACCGCGCCATGGCGGGCCTGTCCGACTCGGTCACTCCCGCTGGGGTGGTGGCACTGTGCCGGTTCCTGGACGTGTCGCTGGACGACATCGTTGGTCCGCTCGTGGTGATCTGCGCCGACGTACGCGACCCCGGCAACGCCGGCACCGTCATCCGCTGCGCGGACGCCGCCGGAGCCTCCGGGGTGGTCCTCGCCGGCGACTCCGTCGACCTCTACAACCCCAAGACCGTCCGCGCCTCGGTCGGCTCCGCCTTCCACCTGCCGATCGCCCTCGAGCGCGACCCGCTGGTGGCGATCAAGGCCGCCAAGTCGGCCGGCCTGAAGGTCCTGGCCGCCGACATGCACGGCACCGCCGACCTCTTCACCGCCGACGCCCTCCTCGCCGGGCCCACCGCCTGGCTGATGGGCAACGAGGCCTGGGGCCTGCCCCCAGAGCTCTCCGCGGCCGCCGACGAGATCGTCAGCATCCCCATCTTCGGCCGCGCCGAGTCCCTGAACCTCTCCACCGCCGCCGCCCTCTGCCTCTACGCCAGCGCCAAAGCCCACCACCGAGACGTCAAGATCTGACGCCGAGAGGTCAGAGATCGACGTCGAGAGGTCAGAGATCGACGTCGAGGCGTCGGTTCTCGACATCGAGAGGTCAGTCGGCGACTGACCTCTCGATGCCAATTTCCGACCACTCGCCGTCGATTTCTGACGTCTCGGGGTCAGAATCTGACTTCTCGGCGGGGGTTGACCTTCGGCTCGCTTGAAGGGGGAGGGTTTCGGGCATGGATGAGCCACTCTTGACGATCGGGGCGTTTGCGCGGGCTGTGGGGCTGACGGCGAGCGCGCTGCGTCATTACGACGAGTGCGGGCTGCTGGTGCCTGCGGAGGTCGACGCCGGGACCGGATATCGCTACTACACCCCTGAGCTGGCCGACCGCGCGCGGCTGATCGTGGGGATGCGGGAGGCGGGGGTGCCGATCGAGACGATGCGAGTCGTGCTCGACTCCGCGGTGCCGGAGGCTCGGGCAGCGCTGACGACCTTTCTCGAGGACCAGAGCGCGCGCACGGCGCGGGCCGAGGAGGCCGTGCGCGGCGTGCTGGCCGCCGTCGACGCGGGCCCCGCCGCGAGGCCGGCGACGGTCGAGCTGCTTGGTCCGGTGCTGGCCGCGTCGATCCGACAGGTGCGACATGCCGCCGAGTCCGACCCAGCCTCCGAGCTGGCCTCGGTGCTGATCGACGTCGGCGACGGCGGCGTGGACGTGGTGGCGACCAACCGCTACTGGATGGCGGTACGCACGCTGCCGGCCACGACCGAGGGGGACGGCGCCCGGGCGGTGCTCTCCGTCCCGGACGCCACCGCGCTGGCCGACCGGCTCGACGCGATCCCCATCGCGGAGCTGCACCTCGCCGACGGCACCCTCACGCTCGCCGGGCAGGAGCTCGGCCGCGACATCACCTACCCGGCCCACCGGCTGGTGCTCGCCGGCCTGGAGCCGGCGGTGACCCATGCGGTGCTCGCCAAGGCCGATCTCGTCTCCGGCCTCGATGCCGCGGGCTATGCCGAGGTCGACCTCTTCCTCGCCGAGAAGACCCGGCTGCGCTCACCGCACACCGCCGAGCAGAGCAGCGTACGCGGCGTGGTGACCGGCCCGACGGTGCAGCTCAGGCTCGGCACCGCTCTCTTCGGCCGCGCCCTGGCCGCGTGCTTGGGCGACGAGGTGCAGCTCGCGGTGACCGCGCCGGAGCGGCCGGTGGTGGTGACCTCGCCCTATCAGCCAGGGTTCACTGCGCTGGTCATGCCGGTGCGCCACGACCCGGCGGCCTGAGGTGCGTGCCGGGGGCTTTCGTCGCTGGCTGGCGGCCTCGACCGCCTCGGTCTTCGGTGACTCGGTGACCTTCTTCGCGGTCGGCTGGGCGGCGGCGGGCTTCGGTGCCGACGCGGCCAGCCTGGTGCTGACCATCGAGGGCATCCCGCTCGCCGTGCTGGTGCTCGCCGGGGGAGTGCTGGCGGACCGGGTCGGGATCCGCCGCACGATGGCGGCCTGCGACGCCGCGATGGTGCTGGTCATGGCGGCGTTCGCGGTCGGCGCGATCGACGGTGCCGGACTGTGGATGCTGGTCGCGGTCGGCGCCCTCTCCGGCACCATCCAGGCCCTGCGACGGCCGGCGGAGAGCGTCTTCCCGAGGCTCTTCGGCAGCGACGACCTCGACCGGCGGATGGCGATGGTCGGCTCGGCCCACCAGGTCGCTCGCACGGCCGGCCCTGCGGTCGGCGGTTTCCTGATCGGTCACGGCGGTCTGCCGTTGACCGCCGGGCTGGATGCCGCGACCTTCGCCGTCGTGCTGCTCGCGCTGCTCCTCGTCCGCCCGCCGCACGAGCCGGTCCCCAAGCCCGCGCAGGGCTCGGTCTGGCGCAGCCTGGCCGACGGGGCGAGGGAGGCGGCGAGGACGCCCGGCGTCGTGCCGGTACTGGTCGCGGTCAGCGGCCTCGCGATGACGGTGCTCCCGCTGGTCATGCTCGCCCTCCCGCTCGCCGGCCGCGAGCGTGGCTGGACCGCCGCCGAGATCGGTCTGGTCTCGGGCGCCTGGGTGGGCGGCGGACTGGTGACGACCCTTGTGGTCGCCCGGTGGGGAGCCCCGCCCGCGCGGGTCGCGGTCGCCGGGCCGGCGTTGGCTGCCGGCGGTGCGGTCCTGCTGGCGCTGCGTACCGAGATCTGGGCGGGCGTCGTGGCGATCGCCCTTGTCGGCGTCGGCACCACGATGCTCACCACCTACCTCTTCCCGGCCTACGTCGCCCGCACCCCACCGGAGATGCTCGCCCGGTTCTCGAGCCTGACCCAGCTGGCCCAGACCGGCCCGATCCTGATCGCGACACCGCTGCTCGGAGCGGCGGCAGCGGTCGACGTACGGCTGGCTCTCGCGGTCGTCGCCGTGCTCCTGCTGGCCACCGTCCCGGCGGCCGTGCGGGTGGCCCGGGTCCCTCAGCCCGGCGAGCTCGTCGACATCAGCGGGTAACGGACAGCGCGCGCGGTCGATACCCCGAGGGGTCTGATACACGGAGACAAAACCTGTTTCACTCGTGATGCGGAAGCTCTCCAGGCGTTGCGAAGGAGCACGGCATGACGAACGTGAGCAGACGGCGGTTGCTGGCCTCGGGCGGTGCGGCTGCGGCCGCGGGCGCGACCCTCCCGCTGTGGACCTGGGCACCGAGCGCGTCGGACGCGGGCACGGGCAAAGGTCTGGACCCGGAGTACGTCTGGGACGTCCTCGCCGACCCGGTCATCGAGCGTCTCTACGGCGAGGGGACCGACAAGGTCGCCGAGGTCAACGAGATCCTCAGGGGCTGGACCACCAACGACCAGCCGCTGCCCGAGGGCCTGCCGGGCTATCTGGCCGACTTCATCGAGGAGGCGCGTGCCCTCCCGGCCTGGGCCGACCAGGGCAAGCTGAAGCTGGCGGGCACCTTCAACGAGGAGAGGTACGGCTTCTTCCTCGCGCTCCTCTACACCCTCGGCAGCGGCCTGATCAGCTGCGCGATCAAGCGCGAGGCCTGGTCGGTCTACTACTCCTACGGCGGCTCGGACATGCGCGACCGGATCGCCAAGACGACCGTGCTCGGCTACGACGTGATGGACGCCCAGGGCTGGACCGCCACCGGCCGGCTGATGGTCGACTCTGTGAAAACTCGCATGGTTCACGCCGCCGTACGCCACCTGCTGCCGCAGTCGCCGCACTGGCCCCACGTCGGCGCGGGCCAGGAGATCCCGATCAGCCAGGCCGACATCCTGGTCACCTTCCACAGCCTCGGCACCTGGGTGATGAAGAAGTTCACCGAGTGGGACATCGCGCCGAGCAAGGAGCTCGCCGACGCGTTCCTGCACGCGTGGAACGTCGACCTCCACCTGCTGGGGGTGCAGGACGAGTACCTGCCGAAGGACTGGGCCGCGGCGTACGCGCAGTACGACCAGGTGATGGGGCCGGCGACGGGTGCGACCCGCGAGGGCGCCGAGCTCGGCCAGGCGCTGCTCGACTCGGTCATCGGCGAGGGCAACCCGCTGCTGCGCCACGAGCTCGAGTCGCTGGGCCGCTACGTCATCGGCGACGCGTACGCCGACATGATCGACTTCGACAAGGACCCGGTGCTCGCACAGGTCTGGGCGGGCGCGGTGCCGCTGCTGGTCAGGTCCTACCAGGGCACGGTGCCGAACATCCCGATCATCTCCAACCTGCTCCCGGAGGCGGTGCACACATTCATCAAGATCTACTTCTCGCCCGGCGACCCGGCGCCGATCACCCTGCCGTTGAGCAACCGGCCGGAGTAGGGCGCTCGGACCCACAACACCTGCCGAGCCGACGATGTCGGTCTAGGGTGTCGGCGTGGACGCCCGTGAACTCGCCGATGCCCTGCCCGACGGCGTCGTCGTCGCCGACGGGGACGGCACCGTCGTCCTGGTCTCCGCCCTGGCCGGGCGGATGCTCGGCGTCGACCCAGAGGCCGGTGTCGGGCGGCCGCTCGGCGACGTACTCAGGCTGAGCAACACCGAGGGACGGAGCTGGGCGCAGGCCAACCGGCCCTACGACACGCTCCCGACGGTCACCGGCACGCCCGAGCAGGCCTGGCTGCTGCCCGACGGCACCGAGGTGCTGGTCGTCTCCACGATCCGGCGCCCCCACCTGGGCGCGAAGGTCGACCAGGTCTCCATCTCGCTGCGCTCGGGCCGCGGCCGCAAGCGTCTCGACCGCGAACGCTCCGACCTGGTCGCCACCGTCGCCCACGAGCTGCGCTCGCCGCTCACCGGCGTGAAGGGCTTCGTCCAGGCGCTGCTGAACCGCTGGGACCGGCTCAACGACGACCAGAAGAAGCTGATGCTGAAGACGGTCGCCTCCGACTCCGACCGGCTCTCCCGCCTCATCGCCGAGCTTCTCGACGTGGCCCGCATCGACACCGGCCGCCTCCAGCTCTACCCGCGCGCAAGCGACGCCGCCGTGCTGGTCACCCGGGTGGTCGAGTCGGTGCGCTCGGCGACCTCGCGGCCGATCGAGCTCGACCTCGCGCCCGGCGCCGAGGAGCTGGAGATCCACGCCGACCCCGACAAGTTCACCCAGGTCGTCACCAACCTCGTCGAGAACGCCGTACGCCACGGCGACGGTGTGGTCACTGTCAGCCTCGGGGTGCGTCCCGAGGACGCCGACCAGGTCCTGCTCGTCGTCGAGGACCACGGCGAAGGCATCCCCACCGAGCTGCGCCAGCGCGTGTTCACGAAGTTCTGGAAGCACGGCGCCCGCGGAGGATCGGGACTGGGCCTCTACATCGTCGGCGGGCTCACCCGAGCCCACGGCGGGGCGGTCACGATCGACGACGCCGAAGGCGGCGGCGCCCGGATCGAGGTCGCCTGGCCGATGAACCCGCCGGCCTCCTGAGCCGATCCCAGCGGTCCAGATCTGGGCCGGATGCGTTCATCGGGTGTCCGGTTCGCGCGAGGGGGCCCGGGATTCCTAGACTGTCGCTCACACACTCGATGCGACGAAAGCCAGTGATGTCCGGTCCCAACACCGACTATGACCCGGTAGAGGTCACCCCCTTGAAGGCTGAGGAGGTCGAGGCTGCGCGCGAGGCTGCGCTGGCGGCGATCGACGCAGCCACCAGCCTCGAGGAGCTCAAGCAGGCACGGCTCGACCACGCCGGCGACCGTTCGCCGCTGGCCCTGGCCAACCGTGAGATCGGCGCGCTGCCGCCGGCCGCGCGCAAGGAGGCCGGCCAGCGCGTCGGCAAGGCGCGCGGTGCGGTCACCCAGGCGCTCGCGGCCCGCCAGAAGGTGCTCGAGGCCGAGCACGAGGCGCGGATGCTGGTCGAGGAGACCGTCGACGTGACGCTCCCGACCGACCGCGTCCCGGCCGGCGGGCGCCACCCGCTGACCACCGGCGCCGACTACATCGCCGACATCTTCGTGGCGATGGGCTGGGAGGTCGCCGAGGGTCCGCTCATCGAGGCCGAGTGGCTCAACTTCGACGCCCTCAACCTCGGCCCGGACCACCCGGCCCGCACGATGCAGGACACCTTCTGGACCGAGCCGGCGGAGAACCACGTCGTGCTGCGTACGCACACCAGCCCGGTGCAGGCGCGCACGATGCTGACCCGTGAGGCACCGATCTACGTCGTCTGCCCGGGGCGGGTCTTCCGCACCGACGAGTACGACGCCACCCACTCGCCGATGTTCCACCAGGTCGAGGGCCTCGCCATCGACACCGACATCTCGATGGCCAACCTCAAGGGCACCCTGGACCACTTCGCCACGCAGATGTTCGGCGAGGGCATCGTGACACGGTTCCGCCCGTCGTACTTCCCCTTCACCGAGCCGTCGGCCGAGGTCGACCTGACCTGCTTCGTGTGCCGTGGCGCGCAGGTGATCGATGGCGTGATGTGCCGCACCTGCAAGGGCGAGGGCTGGATCGAGTGGGGCGGCTGCGGGATCGTGAACCCGCGCGTCCTCGTCGCCTGCGGCGTCGACCCGGAGAAATACAGCGGCTTCGCGTTCGGCATGGGCATCGACCGCACGCTGATGTTCCGCACCGGCCTGTCCGACCTGCGCACCCTCTTCGAGGGTGACGTCCGGCTTACTACTGCTTTCGGGAGTGAACTGTGACCACCCCATTCAAATGCTCCCTTCGGTCCGCTTCGAACGGGGACCCCGCATGAAGGCGCCCCTCTCCTGGATCAAGGAGTACGTCGACCTGCCCGCCGAGCTCGGCATCGAGGAGATCACCGAGCGGCTGACCATGCTCGGCCTCAAGCTGGAGGCCATCGAGACCTCCGGCGCCGGCATCGAGGGTCCGCTCGTGGTGGGCCAGGTGCTCACCGCGGAGAAGGAGCCCCAGAAGAACGGCAAGGTCATCAACTGGTGCTCCGTCGACGTCGGCGACGCCAACGGCACCGGCGAGCCGCAGGGCATCGTCTGCGGTGCCCACAACTTCGGCCCCGGCGACAAGGTCGTGGTGATCCTGCCCGGCGGCGTGCTGCCCGGCGACTTCCGGATCTCCGCGCGCAAGACCTACGGCCACATGTCGGCCGGGATGATCTGCTCCGCCCGCGAGCTGGGCCTGGGGGAGGAGGCCGACGGCATCATCGTGCTGCCGGCCGACGCGCCCGCCCCCGGCACCGACGCCCGCGAGGTGCTCGGGCTCGGCGAGGAGATCATCGAGTTCGAGATCAACCCTGACCGTGCCTACGCGCTGTCCATGCGCGGCATCGCGCGCGACGCGGCGCTGGGCTTCGACGTACCGTTCCACGACCCCGCGCAGATCGACGCACCCCTGGCCGACGGGTCGGGCTACCCGGTCCGCCTCGACGACGAGGGCTGCGACTACTTCGTCACCCGCGTGATCAGCGGGTTCGACCCGACCGCGCCGACGCCGGAGTTCATCAAGAAGCGGCTCGCGGCCACCGGCGTACGCTCCATCTCGCTCGCCGTCGACGTCTCCAACTACGTGATGATGGAGCTCGGCCAGCCGACTCACTGCTACGACAAGGCCAAGCTGTCCGGCGACATCGTCGTGCGGCGGGCGCAGGAGGGCGAGAAGATCACCACGCTCGACGACGTCGTCCGGGTGCTGTCGGAGGAGGATCTGCTGATCACCGACGACTCCGGCCCGATCGGCATCGCCGGCGTGATGGGCGGGGCGTCCACGGAGATCTCCGAGACGACGACCGAGATCGTCGTCGAGGCGGCCCACTTCGACCCGACCACCGTCTTCCGCTCCCAGAAGCGCCACAAGCTCCCCTCGGAGGCGTCCAAGCGCTTCGAGCGGGGGGTCGACCCGCTGCTGCCGCCGGCTGCGGCCGAGCGGGTCGTCGAGCTGCTCGTCGAGCACGGCGGCGGTCAGGCTGTCGGGGTCACCGAGGTCGGTCCGACCGCCTCGCCGGAGACCCGGCGTCCGCTGACCACGATCACGATCCCGGTCGACCTGCCGGCGCGCATCATCGGGCTCGACATCGACCGGGCGACGGTCGTGAAGTCGCTCGAGCTGGTCGGCTGCGATGTCACCGTCTCCGGCGAGTCGCTGACCGCGACCGTCCCGACCTACCGCGTCGACCTCACCGACCCCTACGACCTGGTCGAAGAGGTCGCCCGGATCGTCGGCTACGACAAGGTGCCCTCGGTGCTGCCGCGCCGCGCCACCGGCAGTGGCCTGACCCGTGCCCAGCAGCTGCGCCGCCGGATCGGGCGTGCGCTGGCCGGTGCCGGCCTGGTCGAGGTCGTCGACTTCCCGTTCGTGGGAGAGGCCGACTTCACCTCGCTCGGCCTGCCGGCCGACGACCCGCGCCGCAACACGGTCAAGCTGGCCAACCCGCTCAGCAGCGAGGAGCCCGGCTACACCACGACCCTGCTCCCCGGCCTGCTGAAGGTCGCCGCCCGCAACGTCTCCCGAGGTCAGGACGGGGTCGCTCTCTTCGAGACCGCGACCGTCGCCTTCCCGGTCGACCAGGCGGCGCCGATCTACGGTGTCGACCGCCGCCCGACGACCGAGGAGCTCGAGAAGCTGCTCGCCGCGATCCCGCGACAGCCGCTCCACCTCGCCGTCGTGCTGGCGGGGGAGCGTACGCGGGGTGGCTGGTGGGGTGCCGCCGAGACTGCTTCGTGGGCCGACGCCATCGACGTCGTCCGCCGCCTGGGCTCCGAGCTGGGCGTGCCGGTCGAGGTCGCCTCGGCCTCGCGGGCGCCGTGGCACCCGGGCCGCTGCGCGGTGGTCTCGGTCGACGGCGTCGAGCTCGGCCACGCCGGTGAGCTCCACCCCAACGTCTGCAAGGCGTTCGGGCTGCCTGCCCGCTCGGCTGCGGTCGAGATCGACCTCGACCTGCTGATCTCGAAGGTGCCCGCCACCGCGGCCGGCCCGGTCTTCTCGACCATGCCGGTCGCCAAGGAGGACGTCGCGCTGACCGTCCCCGTCGACGTCACCGTCGCGGCCGTCGAGGCGGCGCTGCGCGAGGGTGCCGGCGAGCTCCTGGAGACGGTGCGGCTCTTTGACGTCTACGAGGGCGACCAGGTCGGCGAGGGCAAGAAGTCGCTCGCCTTCGCGCTCCGCTTCCGGGCTCCCGACCGCACGCTCAAGGCCGAGGAGACCGCCGCCGCCCGCGACGCCGCGGTCGCGCGGGCCGCCGAGCTGACCGGGGCCGTCCAGCGCTGAGGATCCCGACCAGGGTCTGAGACCGGACCGGGGAGGCGCTCGCACCAGCTGCGAGCGACCTCCCCGGTCTGCGTACTGCCTGCTACTCGCGGTCGCGGATGCCCAGCTCGCGAGCCAGCGGCTCAGTGAGCCGAGGTGCGTACTGCCGCGACATGTGGGTGCCGTCGTAGTGGGTGATGGTGTCGCCCACGACGGCGGGGCAGGAGCCGTCCCAGCAGAAGTAGGAGTTCATGTCGACCGCGTCGACGCCGACCTCCTTCGCCGCATCCACCTGGACGTCGATCGCCGTCTCGCGGGACTCGACCGGCTTCATCACGCAGTCGCCCAGGGTCGCGCCGGGGCGGGAGAGACAGGTGCCGGCGTTGGCGTCGAAGCCCTGGATGTCGCGGATCAGGACCGTACGCTTCGTGTGCCTGTCGACCCGCTTCAGGAAGTCGGTGTAGGCCGGGCGCATCAGCTCGTTGATCTCGTCCTTCTCGCCGACCCAGCGGTCGTCCTCGTCGAAGACACCCTTGATCGGGGGAGCGGTGGAGACGACGGTGAGGTCGGCGTCGAGCCGCTTGTACTCCTTGAAGGCCCACCGGTTGAAGTCGTCGCACTCGGTGTAGGGGTCGTGCTCGTCGCCGCCACGGTCGGTGGTGATCGAGGCGGAGACACAGCGGTTCTTGACCAGGAAGTAGACCTTGAAGCCGTGCTTCTTGCCGATCCGGTTCAGCGTCGGCACCCAGTGGAGCGCGTGGGAGTTGCCGAAGACCACCATCGTCTTCTTGCCGTCCGGGTCGCCGTCGACGCACAGGTCCCGAACGGTGTCGTCGGTGTAGTCGCACTTCGTGCGACGCGGTTTGAGCTTGTCGAGCTCGGTCAGCGCCGGGCGGAGCTCGGTCGGGATGGGGGTGTTGCCGCGCGCCGCGATGACCGATGCGCGCACCAGCGCCTGCTGCTCGTCGAGCGAGGGGTCGGCCGGGGACGCGCTCGCCAGACTGATCGCGGGCTGGAAGGAGCCGCGCGTCGCCTCGAAGTCGGCGTAGACACGGCCACCGAACGCCGTGGTCACCACCAGCGCGATGCTGACCGGGTAGAAGGTCAGCGCTCGCCAGGTCGGACGCCACACGGTGCGCTCACGGAAGGGCGCCTCGACGAACCGGAAGGAGAGGTACGCCAGGACGACCGCGGCGGTGACGGCGACGCTGCGCTCGGTCCAGATGAGGTCGCGCTGGAGGACGATCTCGGGCATCACCAGGAGCGGCCAGTGCCACAGGTAGAGAGAGAACGACCAGTCGCCGATCGCCTGCATCGGTGGCACCGACAGCAGCCGGGCGCCGATCGTGGAGTCTCCCGACGGCACCGCGCCGGCCAGGATCACGGCAGCGGAACCGAGCACGGGGAGCGCAGCCTGGTAGCCGGGGAACGGGGTGGACTCGTCGTAGGTCAGGCAGGCGAGCAGGATCGCGGCGAGCCCGCCGATGACGAGGATCTCGCGGAGGAAGCGCGCGGCGGCGAGCCGCTGCATCACTCGGCCGCTGGTCACCAGGATCGCCAGGCCGGCGCCGATGCCGAGCTCCCAGGCTCGGGTGAGCGAGGAGAAGTACGCGGAGGTCGCCTCGGCGGGGGTGTGGACCACCGACCAGAGCAGGCTGGCGACGGTGATCAGCGCGATCGCGGCGAGCAGCAGCCGGCGCGCCCGCACCGAGCTCTCACCGCCGCGCTCGGCCCCGCTGTCGGCACCTCGAGAGGCGCCGATCCGGGTCGCCAGCACGATGCAGAGCAGCGCGACCAGCGGCCAGACGAGGTAGAACTGCTCCTCCACCGCCAGCGACCAGAAGTGCTGCACCGGCGAGGGCGGCAGCTCGGCCTGGAAGTAGTCGGTGCCGGCGATCGCCATCCGGATGTTCGCGGCGAACGCGGAGGCCCAGACGGCGTCGAGGGTCAGCGGAGCCACCTGGGCCGGCCCCAGCAGGACCACCGCCGCGACCACGGTCACCGCGAGGGTCAACGTGGCGGCGGGGAGGATGCGCCGGGCCCTGCGGGCGTAGAAGCGCCGCAGGGAGATCCGGCCGCTGCGGGCGAGCTCGCCGACGAGCTGCTGGGTGATGAGGAAGCCGGAGATGACGAAGAAGACGTCCACCCCGACGTAGCCTCCGGCGAACCAGGAGACGCCCGCGTGAGCGGCGAGCACGGTGAGGATGGCGACGGCACGCAGTCCTTGGACGTCGCGACGTAACCGCGTCGCGGGGGCCTTGGTGGGAGCGGTGCGAGCGGGCGAGGGGTCCGAGATGCCTGAAGACATAGGCAATCGAGGCTAACAACCATCCCGAAGAACGTGCGCCCCCACGGGTATCGGGCGCGTCGGACCGGGCCCGGCGGTCGGCTGGGATCAGGCGCGGCCGAGCGCTGCCAGCACGGTGGAGACGTCCTCGGCGCTCGTCTGCCAGGAGGTCACGAACCGCACCTGGCCACCGAGGCGGTAGAAGAGCACCCCGGCGGCCTCCAGGCGGTCGGCGGTCTCCTCGGGCATGTCCACCCAGGCGAGGTTGGCGTCGACGGAGTTGGTGATGCGTACGCCTGCCTTCTCGAGGCCGCCGGCGAGCTCGGCCATCCGCTCGTTGGCGTTGCGGGCGTTGTGGAGCCAGAGGTCGTCGGTGAGGTAGGCGAGGAGCTGGGCCGACTGGTAGCGCATCTTCGAGGTGACGTGGCCGCTGCGCTTGGTGCGGTAGACGAGCTCGTCGGCGGGTGCGTCGGTGAAGCAGACGATCGCCTCGGCGGACAGCGCGCCGTTCTTGGTCGCGCCGAGCGAGAGCACGTCGACGCCTGCTCGCCAGGTGAGGTCGGCGGGAGCGGCGCCGGTCGCCACGACGGCGTTGGCGAAGCGGGCGCCGTCGAGGTGGACCCGCAGGTCGCGGGTCTTGGCGATCGCGGTGAGCTCGGCGATCTCCTCGACGGAGTAGACCGTGCCGTAGTCCGACGGCGAGGTGAGCGCCAGGACGGCCGGCTGGGAGTTGTGCGGGTCGCCCCAACGTACGCCGTCGAGTTGGGCCTGGAGCGCCTCCGGCGCGATCTTGTAGCCCTCGCCCGCGACGCCGGTCATCACGGCGCCGCCGCTCAGGAACGAGGTCGCCCCGCCCTCGCTGGCCAGGATGTGCGCGGTCTCGTGACACACCACCGAACCCCACGGCGGCGTCATCGCCGAGAGCGAGAGCGCGTTGGCAGCGGTGCCGCTCAGCACCGGGAAGACCCGTGCGCTCGGGTGATCGAAGACCTCCCGCACCCGGGCCTCGAGCGCGGCGGTCACCTCGTCGCCTCCGTAGGCCAGCGCGGAGCCGGAGTTGACCGCGGCCATCGCCTCGAGGATCGCAGGGGAGACGGCAGCGGCGTTGTCAGAGCGCAGTTCGACGGTCACGGCTCCATTGTGTCGCCGCCCTGGTCGGGGTGGTCACCGGGTCGGTGCGCGGTCGGTGCCGGCGGGGCCTCGGAAGGGGTAACACGTTGTTCGTCTGACTTCTCGCCCTATCTAATAGGGCGAGAAGTCCTACGAACGACGTGTTACACGTGCGGAGGCGGGGAAATACCGTACGTACGCGATATATCGCTATGACAGAATGACGGCTGTGACGACGCTGAGTGTGCTGGACGAGGTCACCTGGGCTGGCTCGCCGGTGGCGGGCGAGCGGACCCGGGCACTGCTGCGCGCCCTGGTCGACGCCGGTCCGCGAGGGGCCTCCGAGAGCACGCTCGTCGAGGAGATCTGGGGGCTCGACGACGTGCCGGCCAACCCGGCGAAGGCGCTCCAGGTGGTGGTCTCCCGGGCCCGCACCGCCACCGACGCCGGCGCGATCGAGCGCACCCCGCGCGGCTACCGCCTCCGCCTCGACCCCGCTCAGGTGGACGCCTGGTCGCTGCGGCCGGAGGGGCTGCGGCTGGCCGCGGAGAAGAGGTACGCCGAGGCGCTCCCGCTGCTCGAGCGGCTCGACCACCTCGACCCCGACGAGGAGGTCACCGAGGCGCTGCTGCGCACGATCGCCGCGGTGCACGGCCCGCCGGCGGCGCTCGAGCGCTACGAGACCTACCGGAACGGGCTCGCCGACGGGCTCGGCGTCGACCCCAGCCCACGACTTCGCGCGGTGCATGCCGAGCTCCTCGCGCGGGACCGGCCGGTGCGCTCGGGCCTGCGCCACGACGCCGATGTGCTGATCGGGCGTGAGCAGGACGCGGCCGAGGTCTCGGCGATGCTGAAGAGCTCGCGGGTGGTCACGATCCTGGGCCCCGGAGGCCTCGGCAAGACCAGCCTCGCCCAGGTGATCGCCCACCGCGCCGAGCAGCCGGTGGTCCACTTCGTCGAGCTCGTCGGCGTGACCGCGCCCGAGGACCTGGTCAGCGAGGTGGGCTCGGCGCTCGGCGTACGTGACTCGGTCGCCCGGCGCGACCGGCTGACCCCCGAGCAGCGCGCCGACGTACGATCCCGGATCGCCCAGCAGCTCGACGGCACCCCGACGCTGCTCGTGCTCGACAACTGCGAGCACATCGTCGCCGCCGTCGCCGACCTGGCCGCGTTCCTGGCCGCGAGCGTGCGCCACCTGACGATCCTGACCACCTCCCGCAGCCCGCTCGCGATCGGCGCGGAGCGGGTCTTCCCGCTCGGTCGCCTCGGGACGTACGACGGCAGCGAGCTGTTCCGCCGCCGCGCGGTCGCGGCCCGTCCCACCGCCCACCTCGACGCGACCCGGGTCGAGGAGATCGTCACCCGGCTCGACGGCCTGCCGCTGGCGATCGAGCTGGCCGCGGTGAAGGTGCGGGCGATGTCGGTCGACGAGATCGGGCGGCGGCTGGAGAACCGGTTCGAGCTGCTGCGCGGCGGCGACCGCAACGCTCCCGACCGGCACCAGACCCTGGTCGCGGTCATCGACTGGTCCTGGAACCTCCTCTCCGAGCGGGAGCAGCGCGCGATGCGCTGGCTCTCGGTCTTCCACGACGGCTTCACCCTCGCCGCTGCCGAGGCGGTCCTCGGCACCGACGCCCTCGACACGATCGAGGAGCTCGTCGACCAGTCCCTGCTGACGGTAGTCGAGTCGCCGCTCGGTCTGCGTTACCGCATGCTCGAGACCGTCCGCGAGTTCGGCCGGATGCGGCTGATCGATGCCGGTGAGGACGCCGCCGCGCGGGCCGCGCAACGCGCATGGGCAGGCGCCTACGCCGACAGCGCTGCGGCCCGGATCTACTCCCGCGAGCAGTTCGAGGCCATGGACACGCTGCGCGCCGAGGAGAGCAACCTCGCCGACATCCTGCGCCAGGTGCTGGCCGACGACGAGGCCGAGACGGCGATCCGGCTCTTCTGCGCGCTGGGCGTCTTCTGGACCGTCGCCGGCGAGCACCAGCGCGTGATCATGCTGGCCGGGCCGGTCGGTGACCTGCTCGAGGAGTGGGAGCCGCCGGGCGAGCTGCTGGAGAAGACCCGGCTCGTCCTCGCGCTGCTGCTCTTCGGCGCTGCCGTCACCGGAGGCGCCGGGCTGCCGCGGCTGACCGCCGTCCTCGAACGCGTCGGCGCCGATGCGAAGGACACCCAGCTCAGGGTCATGCTCCGGGTGATGCAGGCGATGGCCCGCGCCGCCACCGGCCGCGGCGTCGGCCGGTCGATGGCCGACGAGCTCGCCGAGCTGATCGCCGACCCGGACCCCGAGGTACGTGCCCGCGCCTACACCTTCCTCAGCCACGAGCGGGAGAACCTCGGTGATCCCGAGGGAGCGGTCGCCGCCGGGATCGAGGCGCTTCGCCTGACCGGCGCCGACGGCGGCCCCTGGCCGCGGGCCATGCTGCATGCTCAGCTCAGTGGCCTCTTCGCCCAGCTCGGCCGGCTGCGCGAGGCAGCCGACCACGCTCGCGAGGCCATCCCGGTCCTGCGCCGCCTCGGCGCCGACGACGACCTCGGCCAGGCGCAGGCGATCCTGGCGACGTACGCAGTGGGTCAGGGACGCTTCGAGGAGGCGGCCGCCATCCTCGCCGAGGTCGGCGACGAGCAGCTGGGTGGCGGCTTCGGAGCCCGCGGCGCCATCCACGCCGCCCGAGCGCAGCTCCTGCTCGCCCAGGGACGAGTACCCGAGGGTCTGGCCGTGCTGCGCGAGGTGGCGGCCTCGATGGGCGAGCTGCCGTTCCCCGGCTTCGCCGACGACCTCGACCTGGTGCCGTGGCGGGTCGCGGCCGAGTCGGTGGCTGTGGTCAGCGCGGCCCGCCACGGCGACGGCGCCGAGGGCGAGGATCTCTTCGCGGCCCTGATGGCGAAGGCGCCGCGGATGGTCGCCGACGATCGCCGTTCCCAGGACTATCCGGTCGCCGGGATGCTGCTGTTCGCGCTCGGGATGTGGGGTCTGCACCGCGAGATGCTCCCGTCCGAGGACTCCGTGCGGCTGCTGGTCCTGGGCGACAGGTTCGGCTACTCGCGCTCGTTCCTCGACCTGCGCTGGGAGCTCGCGGTCGAGGACGCGGAGCGGCTGGCCCCCGGCGTCCTCGACCGGATCGAGCAGGAGTACGGCGAACGCCGCGGGCTCGCCCTCCTGGACGAGGCCCGCGGCGTGATCGCGCGAGTGACCGGGACCGGTCAGAGCTTCTTGCTGTAGCTCCACACCGAGATCGGCGCGAAGACCGCCACGACCGCGGCGCAGCCGACCAGCGCCCACACCACGCTCAGGGTGAGGTCGCCGGCGTTCATCAGGTCACGAGTGGCGTTGATGACCAGCGTCACCGGGTTGACGTCGACGAAGTGCTGCAGCCAGGTGGGCATGGTCTCCTTCGGCACGAACGCGGGGGAGAGGAAGGTCAGCGGGAACATGATCATCATGCCCAGCCCCTGGACCCCACCCGCGGTCTTCAGGACCGTGCCGAGCCAGGTGAAGATCCAGCTCAGCGACCAGCCGGCGAAGATGGTCAGCGCCCAGCCCGCGACCACCCCGCCGACGCCACCACCGGGCCGGTAGCCCATCAGCAGGCCGACCACGATCGTCAGCGTCGCCGCGATCCCGTAACGGAGCAGGTCGGCCACCGCCGGTCCGGCCAGCGGCGCGATCCGAGCGATCGGGAGCGCCTTGAACCGGTCGAAGACGCCCTTGTCCATGTCCTCGCGCAGCTGGGTGCCACGGGCCATCGAGGCGGTCAGCGCCGTCTGGGCGAGGATGCCGGTGATGATGGTCGGCAGGTAGGACTTCACGTCACCGGAGATCGCGCCGCCGAAGATGTAGGCGAACATCGCGGTGAACAGCAGCGGCTGGATGGTCACGTCGAAGAACTGCTCGGGGTTGCGCATCATCTTGATGAACGCCCGGCGGGCCATGGTCAGGGTCTGGGCGATGGTCTCGCCCGTGCCGGGACGGGCCTTGAGCGGGCGGTCGGCGACCGCGTAGGTGGAGATCAGTGCAGCCATCTCAGGCCACCTCCTCGGTGATGTCGGTGGCGGACCGGTCGTGGTCGGCCGGGTTCGGGGTGCTCTCGGTGCCGTGGCCGGTCAGCGCGAGGAAGACCTCGTCGAGAGTCGGCTGCTGCACGTTGGCGGTGGTGATCGAGATGCCGGCGTGGCGCAGGCCGATGAGCACGTCGGCGGCGCGGTCCGCATCGACCAGCGGTACGTTGACGCCGCCCGCCTCGGGAGTCAGCACCGGTCGCTCGCCGGTGGCGTTCTCGACCACCGCCGCGGCGGCGGCGACCTGGGACCGGTCGCTGAGGCGCAGGTGGAGCGTCGAGCTTCCGACGGACGTCTTGAGCTGCTCCGAGGTGCCCTCGGCGACCTTGACGCCGCGGTCGATGACCGCGATCCGGTCGGCGAGCTGGTCGGCCTCGTCAAGGTACTGCGTCGTCAGCAGGACCGTGGAGCCGCCGGCCACCAGCGTACGGATGGTGTCCCACATCTGGCCGCGGGTGCGCGGGTCCAGACCGGTGGTCGGCTCGTCGAGGAAGATCAGCGGCGGCCGGGAGAGCAGCGAGGCGGCCAGGTCGAGGCGGCGGCGCATGCCTCCGGAGAACTTCGAGATCTGCCGCTTGGCAGCCTCCTGGAGCCCGAAGGACTCCAGCAGCTCCTCGGAAGCGGCTCGGGCCGAGCGACCGGACATGCCGAGCAGGCGACCGAAGAGCACGAGGTTCTCGGTCGCGGTGAGGTTCTCGTCGACCGAGGCGTACTGCCCGGTCAAGCCGACGAGCTGACGCACCTGGTGGGGGTGCGCCTTGACGTCGACCCCGAAGATCTCCGCCGTGCCGGCGTCGATCGAGAGCAGGGTCGCGAGCATCTTCAGGGTCGTGGTCTTGCCGGCGCCGTTGGGGCCGAGCACGCCGAAGACCTCGCCGCGGCGGATCTCCAGATCGATCCCGCCCACCGCGGTGAAGTCGCCGAAGGTCTTGACCAGACCCGAGGCCGATACGGCCAGTTCGGTGTTGGTTGTCATGCTGCCACGGTGAGGCGTCCGGGTTTCAGGACGCCTTCACCGCGGTTTCAGCGCTTCCGGTCCGGTTTCAGCGGGACTCAGCGGGTTTCAGCGGGCGGCGGCGAGTCGTTCCAGGACGTCGTCGAGATCGTCTCCGACCACGAGCGTCTCGGCGGGGGAGCCGTGCAGGAAACCCGCCTCGGCGATGCGCTCCATCATCTCCACGAGCGGGTCCCAGAAGCCGTTGACGTTGAGCACGCCCACCGGCTTGCCGTGCAGCGACAGCGTCTGCCAGGTCCAGACCTCGAAGAGCTCCTCGAGGGTGCCGATCCCGCCCGGGAGCGCGAGGAACGCCTCGGCGCGCTCGGCCATGAGCGCCTTGCGCTCGTGCATGGTGTCGACGACGACCGTCTGCATCCCCGGCGCTCCCTCGATGCGCCCCCACTCGCGCTCGACCATGAAGCGCGGGATCACTCCGAAGACCTTGCCCTGGGCGTCGATGGCTCCCTGGGAGATCTGCCCCATCAGGCCACCTCCGCCGGCACCGTAGACCAGTTCGATGTCGCGCTCGGCGAGCCCCTTGCCGACCTCGTAGGCGCTCGTGGCGAGCGCCGGGTCGTTGCCGTCGCGGGAACCGAGGAAGACCGCCAGGTGCTTGATCATGCGGCGAACGTTAGTCGTCCGTGATCGGCTCGTTCGTCAACGCGCGGAAGCGGTCGTAGACGGACGTGTCGCCGGTGACGGTGATCCGCTCGTCGTCGAGCCGGCGCCAGAGCCAGGCGTCGAGGTCGGCCGCGGTGCCCTCGACGACCACGGCCGGCTCGGTGCCGGCCGGGATCTGATCGGCGGGGAGGACGCTGAGGTCCGGCTCGTCCTCGAGCCGCTCGCCGTCGGGGCTCGTTCCGGAGACGCGACCGAGCTGGACCCAGGTCTGGGTGTCGGTGTCGACCGCGTCCACGCGGACGAAGTCGTCGCCGCCGGTGAAGCTCGCCCAGCCGGGCTTGCCGCCGTAGAAGATGTCGAGGACCTCCTCGACCCCGTCGGCCGCCAGCGCCGGGTCGAGCGGCGTCAGGGCCCCCGCGGCGAGCTCGGCGTCGATGCGGTGGATGAGGATCTCGTGGGCCTGGCGGCGGTAGGTGAACGCGGCGGTCTGGTCGTCGGACCACGACCACGTGGGCTCGTCGGGCGCGGTCTTCTCCAGCGTCTCGATGAACGTGGCGTTCATCCGGTCGAAGTTCTCCAGCAGCTCCTGGTAGTCGGCGTCCTTCGGGCGCTCGGGCTCGGGATAGGTCTCCTCGGTCGGCGTGGCGGGACGGCTCTCCAGGACGTACGTCCAGAAGTGCTGCACCTCCGCGGCGACGTGCCAGAGCAGGTCGGCGGCGGTCCACTCGGGAGCGGTCGGGACGGGTGCGGTGGGGGAGGTGTCGGCGAGGACGGCACGGAAACGCGCGGACTCCGTCCGGATGTGGTCGAGGTAGGCGGCGGGGGTGAGGCGGGTCATGGCGCGAACACTAAGCGGTCCACGCGGCGATTTCCTCTGGGTTTCTCCGATGCCGCCCCTGGGTACCGCGTCTCAGCCGTCGGGCACTCTTTTGCCGGATACATACAGCGTGACGTATGGTCATGCATATGACCAAGAAGCGCGTCGCCGTCGCCGGTGCCAGTGGATATGCCGGAGGTGAGCTGCTCAGGCTGCTGCTGGCCCACCCCGAGGTGGAGATCGGCGCCCTGACCGCCGCCTCCAGCGCAGGCAAGACCCTGGGGAGCCTCCAGCCCCATCTGCTCCCGCTCGCCGACCGAGTGCTCGAGCCCACGACCTCCGAGACCCTGGCGGGCCACGACGTGGTCTTCCTGGCTCTGCCCCACGGCGAGTCGGGTCCGATCGCGGCCGGCCTCCCCGACGACGTGGTCGTGATCGACTGCGGCGCCGACTACCGGCTCGCCGACGCCGAGGCCTGGACGAAGTTCTACGGCACCGACCACGCCGGCACCTGGCCCTACGGGCTGCCCGAGCTCCCCGGCCAGCGTGAGGCGCTCACCTCCGCCAGCCGGATCGCGGTGCCGGGCTGCTTCCCGACGGTCTCCACCCTCGCCCTCGCGCCCGCTGTCGAGGCCGGCATCGTCGACCCCGACGTCGTCGTGGTCGCCGCCACCGGCACCAGCGGTGCGGGCAAGTCCTCCAAGCCTCACCTGATCGGGGCCGAGGTGATGGGCAACGTCAGCGCCTACGGCGTCGGTGGCGCCCACCGGCACACCCCGGAGATCGTCCAGAACCTCTCCGGGCTGGTCGACGGCGAGGTCTCGGTCTCCTTCACCCCCGTGCTGGTGCCGATGCCGCGCGGCATCCTGGCCACCTGCTCGGCCAAGCTCGCCGACGGTGTGAGCGCTGCCGACGTGCGCGGCGTCTACGAGAAGGCGTACGGCTCGGAGCCGTTCGTCCACCTGCTCCCCGAGGGCCAGTGGCCGCAGACCAAGGCCGTGGTCGGCTCCAACGCCGTCCATGTCCAGGTGACCGTCGACGAGGCCGCCGGCCGGCTGGTCGTCGTCGGCGCCGTCGACAACCTCGCCAAGGGCACCGCCGGCGGCGCGATCCAGTGCATGAACCTCGCCCTCGGGCTCGAGGAGACCACCGGCCTGACCACAGTCGGGGTGGCACCGTGAACGAGCGTCAGCGAGTGAACCACGAGCCCATCACGCCGCCGCGTCCGTACTCTGGCGCTTGCGCTACGGAGGTGGCGGCGTGAACTTCGAGCTCGAAACAGTGGCCCACGAGCCGGGTCGTCCCGACCCCGCCAAGGCGCGCACCCTCGCCGGTGCGCTCCCGTGGCTGAAGGAGTACCACGGCAAGATCGTCGTGGTGAAGTACGGCGGCAACGCCATGACCGACGACAAGCTGAAGCAGGCCTTCGCCGAGGACATCGCCTTCATGCGGTTCGCCGGCTTCAAGCCTGTCGTCGTCCACGGCGGCGGCCCGCAGATCTCGAGCATGCTGGGCCGGCTCGGCATCGAGTCGGAGTTCCGCGGCGGCCTGCGCGTCACGACCCCCGAGGCGATGGACGTGGTCCGGATGGTCCTGGTCGGCCAGGTCCAGCGTGAGCTGGTCGGCCTGATCAACGAGCACGGCCCGCTGGCCGTCGGACTCTCCGGCGAGGACGCCGGACTCTTCACCGCCGAGCCGGCGAGCACCGTCGTCGACGGCGAGGAGGTCGACCTGGGCCAGGTCGGCGAGGTCGTCGACGTACGTCCCTCCGCGGTCCTCGACCTGATCGAGGCCGGCCGGATCCCGGTCGTCTCCAGCATCGCGCCCGACCTCGACGGCGCGGTCTACAACGTCAACGCCGACCGTGCCGCCTCCTCGCTCGCGGTCGCGCTCGAGGCCGAGAAGCTGCTGGTCCTGACCGACGTCGAGGGGCTCTACCTCGACTGGCCCGACCCCGAGGAGGTCATCGGCGAGATCAGCCCGGAGGCGCTCGAGGGCATCCTCCCCGAGCTCGCCAGCGGCATGATCCCGAAGATGAGCGCCTGCCTCGAGGCCGTCAAGGGCGGCGTCAAGCGCGCCACCGTCGTCGACGGCCGCGAGCCGCACGCCGTGCTGCTCGAGCTCTTCACCGCCGAGGGAGTCGGCACCCAGGTGCTCCCCGGCGTCACCACCAAGACCCGCAAAGCAAGGGAGCTGAACAGATGAGCACCTACGGAGAGCGGTACGCCGCCTCGCTGATGAACACCTTCGGTGCTCCCAAGCTGGTCCTGACCCGTGGCGAGGGTGCCCACGTGTGGGACGAGGACGGCAAGGAGTACGTCGACCTGCTGGCCGGCATCGCGGTCAACTCGCTCGGCCACGCCCACCCGGCACTGGTCTCCGCGGTGACCTCCCAGCTGACCTCGCTCGGCCACATCTCCAACTTCTTCACCTCCCAGCCGCAGGTCGAGCTCGCCGAGGCGCTGCTGGCCCGGGTGCCCGGCGGTGAGACCGGCCGCGTCTTCTTCGCCAACTCCGGCACCGAGGCCAACGAGGCCGGCTTCAAGCTGACCAGGCGCACCGGCCGCCGCCACATCGTGGCGGCTCAGGGCGCCTTCCACGGCCGCACCATGGGCGCGCTCGCGCTGACCTCCAAGGGGGCCTACCGGGCGCCCTTCGAGCCGCTTCCCGGCGAGGTCACCTTCGTCGCATACGGGGACGCCGAGGCGCTGGCCGCCGCGGTCACCGACGAGACCGCCGCGATCATCCTGGAGCCGATCCAGGGTGAGGCCGGTGTCATCGTGCCGCCCTCGGACTACCTCGCCGCCGCGCGGTCGGTGGCCGACGAGCACGGCACCCTGCTGTGGCTCGACGAGGTGCAGTCCGGCATCGGGCGCACCGGTCATTGGTTCGCCCACGAGACCTCCGGCGTCACCGCCGACATCGTCACCCTCGCCAAGGGCCTCGGTGGTGGCTTCCCGATCGGCGCCTGCATCGGTCTGGGCCGCGCGGCGACCCTCTTCGAGCCCGGCAACCACGGCACCACCTTCGGGGGCAACCCGGTCGCCTGCGCCGCCGGCCTCGCGGTGATCGAGACCATCGAGTCGGACGGGCTCCTCGAGCACGTCACCGTGCTGGGCCAGAAGCTGCGCGACGGCCTGGCCGCCGACCCGCGGGTCGCGCGTGCCGAGGGCGAGGGCCTCTTCATCGGCCTGGTCCTGGCGGGTCTCGACTCCGCCAAGGTCGCCGCGGCCGCGCTCGAGGCGGGCTTCATCCTCAACAACGCCACCCCCGAGCGGATCCGGCTGGTCCCGCCGCTCGTGCTCACCGAGGACGACGCCGAGCGCCTCCTGGCCGCCTGGCCCGCCATCCTCGACGCTGCCGAGGCCACCGCATGACCCGCCACTTCCTCCGCGACGACGACCTCACCCCGGCCGAGCAGGCCGAGGTGCTGGCGCTCGCGGCAGCCATGAAGCAGGACCCCTTCGCCGCCAAGCCGCTCGCCGGCCCGGTGACCGTGGCCACGATCTACGACAAGCCGACGCTGCGTACGCAGGCCTCGTTCTCCTCCGGGATCGCCGAGCTCGGCGGCCACTCGATGCTCGTCGACGGCCGCCTGGCCGGGATCGGCGAGCGGGAGTCGGTCGCCGACGTCGCCCGGGTGCTCGGCCGGCAGGCGGGCGAGATCGTGTGGCGTACGTTCGCGCAGGCCGACCTCGAGGCGATGGCCGCCCACTCCGGCGTGCCGGTGGTCAACGCGCTCACCGACGAGTTCCACCCCTGCCAGCTGCTCGCCGACCTGCAGACGCTGGCCGAGCACAAGGGATCCCTCGCCGGGCTGACCGCGGCCTTCCTCGGCGACGCCGCCTGCAACATGGGCAACTCCTGGGCGCTGGCCGGTGCCCTCGCCGGGATGCACGTCCGGTTCGGCGCGCCCGAGGGCTACGCGCCCGACGCCGACGTGCTGGTCCGGGCCAAGGAGATCGCCGAGGAGACCGGCGGCTCGGTCTCCGTGACCCCCGACCCGGTCACGGCCGCCGCCGACGCCGACGTGCTCATCACCGACACCTGGGTCTCGATGGGCAAGGAGAGCGAGAAGGAGGCGCGGATCGCGGTCTTCTCGCCCTACGCGCTGACCACCGAGCTGCTCGGCCACGCCGACCCCGACGCGGTCGTGCTGCACTGCCTGCCGGCCTACCGCGGCAAGGAGATCGAGGCCGAGGTGCTCGACGGCCCGCGGAGCCTGGTCTGGGACGAGGCGGAGAACCGGCGCCACGCCCAGAAGGCGATCCTGGCCTTCCTCTGGGAGCGACGATGACCACCAGCGAGACCCAGCGTCCCGCCACCAAGGGCGCGCGCCAGTCCCTGATCGTCGACATCATCTGGGGCAAGGAGATCCGGTCGCAGACCGAGCTCTCCGAGGCGCTCCTGGCCCACGGCGTCCACGTCACCCAGGCGACGCTCTCGCGCGACCTGGACGAGCTCGACGCGGTGAAGGTGCGGGCACCTTCCGGCGCGCTCGTCTACGCCGTCCCCGGCGAAGGTGGTGACCGCACCGCGGTGGCGCCGGGGGAGTCGGCCAGCGGTCGCAGCAAGCTCGGCCGGCTCGCCCGCGAGCTGTTGGTGAGTGCCGACGGGAGTGGCAACCTGGTGGTGCTGCGTACTCCTGCTGGAGGCGCCCAGTACTTCGCCTCCGCGATCGACCGCGCCGAATACCCCGACATCCTCGGCACCATCGCCGGCGACGACACCGTGCTCGTCATCGGCCGCGAGCCGAAGGGCGGCGCGACGCTCGTCAACCGCTTCCTCAGCCTCGCCGGCAAGACCACAGACATCCAGTAGTTTCAGATCAAGGAGCATCATCTCGTGAGCAAGGTCCTGACCTCCCTTCCCAAGGGCGAGCGCGTAGGCATCGCCTTCTCCGGAGGCCTCGACACCTCCGTGGCGGTCGCGTGGATGCGCGACAAGGGTGCTGTTCCGTGCACCTACACCGCCGACATCGGGCAGTACGACGAGCCCGACATCTCCGGCGTCCCGGACCGGGCGATGGCGTACGGCGCCGAGATCGCCCGCGCCATCGACATCAAGCCGCAGCTGGTCGAGGAGGGCCTGGCCGCGCTCGCCTGCGGCGCCTTCCACATCCGCTCCGGCGGCCGCGCCTACTTCAACACCACGCCGCTCGGGCGCGCGGTGACCGGCACCATGCTGGTGCGCGCCATGCAGGCCGACGACGTCAACATCTGGGGCGACGGCTCGACCTTCAAGGGCAACGACATCGAGCGGTTCTACCGCTACGGCCTGATGGCCAACCCGCAGCTGCGCATCTACAAGCCGTGGCTCGACGCCGACTTCGTCCACGAGCTCGGCGGTCGCCACGAGATGTCGGAGTGGCTGGTCGCCCACGACCTGCCCTACCGCGACTCGACCGAGAAGGCCTACTCCACCGACGCCAACATCTGGGGCGCCACCCACGAGGCCAAGACCCTGGAGCACCTCGACGTCTCCCTGGAGACCGTCGAGCCGATCATGGGTGTGAAGTTCTGGGACCCCTCGGTCGCCATCGAGACCGAGGACGTCTCGATCAGCTTCGTCGAGGGCCGCCCGGTAGCGATCAACGGCAAGGACTACACCGACCCCGTGGCGCTGGTCTACGAGGCCAACGCGATCGGCGGCCGCCACGGCCTCGGCATGTCCGACCAGATCGAGAACCGCATCATCGAGGCCAAGTCGCGCGGCATCTACGAGGCGCCGGGGATGGCGCTGCTCTGGATCGCCTACGAGCGGCTCCTCAACGCGGTGCACAACGAAGACACCATGACCAACTACTACAACGAGGGCCGCCGCCTCGGCCGGCTGCTCTACGAGGGCCGCTGGCTCGACCCGCAGGCGCTGATGGTGCGCGAGTCGATCCAGCGCTGGATCGCCTCCCTGGTCTCCGGCACGGTCACCCTGCGGCTGCGCCGCGGTGAGGACTACACCATCCTCAAGACCGAGGGCACCCACTTCTCCTACCACCCCGAGAAGCTCTCCATGGAGCGCGTCGAGAACGCCGCCTTCGGCCCCGTCGACCGCATCGGCCAGCTCACCATGCGCAACCTCGACATCGCCGACTCGCGCTCCAAGCTCGAGGTCTACGCCGGCCACCCGCTCGACCAGGGCACCGTGCTGGTCGAGAACGGCACCCTCTTCGGCGAGCTCCCCGCCGGTGGCTTCGACCGCATCGCCGCCACCGAGGCCAAGGCGCAGTCCGAGCTGGACGACACCTTCCTCGACGAGGCCGCCTTCGAGGCCGGGAACGACTGATGTCGAACACACCTGCCCACACAACCAACGAGGGCAAGCTCTGGGGCGGCCGGTTCGCCGGCGGCCCCTCGCCGGAGCTCGAGGCGCTCTCACGCTCGACGCAGTTCGACTGGCGGCTGGCGCTCTACGACATCGCCGGATCCCACGCCCACGCCAAGGCGCTGGGCGCGGCCGGGCTGCTGACCGGTGAGGAGGAGAACGAGATCCACCGCGGTCTCGACGTCCTCGCGGAGAAGTACACCTCCGGCCGACTGCTCCCGGCTTCCTCCGACGAGGACGTCCACGGCGCTCTCGAGCGGCTGCTGATCGAGGAGATCGGGCCCGACGTCGGCGGGAAGCTGCGGGCCGGGCGCTCGCGCAACGACCAGATCGCGACGCTCTTCCGCAGCTACCTGCTCGACCACGAGCGGGTGCTGCGCGGGCTCGTGCTCGACCTGATCGACGCGCTCGCCGGGCAGGCGGAGCAGAACCTGGGCGCGATCATGCCGGGACGTACGCACCTCCAGCACGCCCAGCCGGTGCTGCTCTCACACCACCTGATGGCCCACGCCTGGTCGCTGCTGCGCGACGTCGACCGGCTCGGCGACTGGCGGGCGCGGGTCGAGTGCGACTCGCCGTACGGCTCCGGCGCTCTCGCCGGCCAGTCGCTCGGTCTGGACCCGGTCCTGGTCGCCTCCGAGCTCGGCTTCACCGGCTCGAGCGCCAACTCGATCGACGGCACCGCCTCGCGCGACTTCGTCGCCGAGTTCGCCTACGTCTGCGCCCAGATCGGCGTCGACGTCAGCCGGATCGCCGAGGAGATCATCCTGTGGGCGACCAAGGAGTTCGACTTCGTCACGCTGCACGACTCCTGGTCGACCGGCTCGAGCATCATGCCGCAGAAGAAGAACCCCGACATCTCCGAGCTCGCCCGCGGCAAGGCCGGCCGCCTGGTCGGCAACCTGACCGGGCTGCTCACCACGCTGAAGGCGCTGCCGCTGGCCTACAACCGCGACCTGCAGGAGGACAAGGAGCCGGTCTTCGACTCCCTGGACACCCTCGAGGTGCTCCTGCCGGCCTTCACCGGCCAGGTCGCGACGCTCGTCTACAACACCGAGAAGATGGCCGAGCTCGCCCCGCAGGGCTTCTCGCTGGCCACCGACATCGCCGAGTGGCTGGTCCGCCAGGGCACCCCGTTCCGGATCGCCCACGAGCTGGCCGGCGCCTGCGTCCAGGCGGCCGAGAAGCGTGGCGTCGAGCTGGACGAGCTCACCGACGACGAGTTCGCCACCATCTCGCCGGCGCTCACCCCCGACGTACGCCTGGTGCTGACGATCGAGGGATCGGTCGCCTCGCGTGACGGTCGCGGCGGCACCGCTCCGGTCCGGGTCGCCGAGCAGCTCGCGGAGCTGAAGACGAAGTCGGCTGGGTACCGTCCGTCCTAGTGCTGCTCACAGATCTGCTCCACCAGCGCCCCGAGGTGACCGCTCCGCGGATCCTCGGGGCGAGGCTGTCGTTCGGCGGGGTGACGGTGCGGCTGACCGAGCTCGAGGCGTACGCCGCAGACGACCCCGGTTCGCACGCCTTCCGCGGGAAGACGAACCGCAACCGGGTGATGTTCGGCCCGCCCGGTCACCTCTACGTCTATTTCACCTACGGGATGCACCACTGCGCCAACCTCGTCTGTCACCCGGAGGGTGAGCCTGGCGGGATCCTGCTGCGGGCCGGTGAGGTGGTCGACGGGATCGAGCTGGCCCGGGAGCGGCGCGGGTCGGCTCGCGACGTCGACCTCGCCCGTGGTCCGGCCCGGCTGGCCTCGGCGCTCGGGATCGATCTGGGGATGAACGGGACGGACGCCTTCGAGCTCGACCTGGCGCCGGTCGGGGAGTGGTCGCAGATCGAGGTCGCCACCGGGCCGCGGGTGGGCCTTAGGCTCGCCCCGGACCAGCCGTGGCGGTTCTGGGTCGCGGGAGACCCCACGGTCTCGCAGTACCGGCCGGCGAAAAAGCTCCGCGCGAACGGCTGACGGCCCGCTTGGAGCGTGCCGGTTTCGCGCGGCGGCGTGCAGACCCGGGCGATCGGCGTCGGATGAGCGTGGAACCAGTGCCTGACGCGCGGCGCCGGGTCGAGGAGGTCGTTGCTCCGGCTCGTCGTCACGTCGCTGAGGTGCTGGCGCGCTATGACGCCGAGGAACGCGCGCTTCTCTTCGACTACTTCGCCCGAGCAGAGCCCGCGTTCCGAGCGGCGAGCGAGGAGATCCGGGCGAACTCGGGCGTTCGCCGGGGCGGTGGTCGGAAGAGTTTCTCGGAGGGCTGAGGGGCCGATGACTGTCCACAAGCCGGCTTGAAACACCGGTTTTCCACAGGCTCCCTTGCCCGGGCCAGAACTGTCGGCGCCGCTGACCAGGATGATGGTCGGAGGTGATCGCGATGACGGTCGCAAGAGTGGAGAAGGAGCCATCACCGGACGATGGCGGGCGGACGGGGCCGGCCGGTGGGCTGGCGACGGTCAACGAGGTGCGACTGATCGGCCGGCTCTCCCTGGCCGCGGAGGAGCGGGAGCTGCCGAGCGGCGACCAGCTCACCGCGTTCAGGGTGGTCGTGGACAGACCGCGCGACAAGCGGCGCGGGAGCAGCCGGGTGCAGATCGACGCGCTCGAGTGTCACACCTGGGTCGCCCGTGTCCGCCGGGCTGCGGCGACCTGGCGGGTGGGGGACGTGATCGAGGTCAACGGCTCGTTGCGACGGCGGTTCTTCAAGACCGGCGGCCGGCTGCAGTCGATGACCGAGGTCGAGGTCGCCTCGGCCAGACGGGTGAGCCGAGCCGCCGCGGCGACCAAGCAGGCGAGCTAGTGTCGCGACTTCTCGAGCCGCGCCGCGTCCAGGAGCCGGATGAGCACGCCCGGGTGCGGCTTGGGCTGGAACGAGGTCGCCTTCTCCGGGAGCAGCTGCCCGGTCGAGGCGGAGGAGAGGATCGTGTCGAAGGACGGCGCTGCCAGCAGCACCGCCACGTCACGACCCGGGCGGGCCCGTTTGAGTGCCGCGTCGACCTGGTGGGCGTGCAGCACCCGTGAGGGCTGTCGGCGCAGCCGGGGGAGCACCCGGTCGTGCAGGTAGCCCACGTCACCGGTGATCGGTGTGTCGGCGCTCGCGAACTCGAGCGTGGCCCAGCCGCGGCCGTCGCTGAGCGCGATCACACCCGGTCCGAGCCGGCCCAGCGTCGCCTCGCGGCCGCCCGCGGTCCAGGTGGCGCCGACGGCCTCGGCGGCGGAGCGCAGGTCGCGCAGGTTCACCCCGGCGAGCACCCGGTGGATCGCGCCGAGCTGCAGCGGGGTGTCGTCCTGGTCGATGAGCATCGCGAGCCCGAAGTCGGTCGCGGCACCGTCGCCGGGCTCGGCGAGACCCTGGAGCTCTGCGTACGCCGCGTAGCGGTGGTGCCCGTCAGCGATCAGCGCCTGCTGGGCCGCCCACGCTTCGCGCAGTTGCGCGATCACGGCCTCGTCGGTGATCGCCCAGACCCGGTGGTGCTGGCCGCCGTGGTCGTCGTACTGCTCGTCGGGCGCGCCGGCCTGCACCCGGTCCAGCAGCGCAGCGACACCTTCGGGCGCGTGGTAGGTGAGCAGGATCGGCGCCGGGTGCACGCGCATCTGTCGCATCCGAGACGCGAGCTGCGTGGCCTGCGCGGTGCGCACGCCCTCGTGAGGGAGGACGGCGGCCTGATCGGGGTCGTCGGTGCGGTGCGAGACGTCGAGGATGCCCACGACGCCGCGGACGGTGATGCCCGCTGCGGTGTACTCGTGCAGGTAGAGGGCGGAGTCGCGGTGCTCGCGCAGATCGCCGCGCGCCAGCCAGGAGCTGATCCGGGAGGCGACGCCGCGATAGGGCCGCGAGTAGAGCCGCGCCGAGGTCGGGTCGCCGATGCGAGAGGGCGCCAGCGAGAGCGCTCGGAAGGGCTCCAGGCGCAGCGGCCGCCCGAGGTACGGCGCCCTGACCACACCCGTATCGTCCACCTGCACATCGTAGGGTCACACTGGTGCCAATCGCCGCACCCCCGACTCAGAGAAGGAACTTCGTGTGCTGAACGGCCACCAGCTCAAGGGCTCAGACCAGGCGCTCGCCTCCGCCCACGACGTGGCGATGCTCGACCTCGACGGCGTGGTCTACATCGGCCGCGCCGCGGTCCCGCGCGCCCCGGAGTCGCTCGCCGCGGCGCGAGAGGCCGGGCTGCGCCTGGCGTTCATCACCAACAACGCCGCCCGGCCGCCGCAGAAGGTGGCCGCCAACATCCGCGACCTGGAGATCGAGGCGACGGCCGAGGACGTCGTCACCTCCGCCCAGGCCGCGGCGCGGGTCCTGGCCGAGCGCCTCGAGCCGGGCGCGAAGGTGGTCAACCTGGGCGCCGCCGGCCTGAGCGAGCCGCTCGAGGCGGCCGGCCTGGTGCCTGTCGCGGTCGACGAGGACGCCGAGGCGATCGTGACCGGCTACAACCCGGAGCTGCTGTGGAAGGACATCCTGCGTGCGGCGGTGCGGATCAAGGACGGGCTCTTCTGGGTCGCCAGCAACACCGACATGACCTTCCCGGCCGCCTACGGGATCGCGCCGGGCCACGGCGTCCTGGTCGACACCCTGCGCCGTTTCGCGAACGTGGAGCCGGTCGTGGCCGGCAAGCCCTCCAAGCCGCTGCTGGAGGAGACCATCAGGCGCACCGGGGCCGAGCATCCGCTGATGGTCGGCGACCGGCTCGACACCGACATCGAGGGCGGCCGCAACATGGGCATCGACACGCTTCTGGTGCTGACCGGCGTGACCGGCCTGGAAGAGATCGTCGCAGCCGAGCCGGAGCGCCGGCCGACCTACATCTCCTCCGACCTCGGCGGCCTTCTCGAGACCCATCAGGCGCCCGAGAGCGACGGCACCACGGCACGTCTGGGCGGCTGGACCGCCGAGGTACGCGACGGGGAGCTGCAGGTGAGCGGCGACGGTGCCACCGATGACTGGTGGCGGGTCGTCGCGACCAGCGCCTGGGCGCACGTGGACGCCACCGGGTCCGTGGTCTCGATCGGCGCCCTGGCCGCGCCGCCTCGTCCGGATGCCGACGGCGGGGCGGTAGTCTCGGGCACATGAGCGAGCAGGATTTCGACGCGACTCCGGCCCAGGCCGGCCCGTCGCCGCACACCGGTGTAGCCCGCGTCGATGCGGTCCTCGAGACGCTCGACCGCCTCGACGAGCTGCCTCTGGCCGAGCACGTCGGTGTCTTCGAGTCGGCTCACACCGAGCTGCGCCGGGCGCTGGACCCCGACACCCAGACCCACGACGCGATGGCGCGGATCGCCGCCGCGTCCGGGGCCGCGCCGGACGACCACCCTGCAGACCAGCCCGCAGACCAGCCCGCAGACCAGCCCGCAGACCAGCCCGCAGACCAGCCCTGAAAGGCGACCGCATGCCTCCTCGCCGCCTGCGCCTCGACGCCGAGCTGGTCCGTCGCAAGCTCGCCCGATCCCGTGAGCACGCCAGCGAGCTGATCGCCGCCGGGCGCGTGACCGTCTCGGGCAACCGTGCCACCAAGCCCGCGACCGGCGTCACCACCGATGTCGCCATCGTGGTGACCGAGGACCCGGACCGTCCCGACTTCGTCTCGCGCGGCGGGCACAAGCTCGCCGGTGCGCTGGCGGCCTTCGGTCCGCTCGGCCTCTCGGTCAAGGACCGTCGCTGCCTGGACGCCGGGGCCTCGACAGGCGGGTTCACCGACGTACTGCTCCGCAACGAGGCCCGACAGGTCGTCGCCGTCGACGTGGGCTACGGCCAGCTCGCCTGGCGCCTCCAGCAGGACGACCGTGTCGTCGTCCACGATCGCACCAACATCCGTGACCTCTCCCTCGACATCGTCGGTGAGCCCGTCGACGTCGTGGTCGGCGACCTCTCCTTCATCTCCCTTGAGCTCGTGCTGGACGCGCTGATCCGCGTGACCAGCCCTGAGGGCGACCTGGCGCTGATGGTCAAGCCCCAGTTCGAGGTCGGCAAGGATCGTGTCGGCAAGGGCGGAGTGGTCCGCGATCCGGCGTTGCGCGCCGAGGCGGTCAACGCCGTGGCCGCGGCGGCCGCCTCCCGTGGTTGGGGCGCCCGCGCGGTCACCACCAGCCCGCTCCCGGGCCCGTCCGGCAACGTCGAGTTCTTCCTCTGGCTCCGCCGAGGAGAGGCCACGATCACCGAGGCCGAGATCGAGGAGGCCGTGCGCGAGCAGCGCGGCCTGGAGAGCCCCACCGCCGGGGAAGTGTCGGCGCCGTCTGAGAAGGTGGATCCGTGACCGATGCCGATGCCGATGCCTTGAACGTGGAGTCTGCGGAGTCAACCGCCGTCCGCCGCGTCCTCATGCTCATCCACACCGGGCGTGAGGAGGCACGCGAGGTCGGACTGGCCTGCGCCAAGTCGCTCGCGGTGCACGGCATCGTGGTCAGGGTGCTGGCCAGCGAGGCCGCCGACCTCGGCATCGACCCCGCGGCGTACGAACCCGAGCTCGAGCTCGCCACCGACGAGGCCGACGCGAGCCGTGACTGCGAGCTGGCGCTGGTCATCGGCGGAGACGGCACGATCCTGCGTGCCGCCGAGATCGTCCAGCCCCACCGCACCCCGGTGCTCGGGGTCAACCTGGGCCATGTCGGCTTCCTGGCGGAGGCGGAGTACGACGACGTCGAGTCGACCATCGAGGCGATCGTCCAGCGCCGCTACACCTCCGAGGACCGCCTGGCTCTCGAGGTGAGCGTCTACGAGGACGGTCAGAAGGTCTTCCGCACGTTCGCCGTCAACGAGGCCAGCGTCGAGAAGGCCGCGCGCGAGCGGATGCTCGAGGTCGTCGTCGAGATCGACGGCCGCCCGCTGTCGCGATGGGGCTGCGACGGCGTGGTCTGCGCGACCCCGACCGGCTCCACGGCCTACAACTTCTCCGCCGGTGGCCCGGTCGTGTGGCCCGGCGTCGAGGCCCTGCTGCTGACGCCGATCAGCGCCCATGCGCTCTTCGCCCGGCCGATGGTGGTCGCGCCGACCTCGGTGCTCGCCGTCGAGGTCATCTCGCGCGCGGACGGGGTCGGTGTGCTCTGGTGCGACGGCCGGCGTTCCTACGAGCTGGGTCCCGGCGCCCGGATCGAGGTCACCCGGGGGGTGGAGCCTGTCAGACTCGTCCGCCTGCACCAGGCGCCGTTCACGGACCGTCTGGTGCGGAAGTTCGGACTGTCTGTGGAGGGATGGCGAGGCGCCGCGGAACGGCGTCCGTTCAGGATGAACGGAGGCGAGAATGCTTGAGGAGATCAGGATCTCCGGACTCGGGATCATCGAGTCCTCGACCCTGGAGCTCGGCCCCGGTCTGACCGTGGTCACCGGCGAGACCGGTGCGGGCAAGACGATGATCGTGACCGCGCTCGGCCTGCTGCTCGGCGGTCGCGGCGACGCCGGCTCGGTCCGCAAGGGCAAGAAGGCCGCCCGCGTCGAGGGCGTCATCGACGCCCGCTCGCTGCCGGGTGTCGTGGACGCGACCGAGGAGGCCGGGGGAGAGGTCGAGGAAGGCCGCGTCCTGGTCGCCCGCACCGTCGCCGCCGAGGGCCGGGCCCGGGCGTACGTCGGGGGTGCGACCGTCCCGGTCGCGACCCTGGGCTCGGTGACCTCGCCGCTGGTCGCGGTCCACGGCCAGTCCGACCAGCACCGGCTGCTGCAGCCGCGCGCCCAGCGCGACTCGCTCGACCGCTTCGGCGGGGAGACGGTCGCCGAGCTGATCGCCGCCTACGCCGACATCCACGCCGAGCTGCGACGCGTCGAGAGCGAGCTCGACGAGGTGACCACCCACGCCCGCGAGCGGGCCCAGGAGGCCGACCTGCTCCGCTTCGGCCTCGGTGAGGTCGAGGCCGTCTCGCCCGAATCCGGTGAGGACGTCACCCTCGCGCAGGAGGAGGAGAAGCTCGGCTACGCCGACACGCTGCGCACCGCGGCGGAGCAGGCGCGCGAGGCGCTCTCCTCCGAGGTCGACGCCCCCGACGCCATGGGCGCGATCTCCGCCGCCCGCCAGGCCCTCGACGGCGTGCGCGACCACGACCCCGACGCCGCCTCGCTGGCCGACCGCCTCGCCGAGGTCGCCTACCTGCTCTCCGACCTTTCCGCCGACGTCGCCTCTTACGCGACCGCGATCGAGACCGACCCGGCCCGGCTGGCCGCAGTCTCCGAGCGGCGCGCGGCGCTGACCGCGCTGACGCGGAAGTACGGCGAGACGATCGACGAGGTGCTCGCCTGGGCCGAGACGGGTGCCAAGCGGCTCCTCGAGCTCGACTCCGACGACGACCGCATCGCCGAGCTCCGCAGCGAGCGCACCCGCCTCCGGTCCGCTCTCGCGGAGGCGGGCCTGGCGCTCTCCGAGGCCCGCACCAAGGCTGCCGGGGTGCTCTCCGAGGCGGTCAGCGACGAGCTCACCGGGCTCGCCATGCCGCACGCGCGACTGGTCGTCGACGTACGCCAGAAGGAGACCGAGGCACCTGCCTCCGAGGAGGAGCCGCACGCGCCGCTGAAGGTCGGCTCCGGCAAGGCCACCCGCTGGCTGCGCTACGGGTCCAACGGGCTCGACGAGGTCGAGCTGCTGCTGGCGGCCAACACCGGCTCCGAGCCCCGCCCGCTCCACAAGGGCGCCTCCGGCGGTGAGCTCTCCCGGGTGATGCTGGCCATCGAGGTCGTGCTCGCAGCCACCAGCCCTGTCCCGACCTTCGTCTTCGACGAGGTCGACGCCGGAGTGGGTGGCACCGCAGCGGTCGAGATCGGCCGTCGCCTCGCCCAGCTGGCCCGCACCGCTCAGGTCCTGGTCGTCACCCACCTGCCCCAGGTCGCCGCCTTCGCCGACCATCACGTGGCCGTCGAGAAGACCAGCGACGGTGTGGTCACCAGCTCGGGCCTCAGCGTCCTCGACGACGAGTCCCGCGAGCGCGAGCTCTCCCGGATGCTCGCCGGCCTGACGGCCTCCGACACCGCCATCGCGCACGCCCGCGAGCTCCTCGAGGTCGCCCGCTCCGCCAAGGCCTGACCGGGCCGAGCACCCCCGCCGAGACCGCACCGCTGGCGGACGGATCCGCAGTTGTGGTGAACAGCACACGCCACAACTGCCGATTCGGCCGCCAAACGTACGCAACCGGCCGCCACAGCTGCCGACTCGCCGGAAGGGAGATCCAGGGACGGGCGGCCGGGCCGGGGGAGGATTGAGGAGCCATGAGACTGCCTACTCGCCAGATTCCGTCCGTACTCCCGGGCATCCGCGGCACGCTGCGTGCGGGCCGCCCGACCCGGGCGCTGATCCCGCGGCTCAAAGAGGGGGACATCGCGGTCATCGACCATGTCGACCTCGACCGCAGCACCGCCCTGGCGATCGCGGCCAAGGGCGTGATCGCGGTGGTCAACGCCCAGCCGATGGTCTCGGGTCGCTACCCCAACCGGGGCCCGCAGACGCTCCTCGACGCCGGCATCGAGCTGATCGACGAGGTCGGCGAGGACACCCTCGAGAAGCTGCCCGACGGTCGGAAGGCCCGCCTGCTCGACGGCGAGATCTTCGACGGCGAGCAGCTGCTGACCTCCGGCCGGGCGGTCGACCAGGAGTCGCTCACCGAGGATCTCGAGGACGCCAAGCGCGGCCTGAGCTCCCACCTGGAGCTGTTCACCCACAACAGCAGCGAGCTGCTCCGGCGGGAGGAGGAGGTGCTGCTGCACGGCAACGGCGTACCTCCGCTCGACACGCCGCTGGCCGGCCAGCCCGTCGTGGTGATCGCCGAGCATCCGGATCTGGACGGTTACCTCGCGGGTCTGGAGGGTTTCCTGCGCGAGCAGCGCCCGGTGATCATCGCCGTGGGTGCAGCGGCGAAGAGGCTGTCCAAGAAGCAGGTACGCAACGCGGTCCTCGTCCTCGGCGCCGACACCGACAGCTACCCCGACTCCTCGGTGCTCACCGGTGCGGCCGAGGTCGTGCTCGCGCCCGGTGGCTCCCCGAGCGACTACGCCGCCGACCTCCTCGAGCGCATCGGTGTGCAGCCGAAGCGGTTCGAGTCCACCCTCGCGCCCGCGGACGCGGCCCTCCTGGTCGCCTACGCCCAGCACCCGTCGCTGGTCGTCGGTGCCGGGCTCAGCACCACGCTGACCGACTTCCTCGAGGACCAGCGCCCCGGCCTGGCCGGCACCTACCTGACCCGGCTCGCCCTGGGCCCGTCCCTGGTCGACGCCTCCGCCATCCCCGCCGTGCGCCGCAGCGAGCCCCGGGCGCGCAGGTTGGTGCTGCCCGTGCTGGCCGCGGTCACGGCGCTCGCGATCGGCATCCCCGCCGGCATCTGGGCCGCCGACCACGACCTCACCGAGATCGGCGCCGGGGCGGGAGGCGAGGGCGCTGCCGCCAGCACCACCTCCGGTGAGAGCAAGGGCGACGCGAAGGACGCCAAGCCCGAGCAGACCGCCGAAGCCGAGTTCGTCGCCGAGGCGGGCGACGAGCTGATGGCCGGCAAGCTCTCGGGCCACAAGGTCGCGGTGCTCAGCCTGCCCGGAGCCGACCCGATGACGGTCAAGGCGCTGACCCGCAAGATCAAGGCGGCCGGGGGAGCGACCACAGGAGTGCTCGACGTACGTCCCAACCTGCTCGACCCGGGTCGCAAGCAGTACGTCGACAGCCTGGCCACCCAGCTCGTCGACCAGCTCGGCCGCGGCGATGCCGATCAGGCCACCTATCAGCGGATGGGGCAGGTGATCGGGGAGACCTATGCGGGCACCGACCCGGGCGAGACCTTCGACCAGCCCGCCAAGACCGCCGCTGTGGCGTTGCTCACCGGCGACCTCGTCACGGCCCAGGGACGACCGAGCGGACCGGCCGACCTGGTCCTGGTCGTCCTCGGTGACGACAGCCAGGACACCACAGCCGTCGAGGGGCTGACCGAAGGCCTCGGCGCCACCTCGAAGGGGCTGGTCGTGGCCGGAAGCGCAGGTTCTGAGGTCCTCGAGACGCTGCGCGCCAAGGACTGGGACGACTGGTTCGCATCCGTGGACGGCGTCGAGACGACTGCCGGCCAGGTCGCCGTCCCGCTCGTCCTGGCACGCCAGACCAGCCAGCAAGGTGGCGACTTCGGTGCGTCGGGTTTCGGTGGCCTGCTGAAGGATTGATAGGATTGAGGCCCATGAAGTCGGCGAGCTTGACCAAGCACATTTTTGTCACCGGGGGCGTCGCCTCCTCATTGGGAAAGGGCTTGACGGCGTCGTCCCTCGGCCGCCTTCTCCGTTCGCGTGGCCTGAGCGTGACCATGCAGAAGCTGGACCCGTATCTGAACGTGGATCCCGGCACCATGAACCCGTTCCAGCACGGTGAGGTCTTCGTGACCAACGACGGTGCCGAGACGGACCTCGACATCGGCCACTACGAGCGGTTCCTCGACACCGACCTGGTCGGTCACGCCAACGTGACCACCGGTCAGGTCTACTCCAACGTCATCGCCAAGGAGCGACGGGGCGACTACCTCGGCGAGACGGTCCAGGTCATCCCGCACATCACCGACGAGATCTCCGAGCGGGTGCTGGCCATGCACGGCCCCGAGATCGACGTGGTGATCACCGAGATCGGCGGCACCGTCGGCGACATCGAGTCGCTGCCGTTCCTCGAGGCCGCCCGCCAGGTGCGCCAGCGACTCGGCCGCGACAACGTCTTCTTCGTGCACGTCTCCCTGGTGCCCTACATCGGCCCGTCCAAGGAGCTCAAGACGAAGCCGACCCAGCACTCGGTGATGGCGCTGCGCCAGATCGGCATCCAGCCCGACGCCATCGTGTGCCGGGCCGACCGGGAGCTGCCCGAGGGCATCAAGCGCAAGATCGCGCTCATGTGCGACGTCGACGAGGACGCGGTCGTGACCGCCGCCGACGCCCCGAGCATCTACGACATCCCGAAGGTCCTCCACCGCGAGGGTCTCGACGCCTACGTCGTGCGCAAGCTCGACCTGCCCTTCCGTGATGTCGACTGGGCGCTGTGGGAGGACCTGCTCCGCCGGGTCCACCACCCCAAGGAAGAGATCACCATCGGTCTGGTCGGCAAGTACATCGACCTTCCCGACGCCTACCTGAGCGTCGGCGAGGCGCTGCGTGCCGGCGGTTTCGCCAACGAGGCCAAGGTCCACATCCGCTGGATCCCCTCCGACGACTGCGCCACCCCCGAGGGCGCCGCCAAGAACCTCCACGACGTCGACGCCGTCTGCGTCCCCGGCGGCTTCGGCATCCGTGGCCTGGAGGGCAAGCTCGGCGCGCTGACCTACACCCGCACCCACCAGATCCCGACGCTCGGCCTGTGCCTCGGCCTGCAGTGCATGGTCATCGAGTACGCCCGCAACGTGCTCGGCCTCGAGAAGGCCGACTCCACCGAGTTCGACGCCGAGACCCCCGAGCCGGTCATCGCGACGATGGAGGAGCAGAAGGCGTACGTCGAGGGCGCAGGCGACCTCGGTGGCACCATGCGGCTCGGCCTCTACCCGGCCGAGCTCAAGAAGGGCTCGATCGCGGCCGAGGTCTACGGCGACACCTCCATCGAGGAGCGCCACCGCCACCGCTACGAGGTCAACAACGGCTACCGCGACCAGCTCGAGGACGCCGGCCTGGTCTTCTCCGGCCTCTCGCCCGACAACCAGCTCGTCGAGTTCGTCGAGCTGCCCCGTGACGTACACCCCTACTACGTCTCCACCCAGGCCCACCCCGAGCTCCGCTCGCGGCCGACCCGTCCGCACCCGCTCTTCGCCGGGCTGGTCAAGGCGGCGCTGGACCGGCAGAAGGAGCAGCGCTTCCCGATCGACGAGACCAACCTGCGCCGCGAGGTCAGCGACGTCGACCTGCCCGAGACCGCCGAGGTCTGAGCAGCGCTCGCTGAGCAGTGATTGATGAGGCCCCCGAAGCCGGCTCTACGCCGACCGCGGGGGCCTCATCATCGATGACCGGCTGGTCTCAGGTGACTAGCGGTTCACCTCGCCGGACGGCTTCACCTCACCGCGCCAGGCACCGGTCTCGGTGCCGCGCTTCTCGATGAACTCCTTGAACCGCTCGAGGTCGCCCTTCACCCGTCGGTCGACGATGTTGAGGAGGTCGCCGGTCTTCTCGACGGCGCCCTCGGGCTCGTACTCCAGACGCAGTGTCACGCGCGTCGTGTTCCCCTGGTCCTGGGAGAACGACACCGTGCCCTTGTTCTGGGCACCTTCGACAGCACGCCAGGTGACGCGCTCGTCGGGGACCTGGTCGACGATCTCGGCGTCCCACTCACGGGTCACACCGCCGATCTCGGCCTTCCAGTGCAGGTGCTTGTCGTCGAGCTGGCGGACCGACTCGACGCCCTCCATGAACTGGGGGAACGACTCGAACTGGGTCCACTGGTCATAGGCGGTGCTGACCGGGACGCCTACCTCGATGCTCTTCTCGATGGTGCTCATGCCGTTTCTCCTCTCGGTTGCGTACGACATGAGCGGTACCCGGCCTCCGGAGGGCCCATACGTCTCAGCGCGATCGCGCGGCGACCTGCCGACAGTGGACGTCGGCGAGACGGATGATCGTCTGCCGCACGAACGGGACGAGAGCGTCGCCCTCACAGGCGGCCCGAGCCGCAGCCGCGACCTCCTCGCCGGCCGTCACCGGGTAGAGCCGGAGCTGGAGCCCGTAGGCGAGCAGCCCGCCACCCCGGATCGCGGTCGCGGCATCGAGATAGCGCTGGGCGTACGGCGCCAGGACGTCCTCCTGACCGGGTCGCCAGAAGGCCGAGCTCAGCGCGTAGCCGCTGTCGGTCCGGGGCAGCCGGCGCTCGACCATGGTGACCTGCCAGGCCTCCTCCTTGGCCTCGGCGAGCGGCCTGGCGGTACGTACGCCGAGCGCGCTGACCCACGACTCCGGGTCCGGGTCGCGCGCCTCGAGGGCGGCGACCGCCTCGGCGTCGTAGTCACCGGTCTCCGCACGCCGTCCCAGCAGCCGCCACGCCACCTGTACGTCCTCGGCTGCTCCCTCCTCGGCCAGCGCGAGCTGCTCGGGCGTGGTGGCGTGGGCGGCCAGGACCCGGAGTGCCGTGTCGCGGTTGGCCGGGTCGGTCGCGAGGGCCGCGGCGGCGTCCGCGACCAGCGTCCGCTGCTCGGCCACCCGCGCGGGTGGCGTCCACAGCTCGGCGGCCGCGGCCGCCATGCTCAAGAACTCGCCGGTGACCTGCGGGTTTCGCTCGTGCTCGAGGACGGAGGCGACCCGGGAGACCACGTCGGGGCCGGCGATCTCGCCGCGGAACATCGCCGCCCAGGCGCTGCTGACCGCGACCGCCCGGGCGACCGCGTCGGGCAGCCGGCCGGCGTTCTGGCCGAGCCAGGCCTCGCTGGCCTCGTCGGAGCGGGTCGCCGCGAAGGTCACGTCGGTCGCGTTGAGCAGGTGAGCGGCCGCGTCCGGGAGGTCGACCTCCACCGGACCGTCCTCCACGGTGACCGGGGTGGTCGCGAGCAGGCCGCCCTCGGCGTCGTAGGAGGCGATGTCGAGCCGGTGCGGACGTACCGTGCCGTCGGCGCTGCTGACCGAGACCTTGCCGTCGGCGAGGCTGATCACGTCGGTGCCGGCGTGGTCGAGCCACGCCGTGGTCCAGGCCGTGAGGTCCTTGCCCGCCGCGGCGCCGAAGGCGCTCATCAGGTCGTCGAGGACGGTGTTGCCGTAGGCGTGCTCGGCGAAGTAGGCCTGTAGCCCGGCGAGGTAGGCCTCCTCGCCGATGTAGGCGTGCAGCTGCTGCAGCACAGCCTGGCCCTTCATGTAGGTGATCGCGTCGAAGTTGGCCATCGCGACGTCCACGCTCGGCACCACCCCGCGGATCGGGTGGGTGGCGGGCGTCAGGTCGGTGTCGTAGGCCATCTTCTTCTCGGTCAGCGCGATGGATGCCCACACGTCCTCATAGCCGGGCACCGCCGCCGAGGCCCACACCGCGGCCCAGGAGGCGAAGGCCTCGTTGAGCCACAGGTCGTCCCACCAGCGCATCGTGACCAGGTCGCCGAACCACATGTGGGCCATCTCGTGCAGGATCACGTTGGCGCGCTCGGTGCGGTCCTCCTGCGTCGGCGGGGTCCGGTAGATGAACGTGTCGCTGTGGGTGACCGCGCCCCAGTTCTCCATCGCGCCACCCATGTCGGGCACGAAGATCTGGTCGTAGCGCCGCTGCGGGAACGGCATCGCGAACTTCGAGCCGTACCACGCCAGCCCGTGCTCGGTGATGTCGAGGATCTCCTCGCGGTCGCGCTCGAGCTGGCTCTCCAGCGACCGGCGGGCATAGAGACCCAGGTCGTAGCCGCCGCGCTCCGCACGCACCTCGACGAACGGACCGGCGTTGACCACCACGACGTACGTCGAGAGCGGGGGAGTGTCCTCGAAGACCCAGGTCCGCGCGCCGGCCTCGGCGTCGGAGACCGAAGCGGGCGCGGAGTTGGACAGCACGGTCCACTCCTCGGGGGCAGCGACCGTGAACGCGTGCACGGCCTTGAGGTCGGGCTGGTCGAAGCAGGCCCAGAGCCGGCGGGCGTCGTCGGGCTCGAAGGAGGTCCACACGTAGACGTTGCCGTCGGAGGGGTCGACGGTGCGCAGCACGCCCTCGGAAGAGGCGGTGTCGGACTGAGAGGCGCTCACGACGAGCGTGTTGGTCTCGGCGAGGTCGGTCAGCGGGATGCGTCCGGCGCTGATCGTGGCGAGGTCGAGCTCGGCGCCGTTGAGCGTGGCCGCCGAGACGTCGGCCACGCAGTCGACGAAGGTGCTCGATCCTGGTCTCGCGGAGAAGGTGATCGTGGAGACGCTGGAGAGCGTCTCGCCCTCGAGCAGTCCGGTCATGTCGAGCGCGATGTCGTAGCGGTCGACGGTGATCGTGGCGGCCCGCGTGGCCGCCTCCTCCTGGGTGAGCGAGGCTGGGGCGGCGGGGGAGGTGTCAGACATGAGCCGAGGGTAGCCTCGCGACATGACTTCGGACGCTCGATTTTCCGACTCGACCACGCCGCTCACCGAATGGGACGCCGCCGAGAGCTGGCCGGTCGTCTCGAGCGAGGACCTCCACCGCGACGGCTGGGTGATCTCGCTGCGCGCCGACCGGATCAACCGACCCGGCCACGAGGGCGAGGAGCCGTTCCGCCGCCTCGTCCTCGAGCACCCGGGTGCTGCGGTCGTCCTCGCACTCGACGAGGACGAGCGGGCGCTGGTCATCAGCCAGTACCGTCACCCGGCCGAGCGACGCTTCGTCGAGCTCCCGGCGGGCCTGCTCGACTATCCCGGCGAGGATGCGCTCGACGTGGCCGTGCGCGAGCTGCGCGAGGAGGCCGCCTACGAGGCCTCCGAGTGGACGCCGCTGCTGGCCACCTACAGCTCGCCCGGCATCTCCGAGGAGATCCACCACTTCTTCGTTGCCCGCGGCCTGACCGCGAGCGACCGCGACGGCTTCGAGCTCGACCACGAGGAGGCCGAGATGAGCCTACACTGGGTGCCGTTCGAGGAGCTTCTCGACGCCGTCCTCGACGGCCGGGCGACCGACTCGCCGCTGGTCCAGGCTGTGCTTGCGTACGCCGCGCTCAAGACGCGTGGCAGAGTCTGAGGAGAGGCCCGGCCAGGTGCGATCGATGTGATTTTGGTGACTTGCGCCACACCGGGTTAGACATGCCGCACAGGCGGCGAACATCCGGCTGACCCACCATCCACGGACCACCACGTCCGGGGCGTCACACGAAGGCAGGGCAATGAAGATCGGCGTTCCGAAAGAAGTCAAGAACCACGAATACCGGGTGGCGATCACCCCCTCCGGTGTTCACGAGCTGGTGGCCAACGGCCACGAGGTCTTCCTCGAGGCCGGCGCCGGCGCCGGTTCCTCCATCTCCGACGACGACTACGCCGCCGTGGGTGCCAAGATCCTCGGGGACGCCGACGAGACCTGGGGCAATGCCGACCTCGTGCTCAAGGTCAAGGAGCCGGTCGCGGAGGAGTACCACCGCCTGCGCGAGGGGCTGACCCTCTTCACCTACCTCCACCTGGCCGCCGACAAGCCGCTGACCGAGGAGCTGCTGGCCAAGAAGGTCACCGCGATCGCGTACGAGACCGTCGAGCTGCCCAACCGCGCGCTGCCGCTGCTCTACCCGATGTCGGAGGTCGCCGGCTGCCTGGCGCCCCAGGTCGGCGCCTACAACCTCCTCAAGGCCCAGGGCGGTCGCGGCACCCTGATGGGCGGCGTCGGCGGCGTCAAGAACGCCAAGGTCGTCATCATCGGCGCCGGCGTCTCCGGCCAGAACGCCGCCAACATCGCGCTCGGCATGGGGGCTGACGTCACCCTGCTCGACACCGACCTGGAGAAGCTGCGGATGTCGTTCTGGCGCTACTCCAACCAGGTCCACGGGCTGGCCTCCAACAAGCTCGCCCTCGAGGAGCAGGTCCTCGAGGCCGACCTGGTCATCGGCGCCGTGCTCATCCCCGGCGCCGCGGCCCCGAAGCTGGTCACCAACGAGCTGGTCTCCCGGATGAAGCCCGGCTCCGTGCTCGTCGACATCGCCATCGACCAGGGCGGCTGCTTCGAGGACTCCCGGCCCACCACCCACGCCGACCCGACCTACGAGGTCCACGACTCCACGTTCTACTGCGTGGCGAACATGCCCGGTGCGGTCCCCAACACCTCCACCTACGCGCTCACCAACGCGACCATGCCGTACGCCGTGGCGCTGGCCAACCACGGCTGGGAGCAGGCGCTGCGCGACGACGCCGCGCTCGCCAAGGGCCTCAACACCCACGCCGGCCGGCTGACCAACGCCCCGGTCGGCGAGGCCGTCGGCATCGAGTCGGTCCCGCTGGCATCCGTGCTCTCCTGATCCCGTCGCGGAATCCGTGCAGGAATACCCGGTCCGCCGGGCATTCCTGCACACCCCGGCTCGCGTCCCCTGGTTGGATGGGGACGTGACAGCCGCACCGAACGCCTCGGGCACCGCTTCAGGGGTGGAGCATGCGATGCGCACCTACCTCGACCACCTCACGGTGGAGCGGGGGCTCGCGGCCAACACGCTCTCGTCCTACCGCCGCGACCTGAGGAGGTACGCCGAGTTCCTCGCGGAGCAGCGGGTCGAAGACCTCACCGGGGTCTCGGAGGCGACCGTCTCGGCGTTCCTCGCCCACCTGCGCGAGGGCAATGACGACCACCCGGCGCTGAGCGCCACCTCCGCGGCACGCACCGTCGTGGCGGTCCGCGGCTTCCACAAGTTCGCCGTCGCCGACGGGCTGGTCGAGGCCAACCCGGCCGGCCACGTGAAGCCGCCGCGCGCGGAGAAGCGGCTGCCGAAGGCGCTCCCGCTCGCCGACGTGGAGGCGATCCTGGAGGCCGCCGGCGCGCCCGGCACCCCGCTCTCGCTGCGAGACCGTGCCCTCCTGGAGGTGCTCTACGGCACCGGCGCCCGCATCTCCGAGGCGGTCGGCCTCGACGTCGACGACCTCGACCGCGTCGACAACGTCGTCCTGCTCCGCGGCAAGGGTGGCAAGGAGCGCATCGTGCCGGTCGGCTCGTACGCCGTCGAGGCCGTGGAGGCCTACCTGACCCGCGCCCGCCCCGACCTCGCCTCGGTCCGTTCGGGCGGGGCGCTCTTCCTCAACGCCCGCGGCGGGCGGCTCTCGCGCCAGTCGGCGTGGACCGTCCTGACCCGGGCCGCCGAGCGCGCCGGGATCGACAAGGACGTCTCGCCCCACACCCTGCGCCACTCGTTCGCCACCCACCTGCTCGACGGCGGCGCCGACGTACGTGTGGTGCAGGAGCTGCTGGGCCATGCATCGGTCACCACGACGCAGATCTACACTCTTGTCACCGTGGACAATCTTCGAGAGGTCTTCGCGACCGCACACCCGAGGGCCCTGTGACGGGCACGACCGACTGGATCCCCAAGGTCGGCGCGAGTCCCGACGACGTCTACGAGGCGGTCGTGGAGTGGGCCGAGGGGAGCGGGCGCAGCCTCTACCCCCACCAGGACGAGGCGATCATGTCCATCCTGGCCGGCGACAACGTCATCCTGGCGACGCCGACCGGCTCGGGGAAGTCGCTGGTCGCCGCGGGCGCCCACGCGGCCGCGCTCGCCGAGGACAAGGTCTCCTTCTACACCGCGCCGATCAAGGCCCTGGTCAGCGAGAAGTTCTTCGACCTCGTCGAGACCTTCGGCGCCGAGAACGTCGGCATGCTCACCGGCGACGCCTCGGTCAACGCCGACGCCCCGATCATCTGCTGCACCGCCGAGGTGCTCGCCAACCTGGCCCTGCGCGAGGGCAGCCACGCCGACGTCGGGCTCGTCATCATGGACGAGTTCCACTACTACGGCGAACCCGACCGCGGCTGGGCCTGGCAGGTGCCGCTGCTGGAGCTCCCGCAGGCGCAGTTCCTGCTGCTCTCCGCCACGCTCGGTGACACCAGCGCTCTCGCCAAGGACCTGACCAACCGCAACGGCCGCGACACGGTCCTGGTCGACCAGGCGGAGCGGCCCGTCCCGCTCACCTTCGACTGGCGGCTGACGCCGCTGCAGGAGACCCTCGAGGAGCTGGTCACCACCGGGCAGGCACCGGTCTACGTCGTCCACTTCACCCAGAAGGACGCCGTCACCCACGGCACCGCGCTGCTCAACGCCGGCTGGCTGAAGCTGACCACCGAGGAGAAGGAGCAGATCGCCCGGCGTCTCGAGCCGGTCCGGTTCGCGGCCGGTTTCGGCAAGACTCTCGCCAAGCTGCTGCGCAAGGGCATCGGCGTCCACCACGCCGGCATGCTGCCGCGCTACCGACGGCTCGTGGAGCAGCTCGCCCAGGCGGGCCTGCTCAAGGTCATCGCCGGCACCGACACCCTCGGGGTCGGCATCAACGTCCCGATCCGCACCGTGCTCTTCACCGGTCTGGCCAAGTTCGACGGTCGCCGCCAGCGCATCCTCCGCACCCGCGAGTTCCTCCAGATCGCCGGCCGCGCCGGCCGGGCCGGGTTCGACACCCAGGGCTACGTCGTCGTCCAGGCGCCCGAGCACATCATCGAGAACGAGAAGGCCAAGGCGAAGTCCGAGGAGCGCCGCAAGGCCGGCAAGAAGAACTCCAAGGCCCAGCTCAAGAAGCCGCCCGAGGGCACGGTGGTGTGGACCGAGGCCACCTTCACCAAGCTCGTCGACGGTGCCCCAGAGCCGCTGCAGAGCCGGATGAAGGTCGACAACTCGATGATCCTCAACGTGGTCGCCCGCGACGAGGACGCCTTCACGGTGATGCGCCGGATCACCATGGACAACCACGAGGACCGGCGCAACCAGCTCAAGCTCGCCCGCCGCGCCCTGCGCCTGACCCGCTCACTGGTCCACAGCGGGGTCCTGACCCGGCTCGCCGAGCCCGATGCGTACGGCCGCCGCTACGTCCTCACCGAGGATCTCCCGGCCGACTTCGCGCTCAACCAGCCGCTGGCCCACTTCGCGCTCGCGGCGCTCGACACGCTCGACCCCGAGTCGCCGGAGCACACCCTGGAGATCGTCTCGGTGATCGAGGCCGTCCTCGAGCCGCCGCGCCAGATCCTCTTCGCCCAGCAGCACGAGGCCCGCGGCAAGGCGATCGAGAACATGAAGGCCGACGGGATCGAGTACGACGAGCGGATGGCGCTCATCGAGGACATCACCTGGCCCCGGCCGATGGCAGAGCGGCTCGAGGCGCTCTTCGAGGTCTACCGTGGCACCCACCCGTGGCTGCCCGAGGACGCTCTCGACCCGAAGTCGATCCTGCGCGAGATGTACGAGCAGGGGATGACCTTCACCGACGTCGTCCGCCGCTACCAGCTCGCCCGCTCCGAGGGCCTGGTGCTGCGCTACCTGACCGACGCCTACCGCACGTTCCGCCACACCGTGCCCGAGACCTACAAGACTCCCGAGGTCGAGGACCTGATCGAGTGGCTGGGGGAGACCATCCGGCAGACCGACTCCTCGCTGCTCGACGAGTGGGAGGCGCTCTCCGACCCCGACCACATCCCCTCCGCGGTCGCCCACCACGAGGCGCCACCGCCGCCGCGGTCGCTCTCGCAGCAGACCCGCGCCTTCGAGGTCATGGTCCGCAACGCGATGTGGGCGCGGGTCGACGCGGTCTCCCGCGACGACCTCGACGGCCTGATGGCGCTGGAGCGCTCGGCCGCCGACCGGGTCGAGCCGGCTCGCGAGGTCGTGATGACCCGCTCGCGCTGGGACGACGCGCTGGAGGAGTACTTCGCCGAGCACGACGACGTCGGCATCTCCGCCGACTCGCGCTCACCCAAGCTGCTCACCTGGACCGCCGAGCGCGGAGCGCCCGCCGGAGTAGACGAGGACGACGAGACGTACGACTCCACGCGGGTGTGGCGGATCACCCAGACCATCGACGACCCGGCCGGTGACCACGACTGGGTCATCGAGGCGGTGGCCGATCTCGACGCCAGCGACGAGGCCGGAGAGCTCGTCCTGGCCACGGTGGCGATGCGCAGGCTGTGACCCTGGGCCGGAGTCGGCTAGCGTTGGCGCATGCGCAAGCTTCTGAGAAACCCGATCGTGGGCGCCGTCATCGCCAAGGTGGCCAACGAGGCTCGCAAGCCCGAGAACCAGAAGAAGATCAAGGACGCTGCGAGCAAGGCGTACGACCAGTACAAGAAGCGTCGCCGCACCCGCTGAGTTCGGCCGGCACGCCGGAGATTCATCCACAGATTTCTCCACAGCGCCGGCCCCTCCTGTGGGGCTGGCGGGGCACCAAGTGCACAGGTCATCAACAGATTCGGCTCGCTTAGCAGAATCACTCGGATTTGCCTTGTGACACGCCCGGCGCGGCTCCTACAGTCGCGCAGATCCGGGTCATAGAGTCGCCGTGTCGACATATAGACCCGCACGCCGTGAACGTTCCGAGGCTCGCGGCAACTGAACCGGGGGTGGAGGAATGGAAGACAGCTATTTCGGAGCAGGTGGCGCGACTGCGCCGCAGATGCCTCCGCAGACGTCGGAGTCCTCTCCGGCGTACCCGCCCTCGGCCCGTCTGCGAGCCAACGCTCCCGAGCCCGACGCGGGCTCGTTCGACTCCCCGGGCAAGACCAAGATGGGGCCGACCGGCCGCCCCTGGCCACACCTGCCCGAGCCCGGCCCCGCCACCGGCGGCCCGGCTCGCACGGTCGCGATGGTCAACCAGAAGGGTGGCGTCGGCAAGACCACGACCACCATCAACCTGGGTGCAGCGCTGGCCGAGCACGGCCGCAAGGTGCTGCTGGTCGACTTCGACCCGCAGGGCTCGCTCTCGGTCGGTCTCGGGCTCCAGCCCAACGAGATCGAGCTGACCGTCTACAACCTGCTGATGGAGCGTGACATCACGCTCGAGGACGTGGTGGTCCCCTCCGGCATCGACGGCGTCGACCTGCTCCCGGCCAACATCGACCTCTCCGCCGCCGAGGTGCAGCTGGTCCAGGAGGTCGCCCGCGAGCAGACCCTGGCCCGAGCCCTCGCGCCGGCCGTGCCCAACTACGACGTGATCCTCATCGACTGCCAGCCGAGCCTGGGTCTGCTGACCGTCAACGCGCTGACCGCCGCCGACTCCGTGGTCGTGCCGCTGGAGTGCGAGTACTTCGCGCTGCGTGGTGTCGCGCTGCTCAAGGACACCATCGACAAGGTCCAGGAGCGGCTCAACCCGCGGCTGAGGATCGACGGAATACTGGGCACGATGTACGACAGCCGCACCATGCACAGCCGCGAGGTCATGGAGACCCTCGTCAACGGCTGGGGCGACCGGGTCTTCCACAGCGTCATCCGGCGCACCGTGAAGTTCGCCGACTCCACCGTGGTCGGCGAGCCGATCACCGAGTACGCCTCCAGCTCCACCGGCGCCGACTCCTACCGGCTGCTCGCCAAGGAGGTGCTGGCCCGATGGCAACGAGGCGAGTGAGGGTCCCCGCCGCCGACGACCTCTTCCGGCGTACGTCCGACGGTGCCGCATCCTCGGCAGCTGCCGAGGCGAAGGCGCGTCCGGTGCACGCAGTGCCCGAGCCGGCCGAAGGCGCGCCGGCCGCCAAGAAGCGGTCCAGCGGGCGCGTACGTCACGACGAGAAGATGACCGTCTACATCACCTCCGAGGAGCTGCTCGAGCTCGAGCACGCGCGGCTCAACCTGCGCGCCAAGCACGGTGTCGCGGTCGACCGCGGTCGGCTGGTGCGCGAGGCGCTGGCGATCGTGCTGGCCGACCTGGAGGAGTACGGGGACGACAGCGCCCTCGTGCACCGGCTCGCCGAGTGACGGTGACGGTCGCAGAGATGTCCGATGCCCCTGAGGGGGCCGAGGAGCAGGAATCGAGCGGGAGCGGGGGTTTCGAGGTACGCCTCGACAACTTCGAGGGCCCTTTCGACCTGCTGCTCAGCCTGATCGCCAAGCACAAGCTCGACATCACCGAGGTCTCGCTGGCCACGGTCACCGACGAGTTCATCGCCTTCGTCAAGAAGGGTGCCGCCGAGGGCGGCAAGGGTGCCTGGGACCTCGAGCAGACCTCCAATTTTCTGCTGGTCGCGAGCACGCTGCTCGACCTGAAGGCGGCGCGGCTGCTGCCGCAGGGTGACGTGGAGGACGAGGAGGACCTCGCCCTGCTCGAGGCCCGCGACCTGCTCTTCGCGCGGCTGCTGCAGTACAAGGCGTTCAAGCAGGTCGCGGCCGTGTTCGGTGACCGGCTCGCGAAGGAGTCGAAGCGCCATCCCCGGTCGGTGCAGCTCGAGCCGCGCTACGCGGGGCTGCTGCCGGAGGTGCTGATCGGGATCGGGTTGAAGCAGTTCGCCCAGCTGGCTGCGGCGGCGATGGCGCCGAAGCCGGGGCCGCCGGAGATCGGGCTGTCCCACATCCACGGCTCGAAGGTGTCGGTCAAGGAGCAGGCCGCCCTGGTCATCGAGCGGCTGCGCGCCTCCGGGCAGGTGACGTTCCGGGGCCTGTGCGCCGACTCGCCGGACACGCTGACGACCGTGGCCCGGTTCCTGTCTCTGCTGGAGCTCTTCCGCGAGGGTGCGGTCGCCTTCGACCAGGTCACCGCGCTGGGCGAGCTGACCGTACGCTGGACCGGCGAGGACGCGCTCGACGTCGATGATCTGATCCAGGACGAGTTCGAGGGGCAGCCGCCCGCGGAGGGCGGCGCCGATGATGGGGAGAAGGACGATGACTGAGGTCTCGACAGGATCTGGTGACGGCGAGGAGACCCTCGAGCTCGATCTCGGCGACCTGCGACCGGCGCTCGAGGCGGTGCTGATGGTCGCCGACGAGCCGCTCGAGGCGGCCGCGCTCGCCGCGGCGGTCGGGCAGCCGACGGCCGCCGTCGTGGAGGCGCTGACCAGCCTCTCTGCCGAGTACACCGAGCAGGGCCGCGGCTTCGACCTGCGCAACGTCGCGGGCGGCTGGCGCTTCTACACCCGTGAGGAGTACGCCAGCGTCGTCGAGGGCTTCGTGCTCGAGGGCCAGCAGGCCCGGCTCACCCAGGCTGCGCTGGAGACCCTCGCGGTGGTCGCCTACAAGCAGCCCGTCTCCCGCGCCCGGGTCTCCGCGATCCGCGGCGTCAACGTCGACGGTGTGATGCGCACGCTGCTCACCCGCGGTCTCGTCGAGGAGGCCGGCCAGGACCACGAGACCGGCGCCAACCTCTACCGCACCACCGGCTACTTCCTCGAGCGCATCGGCATCACCGACCTCGGCGAGCTGCCCGAGCTGGCTCCGTACCTCCCCGACCTCGCCGACATGGAGGAGGAGCTGACCGAGCAGGTCAGCCAGGAGGCGCTCGCCGCTCAGCCCGAGGAGGCCGGGTCCGATGTGTCTGCGGCGAATGGGGCTGGCTCCGAACATGCGGGAGAATCGAACCCGTGAGTGAGCTTCCTGAGCGAGACGATCTGCCGCTGGACGACGAGGGCCTGATCCGGCTCCAGAAGCTGCTGGCCCTGGCCGGCATCGCCTCGCGCCGCGGCAGCGAGGTCCTGATGCTCAACGGCAGCGTCGAGGTCAACGGCGAGGTCGTCACCCGCCTCGGCACCAAGGTCGACCCCACCAAGGACGTCGTACGCGTCGACGGCAAGCGTCTCCCACCGATCTCGGGCAAGGTCTACCTGGCCCTCAACAAGCCGCGTGGCGTGGTCTCCACGATGAGCGACCCCGAGGGCCGCCGCAACCTCTCGGACCTGGTCGCCGACCGCCCCGAGCGCCTCTTCCACGTCGGCCGCCTCGACACCGACACCGAGGGCCTGATCATCCTCACCAACGACGGCGACTTCGCTCATCGCCTCGCCCACCCCAGCTACGAGGTCGACAAGACCTACGTCGCCGAGGTCAAGGGCGAGGTCTTCCCCAACGTACGCAAGCGCCTCCTAGCCGGCGTCACCCTCGACGACGGCCCGGTCACCGTGACCAAGGCCCGAATCATGGAGACCCGCAAGGACAGGTCGATCATCGAGCTGGTCATCCACGAAGGCCGTAACCGCATCGTCCGCCGCCTCCTCGACAACCTCGGCCACCCCGTCACCCGCCTCACCCGCACCCGCATCGGCCCCGTCCGCCTGGGCTCGATGAAGCCCGGCGACATGCGCGACCTCTCCCGCGAGGAGCTCGGCGAGCTGCTCGACAACACCGAGCTGTAAGGACTCGAGACCCAGGCCCTCGGTGGTCGAGACCTCCCTGCCGGGAACGTGTCGCGGAGACGACCGTGGGCCGCCGACCCGTTCCTGAGGGTCTTCTCGATCTGCCCCGGAGTCAAGGACGGCCTTCGGCCGCCGGCTACGCCGGCCGCTTCGCGGTCCTGGACACCGGGACACGTCGAGAAAAAACTTGGCTGGCTATCGGGGCGGCGGCCCGGGTGCGGCGCAGGGGATTCGGTCTCCGGAGCTAGTCACCGGTGGTCGAGCTTGTCGAGACCACCTCACCCGTAACACCAACCCTCGCCGGTGATCACCGGAGGTCGAGTTTGTCGGGACCGAGGGCCTCGGTGGTCGAGCTTGTCGAGACCACCCCACCCGTGACACCAGCCCACGGCGGTGTCCACCGGAGGTCGAGCCTGTCGAGACCTCCCTGCCGGAAACGACCACCGAAGCCGACTGTGGGCCGCCGACCCGTTCGTGAGGGTCTTCTCGATCTGCCCCGGAGTCAAGGACGGCCTTCGGCCGCC
>NZ_BMRK01000005.1:221425-262471 GCF_014648595.1 Nocardioides luteus | reverse complement strand
CGGCGGCCCAGACCAGCCTCGGCGACACGTTTCCGGCAGGGAGGTCTGGACAGGCTCAACCACCGGGGAACACCGGCGAGGGGCTGGCGTTACGCGTGGGAGGTCTCGACAAGCTCGACCACCGGTGAACACCACCGGGGGACGGTGTCCCGAGTGGGGAGGTCTCGACAGGCTCGACCAGCGGAGGACCAGGTCTCGACGGGCTCGACCGACCGAGGACCTGAGGATGGAGAGCCCGATAGGTTCCGAGCATGCAGCGGTGGCGGACGATGGCGGAGATCTTGGCGGCGCGGGAGAGGTTCGAGGGGCCGCTGGAGGGGTGGCGGCCGCCGCGGGCGCATGGGGTGGGGTTGCGGCCTTCGGGTGCCACCGAGTTCAGCGAACAGCACTTTCCGCTCGTCAACGCTCATGGGCATCGCCTGCCGGCGGTGGTGATGGCGACGGTCGTCGGGCACACCGACGGGACGAGGGCGTACCGGCTGAGCAGGGCGCAGGTCGAGCGGGCTGTCGAGATGCTCTCCCCTGCGGAGGCGTACGCCGAGTATGACCATCCCAACCTGCGGCACTGGCGCGACCGGCTGCTGCCGGCGATGGAGCAGGACCCGGGAGCCGAGGTCGTGGCGGTGTTCGTCGGCGACGACGCCGAGGAGTCGCCGGATCCGGCGATCGATGCGTTCCGGGCGGCGTTCCCGGACCATGCGGTGGCGATCGCCGCAGCGGCGGCGGGGGCCGAGGTGGTCAGGGGGATGTACGGCAGCGAGCTGAGCCACTTCGACAAGTCGCCGACGGACTTCGCGACGGAGGCGGACATCGCTTCGGAGAAGGCGATCCGGGAGACGATCGCGACGTACCGTCCTGGCGACGCCTTCGAGGGTGAGGAGACGGGGCGCAGCGGCGACGGCGAGCGGAGTTGGTTGGTCGACCCGCTCTGCGGGACCCTCAACTACGCTGCCCAGACTCCGCTGGCGGCGGTGAACGTCGCGCTCACGACACCGGAGGGGACTCGGGTCGCGGCCTCCGCGGATCCGATCAGCGAGGAAATCTTCTGGACCGACGGGGTCTCGACAGGCTCGACCACCAGGGCCTGGGTACGCAAGGGTGGCGGCGACACCGCCCTCACGCCGAGCCCGCGCACCATGCTCGTCGACATCCAGTGCGACGGCGCCCCCGACGAGCCGTTCCTCGGCGGCCAGCTAGTTGCTGACCCTGCTCTCCGTAGGACGTTCGGTCCTCGGGTCATGTCGACCACGCTAGCGCTGACCTGGGTCGCGGCAGGGCGGCGGGCGGGGTACGTCACTGACGATCGCCTCACCGAGGGTGGTGGCCTCGAGGGAAGTGTCCACTTCACCGCGCCGATCGCGATCTGCCAGGCCGCCGGCTGCATCGTGACAGACCTCGAGGGCAACAGGCTCCACACCGGCCGCGGCATGATCGCCGCGGCCGATGCGGACACCCATCGGCAGCTGCTCGACCTGGTCCGTCCGCACCTGGAGGCCACGTCGGAATGAGCCAGCCCCGAGCCAGGCTCAGAGGACCGCCTGCAGGAACTGCTTGGTCCGCTCGTGCGTCGGGTTGTTGAACATGACCTCGGGCTTCGCCTCCTCGATGACGCGACCCTCGTCGAACATCAGCACCCGATGCGATACGTCCTGGGCGAACTGCATCTCGTGGGTCACCAGCAGCATCGTGATGTCGGTCTTCCTGGCCACCTCGCGCAGCACCTCGAGGACGTCACCGACCAGCTCCGGGTCGAGCGCGGAGGTCACCTCGTCGAGCAGCAGGATCTCCGGCTCCATCGCGAGTGCACGCGCGATCGCCACACGCTGCTGCTGGCCACCCGAGAGGCTGGTCGGATGGGCATCGATCTTGTCCCGGAGTCCGACCTGGTCGAGCAGGTCGGCCGCCTTGGCCCGGGCCTCGTCCTTGGACTGACCGAGCACGTGCACGGGCGCCTCGATGATGTTCTCGCACACGGTCATGTTCGGGAACAGGTTGAACTGCTGGAAGACCATCCCGATCCGCTTGCGGATCTGGGTGACCTCCTTGTTCGGCAGCTTCACCCGGCGATTGCCCCGCTTGGCGTACGTCAGCGGGTCACCGTCGATGTAGATGTAGCCGCCGGTCAGGTCCTCCAGCGTCATCAGCAGGCGGAGGATGGTGGTCTTGCCGGACCCGCTCGGGCCGATCAGGGTGACGCGCTCTCCGCGAGCCACGGTGAAGTTCAGTCCGTCCAGGACGGTGTTCTTGCCGAACTTCTTGGACACGTCCTCCATCACGATCCGCGGCTGGTCGCCGGTGGACCCGCCCGGACTGGTGGTGTCAGTAGACAAGCTTCTTCTCCAACTTTCGCATCAGGACGGCCGTGGGATAGCTGGCCGCGAGGAAGATCAGGCCGGCCACGGTGAAGACCTCGGTGTATTGATAGGAGGCCCCGCCCAGCTGTTTGGCCTTTGCGACCATCTCGGGGACCAGGATGACGAGCAGGAACGGAGTGTCCTTGAACATCGCGATCGCCCAGTTGCCCAGCGAGGGCAGCGTGGCCCGCAGCGCCTGCGGGATGATCACCGCACGCCAGACCCGCGAGCGCGGCAGCGACAGCGCGGTCGCCGCTTCCCACTGACCCTGACGGATCGAGTCGATCCCGGCACGGTAGGACTCCGCCATGTAGGTGGAGTAGTGGATGGCGAAGACCGCGACGCCGAGGATCATCCCGATGGTCTCGACATCGGTGTCGGGGAACTTCCGGTAGCCGTCGAACGAGATGAAGATCGCCACCGCGAACAGCAGCTGCAGCGGCAACGGCGTCATCCGGATCACGTCGAGCACCCAGGAAAGCGGCAGGCGGACCGGCGTCGGCAGCTCCCGCTGGCAGACCGCCCAGATCAGACCCAGCAGGGCCGCGACTACAGAGCCGGCCACCGTGACCACCAGGGTCACCTGCAGGAACGCCATGAGCAGCGGGCCCACGGTCTCCAGCGCGAACTCGAGATCGAACTCCATCAGGCCACCGCCTCTGCTGTCGCGCGGGTCGTCCGGGTCTTGCTCGGGGCGAGCCCGAGGCGTCGCTGCGCGCGACGCTCGAGCAGCCGCAGGCCGCTGGAGCACGCGAGCGCGATCAGGTAGTAGAACAGGAAGCCGGCGCCGTAGGCGATCCAGAGGCCCACCTCAGGATCCTTACGCATCACCTCGACCCAGTAAGTGAGGTCGTGCAGTCCGATCAGCAGCGCCACCGCGGTGCCCTTGACCAGCATCACCATCAGGTTGTTCAGCCCGGGCAGCATCAGTCCCCAAGCCTGCGGCCAGATCACACGGCGCACCGCCAATGGCCACGACATCGAGAGTGCGGTGGTGGACTCCCACTGCACCTTGGCCACGGCGTTGAGCGAGCCGCGCACCACCTCGGAGCCGTACGCACCGTAGTTGAGGCCGAGCCCGACGATGCCGCACCACATCCCGGGGAGGTCGATCCCGAAGAGCGGGAAGACGTAGAAGAGGAAGAAGAGCTGGACCACGAGCGAGGTGCCGCGGAAGAACTCCACGATCACCCGCGATCCCACCCTCAGCACGGCGACCGGGCTGATCGCGCACAGGCCCAGGACGACGGCTACGACGAGCGCGACGACCGCCCCTCCTCCGGAGAGGGCCAGGGTGACCCGGGCGCCTTCCCAGAGGTAGGGGCTGTAGTCGGATATCGCTTGGAAGAAATCAGACAAGGCGTTCGATCAGTTCGACGACTCGTACTCGTCCACCGACGGCAGCTCGCCCTTGCAGAGCATGTCGGTGGTGATGTTCTCCGGCGGCCGCTCGGCGTCGGTGAAGCCGAACTCACCGAGCACGTCCTCGTACGCCTCGGTCGAACCGGTGATCTTCGCGAGCTCCTTGTTGTAGTCCTCGCGCAGCTTGGAGTCCTTCTCGCGGAACACGGTGGCACCGGCACCGACCTGGACCACGTCCTTGACGACAGCCTCGAAGGAGTCGGTCGCTTCCAGGCCGGCGTCCGGGTTCTCCTCGACCCAGGTGCGGACCGAGATGCCGGTCAGCGCGAAGGCGTCCGCCTGGCCGTTCTGGACCGCGGCGTAACCGTCCTCGGCGGAGTTGACCGTGGTCACGCCGTCGATGCCGAGCTCCTCGGCGTAGGTCTGCTCGATGGCGCCGTTGATGACAGCGAGCCGGACGTCGGACTCGGCGATGTCATCCATGTCCTCCAGGCCCTCGGGGTTGCCCTTCGGCACCGCGAACGCGGTGGTGTACATGATCTCGGGGTCGCCGAAGGCCGCCTGCTCGCAGCGCTCGGGAAGGATCGACATCCCGGCGCTGACCACGTCGTAGCGGCCCGCGTTCAGGCCCGGGATCAGACCGTCCCACTCGACGACCTCGGCCTCGACGTTCTCGTAGCCGAGGTTCTTGAAGATCTCCTCGTGCAGCGCCACGGTGGCGCCCGTCGGCTCGCCGTCCTCCATGTAGGAGTACGGCTTCTCGCCGGCGATGGCGATCTTGATGGTCTTGCCGTCCCCTCCTCCGCCGGCACTGTCGTCGTCGCCACCACATCCGGAGAGGAGCAGAGTCCCGGCTGCCAGCGTGGCGAAGAGTGCGCGCGAGCTTCGTGTGCGCAGTCGCATGGTGTGAACCTTTCGATCGGGCGTGCGACGCGCCGACCGAGTCCGCCGCGTCGAGCAAAGACCTCGTGACCGTATGACGTCCTCGCCGACACCACAACGGTCTTCGATCGCCGCTCAGCGCGTTCTGGAGGCGACTGTCCGGATCCAGAAAATGGTGTTTGACCTGCACAGACGCAGCGGGGCCCAACGCCGCTCAGGCGGCCCGTAGCTCACCCAGGATCGACATGTGTTCGTTACCTCCCCGGCCGCAGACCGCTCTCAGCGCTGCATCAACGCGTCCATCGCCACCGCGACAGAGGCGGCGACGCGGAAGTCGACGCGGGGGTCGTGGACCGTGACGGTGTACTTGTCACGCAGCGCGAAGCGACGCTCGATCGAGATCAGCGGCTGCCCCTCGGAGGAGACGTAGTCGAAGTGGATCGGCAGGAAGTCGATCTCGGTGAAGCGGCGCAGGATGGCGACCAGCTGGTTGCGCTCCTGGCCGGTGCCGGCATAGCCGGGGCCCTCCACATGGAAGGTCGAGCGCAGCAGGCTCTTGCCGAAGTCCTTGCGGAAGAAGCCCATCGGCGCACCGCTCGGGTCGGTGATGTCGTAGCCCGCGTTGAGGTCCATCACCGCGCGCGCCTTGAACGCGAAGACCGCCTGCGCCTTCGACTCGTCGGCGTAGAAGGTCACCTGCTCCTTGAACGCCAGCCGCTTCTGCTGCGCGAAGGCGAGCACCTGCCCCTCGGAGCCGTCCGGGTTCGCGGCCTGCGCGACGTACTTGTTGGCGAAGGGCGTGACCTTCTGGCGGAGGTAGAAGCGGGGTACGTGGTAAGGCTGCTGCGTCATGGGCGCAACCTATCGGTCCTCAGCGCCGGCGCGCGACGAGATAGGCCTGCGGCGTCCGCTCCCACTGCTCCGCGGAGCGCACCACGGTCGCGGTGACCTCGAAACCGGCTTCCTCGAGCAGCGCGCTGGTCGCCTCGACGGGCAGCCGGTAACCGTCGAAGGTGACGTCGTGGCCGTAGGCGCCGATGTGACGGACGTGCTCGTCGCCGACCTGGAACGCGGTCACGAACCGGCCGCCGCGACGGGTGACCCGGGCGAGCTCGGCGAGGACGGCAGGCCGGCGCGCAGGCGGGGTGTGGATCAGGGAGTACCAGGCCAGCACCCCGGCGAGCTCGCCGTCACGCAGCGGCAGCCGCGCCATGTCGCCGACCTCGAACCGGAGCGCGGGGTGCCTCTCCATCGCCTGCGCGATCATCCCCGTCGAGAGGTCGACCCCGAAGACGTCGAGGCCGCGGGCGGCCAGATAGGCGGTGATCCGGCCCGGCCCGCAGCCGATGTCACCGACGAGTCCGCCGCCGTCGTTGCGTACGTAGCCGGCGAAGGTGTCGAGCACGCCCGCGTCGAACGAGGTCTCGGTGACCTCCGGGTCGACGATCTCGGCGTAGGCCTTCGAGACGGTGTCGTAGGCGGCTCGGGTCTCGGTGACGTCGTAGGGCTCCGTCATGGGCGCCCGCCGTTGGCGGTCGGGCCCGACCGCTGCTGCAGGAACCCGGCGGTCATCGTCATCACCGTCTCGGCGGCCGGGAAGGTCGCGGCGTGGCGCCAGAAGCCGTGGACCTGGCCGACCGCACGGAAGGCGACCACCTCGACACCGAGGTCGGCCAGCCGGAGCGCGAAGTCCTCGTTCTCCTCGACCAGGATGTCGCCCTCTGCGCTGACGAGGAGCGTCGGCGGCAGGTCGCGGAGCTCGTCGTCGCCGGCCAGGTAGGGACCGAGATCCGGGTCGCGCAGGTCGGCCTCGGTCGCGGCGTACTGCTTCCAGTACCAGGCCGCCTCCTCGGTCCAGCCACCCGCCATCGTGTAGCCCGCAGTGCTCATCGAGGGGTCGAGGAACGGGTAGACCAGCACCATCGCGGCGAAGACGCCGGGGTTGCGCAGCGCTGCGACGAGCGCCAGGTTGCCGCCGGCGCTGTCGCCGTGGACGTACGCCGGCAGCGTGCTCAGCAGCGGGTCGCGGCCGAGCCATCCGATGACCGTGTCGACGTCGTCGGGAGCGGCGGGAAAGCGGTGCTCCGGGGGTCTGCGGTAGTCGACCGAGAGCACCCGCAGCCCGGTACGGTTGGCCAGCCGCCGGCACGCCGCGTCGTGGACCTCGACGTCGTTGAAGACGAAGCCGCCGCCGTGGAGGTGCACGATCACCCCCTCGCGTACGTCCTCAGGGGTGTAGAGCCGGCACGGGACCCCGTCGGCGTCGATGCCGGCGACCTCGGCGACCTCCTCCTTGGCCTCGGCCGCGGCGAGCTTGCGGGCCTCGTCGCGCTGGGCGGCGATGTCGACCTCCCAGATCGGCGGCGCGTCCTGGTCGGCGGCGACGGCACGGCGGGCGGCGGGGAAGAGTCGGACCATGTCAGAAGATTCCCACACGCCTGGCGGTGGTGCATGCTGATGCGCATGACAGTGGCGGGGGTCCTGGGCACGCTGGTCTACGTCGTGGACCTGCTGATCAAGGTCGTCGCCCTCGGTGTGGTGCCCCGCAACCGGCGGCCGGGCACCGCGATGGCCTGGCTGCTGGCGATCCTGCTGATCCCCAGCGTGGGCCTGATCGCCTACCTGATGCTCGGCCAGACCCGCCTCGATCGCCGGCGTCACGAGCGCCAGCGGGCGCTGAACGAGGAGGTGACCCGCTATGTCGCCGGTCTGCCGCGCCCGCCCCACCCGGAGTCGATCTCACCGGTCGACGCCGCCACGATCGAGCTCAACGAGCGGCTCGGCTCGCTGCCCGCGACGCCGGGCAACCGCGTCGATCTCATCCCCGACTACGCCGGTTCGATCGAGGCGATGACCGCTGCGGTCGAAAGCGCCGAGCACTACGTGCACGTGCAGTTCTACATCACGGCCTGCGACCACCTGACCGAGCCGTTCTTCGATGCGCTCGACCGCGCCACGGCGCGGGGTGTGACCGTCCGGCTCCTGCTCGACCATCTGGGCTCGCGCGGGATCCCGGTATGGCGCCAACTGGTCCGGCGGCTGAACGCCTCCGACATCGACTGGCACCCGCTGCTGCCGATCGCCCCGCTCCGCGGCCAGCTCCGCCGCCCCGATCTCCGCAACCACCGCAAGCTCCTGGTCGTCGACGGCCAGGTCGCCTTCACCGGTTCGCAGAACCTCATCGAGCCCGGCTACGACAAGCCGAAGAATCACCGCGCCGGCCGGGAGTGGGTCGAGCTGACCGCCCGCGTCGAGGGGCCGCTGGTCTCAGCGCTCAACGTCGTCTTCGCCAGCGACTGGAACAGCGAGACCGGCGAGCTGCTCAGGTCGGAGCTCACCGAGTCGGCGACCGCCTGGCTCTCCGGGGAGCCGGCCGGCGACGTCACCGGGCAGACCGTGCCCAGCGGCCCGGGCCTCGAGGCCGAGAACAACCTGCGCGCCTTCACCTCGCTGATGTACGCAGCCCGGGAGCGGATCTCGATCACCAGCCCCTACTTCGTCCCCGACGAGTCGCTGCTCTACGCCGTCACCACCGCCGCCCGGCGGGGTGTCGCGGTGGAGCTGTTCGTCAGCGAGGGCAAGGACCAGTTCATGGTCTACCACGCCCAGCGCTCCTACTACGAGGCGCTGCTGGAGGCCGGGGTGCGCATCTACCTCTACCCCAAGCCCGCCGTCCTGCACGCCAAGCACTTCAGCATCGACGACGAGATCGCCGTGCTCGGCTCGAGCAACATGGACATGCGCTCCTTCGCCCTCAACTACGAGATCTCGCTGATGCTCTTCGACGGCGACCCGGTCGCGCAGATGCGGAAGGTCGAGGACGGCTACCGCGCCGTCTCCCGCGAGCTGCTGCTCGAGGAGTGGCTCGCGCGGCCGAAGGTCGCGGCGTACGTCGACAACGTTCTGCGCCTCACCGCAGCCCTCCAGTAACCCCGAGTTATTGGCGGGCGGAGGATCGAGGATCTCTCTAGGATTCGGCTGTGAGGATTCCGGGGCGCTCCCCCATCAGGCTCGGACCACTGCTCGCGGTCATGCTGCTCAGCGCCGGTTGCGCGGAGCTTCCCGAGCTCCCGACCGCGGCTCCCACGCACCCGCCGTACGAGGCGACGCCGGCCGACTACCAGGCCGTCAGGGACCTGCTCGACCGGCGCGCCACGGCAGCGCTGCAGGGTGACGAGACCGGGTTCCTCGCCACCGTCGACCCCCGCGTCGAGAAGCTGCTCGACCAGCAGCGCACCATCTTCGACAACCTGCAGCAGCTGCCGATGACCTCGCTCTCCTACCGGGTGAAGGACGTCCAGAACGACCCTGACGAGGTCCGCAACGACGGCGTCCTCTTCGCCCCGAAGGTGGTCGAGGTGGCCCAGATGGAGCAGGCCCACCGAACACCCGTCTCCCACCCGACCGACATGACTTTCGTACGCCACCAGGACCGCTGGGTGGTCGGACGCGACCGCGCCGCGCCCGTCACGAGGTACAGCCGGCCCTGGTTCGGTGGTCCGGTCTCGGTGGCGGTCGGACGCTCGGTGGCCGTGGTCATCGAGAAGGACGGCCCGACGGGTGCCGACGATCTGCTGGAACGGGTGAAGAAGGCGCGCACCGTGATCAAGGCAGACCTGAAGGCGGTGCAGGACGCCGAGAAGGGGAAGGTGCCGCTGCTCGTCGACGCGACGAACAACGGCAAGCCGCCGGGCGACACCTTCGACGATGAGCACGGTGCGGCCGCGGTGACCTACCGGGTCGATGCGGTCGGTCCCGGCAAGACGATCTGGAAGCCCTTCGCGACCATCGTCGTCAAGGACAACCCGGTGGCGAGCAACCGGCTGGCCATCGACGACCGCACGCTGCGCCACGAGCTGAGCCATGTCTACGGTCCGATACTGGTGCCGACCTGGGTCAAGGAGGGTCTGGCCGAACACCTCTCCAGGTGCGAGGCGAACATCTGCGACGAGGACGAGGACCGCGAGGAGCTGCTGGCTCACGAGCGCGCCCTCCCGGACGACGACGAGTGGGGTGAGGAGGGAGCGATCGACTACGCCATCTCCCATGCCGCGGTCTCCTGGTTGATCGAGGAGCACGGCGGGCTCGCGAAGTTCATCGAGTTCTGCAACGACTTCTTCTCGCACCGGCCTCAGGGCAGCACGGACTACAACGACGGCACCGACGAGGCCTTGCGCGCCTCCTACGGCATCACCGAGAAGGAGCTCGTCGCGGGCGCGTGGGACTGGTTCGAGCGACTACCCTCAGGATGAGCCGCTCCGCCGACTCCTCGGCCGAGGCGGTGACCGAGGAGTGCTACACCTTTGCGCCCCTCACCCGCTGGATCGGGCTGTACTTCCCCGCCATGGCGGGCTTCTGTCAACGCGCCCGCCTCAGCCGAGCAGCTTCGCCATCTGCGGCGCGATCTCGCGGAGCGCGCGGCCGCGGTGGGAGATGGCGTCCTTCTCCTCGATCGACAGCTCGGCGGAGGTGCGGCCGTCCTTGGTGTCGGTAGCGACGAAGAGGACGTCGTAGCCGAAGCCGCCGGAGCCGCGGACCTCGCGGATGATCCGGCCGTCCATGCGGCCCTCGACGACCAGCTCGCCGCCGGACCAGACGAAGGCGATCGCGCAGGCGAAGTGGGCGCCGCGGCGCTCGTCGGGTACGTCGGAGAGCTGGGCGAGCAGCAGCTCGTTGTTGCGCTCGTCGGACTTGGGCGGTCCGCCCCAGCGGGCCGAGAGCACACCCGGCATCCCGTTGAGGGCGTCCACGCAGAGACCGGAGTCGTCGGCGACTGTCGGGAGCCCGGTGGCCTTGAAGCCCGCCCGGGCCTTGATCAGCGCGTTGCCCTCGAAGTCGGGCGCGTCCTCGACCGGCTCGTCGTAGTGGTCGACGTCGTCGAGGCCGACGACCGAGATCCCGGGCACCAGCGGCTCCAGGATCCGGAACATCTCGCCCAGCTTCTTGGCGTTGCGCGAGGCGACGTGGATGCTGGGCTCGTTCTTGGGCTCATTCTTGGGCTCAGCCGGCAAGTGCGGCCTCCTGCAGCTTGGTCAGGTCGGCGCAGCCCTTCTCGCCCAGCGCCAGCAGCGCGTCGAGCTCGGCGCGGTCGAAGGCGACGCCCTCAGCGGTGCCCTGCACCTCGACGAACTTGCCCTCGCCGGTCATCACGATGTTCATGTCGGTCTCGGCGCGGACGTCCTCCTCGTAGGGGAGGTCGAGGCGCGGGGTGCCGTCGATGATGCCGACCGAGATCGCCGCCACGGACCCGGTCAGCGCCTTCGAGACGCCGAGCGAGGCGGCCGCGTCGGCCAGCGCGACGTAGGCGCCGGTGATCGCCGCCGTGCGGGTGCCACCGTCGGCCTGCAGCACGTCGCAGTCGATGTTGATGGTGTTCTCGCCGAGCGCCTTGTAGTCGATCACGGCACGCAGCGAGCGGCCGACCAGGCGGGAGATCTCGTGCGTGCGCCCGCCGATCTTGCCCTTCACCGACTCGCGCGCGGAGCGCTCGTGGGTGGCGGCCGGGAGCATCGCGTACTCCGCTGTCACCCAGCCCAGGCCGGAGCCCTTGCGCCAGCGCGGTACGCCCTCGGAGGCCGAGGCCGCGCACAGGACGCGGGTCTTGCCGAACTCGATGAGGACGGACCCTGCGGCGTGGTCCAGCCAGTTGCGGGTGATCTTGATGGGGCGCAGCTCGTCGTCGGCGCGCCCGTCAGCTCGTGTGGTCACGTGTCCACCCTATGCAACCGCTCCACCTCGCCGGACGGCAACGGGGGTGGGTGCCGAAGCACCCACCCCCGCGCGGCGGTCGGTCGTACGTCCCGAGGTGCTACTTCAGCTCGGACCTGAGGACCCGGATGGTGCCGAGCACGAGCGGCAGGCCGACCCAGAGGGCGACCGAGGTGATCAGCCGGGCGATGCCGAGGGCACCGTCGTCGACGTTGACACCTGCTGCTCGCATCTCGTCGCCCGCGACGAACGGCATCATCGCGACCTGCATCGAGATCCACGGGAAGAGGTTCTGCGCCCAGTCGAAGATGAAGTAGAGGGCGCTGAAGACCGAGGCCTCCAGGATCAGCGTGTAGCCGTAGTAGACGACCAGCGCGGCCGGGGTGCTCAGGAGGAGCATCCCGAACCCGAAGCCCATCAGCAGGTAGAGGATCTGCGTGGCCAGCGACCAGGCGAGCGTCTCGCCGGAGACGTTCCAGTTGGCCTCGGTGCCGGCGATCGCCGCGCCGGCCGCGGTGCCGATCGCACCGATCCCGACCGCGATGGCCATGGTCACGACGCCGAGGACGAAGACCGCGAGGAGCTTGGCGAGGACGACCTTGAGCCGGCTGGGCTCGAGGGTGAAGGTGACCATGTGGGTGCGCTGGCCCCACTCCTGGGTCACGATCATGATGGCCAGCACCGGCACCAGCAGCGAGACCGGGAACGACAGCGCGCTCATCCAGGTCGAGGCCGGCAGCCCGCTCATGTCGGAGAGCGCGATGACGAGCAGGATGATGCCCGCGACCAGGGCGATCAGGCCGCCCGTGATCATCAGCATGACCCGCCCGGCACGGGTGTCGGTCATCTTGCGCCACTCGACCAGCACCAGCCGGCCGAACGGCACCTTGCTGGCCGTCGGCAGCGGGGTCGACGGCGCTACGGTTGCGGCGCTCATGCGGAGGCTCCTTCGGCGTGGATCTGCGCGGTGTTCTCGCGCTGGGTCTCGGCGGTGAGCTGCAGGAAGATGTCCTCCAGCCCGGCGCCGCCGTCGCGCAGGTCGGTGAGGACGACGTTCGCCTCCAGGGCGGCCCGGCCGACCTCGGCGGGCGCGGCGGAGACGCGCATGCCGGTGCCGATCGGCTCGACGCTGTAGCCCTTGGCCTTCAGCGCGACGGTCAGCGCCTCGTTGTCGAGAGCGGTGACCAGCGACTGGCCGGCCCCGCCCTGGCCCGCGAGGATGGTGTCCTTGGTGCCTTCGGCCACGATGCGGCCGTTGCCGATGAGGATCAGCTCGTCGGCGATCTGCTCGACCTCGTGCAGCAGGTGCGAGGAGAGCAGGACGGTGCCGCCGCGGTCGGCGTACTCCTTCAGCAGTCCACGCATCCAGCGGATGCCCGCCGGGTCCAGACCGTTGGCCGGCTCGTCCAGGATCAGCACCTTGGGGTCGCCGATCAGCGCGTGGGCGATGCCGAGGCGCTGCTTCATGCCCAGGGAGTAGTTCTTGATCCGGCGCTTGGCCTCCGACGGCGTGAGCGAGACCAGCTCGAGCATCTCGTCGACGCGCGACTTGGGCAGGCCCATCGTCGTGGCGGCGATCGTGAGCACCTCGCGGCCGGTGCGGCCGTCGTGCTGAGCGCTGGCGTCGAGCAGCACACCGACGTGGCGGCCCGGGTTGGGGAGGTCGGCATAGAGGCTGCCGTTGATCGTCGCCCGACCCCTGGTGGGGTTGGTCAGGCCGACCATGATGCGCATGGTGGTCGACTTGCCCGCGCCGTTCGGTCCGAGGAAGCCGGTGACTTTGCCGGCCTCGGCGGTGAACGACACGTCGTCGACCGCGGTGAAGGTCCCGTAGACCCTCGTCAGTCCTTCGACTTTGATCATGGCGTACATCCTGCCGTGCTCACCGCCGGAACCGCATCGGACATACGGATGACCCGCAACCAGACGAAAGTATGGGGTCGTTCGCGACCGCGGGATCGGGTCGGGGAGGCTTCGGTTCATTACCGTGGACGGCGTGCAGCAACGCTCCCCGGACGACTACCAGCCACGCCTGAGCCTGTGGGGGCACATCTGGCGCTATCTGGCCGCGCTGGCGATCAGCGTGGTCGGCCTGACGAGCAGCGCCGGGGTCTGGCCGGAATGGCGGCTCGCCGTGGACCTCTCCATCGGAGTGGTCGCGTTGGTGCTCGTCTTCTGGCGTCGCCGCTGGCCCTTCGCGATCGCCACGATCACCGCCATCGCCGGCGCCTTCTCGATCCTCGCCGCCGGCGCCTCCGCGCTGGCTCTGGTCTCGCTGGCGACCCGGCGCCGCTGGGGGGAGATCATCCCGATCTCCCTGCTCAGCTTCGTCCAGGGGATGTTCTGGTTCGCGGTCATGGACGTCACCCCGGGCAAGGGGCCGCAGACGCTGGGCGTGTGGGGCCTCAACGCCGGCGTCAACGTCGTGGTCGTCGCCGCGCTGGTCGCCTGGGGCATGTACATCGGGTCGCGACGCGAGCTCATCGCCACCCTCCGGGTCCGTGCGGAGACGGCCGAGGCGGAGCAGTCGCTGCGCGTCTCCCAGGCCCGCGAGACCGAGCGCCGGCGGATCGCCCGCGAGATGCACGACGTGCTCGCCCACCGCATCTCCCACATCTCGATGCAGGCCGGCGCGCTCTCCTACCGCGAGGACCTCTCCGCCGACCAGGTACGCGGCCAGGTCGGCGCCATCCGCGACGTCGCCCACACGGCGCTGGAGGACCTGCGCACCGTCCTCGGCGTTCTGCGCGGGACCGGCGAGGATCCCGAGACCGCACCTCAGCCGACGTACGCCGATGTGTGCCGTCTCGTCGAGGAGGCCCGCACGGGCGGCATGAACGTCGACTTCGAGGACGAGGTCGAAGGCACCCCGCCGGAGACGATCGGCCGATCGATCTACCGGGTGGTGCAGGAGGGCATCACCAACGCCCGCAAGCACGCCCCGGGCGCGCATCTGGAGGTCACCCTGCGCGGCTCGGAGGAGGACGGGATCACCGTCGACCTGCGCAACCGGCTCGGCTTCGGCTCCAACACGCCGGGCTCCGGGCTGGGCCTGATCGGGCTCAGCGAACGGGCCGACCTCGCCGGCGGACGGCTCGGACACCGCACGGAAAAGGATGTCTTCATCCTCGAAGCATGGCTACCGTGGGGCCAGTGAACAGCCCAGGCACGAGCCCAGCGAGCCCAGCGAGCCCGGTCAAGATCAAGGTGGCGATCGTCGACGACGACCCGCTCGTACGCTCGGCTCTAGGTCTGATGCTCGGCGGCCAGGCCGACATCGAGGTCGTCGGCGAGGCGACCGACGGCCAGGAGGCGCTGTCGCTGGTGCGCACGTCGACGCCCGACGTGGTGCTCATGGACATCCGGATGCCCCGCGTCAACGGCCTCGACGCGACCCGCAGGGTGCTGGCCGACGCTCGGCCGCCACGGGTGATCGTGCTGACCACCTTCGGTGCCGACGAGTACGTCGTGGACGCCCTCGCCGCCGGCGCCGACGGGTTCCTCCTCAAGGACACCCCACCACCCGAGATCGTCGCCGCGATCCGCGCGGTCTCGGCAGGAGAGCCGATCCTCTCCCCCAAGGCCACCCGCACCCTGATCACCCGGCTGCGCGCCGAGCCCACCGGCGACCGCGCTGCTGCCGCCGGACGCCGGCTCGAGGCGCTCACCGAGCGCGAGCACGAGGTCGCGCTGGCGGTCGGCCGCGGCCTCAGCAACGCCGAGATCGCCAAGGAGCTCTACCTCTCCATCCCCACCGTCAAGGCGCACGTCTCCCGCCTCTTCGACAAGCTCGGCGCCACCAACCGCGTCCAGATCGCGATCACCGTCCACGACGCCGGCCTGGTCTGAACCCGTCGGTCGAGCCTGTTTCCCGTCGGTCGAGCCGCGAGCGCCAGCGAGCGTGTCGAGACCAACACGTTCCCCTCGGCGCTCGAGACGACCGTGTTGGTCTCGACACCGGCTCGCTGGCGCTCGCCGGGCTCGACCAGCGGAGCGCCTCAGACTTCGTAGACCGATCCCGTGGCGGCCAGCTCGGTCGGACCGTCGTACGCAGAGCGCGCCTCGCGCAGGGCATCGTCGGGGTCGTGCCAGGGCGGGACGTGGGTGACGACCAGCTTCTTCACGCGGGCCTTCGTGGCGTACTCCCCCGCATGGACGCCGGTGATGTGCACCCCGGGCGGGTTCTCGACGCCGTCACGGAAGGCGGCCTCGCAGACGAACAGGTCGGCGTCGGCGGCGATGTCGAGGAGCACGTCGGTCTCGGCGGTGTCGCCGCTGTAGGCGATGACCTTGCCGTGCGCCTCGATCCGCAGCCCGTACGCAGCGACCGGATGCTCCACGGCCGTCGGCGTGATCACGAACGGACCGAGGTTGATCGGCCCGGTGTAGGTCGAGAACGCGAACTCCTCGCGCATCCCGGGACGCTTGGGCAGGTCGTAGGCCTTCGCCAGGCGGCGGCCGGTGCCCTTGGGGCCGAAGACCGGTATCGGCGGCTGCGGGCCGGTCGGGTGCCACTTGCGGAGCACGTAGTAGGAGGTCATGTCGACGCAGTGGTCGGCGTGCAGGTGGGAGAGCAGGACGGCGTCGATGAGCAGCGGGTCGACGTAGCGCTGCAGGACGCCGAGCGCACCGTTGCCCATGTCGAGCACGATCCGCCACGTACGTCCGGTCTCGTCGTCGGCCTCAACCAGGTAGCAGGAGGCGGGGCTGTCGGGTCCGGGATAGGACCCCGAGCACCCGATGACGGTCAGTCGCACCTGGCCGCTCACCCCATCCCTCCGACAAATTGCTGGGCGGTGGCGAGCTCGGGCCCGAGGAAGCGGCCGCCGATGGCCTTGAACTCCGCGGGGTTGCCGGTGGTGAGGAAGGTGTAGGTCGGCTCCCCGGCCTCGCGCATCAGGTCGTGCTCGGCCAGGACGCGGTAGACGTCCTTCGCCGACTCCTCGGCGCTGCTGACCAGGGTCACGTTGTCGCCCATCACATAGGAGATCACACCAGTCAGGAGCGGATAGTGGGTGCATCCCAGGATCAGCGTGTCGACCCCGGCGCTGGTCAGCGGGTCCAGATACTCGTGCGCGGCGGCCAGCAGCTCGTCGCCGCCGGTGACCCCGGCCTCGACGAACGGCACGAACCGCGGGCAGGCCTGGGTGTGCAGCGAGACGTGGGGCGCGGCGGCGAAGGCGTCGTCGTAGGCCATCGACTCCGCGGTCGCGCGGGTGCAGATCACGCCGATACGACCGGTGCGGGAGGCCGCCACCGCGCGCCGGGTGGCCGGCAGGATGACCTCGACGACGGGCAGCGGACGATAGCGCTCGCGGGCGTCACGCAGCATCGCCGCGGAGGCCGAGTTGCAGGCGATGACCAGGGCCTTCACGCCCTGCTCGACGAGGTGGTCGAGACACTCCAGGGCGTACTCGCGCACCTCGGCGATCGGCTTGGGTCCGTAGGGGGCGCGGGCGGTGTCGCCGACGTACAGGATCGACTCGTGGGCGAGCTGGTCGATCACCGACCGCGCCACCGTCAGTCCGCCGAAGCCCGAGTCGAAGATCCCGATCGGGGCGTCGCGGTCTGGCTGGGAGGAGCCCAGGGTCGAGGTCGAACCCAGGGGCGAGACGGACTGCACGATCGTCAAGGCTAGGCCCAGATGCCGGTCCTTCGCAGTGCTGGGGGTCACGAATCGGCTACCAGAGATCCATCTCACTGCCATGAGCAGTACGAAAAGCTGCGGTAACGTCGCTACATGACGATTTCGTCTCGCTCGCTGGTGCTGGCGGTCGTGATCGCCCTGATGGGCGTGACCTTCGCCGTCGTCGACCTGCCCGGGAGGCCCGCCCAGGCGGCCACCGCGAAGCGGGTGCTGGCCATCTCCGTCGACGGTCTCAGCGTGGCCGCGATCGACCGGCTCGGCCCCGGCCACCTGCCCAACATCTACCGGCTGATGCGCGGAGGAGCCTCCACCCGCGAGGCGCGCAGCGCCTACGAGCAGAACGTCACCCTGCCCAACCACACCTCGATGGTGACCAGCCGCCGGATCACGAGGTCCGCCCACGGTCACGGCGTGACCTGGAACGACGACCGCCGGAAGATGACCGTGCAGAAGGCCGCCGGACACCCGGTCTGGTCGGTCTTCAGCCAGGTCGAGCGCACCGGCCGGAGCAGCGCCCTGTTCGCCTCGAAGTCGAAGTTCCGCATCTTCGACCGCTCCTGGCCCTCGATCGACCGGGTCGTGATCGACGGCGACGGCGACCTCGTCGTCCGGGCAGCCCGCGACCTGTCCGAGCACAAGCGCGCCTTCACCTTCGTCCACCTCGGCTCCCCCGACCACTACGGCCACCACGACGGTGGGATGAGCGCCGCCTACCGCGCCTCGCTCAAGCGCACCGACGCCCGCATCGGCAGGCTGCTGAAGACGATCGACTCGTCCAAGACGCTCGAGCGCACGACGTACGTGATCCTCACCGCCGACCACGGCTTCCGGTCCGGCAGCAAGGACCACAGCGCCCGCGTCTACGCCAACTACCGGATCCCGTTCGTGGTGTGGGGTCCCGGCGTCGCTCGCGGGAAGTCGCTCTACAAGCTCAACCCCGAATACCGGCCGCCGGGCACGAGCCGGCCCACCTACGCCGGCAGGCAGCCGGTCCGCAACGGCGCCCTCGGCAACCTGGCCCTCGACCTGCTCGGGCTCGGCCCGATCCCCGGCAGCACGCTGAATGCGAAGCAGACCCTCGACGTCCGCTGAGATCGCGAGTATGTAAAGACCACCACAAGGAAACCGAACCCTGAGGTACGTTCGCAACGTAACCGGACCAAGGGGGAGTTCGATGTCAGGTGGGATCGCGATCATCGGCGCCGGCATCGGCGGCCTGACCCTCGCGGTCGAGCTCCGTCGCCGGGGCGTCGAGGTCGACGTGTACGAGGCGGCGACCGACCCGCAGCCGAGCAACGACGGCGTCCTGCTCCCGGCCAACGCGACCCGGCACCTCGACCGTCTCGGGCTCGAGCCCGGCCTCGGTGAGGCGTCGGCGGCCGTGGACGGTTTCGTCTGGCGCGACGGTCACACCGGCGCCACGGTCGGCCGGTGCCTCTCCGCCGAGGAGTACGCCGCTCACTCCGGGGCCCCCTTCTACGGCATCCGCCACGGTGACCTGCACGCCCTGCTGAGCAAGGCGTTCGGCACCCGCGGCCTCCATCTCGGCCATCGGCTGACCGGTGTGACCGACCACGGCACCGGACCGGTGCGGCTCGACTTCGCCGGCGCCGACCCCGTCGAGGCCGACGTGGTCATCGGCGCCGACGGGGCGGGCTCGGTGCTGCGCGAGCACGTCGTCGGCTACGACGACATCCAGTTCTCGGGCTGCGTCGCTTGGCGAGGCGTGGTCCCGCGCTCCGACCTCACCCTGCTCCCCGACCCCGAGCGCCTGCAGCTGTGGATGGGCCCGGACGCCCACCTGATGCACCACCCCGTCGCCGACGGTGCCCATGCCTTCCTGCTGGTCCGGCGACAGCCCGGACCGTGGGCACCGGACACGTGGTCGTGGCCCGCCGAGCCCGACGAGCACGTCCATGCGTACGCGGGCTGGCACCCGGCCGTCGTCCAGATGATCTCCGCGGCGACCTGCTCGAAGCGCTGGGCGCTGCTCCACCGGCCGCCGCTGACGGAGTGGTCGCGCGGACGGGTCACCCTGCTCGGCGACGCCGCCCACCTGATGCTCCCCCACCACGGCCAGGGCACCGCGCAGGCGATCGAGGACGCGGTCGTGCTCGCCGACTGTCTCACCTCCACCGACGACCGTGCCCGCGCCCGCGCCTCCTACGAGGTGCGCCGCCGCGACCGCGCCCGCCGGATCCAGGTCGCCTCGCTGGCCGCCGCCGACGTCCTCCACCTGCCCGAAGGCCCCCGCGCCCGGGGCCGCAACAAGCGCCTCGGCGCTCCCGACGTCTACGAGCGTCATCTCGCCTGGATCCACGACCACGACGTGGCCGAGATCGGCCGACCGTAACTCCCCGCCCTGCTGGGGCGTTGTCCGGGAGTGAGAGCCTTCCTCGGACGCAAGGGCTTCCTGGCGCTCGGCATCTGGGCGATGTACGCATCGGCCATCGCCGTGGCGCTGGTCCAGCTCGGCTCGGCCCCCGAGGAGGGCAGCACCCGCTCCGGCCGCCCGCTCGCCCCCGGAAGCCCCGCCGCGCTCATCGAGAAGCACGACTGCTGGAGCGCCGAGGCCCCGCGGGACATGACCGGCCGGATGCCCGGCCACGCCATCGTCGCCACCGGCCCCGCCCCGCGCTACGTCGACGCCCACCTCACCGGCAAGGCCCTCGACCAGGTCTTCGCCGGCCGCGACCACGGCCTCGTCGTCTACGCCTTCTGCCGCTGACCCCACCGCTGGTCGAGCCGGATTCGCGAGGAACGAGCGAATCCGGCTCGAGACCATCACTTTCGGATCGGCGCTCGATGGGACTGTGTTGGTCTCGACACGCTCGCTGGCGCTCGCGGCTCGACCAGCGAGACGACCTACGCGACCGCGTGCAGCTCGAACCTCAGCCCGAGCGCCTTCGTCACCTTGAGGATCGTCGACCAGGTCGGGTTTCCGTCCGCGGAAAGCGCCTTGTAGAGGCCGTCTCGGCTCATCCCGACCCGGCGAGCGAGCTCACTCATGTTCTGCGATCTGGCGATCACACCCAGCGCGCGCGGGACAGCAGTCGGGTCGTCCGCCGAATCCTCGAGAGCGATCTCGAGGTAGGCGGCCATGTCATCGAGACCGTCCAGGTAGTCAGCAGCGTCGAAGCGCGCGTACTTCTCAGTCGCCATCGTGCTCAGCATCCTTGTCTGCATGCCACTCTTCCGCCAGAGCATGCGCGTTCTCGACGTCTTCACTCTGCGCAGACTTGTCGCCTCCGCAGAGCAGCAGGATCAGCTTGTCGCCGTCTTGTAGGTAGTAGACCCGATATCCCGGGCCGTACGTCAGCCGCATCTCCGATATGCCATGGCCAACTGGTTTCACATCGCCGGGGTTGCCATGGGCCAACCGGCCGATGCGCGCCACGATGCGCAGTCGGGCCTGGCGGTCCCTCAGCTTCCTCAGCCATCGGTCGAAGTCCTCGGTCCTGGCGACCTCGATCATCTGTCGACTATATCTGACACTCGAAGCGTTTCCAAGCAATCAGCCATGGTCGGCTACCCCCGGTTCGTGGTTCCAGAATGTGCCTCGACCTTCGATGCATCTGGAACGCTAATCGGGCCCACCGACATTTCGTCGACACCCTTGGGTGGCGGGTCAGGCCCAGAGCTGGCCCTCGAGACCCTCCTCGGCCTCGTCGATGGTGCCTTCGTAGGCGCCGGTGGAGAGGTACTTCCAGCCGCCGTCGGCGACGACGAAGGCGATGTCGGCCTGCTCGCCGGCGCGCAGCGACTTGGCGGCCTGGGCGAGGGCGGCGTGGAGGATGGCGCCGGTGGAGATGCCGGCGAAGATCCCCTCGAGCTCGAGGAGCTCGCGGACGCGGCGGACTGCGTCGCGGGGGCCGACGGAGAAGCGGGCGTCGATGAGGGAGGCGTCGTAGAGCTCGGGGACGAAGCCCTCGTCGAGATTGCGGAGGCCGTAGACGAGCTCGCCGTAGCGCGGCTCGGCGGCGACGATGCGTACGTCGGGCTTGGCGGCGCGGAAGTAGCGGCCGACGCCCATCAGGGTGCCGGTGGTGCCGAGCCCGGCGACGAAGTGGGTGATCGAGGGGAGGTCGGCGAGGAGCTCGGGACCGGTGCCCTCCTCGTGCGCGAGCGCGTTGGCGGAGTTGCCGTACTGGTAGAGCATCTCCCAGTCGGGATGCTCGGCGGCGAGGCGCTTGGCGACCCGGACGGCCTCGTTGGAGCCGCCGGCGGCGGGCGAGGAGACGATCTCGGCGCCCCACATCCGCAGCAGCTGACGCCGCTCCTCGGAGGTGTTCTCGGGCATCACGCAGACGATCCGGTAGCCCTTGAGCTTGGCCGCCATGGCCAGCGAGATCCCGGTGTTGCCGGAGGTCGGCTCGAGGATGGTGCAGCCGGGCCGGAGCCGGCCGTCCTTCTCGGCCTCCTCGACCATCCGCAGGGCGGGGCGGTCCTTGATCGAGCCGGTCGGGTTGCGGTCCTCCAGCTTGGCCCACAGCCGTACGTCGGGCGAGGGCGAGAGGCGGGGAAGGCCCACCAGCGGGGTGTTCCCGACGGACGCCAGCAGGTTGTCGTAGCGCATGGGGTCCATCGTCGCATCAACCGATCGGCTGATGCCCACTCGCGCCGATCGCCCGATCCGTGAGACCGCGGATCACGACAGGCTCCAGGTATGCATCAGGAGCGAGCAACAGCGGTCGTCGTGGACGGCCTGCGCAAGACATACGGCGCGAAGGTGGCGGTCGACGAGATCAGCCTGAACGTCTACGAGGGCGAGATCTTCGGCATCCTCGGCCCCAACGGGGCCGGCAAGAGCACGACCGTGGAGTCGATCGCCGGGCTGCGCGTGGGCGACAAGGGCCGGATCCGGGTCCACGGCATCGACCCCCGGACGGATCGTGCGGCGGTGACGGAGGTGCTCGGCGTACAGCTCCAGGAGGCGAAGCTGCAGCCGAAGATCACGGTCAAGGAGGCGTTGGAGCTGTGGAGCGCCTTCTACCCCGATCCCGAGCCGTGGGCGCCGCTGGCCGAGCGGCTGGGGCTCGGCGGCCACCTGCAGCAGCGGTTCGAGCACCTCTCCGGCGGACAGCAGCAGCGGCTCTCGATCGCGCTGGCGATGATCGGCCGGCCGCGGGTCGTCGTGCTCGACGAGCTCACCACCGGCCTGGACCCGCGGGCGCGCCGGGAGGTGTGGGACCTGGTGCGCGACGTACGCGACCGGGGTGTGACCGTCCTGCTGGTGACCCACTCGATGGAGGAGGCGCAGACGCTCTGCGACCGGATCGCGATCGTCGACTCCGGCCGCATCCGGGCGCTCGACACCCCGGCGGGGCTGATCGACGCCGCGTCCGCCGCGACCATCACCACCTTCGAGACCGAGGTCGCGATCGACCTGGCCGCGCTGCGCGAGCTCGACGGCGTCGCCGCCGCGCGCAGCGAGAACGGGCTCGTCACCGTCGAGGGCGCTGAAGGGGTCGCGCTCGCGGTCGTCGAGGCGCTGCGTACGCAGGGCGTGACACCGCAGCGGTTCCGGGTCGCCGCCGGCACCCTCGACGCCGCCTACCTCGACCTCACCGAGACCATCACCGCCATGGAGGCACTGCGATGACCAGCCCGACCGTAGCCATGATCCGCACGGAGACGCGGCTCTTCACCCGCGAGCGGCTCTCGCTCTTCTGGATTCTCGCGTTCCCGACGCTGCTGCTCGTCGTGCTCGGGGTCGTGCCGGCCTTCCGCGAGTACAACGAGGACTTCGGCAACCGTCGTCTCATCGACCTCTACGTGCCGACGACGGTGCTCCTCTCGATGATCATGGCGGCGATCATGACGATGCCGCCGACCCTGACCGGCTATCGCGAGACCGGGGTGCTGCGGCGGCTCGGCACGACACCGGCCCGCCCGAGCTCCATCCTGCTCGGCCAGGTGCTGGTGCACGCGGTCGCGGTCGCCGCCTCGTCGGTGATCGTGATCGTGGTCGGCCGGGTGGTGTTCGGGACGCCGCTGCCGGGGTCGATCCTCGGGTACGCGGCGGCGTACGTGCTGGCGCTGGCGGTCTCGCTCGGGATCGGGACCGCGATCACCGCGGTCTCCCCCAACGCCAAGACCGGTCAGGTGGTGGCGATGGCGGCATTCATCCCGAGCATGTTCACCGCCGGTGTCTACTTCCCCGTCGAGGTCTTCGGCGGCACCGTCCGCGACATCATCTCGCTCACGCCCTACGGTGCCGCGTCGAACGCGCTCAACGACGCCGGCGCCGGGGACTTCCCACAGCTGATGGATCTCGCGGTGATGGGCGGCTGGACGATCCTGCTCTACGTGATTGCCGTGCGCGCCTTCAAGTGGGAATGAGAGGGTCTGAGCATGGACTCGGTCGTCGAGCACGATCAGCGCTGGGTACGCAGCCTCAAGGTGCTGCCGCTGGCGCTGATCGTGCTCGCCACGACCATCTGCCTCGCGACGCTGCCGGTCCTCGGACCCAGCAGCTTCGAGGCTCAGGTGGCCTTCGGCGGGCTGGTGGTGGCGGTCGCGCTGTGGTCCTGGTGGTGGACCTATGTCCACGGCGGCCCGCACCCGGTCGGCTACTTCGGCCGCACGCTGCTGATCGCCACCCTCACCCTGATGCACCCGCTGTTCTGCATCGTCGCGTGGATCGGCTACCTGGACGCCTTCGACTCCTTCCGCGGCCGCGTGCGCTGGGTGGCGATGGGGGTGACGGCCGCGATCATGGCCGTCGGCCAGACCGGCGGCCCGCCGCCCTACGACAACCCCTGGCAGGCGATGCTGCTGCCGCTGCTCTTCGTGGTGAACTTCGGCCTGGCGGGGTTGATGGGCCGCTACAGCGAGCATCTCGACTCGGTGAGCCGGGAGCGCGGCGAGACGATCGTCCGGCTGGAGGACGCGCTCGCCGAGAACGAACGGCTCCAGGCGCAGCTCCTCGCCCAGTCGCGCTCGGCCGGCGTCCGTGAGGAGCGCGAGCGCCTCGCCCGCGAGATCCACGACACCATCGCGCAGTCGCTGGCCGGTGTCGTGGCCCAGCTCCAGGCCGCCCAGGGCACCGCGGACGCCGCAGACGTACGTCTCCGGGTGGAACGCGCCACCGAGATGGCCCGCACCGCGCTGGTCGAGGCGCGGCGGTCGGTCCAGGATCTGACTCCGGTCGAGCTGGCCGGCGCCGGCCTCACCGACGCGCTGTCCACGCTGGTCACCGGCTGGCGCGAGGACCACGGCGTCGAGGCCGCCTTCGTCGTCGTCGGCGACGCCCGGGCACTCCACTCCGAGGTCGAGGCGACGCTGCTGCGGATCGCCCAGGAGGCACTCACCAACGTCGCCAAGCACGCCGGCGCCTCACGCGTCGGGGTCACGCTCACCTTCGACGAGGCCGACGTGATCCTCGACGTACGCGACGACGGCTGCGGCTTCGACACCGCCGCTCCGCGGCGTTCCTCATCGTTCGGGCTGGGCGTGATGCGCGACCGCGCCGAGCGCCTGACCGGCACCCTGACCCTGGAGTCGGCGCCCGGCGCGGGCACCGCCGTCTCCGCCAGCATCCCCGCGCTCTCCCGAGGTCCTGCATGAGTCGGTCCATCAGCATCGTGGTCGCCGACGACCACCCGGTCGTACGCGACGGGGTGGTCGGGGTGCTCCTCGCCCAGGGCTTCGAGGTCGTCGGCCAGGCCGGCGACGGCGAGGAGGCGCTCGGTCTCGTCGAGACGCTCGACCCGGACGTCCTCGTCCTCGACCTGCGGATGCCCGGCACCAGCGGCGTCGAGGTGATCGAGCGGCTGCGCGCGAAGGAGTCGCGCACCGGCGTACTCGTCCTGACGACGTTCGACACCGACACCGACGTGGTCGCCGCGATCGAGGCCGGGGCGACCGGCTACCTGCTCAAGGACGCCCCCACGACCGACCTCGTCGAGGCGGTCCGGGCGACCGCTGCCGGCGAGACGGTCCTCTCCCCCGCGGTCGCGACCCGGCTCGCCTCGCGGCTGCGCTCACCGGGTCCGAGCGCTCAGCTGAGCCAGCGCGAGCGCGAGGTGCTCACCCTGGTCGCCCGCGGCACCACCAACCGCGCGATCGCGGCCTCGCTCTTCGTCAGCGAGGCGACGGTGAAGACCCACCTGGGCCACATCTTCGACAAGCTGGGGGTCACAGACAGAGCTGCCGCGGTCGCACGAGCGTACGACCGCGGCATCCTGGGGTGAAACGGGTCAGCAGCCACCCGCCACAGCCGGGAGGACCACGACCTGGTCGCCGTCCTTGAGCTCGGCGTCGAGACCGCCGATGAAACGGACGTCCTCGTCGTTGATGTAGACGTTGACGAAGCGGCGCAGGTCGCCGTTGTCGATGAGGCGCTCCTTGATGCCGGAGTGGTTCGCCTCGAGGTCGTCGATGAGGGCGCTCAGGGTCTTGCCCTCGGCGCTGACTGCCTTCTCACCGGCGGTGTAGGTGCGGAGGATGGTCGGGATCTTGACCTCGATGGCCATGGGTTCTCCTAGCTGGATGTTTCAGGATGCGTCACGACAACGTCGCGACGATGTTGATTTCTTCCTCGGTGACGTTGCCGTCGACGATGCGGTACGAGCGGAACTCGACAGGTCCGTCGTCGTTCCCGTGGTCTCGGGTGCTGACCAGCACGTAGTGCGCGTTCGGCTCCATGGCCAGCCCGATGTCGGTGCGCGAGGGGTAGGCCTCGGTCGCCGTGTGGGAGTGGTAGACGATCACCGGCTCCTCGTCGTTCGCGTCCATCTCCTTGTAGAGCTGGAGCAGATCGGTGGAGTCGAACTCGTAGAAGGTCGGCGAGCCGGCGGCGTTGATCATCTCGATGAACCGCTCCGGCCGGTCGGACCCCTCGGGTCCCGCGACGATCCCGCACGCCTCGTCGGGATGGTCGCGCTTGGCGTGGGCGACGATCGCGTCGTACGTCGCCTGGTCGATGGTCAGCACGGGTCTCAGCCTAGGCGGACGCGGGCCGGATCCCGAACGTGACCGGTCCTCGGACTCCGGCCGGCTGCCGCCGGCCAGCGTGCTAGGCGACCTCGGCCAGGCCACCACGTACGAGGTCGGCATAGGCACCGCCGCGCAGCAGCAGCTCCTCGTGGGTGCCGACCTCGACGACCCGGCCGTGGTCGAGCACCGCGATCTGGTCGGCGTCGCGGACGGTCGAGAGACGGTGGGCGATGGTGATCGTCGTCCGCCCCTCCGCCAGGCGGTCCAGAGCCGCCTGGACCTCGCGCTCGGTGGTGTTGTCGAGCGCCGAGGTGGCCTCGTCGAGCACGAGCACGCGGGGGTCGCGCAGCAGTGTGCGGGCGATCGCCAGCCGCTGCTGCTCGCCGCCGGAGAAGCGGTGGCCGCGGGAGCCGACGACCGTGTCGTAGCCGTCGGGGAGGTCGACGATCAGGTCGTGGATCCGGGCCGCACGGGCGGCCGCCTCGATCTCGGCGTCGGTCGCCCCGGGGCGGGCGTGGCGCAGGTTGTCCCGGACGCTCGCGTGGAGCAGGTAGGTCTCCTGGGTGACCATGCCGACGTTGGCGGCCAGGTCGGCGAGGGTCAGGTCGCGCAGGTCGACCCCGTCGAGCAGCACCCGGCCGGAGGTCGGGTCGTGCAGTCGCGCGACCATCCCCGCGAGCGTCGACTTGCCCGACCCGGTGGCCCCGACCAGCGCCAGCGAGCCGCCGGCGGGCACCCGCAGCGAGATGTGCTCGAGGACGGGCTGCGAGCCGTCGTAGGAGAACCCGACGTCGTCGAGGACGACCTCCCCGCGGGCCTCGCCCAGCGACACCGGCGAGGCCGGGTCGTCGATCTCGACCGGCAGGTCGAGGTACTCGAAGATCCGGGAGAAGAGGGCCAGGGAGGAGGTCACGTCGACCCCGACGTTGAGCAGCCCCATCAGCGGCCGGAAGAGCGAGCCCTGGAGCGAGACGAAGGCGACCAGGGTGCCGATGGTCAGCGCGCCGGAGGTCACCGGGAACCCGGCGGCGAGGTAGAGGGCGGCCGGCACCGCGGCGAAGACCACCTGCATGGTCGCCATCCGCCACCGGCCGGCGAGCTGGCTGCGTACCTCCAGACCGACGAGGTCCTGAGAGGTCTGCTCGAAGCGGGAGGCCAGGGCCGGTGCGGCACCGAGGGTCTTGGTCAGCAGGATGCCGCTGACCGAGAGGCCCTCCTCGACCTGCACGTGCAGGTCGGCCATCTTCGCCTGACGCTGCGACGTCACCGCGTAGCGCATCTGCGCCACCTTGCGAGTGGTCCACACCGCCGGCGGCAGCACCACCAGCGAGATCAGCGCGAGCCGCCAGTTGAGCGCCATCATCGCGACGACGGTGCCGACCACGACGGTGACGTTGGCCGCGATCGAGGTCGCGGTCGAGGTGACCACCGACTGCATCGAGCCGATGTCGTTGACCATCCGGGACTGCACCTCGCCACCTCGCGTACGGGTGAAGAAGTCGAGCGACTGGCGCTGCAGGTGCCCGAAGAGGTCGGTACGCAGACGGTGCATGACCCGCTGGCCGACCTCGGTCGAGATCAGCGTCTGGGCCACCCCGAGGGCGGCGGAGGCGATGGCGATGAGCACCATCGCGGCGACGCAGAGCACGAGCAGCGTGGTGTCGCCCTCGGGCAGCGCGGTGTCGATGACGTGCTTGACCAGGAACGGCTGCGCCAGACCGATCACGGAGCTGGCCACGATCAGCGCGACGACGAGAAGCAGGCGCCCACGGTAGGGCGCGAAGAGCCGCGCGATCCGCCGCAGCGAGACCGGCTTGGCCTCGAGCTGCGCGCGGTCGGCGCGTTTGGAGCCGGGATCCCGGGCGGAGCGGCGGGACTCGCCGGTCGACTTGTACGGGTGCGGGTCACTCATTCGAACACCTCGTTCCTATTTACTGAGGTTTCCTCACAATGAGGCTAACGCACGATGGGTTAGGGTTATTCCTGTGGACGAGACCGCCGACCTGCTGATGGCGGCAGCGCGCACCCTTCGCCGCCGCTACGGCGACGCGACCGCCCGCTGGGGGATCACCCCGTCACAGGGTCGCGCCCTGCGGATCGTGCTCGCCGTCGACGAGCCGATCCGGCTCTCGGCCCTCGCCGAGCGGCTCCGCATCGTCCCGAGGTCGGCCACCGAGGTCGTCGACGGGCTCGAGGGCCACGACCTGGTCTCGCGCCGACCCGATCCGGCCGACCGCCGGGCCGTCTGCGTGGTCGCGACCGAGGAGGGCGTACGCCTCGGACGGCTGATCGAGGAGGCCCGTCAGCAGGCGGCCGACGAGTTCCTGCAGCCCCTGCCCGAGGAGGACCGGGCGGCGCTCACGCGCATCCTGCACACGCTGCTCGACGACCGCTAGTCAGGACGCTGCGAACAGGGCCTCGACGATGGTCTCCTGCAGGATCCCGACCCACTGGTAGATGCCGTAGACCTGGCCGGCGGGGTCGTCGTCGGGCAGCGAGTCCCAGAAGTCCTCGTCGCCCTCCTCGACCCCGAGCCGGGTGGCGAGGGCGAGCCGGATGTCGGTGAAGGAGCGCATCCACGCCTCGGCGTCACCGATCGAGAGCTCGACGTCGATCACCAGACCGTCCTCGTCGAGCTCGGGCGGGAGCCCGGCCTCTTCCAGGGAGTCGATGATCGTGGAAGCGGCACGGGCCTTGCCGTCGCGCAGCCCGCTCTCGGTGTAGCGCCGGAACTCCCCGGCCGCCTCGGTGTCGTCACCGTAGGCGGACGGGAAGAGCCGCTTCAGGACCGGGTCCTCGGGCTCGGTGGTCGGACCCGAGAAGTCGAGCAGCGCCTCGAGCGGGTCCTCGCTCTCGGCCGGCGCGGCGACCTCGTTGCGCAGCAGCTCGACGAGCTGGGAGGCCAGCGAGCGGAGCAGGTCGGCCTCGAACCCGGAGAAGGTCGCGATGATCTGCTTGCTGCGGCGGTGGTAGCTGAAGCCGCCCATCAATCCTGCTTCTCCAGGGTCGCCCACAACCCGTACTCGTGCATCGCCTGGACGTCGCGCTCCATCTCCTCGCGAGAACCGGTGGAGACGGCCGACTTGCCGTCGTTGTGCACCTCCATCATCAGCTTCTCCGACTTCTTCTTGGAGTAGCCGAAGTACTTCTGGAAGACGAAGGTGACGTACGACATCAGGTTGACCGGATCGTTCCAGACGATGGTCACCCACGGGGTCGCGGGCGCGACGAGGTCGGAGACCTCGGGCTCGTCGAGCTCCACAGGGCTTGGCGCGCTCATGCCGCCACCTCCGTAGCGCAAGCGCGAGAATACGGACCCGGCGACATGAGGATCCCGATGATCACTCGCTGGCGCTCGCTCATACTCTCCATCGTGCCACGATGTGTCCGTGGACTCGACAGCGGACTCGACCGCACTCCTGACAGATCACTACGAGCTGACCATGCTCCAGGCCGCCCTGAAGGCCGGCACCGCGGAGCGCCGGGCCGTCTTCGAGCTGTTCCCCCGCCGGCTCGCCGGCGGGCGCCGCTACGGCGTCGTGGGCGGCGTCGGCCGGGCCCTCGACGCCATCGAGGCGTTCCGCTTCGACACCGAGCAGCTGGCGGTGCTGGAGGGCGTGGTCGACGGCCCGACGCTGGAGTGGCTGGCCGGCTACCGCTTCACCGGCGACGTGTGGGGGTACGCCGAGGGCGAGACGTTCTTCCCGCAGTCGCCGCTGGTCGTGGTGGAGGCCAGCTTCGCCGAGGCGGTCGTCCTGGAGACCGTGCTGCTCTCGATCTACAACCACGACTCGGCCATCGCCACCGCCGCGTCCCGGATGACCATGGCCGCCGGCGAGCGGCCCTGCATCGAGATGGGCTCGCGGCGCACCCACGAGGCGGCCGCGGTCGCCGCCGCCCGGGCTGCCTACGTGGCCGGGTTCACCGCCACCTCCAACCTGGCCGCCCTCGCCCGCTTCGGGGTGCCCACCACCGGCACCTCCGCGCACTCCTTCACGCTCCTGCACGACTCCGAGGAGCAGGCCTTCCAGGCCCAGATCGCCTCGCTCGGCAAGGGCACCACGCTGCTCGTGGACACCTACGACATCACCGAGGCGGTGGCGAAGGCGGTCGAGCTCGCCGGTCCCGAGCTCGGTGCCGTGCGGATCGACTCCGGCGACCTGGGGCAGCTCGCCCATGACGTACGCCGCCAGCTCGACGAGCTCGGCGCCACCGAGACGAAGATCATCGTCACCAGCGACCTGGACGAGTACGCGATCGCCGGCCTGGCGGCCGCCCCGGTCGACGGCTACGGCGTCGGCACCCAGCTGGTCACCGGCTCCGGCCACCCGACCGCGGGTTTCGTCTACAAGCTGGTCGCCCGGGAGGGCGCCTCCGGCGACCTGGAGCCGGTCGCCAAGAAGAGCGCGGCGAAGACCTCGATCGGTGGCCGCAAGTACGCCCTGCGCCGCCGCGACCGCAAGGACGTCGCCGACGCCGAGGTGATCGGCATCGGCACCCCGGCGGCCGGTGACCACAACGACCGGCCGCTGCTCACCCAGCTGGTCAAGGGCGGCGAGATCGTCGGGCGCGAGCCCCTCGACGCCGCCCGCGACCGCCACCGCGCCTCGGTCGAGGAGCTGCCCGTGATCGCCCACTCGCTGCTGAAGGGCGACCCGGCGATCCCGACGCTCTTCCAGTGACGCCGGATCCTCCAGCGCTACCGGGCTAGGCTGACGAGCATGACGCGTGCACTGATCGTGGTCGACGTACAGAACGACTTCTGCGAGGGCGGGTCCCTGGCCGTCGAGGGCGGCGCCCGGGTGGCCTACGACATCGGTCAGCTGCTGCGGGAGCGGGCGGCGAGCAAGGAGCCGGAGCAGACGTACGGGCTCGTGGTGGCCACCAAGGACCACCACATCGACCCGGGCGACCACTTCGGCAACCCTCCCGACTTCGTCGACTCCTGGCCCGCCCACTGTGTGGTCGGCACCGACGGCGAGGCCTTCCACCCCAACCTCGACCCGGTCACCTTCGACGAGATCTTCCGCAAGGGCGAGTACGCCGCGGCCTACTCCGGCTTCGAGGGTGCGGCCACCAGCGGCACCGGCCTGACCGACTGGCTGCGCGCCCACGGCGTCGAGGAGGTCGACGTGTGCGGGCTGGCGACCGACTACTGCGTACGCGCCACCGCGCTCGACGCCCAGGCCGCCGGTTTCCACACCAGGCTGCTCTCGGATCTGGCCGCAGGCGTGGCGAAGGCGTCCACCGCGACGGCGCTGGAGGAGATGCGAGCCGCCGGGGTAACGGTCTCGTGACAGAATCGAGAATTTTCGGCAGATAGCCCTTTCCAGAAGGTCTATTCTCTCTCGAATGGCTCCGATCTCGGCGACAGCCCCTCTTCGCCAACCCCACTTTCGGTGGTTCTTCGCATCCCGCTCCATCAACATGGTGGGCAACTTCATGGCGCCCGTGGCGCTCGCCTTCGCGGTCCTGGAGGTGAGCGACGCCCCGATAGCGATCGGCGCCGTCCTCGCGGCGCGCACCATCCCGATGATCGTCTTCATGCTCATCGGCGGCGTCCTCGCCGACCGGGTGGGCCGGGCGCGGATCCTGTTCGCCTCCAACCTGGTCTCCGGGGCGAGCCAGGCCGCCGTGGCCGTGCTGGTGATCAGCGGCTATGCCGAGCTGTGGCATCTGATCGTCCTCTCCGCCGTCAACGGCATCGTCTCCGCCGCCGGCCTCCCCGCCCAGCAGGGGATCATCCCGCTCGTGGTGCCGCGCACCATGCTGCAGGAGGCCAACGTGCTGATGTCGCTGACCCGGGCCGTCGTCGCGGTCGCCGGCCCCGGCACCGCCGGCCTGCTCGTCCTCAGCGTTGGCGCGGGCTGGGCGCTCGCGCTCGACGCCGCCACCTGGATCGTCGCCGCGCTGCTCCTGCTGCCGGTCAAGATCAGCGGCACGGTGAGCAAGTCCTCGGTCGTGGGCGACCTGCGCCTGGGCTGGGACTACTTCCGCACCACCACCTGGTTGTGGCTCTGCGTCGGCGCCGCCACCGTGCTCAACGCCCTCTACGAGGGCGGCCTGCTCACCCTCGGCCCGCAGCGCGCCGAGGGGTCGTCGCTCGGCGCCGGCGGCTGGGGGCTGCTCCTCACCTTCCAGGGCATCGGCGTGCTCGTCGCGACGATCGTGCTGATGAAGGTCCGGCTCGAGCGTCCACTCTTCTTCGGCATGCTCGGGATGGCCCTGTTCGGGCTCCCGATCGCGGCCCTCGGCTTCTCCACCCACCTCGGGGTGCTGCTGCCGGCTGCCGCGCTCTCCGGAGCCGGGATCCAGGTCTTCAGCCTCGGCTGGCAGCTCTCGATGCAGGAGAACGTCCCGAGCGACCTGCTCTCCCGGGCCTCCTCCTACGACCAGCTCGGCACCTACATCGCGATCCCGATCGGCCAGCTGGCGATGGGGCCGCTGGCCGCCGCGTTCGGGATCGAGACCATCCTCGCGGTCGCCGGCATCGCCTACGTGCTGATCTCGCTGGCGACGCTGCTGAGCCCGGCCGTACGCCGGCTCGCCCGCGTCTCCTTCCCGGCGCCGGAGACCAACGGCGCTGCGGCGTAGCGCCTCAGGCCCACTTGTCGGCGAGCGTGCGGATCACGTTGACGTTGCGGTTGGTGCTGACCGCGATATGACGCTCCACCACGGCGTTGTCGATCTTCGTCTTGTGGACGTTCTCGGTGAGCAGGTGGACGGCTCGGCCGATGACGTAGACCCGCTCGTCCTCCCCCGCCCGGGCGACCAGAGCGTCGCGGGAGCTGGAGTCGCTGTGCTCCTTGCACAGGAAGACGTACTGCCGGCCCTCGTGGCCCATCCCGACCGCGGTGGCGTCGTTGGCGATCACCTTCAGCTCGGCCGGGGTGGTGCAGATCGTCGGCACCTCGAAGAAGCGGTCGGCCGCGAAGGCCTCCTCCAAGATCGCCTCCATCTCGGCCCGGTCGCCGACCGGATGGTCGAAGCGTACGTTGCCGGTGTTGATGTAGGTCTCGACGTCGGTCCCACCCGCCCTCACGACCGCGGCGACGATCGCCGCCTTGGGAAACTTCCGGGTCGCGCCGAGATTGATCGCGCGCAGGAACGCGATCCAGGTGTGCCGTTCCGTAGTCATTCTCAGATAGTCTCCACCCCGTCCACCGCGCCGCAACCCCGATTCTGGATTCGACGATGCCCTCTCAGCAGCTGCTCCCCTCGGCACTCCCGACCGACTCGGGCTCCGTCTCCGCGGAGACCCTCGAGCTCTCCAGCGACCTGGTCGTCTTCGCGGCGCGGCTCATGCGAGTCGTACGTCGTGCGCTCGACCTGCCGGCCAGCGTCCGGGTCCTCACCATCCTCGACGCCATCGGACCGCTCGGCATCACCGACCTGGCCCGCGCCGACGGCTGCTCACAGCCGACGATGTCGGCTCAGATCGCCCACCTGGTGCAGACCGGGCTGGTCAGCAAGGAGCCCAACCCGGCCGATGCCCGGGCGAGCCTGGTGACGCTGACCGACGCCGGCCGGGCCGACCTCGCCGACGTGCGCGAGCGGATCTCCAGCCTCATCGCCGAGCGCCTGGAGTCGCGCCAGCGCACCCAGGCCGACCTCGAGGCCGCCGTCGCCGTGCTGCGCGACCTGGTCGAGGGCGACGCTCCGGAGGGGTCCCCGGAGAGCTAGGCCGAGCCCCTGGCTGCCCAGTCGCGCAGCGTGTCGATCCGGGCCCGCAGCTGCTCGGCGTTGGCGACCGCGGCGGGCGGGCCGCCGCACTCCTTGCGCAGCCGGTTGTGGGTGACGCCGTGGGGCGTCTTGGTGCGGTGGTGCCAGGCGGCGACCAGACCGTTGAGCTCGCGCCGGAGCACGGCCAGCTGCTCGTGGGCGGCGACCGCGGCGACGGGTTCGTCGGCCGCGACCGGTGCCGAGCCGCTGGACTTCTGCTTGCGGGCCCGTTCGCTCTGCCGCTGCTGGAGCAGCGTCCTCATCTGGTCGGTATCGAGCAGACCCGGGATGCCGAGGAAGTCCATCTCCTCCTCGGAGCCGACATGGACCTCGCCGGAGTGGCCGAACTCGCCACCGTCGAAGAGCACCCGGTCGAAGCGCGCCTCCGACCCCATGGCCTCCCAGGCTCCGAGCTCCTCCTCGGAGGCGCCCTCCTCGGCGTTGGCCGCAGCCATCAGCGCGTCCTCCGCCGCGAAGATGTCATCCTCGCTGGTGACCTTCTTGCCGAGCACGTGGTCGCGCTGCATCTCCAGCTCGGAGGCGAAGCCGAGCAGGTTGGGCACCGACGGCAGGAAGACCGAGGCGGTCTCCCCTCGCGTACGTGCTCGGACGAAGCGCCCGACCGCCTGCGCGAAGAAGAGCGGCGTGGAGGTGGTGGTGGCGTAGACGCCGACCGCCAGCCGGGGCACGTCGACGCCCTCGGAGACCATCCGGACCGCGACCATCCAGCGGTCGTCGGACTCGGAGAACTTGGCGATCTTCTTCGAGCCCGCCTTCTCGTCGGAGAGGACGACCGTGGCGCTCTGACCGGTGATGGCCTTCAACGTCTTGGCGTAGGACCGTGCGGAGTCCTGGTCGGTCGCGATGACCAGGCCGCCCGCGTCGGGGACGTGGCGGCGCACCTCCGTCAGCCGCTTGTCGGCAGCGGCGAGCACCGAGGGGATCCAGGAACCGGCCGGATCGAGGGCCGTACGCAGCGCCTGCGAGGTCAGGTCCTTGGTCAGCGGCTCGCCGAGGTGGGCGGCGATCTCGTCGCCTGCCCGGGTGCGCCACTGCATCTGTCCCGAGTAGGCCATGAACAGCACCGGACGGACGACGTGGTCGCGCAGCGCCTCGGCATAGCCGTAGGTGTAGTCGGCCGCGGAGCGGGGGATGCCGTCGTGACCGGGCGCGTAGGTGACGAACGGGATCGGGTTGGTGTCGGAGCGGAACGGGGTGCCGGTCAGCGCCAGCCGGCGCGCGGCGGGCTCGAAGGCCTCCCGGATGCCGTCGCCCCATGACAGCGCGTCGCCCGCGTGGTGGACCTCGTCGAGGATGACCAGCGTCTTGAACCGCTCGGTGCGGATGCGCATCGCCAGCGGGTTGACCGCCACCCCGGCGTACGTCACCGCGATGCCGACGTAGTCGGCCGAGGTCTTGCCCTGGCCTGCCGAGTAGGTCGGGTCGATCGGGATCCCGGCCCGCGCGGCCGCCTCGGCCCACTGGACCTTGAGGTGCTCGGTGGGCGCGACGATCGTGACCCGGTCGACCAGCCTGCGGCCGAGGAGCTCGGCGGCGACGGTCAGCGCGAAGGTCGTCTTTCCCGCGCCGGGCGTCGCCACGGCGAGGAAGTCACGCGGCTGGTCGGTGAGATATCGAGACAGCGCCTCCTGCTGCCAAGCACGGAGCTTGGGCGCGGTGCCCCACGCGGCCTTGTTCGGCCACGCGGGAGTGAGAGCGCCGGGAAGATCGGCACTGTTCACTCGTCGTCGCCCTCGCCGCCGCCGGGCGACATCTCCTCGAAGATCTCCTTGCAGTCGGGGCAGACCGGGAACTTGGACCCGTCGCGGCTCGGCACCCAGACCTTGCCGCACAGCGCGACCACGGGAGTGCCCATGACCATCGCCTCGGTCAGCTTGTCCTTCTCCACGTAGTGGGAGTAGCGGTCGTGGTCACCCTCCTCGGTGGGGACGTCTTGATGCCTGACGTCCTCCCGTTCCTTGACGGCTTCTTTCGTGCCGAATCCCAGGATGCCCATGTCTCCCAGTCTACTGGTCGGTCAGTTGAGTTCCGGATCGGGCGGGCGCGTGGCGTGGAAGGCGAGCTCCCCCGGCTGGCGTCTGAGCACCGCCGACCACATCGTGCTCACGTCGTCCAGGAACGCGTCGTAGGGCTCGCTGTCGACGACGTACCAGGAGCCTTCCTCCACCTCACCCTCGAGCTGAGCGGCTCCCCAGCCGGCGTACCCGGCGAAGATCCGCAGCCGCGACAGGGTGCCGTCGACGAGCTCCACGGGCGTGTCGAGATCGAGGAGCCCGAGCCGTCCCACCACCGGCCGGAAGCCCAGCGGCGGGTCGTCGGAGTCGACCAGGAGCGCGACCGCGATCGCGGCGTCCTTGCTCACCGGTCCGCCCTGGAAGAGGACGTCGGGCACGGCGACGGAGGTCGCCCAGGGGTGCAGCACCTCGGCAACCGGCACCGGCGAGGGGCGGTTGAGCACCACGCCCAGCGCTCCGTCGGCGTTGACCTCGATGAGCAGCACCACGGTGTCGACGAAGTTGGGGTCGCGCAGCTCCGGGGTGGCTACCAACAGCCGCCCGGCGCGTACGTCCTTCTGCTCCGTCATGACGCCATGATCGCATCACCCGGGACACGTCGGGCGCAACAAGAAACCAACAATGCAGACCGAGCGGAACGAGACACGAAAAGACCCCGGGGCCGGCGCTTGGGAGATGCGGAAGGGAGTCCGCGGGGAGGGAGCGCACCGGCACCCGGGGCCTGGTCAGAGGGCCGTCGGCAGCCTCAGGCGGCCAGCCGGACGGAGCGGAGCATGTCGACGAGGCCGGCGAACGGCTTGCGCTCGGGGGTCCGCACGCTCGGTACGTACTCGGCGCGGGCACGCGCTTCGATCATCGAGCCGATCCGGACGCACTCGGCGTCCGCGTAGGCGCCGCGGCCGGCCATCACCGCGAGGGTGACGCGCTCCTTGGCCTGCGACTTCGCCAGGGCCACGGCCATCGCGTCGTCGGCGGGCCGCTCGTAGTAGTGGTCGAGGACTGCGCGGAGACCCGGCAGATCGTCGGCGGCGGCATGCCAGGCGCCGACGACGGCGTCCTCGAGATCCATCGGCTGCTTGGCGAGCTCGGCCTCGATACGGCCGGACAGGCGGGTGTGCCAGCGCAGCTGCAGCGCGGCGAGCAGGTCGAGCTCGTCGGTGAAGGTGTCGGCGACGCCGGGAAGATCCATGGGCAGCAGGCCGTCTCGACGCTCGTCGATGGCGGCGACCACGTCGCGGAGGATCTCCCCGCGCCTGTGATGGCTGGTCCAGCTCATTGTCGGCTCCTTGCGGAAGGTCGTCACTCACATACCGTGAGTACGTACCCATGGTATTGGACATACCGCCGGTATGGTCAATACCTGGGACGGTGATTCCGAACACGGCCGTTACAGTGGGCGGGTGGCAAAGTCGTCGGTGAGCAAGCTCGTCCCCAAGGTCCCCCCGCTTCCGTCGGTGCCCGGGATGTCTCGAAGGCAGCAGTTCTCCGCCTCGACCAAGCGGTCGCTGGTGGAGGTCGCCGAGCGGCTCTTCACCGAGCACGGCTATGCGAGCACCTCGCTGGATGCCATCGTCGCGGGCGCCGAGGTCACCAAGGGCGCGCTCTACCATCACTTCAGCGGCAAGCAGGCGCTCTTCGAGGTCGTCTTCGAGAAGGTCGAGGGCGCCACCGCGAAGCGCATCGACGCCGCCATGCGTGAGACGAAGGATCCCTGGGAGCAGGCCCGTGCCGGGCTGCGTACGTTCCTGGACGCCGTGCAGCAGCCCACCTACCGCCGCATCGTGGTGCAGGAGGGGCCGGCGGTGCTCGGCTACCAGCGCTACCGCGAGCAGGAGGAGCGCTCGACCTTCACCGTCGTCGAGGACATCGTCGCGGCCGTCCTGCGCGCCGACGGCCGCACCGTCGACGACGAGATCGTCGCGACCTTCGCCCGGCTCTTCTTCGGAGCGATGTCGGCCGCCGGCGAGTCCGTCACCGAGGCCGGCGACCCCGAGGAGGCCGCCGACCGCGTCGAGCTCGCGGTGACCTACCTGATCACCGGCATCCGCACCCTGATCGAGCAGGACATCCGGGTCGAGGACATGCGCTGAGGCGCGCTACTTGACGGTGACGCCGCCGGGCTCGACCTGGCCGTTGCCCTCGGGGATCAGGTCCAGCCACACCTTGCCCGGCGGAAGCTTGATCTCCTTGCCGGCCGCATCGGTGAGGGAGACGGTGCCGTTCTCGCCCTCCTTCTCCCAGGTCGCCTCGACGATCTGACCCTCACGCAGGATCCACGCCTTGCCGCGGCCGGTGAAGTGGGAGACGGGCACGATCGCGCCGCCCGGGTCCTTGTAGGGAGCGATGGTGGTCTTGGTCTGCGCGACCACGACGGTCTCGGCGAGGAACTGTCCGCCCTTGGACATGTAGTTGTTCTTCAGGCGGTACTTGCCGTTGCGGAAGACCCAGTTGTCGGTGCGCGCGTCGGAGAACCTCACGTCGACGGCCTTGGCGGGCTTGCCGCCGGCGAGCGTGGTGGTCGCGTCGCCCCAGGGAAAGAAGTCGTCGGGGCGCTTGGCGTCGCCGCCCTTGGCCTCCGCCTTGCCGGCCTTGGCGACCTTGCCGACCACGCTGTGCAGGAAATCGTGGGGCTTGCTGGTGTCGCGTACGACGTAGGGGGTGGACATGTCGATCCACTTCACGTCGTGCTTCTTCAGCTGGGCGAACGTGTAGGGAGCCGCGCCGCTGGTCATGATCTCGGCGCCGATGGGCGCAGCGATCCCGGCGTCGGTCGCCCGCATCGAGCGGACCGGGCCGGCCTCCTTCGGGAGCTGGGAGTAGTACGCCACGGCGAGCCGCGTCACGCCGCCCTCGACCAGCTCCTGGACGACCATGTCGGCCTTGGCGACGCCGTACTGCGGGTCGCTGGCCGCGGTGTTGTCGATCTTGACGATGTAGGCCGGGTGCTCGCGCTCCGCGGTCTGCCCCTTCGGGAGCTCGACGCCGGTCAGCGGCTCGTGGTCCGGCTCAGCGGGAGCGGACGGCGACGGCTTCGAGTCCGTGGGCTCGTCGGAGGAGCCGCAACCGGTCAGGACCAGCCCCGCGGCGGTCAGCGTCGCCGCTGCTCGCAGGAGGAACCCCGGGCGGGACGTGCGCATCATCAATCTCCATCTGCATCGGCTCAGTACCTAGACGAGAGTCAGACGGTAATCGTTGCACCCGATGTCGATGCGCCCGGGGTTCTGCTGCGGCGGGTCAGGCCACGGTCGCGCCGCCATCGACGTAGAGCGTCTGGCCGGTGATGTAGGAGGCCTCGTCGCTGGCCAGGAACGCGGCCGCGGCGGCGATGTCGGCGGGCTCGCCGACGCGCTTGACCGGGTTGGCGTCGGCCGAGAGCTTGCGGAACTCGTCCACGTCGAGGCCGAGGCGGGCCGCGGTCTGGTCGGTCATCTCGGTGGCGATGAACCCCGGCGCGATCGCGTTCACGTTGACGCCGAACGGGCCGAGCTCGAGGGCGAGGGTGCGGGTGAAGCCCTGCACACCGGCCTTGGCCGCCGAGTAGTTGGCCTGGCCACGGTTGCCGGTGGCCGAGGTGGAGGAGACGTTGATGATCTTGCCGTACTTCTGCTTCACGAAGACCGCCTGCGCGGCCTTGCTCATCAGGAAGTGACCCTTGAGGTGGACGTTCATGACCAGGTCCCAGTCGTCCTCGGTCATCTTGAAGAGCAGGTTGTCGCGGGTGATCCCGGCGTTGTTCATCAGGATGTGCAGGCCGCCGAGCTCCTCGACGACGCGGGCGACCGCGGCCTCGGTGTCGTCGGCCTTGGCGACGTTGGCGCCGATGCCGACCGACTTCGCACCCTCGGTGAGCGGGAGCTTCGCCGCGGCCTCCGCGGCGGCGGCTTCGTCGAGGTCGATGATCGCGACCGAAGCGCCTTCCTCGGCGAACCGCGTGGCGACCCCGAACCCGATCCCTCGCGCAGCACCGGTGATGACTGCGACTCGACCATCGAAACGACCCATGACCCAAACTCCTTCGTATGTGGCTCGGACCGGCAACGACGCGCGGCCCTCGCCGACAATAGCGAGGGCCGCGCGTGCTGTCGCGAGGTGTCTACTGATTGGTAACGGCGACCGGGCTCTCCAACCAGGCGTCTCGCGCCTGCACGGCGGAGTCGGGGTAGTCGGCGAAGAACGCGTCCACGTCCTCGTCGAGGAACGCGGTCACCTCGGCCGCGATGTCACCCTTCGTCAGCGGGTCGGTGCCGTTGCGGAAGTCGGCCGCCATGTACTTGTTCTCCTCACGCATCGTCCACACCACCACCTTCAGCCCCGCCTCGTGAGCGTCGGCGACGGTCTCGGTCGGACCGGTCAGATAACCGTCGGCACCCTGCGGCAGCACCCACTTCTTCTCGGGCGCGACCCAGTCGGCGTACGTCCTGATGTCGGCGAGCCCTTCCGGTGTGAGCATCTGCGCGTAGGTGAGCCCGGTGCCGGCCTCGACCTGGTCGTAGGGAGCGCCCGAGGCGCTGACCAGCTGCACGAGCGAGGCCTTCGTCAACCGGTCCATGTCCTCGAGGTTGCTGACCTCGAAGGACTGCACCAGGACCGGTGAGTCGTGCCGGTCGTACCCGTAGCGCTTGATCAGCTTCGCCAGCGGCTCCTCGAGCGAGAGGCCGATGGAGTCGAAGTACGTCGGGTGCTTGGTCTCCGGCGCGACCCGGATGGTCCGCCGCTCCCGCCTCGACTCCCGCTGGGCCAGCGCGAAGACCTCCGCGACCGTCGGCACCTCGAAGAGCCCGTCGTAGCGGGTGTTGCCCGGCCGCTCCCCCGGCAGCCGCTCCTTCGCCCGCAGCGTCTTGAGCTCGGCCAGGGTGAAGTCCTCGGTGAACCAGCCGGTGACGTCCTTGCCGTCGATCGTCTTCGTCGTCCGCCGGTCAGCGAACTCCGGATGCTCGGCCACATCCGTCGTGCCCGAGATCTGGTTCTCGTGGCGCGCCACCAGCACCCCGTCCTTCGTCGAGACCACGTCCGGCTCGATCACGTCCGCACCCATCTCGATCGCGACCTCGTACGCCGCCAGCGTGTGCTCCGGCCGGAAGCCCGACGCGCCCCGGTGGGCGATCACGAGCGGCTTCGTCTCGTCCTGCTTCTGCGCGGTCGGCGGGCTCTTCGTCGATGCCGCGACCGGGTCGGAGACCAGCACGGCTCCGGCGACGAGCAGACTCACCACCGCCGCGAACCCGCGGCGCATACTGGAGGCGGGCTTCAACATCATCATGCTCCCATCCCACTCGTTCCGAGAGTCTCTCGTGCGGGTGTCCCGTGAACGCCTCGTGACCGTCCGTCGACCGTCTCGAGTCGTCGGGCAAGTCTAGGGAACCGCCGCTCGTTCTGCTCTGGAATCGAGCCCCCT
>NZ_BMRK01000005.1:220392-221357 GCF_014648595.1 Nocardioides luteus | reverse complement strand
GTCGAGCCTGTCGAGACCTGACCCTCCGGTGGTCGAGCCTGTCGAGACCCCCTGTGAGGACACGTCAGCCCGGTGGTCGAGCTTGTCGAGACCCAAGTCTCCGGTGGTCGAGCTTGTCGAGACCCAAGTCTCCGGTGGTCGAGCTTGTCGAGACCACGCGCGTGCGGACATCGCTCAGCGACTCTTCCTTCGTCCCAGGTTCGCCGCCGACCCGACCTCTCAGTGTTCCCCGATCACGCGCCGCGTCAAGGACGGGCTCCGCCCGCCGCTACGCGGCCGCTTCGCGGTCCTTGACCCGGCACCCGATCGAGAAAAGATCTCGCCAATATCGGGGCGGCGGCGAGGGGTGTGGCGCGGGCTCATGAGATTTCGAAAGAGCCGACGTCGAGTCTTGGCAGGGACCCCTCGCCTCCGCTGGTCGAGCCGCCGGAGCCGCCAGGCGGAGGCGTGTCGAGACCAACACAGTCTGCCCCGCGGACGATCACTCTGAGCCCCGGACACCGGAGGTCGAGCCTGTCGAGACCCGAGCCATCGGTGGTCGAGCTTGTCGAGACCACGCGCGTGCGGACATCGCTTAGCGACTGTGTTTTTCGTTTCCAGGTACGCCGCCGACCCGATCACTCAGTGTTTCTCGATCACGCGCCGCGTCAAGGACGGGCTTCGCCCGCCGCTTACGCGGTGGCCTACGGCCATCCTTGACCCAGCACCCGATCGAGAAAAGATTCCGCCAATATCGGGGCGGCGGCGAGGAGTGTGGCGCGGGCGAATGAGACCTCGAGAGAATTGATGTCCAGCCTTGGCCAGAACCCCTCACCTCCGCTGGTCGAGCCGCCGGAGCCCCCGGGCGGAGGCGCGTCGAGACCAACACAGTCTGTGCCGCGGACGATCGCTCCGAGCCCGGACCCCGGAGGTATCCGCCGGAGGTCGCGCTTGTCGAGGCCCCATCGCGCACACCAGCCCACCGG
>NZ_BMRK01000005.1:216563-220301 GCF_014648595.1 Nocardioides luteus | reverse complement strand
AGCCTGTCGAGACCCCATCGCCGACCCACCAACCCACCGTTGGTCGAGCTTGTCGAGACCACCCCTGAATAACAGTCCGATGCTGCCAAGAGAAGGCCTGACCAGGGAAAATAAGTAGCGACACCGCGCGTTCTCGCATATAATGAGACGCATGAACGAGACCCCCGACCAGCTCCTCACCGGACCACCACCAGGTGTGTCCGAGGCTGAGTTGATCGACTGGATCAGCGGTCTCGAAAACCTGAAATGCCGGGCCGAAGCGATCCAGGCCGAAGCCGCCGTACGCCTCGACGAGGCCACCCGCGCACGGCACGTTGATGCCGGCGTCCCGGCCCGCAAGGTCGGCGACGGCGTCGCCGCCCAGATCGCCCTCGCCCGACGCGTCTCACCCGTCAAAGGCGCCAAACTCCTCGGACTCGCGAAGATCCTCATCACCGAGATGCCCTACACCTACGCGTTGATGAAGGCCGGCCTCTTCTCCCAATGGCAGGCCACCATCCTCGCCCGCGAGACCGCCTGTCTCTCACTTGAGGATCGGCGGATCGTCGACCACGAGCTCTGTGCGCGGATGCCCGGTAGCGCTGCGCCGAAGGTCGTCACTATGGGGCTGCGGCAGCTCGAGAACGCCGCCAAGAAACTCGCCATCACTCTCGATCAAGCATCTGTTGTGGCTCGAGCCGCGAATGCGGAGAAGGACCGCCGCGTCAGCGTCCGCCCAGCACCCGACACCATGACCTGGCTCGGCGCACTACTCCCCGTCAAAGACGGCGTCGCCGTCTTCGCCGCCCTCGACCAAGCAGCCAAGACCGCCCAAGCCGCAGGCGACCAGCGCACCCGAGGCCAGGTCATGGCCGACACCCTCGTCAACCGCGTCACCGGACGCGAGACCGGCGCGAAACCGAAGATCGAGGTCAAGATCGTCATGACCGCCGACTCCCTGACCAACAACGCCGACCAGCCCGCCATCGTCGAGGGCTACGGACCCGTCCCCGCAACCTGGGCACGCGAAGCACTCACCGACGCCGAAGTCTTCGTCCGCCGCCTGCTCACCGACCCCGCAGGCCAACTCATCGCCATGGAGTCCCGATCCAGGAGAGCGCCCGAGGGCCTCGCCGAGTTCATCAACACCCGCGACGAAGGCACCTGCCGCACCAACGGCTGCGACGCACCCATCCGCAACATCGACCACATCATCCGCCACGCAGACGGCGGCACGACCACCGCCGACAACCTCCAAGGCCTCTGCGAAAGATGTAATCAAGCCAAGGAATCGCTCGGCTGGCGATCCACACCACAACCCGACGGCAGCATCACCACCATCACCCCGACGGGCCACACCTATACGAGTCCGCCACCAGAAACCTGGCAACCAGACCCGCCGCCACTCTCACCCGCAGAGCTGACACTCCGCGACATCCTTCTCGACCACGCCGCGGCCTAGGCCAACACCGCACGGAGGCGGTCCGCGTACTCCTTCTGCTCGCCGTCGGCGTACTTGTGGCGGGGCCAGAAGAAGCCCTTGAGGCCGTCGCCCTTGCTGCGGGGTACGACATGCAGGTGGAGGTGGGGGACGGACTGGCTGACGACGTTGTTGATCGCCACGAAGCTGCCTTGGGCGTCGAGACCGTCGACGACGGCGGCGGCCAGGCGCTGGGCGTTCGCCATGAAGAGCTGGTGCAGGTCAGATGGGAGATCGAGGAGGGTCGAGAAATGCTGCTTGGGGACCATCAGGATGTGGCCCTTCTGCACGGGGCGATGGTCGAGGAAGGCCATGAAGTCGTCGTCCTCGTAGACCACCTCGGCGCTCAGGTCGCCGGCGACGACGTTGCAGAAGACACAGCTCACGAATCATCTCCCCAGGAGAGGGTTGCGACCACGAGGTCGACGGTGGGCAGGGCGAGGTCGGCGAGCTCGGGGCGCGGGAAGGAGTAGATCAGCCGCGACTCGTAGAGCCGGTCGGGCGAGGCGACCCACCGCTCCCCCACCGTCGTGGTCTCGGCCTGCATCGGATGGCGCACCATCCCGAACGGGGCCGGCCGGCTCAGCGCGACCGAGAGTCCGGTGGGGCGCCGACCGACTCGCTGCAGCCAGTAGGCGAGGAAGGCCGCGCCCTGCTCCGCGGCAGAGTCCTTGGCCTCCGACATCCACTGCATCCAGGCGAACTGCTCGTTCTTGGCACGCTGCACCTTCGGCAGGACCTTGTCGGTGAGATCGGCGAGCTGATAGTCGCGTACGTCCTCGTCGGACATGTCCACGACGTACCACTCCTGAGCCTTGGGCAGGCGCAGGTCCACGTGCGGCTTGGGGCCGAGGGTCTTGAGCATCTCCTTGATGCCCAGGCGGAACCTGTGGGGCCCGGCCGGGTCGATCGTGACGTACGCGATCTCGTCGACGTTGGCGAGAAGGAACTCCCGCAGCCCGTCGGCGGTGCGCAGCTGCGACCGGCGGCGGGTGTCCTCGGAGAGGAACGCCTCCAACGACTCCTGCGAGGAGAAGAGCATCGCCTCGTACGGTGGCTGGTTGCCGCGATCCCCTGGAAAGACCCTGATCCGGGCCTCGTCCAGCTGGGGAACGACAACCTGCCCCGTACGCAGCGCGGCACCGACCGCTTCGGCGTCGGTGGCGGCGAGCGCCGCCTCCAGCGCACGGTTGCGGTAGCCGTCGATCATCTTCCGAGGCTAACCCCTCGGACCCGGTGGGGTATGTCTAGACGGCGCCAAGACGCTGCGGCGTGTCGTCGTCGCAGGTCGCGAAGAAGTTTCCGACCTCGTCGACCATGTGGCTGAACGACTCCGCCGCGAAGAGCACCGGCTGGTAGTGGGTGATGTCGTAGTCGACCGTCGCCATCTGGGCGAAGTCCAGCGGACGCACCTCCACCTCCCGCATCTCCTCGATCTCGCCGTAGGACGAGAGCAGCCCGGCACCGTAGGCCTTCAGCTCGCTGTCCTCGTAGAGCACCCCGAACTCGATCGTGAACCAGAAGACGTCGGCGACCACCTGGAGCGCCTCGCGGGTCTCGACGCGACGCGCGGCGGCGCCGGCGAGCCGCTTGACCTCGGCCACCTGCGGGTCGGCGAGAAGGTTCCCGTGGCCGATCACCTCGTGGATGATGTCGGGCTCGGGGGTGTAGAGCGGGACCGCGTGGTGACGCAGATACTGCGTCGAGTGGAACTGCCCGTCGGCCAGGCTCCCATAGAACTCCTCCAACGGGACGATCCCCGCTGCGGGCACGTACTCGAACCCGGTCAGCGGCTTCAGCCCCGCCGACACCTCGTCGAGCTGCGGCACCCGGTCCTGCGGCAGGTTGAGCGCCTCCACGGCCGCGAGATAGTTGCGGCAGGCGTATTTGGCGTGCAGCGGTGCGATCTCACGACACACCGTCCGCCAGATGTCGTTCTCCGTCTCGGTGTATTCGATCCGGGGCACTGGCTGTCCCGGCTTCCACCCGAGCGCCGCGGCAGCGATCTCGCTCCGTCGAGCCCGGTAGTCCTGGTCTGCGAACCCGGGGTGGTTGTCCCCCAGATGCACCTCGACCTGCCCATCATCGCCCACGGTGACGGGCGAGTAGAGCTGTCCTTCCTCGAACATCCTTACCTCCATGTGACGTACGCCTCACAACCCTATCGCGCACGCCAGAGAAGTCATTCCGGCAAGGAGATCGACTACCGAAAGTTTTCCGCCCACCCCGCCCCCAAGGACGAATTTCTAGATGGGCCCCGCTGGTCGTGCGGGCAGAGA
>NZ_BMRK01000005.1:176298-216489 GCF_014648595.1 Nocardioides luteus | reverse complement strand
GACAAGCTCGACCACCGGAGCGGACGGGTCTCGACAAGCTCGACCACCGAAAGCAACTAAGGGGGTGCGGGGGATATCCCCCGCCGCGACGCGGAGCGTCGCCTGAAATGACGAACCGACGCGGCCCGCGCGAAGCGCGGGCACACGTCGGCCAGAGGTTCGTGGAGCTGCGGGGAATCGAACCCCGGTCCTCGAGCGCCGTGCCAGGTCTTCTCCGGGTGCAGTCTGTGGGTGTCGTTCTCTCATCCCCGGGGCTCGACACAGACACGTCCCCGACAGGCTCATCCGACTAGTTGTCCCTCATGCCCCGTCGGCATGTGCATGAGGTGAGTCTCCTAGATGACGCCTGGATCCGAGCCGGAGACGGATACTCGGTCAGACGCTTCGATCACCGCAATCAGGCGGCGAGAGCGAAGGAACTGCGCTTAGCGTTGGCAGTTATTGGTTTCCAGCGATCGTTTACGAGATGACGCTGGCTCCTCGACCCGCTTCCCCTGGGAGCAACGTCCCAAGTCGAAACCGATCAGCCCCTTTTGAGTTTTCAATGCCCAGACTTCAGACAACGGGACAACACTACAGGCCCCCACCGACATTCCCCACCTGGTTATCCCTTCATGCCCTTGAGCTTGCGGCCGACCTCGACCTCGGCCTCGCGACGGGCCGTACGCTCGGCGATGGTGTGGCGCTTGTCCCACGACTTCTTGCCCTTGGCGACGCCGATCTCGACCTTGGCGCGGCCGTTGAGGAAGTAGAGGGCGAGGGGGACGACGGTGAGGCCCTTCTCGGCGATCTTGCGCTCGATCTTGTCGATCTCGGCGCGGTGCAGGAGCAGCTTGCGCTTGCGGCGGGCGGAGTGGTTGGTCCAGGTGCCGTTGAGGTATTCGGGGATGTGGATCCCGTGGATCCAGGCCTCGCCGCGGTCGATGTCCACGAAGCCGTCGACCAGGGAGGCGCGACCCTCACGCAGCGACTTCACCTCGGTGCCCTGCAGGACCATGCCGGCCTCGTAGGTGTCCTCGATGTGGTAGTCGTGCCGCGCCTTCTTGTTCTGCGCGATCATCTTGCGCCCCTGCTCCTTCGCCATTCCACCATTCTCTCAGGCGTACGGTCACGACCGCGAAACGTTTACAGCCCGAGCAGCGGCATCGGGTCGACGGGGGCGCCGTCGCGCAGGATGGTGAAGTGCAGGTGGCAGCCGGTGGACCATCCGGTGGTGCCCGCGTAGGCCACGGTCTCCCCGCGTCCGACGCTGCCCGAACGCCGGGCGTAGCTCGAGATGTGGTTGTAGACGGCGGTGTAGGAGTGTCCGTTGACCTTGCCGAGGTAGAGGTGCAGCCGGTTGCCCCACACGCTGGAGTAGTTGGTGGAGATGATCTGACCCGACTCGACGGCGCGCAGCGGGCGCCCGCACGGCGCGTGGAAGTCGGTGCCGTTGTGCAGCGAGACGTAGCCGTAGATCGGGTGGGTGCGCATGCCGTAGGGCGAGGTGACGTAGGTGCCGCTCACCGGGGCCGCGAAGAGTCCGCCGACGGATCCGACGTTGCGGCTCGACCCACGCTTGGAGAGCCCCCGGATCTTCGTACGCAGCGCCGACTCCTCCGCCTCGAGCTTGCGCAGCTCGGCGGCATCGGCGGCCTTGGCAGCCGCGGCGGACTGCTTGGCGGCTGCAGCCTTCTGGGCGAGCTTGGAGGTCTCGGCCTCGGCCGCGGCGGCCTGGTCGCGGAGCGCGTCGACCTCGGCGACCAGCTCGCGTGCCTTCTTCTCCTGGGCGGCGACCGCGTCGGTCGCCTCCTGCACCTCGCGCTCGCGCACGACGAGCATGGTCTCGGTGGCCTCCATCCGCTGGAGGGTGGCGTCCTGGCCGGCCGATGCCGCGTCGACGTAGGTCTGCTGGCGCATCAGGTCCTCGAGGGAACCGCCGGAGAGCAGCGCCGCGGCCTGGGCCAGCTGCGGGTCTCCCCCGGTGAACCGGGACAGGATGGCGTCGCGCATCTCCTGACGCTGCGACTTCACCTCGGCCTTGCCTGCGGCGAGCTGGCGCTTCGCCTCGGCCAGCTTCAGCTTCTGCTCGGCGAGCTCGGCCTTGACCTTGGTGTGGGCGGCGCGCGCCGCGACCAGCTGTGAGCTCAGCTCCTCGACCCGGGCCTGCGCCCGTTCGAGCTTCTTCCGCGCCGCCTCGTAGGCCGACGACGCCTTCCGCAACCCGGCGCTGGAGTGCTCCAGGTCCTCGGCGGCGGCCTTCTGCTCGCGCTGGACCTCACGCTTCTCCTGCTCGAGCCGGTCCTTCTCGTCCGCTGAGGACGGGAGGGTCGGGGAGAGCAGGACGACGCCCACCACCACGCAGCTGAGCGCAGCGGCGAGTCGGCCGGCACGGGGGAAGACGCGCACGGATCCACCTCGATCTGTGGGGAAGTGTTACCCCCAGACGGTAGGCGATCCGGCTCAGACCTTGATGTATTTGCGCGTGAGCAGGAGTGTCGGGACGAGGGTCAGCAGGATGCCGAGGATCGCCACGATCGCGAAGGAGCTGAAGAACTCCTCCCAGCCGACCCACTGGGTCACTGCTGTGGACGAGAGCCGCTGCTCGACGCCGAAGTACATCACCGAGGCGAGCGCGACGCCGGACAGCCCGATACCGACCAGGGCGACCACGAGCGACTCCAGGAGGAACGGCAGCGCGATGTAGAGCGTCGAGGCACCGACCAGGCGCATGATCCCGATCTCACGGCGACGGGCGAAGGCCGCCAGCCGGATGGTGTTGGCGACCAGCAGCAGGGCCGCGATGACCAGCACGATCGCGCCGACCAGTGCCGCGCTCTGCAGACCGTCGACGGCGGCGAGGATCGGTCCGGTCACCTCGTGGACGTCGCCGACGTGGTCGATGCCGTCCAGACCGGCGACCGCCTCGATGATCTCGGCGGAGTGGTGCGGGTCGGTCATGGTGACCCAGTAGGACTCCCACATGTCGTCGGCCTTGACCACCGGGTCGGGACCGCTGACGCCCTCGACGTCGAGGGCCTGGAGCCGCTCGTAGGCCTGCTCCTGGCTCTCCTCCTCGACCTTGTCGACGTACTTGTTGTCGTCGAGGGCGTCGGTGATGACCTTCTTCTGGCTGTCGTCGACGGCGCCGGCGCACTGCGGGTTACGGTCGTTGGCGCCGTTGCACATGTAGAAGGTGATCTGCAGCTCGTCGCCCCAGACCTCCTCGGTCAGCTGGGCCTGCTCACGCAGCAGCAGCCCGACGCCGGCGAGGGTGAGCGAGACGAGCAGGGTCAGCGCCACCGCGACGTGCATCGACAGGTTGCGGCGGAGCCCCTGACGGAGCTCGGTGAATACGTAGCGCAGCTGCATGGCGGGTCGAGGACCCTTTCTTGGTCGTGGAGCCTAGGTCGTTGGTGCGTGGTCCGGGGCGGGCTCAGAACTGAGCGCCGTAGCCGCCCTGGACCTGGTCACGCACGAGGTGGCCGTGCTCGAGCTCGATGACTCGCTTGCGCATCTGGTCGACCATCTGGACGTCGTGGGTCGCCATCACGATGGTGGTGCCGGAGCGGTTGATGCGGTCGAGCAGGCGCATGATGCCGACGGTGTTGCCGGGGTCGAGGTTTCCGGTCGGCTCGTCGGCGATCAGGATCATCGGCCGGTTGATGAACGCGCGGGCGACGGCCACGCGCTGCTGCTCACCACCGGAGAGCTCGTCGGGCATCCGGTCGCCCTTGCCGTCGAGGCCGACCAGCTCGAGCGTCTCCGGGACGCGCTGGCGGATCTCCCGGTTGGAGTGACCGGTCACCTGCATCGCGAAGGCCACGTTCTCGGCGACGTTCTTGTTGGCGAGGAGCCGGAAGTCCTGGAAGATCGTGCCGACCTGGCGGCGCAGCCGCGGCACCTTCCAGCCGGCGAGCCGGTTGATCTCCTTGCCGGCGACGTAGACCCGACCGGTGGTCGGCCGCTGCTCGCGCAGCATCAGCTTGAGCGCCGTCGACTTCCCCGAGCCCGACTGGCCCACGAGGAAGACGAACTCCCCCTTCTGGATGTCGATAGAAAGGCTGTTGAGGGCCGGCCGCGCCTGCCCTGGGTAGGCCTTGCTGACCTTCTCGAAGCGGATCACCGGACCGAGGGTAGTGCAACGGTGGTCAACCGACGAGCCGGGCCCGCCGCCCGGTACGCGGGGCCGCGGCCGGGCTCAGTGGTGAGCTCTTCACTTCGGCTCCGAGATACCGGCCCCTGTACCCTGACCAGGTGGCTTCTGCAGTCCGGATACTCATCGCTGCCGTGCTCCTGACCGTGATCGCGGTCGGGGTGGGAGTGCTCACCCTGAAAGACGACGAGCCCGAGGCTCCCGAGGTGAAGGGCGACCTGAGCAGCGCGGACACGACCACGATGCACGTGCGTCGCGGAGCGTTCTGCGACCGCGTCCCCACCGAGGACGTGACCGAAGCACTCGGCGGCGCCGCGGCCGAGAAGAAGGCCTACGGCGACGGCGACCAGACCGCGATCTCGGGCGAGGTCAGCGACGTCGCCCAGGAGTACGGCTGCATCTGGACCGGTCCCGAGGACTCCGGCACCACCGCCCGCGCCTGGGTCTTCGCGCCGCCGGTCACGCTCGAGTGGGCCAACCAGATGACCAAGAGCGTCCCCAAGGGCTGCAAGGCAGCGTCGAAGCCTGCGTACGGCAAGCCGTCGGTCGCCCTCACCTGCACGGACGCGAAGAAGCAGCCGAAGATGGTGATCCGCGGGCTCTTCGGCGACGCCTGGCTCTCCTGCGAGCTCACCGGCAAGGCCGGCGAGGCGCCCGCGACACTCCAGAAGCGCGCCTCGCGCTGGTGCCTGGTGACCGCCACGGCGGCTGCTGCCTGAGACATCGCACGCTGACGAGCCCCGGCTTCGGGCGCGTCGATTGCGCATTTCGTAAAGTCTAGTGCTTTAATCGACTTAGTCGTCCGGGCCGGGTAGGCACCTACCGGGCGGCGCGCGCCGCCGCGGGACCTGAGTCAGAGCAGGGCCGGCTGGCGAGAGCGGGTGGGGTCCTTAGGGATGGGGATCCCACCCGCGACGCGAGCCAGGCCACGACGGTCTCGGCGAACTCGGCGGGCTGGTTGCGGTGGACGAAGTGACCTACGTCGAAGTGCACCAGGTCGGCCAGCGGGATCCGCCGGGCGACCTCCTCGATGTCGGCGCGCGGGATGTGGCTGTTGCCGCCGCCGGCGACGATCAGGGTGGGCATCGGCAGCTGGTTGAGCTGCTCCCACATCCAGGCGTCGTACGTGGTGGCCTCGGCCATCAGCGTCGCGACGCACTCCCAGTCGTGCTGGAGCGGCCGGGTGGCGCGTCCGGGCGTCTTCCGCGGTCGCGGCGCGGGCGGCACCACGTCCTCGATGACGAGGTGTGAGACCAGGTCGGGCCGGTGCATCGCGACCAGCATGGCGACGTTGCCGCCGGTCGAGTGGCCGACGAGCACCGCGCCGGAGATCCCGAGCGTGTCCATCGCGACGATCACGTCGTCGGCGATGAGCCGGTGGGAGTACTCCGAGGCCCAGTCGGACTCGCCGTGCCCGCGCAGGTCGAAGGCGTGCACCCGGTGGTCGGCGGCGAACGACGGCAGCACGTCCCGCCACCGCTTCGCACTGCCTCCGAGCTCGTGCAGCAGCACCATCGGCACCCCGTCCTCAGGCCCCGAGGCGGCATAGGCGTACGCCGCCCCGCGACCCGGCAGGGGAAGCCTGGTGCGCGTCAGCGCATCCACCATCTGGCTAGTTCTGCTCGGCCTTCTCAGCACCCCGGCGCCAGCGGATGCCGGCCTCGAGGAAACCGTCGATGTCGCCGTCGAAGACGGCCTGCGGGTTGCCGACCTCGAAGGAGGTCCGGAGGTCCTTGACGATCTGGTAAGGGTTGAGGACATAGTTTCGCATCTGGTCGCCCCAGGAGGCGGCGACGTCGCCCTTGAGCTCCTTGAGCTGGGCCTCCTCCTCGGCCTTCTTCAGCGCGAGGAGCTTGGCCTTGAGGACGATCATCGCAGCGGCCTTGTTCTGGAGCTGGGACTTCTCGTTCTGACAGGAGACCACGGTGCCGGTCGGGATGTGGGTCAGCCGGACCGCGGAGTCGGTGGTGTTGACCGACTGGCCGCCGGGGCCGGAGGAGCGGTAGACGTCGACCTTGATGTCGTTCTCGTCGACCTCGATGTCGTCGGTCTGCTCCAGCACGGGCACGACCTCGACCGCCGCGAAGGAGGTCTGGCGGCGGCCCTGGTTGTCGAAGGGGCTGATCCGCACCAGGCGGTGGGTGCCGGCCTCGACCGAGAGGGTGCCGTACGCGTAGGGAGCGTGGATCGCGAAGGTGGCCGACTTGAGGCCGGCCTCCTCGGCGTAGGAGGTGTCGAAGACCTCGACCGGGTACTTGTTGCGCTCGGCCCAGCGGACGTACATCCGCATCAGCATCTCGGCGAAGTCGGCGGCGTCCACGCCACCGGCGCCGGAGCGGATCGTGACCAGGGCCTCGCGGGAGTCGTACTCCCCCGACAGCAGGGTGCGGATCTCCAGGCTCTCGACGGCCTTCTTCACCCGGCCGAGCTCGGCCTCGGACTCGGCGAGCGAGTCGGCGTCGCTCTCCTCCTGGGCCATCTCGACCATCAGCTCGAGGTCCTCGATGCGGGTGCTGAGATCGGTGAACCTGTTGAGCTCGTTCTGCAGCAGGGAGAGGCGGCCGGTCACGCGGGTGGCGTTGTCCTGGTCGTCCCAGAGGTCGGGCGCGGCGACCTGCTCGCCGAGGTCGGCGATCTCCTTGCGCATCGCGTCCAGGTCCAGCACCTGGCCGATGGTCTGCATCGTCGCCTGGAGCTGCTTGATCTCTGTGTCGAATTCGGGGCCAGCCACGCCTTCCAGGTTACTTGACGAGTGATGCCGCATCCGATTCGACGCCGTGGGAATGCGCTCGCCCTCCGGCATGGGGAACCGGAGGACGAGCGCCAGGGGGATATCAGGGAGATATCAGGGGGATATGAGGCCTCAGGCCTGGTGGACCGAGCCGGCGAACCAGCCGTCCCAGGCAGCCTCTTCACGCACGGACGCCCCCGGCTTCGGGGCGTGCAGCATGATCGCCTCGCCGTTCTCCCAGCGGAGGAAGATGCCGACGTGGTAGACCGGGCTGCCCCAGAACATCAGGTCGCCGCGCTTGATCTGGTCGTTCGGGACGGTCGGCAGGGACGAAGCCTGGTCCCGCGACACCCGGGGCAGCTCGATGCCGGCAGCACCGAAGGCGTACTGCGTCAGGCCGGAGCAGTCGAACGAGCTCGGACCGGTGGCGCCCCAGACGTACGGGTCACCGATCTGCTCCGAGGCGACGTTGATCGCCTTGTCGATCTTGCCCTGCTGGCTGGCGGCGTACGCACGCGCCTCCGCCTCGGCCTTCTTCTTCTCCTCCGCGGCCTTCTTGGCCGCGATGGCTGCCTTGCGCTTCGCCTCGGCCGCCTTGCGAGCTGCCGCGGCCTTGCGCTGCTGCTCCTCGACGGCCTTCTCCAGCTTCTGGATGTCGGTGATCATCGCCGACGGCGTAGCCGAGGCCTGTAGTGCGGGAGCCTCCACGACCTTCGACGAGGAGCTCGACTCGGCAGCCACCGGTGCGGCGTTGGCGGCGGGCACCGCCACCAGGGCACCGGCTGCGATGCCGCTGGCCAGCGTGACGCGACCGACGAGCTTCCCGTGGCCGCTGAGCGACCCTGCGATCGTCTTGACGAGCGAGGTGTTCGGCGTCCGGAACGGACGCGGTGTGCCCCGATGGGCAGGACGGGATACGGACTTGGACATGCGTGAGTTCCTTCCCACGCCTGCGAGGTGAGCTGTCGGGTTCGGGCCAGAAGGTGCCCGGCCATCAGCGGATGGCTTCACCCCGAGCGACCGTCCGAGATAGTCGCGTGAAAACTTGGGTCCCCCGCTCCTGTCCCATGCGTACTGCTGAGTGTGAGGGGTAGAGGTTCAGTAGTAGGGGCCGGCTTCCGGAGGGACAGGATTCGGCGTGAACCGGGGCCGGTCCGTGCGTTCTGCACGGCTCATCCAAGGTGACACGCCAACCAAACCGGATCCAATCCGGAATAGCCGCTCAGAGAACACATCCCGCGTGATCACGCGTGATTTTGCCTCCGTTTGTGAGTGATCTCACGCACTGGACAGCGGTTTGACGCCGCTTCCGCGGGTCACTCCCCCGCTTCGAGGCGGAACCCGACGCCGCGGACGGCGACGACCTTCTCCTGCACACCGGCGGCCTCGAGCTTCTGGCGCAGCCGGCCGACGGTGACGTCGAGGGTCTTGGTCGAGCCGTACCAGTTCTCGTCCCAGACCTCGGCCATCAGCCGGTCGCGGGAGACCACCTTGTCGCGGGAGGCGGCCAGGACGGCCAGCAGCGCGAACTCCTTGCCGGTCAGGGTCACCTCGCGGTCACCGGCGTAGACCCGGTGGGCGGCCACGTCGATGCGCAGCGCGTCGTCGTCAGCACCTGGCTCGACCGGACCCGAGCGGCGCAGCAGCGCACGGACCCGGGCCTGGAGGACGGCCAGCGCGAACGGCTTGGCCAGGTAGTCGTCGGCACCCGCGTCGAGCCCGACGACCAGGTCGATCTCGGCGTCGCGGGCGGTGAGGATCATGATCCCGCCCTCGTAGCCGTTGTCCCGCGCGGCCTTGCAGACCTCGAGGCCGTCCATGTCGGGGAGGCCCAGGTCGAGCAGCACGAGCTCGGCCTCGTACGGGGGCGCCAGCAGCTCCAACGCCTTCTTGCCGGAGTCGACCCAGGTGACGTCGTACCCCTCACGCTGAAGCGTGCGCACCAGCGGGGCAGCGATGTCCTCTTGGTCTTCTACGACGAGCACGGAGTTAGACATGAGGAGAACAATAGTTAGAGGCCTGTAGCCCTTGTGAAGAGATCCCCCGATTCTGTCACCCGCGTGATCACATCGTTAGGTCCGAGCTGGTCGATCGCGAGCGGATCCTCGGCTCCCTCCTCCACCTCGTCCCAGCTGATCGGGGCTGCCACCTTCGGGATCTCCTTGCCCCGCAGCGAGTAGGGACAGATGGTCGTCTTCGACCCCGAGTTCTGCGACCAGTCCAGAAAAACCTTTCCTGACCTGCGACTCTTCGTCATCGTCGCGGTCACCTGACTGGGGTGGGCCTTCTGCAGGTCCTCGGCGATCTCCTTGGCCAGCGCCGTGGAGACGTCCGGTTCGACGGGCTCCGGGAGGGCCGCGTAGAGGTGTACGCCCTTGCTGCCGCTCAGCACCGGCGTGGCCACCAGATCGCGGTCTGCGAGCGCGTCGCGCACCAACAGGGCCACCTGGCAGCACTCCTGCAGACCCGCGGGCTCGCCGGGGTCGAGGTCGATCACGAGCCGGTTCGCTCCGGCCGGTTTCCCGTCCTTCCCGACCGTCCACTGGTGGACGTGCAGCTCCAGCGCGGAGAGGTTGGCGGCCCAGGTGAGCGCGGCGAGGCTGTCCAGGATCGGGAAGGTGAGCGTGCCCTCCTTCTGGTCGGCCGTACGCGACCCGGTGGTCGGGACCTCGACGGTGCGGACCCACTTCGGCGTGCCCGCAGGTGCGTTCTTCTCGAAGAAGGACATGTCGCCGACGCCGTGCGGCCAACGGATCCTCGTCACCGCCCGGTCGGCCAGCTGCGGCAGCAGCACCGGCGCGACCTGGGCGTAGTAGTTGAGCACCTCGCCCTTCGTCATCCCGGTGCGCGGGTAGAGCACCTTGCTGAGGTTGGACAGGGTCAGCACCCTGTCGTCCACCTCGACGCGGACCTCTTCTCGTTCGACCATCACAGATCCTCCGGTGAGACGTCGTCCCTGATCCCGATGAAGCTCGGCTGCCGCAGCCGGCCCTTGTAGCTGGCCGCCGCGACCGCGGTGCCGTGCGTCTCGACCTCGACGACGAGCAGCGGCTCCACCCAGTGGGTACCCCGAACGTCCTCGCGCGGCACTCCCCCGTCGGGATCGACGTCGGGACCGGCGAACGGGCTGCGGGCGGTCTCGCGCAGCAGCCCTCTGAGCCGGGCGGCCATCCTGCCCCCGATGCCGCTGCCGACCCGGCCGCGGTAGATCAGCCCGTCGGGCGTCGGCTGCCCGACGAGGACCGCACCGATCCGCTCGGTCCCGCCCGCGGTGCCGGTCTCCGGCCGCCACCCGCCGACCACGAGCGAGGCGCGGTAGCGGTGAGCCAGCTTCACCCAGTCCTTGCTCCGCTCTCCGGGCCGGTAGCGGCTGTGCCGCCGCTTGGCGACGATCCCCTCCAGCCCCTGCGCCTTCGTCACCTCGTGGAGCATCCGGCCGTCGTCGTAGACCGCGGGCACCTGCCACGAGCCGAGCTCGCCGTCGGCGTGGAGCGCCTCGAGGAGCCTGCGCCGCTCGCTCCAGGGCTCCTCGACGAGCAGCCTGCCGTCCAGCCGGAGGAGATCGAAGACCATGTACGTCGCCGGGCGTGTCACCGCGAACCGGGCCGCCTTCCGGACGTCCCGGTTGTGCATCCGGTCCATCAGCACCCGGAAGTCGGGCAGGCCGGAGTCGTTGAGCGCGATCACCTCGCCGTCGACCACCACGTCACGCTCGGGACCGGTTGCGATCTCGGGCCAGGCGGGGGTGGCGTCGTTGTCGTTGCGCGTGGTCAGCCGGGTCTGCGTACCTCCTGAAGGGCTGTCGCCGAGCAGGCGGATGCCGTCCCACTTGACCTCGTGGACCCACTCCTCGCCCGGTGGCACGTGGGCCCCGGGCGTGGCCAGCATGGGTCGCAGCATCGTGCGCATGGACCCATCTTGCTTCATCCCGCGCGTGCGCGGGGCGGCTCTGACGTGCGCGAATGGGGTACCGGTCTGTGCGAATCCGACAGATACTTGGTCAATCCATCCCAACTGACGAGGGGTACGCATGCGTGCGATCTGGAAGGGCGCTGTCTCGTTCGGGCTGGTCAGCGTGCCCGTGAAACTCTATTCCGCGACGGAGTCGCACGACGTCTCCTTCCGCCAGGTGCACCAGGCCGACGGCGGCCGGATCCGCTACCAGCGGATCTGCTCGATCGACGGCGAGGAGGTGCCCTACTCGGAGATCGCGAAGGGCTACGAGACCGAGGACGGCGAGATGGTCATCCTCACCGACGACGACTTCGCCAATCTGCCCACGACCTCCTCGCGCGAGATCGCGGTGGAGAAGTTCGTGCCGTCGGACCAGATCGACCCGATGCTCTTCGAGAAGAGCTACTACCTCGAGCCGGAGAACACCGGGGTCAAGCCCTATGCGCTGCTGCGCCAGGCGCTGCAGGACGCCGACCGGGTCGCCCTGGTGACCGTGGCGCTGCGCCAGCGCACCTCGATCGCGGCGCTGCGGGTGCGGGAGACCGAGAACGGCGACGTGATCGTGCTGCAGACGATGATGTGGCCCGACGAGATCCGGGTGCCCGACTTCAAGGTCGAGCCCGGCGAGGTCAAGGACTCCGAGATCAAGATGGCCAACATGCTCGTCGAGACGCTGGCCGGCGACTTCACCCCCGACGACTTCTCCGACGACTACGCCGAGGCCGTCGACGAGATGGTGAAGGCCAAGATCGAGGGCGGTGAGGTCGAGCGGACGCCGACCTCCACGAAGACCTCCGGAGAGGTCGTCGACCTGCTCGCGGCCCTGCAGCGCTCGGTCGCCGATGCGAAGAAGTCGCGCGGCGAGAAGGTCCCCAAGGAGGCCAAGGAGGCCAAGGACGAGGGCGACGAGAAGAGCAAGGGGAAGAAGTCCAAGAAGGCGAGCTAGCGAACTTCCTGGCCGGAACATGTCGAAACCGGCAGGATCGGTGCGACGCGTACGTGTGAGCGCGCTGCAGCAGGCAGCGCGACAGCACCTCAGAGGAGAGACGCGATGCGCTACATGATGTTCGTCAAGATGGCCCCCGACGCCGGCCCGCCCCCGGCCGCACTGATCGAGGCGGTGGAGTCGGAGATCAAGCAGCAGTACGCCGACGGCGTGCTGCTCGACGCCGACGGTCTCGGTCCCGCGGTGGAGATCCGGCTCACCGACGGCGAGGTGACCCACGTCGACGGCCCCTACGCCGAGGCCAAGGAGGTCGCTGGCGGGTTCTCGCTCTTCGAGGTCCGCTCCCAGGACGAGGCCCTCGAGCTCGGCCGCCGGATGATCCAGCTCCACGAGGAGCTCTGGCCGGGACAGGACGTGGCGGTGGAGATGCGGCCGCTGTTCGGCCCGCCGGACCCGGCCGCGGACTGAGTCACCGAGGTGGTCTCGACAGGCTCGACCACCGAGGAAGCGATCGTCGCGGTCTGGCGCAACGAGTCCGTACGCCTCCTCGCCGGTCTGGCACGGATGACGCACGACCTCGACCTGGCCGAGGACCTCGCTCAGGATGCCCTCGTCGCGGCGCTGGAGCAGTGGCCGCGCGAGGGCATCCCTCGCAACCCCGGCGCATGGCTGATGTCGATCGCGAAGCGGCGCGCGATCGACGGCTTCCGCCGTGACGAGACCCTGCGCCGCAAGGTCGCCCTGCTGGGCCACGAGCTGGAGGAGGAAGAGATGCCCGACCTGGCTGCTGCGGTCGACCACATCGAGGACGATGTGCTCCGGCTGATGTTCCTCTCCTGCCACCCGACCCTGGCGCCCGACTCGCGCACGGTGCTGACGCTGCGGCTCGTGGGAGGTCTGACGACCGCTGAGATCGCGCGCGCCTACTTCGCCAAGGAGTCAGCGGTCGGCCAACGGATCTCCCGCGCCAAGCGCACCCTGGCCGAGGTCGGGGCCTCCTTCGAGCTGCCGGTCGGCGAGGAGCGGGCGGCGCGGATGCGCGAGGTGATGCAGACGATCTACCTGGTCTTCAACGAGGGCTACGCGGCGACCTCGGGGCCGTCGTGGACCCGGCCCGAGCTCTGTCTGGAGGGGATGCGGCTGGCCCGGATGCTGGCCGCGCTGGCTCCCGGCGACCCGGAGGCGCAGGCGCTGCAGGGGCTGCTGGAGATCCAGGGGTCGCGGCTGGCGGCCCGGGCGGATGCGTCCGGGAAGTCTGTGCTGCTCGAGGACCAGGACCGCACCCGCTGGGACCAGCTGCTGCTGCGCCGCGGCCTGGCGGCCGTCGGCCGTGCCACAGCGCTGGCCTCCTCGGGCACGCCCGGCGGCAGCTATCTGGTGCAGGCGATGATCGCCGCCTGCCACGGCCGCGCCCGGCGGGCCGAGGACACCGACTGGGCCGAGATCGCCCGGCTCTACGACCTGCTCGCCTCCGGTGCCCCGGGCGCGGTGATCGACGTCAACCGCGCCGTGGCCCACGGGCGCGCCTTCGGGCCCGAGGCCGGGCTCGCGATCCTGGCCTCGCTGCCCGAGGGGGCGCTGGCGGGGTCGCATCTGCCCCACGGCGTACGCGGTGATCTGCTGCACCGGGCCGGGCGCCATCGGGAGGCCGCGAAGGCGTTCGACACGGCGGCCTCGCTGACCGGCAACGCCGGGGAGAGAGAACTTCTGGAAATGCGTGCTGCCGCGTGTCGAAGCCACCAGGGCTCGTCCGACGGGTAAGTATCAGCCGGGTCTCGACAGACCCGGACCACGCAGCACGAGGAGACACCATGACCACGACCACCACCTCCGCCGACGGCACCACGATCGCCTACGACGTCGTCGGCTCCGGACCGGCGCTCGTGCTGGTCGACGGAGCGCTGTGCTACCGCGACTTCGGGCCGTCGAAGGAGTTCGCCGACGCGCTCTCCGACCGGTTCACCGTCTACCGCTACGACCGTCGCGGCCGGGGCGAGAGCAACATCGCCAAGCCCGCCGCCGCGGGCACGACCGAGGCTGTCGAGCAGGAGGTGGCGGACCTGGGCGCGGTGATCGAGGCGGCCGGCGGCCACGCTCACCTGCTGGGGCTGAGCTCGGGCGCGTTCCTCGCGCTGGAGGCGGCGCGTGCCGGGCTGCCGATCGACAAGATCGTCGCCTACGAGGCGCCGCTCATCCTCGACGACACCCACCGTCCCAACGACGCCGACCTCGCCCAGCAGGTCGAGGCGCTGGTGGAGAAGGGCACGCGGGCGGCCGCGGTCGAGCTCTTCATGCGCACCGTCGGGATGCCGTGGATCGGGGTCAAGATCATGCGGCTGACGCCGGCCTTCAAGAAGCTCACGCCGGTCGCCCACACGCTCCCCTACGACCTCGGCATGGTCGTGCCCTTCCAGCAGGGTGTGCCTCTGCCGGGCGGCTACTTCAAGAACGTCTCGGTTCCGGTGCTCTCGATCGCGGGCGGCAAGAGCCCCGACTACATGACCAACGCCCAGCAGGCCATCGCCGCGGCGGTGCCCGAGGGCCGTCATGTCGTGCTGGACGGGCAGAACCACATGGTCGCCGCGTCGGCGCTGGCACCGGTCGCGGCGGAGTTCTTCACCGCCTGACCGGCGCCCTCCAGGTGCCGCCTATCCTGGCGCCATGGCGCAGCTCTGGGACATCTCCCCACCGGTCCACGCAACCTCGCCGGTCTTCCCCGGGGACCACGCGACCGAGGTCGGCTGGACGTTCCGGATCGGCCCCGACTGCCCGGTCAACGTCGCCGAGATCTCGGTCTCCGCGCACGTCGGGGCGCATGCCGACGCGCCGCTCCACTTCACCGACGACGGCACTCCTGCCGGCGAGATGGCGCTGGAGCCGTTCCTCGGCCCGTGCCGGGTGATCGACGTGACCGGGGTGCGCCCGCTGGTCACCGTCGACGACGTGGACGTCACCGACCTGCCCCCGCGCGTGCTGTTCAGGACGTACGCCACCCAGCCGACGAGCTGGGACGACTCGTTCTGCGCGCTGGACCCAGCGTTGATCGACCTGCTGGCCTCGCACGGCGTGAAGCTGGTCGGCACCGACGCAGCCAGCCTGGACCCGGCGACCTCGAAGGATCTTCCGGCGCACTTCGCGACCCACCGTCACGACGTACGCATCCTGGAGAACCTGCTGCTCGACGAGGTGCCCGCGGGCGACTACGAGCTGATCGCGCTTCCCCTCAAGCTCACCACTGCCGACGCAGCGCCGGTGCGGGCCGTGCTGCGACCGCTCGCTGCTGAGGGGAGGGCGTCGTGAACCGCGATGACGCCGTCGCCCTCGACCGCGACGACCCGCTGGCGCCCCTGCGCGACCTCTTCGACCTGCCCGACGGCACCATCTACCTCGACGGCAACTCGCTGGGCGCGCTGCCGCGCACCACCGCCGGCCGCGTGGCCGAGGTGGTCACCCAGGAGTGGGGCCGCGGGCTGATCGAGTCGTGGAACACCGCTTCCTGGATCACGCTGCCCCAGCGGGTCGGCGACAAGATCGCTCGCGTCGTCGGTGCAGGTCAGGGCGAGGTCGTGGTCGCCGACTCGACCTCGCTCAACGTCTACAAGGTGCTCGCCTCCGCGCTCTCGATCGCGGCTGCCGACGCTCCGGAGCGCCGGGTCGTGATCAGCGAGCGCAGCAACTTCCCGACCGACCTCTACATCGCCTCCTCGCTGTGCCGCGAGCGCGGCTACGAGCTGGTGCTGGTCGACTCCCCCGACGAGATCGAGGGGCTGCTGGACCGGGCCGCGGTGCTGATGCTGACCGAGGTCAACTACCGCACCGGCTACCTGCACCCGATGGCCGCAGTGACGGCGCTGGCCCACGAGCGCGGGGTGCTCGCGGTCTGGGACCTGTGCCACTCGGCCGGCGCGGTGCCGGTCGACCTGCGCGGCGCGGACGCCGACTTCGCGATCGGCTGCGGCTACAAGTTCCTCAACGGCGGTCCGGGCGCGCCCGCGTTCCTGTGGGTCAACCCGCGCCACGTCGACCGCTTCTCGCAGCCGTTGTCGGGCTGGATGGGCCACGCGGCACCCTTCGAGATGTCGCCGGGCTACCGGCCGGCCGAGGGGGTCTCGCGCTACCTGTCCGGCACCCCCGGCGTCATCGCCATCTCCGCGCTCGAGTGCGGCGTCGACACGCTGCTCGCGGCCGAGGCGTACGGCGGGCTGGAGGCGCTGCGGGAGAAGTCGCTCGGGCTCACCCGTCTCTTCGCCGACGTGGTCTCCTCCCGGCTCCCCGCGTTCCGGATCGAGTCACCGCTCGACGATGCGCGGCGCGGCAGCCAGCTCTCGCTGAGCATCGGTGAGGGCGCGTACGCGATCGTGCAGGCGCTCATCGAGCGCGGCGTGGTCGGCGACTTCCGGGCCGGGCCGGAGGACGGCTCCGCGCCCGACATCCTCCGTTTCGGCGTGACCCCGCTCTACACGCGCTACGTCGACATCTGGGACGCCGTCGACCACCTGGTCGCGGTGATGGACGACGACGAGTGGCGCGCCGAGCGCTTCTGGACCCGAGGAGCAGTGACATGAGCGCGCAGGACCTTCCGATGGACTACTCCGACTACCTCCACCTGCCGGAGGTGCTCGGCGCGCAGCATCCGCTCTCGGGCGACCACAACGAGATGCTCTTCATCGTCCAGCACCAGGCGATGGAGCTGTGGATGCGGCTGGCGCTCCACGAGCTCACCGAGGCGCAGCGGCTGATCTCGGTCGACGCCGTGCGGCCGGCCTTCAAGGGCCTGGCGCGGGTGTCCCGGATCATGGAGCAGCTCGTGCACGCCTGGGACGTGCTCTCGACGCTGACCCCGACCGAGTACGACAAGTTCCGCCCCTATCTGGCCACCGGCTCGGGGTTCCAGTCGTGGCAGTACCGCTGCATCGAGTTCTCGCTCGGCAACAAGGCGGCTTACACGCTCGAGGTCCACCAGGGCCGGCCGCACGAGGCCGACGTGCTCGCTGCGTACGAGCGGCCCTCGCTCTACGACGAGTCGCTCCGGCTGCTCTCGCGGCGCGGCTTCGCCATCCCGGCGGAGCATCTCGACCGCGACTGGAAGCAGGAGTACGCCGCCTCCGACGCCGTCGAGGCCGCCTGGGGCGAGGTCTACCGCGACCCGGAGAAGCACTGGGACCTCTACGAGCTCGGCGAGGAGCTCACCGACCTGGAGACCGCCTTCCGGGTCTGGCGGTTCCGCCACGTGACCACGGTCGAGCGCATCATCGGCTTCAAGCCCGGCACCGGCGGCACCTCCGGTGTCTCCTACCTGCGCAAGCAGCTCGACATCATCCTGTTCCCCGAGCTGTGGGCGATGCGTACGGGGCTGTGAGCCTGGCTGAGTCGGGTTTGTCGGCTGGGGTCAGCGGTCGAGCTTGTTGCGGAGCCGTTCGGCGAGGCGTACGGAGGCCTCGATCTCGACCTTGCGGATCGAGACGGACTCGATGTTGATGCCGAACGGCACCCCGAGCTGACGGCAGAACGACATCAGCTCGATCGCGGCCGCCTCGGCCTGCTCGAGCGAGGCATCGAGGGTGTCGGTGGCGTGGCGCAGCTCGTTCTCGATCCAGCGCGGCACGTCGACGCCGAGCCAGCGGAGGAACTCCAGCGTCTTCATCGAGCCGCACACCGAGAAGGTGAACACGATCGGGACGGGCTGTACACCGCGGGCCTCGCACTCGTAGCGGTAGTCGGAGACGAGGTTCTTGGCGGCGTTGACGTCGTAGACGACCTGGGTCACGAAGTAGGAGCAGCCCGCCTCCTGCTTCGCGATCAGGCGGTGGTGCTCGTCGCCCTTCACGGTGTGGCGCTCGGGGATCGCGACGGCGCCGAGGAGCAGGTCGGGGTTGGCCTCCTTGCGGATCTCCTGGGCGCGGCGGAGGCTCGTGGCCATCCGCTTCTCGCCCGAGGAGCCGCCGACGAAGACCGAGAGCGACCTGGCCGGGTCCTGGGTCTTCACCCAGTCGCGCAGCGTCGGCTCGTCGTACTTGCCGGTGGCGCGGTAGACGACCGCCGGCACGTCGAGGTCGGGCAGGTTGTTCTCGAGGAAGTGGGCCGGGTCGAGGGTGCGTACGAACGGGAACGGCCGCTCCTCGGGGTTGCGGTCGGACTCGTCGTCGATGTCGTAGAGGATCAGCCCGTCGACGTCGAGCGGACGGATCCGCTCGAGGGTGACGTCGGCGATCTGCTGGACCCGCTCGGGGTCCGTCGTCACCCTCGGCGGGGTGACGGCGAAGAGCAGAATCTCACCGGCACGGTCACTGATGCGCTGCTGCAGATCCACGACGTCAACGCTAGCCGAGGAAGCCGGACTCGGCGCGCCTGTCTTATCCAGCGCGCCGAGCCGGGTCAGCCGGTGTCGTCAGTAGACGCTCGGTCCGGCGGAGGCGTCGTAGGTCTCGGTGTCGGGCTTGATCCGGAACAGCTCCGCACGGCGCTTGATCGTCTCGGCACGAGCCAGGCGCGGCTTGTCGCTGCCGTCACGGATCACCCGGCCGCCCTCCTCGAACTTGTGGAGGAACTCGTAGGCCCAGGTCACGTCGGACGGGGACGGGCTGAAGGACTCGTTGATCACCGAGGGCTGCTCGATGTCGAGGCAGAGCTTTCCGGTCATACCCATCGCGACGCCGTCGGCGCCCTGCTCGCGCAGCAGGGGGTGGCTGCTGCCGACGGTCGGGCCGTCGATCGGGCCCGGCAGGCCGCCGATCCGGGAGGCGAGCACCAGCTTGGTGCGCGGGTAGGCCATCGCGAGCGGGTCGTTCTCCGCACCCGTGTCGCGGCGGTAGTCACCCGAGCCGAACGCGAGCCGGTAGGCCCCGCGAGCCCGCGCGATCGTGGCCGCGTCCTCGATCCCCAGCGCCGACTCGAGCAGCGGGATCACCGGGGTGCCGCCACCCAGCCGCTGGAACGTGTCGGTCACCTGGTCCGGCGACTCAGTCTTCGCCAGCATCACCCCGGCAAGGGTCTCGATCCCGGCCAGCGCCGCGATGTCGTCGCTCCAGTCCTCGGTCGTCCAGTCGTTGATCCGCACCCACGCACGCCCGCCGCCCTTCAGCCAGCCGGTCACGTTCTCCCGCGCCTGCACCTTCAGCGACGTGTCGATCGCATCCTCCATGTCGAGGATGATCTGATCGGCTCTGCTCAGCTGCGCGTCATCGAAAATCTCCGTACGCATCGCCGAGACCAGCAGCCAGGACCTGGCATTGTGACCTTCGACTCGGTTGGCTTCGCGCACCTCGCGCTTCTCGGCGATCTGGGTCGTGCTCATCGTTCTGTATCTCCCTAATGGCACCCTGGGGTGGGCACCATCGGACGGTAAACCAACTTCTCGGTGACTCGCGAGTACGCGGTCTGTGGGTTGCCGGTGGTCGAGCTCGTCGAGACCCGGCTCACCGGAGGTCGAGCTCGTCGAGACCCCCATCGCCGACACACCAGCCCACCGGAGGTCGAGCTTGTCGAGACCACGCCTCGAGGAAACCTCGCCAAGCGACTCTTCTTTCGTTTGAAGGTTCGCCGCCGACCCGATCACTCAGTGTCTCTCGATCACGCGCCGCGTCAAGGACGCCTTCGGCGCCGGCTTCGCCGGCCGCGTCGCGGTCCTTGACCCGGCACCCGATCGAGAAAAGATCCCGCCAATATCGGGGCGGCGGCGAGGAGTGTGGCGCGGGCTCATGAGGCTCGAAAGAGCCGACGTCGAGTCGCGGCGGGGACCCCTCGCCTCCCGCTGGTCGAGCCGCCGGAGCCCCTAGGCGAAGGCGCGTCGAGACCAACACAGTCGCTCCCGCGGGCGACCGCACGGACCCCCTGGCCAAACCCGGAGGTCGAGCTTGTCGAGACCCCCTTCGCAGACACACCAACCCACCGGAGGTCGAGCCCGTCGACACCCTTCGCAGACACACCAACCCACCGGTGGGTCGAGCTTGTCGAGACCACCCTCTGAGCAACAGCTCAACGCACCCAAAAAGACAGCCTGACCAGGAAAAATGGGTGGCGTCGCTGTCTCGTTCGACATATAATGAAACGCATGAACGAGACCCCCGACCAGCTCCTCACCGGACCACCCCCAGGTGCCTCCGAAGCAGAGCTGATCGACTGGATCACCGGTCTCGAAAACCTCAAATGCCGAGCCGAAGCCCTCCAAGCCGAAGCATCCGTACGCCTCGACGAAACCACCCGGACACGGCACGTTGAAGCCGGCGTACCCGCCCGCAAGGTAGGCGACGGCGTCGCCTCCCAGATCGCCCTCGCCCGCCGCGTCTCTCCCGCCAAAGGCGCAAAGCTGCTGGGGCTGGCGAAGATCCTCATCACCGAGATGCCCCACACCTTCGCACTGATGAAGGCCGGCATGTTCTCCCAGTGGCAAGCGACCATCCTCGCCCGCGAGACAGCCTGCCTCTCCCGCGAGGACCGCGGGGTCATCGACCACGAGCTCTGCGCGGTCAGTTCCCATGGGGAAACACCAAAGGTCGTGACGATGGGACTCCGGCAGCTCGAGAACACCGCCAAGAAACTCGCAATCACCCTCGACCAGGAGTCAGTCGTCGCCCGCGCCGCGAGCGCGGAGAAGGACCGGCGGGTCAGCCTGCGGCCCGCACCCGACACGATGACCTGGCTCGGAGCACTACTCCCTGTCAAGGACGGCGTCGCGGTCTTCGCCGCGCTCGACCAGGCAGCGAAGGCAGCCCAGGCAGTGGGCGATCAGCGCACCCGAGGCCAGGTCATGGCCGACACCCTCGTCAACCGTGTCACGGGCCGCGAGGCCGGCGCGAAGCCCAAGGTCGAGGTCAAGGTCGTGATGACCGCCGATTCGTTGGCCAGCAACGCAAACCAGCCGGCGATGGCCGAAGGTTACGGACCCGTCCCAGCAGCCTGGGCACGCGAAGCACTCACCGACGCCGAAGTCTTCGTCCGCCGACTGCTCACCGACCCCACCGGCAAGCTCATCGCCATGGAATCAAAGGCCCGCAAAGCACCCGACGGCCTCGCCGAGTTCATCACCACCCGCGACGAAGGCACCTGCCGCACCAACGGCTGCGACGCCCCGATCCGCAACATCGACCACGTAGAGCGTCACGCCGACGGCGGGACGACAAGCGCCGAGAACCTGCAAGGTTTGTGCGAAAGATGCAATCAGGCGAAGGAGTCGCCGGGCTGGCAGTCGAGACCGAACCCCGACGGCAGCATCACCACGATCACCCCAACGGGCCATAACTACACGAGCCCACCGCCAGACCTCTGGCGACCGGACCCGCCACCGCCGTCACCAGCAGAGCTCAGGCTCCGCAACGTACTCGTCGCCCACCAGGCCGTCGCCTGACACCACACCTACCCCTCGACCGACTCCTGCTCACCGGCCAGCTCGGGCATGGGCTGGATGAGCTGGTAGACGGAGTAGAGCTCGCGGCCCTCATCGCCGGATGACGCGCGGCCGACGGCTCGGTAGCGGGCGACCACCTCGCCGAGGTCGCGCTGGAGCTGTTCGGCTTCGGGCTTGGTGAGGCGCAGGGAGGTCTCGGAGACGATGCGCTTGGCGCGGTCCTCGTCATCGTCGTCGGAGATGCGGTAGGCCTCGTCGACCAGGTGGTGGCCCCACGCCACGGAGTTGCGCTGGAAGACCGTGAAGGCGGCGGCGCCTCCGGGCTGCTCGACGATCTCCCTGGGGTTGATGGTGATGTCGTCGTCCACGAGGCGCCACACGCGGTCCCGCTTGTCGCGGCCGGCGCCGGGGGCGATCTCGACGAGACCGTATTTTGCCAGCTGGCGCAGGTGGAAGCTGGCCTGGTTGGCGGGGATACCGGTGCGCTTGGCGATGTCCGCGGCCCGTAGGGAACCGGCGGCGGAGAGCTCGTGCAGGACACGGTTGCGGGTCGGATGGGCGATCGCGCGCAGGATCCGCGGGTCGTCGTAGGTCGCCATGCTGACACCCTAACCGAAGTTCGCACGGTTCATTGCGCAATACTACTTGCGCAATGAATGTTGCGCATCGTACGGTGCAGGCATGCCCTCCTACCGCGCCCTCGCCCGCAACCACGACTTCACCGCCCTCTGGGTGGGCGCGACCGTCGCCGAGCTCGGGACGCGGGTGAGCATCTTCGCGATGCCGCTGGTGGCGTACGCGATGACCGACTCGGCCTTCTGGGCGGCGACCGCGGAGGCGGTCTACCTGATCGGCATGGTCGGAATGCTGCTCCCGGCAGGGGTGATCGCCGACCGGGGCGACCGGCTGCGGATCATGCGGCTGGCGCACGGGTCCGGGGCGGTGGCGTACGCCTCGCTCGGGGTCGCCGGGCTGCTGGGCTCGCTCACGCTCCCCCACCTGCTGGTCGTGGCACTGCTGACCGGAATCCTCAACGGCCTCTTCGTCCCCGCGGAGAACTCGGCGATCCGGTCGGTGGTCCCGGCCGAGCACCTGCCGACCGCGCTCTCCCAGCAGCAGGCGCGCCAGCACATCGCGGCCCTGCTGGGCGGCCCGCTGGGCGGGATGCTGCTCGGGATCACCCGGTGGGCGCCGTTCGCCGCCAACGCCATCGCGTACGCAGCCGGCTGGCTGCTGCTCGCCCGGGTCCGCGCCGACCTCTCGGCGCCCACGACCCGGAAGACGGAGAGCCGCGCCAAGCCGCTCGCCGACCTGCTGGCCGGGCTGGGCTACAGCTGGCGCCAGCCCTTCCTGCGTACCCTGCTCCTCTACAACCCCGCCATGAACCTCGCGATCAACGCGCTCCTCTTCCTCGCCCTGCTGCGAGTGGTCGAGGCCGGCTTCCCGGCCTGGCAGATCGGCCTCGCCGAGGCGGCGATCGGCGCCTGCGGAGTGCTGGGAGCGGTGGTCGCGCCGTGGCTGATCGACCGGGTGCCGACCGGCTGGCTGACGATCCTGGTCTCGTGGAGCTTCGTGCCGCTCGCGATCCCGCTGGTGTTCTGGACCCACCCGGCGGTGATGGCGCTGGCCGCATCGCTCGGCCTCTTCCTCAACCCGGCGGGCAACGCCGGACTCGCGGCCTACCGGATGGCGACCACGCCGCCCATGCTGATCGGAAGGGTGCAGTCGGCCGCACAGTTCGTCTCGATGCTCACCATCCCGCTGGCACCCGCGCTCGCCGGTGGGCTGCTCGGCGCTGTCAGCGGCTCCACCGCGGTCATGGTGATCATCGGGCTGACCGCCGCCGCGTGCATGGTTCCGACGCTCGCCCGGCCGGTGCGGTCGATCCCGCGCCCCGCCCACTGGGTCGCCTCCCCGGCGACCGAGCCCGAGCCCGACCGGCCCGCCGACCTCCAGCCGAGCTGAGAAGAGAACCGTCGGCGGCCCCGAGACCGGGACCGCCGACGGATCATCACTCAGTGCTGGACCGACCTCAGTGCTGGACCGACCTCAGTGCTTGACCGAACTCAGTGCTTGACCGAACTCAGTGCTGAACCGGGCTCCCGAACGCCCGGTTGACCTCTTCGTTCACGAAGGAGGTCGCCCAGATCTCGCGGCGCAGCGGGTGGTCCACGACGGCCTCGGGGAACCGCTCGCGGATCGGCGTCGGGAAGTAGGCCATCAGCCGCTTGGTCTTCTCCGGGTCAGCGGCCGGATCGGGCAGACCGTCGGCGACCAGCTCGCGCCGGCGCTCGATCTTCGTCCAGGCCAGCACGACGGCCAGCTCCGGAGCGGTGAGCCCCTCCCCCGCCTCGAGACGGCGCGCGACCTCGGTGGCGGAGGGCAGTCCCTCCACCTCACGGTCGAGTACGCCGTCGGTGACCCACTCCGCGATCTGGCGCTCGTGAGCCTCCAGCATCTGCGGCGCCGAGGCGACCGCACGGGTCAGGGTCTCGTTGTGGGCCTCGTTGTCGGCGAGGACCAGCGCGGCGACCTCGTCGGTCATCTCCTCGAGGAGCTCGTCCCGGTCGGCCAGGGTCAGCGAGCCCGCGCGTACCTCACGGTCGAGCAGGATCTTGAGGTTGACCTCGTGGTCGGAGGTGTCGACACCAGCGGAGTTGTCGATCGCGTCGGTGTTGATCAGCCCGCCCTTGCGGGCGAACTCGACGCGGCCGGCCTGGGTGATGCCGAGGTTGCCGCCCTCACCGACGACCCGCACCCGCAGCTCGGAGGCGCCCACGCGCACACCGTCGTTGGCGTGGTCGCCAGCGGCGTCGTCGGTCTCGGTCGACGCCTTGATGTACGTCCCGATACCGCCGTTCCACAACAGGTCGACGGGCGCGCGCAGGATCGCGCTGATCAGCTCGGTCGGCGTCAGCCGCTTGACGTCGGCCGCCAGACCGAGCGCCTCGCGCACCTCAGGGCTGATCGGCACCCACTTCAGCTGCCGCGACCACACGCCGCCGCCCGCCGAGATCAGCGAGGTGTCGTAGGACTCCCAGGTCGAGCGGGGCGTCTCGAAGAGACGCTTGCGCTCCTGGAAGCCGATGGTCGCGTCAGGCGTCGGGTCGATGAAGATGTGGCGGTGGTCGAAGGCGGCCACGAGCCGGATCCGGTCCGAGCGCAGCATGCCGTTGCCGAAGACGTCACCCGACATGTCGCCGATGCCGACGGCGGTGAACTCGTCGGTCTGCGTGTCGATGCCGAGCCGCTTGAAGTGGTGCTGCACCGAGACCCAGGCACCGCGAGAGGTGATGCCCATCGCCTTGTGGTCGTAGCCGGCCGAACCGCCGGAGGCGAACGCGTCCCCGAGCCAGAAGTCGTACTCCGCCGCGACCGAGTTGGCCAGGTCGGAGAAGGTCGCGGTGCCCTTGTCGGCGGCGACGACCAGGTAGGAGTCGTCACCGTCGTGGCGCACCACGTCCACCGGCGGCACGATCTCGCCGTCGACCCGGTTGTCGGTGATGTCGAGCAGACCACGCAGGAACGTGACGTAGGCGTCCGAGCCGGCCACGCCGCCCTTGGCGACGAAGCCTCCCTTCGCGCCACCCGGCACGATCACGGTGTTCTTGACCTGCTGCGCCTTCGCCAGACCCAGCACCTCGGTGCGGAAGTCGTCGCGGCGGTCGCTCCAGCGCAGACCGCCACGCGCCACCGCGTCGAAGCGCAGGTGCACGCCCTCGACCTGGGGCGAGTAGACGAAGATCTCGTAGGCCGGCCGCGGCAGCGGCAGGTCGGGCAGCTGCTGCGGGTCGAACTTGAACGAGACGTAGTCGCGCCCGCGGTAGTGGTTGGTGCGCATCGTGGCCAGGATCGCGGTGACGTAGCTGCGCAGGATCCGATCCTGGTCCAGGCTCACCACGTCGTCGAGTGCCTCGATGATCGCCTCGGCGCGCTTCGTCTCGTCACGCGTGGCGAGCGAGGGGTCGAAGCGGGTCTCGAAGAGCTCCACGATCTGTCGGGCGATGCCCGGGTTGGCGCACAGCGCACCGGCGATCGAGTTGAACGAGCTCGGCGTGCCCGCCTGGCGCAGGTAACGGCCGTAGGCCCGCAGCACCGTGATCTGGCTGTGGTCGAGACCGGCCAGGACGAGCGCGTTGAGACCGTCGACCTCGCTGCGGCCCGACCACGCCTGGTGCAGCGCGGCGACGAGCTGCTTCGGGGTGCCGACCGGGGTGCCGGAGCAGGTGAGGCCGAAGTCGTAGATGAACCACTCCTCCGACCCGGACGTGCCGACTCCCTCCAGGTCGTAAGGACGCTCGTCGGTGACCTCGAACCCGAACGAGGACAGGATCGGCAGCATCGCCGACAGCGAGAGCGGTCCGCCGGTGCGGTAGATCTTGATCCGGAACCCGCCGGGGTTCTCGGGGTCCTTGTAGAAGGAGAAGTCGACCGCCTCGCCCTGGTGGGAGAGCAGCTCCAGCCGGGTCAGGTCGGCCGCGCCGGTGTCGGCGTCGAAGTCCTCCTTGTATGCCTCCGGGAACGCGTCGAGCACGTGGGAGAGCCGGGCCGCACCCTCCTCGCCCGCGTGGGCGATGACCGCGCTGACCAGGTCGTCGCGCCAGCTCCGGGCCGCCTTGCGCAGCTGCGACTCGAGGCTGTCGACCAGTCCCGGAGTCTCCAGCGCCTTGCCCAGCGACTCGGTCGTGCCGTGCACGACGAAGTGCACCCGCGCGGTGGTCGACTCGCTGATGCGTACGGTGAACTCCAGGTCGTCGCCACCGAGGGCCTCGAGGAGCACCTTGGAGAACCGCTCACGGACCGCGGTGTTGTAGCGGTCACGCGGCAGCGAGACGAGCACCGAGACGTAGCGGCCGTACGTGTCGGGCCGGACCGCGACCCGAAGGATGCGACGCTCGATCGCCCCCAGCGCGGCCTCGGCGAGCGAGATCAGCTCGTCGGCGGAGGCGTGGAAGAGCTCCTCGCGCGGGTAGGACTCCATCGCGTCGAGCATCGCCTTGCCGGTGTGGCTGCGGGTGTCGTAGCCGGTGTGGTCGAGGACCGCGGCGACCTTGCCGCGGACGACCGGGATCCGGGTCACCGACTCGCGGGCGGCCTTCGTGGTGAAGAGACCCAGGAACCGGTGCTCGCCGATGACCTCACCGGCGGCGTTGAAGATCTTGATGCCGACGTGGTCGAGGTAGGCGGGCTCCCCGACGGTCGAGCGGGAGTTGGCCTTGGCCAGGACGAGCATGACCTTGTCGCGGGCGTGGGCTGCGACCTTCGGCGGCATCTTGCCGTGGTCGGGCGCCTGCGGCGGGTCGGCGCGCAGGATGCCGAGACCGGTGCCGGAGAGGCCGCGCAGGTATTCGCCGTCGAGGCGGTACTCGCGGTAGCCGGTCAGCAGGAAGTGGTCCTCGGCCAGCCAGGCCAGCAGCTCGGCGGCCTCGGCAGCCTCCTCGCGCGGCACGCTGTTGGGCGGCGTGTAACGCAGGCCCGCGGCGATCTCGGCCAGGCGGCGGTGCAGCCGCGGCTCGTCCTCGACGACCTCGCGTACGTCCTCGAGGACCCCCTCGAGACCCGAGACGATCTCCTTGGCGGCGTCGGGCGCGAGCCGGTCGATCTCGATGTGCATCCACGACTCGCGCAGGTCACCTTCGTTCACCCCCTCGAGCGCACCGGTCACGTCACGGGCGACGTCGATGACGGGGTGGACCACGAGGTGGACGTCGAGACCGCGACGGTAGAGCTCGGTCTTGACCGAGTCGACGAGGTAGGGCATGTCGTCGACGACGATCTCGACGACGCTGCGGCCTCCGGCGGACCATCCGTCTGCGGCGGTGGTCGGAGTGAGGATGCGCACGGCGGCGGTGCCCTGCGGGCGGTTCGCGGCCAGCGCCAGATGCGATCCCACCGCACCGGCGAGATCAGCCTCGCTGCGGCCGGTGAGCTCCTCGGGGGCTACGTGGCGGAAATAGGTGGTGCTCGGCAGGCGGTTCTGCAGACCCTTCTGCGGAGCTTGGACAGGATTGACATGCGTCTCCGTTGACACACCTGTCACGGTATCCCGGGCGGGCTCGGGATAGGCCGCTGGATCCGAAGGAATCGCCGATGCCACTCATAGGCCCGGCAGCGTCCCGTCCACCCGGTCACCACAAGCATACTCATGGAATGTGGCGGTTCTCTCGGCGCCTCCACTGATGACTCTGGCCTGTGGAGGCGTCATGATGGGGGATCATGAGCAAAAACCTGTCGATCGACCTGGCCTATGACGCTCCGATCGCAGCCGTCTCCGGGATGCTCGCCGACGCAGCCTTCCGCGAGGAGGTCTGCGACGCTCAGCACGCGCTGTCGCGGAGCGTCGCCGTCACCGGTTCGACGGTGAGCATCCGCTACGAGCAGGCCGTCAACGGAGTGCCCGGGTTCGCCAAGAAGCTCGTCGGCGACACCATCGAGGTGCACCAGGACGAGATCTGGTCCCCCGACTTCGTCACCGGCGACCTCAAGCTCACCCTGCCGGGCAAGCCCGGCTCGCTCTCCGGCACCGCCCGGCTGGCCGAGAACGGCGCCGGGACCGTCGAGACGGTCAGCCTGACCGCCACCGTGAGCGTGCCCCTGGTCAGCGGAAAGCTCGAGGACCTCATCCTCTCGATCTTCAAGAAGGCACTGGAGAAGGAGCACCAGGTCGGCAAGCGCTGGCTAGCCGGCTGAGCCCGCCCCCTCCCCCGTCCCTACCCGCAGCAGAGCCCAAAGGATTCGGCAATGACGACGACCCTGCAGCACGAGATCGTCTACGACGCACGCATGGGTGAGGTCTCCGCGATGCTCGCGGACCCGGGCTTCCGCGAGAAGGTCGCCGACGCCCAGGGCGCGCTGAAGCGCCGGGTGACCATCGGCGGCGCACCGCGCGAGGTCCGCATCGACCGGGTGCAGTCCACCGTCGGCGTACCTTCCTTCGCCAAGCGCATCGTCAACGGCGACCTCACCGTCCACCAGAACGAGGTCTGGTCCTCCGACACTGTCGCGGTCGTGGACATCACCGTCCCCGGCGGCCTCGCCACCCTGCGCGGCAACATCTCGCTCTCGGAGTCCGACGGGCGCACCACCGAGAGCGTCCGGCTCAACATCAAGGTGCCCGTCCCGCTGGTCGGCGCCAAGCTCGAGGAATACGTCGAGGAGCTGATGCTCAAGGCGTTCGACCTCGAGCACGAGGTCGGCGCGGCGTACCTCTCTCGCTGAAACTGAATTCCCCCTGGGTGCAACCGAACGTAAAGGCCAACCGTCCCCCTATGTGGCCGGCACTGCGTTGCCGGCTGTCAGGTCTCGGGTCAGGAGGGATCCGGGCCATTCTCGAGGGGGCATCCCATGGCAAGATCTCGCACTCGCACTCGACAGCTGATCTCAGCCGGCGTCGGGCTCGTGGCAGCAGCGCTGGTCGTCACGACGACCGTGACGGCGAACTCCGACCCGGCGAGCGGCGCGGCCGGCACGCTGAAGCTCGTCGCGGCCGCTGACACCGCAGAGGTGGAGGCCTACGACGGCCTGGCCTACGTCGAACCGTCGGCCTGGCTGGCCGCCTACGACGCGGCCTTCGAGTTCCGAGCCAGCCAGTCGGCCTATGACGAGCCGGTCACGCTGACCAAGACCGTCATCCGGGGCAAGAAGCGCACCACCACGACCGCCCCGGCGTCGATCGTCGACGGGATGAAGGGCTTCAAGGACGGCCTGCGAGTCAGGCTCGAGAACAAGTCCGGCAAGGTGATCCTCGACGAGCGCCGGCCGCTGTGTCCCGGCGGCTACGACCGGCAGCGGGTCCAGACCGACGGCGCCACCGGCCCGGTCTACCCCGAGTTCTGCGGCGGCAACTGGTTCACCAAGGGCGTGCTGTACGGCATCGAGCGGGGCATGGCGGTCCCGGCCGTCTCCGACCTCGAGTTCGAGACCAAGGGCGAGACCCGACTCACCATGACGATGAGCATCAGCGAGCCGGTCGCCGACTTCCTCGAGCTGCCGAAGGCCGGCCGCACCACCAAGCAGGAGCTCGTCATCGTCGACGGGTGCGCCGACGGCGGCTGTGAGGAAGGCGGCGAGGAGGGCGGCGTGGGCGCCAGGTCGGCCCACGCCCACCGGGCCGATGACGGCCAGGGTGCCCGCACCGTGGTGCCGCGTGAGTCGCTCGAGGGCGGCGAGGACGGCCGCGGCCGGCTTCCGCTGGGCGGCGCGCCGGGCGGGATCAAGCCCGGCAAGCCTGCGAAGGACACCCTGCCCGACCTGATCTCGCTGCCTGCCTGGCAGATCTCCACCGAGGTCGACGAAGGCGGCACCGACCGCCTCAACTTCGCCGCCAACGAGTGGAACGCCGGCCCCGCCCCGATGATCGTCGAGGGCTTCCGCCGCGGCACCGCACCGATGATGGACGCCTACCAGATGTTCTACCGCGACGGGAAGCAGGTCGGCATGAAGCGGACCGGGACGATGGAGTTCCACGAGGCGCCCGAGCACAACCACTGGCACTTCCTCGACTTCGCGAAGTACGAGCTGGTCGACGCCGAGGACGAGGTCGTCTCGACCAGCGGCAAGCAGTCCTGGTGCCTGACGCCGACCGACCCGGTGGACCTGAACGTCAAGGGCGCGACGCTGCGTCCTGGCCAGACCGGCCTCGAGTCGGCCTGCGGAGCGAAGTCGGCGCTCTGGCTGCGGGAGAGCCTGCCGACCGGCTGGGGCGACACCTACGACCAGACCCAGACCCAGGCGTTCGACCTGAGCAAGGTGACGAACGGCACCTACCGGATCAAGGTCACCGTCAACCCCGACGGCAACCTCTACGAGCGCACCCGGTCCAACAACGTCAGCTACCGCACGGTCGTCATCGGTGGGAAGGCCGGCGCCCGCACCGTCGAGGTCCCGCCCTACCAGGGCGTCGACACCGAGACCTGGTGGGGCGAGGAGGAGTGATCTAGCCGATCAGGTCGGGGATCTCCTGGGTGGCGAACCAGCCCAGGTCCTCGTCGGGGTCCGCGTCGGCCGGGCGATCTGCCAGGTCGGCGTGGACCGCGGCGACGAGCTTGAGCGGGACCACCTGGTCACCCAGCGCTGCCGGCGCGTCGACGACGACCACGACCCGGCGGCCGGGACCGCCCAGGAGCGCGGCCGAGTCGTCGGCGGCGCTCATCAGGGCGGCGTACTCCGCCTCCTCGCTGTCGTCGGGGGCGGCGTAGCCGTCGCCGGTGCCGGGCAGCTCACCCGTGGCGTACCAGTCAGCGAGCAGCTCGAGCGTGGCGGGTACGTAGATGCGGGTCACGAGGGTGATTCTTCCTCATTCCCCGGCGTTCTTGACCACCCGCAGCCCCCGTGGCGCCCGGAAGCGGCGTCCGGACGCGGTGTCGAGCAGCTCGTCGAGGGCCTCCCCGATGCATTGTCCGACGAGCGAGGCGTCGGGCACCAGGTCACGGTCGGCGGTGAGCGCGAAGAAGACCTGGCCGTCGTAGGAGGTCACCCCGATCGCGAGGGTGTGGCCCTCGGCGAGCGGATGGATCGGGTAGGAGGCGACCAGGCGGCAGCCGGCCGCGTAGCGCGGCTCCTGCGGGCCGGGCACGTTGCACACCGAGAGCAGGTAGTCGTGCTCGCTCTCGGCCGCCACCCGCGAGCCGACCATGTGGAAGGTCGCCGGGGCGAAGCCGCTGATGCCGGCCAGCCGCTGCGCGCTGACTGTGCGAGCGGTCTCCTTGTGCTGCTCGAAGGAGTAGGAGACCTGGTGGAGCCGGACCACCGGCGAGGGCTCGGCCACCGGCAGCACCACGAAGTGGGGTGCCACCGCGGAGCCGAGCTGGGTGGGGTCGAGCTCCTCGTCGATCACCGAGACCGGCACCAGCGCCGGCACCTGGCGTACGCCGGCGAGCGACTCCTGCCGGGTCATCAGCCAGGCGCGCAGACCGCCGGTGACCGCCGCCAGGATGACGTCGTTGACGGTGCCGCCGTGGGCGTCGCGGATGCGCCGGAAGTCGGCGAGATCGGCCGCCAGGGTGACCACGAGCCGCTGCTGGGAGACCACGCCGCTGAGCGGGGTCGGCCGCTCCGGGGTGCGCCGGGTGAGCACCCGGGCGATGGCCTGGCCGGTGTTCTGTACGTCCCGGGCGACCCCGGTGACCCGGCCGAGCGCGAAGCCGCCGAGGCTGCGCGCCGAGGCGGCCAGGCCGCTGACCGAGGTGACCGCCTCGAGGACGGCGCCCGCGACCAGACCGGCGCTCGACTGCAGCTCGGGCGGGTCCCACAGGTCGGGCACGACCGGGCCGACCTCGGGCTTGTCGTCGAGCAGCAGCTGGACGAGATCGACGGTCTCGGCGCCGTCCACCAGGGCCTGGTGGGTCTTGGTCACCAGCGCGACCCGGTCCCCCGCCAGCCCCTCGATGGCATAGAGCTCCCACAGCGGCCGGGAGCGGTCCAGCGGCCGGGAGACGATCCGGCCGGCCAGGTCGAGGAGCTGGTCCATCGAGCCCGGGCGGGGCAGCGCGGAGCGGCGTACGTGGTAGGTGAGGTCGAAGCGGTCGTCGTCGGCCCAGACGGGGTAGGCGAGGCGACCGGGCACGACCCGGACCCGCTGGCGGTAGCGCGGCACGAACGCGAGCCGGTCCTCGACGTGCTCGAGGAAGGCGCCGAAGTCGAAGCCGTCGGGGCCCGTCTCGATCAGCTCGATGCTCGCGACCTGGTGCGGCACGGCGAGCGTCTCACCGTCCAGCAGGGCGACCTCGCGCGGCCTCAGCCGATCACTCATACCCTCTCAGCCCCCTCTTTGGTTCATGTGCGATTGTGGCAGAAGCCAGCTTGAACTTAACCCACGAAACGGGGGAGCAATGCGCCTCACGGCCCGGATCATCGCGGTCGTGGCAGCAATCTGCGGGATCGCTTCGATCGCGACCGCCTGCGGAAACGACGTCGCCACCGAGCCCAGCAAGAGCAGCGACCCGGTCGTCGTCGAGATCAACTTCTCAGGCGACTCGGTCGACCCGCACGGCAACCAGGTCGACGTACCTGTCGGCAACAGCGTCGAGCTCGACGTGACCGCTGACGCGGCCGGCGAGATCCACGTCCACTCCGACCCGGAGCAGTCCGCCGCCTACGGCGTCGGCACGACCCGGATCAGCCTGGGCGCCTTCAAGGTCCCCGGCCAGTACGAGGTCGAGTCGCACACGCTCGGCAAGACCATCGTCACCCTCGAGGTTCAGTGATCCTCACGCACGGCGTGGGCGGTCGCCAGGACCTTCCACTGCCGCTCGAGTACGTCATCGGGGGCGCCGTCCTCGCCCTCCTCGTCTCCTTCGGGCTGCTGGTGCTGACCACCAGACGCGCCGCCGAGGGCGTGACTCCGCACAGCCCACGCGGCTGGCCGCTGCCGCGCCTCGGGCGGATCGTCGACTCCCCGGCATGGACCGCGCTGTGGCGTGTCGTCGGCCTGCTGATCTTCGCCTTCTTCGTGCTGGTCGCCTTCGCCGGCGCCGACAACGCCAACAACCCGATCTTCGGGATGACCTACGTCTGGCTGTGGGTCGGCCTGGTGCCGTTCTCGCTCCTGTTCGGTCCCGTCTTCAAGGCGATCAGCCCGGCCCGCACGATCGTGGCGGGGCTCTCCTGGCTGCGCGGTGCCGGCGGCCCGCCGCTGCGCCTGCCCGAGCGGCTGGGCTACTGGCCGGCGGCCTTCATGCTGCTGGCCTTCGCCTGGCTCGAGCTGGTCTACCCGGAGAACAACTACCTCGGCCCCGTACGTCTCTGGCTGGCTCTCTACCTGGCCGCGATGATCCTCGGCGGCGTCCTCTTCGGTGAGGAGTTCCTGGAGCGCACCGACCCGTTCGAGGTCTACTCCTCGCTGACCGCGAAGCTGTCGGTGTGGGGCCGCACGCAGGCCGGCAACCTGGTCCTGCGGACCCCGCTCGGCAACCTCGACACCCTGCGTCCCGCGCCGGGCATGGTCGCGGTCGTCTCGGTGCTGTTCGGCACGATCGTCTACGACTCCTACCGGGAGTCACCGACGTGGCTCCGGTTCATCCAGAACCCGGAGCTCTCCGGCAACCAGGCCTATTTGATCAGCAACGTCGCGCTGGTCGCGTTCCCGCTGCTCGTGGCGGCCTTCTACTGCGTCGGCACGATGCTGACCGGTGTCGGTGACGTGCCGCGCCGGGCGCTGCCGGGCGAGCTCGCACCCTCCCTCGTGCCGATCATCGTCGGCTACGTCGTGGCCCACTACCTCAGCTACTTCTGGGAGAGCGGCCTGGCGACCCTGCGCAACGCCTCGGACCCGTTCGGAAACGGAGGCGACTGGTTCGGAACGGCAGACATGCCGGTCTCCTACTTCTTCGCCTTCCACGCCACGCTCCTGGCCGTGATCAAGGTGGCCGCCGTGGTCATCGGGCACGTGCTCGGCGTCTGGTCGGCCCACATCCGGGCGCTCCAGGTGCTGCCGAAGCAGCACCTGGTGACTGGCCAGCTGCCGCTTCTGGTCACGATGGTCGGGTTCACTGTCGGCGGGTTGTATCTGCTGTTCGCCGCCTAGCGCATCTCTGCTTCACGGTTCACCCACCACGCATACACAAAGCAGCGCACCGCTGCCTAAGGCGCACTAACAGCTTCGCGCCCTGGTTTACTGCCGCTTGCAGAGTCTGGGAGACTGATACTTATGTCTGGTACCCCCCGCTTCCTGACTCTTGCCGACGTCGCCGAGGTCCTGAACACCTCGAGCGCACAGGTCTATGCCCTTGTCCGCCGTGGTGAGCTCCCCGCCATCAAGATCGGCGGTCGCGGCCAGTGGCGTGTCGAGGCCAGCGTCCTCGAGAAGTTCATCGATGACATGTACTCGCAGACCAAGGCCTTCGTGGCCGACCACCCGTTCGTCGAGGCCGAGGGCGCTGCTACGCCCACCGCCACGCCGGACGCCTCCTGAGTCACAGCAAACGCAACCCCCCACAACCAAACCTTCCCCACAACAACGCGAAGAGCTGCCGGGCATCGTGCCCAGCAGCTCTTCGCGTCTTTTCCGTGCCCGTCAGGCGAGGTTCTCGGTCTGCGCGTCCAGCTTGATCTTCAGCACCTGGCGCGAGCCGTTGCGGTTCACGGTGAACTCGACGGTCTCCCCCGGCTGGTGGGCCCGGATGGCGACGATCATGCCGATCCCGTCGGTGACCGTGACGTCGCCGACCTTGGTGACGCGGTCGCCGTCCTTGAGACCGCCGGCAGCCGCCGGTGACCCGGACTCGACCACCGAGATCAGGGCGCCGTTGTGGTCGGCGGCCTGGACGTCGACCGAGGCACCGACGATCGGATAGGTGGCCTTGCCGGTCTTCAGGATCTGCGCCGCGGTGATCTTGACCTGGTCGATCGGGATCGCGAAGCCGACACCGATGCTGCCGCTGCCGCCCTCACCGCTGCCTCCCCCGCCGGCGGTCGCGATGGCGGAGTTGACGCCGATCACCTGGCCGACGAGGTTGACCAGCGGACCGCCGGAGTTGCCGGGGTTGATCGCCGCGTCGGTCTGGACGGCGTTGATGTAGGAGGTGTCGTCCTCGGTCTGTCCGGTGCTCACCGGCCTCTGCAGGGCGCTCACGATGCCCGAGGTGACCGTCGAGCTGAGGCCCAGCGGCGAGCCGATCGCGACGACCCCCTCGCCGATCCGCAGCCGGGAGGTGCTGCCGAGCGAGGCCGGCTCGAGCTTCTTGATCTCGGGCACGTCGAGGACGGCGAGGTCGTAGACCGCGCTGCGTCCGACGACGTCGGCCTTGTAGCGGCGACCCTTGTGGTCGACGACCTCGATGCTGCCCTTGGCCTTCGCCGCGTCGGCGACGACGTGGTTGTTGGTCACCACGTGGCCGTTGCGGTCGAAGACGAAGCCGGAACCGGTCGCGGCGTCCTCGACACCCTGGTATTCGGCGAAGATCTGAACCGTCGAGGGCAACAGCGTCGCCGCCACCTTCACGATGCTGGCGTCGTCACCGGCCAGCGGCGCGTCGGTCTCGATCGAGCCCGGCTCGAGCCCGCCACCGGCGATGCTGGACATGTCGTCCTGATCCTCGAGCACGCCACCTGCGTACCCTCCCAGCACGCCGAGCAGGAACACGACGGCCGCCGCGAGCGCCCAGATCGGGCCGGAGACCCGTCGGCGCTGCCTCGGCTCGGCGCGGTCGGACGAGGACGGCGGCGGCGCGGGCGGGCCGTCGAAGCCGGGCAGCGACCCGCCTCCCGGCGGAGGCGGCACCATCGGCGGCAGCGACGCGGTGTCAGCGCCGGGCGCCGGCGGGCTCGGCGGCGCCGGCGCGACCGCAGGCTGCGGCATGCCCGGCAGCGGCACCTCGGCGGTGTCGCGCTCGTCCTCGACAAGGCTGTCGGGGGACGAGGGCGCGGTCGGAGGCGCACTGGGCGCGTCGGTGGGCGGCGCCCAGCGGGAGATCGGCCGCGACTGCTCGTCTCGTGGTTCCTGCGTCACAGCACCCATTCTTCCCACTCGTCCCAACAATGGGCATCCCGGGTCTCGTGTCGCGGCGCTCCGCGCCGGTCAGCGGCGTACGTGAGCGATGATCGGGGTGGCCGGGACCTGAGTGACCGCGGTGACCGGCACGTTCCTCGGGACCGGCGCGTCGGCGGGCGCGGCGACGAAGGCGACCATGCCGAACACGGCCGCGCTGACGGCACCGCCGCCGGCGGCGACCATCACCAGCGTACGTCGCATGGACCGGGTCTCCGGGCAGTCGTCGTCGAGGTCGTCGGTGGGCCACATCGAGGCGGCGAGGACGCCGCCGCGCAGCGACCCCTTCAGGTCGTCGGGGGCGCAGACACCGGGGTCGACGCTCAGCCCGGCCAGGCGGCGCTTGAGCCAGCCCTCACGCTCGACCAGCCGACGGCAGGCGCAGCATCCGTTGACGTGGGCCCAGGCCCGCTCCTCCTCCGCTGCGGGGAGCTGGCCGTCGAGGAGGGCGCTGGCGCGGGCGCCGAGATGGTTGCCGAGCAGACTCATGAAGCCCCGCCCCACAACACCTTGGGCCCGGAGTAACGCAGTCGTCCGCCGCGGGGGGCGCGGTGGGCGAGAGCGTCACGGAGCATCGCCCGGCCGCGGTGGATGCGCGAACGGACGGTGCCGAGCTTGGCACCGAGGATCTCGGAGATCTCCTCGTAGGAGAGCCCCTCCACGTCACAGAGCACGACCGCGGCCCGGAAGTCGGGCGGCAGCGTCGCCAGCGCACGCTCGATGTCGTCGTCGAAGCGCTGGTCGGTGTAGGCCAGGTCGGGCGTCGGGCCGCTGCTCGTCAGGCGCGAGGCACGCTCGTCGGAGAGGGCATCGAAGCGGATCCGCTGCTTGCGGCGGGCCTGGTCGAGGAAGAGGTTGGTGGTGATCCGGTGCAGCCAGCCCTCGAAGGTGCCGGGGCTGTAGGTGTCGAGAGAGCGGAAGACGCGGACGAAGACCTCTTGGGTGAGGTCCTCGGCGTCGGGGCGGTTGCCGGTGAGTCGGTAGGCAAGCCGGTAGACACGGTCGGAGTGTTTCTCCACGATCTCGTCCCACGTCGGAACCTCCGACGAAGCCCGCTCGAGCTCGTCGGTGCGGGTCTCGCTCGCGGGTCGCGCGGTCATGGTGCTCCTGCCTGATGTGCTACGTGTCCAGCTGATCGCTGACATCTCCTACGGTAGATCGCCTGGCTCCGGAAGGGCTGAGAGTTGCCTGTGAGGCTCCTATTTTTCCTCTTCCTGTGCTTTGTCAACGCACGAGGTGGATCAGGCGTTCCCGCACCGTTGAGCGAAACAGGTTAGGTTTTGCGATGTGACCAGCCCTGTCTCCACCGCAAGTTGGACCTACGCCGACGAGTACGTCGCGGAGGACGACCTCCTCGCCGCCGCCCGATCGCGGGCCGAGGAGGTCGGCGTCGCGCCCATCGGACCGGGCGGCGGGGCCGCGCTCCGCTTCCTCGCCTCGGTGCTCGACGCCAAGAACGTCGTCGAGGTCGGCACCGGCACCGGCGTCTCCGGCCTCTGGCTGCTGCGCGGGATGCGGTCCGACGGCGTGCTGACCACCGTCGACATCGAGACCGAGCATCAGCGGCTGGCCCGGCAGAGCTTCACCGAGGCCGGCTTCGGGCAGCGGCAGGCCAGGTGCATCGCCGGCGCTGCGCTCGACGTGCTCCCCCGGCTCACCGACAACCACTACGACCTGGTCTTCGTCGACGGCGACAAGACCGAATACTCGGCCTATCTTCAGGAGGCTCTGCGCCTGCTCCGCCCCGGTGGCGTCGTCGCCTTCGACAACGCGCTGTGGCACGACCGGGTCGCCGACCCGTCGGTGCGCGACGAGGAGACCGCCACCATCCGCGACCTCAACCAGCAGGTCGCCGACGATGACGGTCTCATCCCGTTGCTGCTGCCGGTGGGCGACGGGCTCCTGCTCGCCAGGAAGGTCTGAGGCTCACGCGCCGACGCCGTCCAGCGGGTCGGCGCCCGCCAGCCAAGTCAGCAGGACGCGTGCCCCGAAGCCCGTCGGGCCCGGGGTGAGCTCGTGGACGTCCGCGTACGCATCGCCACCGGCAACGTCGACGTGGGCCCACGGGACCCCGCCGGTGAAGTGGTGCAGGAAGAGCGCCGCGGTGATCGCACCAGGACCGCCGGGGGCGTTGTCGGCGTCGGCGACCTTCGAGGAGAGCTTCTCCTCGTAGTCGGCGACCAGCGGCATCCGCCACAGCGCCTCGCCGGAGGCGTCGGAGGCCTCGATGAGACGAGCGGCCAGCTCGTCGTCGTCGGCGAAGCAGCCGGCCAGCGTCTGCCCCAGCGCCACCCGCATCGCACCGGTGAGAGTGGCGATGTCGACCATGGCGGCCGGCTTGACCTTCTCCGCTGCGTACGCCATCGCGTCGGCCAGGACCAGACGGCCCTCGGCGTCGGTGTTGGTGACCTCGGAGGTGCGGCCGCCGTAGTGGGCGACCACGTCGCCGGGGCGCAGCGCCGAGCCCGAGATGGCGTTCTCGGCGGAGGCGATGAGGCCGACCACCTTCACCGGACAGCCGACCTCGGCGAGCGCGGACATCACCGCGAGCACCACCGCGCCGCCGGTCATGTCGCGCTTCATGTTGAGCATGCCGTCGCCGGGCTTGATGTTGAGCCCGCCGGTGTCGAACGTGATGCCCTTGCCGACCAGCACGATCGTGGGTGTCTTCCGGCCGGCCTTGCGCGGCGTGTAGTCGAGCCGGATCAGCCGCGGCGGCGTCGCCGAGCCCTGACCGACCGCGACGATGCCGCCAAAGCCCTCGGCGGCGAGCCGCTCCTCGTCCCAGACGTCGATCTTCAGACCGGTCTCGCCGGCGAGCGCGGTGGCCTGCTCGGCGAGCCAGGCGGGGTTCTTGAGGTTGCTCGGCACCGTGGCGTAGAACCGCGCGCGCCAGCCGGCCCGCGCGATCGCCTCGGCGCGCTCCAACGCTGCCGCCTGGTCGTCGCCGAGATCGGCGAGCGTGATCGTCTCCACCGGCGTCCACGGCGCACCTTCGGAGCGCCAGTGGAAGAGGAAGGATGCGAGGGTCGCGCCGGCCACGAACGGCTCCAGCCCGACCTCCGGATCGACCGCCGGGATGGTGGTGACCACGTGGGTGCGGTCCCGCACTGCGCGGGCCAGCGCCGCCCCCGCTCGGCGGAAGTCGTCGCGCCGTTGCTCGCCGACCCCGATCAGCAGGATCTGTCGCAGGGCGCCGGAGCCGGTGACGGCGTAGGTCGTCACCTCACCGGCGCTGCCGGTGGCGCCCTCGAACTCGAGATGACCCAGCAGGTCGTGGTGATCTTCCAGGTCGGCAGCCCCGGGCCCGATCAGCAGCGCGTCGTCGCCCGGCAGGACGGGCAGCGCGATGATCTCGGCGTCCACGCTCTCCGGCCCGAGCGGGCTCAGCGTGAAGGTGGGGGGTTCGACCTGTTTCGGCAGTGTCTGTGACGGCAGCGTTGTGCTCATCTACGCGTTCAGCCCGAGACCTTTGATCTCCTCGCCGAGAGCGGCGGCCTCCTCGGCGTTCAGCTCGACGACCAACCGGCCACCACCCTCGAGCGGGACGCGCATCACGATGCCCCGACCTTCCTTGGTGACCTCCAGCGGACCGTCTCCCGTCCGCGGCTTCATCGCCGCCATGCGGCACCTTCTTCCGTGTCTCGCGTGTCGGCGCTCACCTGCCGGATGGCCTCGGAGCGCGCATTGCGAGTCCATTATCCCTCATCAGGTCAGCAGACTTGACGGCAAGGTGGGAGTTTCGGCGGGTTGACCCGTCTTCGAACCTGTCAGATGACCGAGGTGCCGTAGGCCCAGGTCAGCCAGATCGCGAGGATCACGAGCGTGATGTGCACCACGATGGCCGCTCCGGAGGTCTCGAAGAAGGCCCCGCCGCCCTGGCGGCGGTCCCCCTCGAATGCCCGGTCGTACGCGTCGTCGTACCGCTCGTCGTACCGCTCGTCGTAGCCACCCTGGTAGGCCCCGTCGTACGCGCCGTCGTAGGCACCCTCGTACGCCTCGTCATAGGCCTCGTCGTAGGGGCTGCCCTGGTCGTGACCCTGGTCGTAGCCGGGGTCGTAGCCCTGCTCGTAGCCCGGGTAGGGCGGCTCGTCGTAGTCGGGGTTGTGCTGACGGCGACGAGACTGCGGCTGCGACGCGCGGGGGCCCGACGCGGGCGGCTCCGTCCGGTCGCGCGGGCCGTAGGACTCGAAGGAGTAGGGGTCGTACGCCTCAGGCTGCTGCTCCGCGCCGCGGCCGGACCTCCGGCTCGGCGCCTGCGGAGGCGCGGGGGCCGGGGCGGGCTCGGGCTGGGCCGGCTGGGGCGCAGGCTGGGGAGCCGGCTGCGGTGCAGAGCGGGGAGCAGGCCGGGGTGCGGGGCGCGGCGCCCGGGGCGGGGCGGGCTGCGGCGCCGGCTGAGGAGCCTGCGGCGCGGGCTGAGGCTGACCGGGGTAGCCCGAGTAGCTGCTGTCCCGCCGGAAGCGACGGTCGGCGAACTCGTCGTGACCCGCGTTGTGGCGGTCGTCGTAGCGGTTGTCGTAGCCGCGCGACCGGCGCTGCGGCGGCTCCTGGCGGCGACCCCACGGATCCTGTCCGCTCTGACTCCGACGAGGTGCCT
>NZ_BMRK01000005.1:168042-176256 GCF_014648595.1 Nocardioides luteus | reverse complement strand
GCTGGGGCTGGGGCTGGGGCTGGGGCTGGGGCTGGGGCTGCTCGGGTGCGGGCGGCCGCGGCGCGGGGCGCTCGCGCGCCGGCGGCTCCGGGGCGCGCCGCTCCTGGGCGGGACGGGCCGGGGCGGGACGGGCCGGGGCCGGAGCGGGAGCCGGAGCAGGCGCGGGCTGCGGGCGGCCGGGCTGGCGCGCGGGGCGCTGCGGAGGCTGCGGCTGGGGTGCGGGCGGCCGCTGGGCGGCTCGCTGCGGCGCGGGCGGCTGCTGCGGCGCGGACGGCTGCTCGGGAGCGGGCGGTGCCTGGCGAGCGGCCACACGGCGGCCGGATCGGCCGTCCCGCGCGGGCTCCGGAGCCGGGACGGGAGCAGGAGCCGGCGCCGGAGCGGGCGCAGGAGCCGGCGTGGGCTCGCGCTCGATCGGCGCCATCACGGCCGTCTCCTCAGCGCTCGCAGCCGCTCGACGCGGTTCTGCGCGGCGGGTCTCGGCGCGACGCTCAGCAGGGCGCCCCGGCTGGGCGACTGGCTGGGCGACTGGCTGGGCGACGGGCTGAGGCACCGGCTGCTGGACCGGCTGACGCGGGTCCGGCTGGCGCGGATCGGGCTGGCGCGGGTCGGCGTACCCGCCTCGCGGGTCGACGTCGGCGTAGTCGGGATAGCCGGGCTCGACAAAATCAGGCTCGGCGAAACCAGGCTCGGCGTGACCCGCCTCGGCATAGCCGGCCTCGTCGTAGCCGTAGCCGTCCTCGGCGTACTCCTCGTCGTAGCCGTCATAACCGTAGTCGTCGTGGGCGCCGGCGCCGGAGCGCTGCTCCTTGAGCCGGCGTGCGAGCAGGTAGAGACCCGCGATCGCGGCGAGCCAGATCCCGAAGAGACCGATGACGCCCGGGACGTCACCCCCGAGGAAGAACGACGGCGGCGAGACGAGGAAGAGGACCCACACGAGCAGGCCGGCGGCACCGGCGTACAGGTGGATCTTGGGTGGTAGCCCCGGCTGCTGAGGCTGCAGCAGATGAGGCTTGAGATAGGTGAGCGCGACGATCACCGCGACCAGGGCGGTCACGGCGTAGACGAGTACGGCAGCGAAACTCACGGCAGCGATTCTGTCCTAGTCGTCGGACGAGCCCGAATCGGGCTCCGGCGGGTGTGGTGCGTGTCTCCCGGGGTCGGTATCGGCTCCGGCGTCCGCAGTGGCGACCGATTCCCGCCACTCCGCCTCCTCGGCGAGGCGCTCGATCAGCGCGTCCACCTCGTCCATGCGGTAGCCCCGGAAGGCCACCGAGAACCGTACGCGACGCAGGTCTGCGGCCTCCAGGACGCGGTCGCGGGGCACCAGAGCATCCGGCCGGTCGCCGTACTCCTCCCCCATCGGCGCGCCGGTACCGGCGGCTACGAGGGCGACTCCTCCGAGAACCAGCACGATGAGTGCTGCGAAGATCCAGCCCATTCGTCAGCCACGCGCCTTCAGCATCAGCTCGACCGCCTCGTCCACGTCGTCGGTGAGGGTGATCATGTCGAGGTCGCTCTGCTTGATCCGGCCGTCGGTCAGCATCGTCTCGCGCATCCAGGCGAGCAGTCCCTCCCAGTGCTCGACACCCATCAGCACGATCGGGAACTGGGTGATCTTCTTGGTCTGGGAGAGCGTCATCGCCTCGAAGAGCTCGTCCATGGTGCCGAGACCGCCGGGCATGACGACGTAGCCCTGGGAGTACTTGACGAACATCATCTTCCGCACGAAGAAGTAGCGGAAGTTGAGCCCGAAGCTGACGTAGTCGTTGAGCCTGGCCTCGAAGGGCAGCTCGATGCCGAGGCCGATCGACTCGCCGCCGGCCTCGAGGGCGCCCTTGTTGGCCGCCTCCATCGTGCCGGGGCCGCCGCCGGTGATCACGCTGAACCCGGCCTCGGCCAGACCCTTGCCGACCGCCTCGGCCTGGGCATAGGTCGGGTGGTCCTGGGGCGTGCGAGCGGACCCGAAGACGCTGATCGCCGGGCCGATCTCGGAGAGGTCGTTGAACCCCTCGACGAACTCGGCCTGGATCTTCATGACCCGCCACGGGTCGGTGTGGACCCAGTCGCCGTGGCCGGAGCTGTCCAGCAGGCGCTGGTCGGTGGTGCTGCCGGCGGGGCGGCCCTGGGTGGGGCGCGGGCCGGAGCCGCTGCGTCTGGTCATGCGGTCAACCAATCACGGAGAGCCTGCTCGCACGAGGTGATCTCGGAGATCCGTACGTGCTCGTCGGCCTTGTGGGCGAACATCGGGTCACCTGGACCATAGTTGACCGCCGGCATGCCGAGGACGGTGAACCGGGCCACATCGGTCCACCCGAACTTCGGACCCACCTCGCCGCCGACGGCGTCGATGAAGGCCTTCGCCGACGGTCGCTCGAGCCCGGGCAGGGCGCCGGGGGCGGAGTCGGTCAGGGTGAGGTCGTAGCCCTCGAAGAACTCGGTGACGAACGCCAGCGCCTCCTCCTCGCTCCGGTCCGGGGCGAAGCGGTAGTTGACCGTCACCACGCACTCGTCGGGGATCACGTTGCCGGCCACACCACCGGAGACGAAGACCGCGTTGAGGCCCTCGTGATACTCCAGGCCGTCGATGACGGGCTTGCGCGGGACGTACGCCTCCAAGCGGCGCAGCACCTCGCCGGCCTTGTGGATCGCGTTGTCACCGCGCCAGGAGCGCGCGCTGTGGGAGCGCTCGCCGCTGGTGCGGACCTCGACGCGCAGCGTGCCCTGGCAGCCGGCCTCGACGCCCGCGTTGGACGGCTCCATCAGGATCGCGAAATCACCGGCGAGCAGCTCGGGCTCGCTCTCGGCCAGCTTGCCGAGACCGTTGTGGACGGCCTCGATCTCCTCGGCCTCGTAGAGGACGTACGTCACGTCGCGGTTGGGCTTCTCGAGGGTGGCCGCGAGCTTGAGGATGACGGCGTCGCCGGACTTCATGTCGCAGGCGCCGAGGCCGTGCAGGATGCCGGCGGCCTCGTCCAGGCGGCTCGGGAAGTTGTCGTTGACCGGCACCGTGTCGAGGTGGCCCGCGAGGACCACCCGCTCGGAGAGACCGAGGTCGGTGCGCGCCACGATCGAGTTGCCGCGCCGCTCGACGACGAGGTGGTCGTAGGCGGTCAGCGCCCGCTCGACGGCGTCGGCCAGCTCCAGCTCGTGGAGGCTCACCGAGTTGATGTCCATCAGCTGGCGGGTCAGCGTCACCACGTCGGTCGTCAGGTCGATCTCGGGAGTGTCAGGACTGGTCGTCACAGGGGTAAGTCAACCAGCCCGGCATGAGACCTCTTTGCCTGGATGCCGGACATCCGCCCCCGCGCTCGCTCAGCACGCTAGATTCTGTAGTTAGCGACTTGAATTAATCGAGAGAGGGGCCGATGACCGCCGTCCGACACGCTCGCCTCTTCGACGAGGCCGACCCGCTGCGGCTCTCCGGCGGCGGCACGCTGGCCCCCGTCGACGTCGCCTACACCACCTGCGGTGACCTCTCGCCAGCCCGCGACAACGCCGTCTTCATCGCCCATGCGCTCACCGGCGACGCCGAGGCGACCGAGTGGTGGCCGACGATGGTGGGCCCGGGCAGACCGGTCGACACCGACCGGTTCTTCGTCGTCTGCGCCAACCTCCTCGGCGGCTGCCGCGGCACGACCGGGCCGTCCTCGACCGACCCCGCGACGGGTCGCGCCTGGGGGCTCGACTTCCCGCTGATCTCGGTCGCCGACCTGGTGACCGTCCACCGCCGGCTGATCGCCCACCTCGGTATCGAGCGGCTCTACGCGGCGGTCGGTGGCTCGCTCGGCGGCATGCAGGTCCTGCAGTGGGCCGCGGACGCGCCCGGGCAGGCCGAGCGGGCCGTGCTGGTCGCCGCCTCGGCCCGGCTGAGCGCGCAGAACATCGCGCTCTCCACCATCGCCCGGCAGGCGATCCTGCGCGACCCGGCCTTCCACGGCGGGCGCTACCCGGACCATGGTGTCGTCCCCGCCGACGGCCTCTCGGTCGCGCGGATGCTCGGCCACGTCACGTACGTCTCCGAGCCGGGGCTGGAGGCGAAGTTCGGCCGCGACCGGCGCGGTGCTCCGGGGTTCGGCATCGACTTCGAGATCGAGAGCTATCTCGACCACCAGGCGCGCTCGTTCGTCGATCGTTTCGACGCGCTCTCCTACCTCTACCTCTCCCGCCTGCTCGACTACTTCGACCCGTTCACGTCGGAGGAGTTCGCCGAGCGGATCCGCGACACCCGGTTCCAGGTCATCTCCTTCGACTCCGACTGGCGCTTCTCGACCTCCCACTCGGTGCTGATCGAGAAGGAGTTGCGCCGCGTCGGCCTCGACGTCGAGCGCCACGAGATCGCCTCGTCCTGGGGCCACGACTCCTTCCTCCTCGACCCGCCGGGCTACCTCGACCTCGTCCGCACCTTCCTCAACGATCGAACTGGAGCTGGTTCATGAGTGACCACGCGTACGGCTTCAACACCCGTGCGATCCACGCAGGCAACATCCCCGACGCCGTCAGCGGCGCCCGGGCGCTGCCGATCTACCAGTCGGCGTCGTTCGTCTTCGACGACACCGCCGACGCCGCCGCGCGGTTCGCGCTGCAGAAGTACGGCAACATCTACACGCGCGTGGGCAACCCGACCGTGGCCGCGTTCGAGGAGCGGCTGGCCTCGCTCGAGGGCGGCATCGGCGCGGTGGCGACCGCCTCGGGCCTCTCCGCCGAGTTCGTCACCTTCGCCTCCCTCGCCGGCGCGGGCGACCACATCGTCGCCTCGGCCCAGCTCTACGGCGGCTCGGTCACCCAGCTCGACGTGACGCTGCGCCGGTTCGGGGTCTCGACGACCTTCGTCTCCCCGACCGACCCCGAGGCGTACGCAGCGGCGATCCGCCCGGAGACCAAGCTGGTCTTCGCCGAGACCGTCGCGAACCCGTCGGGCGAGATCGCCGACATCGCCGGACTGGCCGACGTCGCCCACGCCCACGACGTACCCCTGGTCGTCGACTCGACCATCCCGACGCCCTATCTGTCCCGGCCGATCGAGTGGGGCGCCGACATCGTGACCCACTCGGCGACGAAGTTCCTCGGCGGCCACGGGACGACGCTCGGCGGCGTGGTCGTGGAGTCGGGCCGGTTCGAGTACACCCCGGAGCGGTTCCCGCTCTTCCACGAGCCGGTCGACCACTACGGCGGGCTGTCGTGGTGGGGCAACTTCGGCGAGTACGCCTTCCTGACCCGGCTGCGCGCCGAGCACCTGCGCAACGTGGGCGCGACCCTGAGCCCGCAGTCCGCCTGGCAGCTCGCACTCGGCGTCGAGACGCTGGCGCTGCGGGTGCAGCGGCACGTCGAGAACGCCCGGATCGTGGCCGAGTGGCTCGACGCCGACGACCGGGTCGAGAACGTACGCTGGGCCGGTCTGCCCTCCCACCCGCACCATGCGCGCGCGCAGAAGTACCTGCCCAAGGGCCCCGGCAGCGTCTTCGCGTTCGACGTCAAGGGCGGGCGCGCGGCCGGGGAGCGGTTCATCGAGTCGGTCGAGCTCGCCAGCCACCTGGCCAACATCGGCGACGCCAAGACGCTGGTGATCCATCCCGCCTCCACCACCCACCGGCAGCTCAGCGAGTCCCGGCTGGCCGAGGCGGGCGTCTCCCCCGGCCTGGTGCGGATCAGCGTCGGGATCGAGGACGCCGACGACATCCTCTTCGACCTCGACCAGGCGCTCGACGCAGCCACGAAGGAGTCCTGATGACGATCGCGCAGATCCCGCACGAGCCGAGCGCGAAGGAGCGGCAGGGGCTGCTCCGGGAGGCGAGGTCGGTCGCCATCGTCGGCTTCTCCGCCAACACCGCCCGGTCGAGCTACTACGTCGCCACCTATCTCGCCCAGGACACCGACTACCGGCTCTACTTCATCAATCCCAACGCCGCCGGGCGTGAGGTGCTCGGCCACCAGGTCCACGCCTCGTTGCAGGACCTGCCGGAGACCCCGGACATCGTCGACGTCTTCCGCCGCGCCAGCGACCTGCCCGCGGTCGTCGACGAGGTGATCGAGCTGGGCTCGCCGGTGGTCTGGTTCCAGCTCGGGCTGACCAACGACGAGGCCGCGGCCACGGCGCGCGCAGCGGGGCTGACCGTGGTGCAGAACCGCTGCCTCAAGATCGAGCACGCCAGGTTCCACGGCGGGCTGCATCTGGCCGGCTTCGACACCGGCGTCATCTCGGCACGCAAGACGCGACGCTGATCTTCTTTGTTGAGTAATTTACTGGGCTATAACTTGTTCAACACCTACCTCAGGAGAGACAGATGACCGAAACCACCGTCGACAACGGCGTCAACGTCGAGGCCCTCCTCGGCGCCCGCAGCGCGCTCCAGGAGGCCCCGGAGGCCGCCAAGTTCACCTGGCGCGCCACCAACACCTGGGTCAAGGGCACCCACTCCAAGAGCAAGGTCGAGGGCTTCTTCGGCCTCGGCGAGGAGCAGGAGACCGACCGCTCGTTCGAGGCCGACGGCGACCACCCGCCGCAGTTCGCCGCCGACAACCAGGGCCCCACGCCGGTCGAGACCGTCCTGGTCGCGCTCGGCGGCTGCCTGACCGCCGGCGTCGCCTCCATCGCCCAGCAGCGCGGCATCCAGCTCAACTCGGTCACCGCGACCATCGAGGGCGACCACGACATCCGCGGCATCCTCGGCGCCGACGCCGACGTGCGCAACGGCTTCACGGGCGTCCGCGTGAACTACTCGATCGACGCCGACGCCTCTCCGGAGGACATCGAGGCGCTGGTCGCGCAGTCGCAGAAGCGCTCGGCCGTCTTCGACGTCCTGACCAACCCGACCGCCGTCAGCGTCTCCGTCTCGTGACCACGAGTGCTCCGTCTCGCCGCACCACCGTCGCGGTGATCGGGGCCGGGCACAGCGGCCTCGCGGTGAGCCACCGACTCAGTGCCGAGGGGATCGACCACGTCGTCCTCGAGCGCGGTCAGGTCGCTCACTCGTGGCACACCCAGCGCTGGGACTCGCTCCGCCTGCTCACCCCGGGCTGGATGAACCGGCTGCCCGGGCTGGGCGAGCCCCTGCTCGGTCCCGCGCACGTCGACGAGTTCCTCACCGCCGCCCAGGTCGCCTCGCTGGTCACGGGCTACGCCGACGTCATCAGCGCCCCGGTGCACGAGCAGGTCGCGGTGCACCGCGTCTCCCCCGCGACGGACGGCTTCCTCGTCGAGACCTCCGCAGGGCCCTGGACCGCCGACCACGTCGTCCTCGCCACCGGTTCCGTACGCGGCGTGCTGCCGCCGCTCGCCGCCGACCTGCCGCCCGGGCTGCCGTCGGTGCACGCCATCGACTACCGGCGCCCCTCCCAGCTCCCGCCCGGCGGAGTGCTGGTGGTCGGGGCGGCGGCCAGCGGCGTACAGATCGCGGCGGAGCTGCAGGCCTCCGGCCGCCAGGTCACCCTTGCGGTCGGTGAGCACGTCCGGGTGCCGCGCCGCTACCGCGGCCGCGACATCTTCGCCTGGATCGAGGAGGTCGGCATCCTCGATGAGCGCTGGGACGAGATCGACGACGTCACCCGCGCCCGGCGGCTCTCCTCCTTCCAGCTCGTCGGCGGCACCGCCGACCTCGACCTCAACACGCTGCAGGAGGCCGGGGTCCGGCTGGTCGGCAAGCTGGCCGGGACCCGTGACGGCTCGGCGCTCTTCTCGGGCTCGCTGACCAACATGGCCTCCCTCGCCGACCTCAAGGCCAACCGGCTGCTCAAGAGCATCGACGATGCCGTCGGCGGCACCGGCGAGCGGCTCGAACCGACCCGCGTACCTGACCCGCTCCTGTCCCTCTCCCTGACCTCCGGCGAGATCGGCTCGGTCGTCTGGGCGACCGGCATCAAGCCCGACCACTCGTTCCTGGACGCCGACGTCTTCGACCACAAGGGCGCGATCCGCCACGACGGCGGCGTCACCCACCTCCCCGGTCTCTACGTCACCGGCCTCCCCGTCCTACGCCGCCGCCGCTCCACCTACATCGACGGCGCCCGCGAGGACTCCGCCGACCTCGTATCCCACCTGACCGAACGTCTGTCCACGTCCACCCCAGCCCGCCGCACAGGCTGACATCTCGCCGAGTCGGCGCAACTGCCCCAGAAATAGACGCCGAGTCGGCGCAACTGCCTCAAGATTTCACGCCGAGTCGGCGTATCTGCCCCGAGCGGTTGGGACAGATGCGCCGACTCGGCGGTCTTGGGCGA
>NZ_BMRK01000005.1:68515-167971 GCF_014648595.1 Nocardioides luteus | reverse complement strand
AGATGCGCCGACTCGGCGATCCTGAGCGGGGCAGATGCGCCGACTCGGCTACTTGCGGACGTGGGCGAGGATGCCGTCGATGATCCGGGCGAGGCCGTAGTCGAGCTCGCGGGCGGGGTCGGTGGCGGCCTGGTAGGCCTCGCCGGCGGCGGTGCCGACCCGGTTGGCCAGCGGGTAGTGGGTGCCGGCCATGACCTCGTTCAGCGTCTCGTAGTTGGCCTCCCACCACTCCGCCTCGGTCATCCCGGTGACCTGCTCGGCGCGACGCTTCATGAGCTCGCTGCGGGCGATGTTGCCGGCGAAGCCGATCAGCACCGCGACGGTCTGGTCCATCTCCAGGTCGGTGAGGCCGAGGCCGTCGACCGCCTGGAGCTGCCACTCGTAGCGGTCGCTCATGTTGGGCCCGAGCCAGGGGCGTACGTCCTGGACCTCGAGCAACCACGGATGAGCCCGGAGCTCATCGTGCTGCACCCGGGCGACCAGCTCGAGGCGCTCGCGCGGGTCCTCGGGTAGGTCGGGGACCTCCGTGCGACCAACCGCCTGGTCGGCCATGAGCACCAGCAGCGCGTCGCGGCTGGGGATGTAGGTGTAGAGCGTCATCGCGCCCAGCCCGAAACGCTGGGCGAGCGCGCGCATCGTGACGGCAGCCAGCCCCTCGGCGTCGGCGAGATCGACCGCGGCGTCGACGACCTCGTCGAGGCTCACCTTCTGCTTCGGACCGCGCCGCGCCTTCGGCTCCTCACCGCCCCCGGAGCGGTGGCGCCACAGCAGGCGTAGAGACGGGTCGGGCTGGGCTGGCTGGTCCGGCACGTGGCTCATCGTAACCTCATCCGAAAAAAATATCGTACGCCGTACGGAACAAATGCTACAGTCACGCCGTTGATCATCTTCGTACGCCGTACGAAATTGGAGGAGACGCCTATGCCGAACACTGCGAAGCCGGTCCCACCCCGCTGGCTCAAGCCGATGAACAAGGTCTTCATGACCCTGTCGAAGACCGGGATCGGGATGAAGGAGCTGCCGGTCCTGACGGTCCCGGGCCGCACCAGCGGGAAGCCCCGGAGCACCCCGCTCTCGGTCCTCGATCTGGACGGCAGGCGCTACCTGCTCGAGGGCTTCCCCGGCGCCGACTGGGCCCGCAACGTCCGCGCCGCACGCGGGCGCGGCAGCCTGCGGATCGGCAAGCGGACCGAGGACGTCCGGCTCGTCGAGGTCGAGGGCGAGGAGGCGCTGACCGTTCTCCGGCTCTGGCCGGAACGGATGGCGGACGGCGCGAAGATCATGCTGGACGCCGGGGTGGTCACCGCGGTGACACCCGAGGCGTTCGAGGCCGTCGCCGGGCGCTGCGGCGTGTTCCGGATCGAGGTGGCTCGATGACCCCGACTCCCCTGCTCGCCCGCGGCGTCCGCAAGCGCTTCCGCGACACCCAGGCGCTCGACGGCCTCGACCTCGAGATCAGGCCCGGCACCGTGCACGCCCTCCTCGGGCCGAACGGCGCCGGCAAGTCGACCGCGGTGAACGTCTTCGCGACCCTCACCCGGCCCGATGCCGGCGAGGTGCGGGTCGGCGGCCACGATGCCGTACGCCACCCCGCCCGCGTCCGCTCGACGATCGGTCTGGTCGGCCAGAGCGCCGCCCTCGACGAGGCACTCCACGGCCGGGAGAACCTGGTGCTGTTCGGCCGGCTGCACGGGCTCGCCAAGCCCGATGCCGTACGCCGCGCCACCGACCTCCTCGACGCCTTCGGCCTCACCGAGGCCGGCGACCGGAAGGTCACGGGCTACTCCGGCGGCATGCGGCGCCGGCTCGACATCGCCGCCGGCCTGGTCACCCGGCCGCAGATCCTCTTCCTCGACGAGCCGACCACCGGGCTCGACCCCCGGGCTCGCCACGAGGTGTGGGACATGGTGCGCCAGGTGGTCGCCGACGGCACCACGGTGCTGCTGACCACGCAGTACCTGGACGAGGCCGACCAGCTCGCCGAGATGGTCACCGTTCTCGGCGACGGCCGGGTGATCGCCGAGGGTTCGCCCTCTGCGCTCAAGGACGACCTCGGCGGCGACCGGGTGATCATCACCGCGGCCGCGCCGGACGACCTCGGCCGGATGGCCGAGGCCCTGGGGTCCGCTGCGGTCGTCGACCCCGACCGGCTCGAGATCACCGTCGAGGCCGGCACGACCGGCGGCGGCGCGGCCGTCGTCGACGTCGTACGCAGCCTCGACTCCGCCGGCATCACGGTCGACGACGTGCTCCTGCGCAGGCCGACGCTCGACGAGGTCTTCCTCCACCTGACCGCCCCGGAAACCGAGCCAGAGACCCAGCCCGAAGGAGCCGCCCGATGACTGCACTCTCCGCCACCCTGCGACAGACCTGGGTGATCACGCTCCGCGACCTCAAGCACTGGCAGCGCGAGCCGTGGGGACCGGTGTTCAACATCCTCTTCGCAGTGATGATGCTGCTGATCTTCGGCTACCTGTTCGGCGGCGCGATCGAGATGCCCGGAGGCGGGACGTACCTCCCCTATCTGCTCCCGGGAGTGCTCGCGCTGACCATGATGTTCGGCATCGACGGCACCATGTCGGTCGTCACCGAGGACACCAAGCGCGGCGTCACCAACCGCTTCCGGTCGCTGCCGATGAGCGGGCTCGCGGTGCCGCTGGGGCGCGCCGTCGCCGACATGGGCAGCTCGACGGTGCAGCTGGTCGTCCTGATGGTCGGCGGACTGCTGATCGGCTGGCAGATCGAGGGCTCGTTCCTCGCCGCGCTCGTGGCCGTGGCGCTCCTGCTCTGGCTACGGCTGGTGATGCTGTGGCTGGGCATCTTCCTCGGGCTGAGCCTGCGGATGGAGGGCGCGCTGACGATGGTGCAGGTGCTGGTGTGGCCGCTCGGCTTCTGCTCGAGCCTCTTCGTCTCCCCGGAGACGATGCCCGGCTGGCTCGGCTTCCTGGCCTCCTGGAACCCGGTCTCGGCGACCGCCACCGCCTGTCGTGACCTCTTCGGCAATCCGACCGGGATCACCTCCGGCCTGCTCGCCGACCACGCGATCCTGCTGGCGGTGGTCTGGCCGGCTGTCCTGCTGGCCGTCTTCGTGCCGCTCTCCGTGCGAGCGTTCAGGCGTCTCGACTGACTCTTCTCGAAAAACTTTCGAGGAACCTGTCGGATCGGTGGTGCGCCGTTCGTGGAGTGGGTGAGAAGCGGCCATGAGCCGCGACAGACACCACGAGTTGAGAGGCACGATCATGAGCACCAGCACCATCACCCAGGCCACGACCACCACCGACCGCGGCCAGTTCGCAGCGCGGTTCCCGGTCTGGCTCGTCAGCATCACCGCCGTCGTCGCCGGCGCCCTGGTCACCGGCGTCTACGAGGCCGCCGCCCGAGCGGTCGGGGTGCCGTTCGACGTCGCCCTCGCCGGCACCGGTGTCGAGCCCGCCGCGATCCCGGCGACCGGGCTCGCCTGGGCCGTCGCCCAGCTCGGCGTGATCGGCGTCGTGATCGCGGTCTGCCTGGCGCGCTTCGCCAAGCGCCCCCGGTCGACCTGGCAGGGCACCGCCTGGACGCTGACGGCGCTCTCCTGCGTACCCAGCCTGACCGCCGTCACCGACTCCTACGCCACCAACATCATGCTGGTGGTCTCCCACCTGGTCGCCGCTGCGGTGATCGTGCCCACCATCGCCGCCCGGCTGGCCGAGCGGAACCCGCGTCACGCCTGAGGGGTGGCCGACGTCAGCCCGGTGGCCGGCGAGCGAGGATCAGCTCGCCGACCCCGGGCATCGGCGTCGTATCGATCGTGAACCCGGCGGCGACCAGGTCGGCGTAGAGCTCCGGCCGCGGATGGGTGCGGAGGTACATCACGAACTTCGGCCGCCACACCGCGTTGCGCACCCGCATCACCAGGTCGAACCCCGTCAGCAGCCAGTAGGCCGGCTCGGTCTTCTCCGGCGCCCGCGCCGCGGGCAGCGCGAACACCCCGCCCGGCCGCAGCGCCCGGTGGATGCCGTCGAAGAGCGGGCGCCGCTCCTCCGGCAGGAAGTGCCCCAGCGCCCCGAAGCTCACCGCCAGGTCGTACGCAGCACCGAACGGCAGCGCCCGGGCATCCGCCCGCACGAGGTCGGCGTCCGGGTGCGCTTGCCGGGCCTGCTCGAGCATCCCGGCGCTGAAGTCCACCCCCGTCGGCCGCTCCGCGGTGACCTCGGTGAGCATCCCCAGCCCCGCCCCGGTGCCACAGCACACATCGAGCCCCCGCTCGAACGGCCCGAACTCCGCCAGCGCCCTCCGCGTCGCCGCGACGAACGGCTCCGGCGTCCGGAACGGCGTCGCGTCGAACTTCGGCGCGAGCAGGTCGTACCCCCGCTCCACCGACGACAGCGCCTGCACCGCGAGCTCTCGAAGCGTTGGCCCCTCCATGCCTCCAACCTAGACCGGAAGGAGCAGGGCCGGAGCCGATCGATGGCTCCGGCCCTGCTCGCGGCTGCGGTCAGGCCTTCGTGACCGAGATCTGCGCTTTCTCGCCGTCACCCAGGTCGACGGGGTTGCCGTCGAGCGAGTCGACCACGTCGTACGTCGTGGCGAGGGTCTCGCGGGCGATGAGGTCGGCGTGGGTGGTGGCTGCCTCGCGAACGGTCGAGGAGCCGGTCACCGCGAGGGTGATGCGGTCCTCGACGTTGAGGCCGGAGTCCTTGCGGGCCTGCTGGACCGCGCGGACGAGGTCGCGGGCGAGGCCCTCGGCGGCGAGCTCGGGGGTGACGACGGTGTCGAGGACGATGAAGCCCCCGGGCAGCATGGTCACGGCGATGTCGTCGGAGGCGGCGCCGGCGACGGTCTCGAGGGTGTATTCGCCCTCGACCAGCGCCAGGCCACCGGCGACGACCTCACCCGAGTCGGAGACCGACCAGTCACCGGACTTGGAGCCCTTGATCGCCTTCTGGACGTCCTTGCCGAGGCGGGGGCCGGCGGCGCGGGCGTTGACGGAGAGCTTCTGCTCGATGCCGAACGTCTGGGCCTCCTCCGAGTCGGCCGCGAGCAGCCGGACGGACTTCACGTTGACCTCGTCGGCGACGATCTCCTCGAAGCCCGCGATATCGGCGCCGACGACCGTCAGGCCGCCGAGCGGCAGGCGGTTGCGCAGGCGGCGCGCCTTGCGCAGCGCCGAGGTGGAAGAGCAGACCGCGCGGACCGCGTCCATCCGAGCGACCAGGTCGTCGTCGGCGGGCAGGTCCTCGACGACCGGGTAGTCGGCCAGGTGCACCGAGCGGCCACCGGTAAGGCCGCGCCAGATCTCCTCGGTGGTCAGCGGGAGCAGCGGAGCGACCAGGCGCGTGACCGTCTCCAGCACCGTGTAGAGGGTGTCGAAGGCGGCCTTGTCCTCGTTCCAGAAGCGCTCACGGCTGCGGCGGATGTACCAGTTGGTGAGCACGTCGATGAACCGCTGCGTGGCCTCGCAGGCCTCGGCGACGTAGTAGTCGTCCATCGCGGTGGTCATCTCGGCGACGTAGTCGCGCAGCTTGGCCAGCACGTAGCGGTCGAGCGGGTCGGTGGACTCGGTCGATCCGGTGGTCTCCAGGTTGGCCGCGTTGGCGTAGAGCTGGAAGAAGTACCAGCTGTTCCACAGCGGGATCATCACCTGACGTACGGAGTCGCGGATGCCCTGCTCGGTGACGACCAGGTTGCCGCCGCGCAGGATCGGCGAGGACATCAGGAACCAGCGCATCGCGTCGGCGCCGTCGCGGTCGAAGACCTCGTTGACGTCGGGGTAGTTGCGCAGCGACTTGGACATCTTCTGACCGTCGGAACCGAGCACGATGCCGTGGCTGATGCACGACTGGAAGGCCGGCCGGTCGAAGAGCGCGGTGGCCAGGATGTGCAGGGTGTAGAACCAGCCGCGGGTCTGGCCGATGTACTCCACGATGAAGTCGCCAGGGAAGTGGTGAGCGAACCACTCCTCGTTCTCGAACGGCACGTGGTTCTGGGCGAACGACATCGAGCCCGAGTCGAACCAGACGTCGAGCACGTCGGAGACGCGGCGCATCATCGACTTGCCGGTCGGGTCGTCGGGGTTGGGACGTACGAGCTCGTCGACGAAGGGACGGTGGAGGTCGGGGTTGCCGTCGGCGTCCGTGGGCAGGGTGCCGAAGTCGCGCTCGAGCTCCTCGAAGGAGCCGTAGACGTCCAGACGCGGGTAGGCCGGGTCGTCGGACTTCCACACCGGCACCGGGGAGCCCCAGAAGCGGTTGCGGGTGATCGACCAGTCGCGGGCGTTCTCAAGCCACTTGCCGAACTGGCCGTCCTGGATGTGCTCGGGCACCCAGCGGATCTGCTGGTTGAGCTCGAGCATGCGGTCCTTGATCTTGGTGACCTCGACGAACCAGCTGCTCACACCCTTGTAGATCAGCGGCTGACGGCAGCGCCAGCAGTGCGGGTAGGAGTGGTTGTAGGACTCGCGGCGCAGCAGGATGGTGCCGGCGGAGACCGATCCGGTCTCGGCCGAGCCGGCCTCGCCGCGGGTGGCCGCCTTGAGGTGGTCGATGATCTGCAGGTTGGCGTCGAAGACCTGGACACCGGCGTAGTCGGTCACCGGAGCGGTGAAGCGCCCGTCCTTGCCGACAGGCATGACCGCCTCGATGTTCTCGCGGTCGGTCACCTCCTTGTCGACCTCACCGAACGCACCGGCGGTGTGCACGACCCCGGTGCCGTCCGTGGTGGTGACGGCGTCGTCAGCGGCCACGACGCGGAAGGCGTTGGCGTGGCCGGCGTAGTAGGTGAACGGCGGCGTGTAGGTGCGGCCGAGCAGCTCGGAGCCCTTGTAGCGCCCCAGCACGGTCGCCTCGTCGGCGTCCGGGAAGAGCTCCTTCTTGTACGCCGCGACCCGAGCCTCCGCGAGGAGGTACTTGGCCGTCTTGTCGGTGCCCGGCACCGGGCCCTCGACGACGACGTAGTCGATGTCGGAGCCGACCATCACCGCGAGGTTGGACGGTAGCGTCCAGGGCGTGGTGGTCCAGATCAGGACGTGGGCGCCGTCGAGCACCTCGTCGTCGCCGGTCGCGTCGAGCGCGTAACCGACGGTGACGGCCGGGTCCTGACGGTCCTTGTAGACGTCGTCGTCCATCCGCAGCTCGTGGTTGGACAGCGGGGTCTCGTCCTGCCAGCAGTAGGGCAGGACGCGGAAGCCCTCGTAGACCAGACCCTTGTCGTAGAGCGTCTTGAACGCCCAGATGACCGACTCCATGTAGTCGGGGTTGAGGGTCTTGTAGTCGTGGTCGAAGTCGACCCAGCGCGCCTGGCGGGTGACGTAGTCGCGCCACTCGCCGGTGTACTTCAGCACCGAGGCGCGGCTGGCCGCGTTGAACTTGTCGATGCCCATCTCGACGATCTCGTCGGTCGTCTTCAGGCCGAGCTGGCGCATCGCCTCGAGCTCGGCGGGCAGACCGTGGGTGTCCCAGCCGAATCGGCGCTCGACGCGCTTGCCGCGCATCGTCTGGTAGCGCGGGACGATGTCCTTCACGTAGCCGGTCAGCAGGTGGCCGTAGTGCGGCAGGCCGTTGGCGAACGGCGGGCCGTCGTAGAAGACGAACTCGTTCTCGCCGTTCTCACCGGCGTCACGGTTGTCGATGCTCGCCTGGAACGTCCCGTCCTTCTTCCAGTAGTCGAGAATCTGCGTCTCGATCTCCGGGAAGCGTGGGCTGGCCGGGACATTGCCCGCTTCGTGGGCTGAGGTGACCTTCGGATAGGCCATCGGCGGCATCTCCTGCTGGGTGGTGTGTGGGCTTCGTCTTCCACAGGGACGATCTGTCGACCGCGGTACCACCCTGCTTGCGATCTCGTCGACCGTGCTCGTCGAGATCGCCGCTTCGTTGAGGCTGTGACGGGCCTACCCGCCGGGGTCTAGTGAGCCGAAGCCGTTCTTCCCGGGGCTCGCCGCTGATGACGGCTCGAACGCCTATGAGGAAAGAGTACGCCGCCCGGCACCCGCCGCGCGAACCCGAATCAGACCTCGCGCCACATCCGCACGTGCGGCCCGATCTCCGGGTCATCCCACGGCTCGCCGATCTCCTGGAAACCCGCGCGCCGGTAGAAATCCGCGGCCCGAGTGCGCGCGTTGCACCAGACCAGCCCGCCGCCCTCCGCGGCAACATGCTCCAGCGCCGCCTTCAGCACCTGCGTCCCGACGCCCCGGCTGCGCCACTCGTCCTCGGTGGCCATCCCCCGGATCCGCCACCCCTTGCCGGGGTGCTCGGGCAGGTCGGGGCACGGCTCCGGGAACAGCCCGATGCATCCGATCATCCGGCCCTCGTCGTCCGTCGCGGCGAACGTCGCCACGCCCGGGCGGTCGTCCCCCGCCAACTTGGCCGCCTCCGGCGGCCCACCGTTGCGGAGCACCTTCGCCCGCAACGGATACGTCTCTTCGACAGGAACCTGACTGACGATGAAGGAGAGCTCCGAGGTCACGACCCGACCCTACCGATCCTCACGCGGACATCGACCTCAACCTGTCGGCGACTGCACCGGCCAGCGCTTCGTGCACGACCTCCGTGCTCGGCCGCATGCTCGAGGGCTGCGGTCACGACAGCGGTGCCGACGCCTCGACCGCGCCACTCCCCTGCTGTCGCCAAGCGGCGGATCCGCCATCCGCCGCCCGGGTCCGGGAACAGCCCGACACACCCGACGACCTCACCGTCGGATGCCTTGGCAGCGAAGGTGGCGACCCCTGGTCGGTCCTCCCCCTCGACCTTCGCGTCGTCGTGCGATGCGCCGCCGTGCAGGACGAGCGCACGCAGGGGATGGGTCTCAGCGGCTGCTACTCGAGTCACCGCGAAGTCGCCGGAGGATGCCACGTCGCAAACCTAGTCGCGTCGGGCGGTGGCGGGCGAGGAAGTGGGCGAGCTCGTCGAGGTGGTCGGTGTTGATCCAGTCGACGCCGGCGTCGAGCTGGGCCTGCCAGATGCGGCGGCGGTTGTGGCGGACGAAGGCTGGGGCGCCCCACAGCCGGATGGGCCAGCCGGCGTCGTGGGCGCGGTCGACCATCTCGTGCAGACGGCGGCGGGAGAGGAACGGACCGATGCCGCGCCAGGTGAAGTGGTCGATCCAGTTGGCGCTGACCATGCCGACGAGGCCGACCGGCAGAGCAGCGACCGCGTGGGCCTCGAGATCCTCGAAGGTGGCGTCGTAGAAACTACGGCGCACCGGCTCGGCGGCCATCACCAGCCGGTCGCGCTCGCCGGAGACGATCACGGTCACCGGGTTGACCTCGACGACGCCGTCGCGGCAGACGCTGAAGACCGGGTCGTACGCGGCGAGCTGCTCCTCCAGCACCCGCCAGGTCTCCACGCCGCCGGACTTCACGTCGACGAGGAGCTGGAAGGTGCCGTCCCAGGACGGGTGCACCGAGCCGTCGTTGGTGGTCACCAGGTCGGCGAGCGGGTCGAGGTAGACGTTGCGCAGGGTGCGGGTCATGTCGGGCTCGAAGTGGCCGAGGTAGAGGTCGCCGTCGACGAGCCAGACGTCGGCCTCGACCGAGGTGTAGCGGTGACCGAGGGCGTCGTGGAGCGGCCGCTCGTGCTCGTAGTCGTTGTGCGAGTGGGCGTGGGCGAGCGGCCCGAGGATGTCGACCAGCCCGGATCCCGCGGCACGCGCGGGAGCCGTCCGGAGGAGCCCGACGAGCATCGTGAAGGGCATCGTGAGCAGCGAGCTGAGGCGCGAGATCCACAAACGCATCGGAGCACCCTCCCGCACCCTCCTGCGGGCGTGCACACCGGGCTGGCAGGATGCGCCGCATGAGCCTGATTCGCTACGAGTACGCCGACGGTTGCGCCCGCATCACGATGACCAACCCCGACCGGGGCAACGTCTTCTCCCCCGAGGCGGGCGAGGAGATGCTGGCCGCGATCCTGCGGGCGAAGGCGGACTCGGCGCGGGTGATCGTGCTGACCGCCGAGGGTAAGTACTTCTCCGTCGGCGGTGACCTGGCCGGCTTCGCAGCGGCCGATGCGCCGGGGCCGCACCTCCTCGAGCTCGCCGAGGGTGCCAACCGAATGATCACCGAGCTGGTCCGCGGCGACGCGATCGTGGTCAGCGCCGTCCAGGGCGTCGCTGCCGGGGTCGGCTTCCCGCTGGCCGCGGCCGCCGACATCGTGGTCGCCGCCGACCGGGCGAAGTTCAGCCTCGCGTACGCGAAGGTGGGTCTGTCGCTCGACGGCGGCGGCTCGCTGCTCGTGCACACCCTGGGCCTCCACCGGGTGCTGCGGCTGACCCTGCTCGGCGACATGCTCACCGCGACCGAGGCGCTCGAGGCCGGGCTGGTCGCCCGGGTCGTACCTGTCGACGAGCTGGCCGCCACCGTCGACGAGGTCGTCGCGAACCTGCTCTCCGGCTCCCCCGAGGCGCTGGCCCGCACCAAGCACCTCGTCCGCGACGTCGCCGACCCGAACCCGGAGTCGGCCCTGCGTCGCGAGGCCGAGTCGATCTCGGCGCTCGGGGCCTCGGCGTCGGGCCAGGAGGGCATCAACGCCTTCCTCGAGAAGCGGGCGCCGAACTTCGGCGACTGAAAACCGTTGGCCGGGAGGCGCTCCGTCCGTCAGGGTGGCCCCATGAGCAGCGATCAGCGGCAAGTGGGTTTCAGCGGGCTCTGGCTCCCGGAGGGCGAGGACCCGCGCCTCGAGAAGGAGCAGCCGGTCGGCGAGCTGGCGACCTACCGCGACTACCTGCGCCACTACCGGCTCACCCTCGAGCTCAAGTGTCAGGACCTCGGTCCCGAGGAGCTGGCCAGGCAGAGCGTCCCGCCGAGCGACCTGAGCCTGATCGGCCTGGTCCGCCACATGGCGCGCGTCGAGCACGGCTGGTTCGAGCGGGTGCTGAAGAAGAACCTCGACATCCCCCGCCTCGACGCCGACGACCCGACCGGCGGCTTCCACAAGGTCGAGCCGACCCAGGAGTCGGTCGACGAGGCTTTCTCGCGCTGGCGCGAGCAGGTCACCGCCGCCGACGCCTGGCTCGACTCGATCGACAACAGCACGCTCGGCGAGATGCGCGACACCGGAGACGAGCAGGCCAGCGTCCGCGACATCCTGGTCCACATGATCGAGGAGTACGCCCGCCACGCAGGTCACGCGGACCTGCTGCGCGAGGTGATCGACGGGCGTACCGGGCAGTAGCCCCACCGGCCGCCCGCCGGCGGTTTCCTGAGACTAGGCTGAGACAGCGGTCACAACGACCGTCACCGCGCTGAACCCGAGGGAGACCATGTCGACGTCGACCGCCCACCCCACAACCTCAGGCCCGCGCTCCGGGCCCAACTGGAAGTCCATCGCCATCTGGACCGTCGTCGCCGTGGTCGGCGCGGTCTGCTGGGTCGTGCTGGCCCTGTCCCGTGGTGAGGAGGTCTCGGCGCTGTGGATCCTGTTCGCTGCGCTGGCCTCGTACGCCATCGCCTACCGCTTCTACTCCAAGTTCATCGCCAAGAAGGTGCTGGAGGTCGACGACACCCGGGCGACCCCGGCCGAGCGGCTGCAGAACGGACGGGACTTCGACGTCACCGACCGGCGGGTGCTCTTCGGTCACCACTTCGCCGCGATCGCCGGAGCCGGGCCGCTGGTCGGCCCGGTCCTGGCCGCGCAGATGGGCTACCTGCCCGGCACGATCTGGATCATCGTCGGCGTCATCTTCGCCGGCGCCGTGCAGGACATGGTGGTGCTCTTCCTCTCGATGCGCCGCGACGGCAAGTCCCTGGGCCAGATGGTCCGTGAGGAGATCGGCACCGTCGCCGGCATCGCCGCGCTGATCGCCGTCTTCGCGATCATGATCATCATCCTGGCCGTCCTGGCCCTGGTCGTGGTCAACTCGCTCGCCGAGTCGCCGTGGGGCGTCTTCTCGATCGGTCTCACCATCCCGATCGCGCTCTTCATGGGCTTCTACCTGCGCTACCTGCGCCCCGGCCGGGTCCTCGAGGTCACCGCCATCGGCGTCGTGCTCCTGCTGATGGCGATCGCCGGCGGCACCTGGGTCGAGGAGATGGGTCTGGCCAACATGCTGACCCTGGAGAAGGAGACGCTGGTCATCGCGCTGGCGATCTACGGCTTCGTCGCCTCGATCCTGCCGGTCTGGATGCTGCTCACCCCGCGCGACTACCTCTCCACGTTCATGAAGATCGGCGTGATCGTGCTGCTGGCCTTCGGCATGATCCTGGCCGCGCCGGTGCTGGCCAACCCGGCTGTCTCCGAGTTCGCCACCAACGGCGAGGGTCCGGCCTTCACCGGCAAGCTCTTCCCGTTCGTCTTCATCACGATCGCGTGCGGCGCGCTCTCCGGGTTCCACGCCCTGATCTCCTCGGGCACGACGCCGAAGATGGTCGCCAAGGAGTCCCACGTGCGCATGATCGGCTACGGCGGCATGCTGATGGAGTCGTTCGTCGCGATCTCCGCGCTGATCGCCGCCTCGGTGATCGACCAGGGCATCTACTTCTCGATGAACGCCGCTGCCGGTGCCACCGGCGGCACCCCGGAGACCGCTGCCGCCTTCGTCAACGGGCTCGGCTTCACGATCACCCCCGCCGAGCTGCAGGCAGCCTCCGACAGCGTCAAGGAGACGATCATCTCCCGCACCGGTGGTGCACCGACCCTGGCCTTCGGCATCTCGCTGATCTTCACCGACGCCTTCGGCGGCGGGCTGGCCGCGTTCTGGTACCACTTCGCGATCATGTTCGAGGCGCTGTTCATCCTCACCGCCGTGGACGCCGGCACCCGGGTGGGCCGCTTCATGCTGCAGGACACCGTCGGCAACATCTGGCCGCGCTACGCCGACATCTCCTGGCGACCGGCCACGTGGTCCGCCTCGGCGCTGGTGGTGCTGGCCTGGGCCTACATGCTGTGGATCGGCGTCGGTGATCCGCTCGGCGGGATCAACCAGCTCTTCCCGCTCTTCGGCATCGCCAACCAGCTGCTCGCCGCGATCGCGCTGACCTTGGCGACGGCGCTGCTGATCAAGCACGGCAAGCTGAAGTGGGCCTGGGTGCCCGGCGTACCTCTCGCCTGGGACCTGATCGTCACGATGACCGCGTCCTGGCAGAAGGTCTTCAGCGACGACCCGGCGATCGGCTACTTCGCGCAGGCCTCGGCCGCGCGTGATGCCAAGGCGTCCGGCGAGCTCTACGGCGTCGCCAAGACGCCTGCCGACGTCGACCAGATCATCTACAACTCGACCCAGTCCGGCATCCTGCAGGCCGCGTTCGCGCTGCTGGTGATCGTGGTCGTGGCGGGCGCTGCCGTCACCGTGGTCAAGACGCTGCGCGCCGGTGGCACGCTGCCCACGACCGAGGTCCCGAAGGTCGAGTCGACACTCGTCGCGCCCGCCGACTTCTTCGCCACCAAGGCGGAGAAGGAGGCCGTACGCGAGTGGGAGGCCTCCCAGAAGGCGTCGGTCTGATGACGCTCACCGATCGTCTCTCCGGCGCCTGGCGGCTGCTCCGCCAGGCGACCGGGGAGGCGAAGTGGGACGAGTATCTGGTTCGGTGCGAGCGAGAGGGCGTCGAGCCGATGAGCCGGCGTGCCTTCGAGCGTCACCGGGCGGACGAGAAGGAGCACAACCCGCAGGCTCGCTGCTGCTGATCTGCCCTCGTAAGGGTCTCGACAAGCTCGACCACCGGGAAGGCCCCTGCTGAAGATGTGTCCTCCGGGGGTCTCGACAAGCTCGGCCTCCGGAGCGGCTCCTAGCGAGGTTGGTCGTCGGCGAAGGCGGCGTCGAGCCAGGCGTAGACCTGCGAGTCACCACGGGTGACGAGCAGGACGACCTGCTTCTCGGCGTCGCTGACCGGCTTGCCGTTGATCCACTTGCGGACGATGTCGGATGCGGCGCGGCGTACGACCTCCACGCCCTTGGCCATCGCCCACTCCGGCGCCGGGTGACCCTTGCTGGTCGCGACGCCGGGGACCTCCAGCGTCCAGGTGCCGTCGTCGGCCTGGGAGAGCTGGGGTGTCGGGGGCGCGCTCTTCTTGCTCACCGGACCATGTTCGCACGCCGAGACCGTCGATAAGGGCTCGCTCAGCCTCGGCCACTAGACTTCGGCGCGTGACGAATGCAGCTTGGGGCTTCGGCCTCGTGACGTACGCCGCCGACAACTCCGTCCTCGACGTGTGGTTCCCCGCGCCGCGGCTGGGCACCCAGCCCGCCGACGCAACCGCGCCGGAGGAGCTGACCGCGCTCGAGGGCGCCGACGAGGTGCGCCAGGTCACCAAGAAGGTCGCGCTCGTCGAGGTCAAGGACCTCGAGACCGCGCCGGAGTCCGCCGAGGACGTCTGGCTGCGGCTCCACCTGCTCTCCCACCGTCTCGTCCAGCCCCACGGCCAGAGCCTGGACGGCATCTTCGGTCTGCTCACCAACGTGGTGTGGACCAGCGCCGGCCCGTGCGCGGTCGAGGGATTCGAGCTCACCCGCGCCCGTCTGCGCGCGGCCGGCCAGCACGTGACCGTCTACGGCGTGGACAAGTTCCCGCGGATGGTCGACTACGTCGTGCCGAGCGGCGTCCGCATCGGTGACGCCGACCGCGTCCGGCTCGGCGCCCACCTCGCCGAGGGCACCACCGTCATGCACGAGGGCTTCGTGAACTTCAACGCCGGCACCCTCGGCGCCTCGATGGTCGAGGGTCGCATCTCCGGCGGTGTCGTCGTCGGCGACGGCTCCGACGTCGGTGGTGGCGCCTCGATCATGGGCACCCTCTCCGGTGGTGGCAAGGCCGTCATCTCCGTCGGCCGGCGCTGCCTGCTCGGTGCCAACTCCGGTCTCGGCATCTCGCTCGGCGACGACGCCGTCGTCGAGGCCGGCTGCTACATCACCTTCGGCACCAAGGTCACCCTCCCCGACGGCACCGTGAAGAAGGCCGGCGACCTCTCCGGCGCCTCCAACATCCTCTTCCGCCGCAACTCCGTCAGCGGCGCCATCGAGGCCGTTCCGTGGAAGGGCGAGGGCATCGAGCTCAACGCTGCCCTCCACGCCAACTAGCGACGACGAAGAGTGCTGAGTTGAAGAAGTTTTTCACCACGGTCGTGGTGCTCAGCGTCATCGCCGGCGGGATCTACTGGTTGGTCCAGGCCGCGACCGACAAGCTCGACTCGATCCTGCCCGACCTGCAGCAGTGCACGGCGGTCGCGGGAGAGTACGAGGCGCGCTTCGACCCCGAGCAGATGGGCAACGCGGCCGTGATCACCGCGCTCGGGCTCAAGCGCGGCCTGCCTGCACGCGCGGCCACGATCGCGATCGCGACCGCCATCCAGGAGTCGAAGCTCTACAACATCAGCCATGGTGATCGGGACTCGCTCGGCCTCTTCCAGCAGCGTCCGTCGATGGGCTGGGGCACCGAGGAGCAGGTCCAGGACCCTGTCTACGCCACCAACAAGTTCTACGACGCGCTGGTGAAGATCGACGGCTACGAGGACATGGTGATCACCGAGGCTGCGCAGAAGGTGCAGCGTTCGGCCTACCCCGAGGCGTACGCCGACCACGAGGGCGAGGGCCGCGCGATCGCCTCCGCGATCAGTGGCTACTCCCCCGCCGCGCTCACCTGCCGCATCGACGAGCCCGAGGCCGGCACCGGCAAGCCCCAGGCGACCAAGACCGAGATCAACCAGCTGCTCGGCCAGATGGTCGGCCGCGCCCGCGTCGACGGTCGGTCCGTGGTGGTCCCCGTCGACTCCGGCGAGACCGGCCAGCGCAACGGCTGGGCCGTCGCCCACTACGTACTCGCCCGCGCCAGCGAGTTCGGCGCCACCTCCATCGCCTACGACGGCCGCACCTGGTCCGCCGGCAAGGACGAGGAGTGGGTCGAGACCCCCGATGCCACCAGCGAGCGCATCGTCGTCACCCTCGCCTGACCCCCTCCGCCGAGGAGTCGGCCCGGCCGGCCGAGACGTCACCCCGGTCGGCCGAGAAGTCACCCCCGTCGCCCGACACGTCACCCCCGCCGGTCGAGACGTCACCCCCGTCGACCGAGAAGTCACCTCGCCCGCCGACACGTCACCCCGGTCGGCCGACACGTCACCCCCGTCGACCGAGAAGTCACCTGCCGACTCGAACGACGCCAGTGACGTCTCGACCGTCCAACATGACGCTTCGACCGACCGGGATGACGTTTCGGCCGACCTAGCCGACGCTTCGGCCGACGCGAGCGACGCCTCGACCCGCCTGCCTCTCGGACTCAGCCGGCTACGTCGACGTGTACGTGGTCGCGGTGCTCGAGGATGGCCTGGTCGCCGCCGCGGGCGGGGACGTCGTAGTCGCGCCAGCCGGCGGCGGAGCGGAAGCGGGTCCAGATGCGGTCGTCGTAGATGACGGTCTGGACGTCGAGGCGGTCGGCATTGGCGACGAAGTACTGAGCCAGGGCCCAGCCCTTGATGTTGTTGCGCTGGTTGATCGGACGGAAGAAGTAGTCGACCGCGCGGCCTTCGTAGTGGGCGGAGCCCTTCATGTGGCCGTTGGTGACGCCGCCGGGCTGGTAGCCGCCGTCGGGGATGCGCCCGAAAGCATTGCGTACGTCCTCCCGGACCGTCTCCGCCCGCGAGGTGAGCCCGGCAGGACTGAGCTCGCCCGAGGATGCGGACGAGCCGCCCTTGACGACGCACGAGAACGCCTCGGGAGTGTTGCCGGTCAGCGCGGAGGCGAGGGCTCGTGCCTGGGCCTCGGAGTCGCGGTAGCTGTCGCGGGAGCCGTCGCTGATCTGCTGGGCGACGCCGGGCACGGACTGCCGGCGGTAGTCGGCGACACTGGAGAGCCGCTCGTAGAGGGCGCGCGCCTCCGCGGGGTCGCGGCCGAGCGAGTGGTCGGCGAGCTCGACGGCCAGCACGACCGAGGCGGCGCGAGCCGGGAGGCCGCGGCGTACTGCCTGGGCGGCGATCGCCGAGGCGTTCTCGGCCTGCTTCGAGGTGAGGTCGTAGCTCTCGGAAGCGGCGGTGACGGTGCAGCTCTCGCGGGAGAGGACCGGGATGCCGCTGACGCCGACGCCGAGGAGCCGCAGGCCCGCGAAGACGAGGGCGATGACGATCGCGACACCGAGCACGATGAGGTGCTTGCGTACCGGGCGCAGCTGCTTGCGCGCCTGCTGAGCCGACTTGCGCAGCGCTTCGCGCGCCGGCTCCGGCAGCCGTGGCCCGGACGGGCCGGGCGCGGGCGGCGGCGGCCCCGGAGGCGGGATGGTCGGTGGGCCCGTGGGGGTCCCCGGCTCAGCGCTCACGCCACCAATCTTCACGTACCGGACAAACCCGGAACCGTCACGCGGTCAGGCGGGCGACCGCCGCGTCGACACGCTCGTCGGTCGCGGTGAAGGCGATGCGTACGTGCTGGTTGCCGGCGCGGCCGTAGAAGGCGCCGGGGGCGGCGAGGATGCCACGCTCGGCGAGCCACTCGACGGTCTTCCAGCAGTCCTCGTCACGGGTCGACCACAGGTAGAGGGAGGCCTCGGAGTGGTCGATGCGGAAGCCGGCCGTCTCCAGCGCCTCCTTGAGCTTGGCGCGCCGCGCGGCGTAGCGGGCGTGCTGCTCCTTGGCGTGCTGGTCGTCGCCGAGCGCGGTGACCATGGCGGCCTGCTGCGGGCCCGGCATCATCAGACCGAGGTTCTTGCGGACCGCGAGGAGCTCGGCCAGGACCGTCGCGTCGCCGGCGACGAACGCCTCACGGTAGCCCGCGAGGTTGGAGCGCTTGGAGAGCGAGTGGACGGCGAGGATGCCGTCGTAGGAGCCGCCGCAGACGTCGGGGTGCAGCACCGAGATCGGCGACGCCTCCCAGGCGCACTCGATGTAGCACTCGTCGGAGATCAGCAGGGTGCCGCGCTCACGGGCCCACTCGACCGTCTTGCGCAGGTGCTCGACCGGGAGCACGCGGCCGGTCGGGTTGGAGGGCGAGTTGATCCACAGGATCTTCGGCGCCTTCGGCCCGAGCGCGACCAGCGAGTCGGTCGCCACGGTGTCGGCACCGACGAGAGCCGCGGAGACCTCGTAGGTCGGGTAGGCCAGCTCCGGGTAGGCGACCAGGTCGCCCTGACCGACACCGAGGTGGAGCGGCAGCGAGCCGATCAGCTCCTTGGAGCCGATCACCGGCAGGACGTTGTCGAGCCCGAGCCCGTCGACCCCGTGGTTGCGCGCGAGCCAGTCGATCGCGGCCTGACGGACCGCGGGAGTGCCGACCGTCGCCGGGTAACCCGGGGAGTCGGCAGCGTCCCGCAGAGCGTTCTGCACGACCGTCGGGGTGGGGTCCACCGGGGTCCCCACCGAGAGGTCGACCAGTCCATCAGCGTGCGCGGCCGCCTTCGCCTTGAACGGGACGAGCTTGTCCCACGGGAAGTCGGGCAGCTGCTGCGAGACCGGGATCGAGGCCGACATCGGGGCGGGCATCAGCCCTGGTTCTGCGGGGGCAGCGCGGCGACGAACGGGTGGTCCTTGTCGATCTCACCCATGCGGGCGGCGCCGCCGGGGGAACCGAGGTCGTCGAAGAACTTGACGTTGGCGTCGTAGTACTCCTTCCACTCCTCCGGGGTGTCGTCCTCGTAGAAGATCGCCTCGGGCGGGCACACCGGCTCGCAGGCGCCGCAGTCGACACACTCGTCGGGGTGGATGTAGAGCATCCGCTTGCCCTCGTAGATGCAGTCCACCGGACACTCGTCGACGCAAGCCTTGTCCTTCACGTCAACACAGGGCTGGGCGATGACGTACGTCATTCGGGGCTCCTCCAAGCGGGGTATCACGAAAGTCAGAGGGGCACGACTGGCCCTTCAGAGGACAGCCTAGTATCCCCTCGTGCCTGCTCATCTCCTGGGACCACATGTCGTCGGCCAGCGGATCGTCGTCCGCCGCCTCGTCCCGGGCGAGACCGGCCCCACCGGCGGCCCTGCTTTCACCGACATCCTGGGCGTCTGTACGTCCTGGGCCGACGGCTTCGCGGTCATCGAGCGCGAGTCCGGGGAGCAGGTCACCGTGCCCGTCGCCGAGATCGTCTCCGGCAAGCCGGTGCCGCCGCGACCCAACGTACGGCTGCGGATCGGGGTCCGCGAGGCCGAGCTGCTCAGCGCGGCGATCTTCCCCGGCACCACCTCCGAGCCGCTGGGTGAGTGGGTGCTCTTCGACCACGAGGTCTCGGTGCGCCGGCGGCCCAACTCGGCGCTGGCGATCGGCGACCCGGGCGTCGGGCTCACCGAGGCGATCGACCGGGTCGAGGCGTTCTACCGCACCCGCCACAAGCGGCCGCGGGTGAAGATCGAGGTCGGCTCGGACGTCGAGGAGGCCGTCGTCGCGCGCGGCTGGGTCGAGGACGTCACCGTCGAGTTCCAGCTCGCCGGGCTCGCCGCCACCCGCCGTCTGCTGCCCGCGCCCGTCGAGGACGCTCGCATGGAGACCGTCGGGTCGGGGGACGCGCAGGTGCTGATCAACCTCGGCGAGCACGCTCGCATCATGGGCACCCTGGAGCGTGACTGGCTGGCCATCCACGACCTCGAGGTCGCCGAGTCGCACCGCCGCCAGGGCCTGGCCACGAAGGCCCTCGCCACGCTCCTCGAGTGGGGTGCCGAGCGCGGGGCCCGCGCCGCGTGGCTGCACGTCGAGACCTCGAACGACCCCGGCCTCGCCCTCTACGCCGGCCTGGGTTTCACCGAGCACCACCGCTGCCGCTACTACTCCTCGCCGACGCCGTAGGTCGGTCCTCGGCCACCTCGGAGCCGAGCACGTCACGGAAGAACTCCACCGCGTCGTCGTGGTCGGGGACGACGATCGTGACCAGGTCGAGATGCATGGTTGAACCGTAGTCTCAGGCCTCCAGGACGATCCGTCCGAACACCGTGCCGAGGTCCATCTGCCGGTGAGCCTCGGCGGCCTGGTCCAGGGGCAGCCGGTCGTGCACGACGGCGTGCAGATCACCCTTGGCGGCGCGGGCGAGCAGATCTGCGCGAGCCGCGTTCCTGGCCGGCACGGGGATGGTGTCGAGACTGAACGTGGCGAACGAGCGCGACTGCTGAAAAGAGGCGAGAAGCCGGCCGGCGACGTCCGCGGGCGGCATCCCGGCGACCGCCCCGACGACGACCATCCGCCCGTTGGCCGCCAAGCGGTCCACGAACTCGCCGGTTGCCGGGCCCCCGACGATGTCGATGATCACGTCATAGCGCTCCGGAGCCGCCGCATCGCCGTCTCCGGAGCGGTCGAGCACGTGCGTCGCGCCGAGCTCGCGAAGCCGCTCACCGCGTTCGGGCGACGAGGTCGTCACCGCGACCGTGCTCGCCCCGCCCCGGGAGGCCAGCTCGACGACCGAGATGCCGATGCTTCCCGCGGCGCCTCGAACGAGGACGGACTCCCCCGGCACGAAATGCGCATGGGCGAGCGCGAAGTGTGCGACCGTCGCCGAGCTCCCGACCGTCACGGCGTCGACCGCGGAGAGCCCGGCGGGAAGCTCGGTGATGTCGTCGAGGCCGGCGACGGCGCGCTCGGCGTAGCCCCCGTCCCTGCCCGTGAACGCCCATACGGAACGCCCCACCCAGGCCGTGTCCACCCCCGCTCCGACCGCGGTCACCACCCCGGCGACCTCGCTGCCCGGGACCATCCCGGTCTCGAACCCGAACCCGGCGAGCGTCCCGCGCCGGATGACCGCGTCGACACCGCCCACGCCGACCGCCTCGGTGGCGACGACCACCTCGCCCGGGCCGGGGCTCGGATCGGCGACGTCGGCCATCACCATGCCGTCCGGGTCGCCGAACCGTTCGATCTTCACCGCTCGCATCTTCGTCTCTCTCACGCTTGTGCCTGACGTACGCTGGCGACGCTAACGGACGCCTGCGTCCGCTTCCAGAAAGTGAGAGACATGACCGAGACGTTGCCTCACAAGCTCCGCTCCGATGCGCAGACCAACCGCGACCGGATCCTGGAGGCGGCCCGTTCCCTCTACGCCGAGCAGGGGCTGGAGGTCACGATGCGCGAGGTCGCGCGCCGGGCCGGCGTCGGGCCGGCGACGCTCTACCGCCGGTTCCCGGCACGTCAGGCACTCCTCGAAGCGGTCTTCGACGACGAGCTGCGGACATGCCGGGGCGTCGTGGAGGAAGGGTGCGCCGACCCGGACCCGTGGCACGGCTTCACCTCGGTCATCGAGGAGCTCAGCGTCCTCAACGCCGCCAACAAGGGCTTCGTCGACGCCTTCCTGGCCGAGCGGCCCAGCGAGACCTTCGCCGAGCACCGCTCCGCACTCCTGGTCAAGCTCGACGGGCTCGCCCGGCGGGCACAGGCCGCAGGGCGTCTCCGCCCCGACTTCGTGATCGACGACCTCGTCCTCGTACTCCTCGCCGGCCGCGGCCTCGCCATCACCTCGAAGCCCGCGAGGGTGGCCGCCGCCCGCCGCCTGGCAGCCCTCGCGATCGACGCCCTGCGGGCGTCCGGCACCAACGCACCCCTCCCACCCCCGCCCCGAGCCGTCGAATTCTGACGCCGAGAAGTCAGAAATCGGCGGCGAGAGGTCAGCCCATTGACCTCTCGCCGCCAGAGATCGACCTCTCGGCGTCGATTATCGACGTCTCGGCGCCGATTTGCGACCGCTCGGCGGGGCGGGGGTCAGCAGGTCTTCAGGCCGGGAGTTGCCGGGCCTTCGTGGGAGAGCGCGTCGAGGGTGACGCGAATGGCGGCCTGGCTCATGACGATGAGGCCGTGCTCAGCCAGGTCGAGGCCACAGACGTCCTGGATGCGTACGTTGGTGGTGTTCGGACCCTCGGCCAGGAAGCCGGAGGTGTAGGGGACGACGATCTCGTCGTAGGCGGAGGCGATCTGGGTGTAGGAGACGTCCCCGGGGGTCTCGTCGCCGGCGTTCAGGTCGGCGAGGAACTGGGACCCGGCGGCTTGCTGGGCGCAGGACACGCAGAAGCCGGTGGGGTCGGTGCTGCCGGTGTCGGGGATGATCGCGGTGCCGTGGTTGGAGGGGGCGAGACCGACGAGATCCTCGACGTATGCGTCGCCGCCGAGGTTCTTGATATAGTAGCGCGGCATCATCCCGCCCTGGGAGTGGCCGACGAGCGAGACCTTCTCGGCGTCGGTGACCTCGAGCACCCGCTCGACGAACTCGCCCAGGTGGGCGGCGGAGTCGCGGATGTCGTCGGTGGCGCGGTTGCCGTAGTCGAGCGAGTAGACGCAGAAGCCGGCGCGCTTCATCGCGATCGAGATCGGGTCGAGCAGCGACCGGCGGTCGCCGAAGGTGCCGTGGACCAGGATCACCGGCGTCGGTCGCTCGGCAGTGGGCGCGCACCCCCAGTCGTTGGAGCCGAGCGGGTCTCCGTAGGGCGAACCCGGCAGCGGGATCCCCGATCGCGGCGCGGCGCTGACGGACGGGGCGGCGACAGCGGAGACCGGGGCGAGGGCGAGTGCGACGGCGGCGAGGAGACTCAGCAGGAAGGGGCGCATGCCTCTTCAACGACGTGATGTGACACGCGTCACGACCAGAAACTCGTTGGCGGTGTCCCGAGAGCGCGACCTACGATCGGCGACGGCGCCGCCGAGGAGTGACGACCCTCCGCCCCGACGACGGGCACAGCGGCGCCCGCGCGTACGGCGGACCGACGAGAGGCTGATGAGACATCAGCGAAGGTGTGGTGGCACCGCGACCTAGCCCCCGCCCACACCTCCAGGGCCTCGCCACCTGGAGGAACGATGAAACCGATAGACCGTACGCTCGCCGCCCGTCTCGCCTCGGCGACCCCTGGATCCACCGTCCGCCTCTGCGGGCACGTGCACCGTCGCCGTGAGCTCGCCGCGGTGACCTTCCTCGTCCTGCGCGACCGCAGCGGCCTGGCGCAGGTGGTGGTCAAGCCGGCCGAAGGACAGCAGGTGCCGCCGGAGGAGACGCCGGTCGAGGTCACCGGCATCGCCACCGCGACCCCGCAGGCCCCAGGAGGTGTCGAGGTCGCCTCGCCGGTGGTCACGGCGCTCTCCGAGCCCGCGCTCACCCCGCCGGTCGAACTGTGGCGCCCGGAGCCGACGGTCACGCTGCCCGCGCTCCTCGACCACGCACCGGTGACCTGGCGCCACCCCGCCGTCCGGGCCCGTTGGGACCTCGCCGCGGCATCGGTGCGCGGCTTCCGCAAGACCCTCGACGCCGCCGGGTTCACCGAGGTCCACTCCCCCAAGATCGTCGAGTCGGCGACCGAGTCGGGAGCGAACGTCTTCGCGATCGACTACTTCGGCCGGCCCGCCTACCTCGCCCAGTCGCCGCAGTTCTACAAGCAGCAGCTGGTCGGGATCTTCGAACGGGTCTACGAGGCCGGGCCGGTCTTCCGGGCCGAGCCGCACGACACGGTGCGCCACCTGGCCGAGTACGTCAGCCTCGACGTCGAGCTCGGCTTCATCCGCGACCATCGCGACGTGCTCGCAGTGCTCCGTGAGGTCCTCGCCGGGATGGGACGTGCCATCGAGACGTACGCCGCGGACGCGGTCGAGCGCCTCGGCGTCGAGCTCCCCGTGGTGCCGCCGGAGATCCCGGTCGTCCACTTCGCCGACGCGCTGGAGCTGGTCGGCGCCCCGGCCGACGAGCCCGACCTGGCACCTGAGCACGAGCGAGCCCTGGGCGCGTGGGCACGGGAGACCCATGGGAGCGACCTGCTCGCGGTCGAGGGCTACCCGATGCGGAAGCGGCCGTTCTACACCCACCCCTGGTCCCGGCAGGCTCGATCATCGGAGGGCGGGAGCAACAGCTTCGACCTGCTCTTCCGCGGCCTGGAGCTCGTCACCGGCGGGCAGCGGCTGCACCGGCTCGCCGACTACGAGCGGGCGATCACCGAGCGCGGCGAGCAGCCGGCGGCGTACGCCTCGTATCTGCAGGCGTTCGCGCACGGGATGCCACCGCACGGTGGTTTCGCGCTGGGGCTGGAGCGCTGGGTGGCGCGGCTCGTCAGAGCCGCGAACGTCCGAGAGGTCACTCTCTTTCCTCGCGACCTCCACCGGCTCACTCCCTGAATCGAGTCGGCGCATCTGCCCCACATCTCGGGGCAGATGCGCCGACTCGGCGTGTATTTCTGGGGCAGTTGCGCCGACTCGGCGTCAGTTGGGGTCGGCGGGAGGCTTCTTCTTCGACTCGTCGGTGCACTTGACCTCGTCCTGCGGGATGTAGGTCGTCTTGAAGGTCTGGGTGTCGACCTTCGAGCCGTTCGCCGCGTTGTAGAAGTCGCGCCAGACGTTGATCGAGAAGCCCGGGGCGCCGACGGTGTTCTCGCAGTTGCCGTCGGTGATCTTCTGCTTGCCGGGCGACTTGAAGTCGTAGCGGTCACCGGTGCGGGCCTTGATGTCCCAGATCTTGGTGGACCACATCTCCACGGTCACCGACCCCTGGCCGTTCGGGCCGGCCGGGTTGACCCAGGAGTGGATGAGCACGCCGTACTTGGTGTTGTTCTTGAACTTCAGGTCCAGCGACGGCCACGCGACGGTCGCCTCGCGACCGATCGGATAGCGGGAGATGTAGAGCGAGTGGGCCTTGTGCTCGACGTCCTGCAGACCGGCGAAGAACATCGCGTTGAACGTCGTCGTCGCCATCTGCGAGACGCCGCCGCCGTAGTCCTCTCGGAAGACGCCGTTCTGGATCATCCAGCCCTTGGTGAACCCGTTGGCCGCCGTACGCTCCCCGACGATGCCGTTGAGGGAGAAGGTGTCACCCGGCGCGAGGACGGTGCCGTTGACCAGCTCGGCGGCGCGGCCGATGTTGACGTTGCGGTATTCGGCGTAGGGGAAGTTGGTGGTGAAGGTCGAGACCTTCTCCTTGATGCCCCAGGCCTTGGCCTCCTTGGTGGTGACCTTCGGCTTGGCGACCTTCGACTTCACCTCGACGACCCGCTCACCCTTCTCTGCGGTGACGACGTCGAGGAAGACGGTCTCCAGATCCTTCTGGTTGAAGGTGACGCCCGGCTTGGCGGGGACGACCTTCGGCTTGCCGTTGACGAGCTTGACGGTCGCGTCGACCGGCTTGGCGGCGTCGTCGGAGAGCGCCTTCTTCAGCACCTTCTTCAGCTTCGCCGGAGCGACCGAGGCGCGCAGCTCGCCGTCCTTCGGGTCGAACCGGATGGCGTCACCGAACTGCTTCGGCGAGAGCTCGACCGGGGTCTTCTCGAACTTGAGCGTGATCGGGCCGGAGATCGCCGGGGTGGCGACCTTGTCGACGGCGTCCTGGACGTCGGCCTCGTCGACGTCGGGGGTGAGCTCCTCGAGAGGTACGTCGGCCTCCCGGTCGCCCTCGACGAGCAGCTGCCCGGCGAGCGCCTTCCGGAGCGACGCGTCGCTGACCCCTTCGCCGGCGACCGGCTGGATGGTCTTGATCTTGCCCTTCTTGATGACGACGTCGCCGTCCTTGAAGGGGGTGCCGGCGCGCTTGTTCACCTTGGCGGCGACCTTGGTGATCATGGCGTCGTCGGCCTTGATGACCGGCTCGATCTCGCCGCCGCCGGTGTAGTGCTTCCACAGCTTCACCGGGCTCCAGCTGCGCCGGGCGTCGGCCTTCTCGATCGTCGCCTCGGCGTCGAAGCTGAGACCGGCCTCGGCCGGGTTGATCTCGGTCTTGCTCTTGCCGGCGGTCACGTTGATCGGCTGGCTGTGGGCCGGCGCGAACTTCTCGTCGAGGAGCGGGACCGCCTCGTCGGCCGTCATACCGCCGATGTCGACGCCTGCCACCGTGGTGCCCTCGGAGATCTTCTCCCCCGCCACTGCGTACGCAGCGGCCCACCCGGCGAAGGCCAGGATCGCGACGCCGCCGGCGACCGCGGCAGCGATCTTGGTGCCGGTGCCGATCTGCCTGCCTTCGGGTGCGACCGGCTGGGCGTAGTCGGGGTGCTCGAAGCCTCCCGAGCCGCCAGGGCCGCCGGGGCCGACCGGACCGTTCGGGCCGCCGGGGCCGGCAGGGCCGCCAGGCGCGCCCGGGGTCGCTGGAACAGGAGCAGGTGCGGGCTCGTGCACGACGAACGGCCCGACCCCCATGACGGTCTCCTCGAGAGGCTCGTCGTCGAAGTCGGGAGCGCCCTCGTTGACCGGAGCATAGAGCGCCATCTCGGTGTCGGCGTCGCCGTCCACCTCGGCGTCGGACTCGACGGCGTCCGGCTCGGGGGCGAACTTCCGGTTCTTGGAGACGAACAGGAAGTTCTCCTCCTTCGGGATCTCCCCGCGCTTCGGGAGCTCCGAGCGCAGCATCGTGCTGCGCAGCATGGTCTCCTCGGCGGCGTCCGCGTCCTCGTCGAAGCCGGCGCCGGGCGCGACGATCCTGGTCGCGCCGTCCGGCTCGTCGTCGGGTACGTTCGAGACAGGCTTGGAGCCGGCAGACTCGGCGACGCGGGCGTCGATCTCGATCTGCGGGATCATGATCGTCTCGATAGCAGAATCGTCCGCGCCAGTCGGGCTGGCGTTGAACCCGGCCGCGTCCTTCTGCTGCGCGGGCTCGGGGGCCTTGAAGGCCTCGGGGTCATTGGACATGCGGGAGAGCCTAGAACCTATACCCCCCTGGGCCGAAGCCGTAGCCCATCTTGGGACCTTTGTCACTCTCCACCAGCGGCCGCGTCCGCCTGCGGCCGGCGCCTCGAGACGGTCGCCGTCGCGACCACGATCATCAGCACCGCCCAGAAGATCATCAGGTAGCCCTCGAGGTCGCCCGCGATGGCATACCCGCCCGCCGGCCTCGGCGTCGCGGCCAGCGCGATGACGATCGCCCAGGCCGCGGCGTACGCGATCCTCGAGACGCCCCGCGGCAGCGCGGCCAGCGTCGCCGAGGAGGCGGCCAGGGCGAGCAGCAGGCCCCACCACCACGGGTGTACGGCGACCGCGGCGACCCCGACGACGAGGCCGACGACCCCGACGACGAGGCCGAGGAGCAGACCGGCGAGCAGCCTCACAGCCCGGCGAAGAGGTCCGGGCTGATGCCACCGTCCGGGTCGGTCTCGAGGCGTCCCTTGGCGATGCGGAAGTGCTCGTGGGACCACGCGGTCGTGCCGAGGCTGTTGGTCATCGCGAACATGCCCTCCTCCATGTTCATCTGGGTGGGGTAGGAACGCATCGCGGCGACCTTCTGGTCGGCGTAGGCGGTGCCGTCGATCGCCGCGGCGATGTCGACGTCGGGCGTCGCCATCGGCAGCGGGCCCTCGGGGTCCATGCCGCCGAGCGCGTCCTCGTCCCCGGCAGCACGGGCGGCACGCAGCCCCTCGCGGATCCAGCTCTCCGCGATCGCGGTCCAGAAGATCCGGTCGATCTCGTGGGCCTCGCCGAGCTCCTTCTTGTAGGTCGGCACGGCGGCGAGATGCGCGGCGTACGTCGCGACCCGATGCGCCTGGATGTGGTCGGGGTGGCCGTAGTTGCCGAACTCGTCGTAGGTGACCAGCACCTGCGGACGGACCTCGCGGATGATCGTGACGAGGTGGTCGGCGGCCTCGTTGAGGTCGGCGTACCAGAAGGCGTTCTCGCGGGCGTCGGGGTCGGGCTGGGCGTGGGTGCGGTCCTCGCTCCAGGTCATCCCGGAGTCGCGGTAGGTGCCGAAGCCGCCCAGCCAGCGGTGGTCGACCTCGCTGCCGTCGGGCGCCTTCAGCGCGGCCATCGCGTCGGCGATCTCGCCCTTGCGGTGCTCACCCAGGGCGTCGTCCCGGTCGGCGGCGAGGTGGGCGAGCTCGGGCACGAGGATCTCGCCCATCTCGCCGGCGGTGCAGGTCACCAGGGTCACGCGGGCGCCCTCCGCGAGATACTTCGCCATCGTCGCCCCCGTCCCGATCGTCTCGTCGTCAGGGTGGGCATGCACGAGCAGAAGGCTCTTCTGAGAGGTCACGAGCCCGATCCTAGGTCGGGGCGCTTAATGCGCTTGGGGTTGTCGGGAAGCTCGACGGGTTCCGGCGCGATCGAGTCGTCCGGAGGGCCCTCGGGGATGTCCAGCCAGCCGTCGTGCTCGTCCACCAGCAGCTCCAGCACCAGCTCCGGCGCGTCGGTCTCCACCGACCACGGGTGGTCCTCGTCGTCGTCCTCGCCCTGGTAGCGCTCGCGGCTCACCTTCGCCGTCCAGCCCTCGCGCTCCAGCGTCGCGGCTGCCGAGCGGGCGTCGTCCTCGTCGAAGAAGATGCCGCGGACGGTGGCCTCCTCGGGCACACCGAGCACGTGGCGGAGCGGGTCGAGGAACGGACGGTCGGGCTCGAGCCAGTCGACCGAGTCGAGATCCTCGGCGGCCAGCCACAGCACCTGGTCGTGCTCACGCGGCCGCGGCTCACCGGCGACCACGCGCGCGGTCGCGGCGATCAGGCGACCGGTGGTCGAGCCCGCCGCCCCGATCGCGGACTCGCCCTGCATCCAGTCGAGCACCTCGATCAGGCAGCCGAGCTCCTCGCCGATCTCGCGGACGAGCGCCGCCTCGGGCGTCTCGCTCTCCTCGACCTTGCCGCCGGGGAGCTCCCAGCGACCGGCCGCCTCGGCCGGGAACGTACGCCTCGCAGCCAGCACCTGCTTGCCGTCGGCGCTCAGGATCGCCGCGGCCACAACGGTCTTGGGGGTGTTCACGTGTGAGATTGTTCCCTAGAGGCCCGGAAAGTGGTTCCACTTGGGTACGCTGCAACGCCGTGCCTCACCGCCTGCTGTCCTTCGTCTCCCTGCCCCCGTCCGGGGGCCGCCCGTGAGCGACCAGCAGTGGCCTCCGAGGCAGCCCGGCGGGGCTCGTCCGCCCTACCGCGGGCAGCAGCCCTTCCCCGGTCCGCGCCAGCCCCATCCGGGGCAGCAGCCTCGGCCGATGCCCCAGCGCCCTCAGCGCCCCCAGCCTCGACAGCCGCGGCCGTATCCGGGACCGCAGCAGCCCTACCCCGAGCAGCCCTACCCCCAGCAGCCGTATCCTCAGCAGCCCTACCCCCAGGAGCAGCAGCCGTACGGGCAGCAGGCCCCTCCGGGCCAGCAGCCCCCGGCGTACCCCCGCGACTTCGGGCCCGGCCGGTTCGGCTCCGAGCCGCCGAAGAAGCGACGCTGGCCAAAGGTGCTCGTGACGCTGCTGCTGCTCGCGCTGGTCGGGGTCGGCGGCTACGGCGCGTACGACTTCTACGAGCAGACGCAGGAGTGGGAGCAGACCACGACCGACGACATGAACGGCCTCGGCAGCGATCTCTCGGTCGCGGTCGCGTCGCTGCGCAGCGTCGGCTGGGAGGTCACCGGCGACGACATCGCCACCTGGCTGGAGCAGCCGGGTGACTACGGGGACGGTCTGCGGTTGCGTACGCTGCAGGCCGACGAGGAGACCAGCACGTTCTCCGTCGCCGGCTACCGGACCTGGCAGGACACCTATGCCAAGCAGGACCACACCACGGTCGTGTGCGCGAACATCACCCTCGCCACCGGCACCCAGAAGCCCCTGGCCGAGAACGTCACCGCCTGTCCCGAGAGCGTCCCGGGGGCCGCGCCCGAGGCTCCGACCGCCGCGGCGACGGCGAGCGAAGCGAAGCAGGGCGGCGTCACCGGCCACCTCGCCGAGCTCGCCGCGAAGGCCCACGACCTCCGCTCGGCCGGCGGTTCCGCCGAGGGCAAGCTCATCGAGGTCGCCGCGCCGACGAAGCCGGTGGGCGACCTGCGTACCGACTCGACCGATCTCATGTGCGCGCCGGGGACGAAGGATCTCGGTGAGGGCGAGGGCTACGACCTCGGCAAGCTGATCCCGGTGCGTCTGTGCGCGGTCGAGGGACTGCCCAACACCGGCACCGAGAGCATCAAGGGCGACCCCTACTACATCGACGGCTCCGACGGGCTCACCGTCGTCAACGCGCGCATCTCCGGCGCGGTGGTGGCGCTGGTGAAGAAGGCCGAGAAGCAGGGCATCGACCTGCTCGCAGGCAGCTCCTTCCGGACGATGGAGAAGCAGAAGGCGCTGTGCCGCGAGGACGTCACCGGCGGCTGCACCGCCGGCGACTACACGCTGACCGCACAGCCCGGCCACTCCTCCCACCAGCTCGGCATCGCCATCGACTTCGAGCAGCCCAGCGCCACCGGCGGCAAGACCTGCGCGACGCGGGCCTCGGAGCCGTCCAGCGCGGTGTGGCGGTTCCTCAACAAGACCGCGCTCAGCGTCGGGCTGAAGCAGTACGCACCCGAGGCCTGGCACTGGGACGCGTACGGCGGGAAGGACCGCTGCGCCCCGATGCGCTGACCCACCGGAGGTCGAGCCTGTCGAGACCCCCTCAGCTACGCGGCAACCGAGCCAGCTGCCGCGCCTGCGCGACGAGCCTGCCCGCGGAGTCCCACACCTCGCAGTCCTCCTCGAACATCCCGCCCGAGAGGTTGCGGGAGAAGTGAGTGACCTTGAGCCACCCCGGCGCGGGCTTGTGACGGATGTGGCAGGTGAGCTCCAGCGTCGGCGCCCAGCCGGGGAGCTCGAGCGCGAAGGTGACCGGCGGGAGCGCGTCGAGCACCTGGAGCAGCGAGAGCACGTCGGGCTCCCGGTCGTGGTGACGGAACCAACCGGTGAAGACGGCCTCGCCGGTCGGCGCCGCCCCGCCCCAGACGAACTGCTCCTTCGGCACGCACAGCTCGTAGCGGTCGAGCATCGGCACGAACGTCTTCATCTCCTCCGGCGCCGTGGTCGAGGAGAGGCACTCCTCGACCGGCGGCAGCTCCGGCTCGGTCGCGGTGACCCGCTCGAAGTCGCTGCTCTTGGCGTGCAGACCGTCGAGGTCCGCGTACGTCGCCGTGGTCGTGATCCGCAGGTCCTCGCCCTGCCACAGCTCAGCGGTCGCGATGGCCAGCGAGCCCTTGTCGCGCTTGGTCGCGACGCGAACCTCGGCCGGCCCGGGCGTGCTGGCGCCGGCGTAGAAGGTGCTCAGCACGATCGGGTCGGGGTGGTTCGGCAGGTGGGCGCGGAGCGCGTTCGCGATGACCGCGAGCAGGTAGCCGCCGTTGAGTCCGCCACCGACCACCCAGCCGGGCGCGAGGTCTGCCGCGTAGGTCGTCTCGTCGATCCTGCGGACCTCGATGTCGCGGTCGAACTCGGGGGTCTGGGTGCTCTGCGCCATGGAGGAAATCTAGATCGGGACCCGATGTGGTGGACGATGGGGTCATGACCGAGCCAGCATCGAGGCCCCCGGAGACCCGCCACCCCCACTGGGTCTACGACCACGGGACCGAGCCCGACCCGCGGTTCACGCTGGCCAACGAGCGTACGTTCCTGGCCTGGGCGCGCACCGTGCTCGGCCTGCTGGCGGGCGCGGTCGCGCTGCACTCGTTCCAGGTGCCGACCTCCGAGGGCGTACGCGACGGGGTGGTCCTCGTGCTGGTCCTCACCGCGATCCTGTGCACGGTCTTCGCGATGATCCGCTGGGCTCGCGTCGAGCGCGCGATGCGGGAGCGGCGACCGCTGCCGGCGTTCTCCGCAGGTTTCATCCTGGCCGGGGCGCTGCTGCTCATCGCGGTGCTCCTGGGCGTCGCGCTGCTCTTCTGACCGGCTCCTCGCTCCGCCCGGGGCGTCACGGGCGCACACGCCCCGGTCGACAGGGCAGACTTCGCCCTATGACCCCTCGACAAGCTCGGGACGGCGCCCAGCTCAAGCCGGTCCCTCACGGGCTGCTGCAGGCCTTCCGTGCGTACGAGAGCGCGTTGATGTCTGACGACGTCGCCGCCCTGGACGCGCTCTTCGCCGACTCCCCCACCACGCTGCACGGCGACGCCACGGGGCTCCTCGTCGGCCACGAGCAGGTCGCCGCGACCCACGACCCTCGCGGCGGCTCGGCCAAGCGGCGGCTGGTGCAGACCCACGTGCAGGTGATCGACGAGGACCACGCGCTGATCGTGGCCGTCACCGAGCTCGACCTGGGCGGGCGTGGGCTGCAGACGCAGCTGTGGGCGCGCGACCCGGTGCGGATCGAGCACGGCGGCTGGCAGGTCACCGCGGCCCACGTCTCCGAGCCCGCGCCGGCCTTCGACAGCCGGATCTGGCGGGTCGTCGGCGACCCGCTGGTCTCCTCCCACACCGCCGACGGCGCCCTCTCCGGCGAGACCGTCGCGGTCAAGGACATCTACGCCGTCGCCGGGTTCGCCGTCGGCGCCGGCAGCCCCACGTGGCTGGAGCAGGCACCGGTCGCGAAGGCGCACTCGTCCGTGGTCGCGTCGCTGCTCGACGCCGGAGCGTCGGTGCGCGGGATCGCCCGCACCGAGGAGTTCGCCTACTCGCTCTCCGGCCTCAACGCCCACTACGGCGCACCGCCCAACCCGAAGGCCCCCGATCGGATCCCGGGCGGCTCCTCGTCCGGCCCGGCGACCGCGGTCGCGCTCGGCCACGCCTCGATCGGCCTCGGCAGCGACACCGGCGGCTCCATCCGGGTCCCGGCCGCCTACCAGGGTCTCTACGGGATCCGTACGTCCCACGGCGCCGTCGCCCGCACCGGCATGCTCCCGCTCGCCAAGGCCTTCGACACCGTTGGGTGGATGACCCGCTCGGCGTTCCTGCTGCAGGCGGTCGGCGAGGTGCTGCTTCCGTCCTCACCGCTCTCGCCCGTCACCCCGGCAGACGTCGAGCTCGTCCCGGCGCTGGTCGACCTCGCCACCGACGAGGTCGCCACCGCGGTCCGCGAGGCCCTGCCCGACGCCCGGACGTCGTCGTGGGAGCCGTCGCGGCTCGAGGAGTGGCGCCAGGCCTTCGTCACCGGACAGGCCTACCAGGCGTGGCAGGCCCACGGCGCCTTCCTGGAGACCCGGCTCGACACCCTCGGCGAGGCGGTGCGCGGCCGTTTCGAGATGGCCCGGTCGGTGACTCGGGAGCAGGCCGCCCAGGCCCGCGCGATCCTCGCCGAGGCACGCACCAAGATCCTCGAGGCCGTCGGCGACGACGTACTCGCCCTCCCCAGCGCCTCCTCCGTCGCCCCCACCCCCGCCGACGCCCCCGGCGTACGCGACGACACCCTCCGCCTCACCTGCATCGCCGGCATCGCCGGCCTCCCTGCCGTATCCTTCCCCGTCCGCACCGCCACCAACCGCCCCGCCGGCCTCTGTCTCATCGCCGCCCCCGGCCGCGACCGAGACCTCCTAGCCCTGGCCCAATCCCTCCCCCACTAGGTCGATCACGCCGCCGAGACGTCGAAAATCGGCCGCGAGAAGTCGATCTTTGACGCCGGGAGGTCGGTAATCGACCTCGAGTGGTCGATTCCCAGATACGGAGAATCGACCACTCGGCGTCGATTACCGACGGCTCGGCGTCAAAATCTGACTTCTCGGCGTCGATTTTCGACGTCTCGGCGAGGGGTGGGTTTTCGTGCGCGCAATATTTGGGTCGGGGTGCGCAACGTTGGGGTCGTAGGGTGGCGCGGTGAGGATGCCGCTGGAGGAGTTCAACGCGCTGGCCGCCGACGATGCCGAGAAGATGGTGGAGCCGTGTGTGGCGATCCCGTCCTGGGTGCGCGGGGTGGTGGCCGGGCGGCCGTACGCGGAGCTGACCGATCTGCTGGCGACGGCGGAGAGACTGGCTGAGGGCTGGACCGACGACGAGGTCGAGAACGCGCTGGCCGACCACCCTCGGATCGGGGAGAGTCCCACCGGCGCGAGCCGGAGCGCCGAGCTCTCTGCGCGGGAGCAGGCCGGCGTCGACCCCGCCGACGGCGACGTGCAGGAGCGGCTGCGGGCGGGCAACGCGGCGTACGAGGAGCGGTTCGGGCGGATCTACCTGGTGCGGGCCGCAGGGCGGAGCGCCGAGGAGATGCTCGGGCTGCTGGAGAGACGGCTGGAGAACGACCCGGCTACCGAAATCATGGTGACCAAGGAGCAGCTCGCCGAGATCGCGGTGCTGCGGTTGGGAGGGTTGGTCGCATGACCACCGTCTCGACGCACGTCCTCGACGCAGCCCTCGGCCGGCCGGCTGCAGGGATGGCCGTGATCCTCACCCTCCCCGACGACAGCGCGCGCACCGCGACCACGGACGCCGACGGTCGGGTGCGGTTCGAGGGTGAGGTGCCGCCTGGGGCGCACACGCTGACGTTCGCGACGGGGCCGTGGTTCGCCGAGCAGGACCGGCAGACCTTCTTCCCCGAGGTGGACATCACCTTCACCGTCACCGCCGGCGAGCACCACCACGTGGCCCTGCTGCTCAGCCCGTTCTCCTACACGACCTACCGAGGAAGCTGATGTCGATCACTCTTGGCCCCAACCAGCACGGCAAGGCGGAGGTACGCCTGGTCAAGGTCGACCGCGGCACGACCGGCTCGGGGGCGACGAGCCACACGATCCACGACCTCAACGTCTCCACCCAGCTCAGGGGCGACTTCGAGGCGGCGTTCACCGACGGCGACAACGTGCACGTGCACGCCACCGACACCCAGAAGAACGTGGTCTACGCGAAGGCCAAGGAGCTCGGCGTCACCTCGCCGGAGCGCTTCCTCCTCGACCTCGCCGACCACTGGTCGGCCCAGCCGTGGGTCACGGGGTCGGTGATGAAGGCCGAGACGTACTCCTGGGACCGCATCCCAGCCAACGAGCACTCCTTCGTGCGGCGCGGTCAGGAGACGCGTACGGCCGTGGTCGACCGCGACGGCGAACGCACCTTCGTGCTCTCCGGCCTGACCGACCTGGTGGTGCTCAAGTCGACCGGCTCGGAGTTCCACGGCTTCCCGCGCGACCGCTACACCACGCTCGCCGAGACGAACGACCGCATCCTGGCCACCTCGGTCACCGCGTGGTGGCGCTGGGCGACGCACCCCGACGACTGGGACGCGGCGTACGACAAGGTCCGCGCCATCCTGCTCGACACCTTCGCCGAGGTGCACTCGCTGGCGCTGCAGCAGACCATCTACGAGATGGGTCGGGCCGTGATGGAGGCCGTCGACGGGATCGCCGAGATGAGGATCTCCTGCCCCAACAAACACCACTTCCTCGTCGACCTCTCCCCCTTCGACCTGCAGAACGACAACGAGGTCTTCTACGCCGCCGACCGGCCCTACGGGCTCATCGAGGCGGCCCTTCAGCGCGACGGCTCGACCGAGCCGGACGCCTGGGTCTCGGTCCCCGGGTTCGCGTGAGCGCAGAATGACACTGGAGACATCGATCCGGGGGGATCACATGACCGATCAGATGTGGTTGGAGCAGGCGGTCGCGCTGGCCGTACGCAACGTGAACAACGGCGGTGGCCCGTTCGGCGCCATCATCTTGCGCGACGGCATCCTGCTCGGCACCGGCCAGAACCGGGTCACCCGTGACCTGGACCCGAGCGCCCATGCCGAGATCGTCGCGATCCGGGCCGCCTGCAAGGAGGCCGACGACTTCTCCCTTGCCGGCTGCACCCTCTACACCTCCTGCGAGCCCTGCCCGATGTGTCTGGCGACCGCGCTGTGGGCGCGCCTGGACCGCGTCGTCTACGCCGCCGACCGCGACGACGCGGCCAAGGGCGGCTTCGACGACCGTGCCTTCTATGATCTCTTCGGCACCGGTCGCGCCAACGAGCACGACGATTGGCCGACCCGGGTCGACGAGCTGCGGATCCCGCAGGCGAACGATCCGTTCGAGGCGTGGCTGGCGAAGCGGGACCGCACGGACTACTGAAGGCTGCCGTTATCGTTTCGTGACCGAGCCGAGACCGCCCGGTGACCTGGCCGCGGTCAGGTCGTCCGCCGCAGCAGCGGCGGGTGCAGATGCTCGGCCGATCCTCGCCGGAAGAGCTGGGCGGGCCGGCCGCCGTCCCTGGTCGTGGTCGCGCCGGTGGGCTCGAGGAACGCCTCGGTCTTGGTGACCTTGCGGTGGAAGTTGCGCGGGTCGAGGCGCGCGCCCCAGACGATCTCGTAGACCCGGCGCAGCTCGGCGACGGTGAACTCCTCGGCGCAGAAGGCGGCGCCGAGCGGCGAGTACTCCAGCTTCGAGCGCGCCCGCTCGACCCCGTCCCGCAGGATCGCGGCATGGTCGAAGGCCAGCTCGTCGCCGGCCAAGAGCGCCTCGACCGGACACCACCGGGCGTCGGCCGCGTCCGACCCGGCCGCCGGCACCGGGAGGTCGGGGGCCAGTGCGAGATAGGCGACCGTGACGACCCGGGTCCTCGGGTCGCGCCCGGGCGAGCCGTACGTCGCCAGTTGCTCGACGTGCACGCTGCCCGGCCGGATGCCGGTCTCCTCGGCCAGCTCGCGGGCCGCGGCCTCCTCCAGGCCCTCGTCGTCGAGGACGAAGCCACCGGGGAGCGCCCAGGCGCCTCGATACGGCTCGACGCCGCGACGTACGACCAGGGCGCAGAGCGCCTCGTCACGAACGGTGAGCACGACGAGGTCGACGCTCACCGCGAACTTGGGGCACTCCACGTGGCAGACCTTAGATGATCGGAACCTAGATGATCGCGCGGTGCACCCGGGCGTGCCAGGCGCCGGTCGCGGTGGCGGCTGCGATCAGGATGCCGGCGAGCAGCAGGCCGCCGCCGGTGTGCCACAGCAGCATCCCCGCGCCCGCGAAGGCGCCGAGCAGGATCAGCAGGACGGTGATCGCGCGGCGGGCGGTGCCGCCGCCACGGAAGGAGGCTTTTCCGGAGCCGATCGGCGAGTCGGCCGCGAGACCGGTGATCGTGCTGGTCACCACGACGGTGGTGACGTCCTTGACCGCGATGTGGCGCGCGGCGGCCGCCTGGGTGCCCATCGCGACCGCGGCCAGCGTGGTCGTGGTGACCATGATCGCGCGCGAGGGCTCGTCGCCGGCCACGAAGAGCAGCGCGGACAGTCCGAGCATCAGGGCTGCGACCAGCGAGAACAGCGCGGTGGTGCGCCCGCCCCACGCCTGCTTGTCGGCCTTCAGCACCCGTCCGCCGAGCGCCGCGCCCGCCATGAATCCCACCAGCGCCAGCACCGGCCCGAGGATCGGCAGGTCGGTGTCCCCGACCAGCGCCATCCCGAGGATGACGACGTTGCCGGTCATGTTGCCGGTGAACACCTTGTCGAGACCGAGATAGCCGACCGCGTCGTTGATCCCGGTGGTGAAGGTGAGCACCAGCATCAGCCACAGGTGCATCCGGTCGGCAGGGACGGTCTTCAGCAGCGAGCTCACCCGCGCATTGTGCCCGGTTCAGGCAGCGGCGATCGCACCCGCCGCCACGGCGAGATCGGCCACCCCGGTGGCGAGCTCGTCGGGCCGGTCGGTGGCCAGATCCAGGTGGAAGCCGATCAGCGAGGAGTCGACCAGCGTGGCGATCCGGCCCGCACGCTCAGGGGGTGCGCCGCAGGCGGTGATGTAGTCGCGCAACGCTGCGTACCAGAGCTCGTTGGCCGCCCGCACCACCGATCGGTAGGGCTCCATCCCGATCAGCCCGGTCGCGGCCGCCTGGAGATAGATCTGCAGGCAGCTGTGCATCGGCTCCTCGCGGTAGGCGTGCCACAGCGCCTCCACCCCGGTTCGTACGTCCTCGGCCGGCTCCATCGACTTCACCGCCGCGACGGAGTGGTCGTTGGCACGCGCGACCACGGCGGCGACCAGCTCGTCGCGGCCGCCGAAGTGATAGATCAGCATCCGGTCGCTGGTGCCGATCGCTGCCGCCAGCGGACGCAGGGTCAGCCCGATCAGCCCGTGCTCGAGCACGTGCTCGACGACCTGCTCGAGCAGCTCCTCCTTGCGGTCCATGGATTTCATTATGCCGATCATGTAGCGACTGCTACATTTTCGGGGTGTAGCAGTCGCTACATCTCGCCCCAGGAGGACCCATGTACGCCGCCGCTCTGCTCGTCGCCGCGATCGCGATCGAGGTCGTCAGCACCGCGCTGCTGCCCCGCGCCGACGGCTTCCGCAACCTCACCTGGTCGGCCATCGTCCTGCTCGGCTACGGCACCTCGATCTGGCTGCTGTCGGTGGTCGTGCAGCGGATGCCGGTCTCGGTGGCGTACGCGATCTGGTCGGGCCTGGGCACCGCCTTGGTCGCCGCGATCGGCGTGATGTTCCTCGGCGAGCACCTCAGCGCCGCCAAGGCCGCCTTCCTGGCGATGATCGTCGTCGGCGTGGTCGGGCTGAACCTCTCCGGGGCGCACTGAGGGGTCTCGACAGGCTCGACCACCGGGAGGGTGCCGACCACCGGGGTCAGATCGCTGCTGCCGCAGCTCGTCCCGCCGTACGTCCCGAGAACAGGCAGCCGCCGAGGAAGGTGCCCTCGAGCGCGTTGTAGCCCATCATCCCGCCGCCGCCGAAGCCGGAGACCTCGCCGGCCGCGTAGAGGCCGGGGAGCGGGGTGCCGGCGGAGGTCAGGCAGCGGCCGGAGAGGTCGGTCTGGAGCCCGCCGAGCGTCTTGCGGGAGAGGATGTGGAGCTTGACCGCGATCAGCGGGCCGGCCTCGGGGTCGAGGATGCGGTGGGGCTTGGCGGTGCGCTGCAGCTTGTCGCCGCGGTAGTGGCGGGCGGCGTACAGCGCGGTGACCTGGGCGTCCTTGGTGAAGTTGTTGGCGATCTCGCGGTCGCGGGCCTCGATGATCCGGCGCAGCTCGCTCTCGACGATCTGCGGGCCGGTCGGGTCCTTCTCGGCGAGGCCGTTCATGCCGTGGACCAGGGCGGTGAGGTTGTCGGCGACCACGAAGTCCTCGCCGTGGTCCATGAAGTTCTTCACCGGACCCGGGCCCTTGCGCGCCCGCTCGGCGAGCAGCTTGATGTCCTTGCCGGTCAGGTCGGGGTTCTGCTCCGAGCCGGAGAGCGCGAACTCCTTCTTGATGATCTTCTCGGTGAGCACGAACCAGGAGTAGTCGTAGCCGGTCTGGCGCAGGTGCTTGAGCGTGCCGAGGGTGTCGAAGCCGGGGAAGAACGGTGCCGGGAGACGCTGGCCGGTGGCGTCCAGCCACAGCGACGAGGGGCCGGGGAGGATCCGGATGCCGTGGTTGGCCCAGATCGAGTCCCAGTTGCGGATGCCCTCCACGTAGTGCCACATCCGGTCGTCGTTGATGATCTTCGCGCCGGCCGCGGCGGTGATCTCGAGCATCCGTCCGTCGACGTGCGCAGGCACGCCGGAGACCATCGACTTCGGCGGGGTGCCGAGGCGCGAGGGCCAGTGCTTGCGGACCAGGTCATGGTTGCCGCCGATGCCGCCGGAGGTGACGATCACGGCCTGGCCGCGGAGCTCGAAGTCCTCCACCTCGGTGCGCGAGGAGGCGTGGCCGCGCTCGATGTCGCTGGGCTCGAGCACCATGCCGCGTACGCCGACGGCGGTGCCGTCCTCGACCAGCACCTGGTCGACACGGTGCCGGAAGGCGAAGGTGATCCGGCCGCTGTCGGCGTGGGCGCGCACCCTCCGCTCGAACGGCTCGACCACGCCCGGCCCGGTGCCCCAGGTGATGTGGAAGCGCGGGACCGAGTTGCCGTGGCCGTCGGCGCGGCCGTCACCGCGCTCGGCCCAACCGACGACCGGAAAGATCCGGTGGCCCATCTGCCGCAGCCACGAGCGCTTCTCGCCGGCCGCGAAGTCGAGGTACGCCTCGGCCCACCGTCGCGGCCACAGGTCCTCGTCGCGGTCGAACTGGGCGGAACCCATCCAGTCCTGGAGCGCCAGCTCGGGTGAGTCCTTGATGCCCATCCGGCGCTGCTCGGGGCTGTCGACGAGGAAGAGGCCGCCGAGGCTCCAGAAGGCCTGTCCGCCGAGCGACTGCTCCGGCTCCTGGTCGACCAGGAGGACACTCTTTCCCGCATCGGCGGCCTCGGCCGCTGCCGCCAGGCCGGCGAGGCCGGCTCCCACCACGATCACGTCGGCGCGCTTGGTCATGTCGGCAGATCCTGCCATCTCCCATACCCACCGGTACATGGAACCTGTCGCCCGACCGTTCCGTCAGGTGGACAGTTGCCGGACTCGCACCCCGAAGCCGTCGCCGAACGGTCGCCGAACGGATAGATTTTTTGCCCGTGACCGATCCGGAGCTGACTCTGAAACGGCAGCAGAAGTGGGTCCAGCGCGGCATCGCCCGCACCGAGGCCTGGCTGGGCCGCAGCGGCAGCAGCCTGGGCCCGATGATCCCGCACATCGCGACCGCCGAGGTGCTCACCGGCGACGAGGACCACGGCTGGATCCCCCAGGGGCTGGCCTACTCCCCCGAGGCCGACCTGCTCCTGCAGGGCTACTACGGCGACAAGCTCGGCTCCGCGCTCGCCCTGGTCGACAAGCCGTCGGGCGAGCTGATCAACGCCGTCTATCTGGGCGGCCCGAAGGGCAGCGTCAGCGGCCCGGTCAACGCCGGTGGCGTCGCGGTCATCGGCGACGAGGTCTACGTCTGCCGCGAGGGCAACCCGCCCCGCCTCTACCGCTACTCGCTGACCGAGCTCGTCCACGCCGAGCGCTTCTCGACCGTCTCGACGGTCGCCCCGCTGGTCGCGCTCGCCGCCGGCTCCTACCTCGCCGCCACCAAGGACCAGCTCTACGTCGGCTCGGACGCCAACAACCGGCTCTACAAGTACATCCGCAAGGACGACAGCTGGCAGATCAAGACCCCCATCGGCGTACGCACCCCTGTCGGCACCCAGGGCGTGGTGGTCCGCAAGGAGGAGTACGTCTTCAGCGTCTCCCGCGGGCCTGCTCGGCGCAGCCAGCTGGTGGTCCAGGACCGGGTCACCATCCGGTCCCGAGCCGTCCAGTCGCTGCCCAACCTGGCCGAAGGCCTCGCCGAGGTCGGCGACGAGTTCTTCGTGACCTACCAGTCAGGCGCCAAGCCCTACTCCCGCGGCACCTCGACCCGCGGCCAGGCCTGGCCCTCGGCCCACATGACCCGCACCCCGCTGGCCAAGCTCGGCCTGGAGCCGCGCAAGCCTGCGGATGTCTGACGGTCTCGGTCAGCCTGGCCAGTCGGTGATCTCGGCGTACTCCTCGCCGTGCTTCTTCAGCCACTTCGCCACGTACGGGCAATGCGGCACGATCCGCTTCCCCTTCGCCTTCACATCGGCGAGCGCGAACTCGACCAGCCTCGCGGCCAATCCCTGCCCGCTGTAGGCCTCCGGCACCTCGGTGTGCACGAAGTCCACGTGCTCGTCATCAGGCAGCCGATAGACCGCCATCCCCGCCACGGTCTCCCCATCACGGGCCTCGTAGCGGTGCTCGGCCTGGTTGTTCGCGTACTCGAAGTCGCTCATTCCGCCATTCTCACCCACCGGTGGTCGTGCCCGTCGCAACCTGTCTCACCGGAGGTCGAGCCTGTCGAGACCACCCCGCGTGCGGACATCGCCAAGCGACTCTTCTTTGGCTCCAAGGTTCGCCGCCGACCCGATCTCTCAGTGTCTCTCGATCACGCGCCGCGTCAAGGACGGGCTTCGCCCGCCGCTTGCGCGGTGGCCTACGGCCATCCTTGACCCGACACCCGATCGAGAAAAGATCTCGCCAATATCGGGGCGGCGGCGAGGGGTGTGGCGCGGGCGAACCGAGACTTCGAAGGAGCCATCGGACGAAGAGGGCGAAACCCTCGCAACCGCTGGTCGAGCCGCCGGAGCCGCCAGGCGAAGGCGTGTCGAGACCAACACAGTCGCTCCCCGCTCGCACACGCAGCGACTCAACCCCCAAGGTCTCCCCCGGTGGTCGAGCCTGTCGAGACCACCTTCCACGGAAGACCAGGCCAGTGGCACGCAGCAGACCGGAGTTGGCGTTGCCCGAAGAGGGGTCTCGACAGGCTCGACCACCGGTGTGGGGATGCATCTCAGTCGAGCCGCCAGAGTCGCTGAACCAAAGGCATGTCGAGACCAACACGGTCGCTCGCCGTTCGCTCTCGTCGGCTCAAGACGCGGGGTCTCACGGTGGTCGAGCTTGTCGAGACCACTCTCCGCGGGGTCAGGCCGGTGGAACGCAACAGGTTACGGCCTCGCGTTGCGCGAAGAGGGTCTCGACAAGCTCGACCACCGAGTGTGCGGTCAGGACGTGGAGGCGCGTCGGCTGAACCGGATCCGCCCGTCGGGCAGCCGTTCGTGGTCGTAGTTCGGGTCGTGGATCCGGTGATGGTCACTCGGACACAACAGCACCATGTCGGCCAGGTTGGTCTCGCCACCTTCGGACCAGGGTTTCAGATGGTGTGCTTCGGTCCAGGCGGCTGGGGCATCGCAGTCTTCTGCTTGACAGCACTTGTCTCGGAGCCGGAGTGCGCGGTGTTGGATCGGGTGCGCCAGGCGGGCGGTGCGGCCGAGGTCGAGGACCTCCGAGTCCGTGCCCAACACGACCGGGACGAGATCGGCGTTGCACGCCATCCTTCTGGCTTCCGCGGCGGTGATCTTCTCACCGTCGAACCCGAGCGAAGCGGTGGCCAGGTCCTTGCGGAGCTCGTCCAGGCTCATGGTCACGAAGACTGTGGTTGCGTGGCCACCATGACGGGGCAGGTTCTCGACGTCGTAGGTGTCGATGACCCGCGCGAAGGCCTGACCCAGCAGCCGGTCGTAGGGGGCTTTGCGGCCCTTCTCCTCCGCGGACCACTTCCGCGGCTGAGCCAGCGAGTCCAGCATCGTGCGCAGCCGCAGCCCGACCGCACGAGAGACTCGGGCTTGGATATCGATGGTGCCGTCGCCGTTGTCGCGGGACTGGAAGAACGTGCGCCGCTGGGCGTGCTCTTCTTCCCGCTGCAGCGCCTTGGCTTCAGCGGCTTCGAACCGGTCGGGGTCGACCATCAGCAGGATCCGTTTGCCGGCGCCCTTCAACTCATTCGCGGTCCACCAGGTCGCATGCTCGACCAACAACTTCTCCGCCAAGAGCAGGTCCTCGGCACTGGCAGCCGGGTCGGTCTCGATCTGATCGAGGGCCTTGGTGATTGCCCGGGCTTTGTCCTGGGACAGCACACCTTCGGCGAGACCCTCTGCGACCAGTTCGTACTTGACGAGGCTGGCAGCCAGGTTCACCTGGGAGCGGGCGACGCCCTTGTCGACGAGGAGCTCGGTCCGCATCCACCCGGAGACGTCCTTCGCGCCGGTCTCCTCAGCGATATCACCAGCCGTGGCGAGCAGCCGGAGCTTCACGGCCGCCTGCTTGGCCTGGATCTTCTCCAGCCGCTGCAATGCGTCTTTCTTCTGACTGGTCCGCCAATAAGCCGGATCCCGAGTCAGGAGGTCGTCGAGAGAGGCCTCGATGGCGCTCAGGTCAGCATCAACCGTGTCGTGCTCGAGGCTCATCGTTCCTCCCTTCAAGGGTGTGTCGTGATGGGCCTGATTCTACTCTTTCCTTGCCGCCGATGCCACATATTATCCCTGATCAGATGCACTTTTCTGAGCGAATCTCAGGATCGAATCTGTGGATGGTAAGTGGCCCGATAAGCCACCTCCTCCCACGAACGGGGTAGTTGTTGTGGGTTTGGTGGTCTCGACAAGCTCGACCTCCGAGGTCTCGTTTTCTCCGCGCCACACTCGGGCCGCCGCCCCGATAGCCAGCCAAATCCTTTCTCGACCTGTCCCGGTGTCCAGGACCGCGAAGCGGCCGGCGCAGCCGGCGGCCGTAGGCCGTCCTTGACTCCGGGATGGGTCGAGAAGACCCTCAGGAGCGGGTCGGCGGCCCACAGTCGTCTTCCGGGACACGTTTCCGGCAGGGAGGTCTCGACAAGCTCGACCACCGGGGAGTAGCTCCGGCGACCGAATCCCCCCGCGACCACACCCGGTCCGCCGCCCCGACAGCCAGCCAAATCCTTTCTCGACCTGTCCCGGTGTCCAGGACCGCGAAGCGGCCGGCGAAGCCGGCGGCCGCAGGCCGTCCTTGACTCCGGGGCAGGTCGAGAAGACCCTCACGAACGGGTCGGCGGCCCAGAGTCCGCTTTCGGTGGTCGTTTCCGGCAGGGAGGTCTCGACAGGCTCGACCACCGGAGAACACCGCCGGGGGTTTGTGTTCCGAGTGGGGTGGTCTCGACAAGCTCGACCACCGGTGACTAGCTCCGGCGACCGAATCCTCCGCGACCACACCCGGGCCGCCGCCCCGATAACCAGCCAAATCCTTTCTCGACGTGTCCCGGTGTCCAGGACCGCGAAGCGGCCGGCGAAGCCGGCGGCCGAAGGCCGTCCTTGACTCCGGGGCAGGTCGAGAAGACCCTCACGAACGGGGCAGCGGCCCAGACCAGCCCCGGCGACACGTTTCCGGCAGGGAGGTCTCGACAGGCTCGACCACCGGGACCACCGGGACCACCAGGCCGTCAGGCGACGAGGATGCAGAAGATGTGACCTGCGGGGTCGGCGTACGCCCGGAGGGGCTCGTCGGGGTCGTCGGTGCGGTCTAGGCGGAGCTCGGCGCCCAGGGCGAGGGCTCGGGCGTGGTCGGCGTCGAGCTCTTCGACCGAGCTCACGGTGAGGTCCAGGTGCATGTGCTTGACCGCGCCGGGGGCGGGCCAGTGGGATGGTGCCATCTCGGACTCGTCGACGCGGTTGAACGCCAGCGCGCGACGGCCGTCGGGCCAGGTGAGGACCAGCCAGTCCTCGTCCTCCGAAGGCTCCTCGTCGCCCAGGCGGTAGGTGAGGCCGAGGAGCTGGCGGTAGAACTCGGCGAGGCGGCGTACGTCGGTGGTGTCGAGGACCGTCTGGAGGAGCTCAGCCACGTCGCCCGCCCCAGGGGAGCCGGAGCCAGCGGGGCGTGGTGGCGCGATAGGCGTCGTACGCCTCCCCGAAACCGGACGACAGTGCCTGCTCCTCGGCCGGGATCTGGGTGCGGTCGATGCCGGCGACGAAGGCTGCCACCGGCACGAACGACAGCCAGCCCCCGCGCAGCACCGCATGGGCGGTGAGGAGGCCGGCCATGGCGACGTACATCGGGTTGCGGGTGTGGCGGAAGGGGCCCTCGGTGACGACCGCACTCGCGCGCTCGGGGCGGAGCGGGTCGACGGTGGTGTCCTGATGACGGAAGGCCCGGACGGCACCGCCGGCGACGTAGACCGAGCCGGCCGCGACGAGGCCGGCGGCCACGGACCGCGTCACGTTCGGCCGACCGCGCGGCGCGAGGAGATGTTGGGCGGCGAGGCCCACGGCGACGTAGACGGGCGGCGGCACCTTCGGCATGCCCCCACCGTAGCCCTGCCTCGAAGACCGGTCAGTGGAGCAGCGCCCGCACCATCCGCTCGGCCACGTCGGGCGCGGGCTCGGTGCGCTCGAGCGCGTGCAGGACGAACCCACCGACCAGAGCGCGTACGAACTCCTCGACAGGGAGGTCCGCAGGCAGCTGGCCGGCCGCGACAGCCGCCTCGATGCGAGTCGCGACGGTGGCGGTGATGCCGAGCGCGTCGTTGAGGCGGGCCCCGATGTCGGGGTTCTCGCAGGCAGCCGCGATGAGCGAGCGGACCAGCCCCTCGTAGCCGGGCTGGGCGACCAGCTCGATGACGCTCTGCACCCACGCGATCAGGTCGGCGCGGATGTCGCCGGTGTCGGGTACGACCGGGTGGTCCGGCAGCAGCCGGTCCTCGATCAAGGCGTCGGCCACCACCGCGCTCTTCGAGGGCCACCAGCGGTAGATCGTCTGCTTGGAGACGCCCGCCTCGGCCGCGATCCCCTCGATGGTGAGGTGGTCGTAGCCCTCGGTGGCGAAGAGCCGCCCGGTCGCGGCGAGGACCGCGGTCCGCGCCTCCTCGCTGCGTACGGCACCTCGACGGCGCACTCCTGCTGACGCTGGCATGAGGGGCATCTTAGGAGCCCGAAGCATCCCGAGGCGAAGGCTCACGTGTGACACATCACTCCTTCGGGAACCCTTGTCCACAGACATCGAGGTGTTTAACTGGACGGACCGTTGCGAATTACCGGAGGGATGCCGCCATGGCGGAGCTGTTGTATCGACTGGGCAAGACGGCCGCACGCCGCGCCTGGCTTGTGATCCTTGCCTGGGTGCTGGCTCTGTCCGGCGCTGCCGGGGCGTACGTCGCCTGGTCCGGTGAGCTCACCACCAGCTTCGACATCCCGGGGCTGCCCTCGTCCGAGGTCGTCGACGACCTGCAGAAGGGCCTGCCCGACCTGGCCGGCGGCTCCGGCACGATCGCCTTCCAGACCGAGGACGGCACCCCGCTCAGCGCTGCCCAGAAGAAGGAGATCAAAGCGCTGATCTCCAGCGCCGAGGACCTCCCCGACGTCGCGACGGTCACCGACCCCTTCCAGACCGAGGCGCAGCGCACGGCGCAGGCCGAGAAGGTCACCGCCGGCCTGGCCCAGCTCGAGGCCGGCCGCACCCAGCTCGACCGCGCCCAGGGCAAGCTCGACAAGGCCCAGACCGACCTCGACGCCGCCCGCAAGCAGCTGAAGGCCGCCGGTCTGCCTTCCACCGAGCTCGACGCCCAGCAGGCCGCGCTCGACAAGCAGCAGGCGAAGCTCGACGACAGCGCCGCCGACCTGAAGGCCAACACCACCAAGGCGGAGAACGGCGCCGAGCTCCTCGAGCTCTCCGAGGAGATCCGGATGGTCTCCGCGGACGGCTCCGCCGCCCTGGTCAACGTCGCGTACTCCGTCGGTCGCCTGGAGATGTCGGAGGAGACCAAGAAGGCCACCGTCGACCACTTCACCGACATCCCGATCGACGGCGTGGAGGTCGGCGTCTCCGCCGACATCTCCCAGGAGACCCCCAACCCGGTCGGCCCCGGTGAGATCGTCGGCGTCGGCGTCGCCGCGGTCGTCCTGCTGGTCATGCTCGGCACCATCATCGGCGCGGCCGTCCCGCTGGTCACCGCGCTGACCGGCGTCGGCATCGGGGCGCTCGGCGCGCTCTCCCTCTCCGGCGTCCTGCAGATGGCCTCGATGACCCCGATCCTGGGGCTGATGCTCGGCCTCGCGGTCGGCATCGACTACTCGCTCTTCATCCTCAACCGGCACCGCAAGCAGCTGCTGCACGGCTCCGACGTCACCGAGTCGATCGCGCTCGCCAACGGCACCGCCGGAACGGCCGTCGTCTTCGCCGGTTCCACCGTGATCGTGGCGCTGGTCGCGCTCAACATGACCGGGATCCCCTTCCTCGGTCTGATGGGCTCGGTCGGCGCCGCCTGCGTCGCGATCGCCGTGCTGGTCGCGATCACTCTCGCCCCGGCCGTCCTCGGCCTGGTCGGCGGCCGGATCGTCTCCAAGCGCGCCCGCAAGAAGGTCGCCCAGCAGGACGAGGCCGAGGCTCACGCCAAGCCGATTTCGACCGGGCGAGCCGTGATCACCGTCGTCGCCGCCGTGGTGGCCCTGCTCGCCCTCGCCGTCCCGGCCCTCGACATGCGCCTCGGCCTGCCCGACGGCGGCTCCGAGCCCGAGGGCTCGCTGGCCCGCACGGCCTACACGATCACCGAGGACAGCTTCGGCGCCGGCGCCAACGGCCCGCTCCTGGTCGCGGCGGATCTGCCGGAGGGCCTCAGCGAGGCCGCCGTCCAGCAGAACCAGCTGACGGTCGCCAAGGCGCTGGCAGACCTCGATGACGTACGTGCCGTGGCGCCAGCCGCGGTCTCGAAGGACGGCCGCACCGCCGCCTTCCAGGTCATCCCCGAGCACGGCCCCAACAGCGTCTCCACCAACGAGCTGGTCAACGCGATCCGGGACATGCCCGCGGTCAACGGCGACATCACCCTCGGCGTCGCCGGCGCCACCGCGGTCGCGATCGACGTCTCGCAGGGGCTCAACGACGTACTCCTTCCCTACCTCGGCGTCGTCGTCGGTCTCTCGCTGCTGATCCTGATCCTGGTCTTCCGCTCGCTCCTGGTGCCGCTCATCGCGACCGGTGGCTTCGTGCTCTCGCTGCTCGCGACGTACGGCGTCGTGGTCGCGGTCTTCCAGAAGGGCGTCGGCGCCGACCTGCTCAACATCGACAGCACCGGTCCGATCCTGAGCTTCCTGCCGATCCTGCTGGTCGGGATCCTCTTCGGCCTGGCGATGGACTACCAGCTGTTCCTGGCCTCCGGCATGCGGGAGGCGTACGTCCACGGCGACCCGGCCCGCGTCGCCGTCGCCCGCGGGTTCCGTGCCGGACGCTCCGTCGTGATCGCGGCCGGCCTGATCATGGTCTCGGTCTTCGGCGGCTTCGTGTTCGCGGAGTCGGTGATGATCCGCTCGATGGGCTTCGGCCTCGCGCTCGGCGTGCTGCTGGACGCATTCATCGTCCGGATGCTGCTGATGCCGGCGCTGATGCACCTGCTCGGCAGCTCCGCGTGGTGGCTGCCTAAGTGGCTCGACCGCATCCTCCCGAACGTCGACGTCGAAGGTGCCGCGCTCGAGCGCGCCCACCCCGACGCCGCCGTCACCGAGGAGCCCGTCGAGCGGAAGACCGTCAGCGTCTGAGCGTGGGGCGCCGAACCGTCGGTGGTGGCCGATAGGCTCGCTCGCGTGAGTGAGCTGACCCCGGAGCTGGATGTCCTGCGCCGCGTCTTCGGCTACGACGAGTTCCGTGGGGACCAGGCCGAGATCGTGGCCCATGTCGCCACCGGCGGCGACGCCCTCGTGCTGATGCCGACCGGCGGCGGGAAGTCGCTGTGCTACCAGATCCCGTCGCTGGTCAGGCCCGGCACCGGCGTGGTCGTCTCGCCGCTGATCGCGCTGATGCAGGACCAGGTCGACGCGCTCTCCGCGCTCGGGGTGCGTGCCGGCTTCCTCAACTCCACCCAGATGCCCCATGAGCGGCAGCAGGTCGAGCAGGCGCTGCTCGCCGGCGAGCTCGACCTGCTCTACCTCGCCCCCGAGCGCCTGCGGGTGCCGGAGACCGGCCGGCTCCTCGACCAGGCCAAGATCTCGCTCTTCGCGATCGACGAGGCCCACTGTGTCTCCCAGTGGGGCCACGACTTTCGCCCCGACTATCTGCAGCTCTCCCACCTGCACGAGCGCTGGCCGGACGTGCCGCGGATCGCGCTGACCGCGACCGCCACCGCGGAGACCCGCCTCGAGATCGCCTCCCGGCTCGACCTGGAGGACGCCCGCCACTTCGTGGCCTCCTTCGACCGGCCCAACATCCAGTACCGGATCGCCCCGAAGGACAAGCCGGGCAAGCAGCTCCTCGACCTGATCCGCACCGAGCACCCCGGGGACGCCGGCATCGTCTACTGCCTCTCCCGTGCCTCGGTCGAGCGCACCGCGGCCTCCCTGGTCGGCCAGGGGATCTCGGCGCTGCCCTATCACGCCGGTCTCGACGCCCGCACCCGCGCGGAGAACCAGTCCCGCTTCCTGCGCGAGGACGGCATCGTCATGGTCGCCACCATCGCCTTCGGGATGGGCATCGACAAGCCGGACGTACGCTTCGTGGCCCATCTCGACCTGCCCAAGTCGGTGGAGGGCTACTACCAGGAGACCGGTCGCGCCGGCCGTGACGGGTTGCCCTCGACCGCGTGGCTGGCCTACGGCCTCGCCGACGTCGTCCAGCAGCGGCAGATGATCGAGACCTCCGAGGGCGACCGTGCCCACAAGCACCGGCTCAACCAGCACCTCAACGCGATGCTGGCGCTGTGCGAGACCGTCGACTGCCGGCGGGTGCAGCTGCTGCGCTACTTCGGGCAGGTCGCGGAGCCGTGCGGCAACTGCGACACCTGCCTGACGCCGCCGGAGTCCTGGGACGGCACCATCCCGGCCCAGAAGGTGCTCTCCACCGTCATCCGGCTCGACCGCGAGCGCAACGGCCAGCGCTTCGGCGCCGGGCAGATCGTCGACATCCTGCGCGGCAAGGAGACCGAGAAGGTCCGCCAGTTCCGTCACGACGAGCTCTCCGTCTTCGGCATCGGCACCGACGTGGCCGAGAGCGACTGGCACTCCGTGATCCGGCAGCTGCTGGCCCGGGAGATGCTCGCCGTCGACACCCGCTACGGCGTCTTCTCGGTGACCGATCTCGCCGGCCCGGTGCTGCGCTCGGAGCAGCAGCTGATGCTCCGCAAGGAGCCGCCGCGACAGGCCCGGCGCAGCTCGGGCGACCGCAAGCCGAAGGTGGCCGCAGCCGATCTCACCCCGGAGGCCGCCGAGGTCTTCGAGCGCCTGCGCGCGTGGCGCGGCGAGGTCGCCAAGGAGCAGGGCGTGCCGGCGTACGTCGTCTTCCACGACGCCACGCTCCGCGAGATCGCGACCCGGCTTCCGGGCAGCCGCGAGGAGCTCGGCACCATCAGCGGGATCGGCGAGGCGAAGCTCGACAAGTACGCCGAGGGCGTGCTCGCCGTCCTCTGAGTGTGCGACACTCCCGGGCGATGAGCCCCGATGTCTGGTACGTCAGCTATGGATCCAACATGTGCCGCGACCGTCTCGGCGCCTACCTCCTCGGTGGACAGCCCGAGGGTGCGCTGCGGTCCTACGTCGGCGCCCGCACACCGGTGATGCCGGTCGAGGACGTCGCCGTCGATCTCCCCGGCCGGCTCTACTTCGCCGGTGAGTCGACCACCTGGACCGGCGGGGTCGCCTTCTACGACCACGACGCGATCGGCTCCTGGACCGCCGCCCGGGCCTACCGGATGACCGCCGAGCAGTTCGCCGACGTCGCCGCCCAGGAGATGGACCGGCTGCCCGCGCCGGGCGACCCGATCGAGAAGATCGTGATGGAAGGACTCGAGAAGGGCCGTCACGAGGCGGGTCCGGGTCACTACGAGACCCTCGTCGAGGTCGGCCGCCGCGACGGCCTGCCGATGCTCACCTTCACCGCGCCGCACGGGTTCGACGCCGTCGAGCACAACCGACCCTCGGCTGCGTACGCCGCCATGCTCGCTCGCGGGCTCCACGAGTCCCGCGGCTGGGACGAGCAGCAGACCGAGACGTACCTCCTGGATCGCTGCTGACCGCTAGCCTTCGCGCATGAAGATCGGACAGGCGGACGAGCGTGCGCTCCTCGAAGGAATGGTCGACCTCCAGCGAGAGGAGATCGCAGGCCTCCTCGAGGGGCTCGACGACGAGGAGGCGCGGCGCCGGCTGGTGCCGTCCCTGACCACCCCGCTGGGCCTGGTCAAGCACGCCACCTTCGTCGAGCGGGTGTGGTTCCACTCCCGCATCGCCGGCATCCCCCGCCGCGAGCTCGGCATCCCCGACACCGTCGACGAGAGCTTCGAACTGGCACCGGAGGACACCGTCGACTCCGTCCGGTCGACCTACCTCGAGGCCTGCGCCCACTCCCGCAAGGTCACCGCCGGCCGCGATCTCGACGAGGAGTACGACTGGCACGGCGACTCGGTCTCGTTACGGTTCGTCTACGCCCACATGATCCAGGAGCTGGCCCGCCACGCCGGCCACGGCGACATCCTGGTCGAGCAGATCCGAGCCGCTCGCCCCTGACCCCCGCCGAGACGGCGAAAATCGGCGCCCAAAGGTCAGGAATCGACGCCGAGGCGTCGATTCCTGACGGCGAGATCCCGAGAACTGACGTCTCGACGTCGATTTTCGACCATTCGGCGTCGATTTTCGACGGGTCGGCGGGAGGGGGGTCAGCCTAGGACTGTTCGGGTGGTCGCCTGGTTGACCGGGCGCTTGCGGGAGAAGGCGGAGAGGTCGATCTTCAGGCCGGTGTGGTCGCCGGTGTAGACGACCGGGTCGGTGTCGTGGTCGTGGCCCTCCTCGACGGCGGAGACGATGGCGGCGAGGAAACGGCCGGCGATCGGGGCGTTCTTGAACTGGTTGCCGCTGGTGCCCATGGCGACGTAGAAGCCGTCGGCGTCGGTGCGGTCGTAGATCGGGGTCCAGTCGTCGGCCACGTCGTAGACGCCGACGACGCCGGAGGGCTGGTTCGGCACCCGGAGCTCGGGCAGCCGCCGGGCCGCGCGGGTGACCTGGGCGTCGTAGCGCTCGCGGGTGACGTGGGCGTTCACCTCGTCGGGCGTCTCCAGCCACTCGAACGGGTCGCACTCGGGCTCGGTGCCGCCGACCACCCAGGCGCCGGCAGGGCCGGGGCGCATGTACGTCCCGAGGTCGATGTCGAAGACGGCGGCGCCGGGCTCCTCGTCGGTGCCGTAGCCCGCCGGCTGGGTGACCTGGTGGACCTCCTGGCGCAGCGGCCGCACCCCGATCGTGAACTCCTCCCCGACCCCGGCGAGCCGGTTGAAGCCGGCCGACCACGGCCCGGCGGCGTTGACCACCACCGGAGCCTCCACACGGCGGCCGTCGGCCAGACCGAGACGCCAGACGTCGCCGACCCGCTCGGCGGCGACCACCTCGGCGCGGTAGACGGTGCGGGCGCCGCGGCGACGGGCGGCCTCGGCGAGGTTGTCGGCGGCGAGCCGCGGGTCGTCCATGTAGCCGGCGTCGGGGGTGTAGATCGCCCCCAGCGTCGCGGTGGCGTCGGCCCAGAACGCGTCGTCGGTGATCGGCTTGTTGGGCCAGTAGGCGCCGACGTCGATGTGCGGGAACCGAGCCGAGATCTCCTCGGGGCCGAGATAGGTGAACGGCACCCCGACGGCGGCCAGCCGCTCCCGGCTCGCCTCGGTTGGCACGATCGGCACGTCGAGGTGGAGGGCGCCGGTGCGGTGGAACCGCGCCAGCGGCACCTCGGCAGGATCGAGGTCGAGATGCTCGGCCCACCGCTCCCACATGAACTTCGCCTCCCACGCCGTCGCGGTCGTGTCGTAGGTGGAGTAGAGGAAGCGGATCACCGCGCTGGAGGCGCTGGTCGAGCCGTAGCCGGCACCGGCTCCCTTGTCGAGGACGATGACGTCGCGACCGCCGCGGGCGAGCTCGTACGCGACCGCCGACCCGATCACCCCGGAGCCGACGACGACGGCGTCGGCGGTCAGGTCGGCGGCTGAGAGATTCTCGGGCACAGGGTCCTCCTCAGATGTCGACGACGAGGTCGCCGAGCGGTCTCGAACAGCATGGCAGGAACTTCCCGGCCGCGATCTCGCGCGGCCGGATGCCGCCGGCGTGGTGCATGTCGACCTCGCCGGAGACGAGCGTCGACTTGCAGGTGCCGCACAGCCCCTGCGCGCACGACGACGGGAGACGTACGCCGGCGGCCCGCGCCGCCTCCAGCACGGTCTCGTCGGGTCCGCACGCCAGGTCGCGGCCGCTGCGCTGCAGCCGGACCGTGTACGCAGCCCCGGCCGCCCGTTCCGACGCGGGAGCGCCCTCCGCAGGCGTCTCGGTGAGGACGAAGCTCTCCTCGTGCCAGCGCGCGGGATCCCCACCGAGCGCGTCGAAGGCGGCCCGCGCCTCCCCCATGTAGCCCGCCGGGCCGCAGCAGAAGACCTCGCGTCCGCCCAGGTCAGGCACCAGGTCGACGAGCTGCTGCGGGCTCATCAGCCCGCTCGGCCCACGCCAGGAGGCGTCGGGCTCGTCGACGACCCAGACGATGCGCATCCCGCCGTGGGCGGCCGCGAGCGCCTCCAGCTCAGCCCGCTCGATCAAGTCGGCCGGCGTCCGCGCATGGTGGACGACCACGACGTCGGACGGCTCGGCGAGGTCGGCGAGCGTCCGCAGCGTGGAGAGCGTCGGGGTGATCCCGCTGCCGCCGGAGAGCAGCAGGTAGGAGGCGGCGGGGTGCTCAGCCACCGAGAAACCGCCCTGTGGCCCGCTGGCCCAGAGCCGGTCGCCCACGGCGAGCGACTCGTGCAGGAAGGAGGACATCGGCCCGCCCGGGACCCGCTTGACCGTGATGGTGAGCAGATGCGGTCGGGTCGGCGGGGAGGAGATCGTGTAGCAGCGCTCGACCTGCTCGCCCGCGATCGCGGCCCGGAGGGTCAGATACTGGCCCGGCGCGAAGGCGAAGGGAGCCCCGTCGACGGGCTCGAGGGTCACCTCGACCACGTCGTGGGTCACCCGCCGCACCCGGCGACACCGCAGCTCGCCCTCGAACGGCCTCTCCTCGGGCAGGATCCCCGCACCGAGCGGCGAGAGGACGGCGTAGAGGGCACGCGGTGGCAGCGCCACCGAGACCGGCCACGGCTCAGCCATCGGACCCACCTCTCGGCGACGGGATCCGGGCCTCGGAGCGGATCTGGGCCTCGTACCAGCGCACGAAGTCGTCGACCTGCCGCTCCGCCTCGTTGTAGGGCCCCGGGACGTAGGCGGGGTCGGCGACGCCGAGCTGGGTGTTGCGCACGAAGACCGCGTCCTGGGCGTTGGTCGCCCGCCACACCGCGGTCAGCGACTCGACGTCGTAGTCGACGCCCTCCACGGCGTCGGCCGAGACCAGCCAGGTGGAGCGGACCAGGGTGCGGTCGGGTGAGATCGGGGTGACCGAGAAGGTCACCACGTGGTCGGCGAGCAGGTGGATCCAGGCGTTGGGCTGGGTGTGGAAGGTGCACCGGCCGAGCCGCGGGTCGGCGAGGTCGCCCAGCAGCCGCCCGACCAGCCGCGACCCGTCCGGGCTGAAGGACTCCCCCGCTCCGTCGAGCGGCTCGCGCTGGATCCGGAAGCCGAGCGGCCGGCCGACCAGGTCCTCCAGGAGCCGGTGCGGGATTCCGAGCTCGTCGCAGCGCCGCGCCAGATCCGCCTCGGCGAGGAGGTAGCGGTCGTGGTCACCGCGCAGCCGCTCGGGGACCTGGTCCTCGCGCAGCCCCCAGGTCGGGAAGAAGGTGCAGGTCAGTTCGGGATGCCCGCCCTCGCAGTGGTAGCACTCCCGGTTGTTCTCCATCACCAGCTTCCAGTTGCCCTCCTCGACCAGGTCGACCTGCGCGGCGACCTTGGCCCGGTCGAGACGATGCGGCGTCAGGTAGTCACGCACCTGCGCGGCCACCGCGTCGAGATCGTCGTCGGGCGAGTCCGCGAGCGAGCAGTAGAGCAGGCCGCCGACCTCGCGGAGTGCCACCGGCCGCAGCCCGAGGCAGGTGGTGTCGATGCTCGGCGAGAGCTGCGGGGCGTAGCGGAGCGAGCCGTCGGTGGCGTACGTCCAGCTGTGATAGCCGCAGACCAGGTTGCCGACACTGCCCTGGCCGGCTGTGACCAGCCGGGAGCCGCGGTGACGGCAGACGTTGTGGAAGGCCCGCACCTGCTCGTCGTCGTCGCGGATCACCAGCACCGAGGAGCCGGCGACGTCGAAGGTGAGGTAGTCGCCCGGCTCGGGCACCTCCGCGACCGTGCCGACGAAGAGCCAGCGGCGCCGCCAGAGCAGCTCGATCTCGCTCGCGAAGACCTCCGGGTCGGTGTAGAGGACGCCGGGCAGCGAGTGGCCGGGCGTCCTGCGGTCGAGGTGGTCGAGGATCGAGGTACGTCGGACGGTGGCTGGATCGCCGAGGAGTTCGGTCATTCTCATCGCTCCCAGTGATTCGGTCGAGACGATCGGGTCAGATCGTGAGGCACAGCCGCAAGGCGTCGTAGACCGCGGCATGGACGTTCCGGCTGGCGACCGCGTCGCCGATCCGGAACAGCTGGTAGCTGCCCGCAGGGTTGCGGGACACCGTCTGCGGCGCGCCGGAGAGCAGCGCCGCCTGGTCGACCTCACCGAGGTTGATCGAGCCGGGGACGAGGTCGTGGTAGAGCTCGTCGTTGGGGATGGTGCCGTGCTCGACGATGACGTGGTCGACGTGTCGCTCGATCTCGGCACCTTCCGCATATTCGCTGGTCAGGGTGGCGATCAGCCGGTGCTCGGAGCCGGCGGGAGCCCGCCGCACCGAAGCCAGCCTCCGCGCCACGGTCAGGGTGACGTCGTGGGCGGCGAAGACCCCGAGATAGGCGGGGCTGTTCATCGAGCCCACCGAGATCCCGACCGTACGCTCCGGGGTGGCCAGCTCGACCCGCGCACCGAGCGTCGCCAGCTGCTCGGCGGCGTCGAGCGCCGGCTCGGCGCCGTTGTCGTCGTAGACGAGAACGGACCCGGCCCCGGCGGACAGGGTGCCGTCGAGGACGTCCCAGGTGTCGTTGACCAGCTCGGCGCCGACCGGCACGCAGGAGCGGTCGGGCACCCCGCCGGTGGCCACGACCACGACGTCCGGGGCGAGCCCGCGCACGAGGTCGGCGTCGGCGTAGGTCCCGAGTCGGAAGTCGACACCGGCATGCTTGGCCTCGGCGATGCGCCAGTCGACGATGCCGATCAGGTCGCGGCGGTGCCTGGTCGAGGAGGCCAGCAGCAGCTGTCCGCCGGGCCGGGCGGCGGCCTCGAGCACGGTCACCTCGTGACCGCGCTCGCCCAGGACCCGGGCGGCCTCCAGGCCCGCCGGGCCGGCGCCGACGACCACCGCGCGTCGACGCCGCGCGGCCCTCGGTGTGAGGTGCGGCAGCGACTGCTCCCGGCCCGTCGCCGGGTTGTGGATGCACTTGGCGTCGCCGGACTCGTAGATCGCGTCCAGGCAGTGGCTCGCGCCCACGCACGGCCGGATCCGGTCCTCTTCCCCGCGCGCGACCTTCGCGACCAGGTGGGGGTCGGCGAGCTGGGGCCGGGTCATCCCGACCAGGTCGAGCAGCCCCTCCCGGATCGCGTGGCGAGCGGTGGCGACGTCGTTGATCCGAGCGGCGTGCATGACCGGGACGTCCACCCGGCGGCGTACCTCTCCGACGAAGTCGAGGAACGGCGCCGACGGGGTGCCCATCGACGGGATCGCGGCCGCCAGGCGGGCGTCGGAGTCGAGGCCACCCTTGATGACCGAGAGGAAGTCGACGCCCGCGCCGACGTAGCGGCGCATCACCTGCTCGGTGTCGTCCAGCCCGAGGCCGTCGGGCAGGCCCTCGTCCATCGCCATCCGCACGCCGACCAGGAAGTCGGGGCCGACGGCCTCCCGGATCGCGGCGAGGACGCGCAGCGGGAAGGTCAGCCGGGCCTCGGCATCTCCGCCGAAGGCGTCCGAGCGGTGGTTGGTCGCCGGGGAGACCCAGGCGTCGAAGAGGTGGCTGTAGGACTCGATCTCGATCCCGTCGAGCCCGGCCGCCCGGCACCGCTCGGCGGCCTCGGCGTAGTGGCGCACGATCCGGTCCACGTCCCACGCCTCGGCGACCTTCGGGAAGGACCGGTGCTGCGGCTCGCGCAGACGCGAGGGGTAGACCAGCGGCAGCCAGTCACCGGTGAAGTTGCTCGTACGCCGCCCCAGATGCGTGATCTGGCACATCACCGCGGCGCCCGCCTCGTGGACGTCGTCGGCCAGCCGGTGCAGCCACGGCACCACCTCGTCGCGGTAGAGCAGCATGTTGCCGAAGGCCGGCGGGCTGTCCGGCGAGACCACCGCCGAGCCGCCGATCATGGTGAGCCCGACCCCGCCGCGCGCCTTCTCCAGGTGGTAGAGGCGGTAGCGGTCCTTCGGCATCCCGTCCTCGGTGTAGGCGGGCTCGTGGGAGGTGCTCACCACGCGGTTGCGCAGGGTGAGGCTCCGGAGCCGGAAGCTCGCCAGGAGGGGGTCGACGCTGGGGGACACATGACCAGCGTGACGCCGCCGCACTGTTCAAGAAAAGCGCACATTTCCGCTGTTTACCGTGCGATCTGGTTGCACAATCGAAGCATGATCGACCAGCGGCTCCAGGTGCTCCGGATGGTGGCCGAGCGGGGCACCGTCTCGGCCGCTGCCACCGATCTCGGTTACACCCCCTCGGCCATCTCCCACCAGCTGCGCACGCTCGCCCGCGACGTGGGTGCGCAGCTGCTCGTGCCGGACGGCCGAGGCGTACGTCTCACCGGAGCCGCGCTCACCCTGCTCGAGCGCAGCCACGGCCTCTTCGCCCAGTGGGAGGAGATCCGCGCCGACGTGCAGCAGGCCTCCGGCGCCGCTCGCGGCTACCTCCGGCTGGCCGGCTTCTCCACCGCGGCCTCGGCCCTGCTGCCGCCGGCCGCGGTCGCGGTCGACCGGCGCTTCCCGCAGTCCACGATCAAGATCATCGAGGCCGACCCCGAGGTCTGCTTCGACATGCTGCTGGCCGACCAGGTCGACGTCGCCGTCGTGGTCAGCACCTCCGACCTGCCGCCCACCGCCGACCCACGCTTCGAGCAGGAACGGCTGATGGAGGACGCCCTCGACCTGCTGGTCCCCGCCGACAGCCCGCTGGCCGGCCGCTCCCGGGTCCGGCTCGCCGACGCCGCCGAAGAGCACTGGATCATGGAGCATCCCGGCCGCCCGTACCACCAGCTCGTCACCTCCGCCTGCGCCGCCGCCGGCTTCACGCCGGAGCACGCCCACGAGGTCGTCGAGTGGGACACCGGCGCGGCCCTGGTCTCGGCCGGGTTCGGTGTCGCGCTGGTGCCGCGTCTCGCCCGGATCCCCCACGCCGACAACCTGGTGCGGATCCCGCTGCGCGGCGAGGCCAGCCCGGTCCGTCACGTCCGGACGAGCGTACGCAGCGGCACCTCCCGCCAGCCCGAGATCGCCTGCGCCCTCACCGAGCTGAGACGGATCGCCGCCTCGCTGGCCGACCCGGACAAGGGCTGAAACCCGTTCGCCGCGTGCCCGATCGCGACGGACAATGGAGAGCATGCCGTCCCTGAGCCAGTTCGCCGCCTTCGGGCTCGCCTCCCTCGTCTTCATCCTGATCCCCGGCCCGAGCGTGCTCTTCGCGCTCGGCCGCGCGCTCACCGCCGGCCGTCGTGAGGCCGTCCTCGCCGTCGGCGGCAACGCGCTGGGCCAGTTCGGCCAGGTGCTCGCGGTGGCCATCGGGCTCGGCGCGCTGGTGGCGGCCTCCACCGTCGCGTTCAGCGTCGTGAAGCTGGTCGGGGCTGCGTACGTCATCTATCTCGGCGTCCAGGCGATCCGCCACCGTGCCGACGCCCGGGCTGCGCTCGACGGCGGGGAGGTCACCCGGACGACCGCCTGGGGCGCGATCCGCACCGGGATGATCGTCGGGGCGACCAACCCGAAGACGATCGTCTTCCATCTGGCGTTCCTGCCCCAGTTCATCGACACCTCCGCGCCCGCGGTCCCGCAGATCCTGCTGCTCGGCGCGATCTTCTCGGCGATGGCCTTCGCCTGCGACTCCGGCTGGGTGGTGGCGGCGAGCCGGGCCAAGGCGTGGTTCGCCCGCAAGCCGAAGCGTCTCGACGGGCTCGGTGCGGGCGGCGGGGTCATCATGATCGGTCTGGGTGCCACCATGGCCACCGCCTCCCACGGCGCCTGACCCGACACGCACGACCTCCCGCCGGATGTCGGTGACAGGAGCGTGCCGGTCGCCGAGACTGGGAGCCATGCGGACTCCATGGAGAATCTCGGGCTTCATCGCGACTGCGGTCGCCGCACTGACCATCACCTCGGGCGTCTCGGCGGCCCCTGCCCAGGCCGAGGAGGAGCGTCGTGACCCGCTGCTGGCCTTCAACCACGCCTGGGCGATGGTCGACCGGGAGACGGCCGACGCGATCGAGCACTCGGAGTTCCTGGGGCGGTTCGCCGACCGTCGGGTCAGCACGGGCAACGACGGCACCTCGACCTGGACCGGTCGCTACCTGCTCGGCAAGGAGACCTACCTGGAGTTCTTCGGTCCGGGCGACAGCCCCGACGCCGTCGCCGGCGACACCGGCTTGGCCGTCTCGGCGGACAAGGACGGCGACCTGGCCACGGCGACGGCCAACCTCCACGAGCTCGGCGTCGACCCGGTCGAGTTCACCCAGGTGACCGACCTCGGCGACGGCAAGCCGATCCCGTGGTTCGACGTCACCTACACCACCGCGACCTACGACACCTTCTTCTCCTGGGCGATGGAGTATCGCGACGAGTTCCTCACCGACCCGCGCCTCGACTTCCCTCCTCCCGCCTACGAGGGTGACGTCAGCCGCGACCGCTACAACCGCGACCAGTACCTCGACCACCAGATGCGCGACGTCATCGGCATCCAGATCGCCACCACCTCCGCCGACATCGAGAAGATGGTGCCGCTGTGGCGCGCCGCCGGCATCACCATCCGGGTCCTGAAGGACGGCGGCGTCCTCGCCTTCGACGGGATGACCACCATCCGGCTGCTCCCGGTGCCGGCTCCGGAGGCGGGCATCCGTCACGTCGTCTTCGCGCTCGACGAGCCTGCCGAGGAGCCTCGCACCGAGACCATCGGCAGCTCGACGCTCCACGTCGGGCCAGGTGCGTACGCACTGTGGACCTTCGACCCGATCGAGCCCGCGGCGGGCAGCCGGTCCCACGCGTCCGGCGAGCCGCGGCATCCCGCCTTCGGCGGCTGAGACCGGTCAGCCCACCAGGCCGTTGCGGTAGGCGTAGACCACGATCTGGACGCGGTCGCGCAGGTCGAGCTTGGTGAGGATGCGGGAGACGAAGGTCTTCACGGTCTGCTGGCTCAGCACGAGCACGTCGGCGATCTCGGCGTTGGACAGCCCCTCGGCGACCAGCCGGAGCACCTCGGTCTCGCGCGGGCTCAGCGCTGAGTCGCTGCGGTTGCTCGTCGCCGGACGGATCCGGTCGGCGTAGGAGCCGACGAGCTTCCGGGTCACCTCGGGGTCGATCAGCGCGGCACCCGAGGCCACCGTCCGGATCGCGTGCAGGAGCTGGGACGGCGGCGCGTCCTTCAGCAGGAATCCGCTCGCTCCGGCGCGGAGCGCCTCGTAGACGTACTCGTCCAGGTTGAACGTCGTCACGACGAGCACCTTGACCGGTTCGCTCACCGAGGCCCCGGCGATGCGCCGGGTCGCCTCGATGCCGTCGAGGTCGGGCATCCGGATGTCCATGACGACCACGTCGGGACGCAGCGTGCGCGCCAGCTCGACCGCGGCCACCCCGTCGCCGCACTCCCCGACCACTTCGAGATCGTCCTGCGCGTCGATGATCGTGGTCAGCCCTGCGCGGATCATCGCCTGGTCGTCGCAGACCAGGACCCGGACGGCGCTCACGACCTGCTCCCTGCGGGGATGCGGGCGCTCACCACGAACCCGTCGCGGCGTCCGGAGGCCTCGAAGTCGCCGCCGAGCAGTGCGACGCGCTCCCGCAGGCCCGCCAGACCGCGGCCGCCCTCGGCGCCTCCGGGCGTGGCGGCAGGCACCGCACCGGAGGTGCTGACCCGCACCACGATCTCGGCCTCGTCGTAGCGCACATCCACCTGCGTACGCCTGCCGTGGGCGTGCTTGAGCGCGTTGGTCAGTCCTTCCTGGACCACCCGGTAGGCGACGAGCTCGGCACCGCCGGGCGTCGACGCGGGCGATCCCTCGCGAGCGAGGTCGACGGGCTGACCGGCCCGTCTGGCCTGCTCGACCAGGTTCTCCACGCCCTGGACCGACGGAGTCCGCTCGCCCGCACCGTGGTCGGGGTCGAGCAGACCGAGGAGGTGCCGTAGGTCCGTGATCGCGCGCCGGCCGGTGCCGGCGACGTCGGAGAGGTTCTGGGCGAGCCGGTCGGGCGACTTCGTGAGGTATTGCGCGGCCTCGGCCTGCAGCACCATCGCGGTGACGTGGTGGGTGACGACGTCGTGCAGCTCGCGGGCGATCCGGGCGCGCTCTGCGGCGCGGGTCTCCTCGGCGATCCGACGTCGCCGTTCCTCCTCGGCCTGCCGCCTCGCCCGCAGCCACGAGCCGACGATCCAGAGCATCGCGAGCACGCCGTAGAACGTCACGAACTCCATCGCCGTCTCGCTCCCCCGCCCGACCACGTAGAGCGCCACCGCGAACAGGACGTACGCCGCGGAGAGCAACGCGATCGCCAGGCGTCGGCGCGCGTCCAGGTAGGCGCTGACGCAGAGCACCGAGACCGGCAGCGCCAGGGTTGCGACGGAGTGGAAGGCGAGCAGCTGGTCGGCCGCGAACCCGCCGGAGACCAGCACCAGGCAGGCCAGCGGGCGGCTGCGCAGCAGGGCGAGCGGCAGGCACTCGGCCACGATGATCACCGCGCTCACGCCGTCGAACGGCCGCGATGGCAGGCCACCGAGCTCGGTGCCGGTGCCGTAGGGAGCCAGGACCAGCGACACGGTCAGCACGAGCAGAGCCAGCGGAAGGTCCCGGACGGCGACGTCGCGTCCGCGCCACCCGTCCAGGACCCGGCGTACGGTGCTCGTCACCGGGGCAGTGTAGCGACGGGTTCCGCACCCGCGACCGGCTCGGCGGGACGCTTGCTGCGGCGCATCGCGAGCACTCGGCCGCGCCGCTTGGCCACGCAGAGGAAGGCGATGGTCACCAGACCGCAGCCCACCAGTGTGTAGATGCTGCCCTCCGGGCCCAGGCCACCACCGGTGACGAGGCTCGGCCCCGAGGTCACCGACTCGAGCAGTCCGGGCGGGGTGTCGTTGCCGGAGACCTCGGTGCTGAAGATGCCACCGGCGGCGAAGTTCCAGCCGAAGTGGACGCCGATGGGCACCCACAGGTTGCGCGCCATGACGTAGGCGGAGGTGAGCATCAGGCCGCCGGTGAGCGCGATGATCAGCGCACCCCACCAGTCGGCGTTCGGGTTGAGGATGTGGCTGAGACCGAACAGCGCGCTGACCACGACCACGGCGACCCAGGTGCCGGTCCAGTGCTCGAGCCGACGGAAGAGCACCCCGCGGTACAGCACCTCCTCGGTCGCGGCCGCGGCCGCCATGAACCCGAACAGGCCGGCGGCGGCGGACACCGAACCCATCCCGCGCACCTCGTAGAAGCCGAGGAAGTAGATGTTGGAGATGACGAAACCGAACACCCCCACACCCAGCAGAGTCGACAGCACCAGCTTGGTCGCGGCACCGCCCGGAGCGACCTCCGAGACCTCCCGTCGTTCGGTCCACCGGACGACCAGCCCGTAGACGAGCACCGCGAGCGCAGCAGTGACGACGCCGACGACGAGGCACAGCCACGGCCTGTCGTCGAGCGCGAGCACGATCCGGCCCCCGACCGCCGCGACCGCGATCGCGGCCAGGAACTGCCAGACGAACTTCATGAGAACTCCCTCGGAGATGACGCGAGCCGTACGCCCGCGACCGACCCGGAACGCTACGGACCGCGCACCTCCGCGTCGTCACGCTCGGGAGGTCACTTGCGTGTAGCTCTCACGGGGGACAACACGAGGGGTCATCCGCGGACGTGAAAAGACGTTGTCCGCCTCGGGGACCTTTGCCAGTCTCGGCCCATGACGACGACCGCGCAGTCCGCGCTCACGCCAGCCTCCACCCGCCGTGTCGCACTCACCCTGACCGTCTGGCTGGTCGCCTCTCTGGTCGCCGCTGTCGCCCTGTTGGCGATCCAGCCGATGACATCCCTCGACATGGAGGCGTTCTCGCTGGTGATGCTCGCGCCGGCCATCGGTGCGGCAGCGGCGTGGCCCCTGATCCGTGGCCGCGGGCCTTGGACGCTGCCGACGGTCGCCTCCCCCGCGCTGACCGTCTCCCTGCTGCTGGCGCTGGCGGTGGTCGCCGCGTACTTTGCGGTGATCTCGGTCGCCCGGGGCAGCGCACCGTCGGCGCCCGGCCACGTCGGCGGCGTGCCGATCGTCGTCTTCCTCCTGCTGCAGACGCTCGGCGCCCTCACCGAGGAGATCGGGTTCCGCGGCGTGCTGCTCCACGGCCTGCAGCGCTGGCTCTCCCGCCCGACAGCCGCCGTCCTCACCGGTGTGCTGTTCGGCCTGTGGCACGTCCAGTACTACGCCCTCCCGCCGCTCCAGCTCGCCGCGTTCGTCGTCGGCACCGTCGCACTGACCCTGACGATGGCGTACGTCATGGTCGGCTCGTTCTGGCAGCGGATGGCGTCCTGCACCCTCATCCACCTCGGCGCCAACCTCGCGCTCGCCTTCGTCGGCGACGACGAGATCGCGATGACCACCTTCGCCGGCGCGATCGTGGTCGGTGCAATGGTCGCCGCGCTCCTGACGTTCGCTCGTCGCGTCAGAGGAAACGCGGACTGACGCTCTGGGCCAGCGCCGGATGAAGATGCTCCGACTCGACTGCGACCCGCGCCTGCGCCACGGCTGCGTCGAGCGCCGCGCCCACTGAAGTCGTACGAAGCCGCGCGGCCAGGAAGCCTGCCATGAACGCATCGCCGGCACCGTTCGTGTCGACCACGGTCGCCGGCGTCGCAGCCACCTCGTGGCGGGTTCCGTCTGCCTCCAGCGCGATCGCGCCCTCCGCCCCGAGCGTGCACAACGCCAGGCGGGGCCCGCGATCGAGACACGACTCCATCAGCACCCAAGGATCCTCGACCGCGTCGTCATTCATGAAGACCACATCGGCAGCGCGAAGAAAGGGCTCATGGAACGCCGCTGTGCCGTCGTAGTCGTGCAGGTCCGTCCACAGCGGCGTCCGCGGCTCGGGCATGGCGTCGAGCACCAGTCGGCCGAGCTCACTGAGATCGATGACGGCGAGGTCAGCGGCGCCGACCGCGCCGGCGGCTGCCCTCACGGCGTCGTCGGTCGGGGGTGAGGGCGTCGAGACGTACAACGAGATGCGGCCGCCGTCGGCCATCAGGTTCACGTGCTGCTCGGTCTGCTCGCTGTCGACCGTCTCGACGACGACGCCGGCCTCCCTGAGGTGCTCGCACAGCCGTGCGCCGTCCGCGTCGTCGCCTACGGACGTCCACAGGCGTACGTCGACGTCGAGATCGGACAGGTGCAGCGCCTTGCCCGCGGAGGTGCCGCCGACCGTGTGCCAGGCCCGGCGCGCGAACTGCATGTGGGGCACGGGCTCGGGCAGCTCGTCGAGCGCGATCAGGTGGTTCCAGGAGGCGGGACCGCAGATGACGACGTGGGGGCGGGCGGGCACGTCCGCCATATTGCCATCGCCGGTCCAGCGCCGCGAGCAGTACGCTCGTTCGGACGACGAGCAGACCTCGTCGTCGTCATGGTCCACGGAGGAACCCATGCCACACGCCAGAGTCCACAATTTCTCGATCTCGCTCGACGGCTTCGCGACCGGTGAGCCGCAGTCGCTGGAGGCGCCGTTCGGCCACGCCGGCGAGCGGCTCCACGAATGGATGTTCGCCACCCGCTTCTGGGACGAGTCCGGGTCCGCAGGTGTCGACGACTCGTTCGCGCAGCGCAACACCGTCGGCATCGGCGCCGAGATCATGGGCGCCAACAAGTTCGGCCCGCCGGAGTGGCAGGACGACCCCGAGTGGAAGGGCTGGTGGGGCGACAACCCGCCGTTCCATTCGCCGACCTTCGTCCTCACCCACCGCCCCCGTCCGCCGCTGGCGATGGAGGGCGGCACGACCTACCACTTCCTCGACGCCTCGCCCGCCGAGGCGCTGGCTGCGGCGTTCGAGGCCGCGGACGGGCAGGACGTACGCATCGGCGGCGGCGCCACCGTGGTGCGCGACTTCGTCGCCGCCGGGCTCGTCGACTTCATGCACCTGGTCCAGGTGCCGATCGTCCTCGGCCGCGGCTCACGTGTCTGGGACGGTCTGGAGGCCGTCGAGGACGACTACGGCATCGAGGCCGTCTCGGCCCCCAGCGGCGTCACCCACCTGACCTTCACCAGGAAGTCAGCCGGCTAGCCGCTTCTCCATCAGCACCCGGCGGAAGCCGTCCTCGACGATGAAGCCGAACTCCTGATAGCCGAGCCGCGCGTAGAGCTGCCGGTTCTCGGTCATCAGCTCGTGCGTGTAGAGCTCGACGTACGTCGCGCCGCGCTCCTTCGCCCGCTTCTCGACGTGGTCGATCAGGGCTCGCCCGATCCCCTGTCCCTGATGACCCTGCGCGACCGCGACGTTCTCCAGCAGCTCGCGGTCGCCAGGACGTACGACGACGTAGCCGGCGATCTCGCCGTCGACCGTCGCCACCGAGACCTCTGCGGACGCGATCGCCTCGTCGTAGTCGGCCGTCATCGGTGCGGGCTCGAGACCGATCCGCTCCACGTAGACGCCGTAGGCGGCGAGCGCGATCTCCTTCAGCCGCGGGGCGTCCTGCGGCCGTGCCGGCCGGATCTCGTCGGTCATGGACCCCTGTCCTTCCGCCGCGACCGGATGATGTGCAGGCCGATCGTACGCCCGCCTGCGACCGAAATGAGGCGCGTCGGCCAGAGCGCTGTTGCTAGCCTGCGAGCATGGCTGAGCCGCTCGATGATGGACCCTTCTTCCACGGCACGACGGCCGACCTGAAGGTCGGCGACCTCCTCACCCCCGGGTTCCCGTCGAACTACCGGCCCGAGGTGACGATGAACCACATCTACTTCACCGCGCTGCGCGACGGAGCCGGCCTCGCCGCCGAGCTCGCGGTCGACCTGGCCGACGGGGAGGCCGAGCCGCGGGTCTACCAGGTCGAGCCGACCGGGGAGTTCGAGAACGACCCCAACGTCACCGACAAGAAGTTCCCGGGCAACCCGACCCGTTCCTTCCGCAGCACCGAGCCGCTGCGGATCGTGGCCGAGGTCCTCGACTGGACCCGGCTGACCCCTGAGGCGCTGCAGATGTGGCGCGAGCGCTTGGTCGCCATCCGCACCGAGCGCGCCGAGATCATCAACTGACACCCGACGAGAGAGATCACTTGCCCACGAAGACCGTGCAGATCCCCGCGCAGATCCCCACCGCCGACGGCACGGCGGACGCCTTCGCCGCCTTCCCCGACGACGGGGAGCAGCACCCCGGCGTACTGATGTACGCAGACGCCTTCGGCATCCGGCCGGTCATCCGCGAGATGGCCGGTGAGCTCGCCTCGCACGGTTACTACGTGCTGGTGCCGAACTTCTTCTACCGCGAAGGACCCGCACCTGTCGTCGAGCTCCCCGACCACATCGGCGAGGACGTCCGGCCTGGTCTGATCGACCGGTTCATGCCGCTGATCGGAGCCCACACCGTCGAGCGTACGCTGAGCGACGCCGGGGCCTACCTCGACCACCTCCGCGCCCAGCCCGAGGTCGGCGACGGGCCGGTCGGGGTGACCGGCTACTGCATCGGCGGTCTCCTCGCCGTACGCACCGCCGCGGCCCACCCGGACCAGGTGGCTGCCGTCGCCGGGTTCCACGCGCCGGTGAACGCGGACGGTCCGGAGACCTTCCAGCGGCTGCGCGCCCGCGCCCACTTCGGCCACGCCGCGAGCGACCTGACCGAGGAGTCGCTGGCGGAGCTCAACCAGGCGCTCGACGACGCCGGCGTCGACCACACCTCCGAGATCTACCCCGAGACCGTCCACGGCTTCACCATGTCGGACACCGACGCGTACGACCCGGCCGGGCTGAAGCGTCACTGGGACCGTCTGCTCCCGCTCCTCGACACCGTCCTTGGCGGCGGGCGAGGCTGAGCGGGGTCAGCCCTCGCGGATGGTCATCCGGGTGATCTTGTCGCCCTCGACGTCGAAGTCGAACTTCGAACGGCCGTTGGCGTGGGTGGAGCGCCAGTCGCCGACGACGGTGATGGTGCCGTTCTCGGTGCGCACCTCCTCGACGGTGAGCGTGCCGTTCGCGCCGATGAACTCGTTGTCGCTCCACGCCTTGATCTGATCGCGCCCGGTGAAGACCCGGCCCCAGTCGTCGACGGCACCACCCTCGGTGAAGGCGTCGAGGAACGCGGGCTCGTCGTGGCGGTTGACGGCCTCGATGAAGGCCGCCACCGGCTCGGGGATCGTCTGCTCTGTCATGTGCGCACTCCTCCGACGGACGTTCGGACCCCAGCAGCGTACGTCCTGATCCGGCTCGGGTCGCGGCGAAACGAGTCAGGCGGCGATGAACGAGGTGACCAGGACGTACGCGGCGGTGCCGGCGAAGATGCTCAGCGTCATGCTGCCGCGCCACAGGTGCAGCCCGACGGTGATCGCGAGGGCGAGCGCGGCCGGGCCGGCCGAGACGAGCACGGTCGGGTCGGTGTCGCGGAGGGCGTAGACGGTCAGGATGACCATCGCTCCGACCGGCATCCGCTCGCCGACGTGGGCCAGCAGCGCGCTGTGCCGCAGAGGCGCGAGCATCGCGAACGGTGCCGCGCGGAGCAGCCAGGTGACCGCCGCCGAGACGACGATGCCGGACAGGATGTAGACGGGATCAGACACCGTGGCGCCTCCGGGTGGAGAGGACGTACGAACCGACGAGAGCGGCCACGAACATGCCCATCGCGATCAGCAGCATGTTCTCGCGCGAGATCAGGGCGGCGACGATCGCGCAGCCGAAGGCGAGCACCGGCACCGGCAGCGACCGCCGGACCTTGTACGCCTCCAGCCCCAGCACCACGAACAGCGCCGTGACGGCGAACTCGAGCCCGACGACCTGCGCCGGGATCAGCGACCCCAGCCCGGCGCCGATCGCCACGAAGACCACCCAGGCGACGTGGAAGAGGGCCTGGATGCTGAGGATGCGAGCGCGGGACCACGACGCGGACTCGGGCGTCGCGGTGAGAGCGTAGACCTCGTCGGTCAGCGCGAAGGTGCTGTAGGCCTTCCAGCCGCCGCCGTGGACCCGGTGCAGCGGGAAGGAGATCGCGTAGAAGACGTGGCGGAAGTTCACCAGCAGCGTGCTGACCGCGATCTGGGCGAGGGGCGCCGCGGCAGCCAGCAGACCGATGAGCAGGAACTCCATCGTCCCGGCGAACACGACGGCGCCCAGCACCGGCGCCCACCACCAGGCGAAGCCGGTGTGGACGACGAGCACACCCAGGGCCAGCCCCAGCGGCAGCACGGCGACGCACGCCGGCAGCACGGTCCGCCATCCTGCGACGACCTCCTCGCGGGTGCTCGGCTGCTCTCGTGAGGCCGTCTCCATCTCCAACATCTGCACAGCGCAAGTCTAGGAAAGTCTGATCGCGCATGGGTTGCCGATCGGCGATGCTAAATTGGCCGAATGCGCAACGATCAGTCTATTGATGACCTGGATCGAGCAATCATTGCCGAACTGGAGAATGATGCCCGACTGAGCAACGCGGAGCTCGCCCGGCGGGTCGGGCTGACCCCTGCGCCCTGCCTCCGGCGCGTGCAACGGCTGGAGAGCGAGGGCGTGATCCGCGGCTACCACGCCAGCATCGACCCGAAGAGCGGCGGCCGCGGGTTCGAAGTCATCGTCGCCCTCGACATCGCCGTCAACGACGCCAAGACCATCGAGGACTTCGAGGCCGCAGCGGTCGCGATCCCCGAGGTCACCGAGATGCGCCGCATGCTCGGCCAGCCGGACTACTACCTGCGGGTCCAGGTCGCCGACCCCGAGGCGTACGAGCGGTTGATCCTCGGCACCATCTCCCGCCTGCCCGCCGTCAACCGGCTGCTCTCCCACCAGACGATGCGGCTGATCAAGGGCTGAGCAGCCGCCGCGTCCGCTCGTCGGCGGGCACGAAGGTCTCCAGGTGGAGGCCGTCGAGGGTCACGTCGGAGGCGTTCTCGATTTGGCCGGCGACGCTGAAGAAGCAGAGGACGTCGCCGCCCGTCTCGATCTCCATCCGGACCACCGGGTCGGCCACGGGCCGCGCCGACGGCTGGTCGGCGGCGTAGGCCGTGACCTCGTCCCGCAGCGCGACCAGGGACTGGTCGCCGCCGGTGTGCGCGATGCGGCGGTCGAGCTGCTGGAGCAGGTGGGTACGCCAGACGGGGAGGTTGCGGATGCGCTGGGCGAGTCCTCGCGGGTGGAGGCAGAGCCGGATCACGTTCAGCGGAGGCTCGAGCAGGTCGGCGTCGCAACCGTCGAGCAGCATGTGAACGGGACCGTTGGCGTCGACGACATCCCAGCGGTCGTCGAGGAGCAGGGCCGGGTAGGGCTCGTGGGCGTCCAGCAAGCGCCGCAGACCCGCCATCACCTCGGCCAGCGCATCGTCGTCGGTGGAGCGCTGGGGATGGCGAGGCGCGAACCCACCGGCGAGCAGGAGCCGGTTCTGCTCGGCCATCGGCACCTCCATCACCTCGGCCAGCCGAAGGATCATCTCCGGCGTCGGCCGGGAGCGACCGTTCTCGACGTAGCTCACGTGTCTGGTGCTCACCTCGGCCCGGGCGGCGAGCGCGAGCTGGCTCAGCCGACGCAGCTCGCGCCAGCGACGGAGCTCGCTGCCGACGAAGGACGGCGTCACGGTTGCGGTCACGGCTCGAGGCTAGTCACCCCGGGTCTCGGCGGCCATGACCTCTGAGGTCATCGACTGATGCACCGGCGGGCGGCGAACCTTCTTCCACGAACCCCGTCGAGAGAAGGAAGAGACCATGAACGACATCGTGACGCGCTACCTCGAGACCTGGAACGCCACGGACGAGCGGCTTCCCGAGCTGCTCGCCGAGCACTGGTCCGAGGACTGCCTCTACGTCGACCCGCTCGCCGTGGCCGAGGGCCGGGAGGCTGTCGCGGCGACCGTCCGCGCCGCCCGCGCGCAGTTCCCCGACTTCGTCTTCACCCCGGTCGGCGCGGTCGACGCCCACCACCAGCAGGCCCGCTTCCAGTGGGGTCTCGGGCCGGCCGGCGAGGAGCCGGTCATCGTCGGCTTCGACGTGGTCGTCGTCGATGCGGAGCAGCGCATCCAGGACGTACGCGGGTTCCTCGACAAGGTGCCCGCGTGAGCCACCGCCGACGGTTTCGAGATGCAGTTCGGCACCAACCACCTCGGCCACTTCGCCCTCACCGGACTTCTGCTGGACAACCTGCTGCCCGTGCCCGGCTCCCGGGTCGTCACGGTGAGCAGCATGGGCCACCGGATCAGGGCCGACATCCACTTCGACGACCTGCAGTGGGACCGTTCCTACGACCGGGTCGCTGCGTACGGCCAGGCCAAGCTCGCCAACCTGATGTTCACCTACGAGCTCCAGCGCCGGCTCTCCGGCCGCGGCACCACGACCGCTGTCGCCGCCCACCCCGGAGTCTCGGCGACCGAGCTCGCTCGCCACGCCCCTGCCGCTGTCAGGCTGCTCTTCACGGCGCTGGGCCCGCTGATCACCCAGCCGGCAGCCATGGGCGCCCTGCCCACCCTGCGCGCCGCCACCGACCCGGCCGTCATGGGTGGTCAGTACTACGGACCCAGCAGCCGCGGCGAGCTCCGTGGCCACCCGAAGCCGGTCACCTCCAGCCCCGCCTCCTACGACCTGCAGACCCAGCAGCGGCTGTGGACCGTCTCCGAGGAGCTCACCGGCGTACGTTTCCCGATCGAGAGCTGAGCCGGGGCGCCCGCGGCCTCCCCGGCTCCGTCGACTATCGCTGAGCCAGCTCCGCGATGTCGGTCGTCTCGGCGAGCTTCCTTCCCGCCTCGATGTCGTTCCTGAGCGCCTCGACGGCACCGCCGGCGAGGGCGTACGAGTCCGAGCCGAGCAGCTGGTGCAGGGGTGCGGTGCCCGACTCGGCGACGGAGATGATCGCCGCCGCGGCCTTCGCCGGGTCGCCGAGCTGAGTGCCGGGCATCGCCAGGTGGGCGTCGGTCATCTCCCGGATCGCCGCGTAACCCTCGACCGTCGTCGTCGGCAGGCCGAGGGATACGGGGCGCAGGAAGTCGGTCTGCATGTAGCCGGGCTCGATGAGGGTGACGTCGATGCCGAGGTCGGCGACCTCGAGGGCCAGCGAGCTGGTGAGTCCCTCGAGGGCGTACTTGCCGGCGCTGTAGAGCCCCCAGCCCGGGAAGGCGGTGAGTCCGAGGATCGAGGAGACGTTGATGATGTGCCCGCTCCGGGCCCGGCGCATCACCGGGAGCGTCTGTCGCAGGACGTTCCACGCACCGAAGATCTGGACGTCGAACATCTCGCGGGCCTGGACGTCGCTGACCTCCTCGACCGCGGCGAGGAAGCCGTAGCCGGCGTTGTTGACGACCACGTCCAGGGAGCCGAACCGTTCGACGGTCTCGGTCACGGCCCGAGCGACCGCGGCCTCGTCGGTGAGGTCCAGCTCGAAGGTCAGCAGCCGAGAGGTGTCGGTCTCGCCGAGCGACCCGATCAGACGCTGGGCGGAGCGGGTGGTCGCGGCCAGTTTGTCGCCGCGCTCGAGCAGCTGCTTGGCGAGCTCGAGACCGAGGCCGCGGGAGGCTCCGGTGACGAACCAGGTGGCCGGCTTGTCGGTGGGATAGGTCATCGTGATTCCTTTGCTCGACGGAGCCGGCAGCGGTCGCTTCCGGCGTCATCGAGTCTGGTCCCGAAAAGCTGCTGAAAGAGCCGTACAACTGACCCTCGTCGACCTGGGACGAGACTGCCTAGGACTCACAGACCCAGGCGGTACGCAGCACGTTGTGCCACGCTGAGGCCATGTCCGATCGGAACCTCGAGCTGGCCGACTTCCTGCGCCACGCACGGGCGTCGGTCGACCCCTCGCGCACCGGTCTGCCAGCCGACGGCCGCGTACGCCGCGTACCCGGGCTCCGCCGCGAGGAGGTCGCGCTGCTCGCCAGCGTCTCGACCGATTACTACACGCGGCTCGAGCAGGGCCGGCGCATCGTCCCGTCCGGAGCGGTCCTGGACGCGATCGCCCGCGCCCTGCAGCTCGACGACGCCGCGCGCACCCACCTCGGACACCTCGTCGGCACCCCGCTGCCGTCGACCAGCTCGAGGGTTCCGAGCGTCCAACGCGTCCGGCCCGGGCTGCACCAGTTCCTGGAGTCGCTCGACCGGCTGCCCGCCTTCATCACGGGGCGGCGTACCGACATCCTGGCCAGCAACCGGATGGCTCGGGCGCTGCTCGCGGACTTCGAGAACCTCCCGCACCGCGAGCGCAACTACGCGCGTTGGATGCTGCTGAGCGACGAGGCCCGCACCCTCTTCGTCGACTGGGACGTCCAGGCTCGGGCGGCGGTCGAGAGCCTGCGGCTCGACGCCGGCAACAACCCCGACGACCGGGCGACCGCCGAGCTCGTCGAAGAGCTCACCGAGCTGAGCCCCGACTTCCGCCGCTGGTGGCAGGAGCACCGCGTCTTCCAGCGGACCCACGGGACCAAGCGACTCCGCCACCCGATCGCCGGTGAGCTGACCATCTCCTACGAGTCGCTCAGCCTCCCCGGCGACCCCGACCAGACCCTCTTCGTCTACACGACGGAGCCGGGCACGACCGCTCGGCAGGGACTGGACCTGCTGGCGAGCTGGGTGACGTCGGAGAAGCCGCCAGCCGTCAGAGACTCGAGTACGCCACGTTGAACGCCGCAGCCACGGCGGCCGTGCCTGCGACGGCCACGATCAGCGGGACGGCCCCGCGCAGCCTGCGCACGATGCTGCCGACCAGGAGCGCCACGCCCACGACGATGCTCAGGGTCCAGTAGACGGGGCTCGTCGTGTCGGCGACGACCGTCAGCCCGTAGATCCCCTCACCGATGCCGATGCCTGCGAGGAGCGCCGTGCCGAGCGCCATCCGCAGGCCCTGGGCCCGCAGCCAACTGGCGGCGACGCCGACGAACGGCCCGACGATCACGCCGATGACGGAGAACATCAGCGGGTTGTAGTAGAGACCCCGCATCTGGGAGACGACCGCATATCCGACGGTGAGCAGCACGAAGCTCGCCGCCCCGAGCACGGCAGCCAGCAGCCACCGCGGCTTGGCGATGAAGATCAGGACCGCGGTGATGAACGTCCACCCGCTCGCCGAGTTCGCGAACGACCCGAGCGACTCCGGCAGGAACCCCTGCGCGAACGACGTCATCCCGCCGAGCACGAAGCTGGCTCCCGCGACGAAGAGCGCGGCCGCGAGCCCACCACGCAACCCCGAGCCCTCCGTCTTCTCGGCGGAGGAGTCCTTGCTGGCGTACTCGACGTCGTGGTCCACGCGGGGATGCTAGCGGCAGGGGATCGAGCCGTGCGAGGCAGACTCGCCGAGGGCTCAGGAAGCCGCCTGGATCGGCTGGATCGCGTCGAGCTGCGCCTCGATCCGGTCGGTCTCGATGTCGAGGTCGTAGTGATCTTGCACCCACGCGTTAAACGACATGATCACGAAGTTCGGTGTCCGCGTGGCCGAACCACGGCCCCGAGTACAGCAACGGCGGCGGCAGCGAGGAAAGCGACGAGCGGGCTGCCGCGCTCCGAGAGGGCACCGACGAGCGGGGCGCCTGCGGCCTGGCCGAGGGCGAGGACGAGGAAGGCGAGGCCGACTCCGGTCGCGGGCGCGTCCGGGTAGATCTCGGTGCCCCAGATCAGCAGGAACCCGCTCGCCGCGATGTACGAGGCGCCGAAGGCGGCCGCGGCGAGCAGGGCGGTGCCGAGGTTGCCGGGAAGTACGCCGAGCAGGGCGGTCGCCGCACCCATCACCAGGACGGTCGCCGTCCAGCTGTTCCCGATCCCGAAGCGACGACCCAGGTCGCCGGCGGCTGCCCCGAGCACCCCGAAGGTGCCGAGCAGGATCCAGGCGACCGAGGAGGACGACCCGCTCATCCCGCCGCTGGTGACGAGTACGTCCCGGCCGAATGTCCACACGGCCGAGCTCGCGATGCCGAGCAGCGCCGCGGCCGTGATCAGGCTGCCGCTGCCGACCGCCAGGGTCGGCCGCGAACGTCCGGCGGCAGGTCGTACGGAGCGACCCGTCTGTCCGGGAGGGACGGCAAGGGCGGCCCAGAGGGTCGCGAGCGCACAGATGATCGCGAACACGACCCAGGCGGCCCGCCACTGCTCGTGCGTGAGGAGCGCGATCGGACCGGCGACCGCGACGCCGACTCCGGTGCCGGCGTTGATCACTGCCTGCGTACGGTCGCGCAGCTGCTCCCGGACGGTGTGGGCCACCGCGTGAGCCAGCGGCGGTGAGGCCACGCCGGTGCTCGAACCCGCGACGAGCACGCCGGCCGCGAGGACCACGGCCGTCGGCGCGACGGCCACCGTGACCACGCCGACCGTCGCGATCACGCCCGCGGCCACGGCGACGGCCCGCCCACCGAACCGAGGCGTGAGCGCCGTGGCGGCGATGATCGCGACGCAGTAGGAGACGTAGGAGCCGGAGGCGATCACGCCGGCAGTGCCGGCGCCGAGGGCGAACTCGGCGCGGAAATCCGGCACGAACAGGCCGTAGGCGAACCGGGCCATCCCGTAGCAGACGGCGATCAGCGAGAGCCCCGACCCGGTCAGCCACAGGGTGTGCCGCCGACCGAGAACGGCTCGATGACGCTCCTCGACGGTTGCGTCGGTTCCCTCCACAATCACTCCAATCTCACAGATCTGTGAACTCTCTCCACGGTACGTATACTGATCTGTGAAGTCAACGCGGTCGAGGAGGGCGCATTGAGAACTGACGACGACACCTCTGAAGTGCTGCAGGCACCTCGGCTGACGCCCGGCGCGCGGCGCATCCTGGACGTCGCCTCGGAGCTGTTCTACCGACACGGCATCCACGCGGTCGGGGTCGACACGATCGCCGCCGAGTCCGGCATCACCAAGCGCACCCTCTACGACCGCTTCGGCTCCAAGGACCAGCTCGTCGTCGCCTACCTCCAGGCCCGCCATCAGCGCTGGTGGGAGGAGATGGAAGAGCGCGTCACCCGAGCACCCGACTCACCGGTCCTCGCCCTCTTCGACTCCTACTCCCTCTTCTCGGCACCGACCGACCGCGGCTGTGCCTTCCTCAACGCCGCCGCCGAGCTGGCGAATGACCACCCGGCGTACAAGGTCGTTCGCGCCCACAAGAGAGCCGTGCTCGATCGCCTCGTCGAGCTGGTCTCCCCCGGTCTCGCGGCCGACCAGGATCCGCTCGCGGTCGCCCAGGAGATCTACCTGCTGCTCGAGGGAGCCATCGCCCACCGTGGCGTCGACGGCGACGACCGTCTGCTCGTCCGAGCCCGCGGCCTCTCGCAACGGCTGCTCGAGGACTGCGGAGCGCCATCGGCTCAGGCCGAGCCGGCCGCGACACCTCACAGCTGACCCATTCTCACCGGCGGTGTGGCAGGCTGACCCGTCGTGGCGGACGAAATCGTGCTGATGGGCGACCCGCGCGTCGCCGCGATCCCTGTCGACGACTGCGGCGACGACCTGGTCGACACCCGTGACCTCGAAGGTCTGGCGTCGACACCCGACCAGAACCCGCAGAACCCCGACTACGCGTTCCTGCGACGGTCGGTCGCAGAGCGACTCCTGCGAGCCCAGGAGTCGTTGCCCGCAGGCCTACAGGTGCTCATCGCCGAGGGCTACCGACCTCCTGAGCAGCAGGAGTTCTACTTCAACCGTCGAAAGCAGCGGCTGATGGATGCGAACCCCGCGCTCTCCGAGGAGGCCGCCTACCTCGAGGCCAGCGGCTTCGTGTCGCCGCCGACGATCGCTCCGCACGTGTCTGGGGCCGCCATCGACCTCACCCTGATCGACGAACAGGGCCGGGCGTTGGACATGGGCACCCCGATCGACGCCACCCCCGAGGCCAGCGACGGCGCCTGCTATTTCGCCGCCGAGAACATCACCGCCGAGGCGCGACGCAACCGGGAGACCCTGGCCGCCGCGCTCTCTACCGCCGGGCTGGTCAACTACCCCACCGAGTGGTGGCACTGGTCGTACGGCGACCGCTACTGGGCTCTGATGACCGATCGCCCCCACGCCCTCTTCGGGCCGACCCGCCTCGCCGACGGCTGACCCGGACCTCCGCGGTGGAGCTGGTGGACCACGTCGCAGAGAACACTCAGGGCCGGGCGAGAGGCACGTGGGACGCCAGGAAGGCGAGCTGGTCGGCTACGACAGTGTCGAAATAGGGATCGAGGTAGGGCTCGAAGTGCTGGCAGTCGTAGGTTCGGATCTCGACCCTGGGGATACGCCGGGCTGCTTTCAGCGCTACTTCGACAGGGGTCACGATGTCGCGTTCTGCGATCTGGACGAAGGTGCGCGCCATGACCCTGGGGGCTCGCCGGCCGGGTGAATAGAACGGCACACGTAGCGCGATGCGTGCTGCCACGTCGTTCTCCGGGAGCAGCTCCTCGTAACGGTCGCCGGCCAGGCGGATCGCCATCGGCGCCGCGTCCGGCGAGGTCATCATGGCGAGCTCGCCCGGATAGCCGGCTGCGGCGACCCGGTAGGGCTCCCGGCCGGCGAGCGCACGAGCCTGATCCCACACCCCGGCAACGATCAATCGCAGAACATGCAGGAACGGCTGGGAGAAGGCCGACGCCGGTCCGCTGATGTGCGGCACCTGGGCGATGACGGCGGCCACATCGTGATCCTCGGCGGCCACGTGCAGCGCGTGGCCGCCGCCGAACGACGTGCCCCACAGCACCACCCGACTCGTGTCGACTCCATCGAGACTGCGGGCGTAGGCGATGGCGGCGCGCCAGTCGGCCTGCTGGGCCTTGATGTCGAGTACGCGACGCGGGTCCCCCGCACTGTCGCCCCACCCTCGGTAGTCGAAGACCAGCACCGCATAGCCGGCGTCGGCGAACCGGGCGGCGTACGCGTCCAGGCGCAGGGCCCGGATCGCTGCGAAACCGTGCGCCATGACGATGACCGGCGGATTCTCGGCGGCGGCCGGGCGGTAGAGCCAGGCCGCGCACGCCGTTCCGTGTGAGTCGATCGTGATGTCCTCTCGACCGTATCCGGTCATGCGTGACCCCTTCAGAATCGTGTTGAATGGCGATCAAGAACTCCGGCGGAACCGTACCAACGTCTTGAACGCGATTCAAGAGCCTGTCTTGAACAGCGTTCAAGCGATCGATAAGGTCCTGACGTGCCCGCAAACAGGCGTCGTCAGGACCGCGAGGAGAAGCGGGCGGAGCTGCTGACCGAGGCCCGCCGGCTGTTCATCGAGGACGGATACGAGGCCACCTCCATGGCAGCTCTCGCGAAGGCCGCCGGAGTCGCCGGAAACACCATCTACTGGTACTTCGCCGACAAGGACGACGTCCTGGTCGCCGTGCTCGAGACGGTGCTGAGTGACGCCCTGGCCGAGTATCAGCAGGTCGCGACAGCCCCTCTGGAGGAGCAGCTCAGCTGGGTCGTCCGACAGCTGCAGCAGATGCAGCGACTCGTCAACACCGTCCACACGCGCGCGGCCCACTCGCCGGCCGTCGACGAATGGCACACAGGATTCCACCGCACCGCCGAAGGCCTGTTCCGCGCGACGCTCGAAGAGCTCGGGGTCGACAGCACCGACATCGAGGCCGAGATCAAGATCGGCGTCTTCACCGTCGAAGGGCTGCTCACCCACAGCCTCGACGAGGAGCAGCAACAGGCGATCTGCCGACGGCTCGCCGAGCAGTGGACCCGCCGGTGACCATCACCTCAGGTCGCGAGGCCTGAACGCCTCTGCGCTGGCGAGCTACACGTTGAAGCGGAACTCCACCACGTCACCATCAGCCATGACGTAGTCCTTGCCCTCCATGCGCACCTTGCCGAGGTCACGGGCCTTGGCGACGGAGCCGGCGGCGATGAGGTCGTCGTAGGAGACGATCTCGGCCTTGATGAAGCCCTTCTGGAAGTCGGTGTGGATGACACCGGCGGCCTCGGGGGCGGTGGCGCCCTTGGGGATCTCCCACGCGCGGACCTCCTTGGGACCGGCGGTGAGGTAGGTCTGCAGGCCGAGGGTGTCGAAGCCGACGCGGGCCAGGATGTCCAGGCCGGGCTCCTCGACGCCGGCGTCGGCCAGGAACTCGCGGGCCTCGTCCTCGTCGAGCTCGACGAGCTCGGCCTCGAACTTCGCGTCCAGGAAGATCGCCTCGGCGGGGGCGACCAGCTCACGCATCGAGTCCTTGAGCGCCTCGTCGGCGAGCTCGTCGGAGTCGCAGTTGAAGACGAAGATGTAGGGCTTCGCGGTGAGCAGCATCAGGTCGCGGATCAGGGCGCGGTCGATCGACGTTGCGATGATCGGGGTGCCGGCCTCGAGGGCCTCCTTGGCCTCGACCGCGGCGGCGAGGTTCGCCTTCAGGTCAGAAGCCTTGCGCGACTCCTTCTCCAGCCGCGGGATCGCCTTCTCGACGGTCTCGAGGTCGGCGAGGATCAGCTCGGTCTGGATGGTGGAGATGTCGTTGGCGGGCTCGACCTTGCCGTCGACGTGGGTGACGTCGTCGTCGCGGAAGACCCGGGTGACCTGGCAGATCGCGTCGGACTCGCGGATGTGGGAGAGGAACTTGTTGCCGAGGCCCTCACCCTGCGAGGCGCCGCGCACGATGCCGGCGATGTCCACGAACTGCACCGTGGCCGGCAGCAGCTTCTGCGAGCCGTAGATCTTCGCCAGCTCGGCCAGCCGGTCGTCGGGCACACCGACGACGCCGACGTTGGGCTCGATGGTGGCGAACGGGTAGTTCGCCGCGAGGACGTCGTTCTTGGTCAGAGCGTTGAAGAGGGTCGACTTGCCCGCGTTGGGAAGTCCCACGATGCCGATGGTGAGTGCCACGATCGACAATCCTAGAGTCGTACGTCGCCATCCCCCGAAACCGCGGACGGCTGCCAGACGCACCGGGCAGACTGCAGCCGTGAGCGAGCTACCCGGCACCAGCCTCCCGACCGGCTTCCGCTTCGGCGCCAGCACCGCCGCCTACCAGATCGAGGGGGCGGCCGACGAGGACGGGCGCGGACCCTCGGTGTGGGACACGTTCTGCGCCGAGCCGGGACGGATCCTCGACGGCTCGAGCGGCGCGGTGGCCTGCGACCACTATCACCGGCTCGTGGAGGACCTCGACCTGATGGCGCGGCTCGGGCTCGATGCGTACCGCTTCTCGATCTCCTGGTCTCGCGTCCTGCCGACCGGCGCGGGCGAGGTCAACCAGAAGGGCCTCGACTTCTACGACCGGCTTGTCGACGGGCTGCTCGACCGCGGGATCGCACCGATGGCGACGCTGTTCCACTGGGACACCCCACAGGCCCTGCAGGACGCTCACGGCGGGTGGCTGAGCCGGGAGACGTCGCAGAGGTTCGGGGAGTTCGCAGCCCTGCTGGCCGATCGCCTGGCCGACCGCGTCGCCCACTGGTGCCCGGTGAACGAGCCCAACGTGGTGACCGTCTTCGGCCACGCCCTCGGCACCCACGCCCCCGGTGAGACGCTGGTCTTCGACGGCCTGCCGACCGGTCACCACCTGCTCCTCGGGCACGGCCTGGCGGTGCAGGCGCTGCGGGCCGCGGGCGCAGCCAGCATCGGCACGGCGACCAACCACATGACGGTCTGGCCGGCGACCGACTCCGAAGCAGACCGGGCGGCCGCCGGGCTGCTGGACACCTTGTGGAACCACTCCTTCGCCGACCCGGCGCTGCTGGGCCGCTACCCCGAGGACCTCGCCGCGCTCTTCCCGGTGCAGGACGGCGACCTGGACGTGATCAGCACGCCGCTGGACTTCTACGGGCTCAACTACTACAACCCGACCGCAGCAGCGGCCGCCCCGGAAGGCGCCGCGAACCCGATCGAGCAGCCGCCGATCACCGGCTATCCGACCACCGACTTCGGCTGGCCGGTCGTGCCCGACGGTCTGCACGACCTGCTGACGGCCCTGCACCAGCGCTATCCCGGCCACCCGCCGTTCGTGATCACCGAGAACGGCGCCTCCTACGACACCGCCCCCGGAGAGAGCGACGCCGACCGGATCGCCTACCTCGACCTGCACCTCCGTCAGGTCGAGCGCGCAGTCGCCGACGGCATCGACATCGCCGGGTACTACTGCTGGTCGCTGATGGACAACTTCGAGTGGGCCGAGGGCTACACCCAGCGGTTCGGTCTCGTGCACGTCGACTACGACACCCTGGTGCGCACCCCGCGCGACTCGTTCGAGTGGTACGCATCCGTAATCGCCGGTCACAAATCCAGACGGTAAACGGACGCGACGCAATAGGCTCGCGCCCGTGAACGCCCCTGACACGCCGCTGCGCCTGCGCGAACCCGCCCATCAGGTCTCCGAACGAGCACCTGCCTACTGGCGTCTGTCGGAGGCGATCAGCGCGGTCATCTGGCTGGTGCTCGCGATCGGTGTGGCAGTGACCGCGATCCTGGTCCCGCACGGCTTCTGGACCTGGATCATGTGGGTCGCCGTCGTGATCTTCGTGCTGGCTCCGGTGCCGGGGCTCACGTTCGTGCCGACGATCCGGTTCCGGATCCACCGCTGGGAGGTCACCGACATCGCCGTCCACGTACGCCACGGGTGGCTGACCGTCGTCGACGAGATCGTGCCGCTCTCCCGGGTGCAGACGGTCGACTCGACGCAGGGGCCGCTGATGAGACGGTTCGGGCTGCGTACGGTCAAGGTCTCCACCGCCTCCTCGGCCGGCACCGTCCAGATCGCCTGCCTCGACGACGCGCTCGCGCTCGAGGTGGTCGCGAAGCTCGTCGCCATCACCGCCGCGACCCCCGAGGACGCGACGTGAGCACGCCGGACGTACCCGAGGTCCCCGACGCCGAGTGGCAGCGCCTGGCCGGCTGGACCGCGGTGGTCAGCCCGATCTCGACACTGCGCCAGGCGCTCATCCCGGCTGTGATCGGTGCCTTCGGTGCCGGTCAGGCCAACGTGCTCATCGGTCTGCTGGTCGCGGCCGGCATCGCGGTCTTCGCCGCCGTCGCCGGCCTCGTTCCGTGGCTGACCACGACCTTCCGGGTGACCCCGACCCACCTGGAGGTCCGCAAGGGCCTGTTCAACCGCACCACCCTGACCGCCCGCCTCGACCGCGTACGCAGCGTCGACCTCAACTCCACCCTCGTCCACCGTGTCCTCGGGGTCACGAAGGTCGACGTCGGCACCGGTGTCGACGAAGGGCAGATCACGCTCGACTCGCTGACCAAGGAGGCGGCCTTCCGGCTGCGGCGCGAGCTCCTCCACGCCGCTCCGGAGGCGCCCACAGAGGGGGTCTCGACAGGCTCGACCACCGGCGAGGGTTCGACCACCGGTGGCGAGGTCTCGACAGGCGCCACCGCCGAGGGTGAGGTCATCGCCCGGCTCGACTGGTCCTGGATCAGGTACGCCCCGCTCAACCTCCGCAACCTGGCGATCGCGCTGGGTGGTCTGGCGGCGTTCTTCGGCGCGTTCTCCGACATCATCCCGTGGGAGCGGACGATCGGGATCCGGGTGCAGGACGGCGAGATCAACGGGCGCCCGGTGGAAACGCTGCTGCACATGCTGCTGATCGCGATCCCGATCGCGATCATCGTCGCCGCGCTGATCTGGGCGCTCGGCTCCTGCGTGGGCTACGCGGTGCGGTGGTGGGACCTCCAGGTCGTGCGCGAAGCGGGCCGCGAAGGCACCACGCTGCGCCGCAGCTTCGGCCTGACCAGTACCCGGGCGACGACCGTCGAGGAGGCGAAGGTACGCGGCGCCACCTCCACCGTCGGCCCGCTGATCGGCCTGGCCGGCGGAGCCGACCTCAACCTGCTCACCACCGGCCTCGACGACAACTCCCCCGCGGTCCTGCCGACCGCGCCGGAGCGCGTCGTCTCGGAGGTCGGCACCGACATCCTCGGCGAGGACGCCTTCACCGTGCCGCTGACCGGCCACGGACCGAGGCCGCGCCAGCGCTACTGGTTCCGGGCGAGCGTCGCCACCGCGGTGTGGACGCTGATCGCGCTCGTCCCCACGGTCCTGGTCGGCGTGCTCGCCGACACCTGGCTCTGGTGGCTCCCGGTCGGGATGTTCGTGCTCGCGCTCGTCCTCACCGTGGTGGGCGCCGAGCTGCGCCACCGCCACCTCGGCCACGCCCTCACCGACCGCTATCTGGTGGTCCGCTCGGGCTCCTACACCGCGGTGCGCACCGCGCTGCAGACCGAGGGCATCATCGGCTGGCGGGTCAGGCAGACCTTCTTCGACCGCCGCATCGGTCTCGCCCAGGTCACCGCGATGACCGCGGCCAGCCACGAGCACGTCGACCTCCCCGACGTGCCGCTCGACACCGCCGTCGCGCTCGCGGCGGCGGCCACGCCGCGTACGGTCTCGGACTTTCTCGCTGCACGCCCCCAGGAGGGCTCATGACGATCCACATCCGCCACCTCACCTTCGACTGCGCCGACGCCCGCGGGCTCGCCGAGTTCTGGTCGGCCATCACCGGCTGGCACCTCTTCTACGACGAGGACCCGGAGGTCGTCGTCGCCAAGAGCTACCCGTCGACCGAGACGATGCTGCTGTTCATCCCGGTGCCCGAGCCGAAGACCGCGAAGAACCGGCTCCACATGGACATCAAGCCCGTGGACACCACCCGCGACGAGCTCGTCGAGCGCGCGCTCGGGCTCGGTGCCACCATCCTCGGCGACCACCGCACGGAGGACGGCGGCGGTTTCGTTGCCCTCCAGGACCCGGAGGGCAACGAGTTCTGCATCGAGCTCGGCGACCACGAGCGGAAGCCGCACGGCCCGATGAAGATCGGGCTCACGATCTAGCGCGCGAGCACCCCGACGCGTCCGCCCGCACCTGCGGCCCAACAGGTGCCGTGGACGCAGTCGACGACGTGGAACCGCGTCTGCGCGGCGCCGAACGGCTCCCACGTACGGCCGTTGTCGTGGCTGATGTCGCTGCCGTTCGGCCCGACCGCGATCGCGGTGCGGCCGCCGATCCAGGAGACCGCCTCCCGGAATCCGCCCAGGTCAGAGGTGGAGTTGGTCCAGGTGCGGCCGCCGTCGGTGGAGTACGCAGCACGGTCGACGCCGTCGTCCTCGAAGCCGAAGTCGCCGCCGACGGCGATGCCCTGGCGCGGGTTTCGGAAGCCGAGGCCGAAGACGCCGGCCGCCTCGCCGGTCGCGATCGTGGAGTCGGCCGAGGACCAGGACCGGCCGCCGTCGTGGGTGGCGTAGATCTTCGAGGCGGCGCCACCGCCGCCGATCCAGGCGTCGCGCCCACCGGCGGTGACCAGGCAGGTGCCGCTGGCCGAGTAGCCGAACTCGCCCGGCGCCTCCAGGCCGCGCGTGTCCGCGATCTCCCAGCTGTCGCCACCGTCGTCGGTGGTGATGATCCGCCACTCGCCGTCGACCGGGTCGCTCATCGCGATGCCGCGCTCGCCGCCGGGCCAGAAGTCGACGCAGTTGTAGAAGGCGGCCGCCTCCGTGGAGCGGAACGTCTCGGTCCAGGTCGCACCGCCGTCGACGGTCTTGTAGATCCGGCTGGCCTCGCCCTCGCCGATCGAGAGCACGACCGCCTCATCGGCCGAGCGCGCCTCCACGTCACGGAAGAGCAGCCCCTCCGATCCGGGCGGGGAGACCTCGTCCCAGCTCTGGCCGCCGTCCGTCGTACGGAACACGCCACCGCCGTCGCCGCCGAGCCACGCGGTGTCCGCGTCGACGGCGTCGAGCGCCCGGAAGCCCTGGGTCGTGTCGACGTCCACGGCCGTCCAGTCGTACGCACCCCCTGGGTGACCCGGCTGGCCGGTCTGCACAGCCTGCGCCGCCGGCGCGAGGGTGAGGGTGGTGAGGGCGAGAGTGGCCGCCGCTGCGGCTCCGACAACGATGCGCACGAAGGTCACCTTGTCCCTGCCGGGGCATTCTGTCCACCCGCTTCGGCAAAATTCGTCCGCCGAGATCGCGGTCCACACAGGCGAATCTGCGTGCGATTTCCAAAGACTCTGGAATTTTCTTCCATGACCGGTTGGAAGGACCTAGAGTGAGTCGCCGTGCCGCGCACGGGCGGCTCAGACTGAGGAGTTGTCATGGGCAGAACGACGCTGACCAGGGGCGGAAGGATGGCGGCGGCAGGTCTTGCCGCGGCAGTGGCGGTCGCCATGCCGTACACAGCGAGCCACGCCACCGACTCGGACCGGCCCGCCATCACGGCGAGCAAGAAGCCGGACAAGCCCGGCAAACCTGACAACCCGAACCAGCACGGCCAGATCACCTCGCTGATGCGACACATGTCGCTCGAGCAGAAGATCGGTCAGCTCTTCGTCATCGAGGTCTACGGACGCGACGCCGACGACGTCAGCGACGCGGCGAAGGCCGGCAACCAGAAGCTCTACGGCGTCGACACCCCGGCGCAGGCGATCGCGAAGTACCAGCCCGGCGGGGTCATCTACTTCACCACGCGCGGCCCCGACAACATCGGTGACGCGGCCCAGGTCGCGACCCTCTCCAACGGTCTCCAGCGTGCCGCGCTCGAGCAGCGCCCCAAGATCCCGCTCAACATCGCCGTCGACCAGGAGGGCGGTGCGCTCGTGGCCCGGTTCGGTCCGGCCAGCGGCGCGACCCAGATGCCCGGCCAGATGGCGCTGGGCGCCGGCGGCTCGACCGACGATGCGGCCCGGTCCGCCGAGGTGATCGGCTCCGAGCTGGCCGCCGTCGGCATCACCCAGGACTACGCGCCCGTGGCCGACGTCAACCTCAACCCGAACAACCCGGTGATCGGGATCCGCTCCGCCGGTGCCGACGCCGGCGCGGTCTCCGACATCGTGGCCGCCGAGGTCGGCGGCTTCGACGACGGCGGCCTCTCCTCGATCGCCAAGCACTTCCCGGGCCACGGCGACACCGGCACCGACAGCCACTACGGCCTGCCCGAGGTGACCCACAGCCGCGAGGAGCTCGAGGCGATCGACCTGCCGCCCTTCGAGGCTGCGATCGACGCCGGGATCGACGCGATCATGACCGCCCATGTGACCGTGCCCTCGATCGACCCGAGCGGCGAGCCGGCCACCATGTCGGAGCCGATCCTCACCGGCCTGCTCCGCGAGGAGCTGGGCTTCGACGGCCTGATCGTGACCGACGCTCTCGACATGCAGGGTGCCAGCGACACCTACCCGGCCGACGTGGCGCCGGTCGAGGCCTTCCTCGCCGGTGCCGACCAGCTGCTCATCCCGCCGCAGATGGACACCGCGTACGCCGCGGTCGTCGACGCCGTCAAGGACGGCACCATCTCCCGCAAGCGGCTCGACGAGTCGGTCTACCGCATCCTGAAGCACAAGCTCGACAACGAGATCTTCAAGAGCCCGTTCGTCGACCCCGCCGCCGCTTCGGCCGTCTTCGCCGACCCGACGCACAAGGCCGACGCCCAGGCGATCTCCGACCGCACCACGACCCTGGTGAAGAACGACGACGGCCTGCTGCCGCTCGACGCCGGCGCCAAGGACGTCCTGGTCGCGGGCTGGGGTGTCGACACGACCTCGGGCATCGCCGCGGGGTTCGAGGAGCGCGGAGCCACGACCGAGGTGCTGCAGTCGGGTACGACCCCGACCGACGCCAACATCGACGCCGCCGTCGCGGCCGCCGAGGGCAAGGACCTCGTCGTGGTCTCGACCAACAACGCCTGGCAGATCAACCCCGCGACAGGGGACCCCACCCCGGCCGCCGTGGCCCAGACCAAGCTGGTCAAGGCGCTGCTGGCCACCGACACCCCGGTGGTCGTGGCCGCGATGCGAAACCCCTACGACGTGGCGTCCTTCCCCGAGGCCGCGACCGTCCTGGACACCTACGGCTACACCTCCCACCAGATCGAGTCGCTGGTGAAGGTGATCCACGGTGAGGTCGACCCGACCGGCAAGCTCCCGGTCGAGATCCCGGGTCTCTTCCCGCTCGGTCACGGCCTGTCCTACTAGCGCCCCGAACGGTCAGTTTCTGGCCCCGAGAGGTCGAATTCTGACGCCGAATGGTCATCGGAACGCGGCAGTTTCCCGCCATGGCGGGAAACTGCCGCTGCCCATGAACCGGCATTTCGAACTCTGACCTCTCGGCGTCGATTTTCGACGTCTCGGCGTCGAGAATCGACGTCTCGGCGGTCAGGGGGCGGGCCAGATCACCTTGCCGTCCGCGTCGACCACGGCCTCGGCGAAGGACGTGTCGAACCAGGAGGCGGCCTGCTCGGGCGTGACCTTCTGCCCTGCGTACGTCGTGACGACCTCGGCCAGCGCGGCGACGTTGTCGGGGTCGACCGAGCCGAACCTGACCGGGAGCGGGTTGTCGGCAGCGACCTCGACCTCGGTGCGCCAGATGGCGGTCTCGTGCTTCTCGTCGGACTCGGCGCCGGCGAGGTCGTGCTGGTAGCCGATGCACTCCCCGACGTGCTCGTCGGCGGCGCAGTAGGTGTAGGCCTTGAAGACGGCGCGGAGGACGTCCTGCACCGCGGTCGGGTGCTTCTTCGCCCAGGCCGGGTTGACGGAGTAGGCGCCCAGCGAGCCCGGCACGTCGAAGTCGGTCGGCTCCCAGACGGTGACGTCCTCCCCGGCCTCCTTCAGCTGGTTGGGCTCGTTGGAGACGAAGCCGACCAGCGCGTCGACCTGGCCGCGAGTCAGGACGCCGGGGTCGTAGCCGACCTTGACCTGCTTGACCTTGGACATATCGACGCCCGCCTCGGCGAGCATCGCCTGCACACCGACGGGCACCCACCCCTTGTGGCCGAGGGTCTTGCCCTCGAGCTCCTTGAGGTCGGTGATGCCGGTGCCGGTCATCAGCACGTCCAGGCCCGCGTTGGAGTAGGACGAGACGCCCAGCACCTCGAGACCGCTGGCGTTCGAGGTCATGATGTCCTGCTCGGAGAGCGGGCCGACCTGCACCTTCCCGGCGGCGATCAGCTTGGCGTTCTGGGAGACGTCGCCCGAGCCGGGCTGGAGCTCGACGTCGAGACACAGGTCCTCGAAGTAGCCGAGCCGGTCGGCGGCGATCGCCTCCATGATCGAGGCCGACGCCTGCCAGTAGTAGCCGGACATGTAGGTGATCTTCCCGGCGTCCTTGTTCTGCTCGCAGCGCTCGGCCGAGACCGCGCTCCCCTCCTCGCCTGCGGAGTCGGACGACGAGCCGCAGGCGGTCAGGGCACCCAGCAGGACCGTCGCCGAGGTGAGGGCAGCGGCGATCAGACGTACGCGAGGCATCAGGGGCTCCTTCAAGGGGATCAGGACTCGTGCCAGTGGAGCACTCGCCGCTCGGCGAGCGTCACGAGCCAGAACAGCAGCGAACCGAGCGCCGCGAGGACGAAGATCGCTGCCCACACGGTAGCCAGTCTGTTCTGCGAGCTGGCCACCTGGATCACGCTGCCGAGCCCGTCGGCCGATCCCGCGGCCGAGAGCTCGGCGACGACGGCGCCGATCAGCGACAGCGGGAAGACGATGCGCAGGGACGCGAAGACGTACGGCAGCGAGGCCGGCACCCGCAGGTGTCGCAGCACCTCCAGCCGGCTCGCCGCGACCGTGCGATAGACCTGCAGCACCGGGCCCGGCACCGCTCGCAGCCCGGCGGCGACGTTGATCAGGATCGGGAAGAAGCAGACGAGCGCGGTCAGCACCACCTTCGGCGCCATCCCGAACCCGAGCGCCACCACGAGCAGCGGCGCGATCGCGACCAGCGGCGTCACCGAGAGCACCACGGCCACCGGCATCACCGCCCGCCGCACCACACCGACCTCGCTCACCACGACGGCGAGCGCGAAGGCGGCGACGAAGCCGATCCCGAGCCCCACCAGCGCCTCGCTGAGCGTGACCAGGGTGTTGGAGACGAAGTAGCCGGGGTCGCCGGTCAGCACGCCCGCGATGTCACCCAGGGGTGCGAACAGGTAGGGCACGTGCCGCGCGCCCAGCTCCCAGCCGAGCCCGAGCACCACCAGGAGGAGGACGAACGGCAGCCAGTACGCCGGGCGCAGCATGCGGCGAACGACGGTCGATCTCGTCGAGACCCCCTGTCCGTCGCGGCTCACCTCTGGAGCCCGCTTCCGCTGAACGCGTCCCTGAGCCGCTCGCGCAGGGTGAGCTCGAAGGCGTGGAACTCCGGGGAGGTGATGACCTCCTGGTGGCGCGGGCGGGGCAGGTCGATGTCGATGACGTCGGTGACCCGGCCCGGCCGCGGCGCCATCACCACGACCCTGTCGGAGAGCCGGACCGCCTCGGCGATCGAGTGGGTCACGAAGACGACGGTCGCGCGGGTCTGCTCCCACAGCTGCAGCAGCTGCTCCTGGAGCGCCTCGCGGGTGAACTCGTCGAGTGCACCGAACGGCTCGTCGAGGAGGAGTACGTCGGGGCGCAGCCCGAAGGCGCGTACGATCGCGGTCCGCTGCTTCATGCCGCCGGAGAGCTCGGCAGGGAGCTTGTGGATCGACTCCCCCAGACCGACCTCGCGCAGCATCCCCTCCAGGTCGGGCAGGCCGCGGTCGTGACGCCGGTTGACCTTGTGGGGCAGCGTCACGTTGCCGAGCACGCTGAGCCAGGGCAGCAGCGCGGGCGACTGCGGCACGAATCCGAAGGCCTTCGCCTCGGCCGCCTCCGTGGGCGTCAGACCGCAGACGGTGATCCGGCCCGCGTCCGTCGGCTCCTGGCCGCTGATCAGCCGCAGCAGCGTCGACTTGCCGCAGCCGGAGGGGCCGATGATGCTGACGAAGGTGCCGGGCTCGATGGTGAGATCGATGCCGTCGAGGGCGATCGTGTCGGTGAGATCGGCCTGCTGGTAGAGACGGCGGACCCCGTGCATCTCGATCGTCGCGCTGGCCACGCCTCAAACGTTAGTCCAGTGGTAGACCTCGATAGTCTGACGGGCGTGCGTATCGCCACCTGGAACATCAACTCCATCCGCTCCCGCATCGACCGCGTCGAGGCCTTCCTCGAGCGCCACTCGATCGACGTGCTCGCGCTGCAGGAGACCAAGGCCCGGCCCGACCAGATCCCCACGATGGGCATCGAGGCGCGCGGCTACGAGGTCGCCTCGGTGGGGTACGACCAGTGGAACGGCGTCGCGCTGGTCTCGCGCGTCGGCCTCTCCGACGTACAGGTCGGCTTCGACGGGATGCCGACGTTCAAGGACGTCGCCGAGGCCCGCGCGCTCTCGGCCGACTGCGGCGGGGTGCGGGTGACCTCGGTCTACGTGCCCAACGGCCGCAAGCCCGACGACCCCCACTACGCCTACAAGCTCGAGTGGCTGGCCGCCCTGCAGAAGGCTGCCACGGCCTGGCACGACGGCCCCTCGGCGATGGTCGGCGACTGGAACGTCTGCCCCTACGACGAGGACTGCTTCGACCCCAAGCAGTTCGTCGGCAAGACCCACCTCACCCCCGCCGAGCGCGACGCCTTCTTCGCGATCGAGAAGGACTTCAAGGACGTCGTACGCCCCTACGTACCCGGCCCGGAGGCCTACACCTACTTCGACTACTACCGACAGCGCTTCGAGCGCAACCGCGGTCTCCGCATCGACTTCGTCCTCGGCTCCCCCGCCTTCGCCTCGCGAGTCACCAACGCCTTCGTCGACCTCGACGAGCGCAACCCCGCCATCGGCACCGGCGCTCCCTCCGACCACGCCCCGGTGATCGTCGACCTGTCCGACTGAGACCGGCCGTCCCTTGCGGGCGACCTACTTCGGAGGCTTCGGCGGCAGGGACTGCGCGGTTGCGATGCCACGCCGGACCCAGTCGGCGAGCGCGTCACCGGCGACCAGGTCGGCGGCGACGTTGACGTAGCCGGACATCGTCCGCTCCCCCATCGTCATCGGCTCGGCGCCGGCGGCGATGGCGGCCTCGTAGGCGGACCTGCCGGTGCGTACGAGCAGGTCGTCGGGGCCGACGGCGCAGGCCATGTTGCCGTTGACCATGAACGCCAGCGCTCCGAACATCTTCTGCTCGGTGACCTCGGCAGGCATCAGGGCGCGGACACGTTCGGCGAGCTCGGCGTCGTAGGCCATGTCCCCATGCAACCACGAGTCGACGCAATTGTGTCGGTGGTCCCTGCGAGGATCAGCACATGGAGATCTGGATCCTGGTGCTCGGACTGATGATCGGTCTCGCCCTGGGCGTCGTGCTCGGGGTGCTGTGGGTGCGTGCCAGAAGCGTGGACGCGGTCGGGGCCGGGATGGTCGACCAGGCCGAGGTGATGCAGGGGCTCGACCGGCTCAGCGACCAGATGCAGCATCTCGACCGGGAGCGGGCTCGCTGGCAGGGCCAGTTCGAGACCGAGGTCAGCCGGCTGCAGCTCGAGACCCGGTCGCTGTCGACCGCGCTCCGCAAACCCCAGGTCAGGGGCCGTTGGGGCGAGATGCACCTGCGTCGTGCGGTGGAGCTGGCCGGGCTCGTCGACAAGTGCGACTTCTCCGAGCAGGTCCATCTCGAGGACGGACGCCTGCGTCCGGACCTGGTGGTGCACCTCTCCGGTGGGAAGGAGCTGGTCGTGGACTCCAAGGTCCCGCTCGACGCCTACCTCGACGCGGCGGCCGCGGACGACGAGGACGACTATCGAGCCCACCTGCGCAGGCACACCGCCCAGTTGCGTACGCATGTGGACCAGCTCGCCTCGAAGGCCTACTGGCGCTTCCTGGAGGAGTCTCCCGAGTTCGTCGTGCTCTTCGTGCCGGCCGAATCGTTCCTCTCTGCGGCAGTCGAGACCGAGCCGGGCCTGATCGAGTACGCCGGGGAGCGCCGGGTCGTGCTCGCCTCCCCCACGACGCTGATCGCGCTGCTGCGCACGGTCGCCCACGGCTGGTCCCACGAGGCCCTCGCCGAGCAGGCCCGCGAGATCCATAGACTGGGCCGTGACCTGCACCAACGCCTCTCGACGATGTCCGGCCACCTGGACGGGATCGGGCGCTCGCTGAACACCGCGGTGACCCGCTACAACCAAGCGATCGGGTCCTTGGACAACCGGGTCCTGGTGGCCGCCAGGAGGTTCAACGAGCTGTCGGTGACCGATGACGACCTCCAGACGCCCCGACCCGTGGAGATACGTGCGGTTGAGCGGCTGAGCAGCGTAAGGGAGGATGATCGGCGCGCCGCCGAGAATGACGGTGTGCCGGGCCCTACCGTGGGATCGGATACACAGGCTGCATACGAGAGACCGTGACCCCATGAGTCAGCGCACCATCTGGGAGGAAGGACGCGAGTCCGGCCGCCATGTCGTCGCGCTCGGATCCGCCACCTCGCTGACGGTGACCTTCGTGGATCTGCTCATCGACGACAAGATCGGCCTGCTCTTCGACCTGACCTTCGTGGCGATCGCCCTGACCCTCGCCCTGATCGTCAGGCCCAGCGACTTCTTCGTGGTCGGCGTGCTGCCGCCGCTGATCATGCTCGGCATCTTCATCCTGCTGGCCGCCACCCAGCCCGGGTCGATCGCCGATGCCGAGGACGGCTTCATCCAGGCGATCTTCAGCGGCCTCGGCCATCACGCGGTCAGCCTCTTCATCGGCTACGCCGGCTGCCTCGGCTGTCTGGCGATGCGCCGCCGCGTTCTGCGACAGCGCGGCGAGGCGAGCGCGGACGTCGAGCGTGAGCGCGCGCTCGCCTCCTGAGCGATCTGGGGTCCGACCGAGGGTCAGTCCAGGGCGAGGAAGCCGGACACGTCGCCGGCGCCCTCACGGATGATCTCGGGCTGCCCGTCGGCCCAGTTGATCACGGTGGTCGGCTCGGCCGGGGTCTCACCGGCCTCGATGACGATGTCGACCTGATGGTCGAGCTCCTCCTTGACGTTCCAGCCGAAGACCTGCGGCTCGGTGTCGCCGGGAAGGATCAGCGTCGAGGAGAGCAACGGCTCGCCGAGCTCCTCGAGCAGCGCCTGCACCACGGCATGCTCGGGGATGCGTACGCCGACGGTCTTCTTCTTCGGGTGCATCAGCCGCCGCGGCACCTCGGGGGTGGCCGGGAGGATGAAGGTGTAGGGGCCGGGCGTCGCGTGCTTGATCGCCCGGAAGGCGCTGTTGTCGACGTGCACCATCGTGCCGAGCTGCGCGAAGTCCCTGCAGATCAGCGTGAAGTGGTGCCGGTCATCGAGGCCGCGGATACGCAGGATCCGGTCGCGGCCGTCCTTGTTGCCGATCCGGGAGCCGAGGGCATAGCCGGAGTCGGTGGGATAGGCGATCAGCTGGTCGTCACGCAGCGCATCGACGACCTGGCTGATCAGACGAGTCTGCGGATTGTCAGGGTGTACGTCGAGGAATCGGGCCACCCCTCGACCCTAACGCCCTCTGCCCGCTGGGGATCAACCCCTTGCGGCAGCTGCCTTGAGGTCTTTTCGCAGCTCCTTGGGCAACGCGAAGATCAGCGACTCCTCGGCGCTCTTGTGAGCCTTGGCGTCCGGGAAGCCGTGGCCCTTGAGGAAGTCGACGACCCCCTCGACCAGCTTCTCGGGCACGCTGGCACCCGAGGTGACCGAGACGCTGCGTACGCCCTCGAGCCAGGCCTCGTCGATCTCGCTGGCGTCGTCGACGCGGTAGGAGGCCTTGGCACCGGCCTCGAGAGCGACCTCGACCAGGCGGACGGAGTTGGAGGAGTTGCCGGAGCCGACGACGATGACCAGGTCGCTGGCCGCGCCGATCTCCTTGACCGCCTGCTGGCGGTTCTGGGTGGCGTAGCAGATGTCGTCGCTGGGCGGGTCGAGCAGCTCGGGGAACTTCACCCGGAGCGCGGCCACGGTGTCCATGGTCTCGTCGACCGAGAGGGTGGTCTGGGAGAGCCAGACGACCTTGGAGGGGTCGGGCACCTCGATGCCGGGGACGTCGCCAGGGCCCTCGACGAGCGTGGTCGCCTCCGGCGCCTCGCCCATGGTGCCCTCGACCTCCTCGTGACCGGCGTGGCCGATCAGCAGGATGCTGTAGCCCTCGCGCGCGAACCGCTTCGCCTCGAGGTGGACCTTGGTGACCAGCGGGCAGGTCGCGTCGATCGTCTTCAGGTCGCGCTGGACCGCGTCGGCGTGGACCGCCGGCGAGACACCGTGGGCCGAGAAGACGACGGTCGCACCGGTCGGCACCTCGTCGAGCTCGTTGACGAAGACCGCTCCGCGGTTGCGGAGATCGTCGACGACGTGCTTGTTGTGCACGATCTCCTTGCGTACGTAGACCGGCGCACCGTAGAGGTCCAGAGCCTGCTCCACGGTGATCACCGCCCGGTCCACCCCGGCGCAGTAACCCCGGGGCTCCGCGAGGAGGACAGCCTTCTCGTCGTCGGAGATCAGGCGTGGGGTGCCGAGGTCGATACTCATGCCTCCAGTCTAGGGACCCGGGCATGAGACCGCCGAGTCGGCGCATCTGCCCCACCCAGCAACGTCGAGTCGGCGCATCTGCCCCATCGACAGGCGCCGAGTCGGCGCAACTGCCCCACCGGGGATTGACGTCTCGGGGCAGACGCGCCGACTCGGCATCCTCACGTGGGGCAGACGCGCCGACTCGGCGTCCTCACGTGGGGCAGATGCGCCGACTCGGGGGGATTAGGGTTGCCCGCATGGCGTTGGAAACCTCCCCCGAGTCGCCCGCCCCGGTGCGGCAGATCGCGAACGCGATCGGTTCGTGGATCGACCGGCTGGGCGCGGTGTGGGTGGAGGGGCAGGTGGCGCAGATGAGCCGGCGGCCGGGGATGCAGACGGTGTTCCTGACCCTGCGCGACTCGGTGGCCGACATCTCGGTGCCGGTGACGTGCACCCGGTTCCTGCTCGACAGCCTCAACCCGCCGCTGGTCGAGGGCGCCTCGGTGATCATCCACGCGAAGCCGTCCTACTACGCCAACCGCGGCACGCTCTCGCTGCAGGCCCGCGACATCCGGCCGGTCGGGCTCGGTGAGCTGCTCGCGCGGCTCGAGCAGCGCCGGCAGCTGCTGGCCGCCGAGGGGCTCTTCGCCTCCGAGCTCAAGCGCCCGCTCCCCTTCCTCCCGACGAAGGTCGGCCTCGTCACCGCCGCCAACTCGGCTGCCGAGCGCGACGTGCTCGAGAACGCGCGGAGGCGGTGGCCGCAGGTGCGGTTCGAGGTGGCGTACGCGGCGATGCAGGGCAGCCGCAGCGCTGCCGACGTCGTGGAGAAGCTGCAGCGGCTCGACCGGGACGCCGAGGTCGACGTGATCGTCGTCGCCCGCGGCGGCGGCTCGGTCGAGGACCTGCTCCCCTTCTCCGACGAGCACCTGATCCGTGCGGTGCACGCCGCGCGCACCCCGATCGTCTCCGCGATCGGCCACGAGCCCGACTCACCGCTGCTCGACCTGGCCGCCGACGTACGCGCCTCGACGCCGACCGACGCCGCCAAGCTCGTGGTGCCCGACGTCGTCGAGGAGCAGCGGATCGTCGCCACCGGCAGGGACCGGCTCCGCGGCGGGATCGCAGCCCTGATCCACCGCGAGCAGACGCTGCTCGACTCGCTTCGCTCGCGCCCCGTGCTGGCCGACCCCCGCTCGCTGATCGACGCCCGGCGGGACGAGGTCACGATGCTGCGCGACCGCGCCCGCCGCACCGTGGGTCACGCGCTCGACCGGGCCGCCGACGACATCGGTCACCACCGTGCCCGGGCCCGCGCGCTCTCGCCGCTGGAGACGTTGAAGCGGGGGTATGCCGTCGCCCAGGACGCCGACGGGCACGTGCTGACCAGCGTGGCGGAGGCGGCCGAGGGCGCCGCGGTCAGCATCCGCCTCGCCGACGGCCGCCTGACCACCACCATCAACTCGATCGAGAAGGACCCCACGGATGACTGACGACAACAGCGACCTCTCCTACGAGCAGGCCCGCGAGGAGCTGGTCGAGGTGGTCCGCAAGCTCGAGGCGGGCGGCATCACCCTCGAGGAGTCGCTGGCGCTGTGGGAGCGCGGCGAGAAGCTCGCCACGCTCTGCCAGGAGTGGCTCGACGGCGCGCGGAAGAAGATCGACGCCGCGATCGCCGACGACTGAGCGGCAGCTACTTCGCCAGCGGCTCGTCGGTGAGCAGGTCGAGGTAGTCGCGTACGTCGCCGTCCTTGGGACCCCAGAGCATCAGGGTCTGGCCGTCGACCTCGGTCGAGTAGCCGCTGTCGCCGTCGGAGTCGGACCACTCGGTCCAGGTGGTGGCGACGTCGGTTTCGATCTCGACCTCGTCACCCTCCTTGGCCTGGGTGTCGATGTTCTTCTGGGCGAGCGACTGCGCGGAGCGGGAGGAGAGCTCGAGGCCGACGTAGGAGGTCTCGCCCTTGACGAACGACATCGTCCAGGCCGGTTCCTCGCCGCCCTGGTAGGACGGGTCGGTGTTCGCGTACCATCCCGAGGGCAGCTCGCGGGGGTAGATCACGTCGATGTCGGCGGCCTGGGCGCTGCGTACGGCCTCGGCCCAGTCGGCCTTGTAGGTCTGGTTGGCACCGCTGACCTCGCGCTCGAGGTTGCCGCGCCACTGCACGATCAGCACGATCGGGACGACGAGGACGAGCAGGAAGATCATCGACCCGATCAGTGCGCCGAAGGTACGCGGGTAGCTGCGGGCCGGGGTCTCCGGCTGCTCGCTCGGCTGCTCGCTCGAGGGCTGGGCAGGCTGCTGATCGGTGTCGCTCACGCCCTCCATGGTCCCACTCGTCTCATGTTCGCTCGAATCGTGGTCTCGACAGGCTCGACCACCGGAGCGACACACGCTCGAAAGACGGTCTCGACAGGCTCGACCACCGGAGCGACACACACTCCAACAACGGTCTCGACAGGTTCGATCATCGAAGGCCATTGTTCCGCAGATGAGGACAGATCCTGCCGGATTCCTCCGCAGATGCGATACTCCTTACGTGACCAGCTACCGCATCGCCGAAGCCGCCGAGCTCCTCGGCGTCAGCGATGACACGGTGCGTCGCTGGGTGGACGCGGGACGGATCGAGGCGACCACGGAGAACGGGCGCGCGGTCGTCGACGGCATCGCTCTGGCCGAGCTCGCCGCCGAGCTGGCCGATGCCCCCGCTCCCGACCGGGCGCGGGCCGTCAGCGCTCGCAACCGGATGCTCGGGATCGTCACGCGCACCACCATGGACACGGTGATGGCCCAGGTCGAGATGGTCTGCGGTCCCTACCGGATCGTCTCGCTGATGAGTGCCGAGGCCGCCACCGAGCTCGGCCTCGAGCCCGGCGTCAGCGCGGTCGCGTCGATCAAGTCGACCAACGTCGTGGTGGAGCGCCCATGACCACGAGGCGCTGGACCCGTATCGCGGTCGCCACCGCGGCCATCCTCGCCCTCGCCGGCTGCGGGAGCGCGAGCGGCGCGGACGACCAGGAGCTGACCGTCTTCGCGGCAGCCTCGCTGACCGACACCTTCACCCAGCTCGCCGAGGAGTTCGAGAAGGAGCACCCCGGCGTGAAGGTGACCACCAGCTTCGGCGGCTCCTCGGATCTGGTCGCCCAGATCGAGGACGGCGCCCCGGCCGACGTTTTCGCCTCGGCCGACACCACGAACATGGAGAAGCTCGGCGACCTGGCCACCGACCCGCAGGACTTCGCGGCCAACACGCTCGAGATCGCCACTCCCAAGGGCAACCCGGCGAGGATCTCCCGCTTCGCGGACCTCGCCGAGCCCGGCACCAAGGTCGTCGTCTGCGCCGTCGAGGTGCCGTGCGGCAGCGCGACCGCGCAGATGGAGGAGAGGACCGGCGTCGACATCGATCCGGTCAGCGAGGAGCAGTCGGTCAGCGACGTGCTCGCCAAGGTCACCTCCGGCGACGCCGACGCCGGGCTCGTGTACGTGACCGACGTGGCCGCCGCCGGCGACTCGGTCACCGGCGTCGACTTCGCGGAGTCCGACCGGGTCGTGAACACCTATCCGATCAGCACCATCGACGGCACCGACGAGGCCGACCTCGCCCGGGAGTTCATCGAGATGGTGCTGAGCGAGACCGGACAGAAGGTCCTGACCGATGCAGGCTTCATCCGGCCCTGATCTTCTCGGGAACGGCAGGCGGACGGACCGGCAGAGGGGGGCCGGTCCGTCCGTCGGCATGCCGCGCTGGCTGTGGCTCCCGGCAGGGGTCGCTGCCGCCTTCCTGGTCGTGCCGCTCGCCGCGATCGTCCTCCGCGTCGACCTGCCCAGCCTGCCCGCGCTCATCACCTCGCCCTCGGCGCTCGAGGCGCTCTGGCTCAGCCTCCGCACCGCCCTCGCCAGCACCCTGCTGTGCATCGCCCTCGGCGTACCCCTCTCCACCGTCCTCGCCCGCACCAGCTTCCCCGGCCAAGGACTGGTGCGGTCGCTGGTGCTGCTCCCGCTCGTGCTGCCTCCGGTCGTGAGCGGGCTGGCCCTGCTCTACACCTTCGGACGCCGCGGCCTGCTCGGTCAGTCGCTGGACCTGATCGGCATCCAGATCCCCTTCACGACGCTCGCCGTGGTGATGGCCCAGACGTTCGTCGCGCTGCCGTTCCTCGTCATCAGTCTCGAGGGGGCGCTGCGCACCAGCGGCACCCGCTACGAGGCGGTCGCGGCCACCCTCGGCGCCCGCCCGACCACTGTCTTCCGCCGGGTGACCCTCCCCCTCGTCGGCCCCGGACTGCTCTCCGGTTCGGTCCTCGCCTTCGCCCGCTGCCTCGGCGAGTTCGGCGCCACGATCACCTTCGCCGGCAACCTCCCCGGCGTCACCAGCACGATGCCGCTACGGGTCTACCTGCTCCGCGTCGACGACCCCGACGCGGCGGTCGCGCTCTCGCTGGTGCTCGTCGTCGTCGCGATCGCCGTCATCGGCTTCGCCCGGCACGGGAGGGCGATATGAGCGACCTTCATCTTCGTGCCGTCATCGCCCAGCGCGGCATCGACGTCACCCTCGACGTGGCCGCCGGGGAGACGGTCGCGCTGACCGGCCCCAACGGCGCCGGCAAGTCCAGCATCCTCGGCATCATCGCCGGGCTGCTCCGCCCCGACGAAGGAGAGGTACGCCTCGGCGACCGCGTCCTCGACGCCACTCCCCCGCACGCCCGCGGGGTCGCGCTGCTGGCCCAGGACCCGCTCCTGTTCCCGCACATGTCCGTGCTGGCCAACGTCGCCTTCGCACCGCGAGCCCGAGGCGTACGCCGCCGGCACGCCCACGAGCTCGCCACCCGCCACCTGGCCGAGGTCGGTGTCGAGACCCTCACCGACCGGCGGCCCACGCAGATCTCGGGCGGCCAGGCCCAGCGGGTCGCGGTGGCTCGTGCCCTGGCTGCCGATCCGGAGCTCCTCCTTCTCGACGAGCCGATGGCCTCGCTCGACGTCGACGTGCGCCCCGCCCTGAGGCAGACGCTGCGCACGGCGCTCGCGGACCGTACCGCCGTGATCGTCACCCATGACGCCGCCGACGCGCGCGCTCTGGCCGACCGCGTCGTGGTGGTCGAGCACGGTCGCATCGTCGAGGACGGCCCCGCCGAGCAGGTTCTGGACGACCCGCAGTCGGCGTTCGCCGTCAGGCTGGTCTCTGGATCGATCAAGTGACACCCCGGCCACCCGATGAGCTGTGGCCGATAGATTGAACCCCATGAACGACACCCAGCCACTCGGCGTCGACCCCACTGCTCCTGACCGCAACCTGGCCCTGGAGCTCGTGCGTGTGACCGAGGCAGCGGCGATGGCGGCCGCTCGTTGGGTGGGCCGCGGGGACAAGAACGGCGCCGACGGCGTCGCGGTCCACGCGATGCGCACCATGATCTCCACGGTCGCCATGAACGGCACCGTCGTCATCGGGGAGGGCGAGAAGGACAACGCCCCGATGCTCTTCAACGGCGAGCAGGTCGGCGACGGCACCGGCCCCGACTGCGACGTCGCGGTCGACCCGATCGACGGCACCACCCTGACCGCGAAGGGGATGAGCAACGCGGTCGCGGTGATGGCGGTCGCCCCGCGCGGCAGCATGTACGACCCCAGCGCCGTCTTCTACATGGAGAAGCTGGTCACCGGCCCCGAGGCCGCCGGCGTCGTCGACATCCGGCTGCCGGTCGCCGAGAACATCGCCGCGGTCGCGAAGGCCAAGGAGACCACCGCCTCCGACGTCACCGTGATCGTGCTCGACCGGCCGCGTCACGAGAAGCTGGTCGAGGAGATCCGCGAGACCGGCGCCCGGATCAAGTTCATCGTCGACGGCGACGTCGCCGGGGCGATCTCGGCGGCCCGCGTCGGTTCCGGCGCCGACCTGCTGATGGGCATCGGCGGCACGCCGGAAGGTATCGTCGCCGCCTGTGCGATGAAGGCGATGGGCGGCACCATCCAGGGCCGGCTGTGGCCCAAGGACGACGAGGAGCGCCAGCGCGCCCTCGACGCCGGCCACAACCTCGACCCCGACTTCGTGCTCCACACCGACGATCTGGTCACCGGCGACGACTGCTTCTTCGTCGCCACCGGCATCACCGACGGTGACCTGATGCGGGGTGTGCAGTACCTCCCCCACGGCGCGGTCGTCACCGACTCGTTGGTCATGCGCAGTCGCTCCGGGACGATCCGCAAGGTCACCTCCGAGCATCAGCTCGCGAAGCTGAAGGCCTACAGCTCGATCGAATTCTGAGGTCTCGACAAGCTCGACCACCGGTGGGGCCGGGTCTCGACAGGCTCGACCACCGGAGGCAGCCAGGTCTCGACAAGCTCGACCACCGGTGGGGCCGGGTCTCGACAGGCTCGACCACCGGAGGCAGCCAGGTCTCGACAAGCTCGACCACCGAAGCCTGGGTATG
>NZ_BMRK01000005.1:0-68505 GCF_014648595.1 Nocardioides luteus | reverse complement strand
TCTTGACAGGCTCGACCACCGGGGCTTGTGGGTGCTGGCGGGTAAAGTCGAGGCATGACCTCCGCCGCCGCGCCGCCTGAACAAACCGCGTCCCTCCCCGGAGGCATCGAGCTCGCCTACGACACGTTCGGCGACCCCAGCGGTGACCCGCTGCTGCTGATCATGGGGCTGGGTGGCCCGATGACCTGGTGGGACGTACGTCTGTGCGAGCGGCTGGTCGAGGCGGGCTTCTACGTGGTCCGCTACGACAACCGCGACATCGGCCACTCCGCACCGTTCCCGACCGACGAGCGGATCACCCTGGCCAGGCTGGCGCGCGCCTTCGCCGGGCTGCCGACCACGGCGCCCTACGCACTCACCGACCTCGCCGACGACGCGGCCGCGCTGCTGACCCATCTCGGCATCGACTCCGCCCACGTGTGGGGCGTGTCGATGGGCGGGATGATCGCGCAGACCCTCGCCATCCACCATCCCGACCGGGTGCGCTCGGTCTGCTCGACGATGTCCACGACCGGCGACCGCCGGGTGGGCTTCCAGCACCCGACCCTGCTGCCGGCCCTGCTCATCAAGAAGCCGGGCCTGGACGGATACATCGAGCGGCAGATCAAGGGCGCGCTCCAGATCGGCTCCCCGGGCTACCCCGAGCCGGAGGACGAGGTACGCCAGCGGGCCATCGACACCTGGAACCGCGGCGTCGACGCGGCGGCCGTCGCCCGCCAGATGCTCGCCATCCTCACCCAGCCCGACCGCACCAAGGACCTCGGCCGCCTCGACGTACCCTTCAGCGTCATCCACGGGCTCGCCGACAAGATGGTCCATGTCTCCGGTGGCCGGGCCACCGCCGCGGCCGTCCCCGGCGCCGAGCTCACCCTGATCAGGGGCATGGGTCACGACCTGCCCGAGGGGCTGTGGCCCACCTTCATCCGGGTCGTCCGCCGCACCGCCGACCGCGCCGTCGCCGTCTAGATGCCGACCACGGCCCCCGAGGACGAGTCGGGGTCACTGCTCGCCAGGGCGCTCGCCGACGTCGCCGAGCCCATCGAGGACGAGGCGGTGACCGCGAAGGTCCTCGACGCCGCGGCGGAGCAGTTCCGCCGGGTCGGGATCAGGCGCACCACCATGGAGGGGGTCGCGAAGCGCGCGGGCGTCGCCCGGATCACCCTCTACCGTCGCTTCGCCAACAAGGACGCCCTGGTCGAGCAGGTCGTGCGCCGCGAGTTCCGTCGCTACTTCGACCAGTTCCTGATCGACGTGGCCGATGCCGCCGACGCGGCCGAACGTGTCGAGATCGGCTTCGCCAGCGCGATGCGGGCGATCCGCGGCAACCCGCTCATCGGCGGCCTGCTGACCGTCGAGAGCGAGTCGATGGTCCACTCGATCGTCGGCGACGGCGGCCGCACCCTGACCACGATCGCCGGTTTCGTCGCGGGCCAGCTGCGCCGCGAGCAGCGGGCCGGCAACGTACCCGCCGAGGTCGACGTCGATCTGGTCGCCGAGCTGATGGTCCGCACCTCGACCTCCTTCCTGGTCACCCCGAGCCAGGTCGTCGACATCGACGACGAGGCGCAGCTGCGCGCGCTCGCCCGGCTCTTCCTGGTGCCGCTGATCACGTCGGCCGACCAGGGATAGCCCGCAGAATCACGCTCCTTCACGGCCCGGAGATACCGTGAGGGCATGCACGACCACGGCTCTCTGCCCGCCCTCGGCTGGACCGAGTTCCTCACCACCTGGAGTCTCCAGCCCGGCTGGTTGCTCGCCGTCGTCATCCTCGGCGCCGGCTACCTCACGCTGCGCAACGCCGCCGGCGCGGCCTCGACGGTCAAGGGCTGGCGGGTCGCGTCGTTCCTGACCGGGCTCGCCCTGACGTACGTCGTGGTCGCCTCGGCGATCAACGGCTATGCGATGTCGCTGGCGTGGATGCACATGGTGCTCCATCTGACGCTGATCATGATCGTGCCCGCGCTGCTGGTGCTCGGTCATCCGCTCACCGTCATCGCCGAGACCGGCCCGCGCGCCGCGCGGGCGATCCGCTCGCTCCCTGTCACGATCCTGGTGCACCCGGCCACCGGCACGCTGATCTACTCGGTGGTCATCATCGGCACCCACCTGTCCGGGTTCATGGACGCGATGGCTCAGAGCGTCCCGCTGATGGTCGGCGAGCAGGTCCTCTACATCGTCGCCGGCTTCCTCTTCCTCACCAGCACGATCGGTGAGGAGAAGGTACGCGTCGACCTCCCCTATCTGGGCCGGATCGCGCTCCTGGTGGTCGGCATGGTGCCCGACACGATCGTCGGCATCGTGATGCTGCAGACCGAGCGCGACCTCTACCCGGTCTACTCCGGCGCCCGCCCCGGCTGGGCGCTCGACGCGGTGCGTGACATCCAGACCGCGGGCGGGCTGATGTGGGCCGGCGGAGACGGCGGGATGATGCTGCTCGCCATCGGCCTGGTCATCGCCGTGGTCTCCTCACCCGAGCGCCGCGCCAAGATGACCGGCAGCTTCCTCGACGGCGTGCGCAGCACCCGGCTCGCCGAGGAGAGTGCCCGCGGCATGGCGGAGGGCCCCGCCGAGCCGGGATCCGTGGATCCCGACAGCGACGAGGCCCTCGATGCCTACAACGCGATGCTGGCTCGGATGAACCAGCAGCACTGACCAGGCAGCGTCAGTCGTTGACCCGGAGGCCGGACTCGCTGTCGAAGACGTGGACGTCCTCGGGGTCGGTCGTGACGTAGATGGTGTCGCCCTTGCTGACCTGGTCCTTGGAGGAGACCCGGACGATCAGGGTCGACGGCACGCCCTCGACGTCACTGGTGCCGTAGACGTAGGAGTCCGAACCGAGCTCCTCGACGACGGTGACCTGCACCGGCAGACCGCCCTCGCCCTCGCCGATGACCCGGAAGCTCTCCGGACGCACGCCGACGGTGATGTTGGTGGGCAGGTCGGTGGCACCGACCGGGACGACGTACTCCCCGATCTTCGCACCGCCGTCGGCCGAGGTCGCCTTGATGAGGTTCATCTGCGGCGAGCCGATGAAGCCGGCGACGAAGAGGTTGACCGGCTTGCGGTAGAGGTTCAGCGGGGTGTCGACCTGCTGCAGCTCACCGTTGCTCATCACCGCGACGCGGTCGCCCATCGTCATCGCCTCGACCTGGTCGTGGGTGACGTAGACGGTGGTGATGCCGAGCTCGGCCTGCAGCTTGGCGATGTCGGTGCGGGTCTGCACGCGCATCTTGGCGTCGAGGTTGGACAGCGGCTCGTCCATGCAGAAGACCTGCGGCTGGCGGACGATCGCGCGGCCCATGGCGACGCGCTGGCGCTGACCACCGGAGAGCGCCTTCGGCTTGCGGTCGAGGTAGTCGGTCAGACCCAGGGTCTTGGCGGCCTCGGCGACGAGCTTGTCACGCTCGGCCTTCGGGACCTTGGCCATCTTCAGCGAGAACGCCATGTTCTCGGCGACGCTCATGTGCGGGTAGAGCGCGTAGTTCTGGAAGACCATCGCGATGTCGCGGTCCTTGGGCGCCACGTTGGTGACGTCGCGGTCGCCGATCTTGATGGCACCGGAGTTGACCTCCTCCAGCCCGGCGAGCATGCGCAGGGTGGTGGTCTTACCGCATCCGGACGGGCCGACGAGCACCATGAACTCGCCGTCCTTGATCTCGAGGTCGATGCCCTTGACCGCGGGCTCGGGGGCACCGGCATACCACCGCTGCGCCTTCTCGAAGCTGACTGTTGCCATGATTCCGTTGTCTCCTTCACCGGCAGGTACGTGCCGGACGATCCGTTGTGAAGTGACCGAGGACACATTTGTCCCGGCGGGGACACGATAGCCCAGATTCGGAATCAGCGGGTCAAAGCCCTGCACACAGCAGGGGCACAGCCCTCGTAGTCGTCCAGGCGGCGCATCAGGTCCTCGGCGTACGGCTTCGTGTGGTCCTCGGCGAAGACGTTGGTGTCCTCCCACGGCCGGTCGTAGCGGTAGAGCTCGTAGGCGTAGTCGGTGCCCTTCCACGAGTTGTCCAGGTCGAACCGGACCAGCAGCCCCTTCGCGCTGCGCACCGCGATGTAGGAGGGGATGATGTCGATGGTGCCGCCGGAGCCGCGATCGAGGTCGACCTCACCGGGGTGAGCCTTGGCATAGGTGTGCTCGAAGAAGGCGTAGCGCCCGCCCTCCGCCTTCGGCCGGGTCAGCGCCTGGGCGAAGGAGGTCCCGGCGGTCCACGAGGGCGTCTCCGCCCCGGCGAGGTCGAGGAACGTCGGGGCCAGGTCGATGTTGCTGACGAACTGGGAGCGCTCGCCGGGCACCACGTCGGGGCCGACGACCACCATCGGGACCCGGGTGTCGGAGTCGTAGGGCGCACCCTTGCCGCCGTTGAGCTGGTGCTGGCCGAGGTGGAAGCCGTTGTCGGAGGTCAGCACGATGTAGGTGTTGTCGTCGACCGCCTTGCGCACTTCGTCGATCATCCGGTCGATCGACTGCACCATCCGAGCGCGGTCGCGGTACTGGCTCAGCGCCGTCTCGTCGCTCAGCGAGACCTTGTTGGTGCGCCAGGCGGGGGCCGGGGACGTACGACCGTCGGGGCCGAGGTAGGTCGGGGTGTTGTCGGAGCGGTCGTCGCCGTAGCCGACCAGATCCTTCAGCGAGAGCTTGCCGCAGGGGACGCGGCCGCAGTTACCGCCGGTGGGATCGTCGGCGGGCGCCTGGTCGGCGAAGGCCGGCGGGAACCAGGTCTTCAGGCCCGGGTAGTGGTGGCCGAGGCGGGAGTGCGGCCCGTAGGCGGCGATCTCGAGGAAGTAGGGGTCCTCGTCGTCCTTGTGGGCGCTGATGAAGTCCAGGGCGTAGTCGCGGGTGACGTTGGTGGCGTACGCAGCGTCCTTCTCCGCCGTGGTGGCCGAGGTCGGAGGCTGCTCGTGGTGGCGCAGCTTCAGCTCGCCGTGCTCGTCGAGGTAGGTGCTCTGATAGCCCCAGCCACCGTAGGCACCACCGAGGAGCGCGTTCCAGGAGTCCCAGCCGGGCACCTTCGGCGGCGGCACCCGCTCGCCGTCCTGACCGGTGACGACCTCGTAGGCGTTGATGAACTTGCCTACGAACCCGGTCGTGTAGCCCGCTCGCTGCAGACCGAGACTGAACTGCTTCTCGACGTTGCCGTGGCGCCGGAACGCCGACCAGCCGCCGACCGGGTGCTTCGGGTCGTTCTCGGTGTTGGTGAGCACCTTGGTCTGGTGGGGTGTCTGCCCGGTCAGCAGCGCGGCGCGCGAGGGGCAGCACAGCGAGTCGATCACGAAGGAGTTCTGGTAGCTCGCGCCCTCGGCGGCCATCCGGGTCGCCTCCGGCATCGTGCGGAGCAGCTCCAGGGAGAAGTCGTCCATCAGGATGAAGACCATGTTCGGCCGCTCGTCGGCCGCGGCGGCGAGCGCCGCCGCCTCCGGAGCGGGGCCGGCCGACGGGTCAGCGGCCGCCGCGTCGTCGGCGCCGGTGGTCGGGCCCACGACGAGGACTCCTGCGACCAGCGCGACCACGGACAGAAGCGCGGCACCCAGCAACGCGCCCCACTTCGGCATCATCCCGAGACTCCTTTGTCTATTATATAACTACATAATATCTTGTTCCGGCGAGGTTAGCGCCTGTTCTCCAGGCGCGGCAGAGCCGGTCCGCAGAGCGGACCTGACGAGGGCTCAGCCCCGGTCGCTGCTCAGTGCAGCTCGTGAGGCGGGATCGGCAGGCGCTTGGCGCCCTTGCCACCCTTCAGCGGCTTGCGGACGACGGTGACGCCACCCATCAGCGCAAGCCCCTTCACGCGGAGCACCGGGCCGCCGGTCGGCTCGATCCCGCGAGGACCGTCGAAGCCACCCATGATCGGGACACCCTGCATCACGACCTGCACCTCGGGCCCGACCGTGATGGTGATGCCACCCATGATCGCGTTCGCGTAGATGGTGGTCTCCTGCGCGGAGAACTCCGCCTGGCGCATGTCGAGCTCGGCGCCGCCCATCAGCGCGATCACATTGCCGGTCACCGGGACGGTCCAGATCCCACGCCGGTCGACGCCGCTCATGATCGCCACGTAGAGCCGGCTCTCGACCGGGTTCGCCGCGTAGGCCACGGGGGTGTTACCGCCGGTCGCGGCGGGTCGCGTGGCCGGCGGCGCCGGGGTGCCGGCAGCAGGCAGGTCGACCGTGATCGGCACCAGGTCGGCGTACGTCTTCGCCTTGAAGGTCGCCTCCAGGCGGTCGTCGAGCTCGTCGATGTCGAGACGTCCCTCGCCTGCGGCCTCGCGCAGGATGTCGGCCACCTTGTGGCGGTCGGCATCGCTGATCCGGAGGCTCGGATCAGGAGTGTGGCCGCGGTACGGCTCGGGGGTCGTTCCCATGAGGCTGAATGTTAGTGGTGGGGACGCTGGTGCGCCTCAGCAATCCCCCTGATCCTCACTCCAGGCCGAGATGCTGCCGCAGGCTGCGCCGGGGACCCTTCGGCCCCCGCCTCTTCACGGTCACGTCACCCAGCACCGCCATGCCGCGCACCCGCACCACGGGCGAGTCGGCGGTGAGCGCCTCCGGCACCTTGTCGGAGGGCTCCTTGAACTCACCGAGGACGCCGTTCCCCTCGACGACGACGCGCACGTTCGGCGGCACGGTGACCTTCACGCTGCCCAGGATCGAGGTCGCGTTGATGACCACCTCGCGCGCGGAGTAGTGGGCCTCGCGCAGGTCGATGTTGGCGTCCCCCAGCACTGCGTTGACCGTGAGGTGCTGGGGCATCGTCCAGACGCCCTTGCGCTCGACGCTGCTCAGGAACGCGCTCGCGCTGTCGTTCGCAGCGCCCTCGCCGTAGACGACCGGCGCGTTCGGCGCAGCGTCGGCGGACGCCGGCGGGGTCGATGGCGCGCGCCCCGCGACCGGGAGGTCCCGGGTGATCGGCTCGAGGTCGGCGTACGTCTTGGCCTTGTAGGTCTCCTCGATCCGCTCCTCGAGCTCCTCGATGTCCAGCCGGCCCTCGCCGGCGGCCTCGCGCAGGATGTCGGCCACCGCGTGACGGTCGGCATCGCTGACGCGGAGGTCCGGACGGCGGGGCTGGCCGGGGTGTGGTTCAGGGAGTCCCATGAGGCCGAATGCTATCGGCGCAGATCCCGTCCGTCTCTCCGGTTCATCCCTGAGTCTTTGCTGACCAACTGGTTCGCAACCCACTATTTAGTGGGTACTCCCCGAGCGCGATGCCGTCGGCCAGAGTGGTCGACGTGTCCGAATCTCAACGCCAGCCCATCCATCCCAGCGAAGCCAGCGTGCTCGGCCTCGGCGCGATGGGCAGCGCCCTGGCTGCTGCCCTGCTCGACGCCGGCCGCTCGGTGACGGTCTGGAACCGCACCCCCGGTCGCGCCACCCGCCTCGTGGCGCACGGCGCCGACGCCGTGGGGTCGGTCCGCGAGGCGGTGCTGGCCAGCCCGGTGGTCATCGCCTGCCTCCTCGACCACGCCTCGGTCGAGGAGACCCTGGGTCCGGTCGCCGAAGACCTCCGTGGCCGCACCCTGGTCAACGTCACCACGACGACCCCGGGAGAGGCCCGCGAGCTCGCGTCCTGGGCGGCCGTGCACGGCATCGACTACCTCGACGGCGCCATCATGGCCGTGCCGTCGATGATCGGGGCGCACACCGGCCAGGTCCTCTACAGCGGCTCGCGGGCGGCGTACGAAACGCTCCTGCCGATGCTCGAGGTGTGGGCCACCAGTGAGTTCTTCGGCGAGGACGCCGGTCGGGCCTCGGTGGTGGATCTGGCCATGCTGTCGGGGATGTACCAGATGTTCGCGGGCTTTTTCCACGGCGCCGCGATGGCTGCGACGATGGGGATGAGCGCAGCCGAGTTCACCGCCCGGCAGACGCCGTTCCTGGCCGCCATGACCGAGGAGCTGGCGGACTACGCGAAGGTCATCGACGGTGGTGACTACACCGTCCCGGGCCAGCAGAGCCTGGACTTCTCCGACCTCTCGCACCTCGTGCGGGCCAGCGAGGAGGAGGGCGTCGACCCTTCTCCGATCGCCATGGTCCAGGAGCTGATCAGCCGGCAGGTCGCTGCGGGGCACGGGTCGGAGGGCTTCGCCAGGGTCTACGAGAGCCTGCGCGCCGACCGATGAGGCAGCGCGGCGGAGCCCGGCACAGACACGACCGGGCTCCGCCGAGGCGGCTCAGTCGGCGAGCGGGAGATACACGCGGCTCCCCGCCGCGGAGAACTCCTTCGACTTCTGCATCATCCCGGCCTCGATCTCCTCGGGGGATGCGCCCGCCGCGGCGCCGAAACGGTCGCGTACGTCCTGACTGATCTTCATCGAGCAGAACTTCGGTCCGCACATGGAGCAGAAGTGGGCGGTCTTGGCGCCTTCCGCAGGCAGGGTCTCGTCGTGGAAGCTCTCCGCCGTGACCGGGTCGAGCGAGAGGGCGAACTGGTCGCGCCAGCGGAACTCGAAGCGGGCGCGGGACAGCGCGTCGTCGTGATCGCGGGCGCCGGGGTGGCCCTTGGCGATGTCGGCGGCGTGGGCGGCGAGCTTGTAGGTGATCACGCCGGTCTTCACGTCGTCGCGGTCGGGCAGGCCGAGATGCTCCTTCGGGGTGACGTAGCAGAGCATCGCGGTGCCGTGCATGGCGATCGTGGCCGCGCCGATGGCGCTGGTGATGTGGTCGTAGCCGGGCGCGATGTCGGTAGCGAGCGGGCCGAGCGTGTAGAACGGCGCGCCGTGGCACCACTCCTGCTGGAGCCGTACGTTCTCCTCGACGAGGTTGAGCGGGACGTGGCCGGGGCCCTCGACCATGACCTGGACGTCATGTTCCCAGGCACGCTCGGTCAGCTCGGCGAGCGTGCGGAGCTCGGAGATCTGGGCCTCGTCGTTGGCGTCGGCGGTGCTGCCCGGGCGCAGTCCGTCACCGAGCGAGAAGGCGACGTCGTACTGCTTGAAGATCTCGCAGAGCTCGTCGAAGTGGGTGTAGAGGAAGTTCTCCTGATGGTGGGCGAGGCACCAGCCGGCCATGATCGAGCCGCCGCGGGAGACGATGCCGGTGACGCGGTCGGCGGTGAGCGGGACGTAGCGGAGGAGTACGCCGGCGTGGATCGTCATGTAGTCGACGCCCTGCTCGGCCTGCTCGATGACGGTGTCCCGGAAGACCTCCCAGGTCAGCCTGTCGGCCTCGCCGTCGACCTTCTCGAGCGCCTGGTAGATCGGGACGGTGCCGATCGGGACCGGGCTGTTGCGCAGGATCCACTCGCGGGTGGTGTGGATGTCGTCGCCGGTGCTCAGGTCCATCACCGTGTCGGCGCCCCAGGTGATCGCGTGGGTGAGCTTGTCGACCTCCTCCTCGATGGAGGAGGTGACGGCGGAGTTGCCGATGTTGGCGTTGATCTTCACCAGGAACCGCTTGCCGATGATCATCGGCTCGGACTCGGGGTGGTTGACGTTGTTGGGGATGATCGCGCGACCGGCGGCGACCTCCTCGCGGACGAGCTCGGGGTCGCAGCTCTCGCGCACGGCGACGTAGGCCATCTCCTGGGTGATGATGCCCTTGCGTGCGTAGTGCATCTGGGTGACGGCGGTGCCTGTCGAGACCGCACGGCGCGGTTGGCGGCGCTCGCCCCGCCACTCCTGGCGCGCCTCGCCGCGGCGTACTGCTGCCTTGCCGTTGTCGAGCAGCTCGGTCCGGCGGCCCGGGTAGGTCTCGGTGTCCTGACGCTCCTCGATCCACTCCAGCCGCCGCGGCGGGAGGCCCTGCTCGGGCTGCGAGCCGGGGCCCTCGGTGCAGTAGCGGTCGAACGTCTCGCCGTTGGTCAGCGCGATCCGGGTCACCGGGACCTTCAGGTCGCCGAGCTCGACGCGGGTGTGGGCGGGGTGGACGGTCATGCGGTCTCCTCGATGGTCGGGCTGGTGTGGGCGATCGGGCCTCGGCCACGGCCGAGGATCCAGCGGCTGCTCACGAGGAGCTGCCGGGTGACGTACGCAGCGGCCAGCTCGGCCGCCTCCCGCAGCGGCGCGCCGTGGGCGAGATGGGCGGCCAGGGCGGAGCTGTAGGTGCAGCCGGTGCCGTGGTCGTTGCTCGTCGCGACGGCGGGATGGGTGAGCGGGACGGGGGTCTCACCCGGCTTCGCGAGCCAGTCGGTGCACTCCCCCGTGGCCTCGGGGTCGCCGCCGGTGACGATCACGGCCGGGCCGCCGCTGGTCGAGCCGGAGTCCCCGCTGGTCGAGCCGCGAGCGCCAGCGAGCGTGTCGAGACCAACACGGCCTCCTGTCGCGCTCGAGAGGACCGTCTTGGTCGCGACACGCCTCCGCCCAGCGGCTCCGGCGGCTCGACCAGCGAGCTCAGCGGCCAGTTCCGCCGCGAGCTCAGAGGGGGTGCCGTCGCGGCCGAGCAGCGCCCGCGCCTCGTCGAGGTTGGGAGTGAGGACCGTGGCGACAGGGAGCAGGTGGTCGAGGTAGGCGCGGCGTACGTCCTCGCCTCCGAGCACCGCGCCGGAGGTGGCAACCAGGACGGGGTCGACGACGATCGCGGGTTGTGAACCCGAGCGTGGCCCATGGGTCACCCTCAGCTTCACGACCCTCTGCGCGAACGCCTCGACCGCGGCGGCCGTGCCGAGCATCCCGGTCTTGACCGCGGCGACGGGCAGGTCGTCGAAGACCGCGTCCAGCTGGGCCTCGATGGCGGTGAGCGGGACGGGGTGGATGTCGCTGACGCCGGTGGTGTCCTGGGCGGTGACGGCGGTGATGACACAAGCGCCGTGGACGCCGAGCGCTGCGAAGGTGGCCAGGTCGGCAGCGGTGCCCGCGGCACCGCCGGAGTCGGTCCCGGCGATGGTGAGCGCGACCGGCGGGTTCATGCGCTCATCTCCGCCGCCGGGGCGGGCAGGACAGCCAGCAGGTCGCGGACGACCTGCGACGGCTCCTCGGCCCGCATCACCGCACCCATCACCGCGACCCCGTGAGCCCCGCCAGCCACTGCCTCGGCGGCGTTGTCCGGTGTGATCCCGCCCAGCGCGTACGTCGGGAGCGGCAGATCACGGAACGCAGCGTTCCCGAGCGGCGGCCCGTAACCCGGCTTGGACTCGGTCAGCGCATAGGGGCTGAGCATCGCGTAGTCGCACCCCTCCTCGGCCGCACGGGCGACCTCGGCGGGGGTGTGGCAGCTGCGACCGCGGAGGTGTAACACGCTGTTACACCGACTATCCGGTCGTTCAGATAGGGCGAATAGTCCTACGAACGACGTGTTACCCCCGGCCGATGGGAGCTGGACCCCCGCCGCGCCGGGCAGCTCGGTGTGGGCTGCGATGACGGTCAGGCCGAGCTCGGCAGCCGCCTCGGCCAACCGCGCTCGCTGCTCTGGGGGCTCGTCGAGCTCGCGGAGCACGACGTGGGTCAGGCCTGCCTGGGCACAGTCGGCGAGGGTCGGGAGGAGGCCGCGGCCGAGGCGGAGCTGGGAGCGGTCGGTGAGGACGAGCAGCCGCGGCAGCTTCGTCACCGTCGGCGCGGTCATGCGATCCGGCCCTCCATCGGCGAGGAGGCGCGGGCGACGGCCTGGCGCGGGATCCGGCCGGCGCCGCGGGCGGTGACTCCCGCTTCGACCGCCAGCCGGAGAGCCCGGGCCATCGCGACCGGGGCGGCGGCGCGGGTCACCGCGGTGGCGGCCAGCACCGCGGAGCAGCCGAGCTCCATGGCCAGCGCCGCGTCGGAGGCGGTGCCGACGCCGGCGTCGAGCACCACTGGCACGTCGACCGCGGCGACCACCGCCTCGATGGCGTGCGGGTTGAGGATGCCGAGGCCGGAGCCGATCGGAGAGCCGAGCGGCATCACCGCGGCGCAGCCGACGTCGGCGAGCCGGCGGGCGAGGACCGGGTCGTCGGTGGCGTACGGAAGGACGGTGAAGCCCTTGCGCACCAGCAGCTCGGCGGCGTCGACGAGCTCGACGGCGTCGGGCATCAGTGAGGTCTCGTCACCGATCACCTCGAGCTTCACCCAGTCGGTCTCCAGCGCCTCTCGAGCGAGCTCGGCGGTCAGCACCGCCTCGCGCGCCGAGAGGCAGCCCGCGGTGTTGGGCAGGACCGGCACCTCCGCCGCCCGCAGCGTCTGCAGCAGCCCGCCCGCCGCCGTCGAGGACGTACGCCGCATCGAGACCGTCACCAACCCGGGCTGGGCGGCCTCGATGATCTCGGGGAGCAGCGCCAGGTTGGGCAGGCCGCCGGTGCCGAGGAAGAGGCGCGAGGAGAGCTCGCGGCCGGCGATCTTCACGGTGCCGCTCATCCGCCCTGCACCGCCGTCACGATCTCGACGACGTCGCCGTCCGCCAGGCGGGTGGTCGCATGCTCCGCTCGCGGCACCACCTCGCCGTTCACCGCGACGGCACTCCCCGTCCGCTCGGTCAGCAGGTCGGCGACGCCTGATCCGTCGGGCAGGTCGGTTGGTTCACCGTTGATCATCAGTCTCATCTGTCGGACTCCTTGGTGATGCTTGACGGGCACTTTGTGGACTTGACGGGTGTTTCAGTGCCCGTCAAGTCCATGAATCCCCGGTCGACCGGGTATCCCTGGAGAACCGCCGCGGGTCCACCGCAGCCTCCACAACCCCGGTCTCGACGTGGTCGGCCACGAGCCGCGCGATGAGAGGGGCGAGGAGGACGCCGTTGCGGAAGGCGCCCGCGGCGAGGACGACGCCCGGCTCGTCGGTCGGCCCGACGAGCGGAAGGTTGTCGGCGGTGCCGGGGCGGTCGCGGGAGGTCACCTCGACCACGGCGGCGCGGTCGAGGCCGGGCAGGACTCGGCGGGCGGAGTCGAGGAGGCGCCAGACGCCTTCGACGGTCGGCAGCAGCGGGCCGTCGCGCTCCTCGGAGGTGGCGCCGATGACGACCTCGTCGGTGTCGGCGCGCGGGACGACGTAGACCTGCTCGCCGTGGACCCAGGCGCGCACCGTCCGCTCGATCCGCTCCGGCGTGCGCACGCGGACGACGTCGCCGCGGACCGGGCGGATGAGGGAGGAGTACGGAGCGGGCAGCCGAGCGCCGGTGGCGACGACGGTGACGTCGGCGACTGTGTTGGTCTCGACACCGGCTCGCTGGCGCTCGCCGGGCTCGACCAGCGGAGACAACCGGTCGAGGAGCGCGGCCACGACAGCCCGCGGGTCGACGGAGTGGTCCTCGGGCAGGAAGGCGCCACCGGCGACCCGGCCGAGGCCGGGCTCGCGGGCGAGCAGCTCGCGACGCAGCAGTCGCTCGTAACGCACCCCGGCCAGATCGAGCACGGCGAGCTGCCGCTCCACCTGCTGGACGTCGCCGGCGTCGACGCCGGCCAGGAGCGTCCCGCGGGTGTGCATCGGCACCCCGAGCCGGGCCGCGAAAGACGGCCACAGCCCCAGCGACGAGAGCCCCAGCCGCGTGAGCTCTTCCTCACCGTGCCAGGCCTCGCCGGCCGGGCTGAGCATCCCGGCCGCGGCGTACGACGCCCCCGACCCGGGCGACGGGTCGACCAACGTGACCTCGTGTCCGCGCCTGATCAGCTCGTCGGCCACGGACAGCCCGACGATCCCGGCTCCGAGGATCTGCACCCGCATCAGCCGGCGGCTTCCACGAGCTCCTTCGCTGCCTGGAGCGGGTCGGGTTGTCGCCAGAGTCCGCCGATCACGGCCACCCCGTGGGCGCCTGCGGCGCGCACCTCGGCAGCTCTCGAGGCGGAGAGCCCGCCGATGGCGATCAGCGGCAGCACACCAGCCGCAGCGCTCACCGCCTCCACGCCCAGCGGATCGGGCAGCCCCGACTTCGACGTGGTCGCGAAGACCGGTCCGAACCCGGCGTAGTCGGCCCCGGTCTCCTGCGCAGCGACGACAGCCGCACGATCCCGACAGGTGGCGCCGATCATCAGCCCCGGCGAGGCCGTGTCGGCGATCCGCCGAGCCGCTTCGACCGGAAGGTCCGACGCCCCGAGATGGACCCCGTCGGCCCCGGCCGCCAGCGCGACGTCGAGCCGGTCGTCGACCACCACGCACGCGTCGAACACCCCGACGCGGGACCGAACCGCCGACGTCAGCGCGACCAGCTCACGGGTGGACGCGGCCTTGTCACGCACCTGGAAGCCGCGCACCCCGAGCTCTGCGAAGGCGGGCAGCAGGGAGAGGTCCTCGGCCGAGGAGACCAGAGCGAAAATTCGTGGGAGAAGCACAACAATCACTTCCTTCGCCGGCATGATCCGGATCAGGTGTAACGGTCGGAGCGGCTCCAGCTCCCTCTCAGCCCGCTGCCGCGGACTCCCGTGTGGACGCCGACGACCATAGCGCGAATGTCTCGCGCATGCAGCCTGATCTCAGCCAAAGGTGCCCCGCGGCGTACGATTCCCTTCCGTGGCTGACGTTGAGTTCCGGTACTCCGACCTCCTCCCGACCGGCAAGGACGACACTCCTTACCGGCTGATCACCACCGAGGGGGTGGAAGAGATCGAGGTCGACGGGCGCAAGTTCCTCAAGGTCGACCCCGAGGCGATCCGTACGCTGACCGCCGAGGCGATGAAGGACATCAACCAGTACCTCCGCCCGGCCCACCTGAAGCAGCTGCGCAAGATCATCGACGACCCCGAGGCCTCCGGCAACGACCGCTTCGTCGCGCTCGACCTGCTCAAGAACGTCAACATCTCCGCGGGCGGCATCCTGCCGATGTGCCAGGACACCGGCACCGCGATCGTGATGGGTAAGAAGTCCGAGGGCGTGCTCACCGGCTCCGACGACGCCGAGACCGTCAGCCGCGGTGTCTTCGACGCCTACACCAAGCTCAACCTGCGCTACTCCCAGCTGGCCCCGCTGACCACCTACGAGGAGAAGAACACCGGCTCGAACCTGCCCGCCCAGGTCGAGATCTACTCGACCACCGAGGGCGAGAACGGCCCGGAGTACAAGTTCCTCTTCATGGCCAAGGGCGGCGGCTCCGCCAACAAGTCGTTCCTGTTCCAGGAGACCAAGGCGATCCTCAACCCCGACCGGATCCTGACCTTCCTCGACGAGAAGATCCGCTCGCTCGGCACCGCCGCCTGCCCGCCTTACCACCTCGCCGTGGTCATCGGCGGCACGTCGGCGGAGTTCGCGCTGAAGACCGCGAAGTACGCGAGCGCCCACTACCTCGACAACCTCCCGACCGAGGGCTCGATGAGCGCCCACGGTTTCCGCGACACCGACCTCGAGGAAAAGGTCTTCGAGCTCACCCAGTCCTTCGGCATCGGCGCCCAGTTCGGCGGCAAGTACTTCTGCCACGACGTACGCGTCGTCCGACTGCCCCGCCACGGCGCGAGCTGCCCGGTGGCGATCGCGGTCTCCTGCTCCGCCGACCGCCAGGCGCTCGGCAAGATCACCCGCGACGGTGTCTTCCTCGAGCAGCTCGAGACCGACCCGGCGCAGTACATGCCCGACGCCGGGATGGCCGAGGAGATCTCCGCTGGCGAGGTCGTCGACATCGACCTCAACCAGCCGATGCCCGAGATCCTGAGGACGCTCTCCCAGCACCCGGTCAAGACCCGCCTCTCGCTGACCGGCCCGATGGTCGTGGCGCGCGACATCGCGCACGCCAAGATCAAGGAGCGGCTCGACGCCGGCGAGGAGATGCCGGACTACATGAAGAACCACCCGGTCTACTACGCCGGCCCGGCGAAGACGCCCGAGGGCATGGCGAGCGGCTCGTTCGGCCCGACCACGGCCGGCCGGATGGACTCCTACGTGGAGCAGTTCCAGGCCGCGGGCGGATCGATGGTCATGCTCGCCAAGGGCAACCGCTCCAAGGTCGTGGCCGATGCCTGCGGCACGTACGGCGGCTTCTACCTCGGCTCGATCGGCGGCCCGGCCGCACGGCTGGCGCAGGACTGCATCAAGTCCGTGGAGGTGCTCGAGTACCCCGAGCTCGGCATGGAGGCGGTGTGGAAGATCGAGGTCGAGAACTTCCCCGCGTTCATCGTCGTCGACGGCGAGGGCAACGACTTCTTCACCGACCCCTCCGGCACCACCACGGTGCCCCTGAGCGGGATCAGGGTGCGGTCGAAGGAGCGCTGAGCGGGCGCCACTCGCGGCGGAGCAGCCCGTAGACCCTGGTGTCGGAGACGACTCCGTCGACGATGCAGTCCTCGCGAAGCGTCCCTTCGAGCACGAAGCCGAGCTTCTCCAGGACGCGGCCGGAGGCCGGGTTGCGGGTGTCGGCCTCCGCCTGCACCCGGTTGAGGTCCAGGGTGTCGAACGCCCACGACAGCAGCGCACCAGCTGCCTCGGTGGCGTACCCCTGACCCCAGGCCTTCTCGGCCAGGCAGTAGCCCAGCGAGGCGCTGCGGAAGTCGGGGTTGAAGCTGTTCACGGTGCACCAGCCGAGGAACGCCCCGTCCTCGGCGCGCTCGAGCACCACTCGGGCCCCGCTGCCCTCCTCGGCCATCTCCTCACAGCGGGCGAGGAAACGGTCGGCCTGGGTGGGGTCGGTCCAGGGCGAGGAGTCCCAGTAGCGCAGCACGTAGGCGTCGCTCTGCAACGCGAACAGCGGCTCCTTGTCAGCCTCGGTGAAGGGCCGCAGCAGCAGCCGTGAGGTACGCAGCGTGGGAGTGGGCAGCACCATGGCTGCCATCCTGCCGCCTCCTCGGGCCCGGGTTCGACCCGATTATTCGGCGGGACCGAACTCGTTGTCGCGCCGGTTCTCCGGCGGGATGCCGTCAGGACCCGCCCCGCGGGTGTCCGCTTCGCCGGACTCCGAGTCGGGGTATCCGGCGACCGAATCGCCCGGGGAGATCGGCGTCTCCCCCTCCTCGCCCATCTGCTGCACCTCGGAGACCTGGCCGCCGTCCTGATCGTCCTCGGGCTGCGAGGTCTGGTCGGCCTGATCCGTCTGGTCGTCCTTCCCGTTGTCCAGCAGCTCGTCTTGTCGTTCGCTCATGCTCACCCGGTACCCGCGCGTCAGCCGACGATGCGGTCCGCGCGGGCAGACTCCTCCTTGGCCTGCTCGACCGCCTTGACGGCCTCCTCGTGGGCCTCGCGCTGCGCCTGCTCGATCGCGTTGCGCGGAGCGGGCACCGGCGGCGTACGTCGCTCGTCGCCGTTGGTGGAGGCCTTCGAGGCGTTGTCGGCGAAGGCGCCGGTGACCGTACGCATCGCCTCGGTGAGCTCGCCGGGGATGACCCAGAACGAGTTGCCGTGGGCGGCGAGGGAGGGCAGCATCTCGAGATACTTGTAGGCCAGCACCTTGGCGTCGGCGTCGTTGGCGTGGACCGCCTGGAAGACGCGTTCGAGCGCCTTGGCCTCACCGTCGGCCTCGAGGACCCGCGCCTGCTGGTGCCCCTCGGCCTCCAGGATCGAGCGCTGCCGGGTGCCCTCCGCCTCGAGGATCAGCGAGGCCCGCTTGCCCTCGGCGTGCAGGATCGCGGCACGCTTGTCCCGCTCGGCGCGCATCTGCTTCTCCATCGCCTCCTTGATCGAGGCGGGCGGGTCGATCGCCTTGATCTCGACGCGGTTGACCCGGATCCCCCACTTGCCGGTGGCGTCGTCGAGCACCTCGCGCAGCCGGGTGTTGATGGTCTCGCGGGAGGTCAGCGTGGTCTCCAGGTCCATCGACCCGATGAGGTTGCGCAGCGTGGTCACGGTGAGCTGGTCGATCGCCTGCAGGTAGTTGGCCACCTCGTAGGCCGCCGCCCGCGGGTCGGTGATCTGGTAGTAGAGCACCGTGTCGATGGCGACGACCAGGTTGTCCTCGGTGATCACCGGGCGCGGGTTGGAGGAGTAGACCTGCTCACGGACGTCCAGCTTGGTGTTGACCCGGTCGACCAGCGGGATGACGAAGTTGAGCCCCGGCTGCAGGGTGATCCGATAGCGGCCGAACCGCTCGATGTTGTAGCGCCGGGCCTGCGGCACGATCCGCACCGTCGAGGCGACTCCCCCGACGACCAGTGCGACCAGGACCAGCACAATCAGCAGAAGTTCCATGTCGTACGTCCCTCCTCAGGGCGACAGCGACAGCGGGTCCCGCGGGTGCACGAGTGCCGTCGCGCCTTCGATCTCGAGCACGTCGACCCGGCATCCGACCGGGATGACGAGGTCCTCGTCGTAGGGCCGGGCGGTCCACTCCTCGCCGGCCAGGCGCACCAGCCCGTGGGCGTAGCTGACCTCGGCGAGGACGACGGCCTGACGGCCGACCAGCGCGTCGGTGCCGTCACGCACCGGCGGTGGCAGCGCCATGTGCCGGCGGGCGACGGGGCGCACCAGCAGCACGCTGCCGCCGCCGGCCAGCACGAAGACGAGAGCCTGCACCAGCACCGGGGCACCGAGCGCGGCGCTCCCGGCAGCGAGAAGTGCCCCGCCGGCGACGAATGCGAACGCCAGCGTCATCGTGAACGCCTCGGCGACTCCGAGGAGCACCGCGACGATGATCCAGAAGATCGACCACATACATCCCACCCGACTCGGTTCCACACCAGCGTACTCCGGGTGTGGCGCTCATCACACCGGGTCAGTGGGAGTTGTTGTTCCGGGCGTTCATCAGGGGCAGACCGGCCCAGAGGCTCGCGAAGAGGAGGAGCGCCGCCACGGCCGCGACGATCCCGGCGCCGAGGGAGAGGACGACGTCGAAGACCAGCAGAAGCACCAGCGACGAGACGATCCCGAACCCCACCAGACCCGCGCGGGCACAGATGTGGGAGGCCCTGACCAGCCACGGCCGCTGTCGCTGCCGGAACAGCATCCGGTGGAAGGAGACCGGCGCGATGATGAGCGAGGTGGTGATGACGGAGCCGACCAGCACGACGAGGTAGATGACGCGCTGATCCTCGGTGAGGTTCGGGAAGGCCGGGGAGAACGGCACCGTCAGCAGGAAGCCGGTGAGGATCTGCACCCCCGTCTGCAGCACCCTCAACTCCTGGAGGAGCTCGTTCCAGTTGCGGACGAGGCGTTCCTCCGGGCGCTCGTTCGGGCCGCCGCCCTTGACATCGCCCCTGATCTCACCGTCGTCGAAGCTGCTCGCCATCAGAACACCGGTCGTCCTCCAGTCACCCCGAGAACGGTGCCGGAGACGTAGGACGCCTCGGCCTGGGACGCCAGGAAGACGAACGCCGGAGCCACCTCGGCCGGCTGGCCGGCACGGCCCAGGGGCGTGTTGGCCCCGAACTTCTCGATCTTCTCCGGAGCCTGGGTCGCGGGCTGCAGCGGCGTCCAGATCGGCCCGGGGGCCACCGCGTTCACGCGGATCCCGTCGGGGCCGAGCTCGGCGGCGAGGTTGGCCGTGAGGTTGTTGATGGCCGCCTTGGTCGCGGCGTAGTCGATCAGCGTGGTCGACGGCTCGTAGGCCTGGATCGAGGCGTTGTTGATCACGCACCCGCCGGTCTTCTTCAGGTGCGGTACGGCCGCGCGGGTCAGCCACAGCAGGGCGTACAGGTTGGTCTTGAACGTGCGGTCGATGCGCTCGTCGTCCATGTCCAGCAGGCTGTCGTCGCGGGCGAACTGGTAGCCCGCGTTGTTGACCAGGATGTCGAGGCCGCCGAGCTCCTGCACGGTGCGCTCGATCGCCTCGTCGCACGCCTCGCGCTCGCGGATGTCGAGCGGCATGGCCAGGCACTTGCGCCCAGCCTCCTCGACGAGCTTCGTGGTCGCCTGCGCGTCCGGCTCCTCCTCGGGAAGGTGGACGATGGCGACGTCGGCCCCCTCGCGGGCGTACGCGATGGCGACCGCACGGCCGATGCCGGAGTCGCCGCCGGTGATGAGCGCGACCTTGCCATCGAGGCGGCCGTGGCCCTGATAGCTGGACTCGCCGTGGTCGGGCTGCGGGTCCATCTCCCCCGTGAGCCCAGGAGGTTGCTGCTGCTGTGCTGGGAACTGGGTGTCATCACTCATGTCGGCCCGGTACCCAATCGGCCACAATGGCAACCGTGAGCGGAACGGAATCGGTGATCGTGGACGGCGGGCTGGCTCTGCGACACCGGGCTGACGGCCACCTGGAGTTGCGCGCCAACGGCATCTTCGTGATGGACACCCGGGAGACCTCGACCGAGAAGGCGCTCGCCACGCACGCGCTCGACCTGCACCCGCAGCCGGGCCGGGTGCTCATCGGGGGTCTCGGGCTCGGTTTCACCCTCGAGGCGGTGCTGGCCGACCCGCGGGTCGAGCAGGCGACCGTCGTCGAGATCGAGCCGCGGCTGGTCGAGTGGATGCGCACCGGCAGGGTCCCGCACGGCCCGGCGCTGCTGGCCGAGGAGCGTGTCCGGGTCGAGGTCGCCGATGTCGCCGACGCCTTGCGGGAGAGCCCGGAGGCGTCCTACGACATCGTCCTGCTGGACGTCGACAACGGCCCCGGCTATCTGGTCCACGACGCCAACGGCGCGCTCTACGAGGCGCCCGCGCTGGCCGACGCCCGCCGCGCCGCCGGGGCGCATGGCACGGTGGTGGTGTGGTCGGCGGCGGAGGCTCCGGCGCTCCTCGAGGTGATGGCGCAGGTCTTCGACCATGCCGAGGGGCTCCCCTACCCGATCGATCTGCAGGGTCACGAGGAGACGTACTGGCTCTATGTGGGTACCGCCTCATCAGGGAATCGCACCTACTGATCAAAGGTTGAACCAGATATGGACGACATGAGCTTTCGCATCGAGCACGACTCCATGGGCGAGGTCCGGGTCCCGAAGGACGCGCTGTGGCGGGCCCAGACCCAGCGGGCCGTGGAGAACTTCCCGATCTCGGGGACGCCGATCGAACCGGCGCTGATCCACGCGATCGGGCATGTGAAGGCCTCGGCCGCCCTAGCCAACTTCGATCTCGGCGTCCTGCCCGGTGACAAGGCAGAGGCGATCATCGCGGCCGCCGGCGAGGTCTCCGAGGGCAAGCACGACGACGCCTTCCCGATCGATGTCTTCCAGACCGGGTCCGGCACCTCGTCCAACATGAACGCCAACGAGGTGATCGCCTCGCTGGTCGCGCGGGCCGGCGGCGACGTACATCCCAACGACCACGTCAACGCCTCCCAGTCCTCCAACGACACCTTCCCCACCGCGATCCACGTCGCCGCCGCCGTCGCCGTCAGCGAGCAGCTGCTGCCCGCGATCGACGTGCTGGCGAGCTCGCTGGAGGCCAAGGCCGAGGAGTTCTCCGGCCTGGTGAAGTCGGGCCGCACCCACCTGATGGACGCGACCCCGGTCACCCTCGGCCAGGAGTTCGGCGGGTACGCAGCGACGGTCCGCTACGCGGCCGAGCGGCTCGAGTCCGTTTTGCCGAGGGTGCGCGAGCTGGCGCTGGGCGGCACCGCGGTCGGCACCGGCATCAACACGCCCCAGGGGTTCCCGCAGGCCGTGATCGCCGACCTCTCCAACCGCACCGGCCAGCCGTTCACCGAGGCGCGCAACCACTTCGAGGCCCAGGGCACCCGCGACTCGCTCGTCGAGCTCTCTGGGGTCCTGAAGACGATCGCGGTCGGGCTGATCAAGATCAACAACGACCTGCGCTGGATGTCGTCAGGGCCGACTACCGGCCTCGCCGAGATCCACCTTCCCGACCTTCAGCCGGGCTCCTCGATCATGCCCGGCAAGGTCAACCCGGTCGTGCCCGAGGCCACCTTGATGGTCGCCTTCCAGGTGATCGGCAACGACGCCGCCGTGGCGGCCGCCGGCGCCTCGGGCGCTTTCGAGCTCAACGTCGCGATGCCGGTGATGGCCCGCAACATCCTCGAGTCGATCCGCCTGCTCTCCACCTCGATGACCGTCCTGGCCCAGCGCACCGTCGACGGGATCGAGCCGGTCCCGGAGCGCCTGCGCGCCTACGCCGAGTCGTCCCCCTCGATCGTCACGCCGCTCAACAAGCACATCGGCTACGAGGCGGCCGCGAAGGTCGCCAAGCAGGCCCTCGCCCAGGGCGCCACGATCAAGGAGACCGTCATCGAGATGGGCTACGTCGCCGACGGCACCATCAGTGTGGAAGACCTCGACAAGGCGCTCGACGTCGAGTCCATGACCCACCCGTGACGCCGAGTCGGCGCGTCTGCCCCACCCACAACCGCCGAGTCGGCGCATCTGCCCCAGATGTTGAGGCAGATGCGCCGACTCGGCGTTTGATTTCGGGGCAGTTGCGCCGACTCGGCGGGGGGTCAGTACCAGCCGGAGGACTGGGAGTGGCCCCAGGCGCCGCAGGGCGAGCCGTAGCGGTCGTTGATGTAGCCGAGGCCCCACTTGATCTGGGTGGCCGGGTTGGTCTCCCAGTCCTCACCGGCGGAGGCCATCTTGGAGCCGGGGAGGGCCTGCGGGATGCCGTAGGCGCTGGAGGAGGGGTTGGCGGCGTGCGGGTTCCAGCCCGACTCCTTCTCCCACAGCGGCTCGAGGCAGGAGAACTGGTCGAGGCCCCAGCCGAAGTCGCGGAGCATCGACTTGGCGATGTCCTTGGGGTTGCGGAGGTCGATCTCGACCTCCTCGACGCCGGCGATGGCGCGGACGTCGTTGCCGGCCGACAGCGCGGCCTGCTTGCCGGGGTCGGCGACCTCACGGCGGTCGCCGGCCGAGCGGGACAGCGAGGAGGTCTCGTTGCCGCGGGCGGCGGACTCGGCCTCGATCGCGGCGCGCTGGGCGTCGGTGAGCTCGGGAAGATCGGTGGCTGCCGCCTCACCTGCGCTGAGCTTGGCGTCGTCGGTGGCGGGGCCGGTGTAGGCCACACCGCCAGCGACAGCAGCGCCGGTGCCGCCCATGGCGAGGACGGAGAGGAGGAGGCTTGTCTTTGCGGTCGCACGCGCAGCCTTGTGCGGGACGTCCACAAGCGGATTCGCTGGCGCGCCGCGATGTCGCGGGGCGCGATGAACAGGCTGGGACACTGGCTCTCTCGGGGGCTGAGGCATTACAGACCCGCAAACAATGCATGAGCCCAGAGGCCGTATCAAACCGGACGCACCGTTTGTAGGTCAGAAATGACCGTCCTGAGCATCACTTCCGTAACATGAGTCACAGAAATCACAACGGCCCCAGACCTTACAGGTCTGAGGCCGTTGACGTGACAAGGATTACGGCACCACGTTCTCCAGCATCTCGGTGACCAGAGCCGCGATCGGCGACCGCTCGGAACGGGTCAGCGTGACGTGGGAGAAGAGCGGGTGACCCTTGAGCTTCTCGATCACCGCGACCACGCCGTCGTGTCGACCGACCCGGAGGTTGTCGCGCTGGGCGACGTCGTGGGTGAGCACGACCTTCGAGTTGGCGCCGATACGGGAGAGCACGGTGAGGAGCACGTTGCGCTCCAGCGACTGCGCCTCGTCGACGATGACGAAGGAGTCGTGGAGCGACCGGCCGCGGATGTGGGTCAGCGGCAGCACCTCGAGCATGCCGCGGTCCATGATCTCGTCGATCACGTCCTGCGAGGTCACCGCGGAGAGGGTGTCGAAGACCGCCTGGCCCCACGGCGACATCTTCTCGTTCTCGGTGCCGGGCAGGTAGCCGAGCTCCTGGCCACCGACCGCGAAGAGCGGGCGGAAGATGACGACCTTCTTGTGCTGGTTGCGCTCCATGACCGCCTCCAGGCCGGCGCAGAGCGCCAGCGCGGACTTACCGGTGCCGGCCCGGCCACCGAGCGAGACGATCCCCACCTCGGGGTCGAGCAGCATCTCCAGCGCGATCCGCTGCTCCGCGGAGCGGCCGTGGATGCCGAAGGCCTCCCGGTCGCCCCGGACGAGGTGGACCTGCTTGTCCGGTCCGACGCGTCCCAGTGCGGTGCCGCGGTCCGACATCAGCACCAGGCCGGTGTGGCAGGGCAGGTCGCGGGCGGCGTCGAGGTCGAGCACCCCGTCGTCGTAGAGCTCGTCGAGGTCCCCGGAGGAGACGTCCAGCTCGGACATGCCCGAGTAGCCCGGGTCGGAGTCGTTGATCCGCTCACCGCGGTAGTCCTCGGCCTTCAGCCCGACCGCGGACGCCTTGATCCGCATCGGCAGGTCCTTGGAGACCAGGGTGACGTCGAGCCCGTCGCCCTTCAGGTTGCGCGCGACGGCGAGGATCCGGGTGTCGTTGTCCCCGAGCCGGAAACCGCTCGGCAGGGCCGAGGGGTCGGTGTGGTTGAGCTCGACGCGGATGGTGCCGCCGAGCTCGCCGACCGGGACAGCGGTGTCCAGCCGGCCGTGGGTGACCCGCAGCTCGTCGAGCTGACGGAGCGCGGAGCGGGCGAAGTAGCCCAGCTCCGGGTGGTGCCTCTTCCCCTCGAGCTCGGTGATCACCACCACCGGAAGCACGACCTGGTGCTCGGCGAAGCGCGTCATCGCCTTCGGGTCCGAGAGCAGGACGCTGGTGTCGAGAACGAACGTACGCCCTGACGGCGCCTCGCTCTCTGCGGCTCCGTCCGATTTCGGGGCCTCCGACGCCGGTGTCGGAGGGGCCGATGACTCGGCCTCGGTGACATGCTCGTTCGTGGTTGGGTTGGCCACGCGGATCACCTCTCGCGACCGGCTCACACACCCATGAGTCCGGCCATTTCATCACTAATCAGATGGACCGGACGGTGGACCGTCAGTCGGGGTGCCGACCGCCTCACACCCGTCAGGATCGGCATGATCCTGACGCAGGTTCGGTTCGTGAATATTCACGTAACGGGCCTCCAGGTGCGACGGGATTTCGTTCCCCGCCGTTGAGACAACGCTACGGCGCTGAGGCGCCCATCGGTGGCAACACGCAGAATTTTTCTTTGTGAACACCTGGTGACGCGGCCGTTCGTTCCGGCCAGCGGTCACCTTCCGAGGCGGCGCTCGCGGTGGGCGTAGGCACGCAGGGCACGCAGGAAGTCGGTGCGCCGGAAGTCGGGCCAGTAGGCCTCGCAGAAGTAGAACTCCGACTTCGCGCTCTGCCACAGCAGGAACCCGCCGAGGCGCTGCTCCCCCGAGGTGCGGATCACCAGGTCGGGGTCGGGCTGGCCCTTGGTGTAGAGGTGGTCGGCGATGTGCTCGACGTCGATGATCTGGGCGAGCTCCTCCAGCGACGTGCCGCGAGTGGCGTGCTCGTTGAGCAGCGCGCGCACCGCGTCGGCGATCTCGCGGCGGCCGCCGTAGCCGACGGCCACGTTGACCAGCATCCCGTCGACGTCGCGGGTGGCCTCCTCGGCCGCCTTGAGACGGTGGGACAACCAGTCGGGCAGCAGGTCGAGGGCGCCGACCGGGTGCAGCCGCCAGCGGCGTACGTCTGCCAGCGAGTCGACCGCGTCGGCGATGATCTCGAGCAGCGGGGCGAGCTCCTCGGCGGGCCGGTTGAGGTTGTCGGTGGAGAGCAGCCACAGGGTGACCACCTCGATGCCGATCTCGTCGCACCAGCTCAGCAGCGGCTCGATGTTGGCCGCGCCGGCGCGGTGGCCGTGGGCGGTGGACTGGCCGACCTCCCGGGCCCAGCGACGGTTGCCGTCGAGCATCACTCCCACGTGCTTGGGCAGCTTGGTGGTGTCGAGCTTACGGAGCATCCTCGCCTCGTAAGCGGGGTAGAGCACCTTGCGTACGCCGTCCTTCCAGTCCGCCACGGGAGAAGGTTATCCGGGCCACACTCACATCTCCCAGCGGGACGTGATTCACCGGATCTTCAGGCTCGGCCGATATCCTTGGGGGTCATGAGCGAGATGACTGACGCGATGCGACTCAAGGTCGGCAACATCACCGACTCGGTCTCCTCGACCGTGCAAGAGGCCCTCCCGAAGCTGCGTGGCTGGATCCATCTGGCCAGCGCGCCGCTCACCCTCGCGGCCGGGATCGTTCTGATCGTGCTGGCCCCTTCAGGAGCGCCGCGGGTCGGCGCTGCGGTGTTCACGATGGCCGCGCTGCTGCTCTTCACCGTCTCGGCCGTCTACCACCGCTTCAACGCGATGGGGAAGCTGAACCCGCGCTCCCACACGATCCTGAAGCGCTGGGACCACGCCAACATCATGCTGATGATCGCGGGCTCCTACACGCCGTTCTCGCTGCTGCTCCTCGACGGCGTCACCCAGGTCGTGCTGCTCTCGGTGGTCTGGACCGGCGCGATCCTCGGTGTCTTCTTCCGGGTCTTCTGGCCCGAGGCGCCGCGCTGGCTCTACGTGCCCAACTACATCGCGCTCGGCTGGGCGGCGATCTTCTTCATCCCGTCCTTCTTCACCGGCGCGGTCGCCCTGGGTGTCGGGATCGGCATCGCGGTCTTCGTGCTGATCATCGTCGGCGGCGCGCTCTACACCGCCGGTGGCGTGATCTACGGCTTCAAGCGGCCCAACCCGTGGCCGCAGTGGTTCGGCTTCCACGAGATCTTCCACACCTTCACGATCCTGGCGTTCATCGTCCACTACACCGGCGTCTCGCTGGCGACGTACTCGCTGCGCTGAGGCTCGCCCCGCGCTGCCGCCGCATGCCGCGCGAGCAGCGCGGTGAGGATCCCGGTCACGGCGAAGACCGAGCCCAGCACCAGCCAGCCGCCGGTGCCGTGGTCGATCGCGGTGGCGGTCACCGCGAGCGGCGCGAGCATGTGGGCCAGGGCGTAGCCCATCTGGCTCACGCCCTGGTACGCCCCGGCCCGCTGCGGATCGGCGAGCTCGAAGGCCAGCCCCCAGCTGCCCGCCTCGCCCCGGGTCTCGGCGGCTGAGGAGGCCAGCGCCGCGAGGACGAGTACGCCGGTGGCGACCGCCGGGCCCACCTGGGCCGCGGCCGCGAAGAGCACACAGGATCCGAGCAGCAGGAAGCCCGCGCCACGAACGGCTCGGCCTGCGGTGACGATGTCGTGCGTGCCGCGCGAGGCCCGCACCTGGAAGAGCGCGACGTAGACCGTGTTGACCACCAGCAGCAGCGAGACCAGCACCGTCGGGGCGTCGGTGTGGTCGGCGACCCACAGGGGCACCCCGATCGAGGTCACCCCGAAGTGGATCGCCATCACCCCGGTGAGCACGGTGGCGGTGACGTAGGTGCGGTCGCGCAGGGGTGAGGGGCCCGTGGCCACCGCCGGGTCGGAGCCGGCGTCCATCCGCCGGCCGAGCCCCGCCACCCGGCGGCGCAGCCCGACCAGCGGCAGTGCGGCCACGGTGGTGAGCAGGCCGACCAGCACCATCGTTCCGCGATAGGCGGCAGCGGTGTCGACCGCCAGCGCCAGGGCCGCGAGGAGCGTGCCGGCGCCGATCATCACGTTCATCACGACTCGCAGCCGGGCCCGCACGGCCACCCGGTCGGGACCCTCGAACCAGCGCGCGATCAGCGTCGACTGGGCGCTCGACTGGAACCCGCGGGAGGCGGAGACCCAGGTGGCGACCACGAGGAACGCCACCACGTCCCGGGCCAGCGCGTAGGCGAGCAGGGCGATGCCGTAGCTCGCCATCGACCACAGCTGCACCCGGTCGGCTCCCCACCGGTCGCTGAGCCGCCCACCTGCGTACGTGGTGAGGACGCCGACTCCCCCGGCGACGGTCAGGCCGATGCCGACCGTGACCGCCGAGAGCCCGATCGTGCGGGTGAAGTAGAGGGCGCTGACCGCGAAGAACATGCCGCGGGCGAGGGAGAGCGCGGCGATAGCACCGACGAGCGGACGCTCGACCGGCTCGCTGGGGAGACGGATCATGAGCCCAGTTCTCTCAGCCCCGGCCGCCCGCCGCTAACGATGTAGCGTATTGCTTCATGATCACGTACGAGCTGGCCGGGCCGGACCTGGGCGAGGTCCGGTTCGCCATCTCGCCGCTCAACGAGCTGACGCTGTCGTTGCGGGCACTGCGGGATCCCGGCCGGTTCCCGCTGCACCTGCCGTGGCTCCGCTCGATCGCCGGCGCCGACCTGGACCGGGAGACCCTGTTCGCGCTCACCAACGAGCGGCTCTGGACCCCCGACTTCATCAACCCCCGGCCACGCAGCCCGCTCGCCCGGCTCGAGGACGAGCTCGACGTCGTCGCCGCGACTCCTCCCCATCGGGTGCGCGACGACCTGGCCTCCGTCCACTACGACGGCGAGGTGCCGGCGCCGCTCGCTGGGCGCCCGCAGACTGCGTTGCGGCGTGTCGTGACGGCTCTCCGCGACTACTGGGACGCCTGCTTCGAGCCGCACTGGCACCGCATGCGCGCCGTGCTCGAGGCCGACATCGTCCACCGCGGCCGCACGATCGTGGTCTCGGGCATGGCGACGATGTTCGCCGGGATCTCACCGCGGGTCGCCCTCGCCGACGACCTCCTCACGATCCAGCTCTCCAGCTCGAAGGTCGACTACCGGCGTACGACCGCGGGGGACGGGCTGACCCTGGTGCCGACCCTGTTCAGCCGCAACCCGTCGACGCCGATCTCACCCGACGAGCCGCCGGTCATGTTCTACCCGGCCCGCGGCCTCGGCACCCTGTGGACGAGCGACCGTCCGCGAGCGCCGCAGGCCCTGCGCGATCTCATCGGCGAGACCCGCTCCGGCCTGCTGACCCTCCTGGAGGCCCCCGCCTCCTCCACCGAGCTGGCCGTACGCCTCGGGGTGACCCCCACCGCCGTCAACCAGCACCTCCGCGCCATGCGCGCCGCCGGCCTGCTGACCTCGGCCCGCCACGGCCGCTCGGTCCTCTACCTCCGCTCCGACCTAGGCGACCGCCTCATCGACGCCGCCACCTGATTCCCCGACTCGGCGCAACTGCCCCAAAATGCAACGCCCAGTCGGCGCAACTGCCCCAGAAATACGTGCCCAGTCGGCGCAACTGCCCCGCCCACGTACGTCGAGTCGGCGCATCTGCCCCAGGCCTTGGGGCAGATGCGCCGACTCGGCGCGTTCAAGCGGGGCAGACGCGCCGACTGGGCACCGAATCTCGGGGCAGACGCGCCGACTGGGCGTTCTGACGTGGGGCAGATGCGCCGACTCGGCGTCGGGTCACATGTGGAGGGGCTCGGCGGGGGTCTCGTCGCCACCCTTGCCGACGCGGGAGTTGCGGTAGCCGTAGAAGAAGTAGATCGCGAAGCCGATCACCATCCACACCAGGAACCGCAGCCAGGTCTCGATGCTCAGGTTGAGCGAGAGGTAGACGCAGATCAGCGCGGCGAGGATCGGCAGCACCGGGCTGAACGGCACCTTGAACGACCGCTCCAGGTCAGGGCGGCGCTTGCGCAGCACCGGCACCGCGATCGAGACGAGCGCGAACGCGGTCAGGGTGCCGATGTTGACCATCTCCTCGAGCTTGCCGACCGGAGTGAAGGTGGCGACGAGCGCGATCAGGGCACCGACGATGAGGGTGATCCGGATCGGGGTGCCGGTCTTCGGGTTCACGTGGGCGAGCTTCACCGGGAGCAACCCGTCGCGGCTGATCGCGAAGACGACCCGGACCGAGCCGATGATCAGCGTCATCACGACGGTGGTCAGACCCGCGACCGCGCCGGCGGAGATCAAGGTCGCGAAGCCGCTCTTGCCGACGTCACGGAAGGCGGTGGCGAGCGCGGCCTCGGGGTCGATCTGGTCGTAGCGCACCATGCCGGTGATGACGAGCGCGACGGCGACGTAGAGCAGCGTGCAGATCACCAGCGAGCCGATGATCCCGCGCGGCAGGTCGCGCTGCGGGTTGCTGGCCTCCTCCGCGGTCGTGGCGACCACGTCGAAGCCGATGTAGGCGAAGAAGACCACCGACGCGGCCGAGATGATGCCGAGGACGCCGAAGGTCTGCGGCTCTAGGCCGAAGGCCCACTGGATCAGCGGCTGGTGGATGCCCTCGCTGCTGACCTGGCCGGCACGCTCGGGGATGAACGGGTCGTAGTTGGAGCCGGAGACGTAGAAGAGGCCGGCGACGATGACGAACAGGACGATGAAGATCTTCACCGCGACCAGGGCCAGGTTGACCCGCAGCGACTCCTTGATGCCGATGGTGACCAGGCCGACCAGGACGACCACGAGCAGCAGCGCGGCCAGGTTGGGCTGGCCGAACTCGGCGTTGGCGTCCGGGCCGAAGCCCTCCGGCCAGCCGAGGCCGATCTCCTCCAGGAGGGTCACCAGGTAGGCGCTCCAGCCCTGCGCGACGACCGAGGCGCCGAGGATCATCTCCAGGATCAGGTCCCAGCCGATGATCCAGGCGAGCATCTCACCGAGGGTCGCGTAGGAGAACGTGTACGCCGAGCCCGAGACCGGCACGCTGGAGGCGAACTCGGCGTAGCAGAGCGCCGCCAGGCCACAGCAGGTCGCCGCGATGACGAAGGCGAAGACCACGCCCGGACCGGCGTACTCCGCGGCGGCACGCCCGGTCAGGGTGAAGATGCCCGCGCCGATGATGACGCCGATCCCGAAGACGGTCAGGTCGACAGCGGTCAGCCGTCGCTTGAGCTTGAAGTCGGGGTGGTCGGCATCGGCGAGGGACTGCTCGATGGACTTGGTTCGCCAGACGGACATGCCCGAAAGGAAACCATCTCGAACCGCGGACAAGATAGGCCGGGGGGGCAAACCTTTATCCGCGGCACTCGAAGCTGCCGGCCTCCGAGACGGGCCCACCGACGTACGCCGGCCAGGTCGGCCACTCGCACAGCGGCCGCGTGCGGTTTGCCCCGGCGTTGCCGTCGGCGACCACCTGGTCGTCGCCCGGCGCGACGCCACGCTCGGCCCACTTCTCGAGCGCGGTGAGCGAGTCGTACGCGGCCGAGTAGGCCACCGGCGGGAAGTTGGCGTGGTTGGCGCCGGGCACCAGGTAGAAGCGGGAGAACTTCTCCGTCGCTCGCTCGCCCATCACCCGCTGGACCCGCTGGTAGTAGTCGATCGTCGAGCGGTGGCTGACCAGCTCGTCGGCGGCACCGTGCACCAGGATCAGCCGGCCGCCGGAGCGGGCGAAGGGGCGCAGGTCGGCGTCGTTGACGTCCTGGATCGCGGTCAGCTCGCTGATCCGGCGCTGCCACTTCCCCGGAGCGGCCGGGTCGATGGCGAACGGGCTGATCTGCGGGTCACGGGCGACGAAGTACTTGGCCCACTGGTTCCAGAACTGCATGCCATAACCGGCGGTCACCGGCATCGGGTCGGCCGGAGCGGCGGTGCCGAAGCCCAGGGTCGGCGTCGACATCCGCGCCCCTGACAGCACCGGGAACCCGGGGTAGCTCCGTTCCCCGCTCGCGACGCGGTAGGGCAGCTTCCAGCTGCTGTCGGCGGCCACGACCGCGTCGACCTGCTCACGGGAGAGACAGGTCTCCCCCGGCGCCTCGCCGTCGTCGCACAGCAGCGTCTCCGGGTCGAAGTCGCAGCCGGCCTCGTCCGAGATCACGCCGTCCTCGGCGCCGTCGTCGCCGTCGCAGGCGGCCAGCACGCGCTGGGCGAGGAGATCCTGCTGCTCCTTCGCCGGGAACGCGCCGGGCTTGCCGAACTCGTGGGTGAGCCGGCCGAAGTAGAGGTCGAGCGTGGCGGCGTTCCAGGCGGGATAGGCGGCGATCACGCCGTCGAAGTCGCGCGGCCAGCGCTGCGCTACCGCCAGCGCCTCACGGCCGCCGGTCGAGCCGCCGGCGAAGTAGGCGGTGCCCGGCTTGCGGTGGAAGGCCTTGCCGATCACGTAGCGCGCGGTGTCGTGCACCTTCTTGAGCGCATCGCCGGAGAAGTTGCGCACCGCCTCGTCGTTCTGACCGAACCAGCCGTCGAGGCTGGCTATCGGGTGTCGGCCGGTGTCGGCCTGGTGTCCGGAGTCGCTGGCGTAGGTGGCGTAGCCGCGCCCCAGCGGGGTGCGCTGGTCGACGGGGCCGAACGGCACGTTCTGCCCGAGGTTGGGGACGGTGCCGTTGTAGCCGCCACCGCCGAACATCATCGTCTTCCCGTTCCACCCCTCCGGCAGCGCGAGGCCCATCAGGATGTCCGGAGCGTCCGGATCAACGGGGTGGATCGCGATGTCGGCCCGGCAGTAGGCGGGCAGCGCCGCCGGGCCGGTCCCGGAGGCCGGCACCGTCGTCGTCGCGGTGATCTCGGCGCCAGTGGTCGGCAGGCCGATGCGGCGCTTGGGGATCTCCAGCCCGGCCAGCGCCGCACAGTCCGCGGTGCTTTTCGGGGGCGCTGCGGATCCGGTCGCTGCTGTCGCGGGCGCATGGCCGACGACGAGGACCGCCGTGGCCAGGGCCAGCGACGAGGAGACGGTCAGGAATCTGCGTACGGGACGGGGGTGGGGCATGGTGTGGCCTCCTGGACTGGGCCAGCGGCGGCCGGCCGACGAACCCGAACAGCATCGCGACACGATGTGACGTCCGCCATGTGGGACACGCACACATCTCGCCGGGCCGGAGTGTGTGCGAGCCGGGCCCGCGAGAGGCCGACCCCGGCACGCGCGGAAATGGCGATCGGCCACACAGTGAACCGATTCAGTGTGTCGCGAACCCCTATGGCGTACGTCTCACCACTTCCCTACCGTCGCCCCTGTGACGAGCACCACACCGACCCCGAGGTGCGCACTTCGGACCGAGGGTCTCACCAAGGACTTCCGCGGCTTCCGCGCGGTCAGCTCCGTCGACCTGGAGGTCGCCGAGGGCACCGTCCACGCGCTCGTCGGCCCCAACGGAGCCGGCAAGACGACCCTGTTCAACCTGCTGACCGGGTTCCTCAAACCCACCAGCGGACGGATCATGGTCTTCGGCGACGACGTCACCGGGATGGCACCGGAGCGGATCACCCATCGCGGGGTGGCCCGCTCCTTCCAGATCACCAGCCTCTTCGAGAACCTCACCCCGCGCGAGCACGTCGAGATCGCGCTGCAGGGGCTGACCAACCAGGGCCTGAGGTTCTGGCGCTCGGAGAAGCTGCTCGGGCGGCGCCGCGACGAGGTCGACCGGCTGCTCGCCGAGGTCGGCCTGACCGAGCTGGCGGACAAACCCACCGGGCTGATGGCGTACGGCCAGAAGCGTGCCCTCGAGCTCGCCCTGGTCCTCGCCGTCGAGCCCAAGCTGCTGCTCCTCGACGAGCCGACCGCCGGCATGGGCATCGAGGACGTCGACCGCACCATCGAGCTCGTCCGGCGCATCGCCGAGGGCCGCACGGTCGTCTTCGTCGACCACAACATGCACGTCGTCGGACAGCTCGCCGACCGGGTCACCGTGCTGCAGCAGGGTTCCGTGCTCGCCGAGGGCCCCTACGACGAGGTACGGGCCGACCCGCGCGTGATCACCGCCTACCTCGGGGAGGCCCACAGTGCTTGAGATCGAGAACCTGAGCGCCTGGTACGGCGAGGCGCAGGCGCTGCACGAGGCCACCCTGAGCGTCGGCGAGGGGGAGGTCGTCACGCTCGTCGGCCGCAACGGCGCCGGCAAGACCACGCTCGTACGCTGCCTGATGGGTCTCCACAAGCAGCTGACCGGATCGGTCCGCCTCGACGACCGCGACATCACCTCGCTGCCCGCGCACAAGCGCGCCCGCGCCGGGCTCGGGTGGGTCCAGGACGACCGCGGCATCTTCGCCAACCTGAGCGTGGAGGAGAACCTCCTGCTGCCGCCGAAGATCTCCGAGTCGGCGTGGTCGCTCGACCAGGTCTACGACGCCTTCCCCGCTCTCGGGGCCCGGCGGCGAGCCGGCGGCACCACGCTCTCGGGCGGCGAGCAGCAGATGCTCGCCGTGGCCCGGGTGCTCCGCACCGGGGCGCGCGTGCTCCTTCTCGACGAGCCCTCCGAAGGGCTCGCCCCGGTCATCGTCACCCAGATCGGCGACATCGTGCGCACCGCGAAGGAGGCCGGCGTCGGCGTGCTGCTCATCGAGCAGAACGTACGTTTCGCCGCCACCGTCGCCGACCGCCACTACCTGCTCGCCCAGGGCCGCCTGGTCGAGTCTCTGGACAACCACGAGTTCGTCGAGCGTCAGGACGAGCTGCTCGAACACCTCGGGATCTGACGCACCTCCACGATTTGCTCCGCTCCAACCCCCGCGAGGAGAGACACGATGAACAAGCCCAGGAATGCCCGTGCGGCTGCGCTGATCGCCGGGCTGACGGCAGGCGCCCTGGTCACCGCGGCCTGCGGTGCCGGTGGTCCCAGCGCGAGCGGAGGCGACTTCACCGACGACAAGGTGGTCCTCGCCCTGCTCAACGACGCCTCCGGCGTCTACAAGGACGTCTCCGGTCCCAACTCGAAGATCGCGATCCAGATGGCGATCGACGACTACAAGGAGAAGTACGGCGACGAGGCGGTGGTCGACGACATCGAGGTGACCTCGGCCGACCACCAGAACGAGCCCGACATCGCCAACACCAAGGCGCAGGAGCTCTACGACCGCGAGGGCGCCGACATCATCCTCGACGTGCCGACCTCCTCGGCCGCGCTCGCCGTCGCGACGCAGGCGAAGAACAAGAAGAAGCTCTACATGAACATCGGCGCCGGCACCACCGAGCTGACCGGCGCGCAGTGCAACAAGTACACCTTCCACTACGCCTACGACACCTGGATGCTGGCCAACGGCACCGGCACGGTCGTGACCGAGGAGGGTGACAAGAACTGGCAGCTGATCTACCCCGACTACGCCTTCGGCCAGGACATGGTGAAGTCGTTCACCGGGGCGATCGAGGCAGGCGGAGGCAAGGTCGGTGGCACGATCGCGACGCCGTTCCCGAACGACAACTTCGCGACGTACATCACCAAGGCCGGGGCCGCGAAGCCGCAGGTCATCGGCACCATGCACGCCGGCGGCGACCTGATCAACCTGGTCAAGCAGTACAACGAGTCCGGGCTCAAGGACCAGGGCATCTCCCTGGCCGTCGGCCTGATGTTCATCTCCGACATCCACTCGCTCGGGGTCGAGGCCTTCGAGGGCACGATCTTCACCGACGCCTGGTACTGGAACTTCGACGACAAGTCGCGCGAGTGGGCCGACCGCTACATGGAGGAGACCGGCGACCGGCCGACGTACGCGCACGCGGGCAACTACTCCGCGGCCCTGCAGTACCTCGAGGCGGTCCAGGCGGCAGGCACCGACGACGCCGACAAGGTCGTCGAGGAGCTCGAGGGAAAGAAGGTCGACGACATGTTCCTGCGCAACGGTGAGATCCGCGCCGAGGACCACCGGGTCATCCACGACGTCTACCTGGCCCGGGTCAAGGGACCGGCCGACGTCGAGGAGGACTGGGACTACGAGGAGATCATCAAGACCATCCCGGCCGAGAAGGCGTTCCGCCCGGCCGCCGAGTCCGGCTGCTCGATGTAGGCGTCGGACGAGGCGGATCTGGCAGAAGGATCAGGATGAACGCGGTTCTGCAATACACCGTCCAAGGGCTCGCGGCCGGCAGCTTCTACGCGCTGGCCGCGCTCGGCCTGGCGGTCATCTTCGGAGTCCTGGGCGTGGTCAACTTCGCCCACGGCGCCTTCTACATGCTGGGAGCGGTCGCCGCCGCGGTGCTCCTGGACACCGTCGGGATGAGCCTGTGGCTGGCGCTCATCGTGGTGCCGGTGCTGATGCTGGTCTTCGGGATGCTGGTCGAGCGGCTGCTGGTGCGCTGGCTGCTGCCGCTCGACCCGCTCTACAACCTGCTGCTCACCTTCGGCCTCACGCTGCTCCTGGTCGACCTGGTCAAGCGCCGCTACGGCGTGAGCGGGCTCCCCTACGACCGCCCGGACGCGCTCGACGGGCGCGTCCAGGTGGCCGGGATCGGGCTGCCGGTCTACCAGCTCTTCGTGATCGGGGTCGCGCTGCTCGTCTGCCTCGGCGTCTGGCTGCTGATGACGCGTACGCGGGTGGGGATGATCGTCCGCGCTGCGACCGAGCGGCCGGAGCTCGCCGGTGCGCTCGGCATCAACGTCGGACGCTGGGTGACCCCGGTCTTCGGCTTCGGGGTCGCGCTCGCCGGGCTGGCCGGCGTGCTGGCCGCACCGTTCCGCGCGATCACCGCCGAGATGGGGAGCGACTTCATCATCATCCTGTTCGCGGTCGTGGTCATCGGCGGCCTCGGCTCGATCGTGGGCGCCGTCGTGGGCGGCTTCCTGGTCGGGCTGGTGGAGGCCTTCGGCCAGGCGTACGCACCGACGTTCGCGCAGGTGCTCATCTTCGTGCTGATGGCCGTGGTCGTCCTGGCCCGGCCGGCCGGGCTCTTCGGCCGAGAGGAGGCGACGGCATGACGTCCATCGCGACAGCCGGTGCCAGCGTCACCGAGCAGCATGCGGCGATCGCCGGCGCGCGACCGTGGCAGCGGCTGGTGCTGCTGGCCGTCGGGCTGCTGGTGGCGCTCGGGCTCCCCTGGTTCGTCTACCCGCCGGTGGCGATGGACATCGCCGCCTGGGCGCTCTTCGCGGTCGCTCTCGACCTGCTGCTGGGCTACTGCGGGCTGCTCTCGTTCGGCCACGCCGCGTTCTGGGGAGGCTCCGCGTACGCCACCGGGCTCATCGCCATCCACCTCGGCGTCCCGTTCCCGCTGGCCGTGCTCGGCGGAGCGGTCTTCGCGATGATCCTGGCGGTGCCGATCGGCTATCTGTCCGTGAAGCGGTCCGGCATCTACTTCGCGATGGTGACGCTCGCCTTCGCGCAGATGCTCTTCTTCATCGCCAACCAGGCCTCCTCGCTGACCGGGGGCGAGAACGGGCTCCAGGGCGTGCCGCGCTCCTTCTTCGGCATCGAGGCCGTCGAGACCGACGCGTTCTTCTTCTACTACGCCGCCCTGCCGATCATCCTGCTCGGCATGTGGGCCGCCTGGCGCATCGTCCATTCGCCCTTCGGGCGGGTGCTCGTCGCGATCCGCGACAACGCACCGCGGGCGCGGGCGCTGGGCTATGACGTCGAGCGCTACAAGCTGATCGTCTTCGTGCTCTCGGCCGGGCTCTCCGGGCTGGCCGGCGGCGTCTTCGCGGTCTCCCACGGCTTCGTCGCGCTGCCCGAGCTCCACTGGACCACCTCGGGCGAGGTCGTGCTGATGACCGTGCTCGGCGGGATCGGCACCCTGTGGGGAGGCGTCATCGGCGCCGGCCTGATCGTGATGCTCGCCGACTATCTGGCCTCGTCCGGGTTCGACGGCATCGGGATCGTCACCGGCGGCGTGTTCGTGACCGTGGTGCTGCTCTTCCGCCGCGGCATCTGGGGCACCGCCCGCCACCTCTGGCTGAACCGCAAGCGCTCCTGACCGAAGCCACTCCTCAGCGCGGGTCGAACAGCCCGCGCTGCAGGAGCCGCTGGTTGGCGGCGCTGCGCGCGGCCAGCACGGACGGCTCGAACGGGTCGCCACCGAGGACGACCTCCAGCGACGGCTCGAGCAGCAGCGGCCCGAGGATCAGGAACAGGACCTGGTACGCCGCCCACCGACGGTCCTCTGCCGAGAGCGAGTCCGGGTCGGTGACGAGCCGGTCGATCTCGTTCTCGGCCCCCGTCACCAGGCGTCCGAGGAGCGCCGAGGAGCGGTCGTCACCGTCCACCAGCACCCGCCTCAGGTATCGCCGCCGGTCGGGGTCGGCCCCGAAGACCAGCGCCGTGGCACGCCCCGCCTCCGCCAGAGTGCCAGGGGCGACCCCCTCCTCGACGGCGGTGCCGACCGCCTGGCCGAACGAGCCGAGAACGTCCTCGTCGACGGCGTCACGCAGACCCTCCTTGGAGGAGAAGTGGTAGCGCAGCAGTGCGTGCGAGACGCCGGCCTCCGCCGCGATCTGCCGGGTCGTCGTCGCCCGATAGCCCTGCTCGGCGAAGAGGCGACGGGCCGCGACGACGAGAGCGGCGCCCGCCTCGCCCCGGTTCGGCCTGGGTCTGGTGGCGGTCACGGCGCGAGCGTAGCTCACAGGATCGCTCGGACGACCGGGATCCGTCGGAGCACCAGCGCCGCCGCCACGCTGACCACGAAGCCGACGCCGGCGACCAGCACGAAGCGACCGCTCGCGCCGACCGGGAGGTCCCTCGCGGCGTACTGCAGGCCGACGACGATCGGCAGATGGATCAGGTAGATCGCGAAGGTCGCTTGGGCTGCGGAGCGCTGCAGCCGGCTGGTGCCACGGACGTGGTCACGGAAGAGAACGAGCAGCCCGAGCGCGAACCCGACGCACAGCACCGTCTCGTAGCCCGCCCAGGCGAACTGCCCGACGCTCGCGCCGCCCCACTCGAAGAAACCGGCCAGCTCCGCCCGGAAGACGACGTAGACAAGGCTCAGCCCCGTCGCGGCAGCGAGCCAGGCCAGCCCGACTCGAGTAGGCAACGTCTGCAGCCAGCCGCGGCGGTAGGCGAGCACGCCGGCGACCACGAAGGGGATGTATTGAGCCAGGTCAGCGCGCTCGGTCTGGATGATCTCGAGCACGCCCACCCACTCGTCGACCGGGAACCAGATCCGCAGCACCGCCGTGCCGACCGCGATGATCGCGGCGAAGGCGAGGACGGCGGTGCCGCCGACGTGCTCGGGTACGCGGCGAGTACCGGGGGCCGCCGGGAGACCCCGACGGATCCGGATCCGCTCGGCGACCATCCGCCAAGCGAGGTAGACCAGCGAATACAGCAGCAGGTGCTGGATGAACCACAGGTGGCCGAACTGCCGGTCCGGCCACGTCGGGCCGCTCCAGCCCGCGGGCTCGGATCCCCCGCCCATATAGACCTGCCAGTAGTAGTCGCTGAAACCGATCGGACCGTAGTCGCGGAAGCTCAGGTAGTAGGCCCACATCAGCACCGGGATCACCAGGAAGAATCCGATCAGGATCGGGCCGCCGAGCTTCTTCAGGCGCGGCCAGAGATAGGGCCTCGACCGGCGCCGGTCGACCGCTATCGGGAGGACGTAGGCCGCGATCAGGAAGAAGAGACTCATCTTGAACGGCGCGTTGAGGACCGCGAAGGTCTCGATCCACTGCGCCTTCGGCTGGCCCTCGACGTACCACCAGTCCTTCGGCCCGTAAGCCTGTGCAGCGTGATGGAGGATCACCAGCGCCGAGAGGGCGATCCTCAGCGAGTCGAGGTGGTGCAGTCGGTCCGGTCGCTCGGTCGCGGCTGCCGGGATGTCGGGCCCAGGCAGCGCTCCAGTTCCTGTCCACATGGACAGCAAGCTATTCACGTAAACCCTTCCTGTCCATATGGACAGGAAGGGACCAGGGGAAATCTCAGGGACGACCCTGATTCGCTTGTCAGCCGCTGAAGACGGCTCAGGCCACCAGCTGATGGAGCCGGAGCGCCAGCTGCACCTCGAGCTGGCGCTCCGGTTCCTGCCAGCCCTTGCCGAGCAGCCGCGTGACCCGCTCGAGCCGCTGGGTGACGGTGTTGACGTGGACGTGCAGCGCGGCGGCGGTGCGGGTGAGGTTGCGGTCGGCGGCGAAGTAGGCGCGCAGCGTCTCGACCAGCTTCGACCCCTTCGCGGCGTCGTAGTCGATCACCGGACCCAGCCGCGAGGTGACGTACGCAGCGGGGTGGCCGTCGGAGCCGAGCAGCAGCCCCACGAAGCCGAGGTCGTCGGCGGTGACCACCTGCCCCTCGCGCCCCAGGGTCATCGCCGCGGCGAGGCAGCGGCGGGCCTCCTCGTAGCCCTGCACCACGGCGTCCGGGCTGCTCAGCGGGCCCGGCACCGGCCCGGCCGCGCCGACGGTCACGGGAGCACCCGCCGAGAGACGTAGGCCCTCGACGACCAGCTCACCCGCGGAGCGGGCGTCGCAGTCGGGGAAGATCAGCACGACCTGCCCCTGCCGCACCGCCGCGAACCCGTCATGGGTCGCGGCCACGAAGGTCGCCGCCTGGCCCACCCGGGCACGGTCGCCGGGGACGTCCGCGACCACCACGGCGTAGGGCCTGGACAGGTCGGCCTGCAGGAGCCGGCCGCGCTCGCGCAGCGTCTCGGGGGCGGGGGTGGTGCCGGAGAGGAGCTCGTCGAGCAGCTCGCCCCGCACCCGGCCCTCGGCCTCGGCAACGCTGCGCCGGAAGAGCAGCAGCAGCGCCGTGACCAGTGCCGCGCGCTCGAGGATGCGCTGGTCGCCGTCGTCCAGACGGTGTCCTGAGCCTGTCGAAGGGTCCCCGTCGTCGCGGTCGACCTCGCGCGGCCCCAGGAGCATCGAGCCGAGCTGTTCGGCGCCGGCCAGGACCGGGGTGGCGTAGATGTCGCTGCTGCCCGCGGTGCGGCTCAGGTCCAGGCTCCGCCGGCTCACCGCAGCCTCGTAGTCGGAGACGGCCTGGTCGGGTGCGCTGCTCGCGATGGTGTCGCCGCTGAGGTCGAGGACGACGACCCGGGCGCCGAGGACCTCGGCGACGCTGCGTACGACATCGTCGACGCCGCCGCCCTCGACGACGATCCGGGTGAGCCGGTCGTGAGCGTCGGCGGCCCGCTCGACCGCCTCGTTGCGGGTCTGCAGCTCGCGGGTGGTGACCTCGAGCTCGGCGACCGCCGCCCGGGTCTCCTCCAGGAGCCGGGCCTTGTCGACGGCGATCGCGGCATGGGCGGCGAGGGAGACGAGCAGGGCGCTCGCCTCGGCACCGAACGGGGTGACGGTGCGGTTGGCGGCGAAGAGCACGCCGATGACCTGGGTGCCGAGCAGGAGCGGCACCCCGATGATCGCGCGGATGCCCTCGCCGCTCACCGCAGCGTCGATGTCGGGAGCGTGCCGAAAACGCTCGTCGGGGATGTAGTCCGCGGTCGAGTAGGGCTTCGTCGCCTGGGCGACGAGGCCGCCGAGCCCGATCCCATAGGGGATGCGGGTGGTGCGGAAGGCGTGGGTGCGGATCCCCTCGGTCACCCGCATGTACTCGCCCCGGCGCTCGTCGTTGAGCGTCAGGTAGGCCACGTCGGTGTTCAGCAGCTGCTTGGCCCGGGTGACGATCGCCTGCAGCACCGCCTCCAGGTTGGTCAGCATCGCCAGGTCGTTGGCCGACTCGAACAGCGCGCCGAGCTCACCCTCGCGCCGGCGCCGCTCCTCGAGGGTGGCTCTGACCTGCAGCGCGAGCCCCTTGGCGTAGTCGATCCGCTCCAGCTCCTGCGGCGTCGCGCCAGCCGCTCGGGCAACCTCGGACGGTCCCTCGAAGTCGGCCTCCGCGGCATCCCCGGCCAGCAGCTCCAGGAACGCGACCACATCGACCGTCATGTGACCGAAGTTACACTTTCACGCGCTCGCCGACATATGGGACGGCCACATAGTTGCCGTCGTTCAGGTGGCTGATCTCTCCAGGTCCTCCACCGTGGTGACGGGGCGCTCGCAGACGAACCCCCGACAGACGTACGCAGCCGCCCGCCCGTCCACGGGCACTCGACCGGTCAGCAGCGGGATGTCGTCGCGAGCCTCGTCGGCCACGACCACCACCGCTCCCGGCCGGCGCCGGGCGGCGAGCTCGAGCGCATCCCGGTCGGGCCCGCCCGGGCCGACCACCGCGATCTCGAGCGGCCCCTCGGCCATCGTGGCCGCTGCCGCGAGCGACCAGCCGGCGAACCGGGACGCCTTGGCCATCAGGGTGCTCGTGGCGGCGAGCGCCTCCTCGGCGGCGGTCCGGTAGCGGCCCTCGCCGGTGAGCGCGTGCGCGGTGACGAGCGCATGGACCGTCGCGCTGGTGCCACCGGGGCTGGCGTTGTCCGAGGGGTCCCGCGGGCGGGTGACCAGGGACTCCGCGTCGTCGGCGGTGTCGTAGAAGCCGCCGCGGTGTCCTGAGCCTGTCGCAGGGTCCTCGGCTCGGAAGTGGGTCAGTGCGGTGTCGAGCAGGCTCGTCGCCCGACCGAGCCAAGCGCTGTCGCCGGTCGCCTGCGCGAGCGCGAGGAAGCCAGCCGCGACACAGCCGTAGTCCTCGAGCACTCCCGCGTGCGCTCCTGCGACGCCGTCGCGGCTGACGCGGAGAAGGCGCACCCCGCTGGTCGAGCCGCCGGAGCCGCCAGGCGGAGGCGTGTCGAGACCAACACAGTGCGTGTCCCACAACAGCCCCCCGGCGCCGATCGCCGCATCGAGATACCGCCGCTCCCCCAGCAGCAACCCCGCGTCGACCAGCCCGCTGATCGCCAGCCCGTTCCAAGCAGCGACGACCTTGTCGTCACGCGCCGGCCGGACCCGCTCCTCACGGGCAGCGAAAAGCCGAGCCTTGACCGACTCGAGCCGCTCGACATCCTCGGGACGGTGGCGCAGCTGCAGCGTGGACGCCCCCTCCTCGAAGGTGCCGGCCTCGGTCACCTCGAAGACCTCAGCGGCCCAGGCGCCGTCCTCGGGCCCGAGCACCTCGACGAGCTGAGCCGGCGTCCAGACGTAGAACTTCCCCTCGACGCCCTCGCTGTCGGCGTCGAGCGCGGAGGCGAACCCGCCCTCGGCGGTGCCGAGCTCACGGATCATCCAGTCGGCGCTCTCCCGCGCGACCCGGTCGCCGAGCTCGGTGCCGAGGCGGGCGTAGAGGCCGATCAGCTGGGCGTTGTCGTAGAGCATCTTCTCGAAGTGGGGCACCACCCAGCCCCGGTCGACGGCGTAGCGGGCGAACCCGCCGCCGATCTGGTCGTAGATGCCACCACCGGCCATCGCGGCCACCGTGCGCGAGAGCATCTGCGAGATCCGCGCGGCGTCGGTCGACGAAGCCTTGCCGGATGCCCGCCGCAAGAACTCCAGCACCATCGACGGCGGGAACTTCGGCGCGCCCCCGAACCCACCCGCCATCGGGTCGAACTCCCCCGCCAGCGTCTCGACCGCGGCCGCGACGTCCACCTGCCATTCACCCCCTGCACCTGCTGCCCCGGAGATCGAGGCCAGGTGCTGGCGTACGTTCTCCGCCACCGCCCCGACCTCCGAGCGCCGCTGCGTCCACGCCTCCGAGAGCGCCTGCAGCACCTGCGTGAACGCCGGCTGCCCGTGCCGAGGCGTCTCCGGGAAGTAGGTGCCGGCGAAGAACGGGTTTCCGTCGTGGTCGAGCACCACAGTCATCGGCCACCCACCCGACCCCGTCATCGCAGTGGTCGCCGACATGTAGACCGCATCCACATCCGGCCGCTCCTCCCGGTCGACCTTGATGTTCACGAAGTGCTCGTTCATGTACGCCGCGGTCGCCTCGTCCTCGAACGACTCGTGCGCCATCACATGGCACCAGTGGCAGGCGGCATACCCGACCGAGAGCAGCACCGGCACCTCCCGCCGCCGCGCCTCCTCGAACGCCTCCGGACTCCACTCCCACCAGTCGACGGGGTTGTCGGCGTGCTGCAGGAGGTAAGGAGAGGTCGCGTTCGCAAGACGGTTGGCCATGCCTTCAGCCTGTCACGCGAGCCTGACGTACGCGTCGCGGCAGGCCATCGCGCAGAACCCGAGCGTGACGCCGTCGTGCTCGAGGGTGATCGCGCCCTTGCCGAGCCGCACCTTCATCCCGCACATCGGGTCGATGACGACGCCGTCGGGCAGATCGACGTCGCCGGCATCAGCCTTGGCACGGAACTCGGCGGTCATCGTCGCGACGACGTCGTCGGCCGTGCTCGGCCTGCCGTCGAGCCCGATGCTGCCGTCGACGACGCCGACCAGATTGATCCACAAGTCGCCCCCGGACCGCTTCCAGCCCTTCCGGGCGTCGAGTCCGTGCACAGCGCGGCGGAACCAGCCGATCACATACCTGGACATCTCCTCGCGCCACTGCTCCGGCACCGTCATGGTGATCCACATCGGCGGCGCGACACCGACATCGCGCGGCCACGGACCGTCGCCGGTGGTCCAGCCGTCCAGCGCCAAGAAGCCGACATGGGTCATCGCGCGTGCCCGGCTCAACGTCTCCGCCGGCACCTCCTCGGTCATCCCGTCGCCGACCAGGCCGGCGGTGATCTCTGCGGCGAGCCAGGCTCGATCCGAGTCGTCCAGCGCGCCGGCGGGACAGCGGATCTCGATCAGGTTCATGCCGCACCTCCATCAGCCACGGCTCCGCCCTCCGGGGCGCGGTCGACGAAGGTGGTGATCGTGCTGATCCGGCCGGCGTCGTCGGTGACGAGCACGTCGGTGCCCTCTGCGAAAGAGGATCCGCCGACCCGCAGCTCCCACGCCAGCCGTGCCCGGTCGTGGTGGACCTCCGGCTCGGCGCGAGCACAGAACTCGTACGCGCCGACCCCCGCCACGAAGGTTTCAGTGAACTCGACGAGCGCATCGACGCCGACGCGGACGCCGCTCGGTGCGATGTAGCGGACGTCCGGCGTGAAGACCTCGGCGCCGGCCCGGCGCTGCGGGTCTCCGGCCTCGGTGTTCCAGAACTTCACGTACGCATCGATGGTCTTGCTCATGGCTTCTCCCTCTCTCCTGTCGGACCGCCTGCCCGGTCAGGCCGGCTCCACCAATCTGCGACCGGCCGATGCGGCCTGTCGATTACCTGCCAGGTAGTTGTGGCACACACCCGGGAGCGGCAACCTGAGCGGCATGACGATGACTGCGGAGGTGCCCGTGGGTGAGCTGGTGCGGCGCTGGCGCGAGCGGCGACGCCGCTCGCAGCTGGACGTGTCGATCGCCGCCCACCTCTCCGCCCGCCACCTCAGCTTCATCGAGACCGGACGCGCAAGGCCGAGCCGCGAGATGATCGAACGGCTCTGCGACGAGCTCGACGTACCGCTGCGGGAGCGCAACGCCCTCCACCTGGCGGCAGGGTTCGCCCCGGCGTACCGAGAACGTCCGCTGCCCGACCTGGGCGTCGCCCGCAGCGCCGTGGAGACCGTGCTCTCCGGTCACGAGCCCAATCCGGCGCTCGCCGTCAACGTCCGCTGGGAGCTGCTGGCGGCCAACCGGTCGATGCAGCTCTTCCTCGGCGACATCGCACCGGAGCTGCTCACACCGCCGGTCAACGTCCTCCGCGCGACGCTGCACCCCGACGGCCTCGCGCCCCGGATCCGCAACTTCACGCAGTGGCGGGACCACGCCGTACGCAGGGTCCGCCGCCAGCTCGAGCGCACCGCGGCCGAGGGGCTGGCCGACCTGCTGGCGGAGATCGAGTCCTACCCGGCGCCGGCCGGCACAGACGACACCGTGGACACGACCGCCAACGACCTCGTGGTGCCCATGCGGATCGCCACCGACGATGGCGAGCTGTCGTTCCACTACGCGCTGACGGTCTTCGGCGCCGCTCGCGACGTCACCCTGGACGAGATCGCGATCGAGACCTTCTTCCCCGCCGACGACGCGACCGCAGCCGCGCTCCGCGCGCTCGGCCCGGACACCGAGACCGCTACGCCATGATCTCCTTCACCGGCGGCGCGGCGTACTCGCCCAGCCTGCTGGTGCTCAGCCCGAGACGGACGAGCTTCTCCACCTCCGCGGTTGCCGCCGCGACGCCGTCGATGACGGGCACTCCCAGGTCGACGGAGAGCCGGGCGCAGAGGTCGGCCATACCCGCGCAACCGAGGACGATCGCCTCGGACCGGTCCGAGACCAGGGCTCGGCGGCAGACGTCCAGGATCCTCGCGTACGCCACCGGGTCGGTCTCCAGCTCGACGACCGGGACCTCGCAGGCGTGGATGCCGCCGACCAGGTCGGCGACCCCGTAGTCGCGGGCGATCGACCAGGTGTGCGGCACGACGCGGGACAGCGTGGTGACCACCGAGAACCGCCGGCACAGGTAGCCGGCCGTGCGCATCGCCGCCTCCGCTATCCCGACGACCGGTCCGGCGACGATCTCCCGGGCAGCGTGCAGCCCCGGGTCGCCGAAGCAGGCGATGACGAACCCGTCGTAGCCATCCCGATCCTTGAGCACCCGGAGCAGGTGCGGCACCGCGATCGCCTCGTCGTAGTGCGACTCCAGCGACACCGGGCCCGCTCCCGGGTCCACGGCGTCGACGGTCACGCCCGGGCCGACGCTCGCTCGCGCGCACTCGCCGATCAGTGCGGTCATCGACGCCGTGGTGTTCGGGTTGACCACCAGGATCCGCATCAGCCGACCGACCCCGCCGCCTCCTCCGGCGCGGCGTGGCGCGAAGCGACGCCGGCGACGTCCGCGGCGTAGGCGAAGACGTAGTAGGCCACGAACCCGACGCCGCAGCCGATGAACCAGGAGTATTCCGGGAGCCAGGTCAGCACCCCGCCGAGCTTCGGCACGAGCACCGAGGCGAACGAGAAGACCGCGGCGACGACGAGCGCGAGGACTGCGACCGGGTTGGTGCCACTGACGTAGTGGTAGGCCCCGCTCTCGGAGAGGGAGTAGAGGTCGTCGACGTCGATCTTCTGCTGCCTGACCAGGTAGAAGTCGGCGATGAGGATGCCGAACAGCGGACCGATCAGGGCTCCGAGGAGGCCGAGGGTCCAGAAGATCGCCTCGTCGTTGGCGTACCAGTTCCACGGCGTCAGCAGCACCGAGCCGCCCGCGGCGATCATCCCGCCCATCCGCCAGGAGATCTTCTGCGGAGCGACGTTGGAGAAGTCGAAGGCCGGGGAGATGAAGTTGGCGACGATGTTGATCCCGACCGTCGCGACGACGAAGGTGAGGCCGCCGAGCAGCACGGCGGTGTAGGTGTCGATCCGCTCGATCGTGGCCACCGGGTCGGTGATCAGCTCACCGAAGACCGGCACGGTCGCCGAGGCGGTGAGCACGGTGAGTAGTGAGAAGAGCACGAAATTCACCGGAAGACCCCAGAAGTTGCCTGTCTTCACAGCCCGGTAGGACTTCCCGTAGCGGGCGAAGTCGCCGAAGTTCAGCATCGGGCCGGAGAAGTACGAGACGACGAGCGCGATCGCGCCGAGCATCGCCGCCACCTGCTGACCGACGGTGAGCTCCCTGTCGGAGAGCGAGAACGAGATGTGCCAGTCGGCCCGGTAGAGCATGTAGACGCACAGCGCCAGCATCGCCACGTAGACGGCCGGCCCGCAGAAGTCGATGAACCTGCGGATCGACTCCATCCCCCGCCAGAAGACCAGCGCCTGGGCGACCCAGAGGATCGCGAAGCTCACGTAGCCGAGGTAGGAGAGGCCGAGGAACGAGTGGGAGGCAGTCGCGTACGCCCCCAGCGACGGGATGAGCTTGAGGATCACGATCGTGAGCGAGCCGGCGGCGAGGAAGGTCTGCACGCCGTACCAGGCGATCGCGATCGCGCCGCGGATGATCGCCGGAATGTTCGCGCCGAGCACGCCGAAGGAGGCCCGTGAGACCACCGGATAGGGCGTGCCGGTCTGCTGGCTCGGCTTGGCGACCAGGTTGCAGAACAGCTGCACCAGGAGGATCCCGGCGATCAGGCAGACGAAGACCTGCCAGCCGGTCAGACCGAGCGCGAACAGCGCGCCGGCGGTGACGTAACCACCGACGCTGTGCACGTCCGACATCCAGAAGGCGAAGATGTTGTACCAGCCCCACTTCTGCTCGCGGAGCGGGTCCAGATCTTCGTTGGAGAGCCGAGGGTGGTAGCCGGCCCTCGCAGCGACGGCTCCGTCGTGGACGACTTCATCGGCAGCGGTCATGGCACGCTCCTGGCGGTGGGGGAACTCGACACTCCATCGTGAGGAGCGTGTGTTTCGCCTGATCGCCGAAGAGGTCAGGTCCGTGTCACAAGGTGCGCCGCGCTCCGTTGACTTTCTCCCGCAGCCAGTCGGGGACGCTCGCGTCGTCGCGCGGATATGCCTCGAGATCGAGGGCGTACAGACCTGGGTGCGCCGGCCAGCGCCAGACGGGCTCGTCGTCGTAGTTGAACGCGATGCTGGTGGTGTTCCTCGACTCCTCGCCGCTCGCGATGGTCCAGCGGGCGGAGAACCAGGCGCCGCGGCCGGGCTCGTACATCACCTGGCGCAGCTCGTCGGTCAGCGTCAGGACGCTGTCGGGCGGGCGTACGAGGCCGAGGCTGCCGTCGGGGCGGTGCACGTCGATGCGTCCGGTGAAGAACATCGACAGGTTGCGGTGGTTGAAGATCAACGTCGACCACTCGCCGTCGACCTCGTCGGCGAGGTGGAGGGCGATCTCATCGATGAGCTGTTCCTGTCTGACCACAGGAGGAACGGGCATGGCGGTCAACCTACTACCGCTCGCGTCCCCGACCCGGGACTTTGGTCCGCATAGCGGCGATAAATGGCCATCCGGTCAAACGAGGGCGACAGCCGATCAATCCGACCACCTGGATCGCGATCACCATCGAAGAGTGACAACGACTACGTCAGACATCGCCCAGACAGACGCTCCCCCGGGTCGGCCGGGGCCCGTGGTGGCGCTCGCCGCCGGCATCGCGATCCTGGTGACCAGCGAGTTCCTGCCGGCAGGGGTGCTGCCACTGATGGCCCACGACCTCGGGATCACCGAAGGCACGGCGGGCCTCGCCGTGGCGGCGACCGCGATCGCCGGGGCCGCCACCGCACCGAGCATCGCCATGATCTTCCCCCGGATGGACCGCCGTACGCTGCTCGTCGCCCTGCTGGTCACCTCGGCCGTCGCCAACCTCGCGGTCGCGGTGGCCCCCGGGTTCCTCGTCCTCCTCTTCGGCCGCCTGGTCCTCGGCGCGGCGCTCGCCGGCTACTGGTCCTTCGCCTTCGCCGTCGGGACGTACGCCTCGCCGGGCCGCGACCACGTCATCTCGACCTCGATCGCCCTCGGTGTCACGGTGGCCACGATCGTCGGCCTGCCGCTCGGCTCGCTGCTTGCCGACGGGCCCGGGTGGCGCTGGGGCTTCGCGGTCGCGACCGTGCTGAGCCTCGTCTCCGCCGCCGCGCTCTCCCGCGCGCTGCCGCCGGTGCCGGCCCACCCCGGCGCGGGGCTGGCCATGATGCGCCGGGCGCTGCGCAACCCGAGGCTGGTGGCCGGGGTGGCGCTGGTCGTCGTGGTGGTGCTCGGCAACTTCGTGGCGTACCCGTTCATCCGGATCGCGATCGCCGAGACCTCGCCCGGGAGCGGCATGTGGATGCTGGCGCTGTGGGGTTTCGGCGGCCTCGTCGGCAACCTCGCCGCCGGCCGGTTCGCACACCGGCTGCGCGCGGTCGTCACGGTCGCGCCGCTCCTCCTCGCGGCCGGCCTGGTGACCACCCTGCTGGCCGGGAGCACGCCGGTGATGGCGCTGGCGATGGTCGTGTGGGGCATCGGGATGAACATGATTCCGGTCGGCACCCAGCTGTGGGTCACCCGCGCCGAGCCCGAGCGCACCGAGTCGGCCCTGGCCCTTCAGGTCACCGCGTTCCAGGTCGCGATCACCATCGGAGCAGCGCTAGGAGGCGCGGTGCTGGACCAGTACGGCATCGGCCACGTGCTCGTGATCGGAGCGGGTGCCGCGGTCGTCGCCGCGGCGGGCTTCGCCGCGATCCGCCTGCCGCGCGACTGACGCGATCGCACTGTCGCGCCACGCCTGCGGGGCGCTCCCGTGGACGGCGCTGAAGGCGCGGCTGAACGCCGCGCCCGAGCCGTAGCCGACGGCGTACGCCACCTGCTCGACCGGCCGGTCGCTCCCGGTCAGCAGGTGGCGCGCCGCGCGCATGCGTACGTCGCGCAGCGCCTCGCGCGGGCTCTGCCCGAGGTTGCGCCGGAAGCGCTCGCCCAGCGCCGACCGCGACAGGTGCACCGACTCCGCCATCGCCTCGACGGTCCAGGCGCGGCCGGGATCGGCCACCAGGGCAGCGAGGACCTGCGCGACCGCGGGGTCGAGGACGGGCGCGGGGCCGGAGATCCCACGCCCGGTGTCCTCGAGCCAGGAAGCGGTCATCGCCGCCCCGAGCAGCGAGGCGTAGCCCGAGGCGAACAGCGCCGAGGGCCGGCACGGGCCGGCCAGCGGGCACCGCCGGAGCAGCTCGGCCACCCCTCCGTGGCGACCGACGAAGTCGCGGACCACCAGCGGGTTCGCCAACGGGTACGCCACCGCGACCGCGCGCAGGTCGGCGAGGATCAGCGAGGCGCCCTCGTGGGTCGCCACCCGGTGCCTGACCTGCGCGCCGACCAGGACGGCGTCGCCCGTGCGGAGCAGGTGCGACTGGCCGGCCGCGCTCAGCACCACGGTGCCGTCCTCGACGAGGAGCCAGGTGGCGCTGCGTACCTCCTCACCGGCGGAGCCGGGAGGCAGCTCCTGCTTGAAGGCGAGCGTCATCTCCCACGGCTGACCGTCCTGGTTCACAACTGCACCAGCGCGCGCTCGAGGTCGACCTATTCCCGTCGGCCCGGATCAGGCCAGGTAGCCGCCGTTGGTGTCGAGGACCGCACCGGTGATGTAGGACGCCGCCGGGGTGGCGAGGAAGCGGATCCCCTCGGCCTGCTCGGACGGCAGGCCCTGGCGCTTGATCGCCAGCGTCGACGTCAGCGCCTCCAGCACCTCCGCGGACGGTTTCATGTCGGTGGCCATCAGCCCCGCCTGGACCACGTTGGCGGTGATCCCGCGCGGCGCCAGGTCACGGGCGACCCCGCGGGTGTAGGCGGTGATCCCCGCCTTGGTCGCCGCGTAGTCGGCCGAGCCGGGAAGGCCCGTGCGGGCGCCCAGACCCGAGCTCACGGTGATGATGCGGCCGCCGTCGCGCAGGACCTTCGAGGCCGCCCGGGTGATCGCGATGACGCCCAGGTAGTTGGTCGCGTGCATGCGGTCCCACTCGGCCACGTCGGCCTCCGCGGAGTCCACCGGGAGCCCCGGGTTCGTGCCGACCGCCGCGTTGTTGACCAGGATGTCGAGGCCGCCGAAGTGTGCGGTGACCTCGGCGATGAGCTCCGCGGCCGCGACCGGGTCGGCCTGGTCGTTACGGAAAGCGGCCGCTCGGACGCCCAGCGCGGTGAGCTCCTCGACCACGGCTGCCGCCTTCTCCTTCGACGCCACATAGCTGATCGCGACGTCGGCGCCGTCGGCTGCGAGGGCTCGCGCGGTGGCCGCCCCGAGGCCTCGGGATCCACCGGTGACGAGTGCGACCTTGTTCTTCAGTGCTGACATGCTCCACTCCTGCATTCGTTGTTGACTGTTCGGTCCACAATGACATTTCTGGACCAATCGGTCAACAACAACTAGACTCAGGGCCATGGCGCGACCACGGAGCTTCGACGAGGACCGGGTGCTGCACGAGCTGCGGGACCGGTTCTGGGACGCCGGCTACTCGGCGACCTCGCTGCAGGACCTGATGCGCATCAGCGGCCTCGGCAAGGGCAGCCTGTATGCGGCGTACGGCGACAAGCACAGCCTGTTCCTGCGTACGCTGCGCACCTACGTCACCGAGGGGAACGAGGGCCTGCGGGCGACCCTGGAGAGCGAGCCGCGTGCCGTCGACGCGCTCCGGAAGGTGCTCCTGTCGCCGGTCAACCCGGGCGCCGAACGCGGTTGCTTCCTGGCGAACTCGACCTGCGAGCTCGCGACCCAGCACGCCGACGTACGCGCCGAGGCACGGCAGGCGTACGAGACCATGACCGAGCTGATCACCGCCTGCGTCGCCAAGGCCCAGCAGGAGGGCGACCTCCCTGCCGATCAGGACGCGAAGGAGTTCGCGCGCTCGCTGCTGGCCGCCCAGCAGGGCGTGCTCTACATGGGCCGCACGGGCATGGACCTCGACATGCTGCGCTCGGTCGCGAACGACCTGGCGGACCGTCTGCTGCCGCGCTGACCCGCTCCGGCCAGGGCTAGGCCAGGGCTACTGCCCCTCGAGCAGCGGCAGGATGTCGGCAACCGAGGCGACCACGCGCGTCGGCCGGAACGGGAAGGTCTCGACCTGCTCGCGCCGGGTCGACCCGGTCTCGACCAGGATCGTGCGCATGCCCGCCTCGAGGCCGCTGATGATGTCGGTGTCCATCCGGTCGCCGATCATCACCGTCGTCTCGGAGTGGGCCTCGAGCCGGTTGAGCGCGCTGCGCATCATCAGCGGGTTGGGCTTGCCGACGAAGTAGGGCTTGCGGTTGGTCGCCGCACTGATCAGAGCCGCGACCGAGCCGGTCGCCGGCAGCTTGCCCTGCGGACTCGGCCCGCTCGGGTCCGGGTTGGTCGCGATGAACCGCGCGCCACCCTCGATCAGCCGGATCGCTCGGGTGATCGCTTCGAACGAGTAGGTGCGGGTCTCCCCCAGCACCACGTAGTCGGGATCGTTCTCGGTCATCACGTAGCCGATCTCGTGCAGCGCCGTCGTCAGCCCCGCCTCCCCGACGACGTACGCAGAGCCGCCCGGCCGCTGGTCGGCGAGAAACTGCGCGGTGGCCAGCGCCGAGGTCCAGATCGACTCCTCCGGAACGTCCAGCCCGGAGCGGAGCAGCCGTACCCGCAGGTCGCGCGGGGTGTAGATCGAGTTGTTGGTCAGCACCATGAACGGCACCGACGCCTCGGCGAGCTTCGCCAGGAACTCGGCCGCGCCCGGGATCGGCTCCTCCTCCCGCACCAGGACTCCGTCCATGTCGGTCAGCCAGGTCTTGACGGGGCGCTCGTCGGTCACGCAGCCATCCTCGCCGATCACCGCGATGACGCCAACCGTCCGCGCGGGATCGATAGATTGGCGCGGTGGAGACGATCGACGACGAGCCCCTCCTGGACCGGCCATCCGTGTCCGAGGTCGAGGCGTTCTTCGAGGCCGCAGACCCGGACACCCGCGCGGTCTGGCTGCGCCTGACCAAGAAGGGCGTCGCACCCGCGTCGCTGACCTCCGACGAGCTCGTCGACGTCGGCCTCTGCTTCGGCTGGATCTCGGCCGTACGCCGGCGGGGCGACGCGCAGACCTACCTGCAGCGCTACACCCGCCGGCGCCCCGGCTCGAAGTGGTCCCGCCTCAACATCTCCAAGGTCGAGCGCCTCACCGCCGAAAGCCGGATGCGCCCGGGTGGCCTCGCCGAGGTCGAGGCCGCCCAGGCCGACGGACGCTGGGACAACCCCTGGACGTGACGGACCGTGCTCAGCGGGCGTAGACGTACGCCTTGAGATCGGGCTCCCTCGGGACGCGGTCGTGCAGCACGAGCTCCTTGGCGATGGCGGTCATCGAGTTCACGTACTCGGTGGCGAACTGCAGCGACTCGACACCGGGCATGAACAGCTCGGTGCAGACCGACCGCGCGATCCTGTCCGGATCCGCGGGACCGTCGTGCTCGAGGGCGTCCATCGCCAGCGCGTAACCCACCGGGTCGTAGGAGCCGACCGCGATGTGCTCGGAAGCGACGTCGAGCGGGCAGACGTCCTGGATCGCCACGTTGGTGATCCGGCCGTCGCCGGTGTGCAGCGAACTGGTGCCCGTGTCGTCGAGCGCGGGACGTACGAACTCGTCGGTGCGGGTGTAGACGTTGGTGTAGGAGATGCCTGCGAAGGTCTCCTGTCGCGAGTTGGTCGCTCGCGTGAAGGCGGAGTCAGCCGTCTGCTGCCACAGCGACGGCGAGCAGCCGACCACCGGCGGGCACAGGGCGTTGACCATGTACGAGCCATGGTTGGTCGCCCCGAAACCGACGTAGTCGTCGACCATGGCCCGGATGTCGGGCCAGAACCGCAGAGCGAAGCGTGGCACCAGACCGCCCTGACTGTGCCCGAGGACATCGACCTGGCGGCCGCTCATCTGATGGATGTGTCGGATCGCGTGCACGACGTACTCAGCCGAGACCTGGGCATCGCTCATCGCCCGGTTGGGCATCGCCACCATGCAGTACGCGCGGTCGAGCTGCGTCAGCGCCCGGCCCCAGTTCCACTCGAAGTTCTCGCCCGGCGTCATCGTGGTGCCGTGCACGAGGAGCACGACGTTGCGACGGGACTTCTCGACGTCCCCGGAGCAGATCAGACTCTTCGCCAAGGCCCGCGCCGGCACCGAGAGCCGAGGACCGGGCTGGTCGACCGGGGCGAAGTCTCGACCGACCGCCGGCTTCGCCCCACCTTCGGCTGCCGCGGCGGGGCTGCTCGACATCACCGGCGCGCTTAGCATCACGGCCAGGACGGATGCGATCGACGCGATCAGCGATGACCCTCTTTTCCCACTCACCATGCTTCTCCTGTCTTGAGGGCGAGGGGCGTGACACCTCATCGCCGTCCGAGATGCGAGCGCGACCGCACTCGCTTGACTGCACTGTCTACTCCGATCGAATCACAAATGCAACGCTTCTTGGTTTCGTCTCAGTCCGAGTCATGATCTCAATACGTCGCACTTTCCTTCCGAGAGTCGAGACGCACTGTTAGGCTGATTCATCGATGCGACGGGTGATCGATCTGCCGCAGATCAGTACGAGGAGGCCCTCATCAGCCAGACGCCGCTGGCCCGGCAGCTCTCCAGCCCGAAGGGCCGGCCCGAGCCGCTGACCGCCTTCAAGACCGCGCGCCACTGGTTCCAGGCGGGTCGGCGCATCGAGATGCAGGACCTTGCCACCGAAATCGGGGTGAGCAGGGCGACACTGTTCCGCTGGGTCGGCGGTCGGGACGAGTTGCTGACCGAGGTGCTGTGGTCGCTCGCCGAGCCGACACTGCGTGACGCAGTGGCAACAGCCTCAGGGAAGGGCGGCGCGAAGTTGGCAGGCGCACTGGAGAGCTTCACCGCGACATTGCTGGCCACCGACTACTTCGCGACGTTTCTGCAACGCGAGCCGGAGCGCGCCCTACGGGTGCTCACAACTCGCGCCGGCTCCCTGCAAGGCCGGATGACGACCGCGATGCAAGAGTTGCTCGAAGAACACCTGGACGCGGCGACGTTGCCCATGGACCCGCCGGACATGGCGTATCTCCTGGTACGGGTCGTGGAGACGTTTCTCTACACCGACATGATCACCGGCGAGCGGGCCGACCCGGCCAAGGTGGGCCAGGCCATCGCCGCCCTCTTGCGCGACTGAGCCGACAGACCGCCCGCCTCAGGCGGGACTCGGCCCGGGCGTCGTGGCGAGGTGCCACCAGGTGCGATAGCGCCACTTGGCCTCGGTCTCTTCGCCGACCCGGACGATCTACCGGTCCTCGTCGAGGACTTCGGTCCGCTCACGCTGCCGGTGGTGACGGCGCTGTCGCTGCTCGCGCTCGTCGCGGTGGCGCTGATGGCCGAGGCCGCGTGCAACGCCCGGCATCGCACCTCGCGCAGGACGCACGACGACGGTGGTCTGCCTGGTGCTGGGCGCCCTGAGCACGGCCGGGCTGGTCGCCGGCGGGTTCACCGATCCGGTGCCACCGCTCGTGATCGTGCCCGGCGCGCTCGTCCTCGGCATCGCGATGGTGCGTACGGACGCCGCGCGAGCGGTCAGGCGAGCGCGGCCTTCAGGGTCTCGATCGCCAGCGTCATCGCAGCCTTCGCGCCCTCGGTCTCCCGCAGCGCGTCCAGCATCACGAAGTCGTGGATGACCCCACCGATGCGCACCTGAGTGGTCGGCACCCCCGCGTCGCGTAGCTTCGCGGCGTACGCCTCCCCCTCGTCCCGCAGCACGTCGGCCTCCGCCGTGATCACCAGAGCAGGCGGCAGGTCGGCGAGTTGCTCGGTGGTCGCCCGGAGCGGGGACGCGGTGATCTGGGCACGCTCGGCCGCGTCGGTCGTGTACTGGTCCCAGAACCACTGCATGCCGTCCCGGCGCAGGAAGTAGCCCTCGGCGAACTGGTGGTAGGACTCGGTCTCGAAGGCGGCGTCGGTGACCGGGTAGAAGAGCACCTGCTGCCGCAGGTCGATCCCGCCACGCTCCTTGGCCATCAGGGTGAGCGCCGCGGCCATGTTGCCGCCCACGGAGTCGCCCGCGACCGCGATGCGTGAGGCGTCGAGGCCCTTCTCGGCGCCGTGCGCGACGACCCACCCGGCCGCTGCGAAGTTCTGCTCGATCGCGACCGGGTACCTCGCCTCGGGCGAGAGGACGTACTCCGGGAAGACGACGGCCGCGCCCGCCCCGACGGCGAGCTCGCGGACCAGCCGGTCGTGCGTAGCGGCGTTGCCGAACACCCAGCCGGCACCGTGGATGTAGATCAGAACGGGCAGGTCACCGGAGACGCCGGCGGGCCGGACGATCCGGACCTTCACCTCGCCGGTCGGGCCGCCCTCGACGGTCACCCATTCCTCATCGATCTCCGGCCTGGCGACTCCGTCACCGGACTGCACCTGGTCGACTGCTTTGCGACCCTCGACCGGGCCGAGGTCGAAGAGGTAGGGCGGGTTGGCGGTGGCGGCAGCGAAGTCTGCGGCGGCCTGCTCCAGCACTGGCTTGGACATGTCGTTCTCCTAGAGGTGAGTCGAAGGCGAATTACCTTGCGCACAAGGAATCTACGCCGGACTTACCTTGCGCGCAAGGTTTCTCGGAAAAAAAGATTGCGCGCAAGGTTGTAGGCTGGAGACATGACGGAACCTCGCCACAGCCTCGAGCTGAGCGAGCAGCTGTGCTTCTCGCTCTACACCGCGCAGCGGCTCGTGACCGCGGCCTACCGACCGATCCTCGACTCCCTGGGGCTCACCTACTCCCAGTACGTCGCGATGCTGGTGCTGTGGGAGCGCGCCCCGATCACCACCGGCGAGCTCGGTGAGCAGCTCGGTCTCGACTACGGCACCGTCACCCCGCTGGTGAAGCGCCTGGAGGCTGCCGGGCTGGTCACCCGCGAGAAGCGCCCCGAGGACCAGCGCAGCATCCGGCTGCAGCTGACCGACGCCGGCCGTGAGCTCCGCACCCGCGCGGCCGGGGTGCCCGACACCATCGCCGACGTGATGGCGCTGCAGTCCGAGGAGTTCAGCACCCTCAAGGATTCGCTGGAGCACCTCAGCGACAACGTTGCGGCCAACTCGACCGCCCGCCCCTGAGCAGACGGCGGCTCACGACGTGAGCAGATCCAGCAGCGCCTCGGCCTCCTCGGCGCAGGCTCCACACCCCTTCAGGTGCACCTGCATCGCGACATCCACGCGGGACGGGTCCGCCAGGATCTGCTCGACGTAGGTGTCGAGCCGATCGAAGCAGTCGTCGCAGGAGAGGTAGGGGCTGGTGTCGAGCAGCAGCCCGTCGACAGCGGCGGCGGACAGCGGACGGTGTCGGTGGTTCATGGCGCGCTCCGCGGTGACGACTCATCGAGATGGCCGGTGGCCTGCAACGACGCCCGCAGCCGGGCGCGAGCGTCGTGGAGGGTCTTGTACAGCGCGTTTCGGTTGGTGTTGAGACGTTCGGCGAGCACGTCGATCGGCACCTGGTCCACCAGCAGCGCCAGCGTGACCCGCCGCTGATGGGGTGTCAGCACGCTGTCGATCGCAGCGTGAACCGCGCGCGAGAGGTCACCGGCCTGCACCAGGCCCTCGGGCGCGGGACTGTCGTCGGTGACGTCGAACGTGTCCGACAGCGTGACCTCACGATGGCGCCACGCCTGCCGTCGGACTGCGACCCCGGCATGCAGGACGCCGAACTTGTAGACCCAGGTGCTGAACCGACTCCGGCTCTCGAAGGTGGCCAGCCTGCCGAGCACCGCCACCAACGCGTCGTCTGCAGCCTCCTGGGCCAGGTCCTCGAGGTCAGCCGGACCGGCACCCGGCAGCTGGCTGCGCAGCCGCCACACCTGGTGGCGGGTGGCCCGCAGCAGCAGGTCGTGGAGGCTGCGCTGGGCGAGGTGCCCCGGCGGCCCGGGGTCGGTCAGGTCGCGCACCCAGGGCTCGTCCGAAGGGGTGCCGATCTCAGCCATGCCACCCTGCACGAGACTCATGATCTCACCCCGACAGGCTCCACGATCCGGATCGCCAGCGCCGGCGGACAGCCGCGGTCGACCAGCTGCAGCACGGCATGCAGATCGAGACGTACGTCCTCGGCCAGCCCGGCAGCCAGGTCGGCCGGGAAGCCGGCCTCGAGGAGGCTCCGGCGTCGCCACGCCGCCGCCTCCTCGTGGCTCTGCCGCGTACGCAGCGCGTCGTGGTCTCGCTGGTGCACCTTCATGACTGGTTGGTGTCACCCCGGCACGGGGTTCTTACCGACCTCGTCAGCGGCGGTAAGGCCCGAGCGGGTCGACGACACCCACGCAGTGACGGCACCGGCCCAAGGACGCCGCCACTCACCTTTCGAAAGGGACACGCTCATGACCACCGACACCACACAGACCTCCGTGAAGGCCCCCGCGACCACCGGCAGCGACCGTGCGTTCTTCCTGCTCCGCACGGTCTTCGTCATCGCCCCGATCGCTTTCGGGCTCGACAAGTTCGCCGAGGTGCTGACCGAGTGGGACCGCTACCTCGCGCCCTGGATCGACGACATCGTGCCCGGCACCGCACACCAGGCGATGCTGGCGGTCGGCGTCATCGAGATCGTGGCCGGCATCGTCGTCGCGATCACTCCACGGTACGGCGCACTGCTGGTCGCCGCCTGGCTGGCCGGGATCATCGTCAACCTGGTCTCGATGGGCGCCTACTACGACGTGGCCCTCCGCGACTTCGGACTGCTGGTCGGCGCACTCGCTCTCGCGGCGCTCGCCTTCGGCCGCGTACGACGCGAACGGCACGCAGCCTGATCGACCGGCGGCGCGCTCAGCCGTCCAGACGCAGGTCGCCCTCGGCCCGGGGAGGCAGGTGGGCGAGGGCGGCCTGGACGAGCGCGACGCGCGCCTTGACGGTGACCGCTCGGCGCAGCTTGCCGACGTCGTCGCCGATGTTGCGCTCGACGGACTCGCGGATCTCGTCCTCGGAGAAGCTCGGCCGGCCGCCGACCGGGACATCGACGTCGGGGAGGTCGGTGAGCACCGGGAAGATCTGGGTGCCGATGCTGTCCAGGATCTTGAACCGCTGGAACCGGTCGGTCTCGTCCCACACCTTGTCGATGTCACCGCCGCCCTTGCGGAACTTCCGGCCCGAGGCGAGGACCGTCTTCGCCGTCCCGGTCAGGGCCACGGTGAGCTCGTGCTCCGTCAGTCGCATGAGCCAAGCATGCCCCGAACCGGGACGGAGACCACGTCTGGGCCGGTCACCGATCGATAACACCTGACCAGGAGGTCAGGCAGGGACAGGCACGGACGTACGCCGCTCTCCCCCGGGCGCACGGACGGCGACCAGCAGGACCAGGACACCGACGGCGGTGACCGCGGCGCCGGCCCACAGCGGCGAGGTGTAGCCGAGCCCGGCGGCGAGGGCGAGGCCGCCGATCCAGGCGCCGAGCGCGTTGCCGACGTTGAAGGCGGCGATGTTGGCGCCCGAGGCGAGGGTGGGAGCCCGGTCGGCGTAGCCCATCACGCGCATCTGCAGCGCGGGCACGGTGCCGAAGCCGACCGCGCCCATCAGGACGAGCGCGACGACGGTCAGCACCTGGCTGGTGGCGACCAGGGCGAAGACGGCGAGGACGACGGTGAGCGCGACCAGGAGCACGCCGAGGGTGCGCACCAGGTCGCGGTCGGCCGCGCGGCCGCCGAAGATGTTGCCGAAGAAGAGGCCGACACCGAAGAGGACGAGCAGCAGCGGCACCGCTCCGGCCGAGAAGCCACTGACCTCGGTGAGCGTGAAGGCGATGTAGGTGAAGCCACCGAACATGCCGCCGTAGCCGAGCACGGTGATGGCGATCGAGAGCCACACCTGCGGGGACCTGAAGGCGGCCAGCTCGGAGCGTACGGCCGGAGTGGTCTCCTCGCTGCGGCCCGTGTGGGCCGGGACGAGGAGCGCGATGCCGACGAAGGCGATGATGCCGATGACGGTGATCGCCCAGAAGGTCGAGCGCCAGCCGGCGGCCTGGCCGAGCAGGGTGCCGAGCGGCACGCCGAGGACGTTGGCCAGGGTGAGGCCGCCGAACATGAAGGCGATCGCGCTGGCCTTGCGGTGCGGGGCGACCAGCTGAGCAGCGACGACGGAGCCGATGCCGAAGAAGGCGCCGTGGCACAGCGCGGCGACGATCCGGCCGACCATCATCGTGGCGTAGTCGGGCGAGACCGCGGAGATCAGGTTGCCGAGGATGAACAGCACCATCAGGCCGAGCAGGGCGGCCTTGCGGGGCACCCGGGTGAGCAGGAGGGTGAGGCCGACGGCGCCGATCGCGACGCTGAGGGCGTAACCGGAGATGAGGTAGCCGGCGGTGGTCTCGCTGACCCCGAAGTCGGTGGAGACCTCGGGCAGCAGGCCCATGATGACGAACTCGGTGAGGCCGATGCCGAACCCTCCGATCGCGAGGGCTAGCAGTGCGACGGGCATGGATGACTCCTGAACATGGACGGGTTGCGTCTGTCGATAGTCCGCGTGTGCATTAGTTGCACACGCTTCGTATTGATAGTTGCACACGCGCACTATCCGCGCAAATCAGGTATGCTGGAGACGTCCACGAAGGAGGACCCATGGGAATCGCAGACGACGCCGTCGAGATCCGCGCTCAGGGATGGCGCACGCTGGCCGCGGTGCACGGCCTGATCGAGACCGCGCTCGAGAAGGCGCTGCAGCGCGAGCACGGGCTGTCGGTCGTCGAGTTCACGGTGCTCGACGCGCTCAGCCGCCAGGACGGGTGGCACATGCGCATGCAGCAGCTGGCACGTGCGGCCGCGCTCTCGTCCTCGGCCACCACACGCCTGGTCACCCGCCTGGAGAAGCGCAACCTCCTCACCCGGATCCTGTGCGACGACGACCGGCGCGGGATCTACACCGAGCTCACCCCGGCCGGCCGGGAGCTGCTGAAGAAGGCCCGGCCGCTGCACGACGAGGTCCTGCGTACGGCGCTGGACGAGGCCGCAGAGATCCCCGAGCTCGCTCCGCTCGTTCACGCGCTGGGGTCGCTGCAGCCGGCCTGATCGGCCGGCCGCGTTGCCGCGTCAGGCGAGCCAGCCGTTGCGCCGAGCGGTGAGCGCCGCCTCGGTCTTGTTGCGGGTGCCGGTCTTGCCGATCGCGGCGGAGAGATAGTTGCGCACGGTGCTCGGCGAGAGGAAGAGCCGCTGGGCGATGTCGGCGATGCTGGAGCCGTCCTCGGAGGCCGCGAGCACGTCCCGCTCGCGGCTGGTCAGCGGGTTGGGCGCGGCGCGCAGCGTCGCCGCGGCCAGGCCGGGGTCGAGGACCGTCTCGCCGCGCAGCACCCGGCGGATCGCGTCGGCCAAGTCCTCGACCGGGCCGTCCTTGGCCAGGAAACCGAGCGCGCCGGCGGCCATCGCCTCACGCACGTAGCCGGGGCGCGAGAACGTCGTCAGGATCAGCACCCGGCACTCCGGGAGCTGCGCGCTCAGCTCCCGCGCGGCCTCGAGGCCGCTGATTCCGGGCAGCTCGATGTCGAGCAGCGCCACGTCGGGGCGCACCTCGAGCGCGGTCGGGACGATCTCGGTGCCGGTGCCGACCTGGGCGACGACCTCGAGATCCTCCTCGAGCCCGAGCAGCACCGCCAGCGCACCGCGCATCATCGCCTGGTCCTCGGCCAGCAGCAGACGGATCACGAGACCGGCACCCTCGCCTCGAGCCGGAACCCGTCCGCCCCAGGGAGTACGTCGAGGCGACCGTCGACGGCACGCAACCGCTGCCGCAGTCCCTCGAGCCCGCCCGCCCGCTCGTCGGGGTCCACCGGGCCACCGACCCCGTCGTCGACCACGGCGAGCCGGAGCTCACCATCGTCCTCGACGAGCTCGAAGCGACAGCTCGCCGCGCCGGAGTGGCGCAGCACGTTGGTCGTCCCTTCACGCACGACCCAGGCCAGGGCCTGGCCCGCGACGTCGGACATCTCCGGCGGCGCGGCGATCACCGACGTACGGATCCCGGCAGCGTCGAGCGCCCGGCGGGCGCCGTCGAGCTCCTCGGCCAGGGAGAGCGTCTTCATCTGGTCGACGGCGACCCGGACGTCGGCCAGGGCTGCGCGCCCGACCTCCTCGATGTCGGCGGCGTGCGCGGCAGCGGCCTCGGGGTCACGAGCCGCGAGGCGGCGTACGGCCTCGGCCTTGACGACCATCACGCTCAGCGTGTGGCCGAGAAGGTCGTGGAGGTCGCGCGACATCCGGGCGCGCTCCTCGGCCACCGCGGTCCGGGCCAGCTCCTCACGGGTGCGGCGGAGCTTCTCGATGACCTCCAGCAAGCGCAGGAACGACGTCGTCGTGATCCCGCTGAGGAGCACGCCACCGGCGCTGAGCACGTAGGTGTCGCCGATGCCGTCGATGATCGCGATCGAGACCGCGGCCCCGATGGTGGCCACCGCGATGAGCAGCGCGAGTCGCCAGCCGCGCAGGGCTGCCGGGGCGACGATCGCCAGGAGCCCCCAGACGGTCTGCCAGCCCTCGCCCTGCAGCGCGGCCAGCGCGACGAGGACCACGAGCGCGAGCAGGAGGCCGAGCACCAGCGGCGGGGGCCGCCGCGCAGGACCGTCGAGGCCGCTGGCCAGGACGGCGGCCACCGCCGACGCGCCGATCACCAGGACCAGCGCCGCCTGACCGGCCTCCTGCAACGGACCGCCGGAAAGATTGAGCAGCGGGAAGAGCAGCAGCACCGGCAACCAGATCAGCACCACGCTGTGGCGCCGGAGGTGACACTCCAGGCCAGACACGCTCGTCACCTTACCGTCGGCGCAGGCCGGCGATGACCACAACTGCCACGACGAGGTGGAGGCTCACCAGCGCCAGCCCGGCGGCCAGGCTCAGCGCGCTGGTCGGGGTGATCAGGGAGACCACCGCGATCCCGACCGCGAGCAACGTCCACCGCCGCGTCGCCCTCTCGGACCTGCTCTGCCACCACCGCAGGAGGGCGCCGCCGAGCATCGCGATCACCAGGCTGCTGACGATCACCGACCCGATCCCGATCTGCTGGCTGCCGGTGCCCGACCTCACGGCCATCTCCACTCCGCCGACCGCGTCCCACAGGAGCCACACGGCCGTCGCCGCCATGGCCGAGGCGGCCGCCACTCCGACGATCCGAGGCCACCCGACCCGGGTGCTGATCTCGACGTCGCTCGTCATCGTTGTCATCGGATTCCTCCGTCTCCACCACCCACCGTGAGTGGTGTCTCCAGACTCCCGTTCGGAGGCGTTCGTACGTCAGATCTGATTGTCCGGACCCGGCGGTGACAATTGTCAGTGGTGCGGTGTGCCTATCGTGGAAGCATGCGTATCGCCATCGTCGGCGGCCACGGCAAGGTCGCCCTGCAGCTCCATCCGATCCTCGCCGCCGCGGGTCACACCCCGCTCGCGCTCGTGCGCAACGAGGCCTACAGAGCCGAGCTGGAGGGCCTCGGCGCCGAGTTCGGCCTGCTCGACATCGAGTCCCAGGACGCCGACGAGTTCGCCGCCGCCTTCGACGGTTGCGACGCGGTCGTCTTCGCGGCCGGTGGCGGCCCTGACGGCAACGTCGAGCGCAAGCGCACCGTCGACCTCGAGGGCTCGACCAAGTCGATCGCCGCGGCCAAGAAGGCCGGCATCAAGCGCTTCGTGCAGATCTCGGCCATCAGTGTCGACGAACCGCTGCCCGCCGACACCGGCGAGGTCTGGAGGGCCTACACGGAGGCCAAGCGCGACGCCGACATCGCGCTGCGCGACAGCGACCTCGAATGGACGATCCTTCGCCCCGGCCGCCTGACCGACGAGCCCGGCACGGGACGGGTCAAGCTGGCCGAGAAGCTCGATCGCGACGACATCCCGCGGGCCGACGTGGCCGCGGTGGTCGCCGCCGTCATCGACGACGACGCCACCATCGGCAAGCAGTGGGAGCTGGTCCAGGGCGAGGCCTCGATCGAGGAGGCCATCGCCGCGGTCCTCTGAGCCCGGCTGGCCTGGACCGGGCTCGCCTCAGCGAAGCGGCAGCAGCCCCTTGACGTACGCCGCCTGGCCGATGTGCTGGGCGGCGTCGTCGACGATGCTGACCAGTCTCACCGCTGCGGTGACGGGCGGGTCCCAGTGCTCGTCGACGACCCGGGCGAGGTCGTCCTCGCTCAGGGAGTCGACCAGCTCGATGGTCGCCTCGTGGACGGCCTGGTAGTAGCCGGTGAGCAGCTTGGGGTCTTCGAGCCGGAAGGCCGCGACCTCCTCCGCGCTCTGGCCGTAGCCCATCGCGGACGCCGAGTAGGGCAGCTCGAACCGGTCGACCCAGCCGTCGCGCACCCACACCTGGTCGGTGCCGGCCAGGGGCGCGATCTGGGCGTCCTCCATCCGGGCGATGTGCCACAGGATCCAGGCGATCGAGTTCGCTCCGTCGTACGGCCTCCACAGCAGGTCGTCGACCGAGAGGCCGTCGACGATCGCGGGAAGGCTCTCCGCGGTCCGGCCGAAGCCGTCCGCGAGCAGTCGCTGGGGCCAGGTTTCGCTCATGCCTTCCGTTCTACACCGTCGTTCCACGTGGGATCCGGGAGAAGCGCCCGGGCCTCCTCCCACATCCGGGAGACGATGTCGGCGGCGGGCGCGGCGACCGCGCGGGCGGCAGCCTGGCCCGCCCAGTGGTTGGCGCGGTCCAGCGGCACCTCGGCGGCCGGGCCGGGTTCACCCTTGCGCCACTTGGCGACCAGCGCGCGCTGGTGCGGGTAGGGCGCGGGGTCCGGGGTCTCCGGCCCCTCCCAGGAGCGCACGTACGGCGTCGGGGCCGCCCGGCCGAGGCGACCGGAGTAGGCACGGGTGGGGACGGTGTCCTCCGGTTCGAGCCCGTCCAGAGAAGCCGCCCAGGCGTCGGCGATCCCGGTCTCCGGCGACCGCAGCAACGCGGTGCCGACCTGCACCGCGCTCGCGCCGAGGGTGAGTGCCGCGGCGACCGAGCGGCCGTCGGCGATGCCGCCCGCGGCGATCACCGGCAGGTCCACCCCGTCGGCGATGTGGGGCAGCAGCGCGAAGAGACCCACGGCGGTGCGCTCCGCGGCCTCGGCCTGGAAGACGCCTCGGTGCCCGCCGGCCTCGAGCCCCTGCGCCACGATCGCGTCCGCACCCGCCTCCTCGGCGGCGCGCGCCTCGGCCAGGGTCGTGGCGCAGGCGAACCAGGCGATGCCGGCCTCGTGCAGACGGTCGACGTAGTCGGGCGGGAAGAGGCCCATGATCGAGGAGACGGCCCGGGGCCGGGCGGCGAGCATCGCCTCGCACTGATCCTCGAACGACGGCGCCGGAGGCTGCTCGGGGCCCGGCGTACCGAACCTGCTCAAGAACTCCTCCGCCGCCGAGACCCTGGCGGGGTCGTCGACCGCCGGGTCGGGGATCCAGATATTCAGCTGGAACGGCCCCGCCGACCGGGCGCGGAAGTCGGCGACCCAGGCGGTGATCTTCTCCGGTGGGTCGAGCACCACGCCGGACGCGCCCATCCCGCCGGCGTCCGCCACCGCAGCCGCCAGCGCGGGCGGACAGGCGCCCGCCATCGGCGCCTCCAGGATCGGCATCGAGAGGCCGTACGCCTCGCAGAACTCCTGAGCACGTCGTCGGGCCGTCATGAGACTCACGGTAGCGCTCTGAAACCCCTGGCGCCGACCGGTTCCGCAGCGGGAGGATCAGCGCATGCGCACCCTCATCTACTCAGCCTTCGTCTCCCTCGACGGTGTCGTCGACTCCCCCGGCGGCGGCTCCCCCAGCGAGCAGCACCGCAGCGGCGGCTGGACGTTCAAGGACATCGAGTTCCTCCCGGAGGCCTACGCGATCAAGGGCCGCGAGATGGAAGAGGCCGGGGCGCTGCTCTTCGGACGGCGCAGCTATGAGGCGTTCGCGCCCATCTGGCCCGACATCGAGGACTTCGCGGTGGTCAAGGAGATCCCGAAGTACGTCGTCTCGACCTCGCTCGGCGAGGACGCCCTGGTCGGCAACTGGGGTCCGCAGACCATCCTGCGGTCGTTCGACGAGGTCGAGCAGCTCAAGCAGGGCGACGGCGGCCCGATCCTGGTCGCCGGCAGCGCCGAGCTCGCCCGCAACATGTCCGACGCCGGGCTGATCGACCGCTATCACCTGCTGGTCTTCCCCGTCGTGCTCGGCGCCGGGAAGACGATGTGGAGCGACACCGACAAGGAGAAGCAGCGGCTCACGCTCGTCGAGTCGGAGGCGTACGCCAACGGCATCGTCAAGCTCGTCTACGACGTGGTCCGCTGACCCGTCGTCAGGGGCGGCTAGCGCATCCGGTTCCAGACCGGGTCCGCGTCGCCGAGCCCGGCGACGAGCCGCATCACTCCTCCGGTCTGCCCGATACAGCAGGCCGTGCCGAGCACACCCCACAGCGCGGAGGCGACGATCATCGTCGGGTTCTGGGCGATGGAGAAGCCGATCAGGCTGAGCCCGAAGATGCCGACCAGGCCGGCGAGCGACGCGGTCAGCACGCGGACGAAGACCTCCGCCTCGAACAGAACCGCGCGGGGCGCAAGCCAACCGGCGACACCCTGGGCCGGGCTGCCGCCGGCACGTACGGCCAGCCACCAGCGCAGCGAGCGCGCCAGTCGGCGTCCGGAGCGGTGGAGCAGCCACAGCACGACCGCCGCGGCGGCGAGGACGAGCACCGCGATCGCGGTGACGGCGAGGACCATGAGCACCTCACCACCACCGCTCGGTGCCTCCACGATCAGCATCATGGGGAGCAGGCCGGCGAACGGGACTGCGGCGAACGCGAGGACGAAGGCCGCGAGGCCGAGCCACCACCGTGACCAGCGCAGCAGGTCCTCCTTCAGCAGCTCGGAGGCCCAGACGGCGTCGGTGAAGTGGCCGTCGTCGGCCTCGGCCGCCGCCACCCACTCCTGGGACCGGCTCGTGATCCAGAACGCCACATCACTCCCATCGATCTCGAAGGCACCAGGCTCTCACGGGCAGCGGGCGTAGAGGCCGCGCGACCCGGTGCCGTACGCGGCCGGATCGGTGTATGCGCAGCCGTAGTCGGGCGCAGCCACGGCCTGCCGGTCGAGCACGTCGTCGCCGGCCGGACGGTCGCCGCGCTCGACCCAGTCGACGAGGTCGTTCCAAGCGGTCGCGGCCTCGGTCGGGCTGAACTCGCAGTGCCCGGCCGAGCGGATCGCCCGCTGCACCACCAGGCCGTCGCGGTGGTGGCGCTTCACCTCGCGCAGGTAGATCTGCTCGAGCGAGAACGGCACGAACATGTCGCCGAGGTTGTGCAGGCTCACCACCGGAGCCGTCGGCCGCCCATCGATCCGTGCCGGGGCGTTGAGCCGGTGGCTGTTGCGGCCCGCACGGTCGATCGGGTCGATCCGCTCGATCTCGGCGTTCAGGTCGACGGGTGTGTTCGGGGCGTAGCGGGTGTGCCGGTTGGTGGCGACCCGAGCGATGTTGAAGCCCAGGGTGCCGCCGTCGTCCACCGACGGCAGCGTGAACAGGTAGTCCTTCCACTGGCCGAAGGCGCCCTCCACACCTGGCCGCGGACCGCCGGTGCGCTCGACGGTCATCGCCCGCAGCTGCTCGCCCTCGGGTGTCAGCGTGCCGTCGAGCCCCAGGCGCTCCTTGATGATCGGGACGTCGAGGCTCTGGTAGTCCGCGGTGTAGGGGTAGGCGTCGTGGCCCGCGAGCGCCTGCGCACCGAGGTTGTAGTCGACGAAGAAGTCGAAGAGCTCCACATCGCCCAGCTGCCCACACATCGGCAGCGCCCCGTCGTAGTAGCCCGGATACTCCTCCAGCGACCGGCCGATCACGTGGCCGCCCATGGACACCCCCGTCACGTAGGTGCGGGTCGCCCGGTGAGGCAGCAGCGTGGCGGCGTGCTCGGCCAGGTCGCGCGTCGAGCGCACCCCGGCACCCACGTCGTAGCCGTTGGTGCTGTAGCTCGATGCTGCCCAGGCGTACCCCTGTTCCAGGAACGTACGCCGCAGCCCGAAGCCGGGCGTCTCCGGAGTCAGCGTGTAGCTGAGCCCGCGGTAGCCGTGGGCCCACATCACCAGCTCGCCGTTCCAGTTCGCCGGCACCTCCAGGACGTACGCCGCGTGCTCGTGAACGCCCTGACGCACCGTCGTCGGCTGCCCGTCGATCTCGAGCGGCGTCACCGGTGGGTTGCTGATCGTGTAGCCCGGCAACGGCTGGTCACCGGGCGGTTCGGGATCAGCGAGCGCCGGCCCGGTCGAGGCGACCAGGGCCGAAGCGGTCAGGAGCAGGGCGAGGAGAGCGGCTGACGCACGGGGCATGATCCTGAGAGTAAAGGCATCTTGTGACCGCCGTCACAGAAACACAGCACGACGCCTCTCGTACGCTCTGCACAAGGCTCAACGACCGGCGACCTTCCGCACCATGTCGAACACGGCCCGCCCCGCACCCTTCACCCCTGCCGCGACGAAGGTCGTCCAGTCGAAGTAGTCGCGCCAGAGCACGATCTTCCCCTCGCGCACCTCGAACGTCCCGCACACCCAGAACTCGGCCGAGACCGCGCCACGACTGAGCACGTCGATGCGCTCGGTGAGCACCACAGGTCCGTTCGCCGCGATGTTGACCAGCCGCGCCTCGAAGCCGGTCGTGTACTTCTGCATCAGCCGCAGCTGGTGCCCGACCTCTCCCAGCCCACGCGCCGGCGGGAGCGGCACGTTCTGGTAGGTGACATCCTCAGCACACAACTCCAGCGCAGCGTCGATCTGCCCCGCCTCGAGCGCCGCCAGGAACTGCTCGACAATCTGGGTCTCCGTCATGGACTCACGCTAGCGCCGATCACGCAGCGAGGGCATGACCGATGAGTACGTTGCGGATCTCTCCTGGCGAGATCGGCGGTGGGTCCGGCCGCCAGGATTCCGGTGGCAGGCTGGTGTAGGTGTGACCTGTGGGCGTGATGGTGGTGATACTGCCGTCGGGTTCTGGCCTTGTTTGCCAGCCGAGCGATTCCTTCGCCTGATTGCATCGCTCGCACAAACCTTGCAGGTTGTCGGCTGCGGTTTCGCCGCCGTCTGCGTGGCGGATGATGTGGTCGATGTTGCGAATGGGTGCGTCGCAGCCGTTGGTGCGGCAGATGCCAACGTCGCGGGTGGTGATGAACTCGGCGAGCCCGTCGGGTGCCTTGCGGGCCTTTGACTCCATCGTGATGAGCTTGCCGGCGGGGTCGGTGAGGAGACGGCGGACGAAGACTTCGGCGTCGGTGAGTTTCTCGCGTGCCCAGGTGGCGGGGACGGGGCCGTAGCCCTCGACCATCGCGGGCTGGTCGGCGTTGTTGGTCAGGGAGTCGGCGGTCATGACGATCT
>NZ_BMRK01000004.1:19716-293159 GCF_014648595.1 Nocardioides luteus | reverse complement strand
GGTCTCGACAAGCTCGACCACCGGTGACTAGCTCCGGTGACCGAATCCCCCGCGGCCACACCCGGGCCGCCTCCCCGATAACCAGCCAAATTCTTTCTCGACCTGTCCCGGTGTCCAGGACCGCGAAGCGGCCGGCGAAGCCGGCGGCCGTAGGCCGTCCTTGATTCCGGGGCGGGTCGAGAAGACCCTCACGAACGGGTCGGCGGCCCACAGCCGGCTTCCGTGACACGTTCCGGCAGGGAGGTCTCGACAGGCTCGACCACCGGTGGTCACTACCGGGGGCTGGTGTTACGAGTGGGGTGGTCTCGAGAAGCTCGACCACCGGTGGACACCACCGTGGGCTGGTGTTACGGGTGGGGTGGTCTCGACAAGCTCGACCACCGAGGGGCCGAAGAGCTCAGTTCTTGCGCAGCAACGCAGCGAGCAGCCCGATGGAGCCTCCGACGATCCACGGGAGGGGGAGGAGCCAGCGGAGGTCTTCGAGGGTGTGGATCTCGACGGTGCGGGTGGCGATGAGGGCCCAGACGACGACGAAGACCAGGAAGACGAGGCCCATGACGAGGTGGCCGATGTTGACCGGGTGGCGGCCGGTGGGCTTGGGCGGGGGAGCCTGGTCCTCGTAGCGGGGTGGGGCGTAGTCGTAGCTCACGGGGTGCTCCTCTCCCTCGTACGGACGAAGTCTGCGGCTCTCGGGTCGCTCGCCTCGTAGACGTCGATCGCGCCGACCTCGGCCTTGGCGGTCACGCGGAGGTCGGGGGCGTCGGCGAGGCCGGGCTCGCCACCCTTCTCGCCGGCGACGTGGGTGCGCTCGAGCTTGAAGCCACCGAACTCGCTGTGGCTCTCGTCGAAGACCCGTGCCTCGCCGATGGCGCCGACGGTCGCGTCCACGGCGACGGTGGCGTCGTCGGGGACGATCACGACGATCTCACCCAAGGACGTGGTGATCTCCAGATCGCGTCCCTTGAAGGTTCTCGGGTCGATGGCGCTGAGGTCGAGCACGAGCTCGCCGGCCTCGATCTCGTAGGACGGCTCCAGCACGGCGACGGTGCGCGGGTGGGACTCGATGTTGGTGCCGGTCTCGATGTTCGCGGGGTTGACCATCGTGAGCGGCAGCGCGATCAGCGCCATCAGCCCGAGGAAGATCAGCCCACCGGCACGGCCCCAGAAGGCGCCGAGCACGAGGAACGCGCCGAAGACGGCCAGCAGCGCGGCCGGGTAGGCGCTGGTCGGGACCGGCATCCAGTCGGCGACGTCCACGAGCCCGAGCACGCCGACCACGAGAGCGGCGACGGCGAGGGCGCGGCCGAAGAGCAGGGGCGGGCGTCGGCGGACCGGAGCCATCGGAGCGATCGGAGCGTACGGATCGTAGGAGCCGGTCGGCCACGGCGGCGGAAGGTGGCTGGTCCGGGTCGGCAGGACCGTGGTCGGCTGCGGGGCGGTCTCCTGCGGACCGGCCAGGTCGGCGAGCGACCTCTCGCCAGGCTCCTCAGGCGCAGGATCGGGACCGGCGGTCGGCTCGGGCGCGCCCTCCGGTGCTGCCGGGGCGTACGAAGCGGGCCCGGGGGTCCGCTTCCGAGCACCCCACTTCTCCCGGTTGGCGTACCAGAGCGCCACGACCGCGAGCACCGCGAGCCAGAACCAGGGGATGTCGGTGTCCCCGAACGCATCGCCGAGCAGCGAGATCGACGCGATGCCGCCGGCGATCCAGAGCAGGAGGTTCCGGGCGGGAGGCCCGACGGGCACCATCCCGTCCTCGGCGTTCTCCTCGGGCACCAGGATCCAGGCTGCGACGTACACGATCCCGCCGGAACCACCGAAGAAGACCGAGACGACCAGCAGCACCCGGACCAGGAGCGGATCGACGTCGAAGTGGCGTGCGATCCCACCCGCGACGCCGGCGATGTGCCGTCCCTCCGGGGAGGCATGAGTCGTACGCCGCAGGCTGCTGAGGTTGCGCAGCTGCTCGCCGGTGGGGCGGGTGCGCTTCTCGGAAGCAGGCGGTGGCGGCTCCGGGGTGGGAGGCGGCGGGGCCTCGGGCGGGATCGTCACACCCCTACTCTGACCTGTCCTCGCCTCGCAGACCATCAGGGACGGCCCTGAGTTCGCGACGAGCCAGGATCAGGGTGAATCCTCATGGCACGCGCCCATGGTTGGTGTGACGATGGTTGTCATCATGACGACGACCCAAGCGACGGCGGAGCTGCCGCCCCCGCCCCCGGCAGTACGCCGCGCCTACCGCGACACCGATGCCTCGGTGATCGGTGGCGTGGCCGCCGGCCTGGCCGAGCACCTCGGCCTGCCGGTGCTGGCCGTGCGCGCCTTCTTCGTGGTGACGGCGGTGTTCAGCGGCTTCGGCGTGGTGCTCTACGCCGCCCTGTGGATCTTCGTCCCCGCCGCGCCCCACCTCGAGCAGTCCACCCCCGGCGGCGAGAGTGCGACCCGCGGTGGCCGCCGTCCGTCGTCCCGCTCCGGCGGCGTCGACAAGGGCCCCGCCATCGCGCTGCTCGCGCTCGGGTTCGGTGCGGTCGTCCTCTTCGACACCCTGCTCGGGGCCGGTTCGCTGATCTGGCCGGCGATGATCGGCGTCGTCGGCATCGCGCTGCTGTGGCGCCAGGCCGACGCCGCCCAGCGCGAGCGCTGGATCGACGGCACCGGCCGTCTCGACCTGGTGCGGATGGTCTTCGGCAGCGGCGGCTGGCGGGCGTACGTCCGGGTCGGGGTCGGCGTCGGGCTGATGCTCTTCGCGGTGATCCTCGCCGGCGGCCAGCTCGACCTCCGCAACGCCACCGCGCTGATCATCGCGGGCCTGATCGTGCTCGGCGCCGGCTTCCTCGTCGTCGGCCCGTGGATGCACCAGCTCGCCAGCGACCTGGGCAGCGAGCGCGAGGAGCGCATCCGGAGCCAGGAGCGGGCCGACATGGCCGCCCACCTCCACGACTCCGTCCTGCAGACCCTCGCCCTGATCCAGCGCAACTCCAGCGATCCCGCGATGGTGCAGAAGCTGGCCCGCGCCCAGGAGCGCGACCTGCGCGAGTGGCTCTTCTCGACGCCCGCCGAGGCCGACGAGACCTTCGCCGCCGCGCTGAAGGCGGCCACCGCCGAGGTCGAGGACGCCCACGGCGTGACCGTCGACGTCGTGGTCGTCGGCGACGGACCCTTCGACGAGACCGTACGTCCCATCGTGGCTGCCGCCCGCGAGGCCGTCACCAACGCCGCCAAGCACGCCGGCACCGGTCGGGTCGACGTCTACGCCGAGGCGACCGAGGACGCCTTCGAGGTCTTCGTCCGCGACCGCGGAGCGGGCTTCGTCGTCGACGAGGTCTCCGCCGACCGTCACGGCGTCCGTGACAGCATCATCGACCGGATGTCGCGCCACGGCGGCAGCGCTGTGGTGAGATCGTCTCCTGGAGAAGGCACCGAGGTGCGACTCAAGCAGCCGCGCACCCGCGACACCGGCCGCAACTACTTTGGAGGGGAAACGACCGATGAGTGAGGTCAAGGTCGTCATCGTCGACGACCACGCGATGTTCCGCACCGGTGTGCGAGCCGAGCTGAGCCGGTCGCCGGTGATCCGGATCGTCGGGGAGGCCGAGGACGTCGACTCCGCCGTCAAGGCCATCGCCGCGGGCAAGCCCGACGTGGTGCTGCTCGACGTGCACCTGCCCGGAGGCGGCGGTGTCGAGGTGATGCGCAAGGCGCCCGCCGTCGACGGCTCGCCCCGCTACCTCGCGCTCTCGGTCTCCGACGCCGCCGAGGACGTCATCGGCACCATCCGCGGCGGCGCCCGCGGCTATGTCACCAAGACGATCACCGGCTCCGAGCTGGTCGCCGCGATCCAGCGCGTCTCCGGGGGAGACGCGGTCTTCTCGCCGCGCCTGGCCGGCTTCGTGCTCGACGCCTTCGCCGGGACGATCGCCATCGCCGACATCGACGAGGACCTCGACCGCCTGACCGAACGCGAGCGCGAGGTGATGCGCCTCATCGCCCGCGGCTACTCCTACAAGGAGGTCGCCGGCGAGCTGTTCATCTCGATCAAGACGGTCGAGACCCACATGTCCAACGTGCTGCGCAAGCTGCAGCTCTCCAGCCGCCACGAGCTCACCCGCTGGGCCAACGACCGCCGCCTGCTCTAGCGTCCTAGGCGGGCTCGGGCGGGCGCGCCTCCATCAGGTGGGCGAGCTCGTCGGTCTCGGCGTCGGTCAGCGTGGTGAACCCGTCCCCGCGCAGGATCTGCAGCGTGCCGTCGGCGATGTCGAGAAACAGGCCCACGAGACGTACGTCCCGGCCCGCCAGGAGCTCCTCGAGCCGGCCGATCATCACCGCGACGTTGACCTGAGCCACCTGGTCGACCTCGCACCGGCCGGCCGCTGCCGCGGCGGCGCCGACCGGGTGCCCGGCCTGCCACTCCAGGATCGCCGGCACGGCGTGACGCAACCAGTCGCCGACGGGTCCGGCGGGCATTTCACCCGCACGCGTGCTCTCCAGCGCCGAGGTGATCGCCCCGCAGCCGGAGTGGCCGCAGACGACCACCGTGTCGACGCCGAGGTCGTCGACCCCGAAGAGCATCGGCGCCGCGACGGAGCTGTCCGGGCTGTCGGGCTCGGGGACGAGGTTGCCCAGGGTGCGCACCGTCAGCAGGTCGCCAGGCCCGCTGGAGGTGATCAGGTTGGGGACGACCCGCGAGTCGACGCAGGTCAGGAACACGGCGTGTGCCTCCTGCGCCTCGGCGAGCCCCTCGTAGACCGGGCGCAGCGGCACCGCGTGCCGGCGGTGGTACTCCCGCACTCCGAGGGCGAGCGGGTGGTGCTCGCCGGTGCGGTCAGGGCGTACGTCCTGCCAGGCGCCCCACGGCAGCAGCCCCCGCGGGCTGACCGGGGGAGCCTTGAGCGCGCGCTCCTGCCGCGGCGCCTCGGCGCCGTGGGGGCCGGAGTGCTCCACGAGCACGGTGCCGCCGCCGGTCTCGTAACGGCCTCGCCAGTGGTCGAGCTGGTCGCGTCCGGCCGGGTCGAGGTAGTCGACGAGCAGGTCCAGCTCGACGACCTGGCCGTCGGGGATCGTGTCGAGCCGGCTCACCAGCGTGGGCGTGGCCAGGAACGACAGGCTGCCGTGCACCTCGACCAGCCACCTCTCGCGACCGTCGGCGGATCGGCCGCTGCTGCGTACGTCGATGCGTACGTGGACCAGCCGCCACAGCACCAGGACCAGCGCGGCGACCAGGCCGATCATGACGCCCTCGATCAGGTTGAGCGCGAGCACCCCGGCGATGGTGAGGCCGTAGATCCACAGCTCTCCGCGCGCGTGGGCCTGGGAGATGTCGGCGGGGCGGACCAGGCCGGTGCCCATCATGATCAGCAGACCGGCCAGCGCGGCGAGCGGGATCTGCTCGACCAGCCCGACGAGGACGAGCGCGAAGAGGAGCACCCATACGCCGTGGAGGACGCCGGAGGCGCGCGTGCGGGCGCCCGCGGCGACGTTGGTCGAGCTGCGCACGATCACGCCGGTGACCGGGAGACCGCCCAGGGCGCCGGATGCGGCGTTGGCGAGGCCCTGACCGACCAGCTCGCGGTCGAGGTTGCTGCGCGGGCCGCCGTGGAGCTTGTCCACGGCGACGGCCGAGAGCAGGCTCTCGACGCTCGCGATCAGGGCGACGGTGAGCACCGCACCGGCGACGGCCAGCGGGGTGCCCTCCGGGAGGGCCACCGAGCCGATCTCGTCGAGCAGGTCACCGCCGAGATGGACGCGCTCCGCGCCCGGGAGCCAGGCCGCCGCGAGCAGGGTGAGCGCGACGACGGCGACCAGCTGACCCGGCACCGCACGTACGCGTCGAGGCAGCCGTGGCCAGACGAGCAGGATGCCGATCACGCCGAGCCCGGCCAGGACGGCGTGGACGTTGGGATTCTGCGCGTTGCCGACGATGTGGCGTACGTTCTCGAGCGCGCTCGGCTGCGAGCGGCCGCCGAGAGCGACGTTGAGCTGGCCGAGGACGATCGAGATGCCGATCGCGGCGAGCATCGCGCTGACCACGGTGGGGGAGATCGCCAGCGCGTACCGGCCGAGCCGGGTGGCGCCGAGCACGACCTGGAGCAGGCCGGCCATCAGCGTGATCGCGCAGGTCGCCTCCCAGCCGAACTCGGCCACCGTCTCGGCGACGACGACGGTGAGGCCGGCGGCGGGACCGCTGACCTGCAGAGGGGAGCCGCCGAGGAGGCCGGCGACGATGCCACCCGCCGCGGCGGCGATCAGGCCTGCCGCGACTGGTGCACCGGAGGCGACGGCGATGCCGAGCGAGAGCGGCACGGCGACGAGGAAGACGACCAGCGAGGCGGGTACGTCGAAGCGAATGGTCTGGCGGAGCCGGTCGAGCGGTCGTGACCTGTTTTCGGGCAGGATCGGGTTGGGTGATGACACGTCAGAATCCTCCTTGCGGAGCCGAGAGCGATGGTGGCGGTCGGGACCGAGCGTAGGCAGACGCCGTGGTCTTTCCCAACAGGATCGCTCGAGAATCGAGATCGCGTTCGAATACCGGCCTGACCAGGGGTGCTGCCCCGTGTTGGTCTCGGGGGCTCTACGCTTCTCCCATGGAGATCGTGCGGCACATCCTGCTCGTCATTCACCTGCTCGGCTTCGCTGCTCTCTTCGGCGGCCTGCTGGTGCAGCTCAAGGCCTCTGACAAGGTCGCCAACGGCCTCATGCGCGACGGCTCCGGCACCGCGTTCGTGGCTGGCCTGCTGCTCGTCGGCGTGCTCGAGATGGGCGACGGCCCGGTCGACCACGTCAAGATCGGCGTGAAGCTCGTGATCGGCCTGGTCATCCTCGGCCTGGTCATGTCCCAGCTGCGCAAGCCCAAGATCTCCGACGCGCTCTACTGGGCCATCTTCGCCCTCTCGATCGTCAATGTCTGCGTGGCGGTCTTCTGGTCCTCCGCGCACGTCGCTTCCTGACCGTCCTCAGGGCCCGCCGACGCGCCGGTTGTCGGTGCCAAGCCCTAGGCTGGAGGCAGCATGAGTACGCCTGACCAGACCCCTGTTGCCACCATCCCGGGCCTCGAGGCCTTCGCCTCGACGCAGCCGGCCGACGAGCCGCGTACGAAGCGCCGCGGCCCGAGCTCCGAGGAGCTCCTCGACGGGCTCAACGAGCCCCAGAAGGCGGCGGTGCAGCACGAAGGGTCACCGCTCCTGGTCGTCGCAGGCGCGGGGTCAGGCAAGACCCGGGTGCTGACCCGGCGGATCGCGTGGCTGATCTCCCAGCGTGGCGCCCACCCCGGCAGCATCCTGGCGATCACCTTCACCAACAAGGCCGCCGCCGAGATGAAGGAGCGTGTCGAGGCGCTGGTCGGCAAGCGCGCCCGGATCATGTGGGTCTCGACGTTCCACAGCGCCTGCGTACGCATCCTCCGCAAGGAGGTCGACAAGGTCGGGCTGAAGTCCAACTTCTCGATCTACGACGCCCAGGACCAGAAGCGGCTGATGCAGCTGGTGCTCACCGATCTCGATTTGGACCCGCGCCACTACCAGCCGGGCCAGGTGCTCAACTGGGTCAGCGACCAGAAGAACGAGCTGCGCGACGTCGAGACCGCCGAGAAGGACGCGCGCAACCACCTCGAGCAGACCTACGTCGCGGCCTACAAGGAATATCAGAAGCGTCTGAGGCAGGCGAACGCCCTCGACTTCGACGATCTGATCATGTCGACCGTCGAGCTCTTCCGCGCCTACCCGGAGGTCCGCGAGGTCTACCGGCGCCGGTTCCGCCACGTGCTGGTCGACGAATACCAGGACACCAACCACGCTCAGTACGCCCTGGTCCACGAGCTCTGCGCCCCCTCGGTGGTCGAGCCGGTCGAGGTCTCCTCGAGCGCCGAACAGGACGCGTCTCCGCGCGCCGAGCCGGCCGAGCTGATGGTCGTCGGCGACGCCGACCAGTCGATCTACGCCTTCCGCGGCGCCAACATCCGCAACATCCTCGACTTCGAGCAGGACTTCCCCAGCGCCACCACGATCCTGCTGGAGCAGAACTACCGCTCCACCCAGACGATCCTCACCGCCGCCAACGCGGTGATCAAGAACAACAAGGGTCGCAAGGAGAAAGCGCTGTGGAGCGACGCCGGCGACGGTGAGCGCATCGTCGGCTACGTCGCCGACGACGAGCGCGACGAGGCCAGGTTCGTCTCCGACGAGATCGACAAGCTCGTCGACGGCGGCATGAAGGCCGCCGACGTGGCGGTCTTCTACCGCACCAACGCCCAGTCGCGCGTCTTCGAGGAGGTGTTCATCCGCACCGGCCAGCCCTACAAGGTCGTCGGCGGGGTGCGCTTCTACGAGCGCAAGGAGGTGCGCGACGCTCTGGCCTACCTGCGCACCCTGGCCAACCCCGACGACCAGGTCTCGCTCCGCCGCATCCTCAACACCCCCAAGCGTGGCATCGGCGACCGTGCCGTCGCCTGCGTCAACGCGCTCGCCGAGCGTGACGGCCTGACCTTCTGGGAGGCGCTGCAGAAGGCCGAGGACGCCCCCGGCATGGCCACCCGCAGCCTGACCAACATCAAGGCCTTCGTCGCGATGATGGAGGAGCTGCTCCAGCTGGTCGACGCCCGCGAGCGCGCCGACGTCATCCTGGAGACGGTGCTCGACCGGTCGGGCTACCTCGCCGCGCTGGAGGCCTCCGACGACCCGCAGGACGAGACTCGCGTGGAGAACCTCGCCGAGCTCGTCGCCGTCGCCCGGGAGTTCTCCGACGACCCCGTCGCCGCTCCGAGCGCCGACCCTGTCGACGTCGATGCCGGCGCGGTCGAGCCCGGACTACCCGACTTCCTCGAGCGCGTCGCGCTGGTCGCCGACACCGACCAGATTCCCGACGACGAGGACGGCGTCGTCACCCTGATGACCCTCCACACCGCCAAGGGCCTGGAGTTCCCGGCGGTCTTCCTCACCGGCATGGAGGACGGCGTCTTCCCGCACTCCCGCGCCCTCGGTGACGGCACCGAGCTCGAGGAAGAGCGCCGCCTCGCCTACGTCGGCATCACCCGCGCCGAGAAGCGGCTCTTCATCTCCCGCGCCGTCGTACGCTCCGCCTGGGGCGCGCCCTCCCACAACCCCGGCAGCCGCTTCCTCGACGAGCTCCCGGTCGACCTCGTCGACTGGCGGCGCACCGAGAAGGAGATGTCCTCCTGGAGCCGCCCCAGCTTCGCCACCGACCGCTGGGGTGACGGCCAACGCCTCGGCCAGCCCACCGCCGCCGGCCGCCGCAACTTCTCCTCCGCCGCCCTCCGCGCCGACGCCGCGGCCAAGTCCAAGCCCGCCCGCGAGGTCCCCTCCCTCGACCCGGGCGACCGCGTCACCCACGACTCCTTCGGCCTCGGCACCGTCGTCACCATCGAGGGCTCCGGCGACAAGCAGGTCGCCAGCATCGACTTCGGTGAGACCGGCGTCAAGCGGTTGCTTCTCCGCTACGCCCCCGTAGAAAAGCTCTGACCGCCGACCCGACGCGTCTGCCCCGTGTACGTGCGTCGAGTCGGCGCGTCTGCCCCGTGCAAGAGCCCCGAGTCGGCGCGTCTGTCTCACGTGTGAGCGTCGAGCCGGCGCGTCTGTCTCACGTACCTGCGTCGAGTCGGCGCATCTGCCCCGCGTACGTGCGTCGAGTCGGCGCATCTGCCCCGCGTACGGTCGCTGAGTCGGCGAATCTGCCCCGAATGGGTTTCACGACCGTGGGGCAGTTGCGCCGACTCGGCGTGTGGGGGTGGGGCAGTTGCGCCGACTCGGCGTGCTGCGGGTCAGCTCGGGTCTACGCCGTGCTCGTTGAGGGCGGCGTCGGGGTCGACGGCGTCACCACCACCGGGGCGGACCTCGACGTGGAGGTGGTTGCCGGTGGAGTTTCCGGTGGAGCCGACGTAGCCGATGACCTCGCCGGGGGAGACGGTCTGTCCGACGGAGACGCCGTAGTCGCTCTGGTGGCAGTACCAGATCTCGGTGCCGTCCTCGAGCGTGATGATGGTGCGGTTGCCGTAGGCGCCGCCCCAGGCGGTCTCGGTGACGGTGCCGCGGGCGATGGCGTGGATCGGGGTGCCGTAGGGCGCCGCGAAGTCGAGACCGGTGTGGGTGCTGGACCAGTTGGAGCCGGAGGAGCCGAAGGTGCCGGTGATGCGGTAGACGCCTGCCGGGATCGGCAGCTCCCACATGTTCGACTTGAGGAACTTGTCCTGCTTGTCGGCCTGGACGTCGACGCCCTGGAGCGCCTTCTCGCGGTCGCTCGCCGCGGTGTCGGCCTCGGAGCGCTCGTCGTTGCGGGTGACGGTGGCGGCGCGGTCGCCGACGACGACCATGTCGCTCTCGCCACCGAGCGCGGTGGCACCCACGAGGCGTACGTCATCGGCAGCCACCATCGTCGGACCGCCGGTGAGGGCGATGCCGCCGATGGCGGCGGCGAGGGCGGCGGCGCCGGCGGTCAGCGGAACCGTCGGGCGGCCGCCGGCGGCCGCGGCAGCGGCGCGTCGGGTGCGCGGACGGGTCGGGCCGCCGATGCCGACCATGGTGCCGGTGGTCTCCACGGCCGGGAGGTCGTCGATCTCAGGACGGTAGGTCGCGATCTCGCTGATGCTCGGCAGGTCGATGCTGCCGGTCTCGGCGCGGAAGTAGTCCTCCGGCTGCGGGTCGCGGGCGTAGTCGGCGTAGCCGTCCTGGTAGTAGCCGTCGTCGGCCTGCGGCGCCTCGTAGTAGGGCGCCTCCGCCGCGTAGGCCTCGGCCGGGAGGTCGATCGCCATCGAGTCGAAGTCGATCTGCTCCGGCAGCGCGACCGGCGGCGCCGGGAACGAGGTGGTGTCGATCTTGAAGGACGACGGCGGGGCGTCGAAAGCCTCCTGGAACCCACGGGGCTCCTGCACCTCGGGCTCGTAGGCAGGTGCCACCGGGGCGACCGGGGGCGCGGGGTTCTGACGGGCCTGGCGCACGGCGCGGACCTTGCCGGTCAGCGGCGCGAACGTGTTCGCCATGCGCAGCGGCTTGGGTGTGTGGGTCGGCTCGGGAGCCTGGAAGGTTGGCTCCGGCGCGGCCGGGACGACCGGCGCGGGAGGAGCGACGGGGGCAGGCGGCGGCACCGGCGCGACCGGGGCAGGCGGCGCGGCCGGAGCAGCAGGAGCCGGCTCGGGCTCAGCAGCCACGGGAGCCGCCGGGATGCCGCGCGGCGGCGTCTTGGTGGACACCGCGCTGCGGGCCGCCTCGCGCGCCGTGCTCTTGCCGGGCACCGGCTTGGTCGGCTGGGTGAGGAACGTGGTGAGCTCGGAGGTCGTCATTCCTCCGACGCCGAGGTCGTCGAGCACCTCGGGGGTCACCTTGTCCGGGTCGATGCCCATCGAGGAGAGCAGGTCGGCCAGGACGGGGTCGATCTGGGCCGCCCGGCGCTGCACCGGCACGATCGGCCGGGCCGCGGGCATGGGCGTGGCCGGCGTCGACGTCGGGAACGAGGACGGGAAGGCGGGGCCGTCGTCGCCCTCGACGAGAGCGCGCAGCTCACTGGTCGAGATGCGGGCGTCGGTGGCCTCGTCGTCGCGGTCATCGCGCGGCGAGCCGACGACCGGCAGCTTGCCGGTCTGCTCGAGGACCACGCGGTTGGGCCGGGCCTTGGCCACCGGCTCTTCAGGAGTCTCTGGGGATGAGGCTGGGGCGGGGTTCGGTGTCGCGGTCCCGACGACGGGGGACGGCGCGGCGCGCCGCTTCCCGACGTAGGAGGTCGATCCGGTCGCTCGCGGGGCAGGCCTGGAGGCAGGGCTGTCGGTCGCCGGCGCTGCGCGCCGCTTCCCGACGTAGCTGCTGCTGCTCGTGGTTGCTCCGGGGGAAGGGGTGACCGAACGCGGACTGTCACTTGTGACGTCGGCTCGGTGGTTGCCCATCAGTTCATATCTCCGCTGTTCGGGGTCAGACGGCGAGCCACGACTGTAACGGACCCGAAGGCGCGGTCAAGAAATGTGGCACGCCCGTTTCGGTGATTTCACCTTCGATGAAGGCCGAACCAGTCGCTGATCTGCGTATTTCTGGCAGATTCGAAACTCTTTTGCGACACATTCATCCCATCCGAAACGCGTGTCTACGGCCGGTTTGAGCCTCGATACGCCCTCGAAACCCGAAGATCCACGAACAGAGCGCGCGCATTAAGGGGCCAAACGTGGGTACCTACGTAGGGCTACGGGGTGTTACTCAAGGTTGCCGATTTGTTGGTATATCTCCGGTGTGTTCTGTCTCTCGCCGCGCTAGTGGCGTGCGTCACGTCGTGGCCCCTGGGCTCGTATCCGGGCCGTAGCGGGTCTAGGGTGCTGGACGGACACATCTGAAGACGAGGGCGTCGACCGCTGATTCCTGCGGTACGCCGCCTCGTACCGCAACACACAGACCAGGTGGATCAGTGGATCTCATGGAGTACCAGGCGAAGAAGCTCTTCGCCAAGCACGGCGTCGCCGTGACCGAAGGTGTCGTCGTCGAGACGGCTGAGGATGCCAGGAAGGCCGCCGAGGAGATCGGCTTCTGCGTCGTCAAGGCGCAGGTCAAGGCCGGTGGCCGCGGCAAGGCCGGCGGCGTCAAGCTGGCCAAGACCGCGGATGACGCGTTCGAGCACGCGTCGAACATCCTCGGCATGGAGATCAAGGGCCTGAAGGTCAACCGGGTGCTGATCACCCCCGCGACCCCGCCGGTCGAGGAGTACTACTTCTCCTTCCTGCTGGACCGTTCGAACCGGCAGTACCTCTGCATCGCGTCCGTCGAGGGTGGTGTGGAGATCGAGGAGGTCGCCAAGACCAACCCCGACGCCGTGAAGAAGATCGGCATCGACCCCGGCAAGGGCGTCGACGAGGCCAAGGCGCGGGAGATCGCGACCGAGTGCGGCTTCCCGGAGCCCGTCTTCGAGCAGGCCGTCTCGATGATCCAGAGCCTCTACACGGTCTTCACCGAGGAGGACGCGACCCTCGTCGAGGTCAACCCGCTGGCTCGCCTCGAGGGCGACAAGCTGGAGGCCCTCGACGGCAAGGTGTCGCTGGACGAGAACGCCTCGGAGATCCGCCACGAGGAGCACGAGCAGTTCGTCATCCGTGACGAGGAGGACCCGCTCGAGGCGAAGGCCAAGGACAAGGGCCTCAACTACGTCAAGCTCGACGGTCAGGTCGGCATCATCGGCAACGGCGCGGGTCTGGTCATGTCGACCCTCGACGTTGTCGCCTACGCCGGCGAGAACCACGGTGGCGTGAAGCCCGCCAACTTCCTCGACATCGGTGGCGGCGCCAACGCGCAGGTCATGGCCGACGGTCTCGACGTCATCCTGAACGACGAGCAGGTCAAGTCCGTGTTCGTGAACGTCTTCGGCGGCATCACCGCCTGCGACGAGGTCGCCAAGGGCATCGTCGGCGCGCTGGACATCCTCGGCAACGAGGCGACCAAGCCGCTCGTCGTGCGCCTGGACGGCAACAACGTGGACCTGGGCCGCCAGATCCTCAGCGAGGCCAACCACCCGCTGGTCACCATCGTCGACACCATGGACGGCGGCGCCGACAAGGCCGCCGAGCTGGCCAACGCCTGAGGTCAGGAGAGAGAAACATGAGCATCTACCTCAACAAGGACAGCAAGGTCATCGTCCAGGGCATCACCGGCGGCATGGGTGCGAAGCACACCGCCCTGATGCTCGACTCGGGCGCGCAGATCGTCGGTGGCGTCAACGCCCGCAAGGCCGGCACCACGGTCACCCACAAGGACGCCCAGGGCGCCGACGTGGAGCTCCCGGTGTTCGGCACGGTCGCGGAGGCGATGAAGGAGACCGGTGCGAACGTCTCGGTCCTCTTCGTGCCGCCGGCGTTCACCAAGGACGCCTGCATCGAGGCCATCGACGCCGAGATGCCGCTGATCGTCGTCATCACCGAGGGTGTCCCGGTCCAGGACACCGCCGAGGTGTGGTCCTACCTGCAGGGCAAGGCCACCCGGATGATCGGTCCGAACTGCCCCGGCATCATCACGCCGGGCGAGTCGCTGGCCGGCATCACCCCGCACACCATCACCGGCAAGGGCCCGGTCGGTCTCGTCTCGAAGTCGGGCACGCTGACCTACCAGATGATGTACGAGCTGAAGGACTTCGGCTTCTCCACCGCCATCGGCATCGGCGGTGACCCCATCATCGGCACCACCCACATCGACGCCCTCGAGGCGTTCGAGAAGGACGACGAGACCAAGGTCATCGTCATGATCGGTGAGATCGGTGGCGACGCCGAGGAGCGGGCCGCGGCCTACATCAAGGAGAACATCTCCAAGCCTGTCGTCGGCTACGTCGCCGGCTTCACCGCGCCGGAGGGCAAGACCATGGGTCACGCCGGTGCGATCGTGTCCGGCTCCGCCGGCACCGCGCAGGCGAAGAAGGAGGCCCTCGAGGCCGCCGGCGTGAAGGTCGGCAAGACCCCGTCGGAGACCGCTGCTCTCGCCCGCGAGATCCTGCAGTCCCTCTGACCCACGTCAGCTGAGAGCCCCGCGACCGGTCCGGTCGCGGGGCTCTTCGCGTCTCAGACCGCGCGCAGCGCGCGGCGGCGCCGCAGCAGGTCGAGCGCCTCCGCGGTCGCCTCGTCGGCGGGCATCAGCACCTGGAGCTGCTGGTTGTCGGCCGCCGGGAGCTCGAGCTCCTCGACCTCGAAACGCAGCTCGCCCGCCGTGGGATGGCGCCAGCGCCACACCCCGCCGTGCGGCGGGTCGTGGCGACGCAGGCGGTCGGCGAACTCGGCCCCGGCCTGCTCGGAGAGCCGCACCATCAGCTCCCGGGAGGCGACCGGGTTCGGTCCGCGGTAGAGGTTGGTGACCAGGTCGTCGGCGACGCGGTCCCAGTCGGGAAAGGCCTCGCGCGAGCGCGGGTCGAGGAAGACGTACGCGGTGAGGCTGGGCTCTTCGCCGTCGAGCAGCCCCAGCGGGCGGGCGAGCAGCTCGAAGGTCGCGGTGTGGGCGAGCAGGTCGCCGAGCCGGTTGCTGAGCACGGCGACGCCGGGCTCGAGCTGCTCGAGGAGGGCGAGGGTGCCGGGGCGTACCTCACGGCCGGACGAGTACGGCCCGAGGCACTGCCCGCCGGAGGCCATCGCCAGGGTGCGCAGGTGCTCGTGGGCGGCGGCGTCGAAGCGGAGCGCGTCGCCGATGGCCCGCAGGACCTGGGGCGACGGGTTGCGGTCGCGGCCCTGCTCGATCCGCACCAGGTATTCGACGCTGATCCCGGCCAGCGTGGCCAGCTCCGAGCGCCGGAGCCCGGGCGCGCGCCGGCGTACGCCCGCCGGGAGACCGACGCTCTCCGGCGTGGTCTGGTCGCGGCGGTCCCTGATGAAGGAGCCGAGGGCTCCCGGGTTGGCCGGCATGCCTCAAGCCTACGGGGGACGGCGACGGTGATGGTGGCCCTGCCGGGGCCAGCCTGGGCTCGGTCTCCCACCGGTCGCCGATCCCGGCGAGCCTGGAGGGCATGACCCAACCACTACGTATCGCAGTCATCCTCGCCAGCGTCCGGGAAGGGCGCGGCGGCCCCGTCTTCGGCTCCTGGGTGGCCGAGCAGGTCGCGGCGTACGGCGGTCTCCAGGTCGAGCTCATCGACCTGGCCGACCACGAGATCCCGCTGTCGCTGCCCGCCGAGTCGCCGAAGGCCGCGGGGCCGGACTACCCGCGTCCCGACGGGCAGGCCGACCTCACCGACGCGCTCGAGGCCGCCGAGGGCATCATCATCGTCACGCCCGAGTACAACCACAGCTTCCCGGCGTCGCTGAAGTCGGCGCTGGACTGGCACTTCACCCAGTGGCAGGCCAAACCGGTGGCGTTGGTGTCCTACGGCGGCGACAGCGGTGGCCGGCACGCGACCCTGCACCTGGAGAACGTGCTCACCGAGCTGCACGCCCACCCCCTGCAGGCGCGGCTCGCGTTCCCGCGCTACTGGGAGCGGCTCGACGAGCACGGCCGCTTCGACGATCCCGACTCGGCCGTCTATGCCAAGGCCATGCTCGCCCAGCTCGCCTGGTGGGCCGACGCCCTGCGCGCGGCTCGGGCGAAGAGCTCCTATCCGGCGTGAGGGGTCAGGCCGCGACCGGCTCCTCGTCGTTCAGCAGCCCGGCCGCGGAGGCGGAGCGGTAGCGGTCGAGGTCGAGGATGCCCTCGCGCTTGGCGACGATCGTCGGCACCAGCGCCTGCCCGGCGACGTTGACCGCCGTGCGGCCCATGTCGAGGATCGGGTCGATCGCGAGCAGCAGCCCGACACCGGCCAGCGGCAGGCCGAGCGTGGAGAGCGTCAGGGTGAGCATCACGACGGCACCGGTCAGACCGGCGGTCGCGGCCGACCCGACCACGGAGACGAAGGCGATCAGCAGGTAGTCGGTGATGCCCAGGTCGACGCCGAAGATCTGCGCGACGAAGATCGCCGAGATGGCCGGGTAGATCGAGGCGCAGCCGTCCATCTTGGTGGTCGAGCCCAGCGGGACGGCGAACGAGGCGTACTCCTGCGGGACGCCGAGGTTCTTGACCGTCACCTGCTCGGTCACCGGCATGGTGCCCACCGAGGAGCGCGAGACGAAGCCGAGCTGGATCGCGGGCCAGGCGCCGCGGAAGTACGCCAGCGGGTTGAGGCCGTTGCCCCACAGCAGCACCGGGTAGACGATCAGCAGGACCAGCGCGAGGCCGACGTAGACCGCCGCCGCGAACCAGGCCAGCGAGCCCAGCGAGTCCCAGCCGTAGGAGGCGACCGCGTTGCCGATCAGGCCGAGGGTGCCGATCGGCGCCAGCCGGATGATCCACCACAGCACCTTCTGCACGATGGCCAGGAAGGAGCGGTTGAAGGCGAGGAACGGCCCGGCCTTCTCGCCGGTCTTGAGCGCCGCGATGCCGATCGCGAGCGCGACCACGAGCACCTGGAGGACGTTGAAGCTCAGCGAGGTCTCCGCCAGCGGGCTGCCGCCGGCCTGCTCGACGCTGGTCGAGGCTTCGAGACCGAGGAAGTTGCCGGGGATCAGGCCCTGCAGGAAGGTCAGCCAGGAGGCGGACGCGGCGGCCTCGGCCGCGTCCGCGGTGCTCACCGCGGTGTTGCTGCCGGGGCGGAAGAGCAGACCGAGCCCGATGCCGATGACGACCGAGATCGCCGCGGTGACGGCGAACCAGAGCAGCGTCTGACCGGCGAGCCGAGCGGCGTTGCTGACCGTACGCAGGTTGGCGATCGAGGCGACGATCGCGGTGAAGACCAGCGGTACGACGACGGCCTTCAGCAGCGCGACGAACGAGTCGCCGATCGTGGAGAGGGTGGTCGTCAGCCAGTTGGCCTCGTCACCGACGGGACCGATCGCGCGGGCGACCGCACCGAGGGCCACACCGAGGGCGAGACCGAGGACGATCTGGACAGAGAACGAGGGAAGCCGCAACCGCCTCTTGGCGGGAGCGCTGGGGGCGGTGGACACGAGAGGGCCTCTCCGACGACGGCGTGGGACAGGACTCTGAACGCACCGGCTCGTACGTCTCTTCCTCTGGTTCCTCCGTTGTGACCAGCGTCTCCAGCTCAGCGCAGGTCGCTGATCCCCGCCGTGACCGCCGCCTTCTCGATCGCGAGGATCCGGCCGGGCCAGGAGTCGGGCTGGTCGGGCTGGTAGCACGGGTCGTCCTTGTCGCCGGTGCTCGGCGGGCACGGACCGGCGAGCTCGCCGTAGCCGACCAGGACGAGACGGGTTTCGTACTCCGCGACGAGCTCGGTCTCGAACCAGATCCCGTCGCCGTCGCCGGGGCCGGGGTAGGTCGCCTGAGAGCGCGCGGCGCGCTTCGGTCCAGCATCGAGGTCCTCGCTGACATCGATCGGGAGCGCGGCCACATCCGGCTTCGCCCCCAGCTTGCCGGCCGGGCAGACCTCCATCCACTCCATGACCTCGTTGTACGCAGCGCCGGCAGCGTTCTCGTCGGCGAACTCCAGCACCGCCACGTGGACCTGGCCGACCATGGCGCGGTCGGTGTCCCAGCGGTAGTCGGAGGCGATCTTCGCGGAGGCGCCGAGCGAGGAGAGCCATTCCTTCTGGCAGGCCAGCGTCGGAACGTCGGGGGTCGGGGTGTACTGGTTCCAGCCGACGGAGCTCTCGAATCGGTCGAGTGCGGGGAGGGCGCTGCCGTCGACCAGGTTGGCGGCGCTGAGACCGTCAGCCGCAGGCGACCCGGTCTCCGTCGGATCCACGGATGGGCTGTCCTTCGGCGTGGCACCGACCATCCGGTGGGCGGCGTTGACTGCGGAGGTCTGCAGGGTGGTGGGCGAGACGTAGTCCTGGACGCCGCGCTCGCGGGTCATCACGAGCACGCGGTCCTCGGCGGAGACGACGGCCGTCGCCACCTCCCACACCGCGTTCATCGAGGGGTCGTCCGGCTGGTAGGTCACCACGTCGACGGTGCCGCCTGAGATGACCCCGCCCTCGACCGGGAGATAGCCGGCCGTCTCGGCGCCGTCCACGCCGGGACACGTCGTCGCCGCGTCGGAGAGGTCGGTGCGTACCTTCTCGGCCTGGGCGGGGGAGCCGAACTCGGCGACGACGGCGTTCAGGGTGCCGGCGGCGTCGCTCGACTCCTCCCCGGGCTTCGCGGCGAAGTCGCGACGGAACGTCGCCTGCGCACCCAAGCCCTCCAGCGTCTCGGAGAAGCAGTCGTTGTAGGCGTCATCGCCCTCGCCGTCGTAGGTCTTCTTCTCGACCCAGGCCGGGTAGGGGTCGTCGGCGACCAGGTCGTCCTCGGTCGGCAGGTTGGCCCGGGTGAGCTCCGTCGCTGCCGCCGTGCCGGAGCGGGACGGGACGGACGCGACGACGCTGTCGCTGGGTGCGGCCGGGTCGATGCCCTTCTCGCCGAGCCCGGCGGAGAGGAAGACGACCGGCCCGGCGACGACGGCGGCCACGGCTGCGACGGCGGCGGTGGTGACCGCGCGACGGCGACGGCGGATCTGGTCACCGCGTCGCCGTGCCTCGGCCGGCGAGCTCATCGGTGCTCCGGGGGCGTCGGCGCGGAACTGGTCCAGACGTGAGATCGGGTCGCTCATCTCAGGCCTCCTTCCAGACGGCGCCGGGGTTGTCCTCGGCGAGCAGCCCCGCCAGCGCGGCTCGTCCTCGAGCCAGGCGGGCCTTGATCGTGCCGGTCGGCGCGCCGACCTCGGCGGCCACCTGGTGGACCGGCAGGTCGGCGATGTGGTGCAGCACGATGGCCTGGCGCTGCGCCTCGGGCAGCTGCTTCAGGGCGGCGACCAGCGCCACGTGGGTCTCGTCGACCGGCGGCATCTCCGTGCGCGCACCGACGGCTCGGTCGGCGGCGCGGCGGGCGTACTTCTTGCGGCGCCAGCGGCCGACGGCGAGGCGGTAGGCGGTGGTGCGGACCCAGGCCTCGGGATAGTCGACCGATGCCATCTTCCGCCGATGCGCCCAGGCACGGGCGAAGGCCTCCTGGACGCACTCCGCGGCTTCGTCGAAGTCACCGATCATCGCGTACAGCTGAGCACACACGCGGCGGTACGACGCGTTGTAGAGCGCGTCGAACTCGTCCTCGTCCATCGTTCGCCTCCCCGGCTGGCGTTCGGTCACCACTGCCCGTGCGTCAGTGTCGGCGGTGACGGGCGCGAGCGTAAAGGTCAATTGCAGCTCAGTCACTCACGTCACCGCAGGTCTCGTACGGCTCGGTCGACGGTGGCCTTCACCGTCCGGGCGACCCGGTTGTCCCACTCGGTGTAGTCGGAGGCCTCCTCCGGCGGGCAGGCCCTGGTCGGAGGGCACGGTCCGCCGGCCTCGGCGTGCGTGACCAGCACCAGCCGGGTGCCGATCTGGACCACGGTCTGGTGGTCGTACCAGGTGGCGTCGCAGTCGAGGCCACCACAGTCGCCGGCGTACTCGGCGAGCGTCTGCGCGGCCCGGTCGATCGCCGGGCTGGTGTCGGTCTCGATCGACCGGACCGGCCCGGCCGTGAAGCGCTTCGCGTCGGCCAGCGACGCCGGGCAGGCGTCGAGCCAGCCGTGGACCGTGTCGTACGCGGTGTCGGCACTCTTCTTCGTGGCGAACTCCAGCACTGTCACGTTGACCTTGCCGATCTCGCCCGGGTTCTCGAGGCGGAACTCCCGACTGACCGAGTCGGCGGCCTTCAGCGAGGAGAGCCAGGCGCCCTGGCAGTAGAGCGTCGGCGTCGGCTGCGGGGCGACCTGCTGCCACACCGCCGACGACTCGCCCTCCAGAGGCAGCGCGGGCAGCGACCCCGCCTCGACCAGATGGGCCTCGCTGAGGAGCGGTGCGGCCGCGGAGGAGGATGACGACGGGGACGAGGAGGCCGAGCCCGGCGTCGTTGCAGGCGGCAGGGGAGACCCGGCCAACCGGTGGGCGGCTCGGGCGGCGGAGTCCCGCAGGTCGGTCGGTGAGACGTAGTCCTGGACGCCGCGCTGCCGGGTCAGCACCAGCAGCCGGTCCTCGACGGTGACGACCGCGGTGGCCACCTCCCGGCGGGCGTTGTCGGGCTCGTCCTCGGGAAGGTACGTCACGACGTCGACGTCGCCCGCCGTGACCGCCTTGCCCTCGACCGGGAGATAGCCGGCGGTCTTCGCACCGGACACCCCGGGGCAGGAGGTGGCCGCCTCGGAGAGCTCCGCACGCACCTTCTCGGCATCGCCCGCCGAGCCGAACTCGGCGACGACGGCCTTCAGCGTCCCGGCCGAGCCCGAGAGCTGGTGCCCGCGCTCGGGGACGAAGTCGCGGCGGAAGGTCGCGAGCGCGCCGGCGTCGGCCAGCGACTCGGTCAGGCACTCGTTGTGGTCGTCCCTGCCCTCGCCGTCGTAGGTCTGCTCCTGGGTCCACCTCGGATACGGGTCGGCCGTGACCAGGTCGTCCTCGGTGGGGAGGTGGGTGCGGGTGAGGTCCGAGGCGGCGGGCGGGGACGACGGGGTCGGGGTGACCGTGCTCGGCGTCTCGGTCGGCGCCGGGGCGGGCTCCGGGTCGGTGGCACGCTGACCGAGCCCGGCGGAGAGGAAGATGATCGGTCCGGCGACGGCGGCGGCCACGGCCACAGCGCCGGCGGTGACGGCAGCGCGATGGCGCCGGCGGATCTGATCACCCCGTCGGCGTACCTCGGCTGCGGACTTCATCGGTGCTCCAGGGGTGTCGGCGCGGAACTGGTCCAGACGCGAGATCGGGTCACTCATCTCAGGCCTCCTCCCAGACGGCGCCGGGTGTTTCTTCGGCGAGCAGCTCCGCCAGGGCGGCTCTTCCCCGAGCCAGACGGGCCTTGATCGTGCCGGTGGGGGCGCCGACCTCGGCGGCCACCTGATGGACCGGCAGGTCGGCGATGTGGTGCAGGACGATGGCCTGGCGTTGAGCCTCGGGGAGCTTCTTGAGCGCGGCGACGAGAGCGACGTGGGTCTCGTCGACGGCCGGCATCTCCATCCGCACACCGACGGCTCTGTCGGCGGCACGGCCTGCGTACTTCTTGCGGCGCCAGCGGCCGACGGCGAGGCGGTAGGCGGTGGTGCGGACCCAGGCCTCGGGGTAGTCGACCGTCGACAGCTTGCGACGGTGGGCCCAGGCGCGGGCGAAGGCCTCCTGAACGCACTCGGCGGCCTCGTCGGAGTCGCCGATCATCGCGTACACCTGAGCGCACACGCGGCGGAAGGACGCGGTGTAGAACGTGTCGAACTCGTCCTCGTCCATCGCTCGCCTCCCCAGACTGGGCCGGTGCCGGTCTGGCCCTGCGCCAGCCTCAGAGGGTCAGATGCCTGAGCGGCCCGACCGGTTGCATCCGGAGGGAGAAAATCGCAGCGAGTCTCAGAGGTAGTCGAGCCGGTAGGCGGCGCGTCGGGCGAGGGCGACGAAGTCGGACTTGCTGATGTCGGCGTCACCGTCGGGGACGAAGCTCATCTGGGCGACGTTGGCACCGCGCCGGATCGCCGCCATCCGGTAGTAGATGGAGGAGTTCTCGAGCTCCACCCGGATGTACCAGACCGTGAACGCGCCGTCCTTGATGGACTCGGTCGCGGTCTGGGTGACGTGGCTGCCGAGCTGCTTGTCGCTGCACTTGTCCAGCCGGCCCTTGATCCCGACGTTGAACGCCTGCGCCTCCTTGGCGGAGCCGAACTTGCCGACCGTCTCGGTGAGGCCGAAGGTGCTGTCGAGCTTCTTCTTCGTCTCCGGGATCACGAACGTGCGAGTCCGAGCGTCGGACATGCCCTTGGCGTTGAACTCCGTGCCGTCGCAGCGGGTCTGGGCCGGGTTGGTCTTGGCCGGCTTCGCCTCGGTGCCCTCCCACGGGTCGCCGACACCGCCGACAGGTGGCAGATCGGTCTCGTTGATCAGGCCGGGGACCTTGCCGGTGGCGACCGGGACCACGGTCGTACGCGGGCGCTTGGTCTCCACGCACGCGCCCGCACCGGGCATCGAGCAGAGGTTGTGGACGGCGACGCCGAGCATGGTCGAGGTCTTGGCGGCGGTCGCGCTGGACTTGCCCTCGGTCTTCACGGTGACCGCTGCTGTGTGGCGGCCGGTGCGCGCGACGCCGTAGGTCACCGCCCGCTTGTTCTCCCAGTCGCGGTAGGTGAACAGGGTGGCCTGGTCGCCGATCCCGTCGACCGACTCGGTGGTCATCAGCTGGTAGCGCGGCTCGGCGCAGGCCGCGTACCACTTCTGCATCTTCTTGTACGCAGCGGCAGCCGCCTTCGGGTCGACGGAGGACTCGATGGTGGTGCCGGCGGTGGTCGCCTTCGCCTTGGCGGTGAAGGTGCGCGCCAGGCTCGCCACCGGCCGCTTGTCGGCCGAGGTGTCGATCTGGCAGGGGATGGTGAGGCCGGTGCCCTCGAGGTTGTCGGAGGAGATGTCGACGGCCCAGGAGCCGCCGTAGATCTTCGCGACGTCCTCCTCGGTCATCAGGTCCTTGGCGGTCAGCTTCTTGCCCGGGATCTGGCTCGGCTCGACCTCGAACTCCTCGGCCGCCGACTTCATCGAGAGCGTGTTGAGCCGCGGCTCGGTCTCGGCGTCCTGGGTGACGAAGAGGCCGGTGGCGACCAGGGCGACGATGGCCGCGGCGGCACCGATGGTGGTGTGCACCCGGCGGCGCACGGCGCCCGCGGTGGTGATCGTCGAGGCGTTGGGCCAGGGCTGCTCGGTGAGGACGTCGACGAGCGGGTCGAAGATCGTCTGCAGCTGCTCCGGCACGATCCCGAGCTCGTCGCAGATCGCGGCGTTGGCGGCCTGCAGGTCGGTCTCGGTGCGGCTGATCGGGGTGCCGACCTCGCGGGCCAGCTGGGCCAGGTCGACGCTGGTGAGGTGGCCGAGCAGGAAGACCTTGCGATCGTGGAGCGGCAGGCTGCGCAGGGCGGCGAGCGCGTTGCGCGCCTCGGGCGCGATCGTCTGGTCGCGGTGGAGCAGCGGCACCGAGTGGTTGCGGATCGCCTTCGACCAGGCGATCGGGCGCACCCAGTCCTCGCGCTCGAAGTCGTCCATCGGCTTCACCTTGCGCCAGTGGTGCCAGGTGATGACCAGCGCGCCTCGTACGGCGCTCTTGGCGGCCTCCAGATCACCGGTCAGCGACCAGGTTTGGAGAAGGAGGCGTCCACGGACGTCCTGATAGAACGCCTCGAAGGTCTCGTGGTCTGCCGTGGTCATGCCCATGTCAGCGGTCAACTGTAAGTGATTCGGTCGAATGAACGGCAATACCCGCAGATGCACAGGCGGGTATCAACGACTGTGACCGACCCGGGGGTCGCCCGTGGCGGCGCGTCGCCGAGATCGGGGCGTCGCGGATTGGGAGGATGAGTGGCGATGTCGTCATTGCTGCCTCCTCGCACCCCGGACCGTGGGCTCTCCGCGGAGGATCTCCACGACCTCCGCCACCGCCGTCCGCTGGTGGCGGTGGCCCTGCTGGGCGGGATCGGCGCCGCCGCGAGCACGCTGCTGGTGTGTCTGGCGATCGGCATCGTGGGCTGGTTCATCACCGACATGGGAGCCCACGGAGAGCCGTCGGACGCCCTGCGAGTCGCCGCGCTCGGGTGGCTGCTCGGCCACGGCTCGGGCGTCCTCGTCTCCGGCGTCGCGATCACCGTCGTCCCGCTCGGTCTCACCCTCGTCCTCGCCTGGACGATGTGGCAGGTCGCCGTCCGGGTCGGCGACTCGGTCTCGCTGCACGGCCCGGACGCCAACGCCCTGGCCGACGGTGAGCGCGACCTGACCGTCCCGGTCGTCGCCGGTCTGTTCACGTTCGGCTACGCCGGCACCGCGCTGGCGACCGTGGTCTTCGCCGGCACCCCCGCCACAGCGCCGAGCGTCGCCGGCGTCCTCACCTGGTCGGTCGGCCTGTGCGTGGTCGTGGCCCTCCCCGCGATCGCGGTCGGCTCCGGCCGCGCCGCGCTGTGGATCACCCTGCTGCCGCGCGCCGCGGTGGACGTGCTGGTGATGGTCCGGTCGATCCTGCTGTGGTGGTTCGCGGTCAGCACCCTGGTCTTCTTCGCGGCCCTCTTCGCCGACTTCACCACCTCGATCAACGTCGTCTCCCAGCTCCACCTCGACGTCGGCGGGATCATCCTCTACTCCCTGCTCGCCGTCCTCGTGCTGCCCAACGCGGTCCTCTTCTCCAGTGCGTACGCCCTGGGCCCGGGCTTCTCCGTCGGCGTCGGCACCACCGTCACCCCGACCGCGGTCACCCTCGGCCCGCTGCCGATGTTCCCGATGCTCGCCGCCCTGCCCGACAACGGCGCCCCGCCCGCCTGGGTCGCTGCGGTGATGGCCCTCGGCCCGCTGACCGCCTTCTGGGCAGTCTGCCGAGTCAGCCGCGTCCGACCGTCTCTGCGCTGGTCGGAGGGCGCGCTCCGCGGCGTCAGCGCCGGCGTCGTCGCCGGCCTCCTCGTCTCCGTCCTCTCCGGCATCGCCGGCGGCGCCGTCGGACCCGGCCGGATGGCCGCCATCGGCCCGTACGCCGGCCAGGTGCTCGTCAACGCCATCGCCTTCTTCGGCCTCGCCGGCCTCCTCGCCGGACTTACCATGACCTGGTGGCAGCGGCGTACGCTCCCGGCTGACGAGTGACCTGTCCCTGACCCAGCGTCGCGCCACCGGGGGTCGAGCTTGTCGAGACCCAGTTGCCGAGAACAGCCCATGAAACGGGCGATACGTCTCGCTCGCGAAGATGGGCCTCTACTCCAAGGCGCTGTCTGCGACGGAGATCGCGGCCATCCACGATGTTGCCCGGACCGCGGAAGGCGCGGCGGCTCGTCGGTCGGTTGCTCAGTCGATGTGCTGGGACCGCGAGGGGAGGCTCGTCAAGACCCTCACGGCCGGCGAGACCTGTGCTGACGGGGTCGTCGACGAGCTCGGGGAGGCCGAGTACGTCTACTCCGGTTCTGGTGAACGCATCATCCGCGCGGACGCGGAGGCCGTCACGATCTACCTCCCCGGTGGCCAGGAAGTCACCATCCCGCGCGATGAGACGAGGAACGTCTCCGCGCACCGCTACTACGCCTTCAACGGCGAAACCATCGCCGTACGAGACCAGCGTGGCTTGGGCGGGGTCACCTCCCTGGTCAACGACCACCACGGGACCTCGATCGTATCGATCTCGAACACGACGTGGACCCCGGCCTCGATCGCAAAGCACTACACCGATCCGTTCGGAGCCGCGCGCGGAGCAGAGGTTGCGGCGACAGTTGGTGACCGGGATGCAAACGGATCCCCGGGTGACCGCGGATTCTTGGGCAAGCCGAGCGATACGACGGGTCTCACCCAGGTCGGGGCACGGTATTACGACGTTGACACTGGCACCTTTGTGTCGCCGGACCCGTTGCTTGATCCGACCGAGCCTCGGCACTTCAGCGCGTACGCATACAGCCTTCAGGACCCCATCAACTACAGTGATGCGTCTGGTTTGGGGCCGATCGGCATCGATGGTGAGCCGTGCCCGAGTTGCGACAGCCGTGTAACTCAGCCTCCGGCATCTACGGATAATGACGACGACTCTGATGACTCCGAGAGTTCTGGTGATTCGATCGTCGACGCTGTCGATGAGCAGATGGAAGACGAGTTCGGCTACACGCCTGAAGAAATCCAGTTCTTCAAAGAATGGGTCTTCGACTATTCAGGTTGTGATGCCAGCCCGGAGAAATGTGCGAGTGGCTTCGATCCGTTCAAGAAATTCGGAAAGTTCAAGCTTCGTTGGCCACTCGGTAAAAAGCGGAAAAACAACAATAGTGCTCCCGAGTATCATGTGGGGGACGTCCTTGGCGACACTTCAAAGCTTAAGGGATGGATCCCAAAGTCAATTCCGAAGAATGCGCAATATGCCATCGATGACATTGCCAAGTCGGGCGTCGATGCGTCGCAGGGGCGTGCTGGTACGCATGGGTTCGCGGGTCCGCTGGTGCCGGAGATTTTCGGAAACGACGGTCGGAACGGCGCGTACGTGTTGCCTCGCACGACACCTGGAGGCGATGCGATTACCTACCAGGAGCGGGGCGTGTGGCAGTCCCTAGACAATCCAGAGCCTGGCGGTGAGAGGATTGTGACCGGCTCTGACGGATCCATCTATTATTCGGCGACCCACTATCAGACATACATCGTTGGAGCGACCGGGAGATAACCATGGCGACTGTGAAATTTTTTCGCGTCATTGGCGACCGTGATGCGGCCATTGGCCAGTTCCTTGGTCGGTCTGGCCTGTCCTTCTTCGCTGTGATTGATGCTGCGACTTTCGAGACAGAGTATGAGATTCTCGACGCGTTGAACTCGGCGTTCAGATTGCCAGCGTACTTTGGCTGGAACTGGGACGCTCTTTACGACTGTCTCGGTGATCTTGACTGGGTCGTGGCAGACCGATACCTGCTGTTTATTGAGAACTCTGATCGCCTTGATATTCAAGGCTCGCCAGATCACAGCAAGTTCTTTGAGGTGCTCAGAGATGTCGTGAAGGCATGGGATCCGTCGAGGTTTGCCCCCGATCGTCGCCGTGCCGAGTTCGCTGTGATCCTCGATTGGGGGAGTGAGCCCTTGGCGCGGGTTGAGCAATCTCTTGGGGAAATCGGCATCGAAGTCGCGGAGGCGTGAGCAACAGGGCACTTCTCGGCCGCGGTGGGCGGCTTGGGTGATCTGGGTGGCGCGGGCACGAGGCCTGCGCTGTTCTACAGTGACGGCGTGGCTCTTCGTCTCGTCGTCCTCGTGTCCGGCTCGGGCACCAACCTCCAGGCTCTGCTGGACGCCTGTGCGTCCCAGGACTACGGGGCAGAGGTCGTGGCGGTCGGGGCCGACCGCGACGGCATCCAGGGGCTGACCCGGGCGACCGACGCCGGGATCCCGACCTTCGTGCACCGGGTCAAGGACTTCGGGTCGCGCGAGGAGTGGGACGCGGCCCTGGCCGAGTCGGTGGCGGCGTACGAGCCTGATCTCGTCGTCTCCGCGGGCTTCATGAAGCTGCTCGGAGCGCACTTCCTGGACCGGTTCGGCGGGAAGACGCTCAACACGCATCCGGCGCTGCTGCCGAGCTTCCCCGGGATGCACGGGGCGCGGGACGCGCTGGAGTACGGCGTGAAGGTGACCGGGGCGACGCTGTTCATCGTCGACGCCGGGGTCGACACTGGGATGATCATGGCCCAGGTGACGGTGCCGGTCGAGGACGACGACACCGAGGAGACGCTCCACGAGCGGATCAAGGTCGTCGAGCGGGCGATGCTCGTCGAGACGGTCGGACGCATCGCCACGGAGGGCTACACGGTGGCCGGCAGGCGGGTTCGGTTCAGGCCTGCCTGAGCCGTTAGAGTGACACCACACGACTGGCGCAGGTGGGGGACCACCGGGGAGTGTGGAAGAGACGGCATCGACCGCCTGGGTGCCCTCATCGAATTTCGTCGACCGATGAGGAGACTGCTGTGCTCGACCAGATCACCATCAAGAGGGCCCTGGTGTCCGTCTATGACAAGACCGGCCTCGAGGACCTGGTCAAGGGCCTGCACGAGGCGGGCGTCGAGCTCGTCTCCACCGGCGGCTCCGCGGCGCTGATCGAGAAGCTGGGCCTCCCGGTGACCAAGGTCGAGGACCTGACCGGCTTCCCCGAGTGCCTCGACGGCCGGGTGAAGACGCTCCACCCGCGCGTGCACGCCGGCATCCTGGCCGACCGCCGCCTCGACTCCCACGTCGAGCAGCTGAAGGAGCTCGAGGTCGAGCCGTTCGACCTGGTCGTGGTGAACCTCTACCCGTTCGCCGAGACCGTCGCCTCCGGTGCCGGCGTCGACGACTGCATCGAGAAGATCGACATCGGCGGCCCGTCCATGGTCCGCGCCGCCGCGAAGAACCACCCGTCCGTCGCGATCGTCACCGACGGCGCCGACTACGCGAAGGCTCTCGAGGCGGCGCAGGGCGGCGGCTTCACCTACGAGGAGCGCAAGGCGCTGGCGGCCAAGGCGTTCGTCCACACCGCGACGTACGACGTCCAGGTCGCCTCCTGGATGGGCTCCGTGCTCACCGACACCTCCGACGGCACCGGCTTCCCGGCGTGGGTCGGGGGGACGTACGAGAAGGCGACCGGCCTGCGCTACGGCGAGAACCCGCACCAGAAGGCCGCGCTCTACGTCAACGGCAACGGCCCGGCCGGGCTGGCCCGCGCCGAGCAGCTGCACGGCAAGGAGATGTCCTACAACAACTACACCGACACCGACGCCGCCCGTCGCGCCGCGAACGACTTCGCCGAGCCCGCGGTCGCGATCATCAAGCACGCCAACCCGTGCGGTCTGGCCGTCGGTGCCGACATCGCCGAGGCCCACCGTCGCGCGCACGCCTGCGACCCGGTCTCCGCCTTCGGCGGCGTGATCGCCTCCAACCGCCCGGTGTCGGTCGAGATGGCCCGCCAGGTCGCCGAGGTCTTCACCGAGGTCATCGTGGCCCCGGGCTACGAGGACGGCGCCGTCGAGATCCTCACACGCAAGAAGAACATCCGCATCCTGGTCGCGCCGGCCGACGAGCGCGCCGCGGTCGAGACCCGGCCGATCTCCGGCGGTCTGCTGATGCAGCAGGTCGACCACGTCGACGCCGAGGGCGACGACCCGGCCTCGTGGACGCTGGCCACGGGTGAGGCCGCCGACGAGGCGACCCTCGCCGACCTGGCCTTCGCCTGGAAGGCCTGCCGCTCGGCCAAGTCCAACGCCATCCTGCTCGCCGCCGACGGCGCCTCGGTCGGCATCGGCATGGGCCAGGTCAACCGCGTCGACTCCTGCCGCCTCGCCGTCGAGCGCGCCAACACCCTCGCCGAGGGCAGCGAGCGTGCCCGTGGCGCCGTCGCCGCCTCCGACGCCTTCTTCCCCTTCGAGGACGGCCCGCAGATCCTGATCGACGCCGGCGTCAAGGCGATCGTCCAGCCCGGCGGCTCCATCCGCGACGAGCTCACAGTCAAGGCGTGCGAGGCGGCTGGGGTGACGATGTATTTCACGGGAACTCGGCATTTTGCGCACTGATGCGCAGCGCCCCGCAGCGTACGAAATTCTCAAGGACCGAGTGACAGGATGAGACTGTGACAGCACAGAAGCTGGACGGCACGGCCACGCTGAAGACGATCAAGGCCGAGCTGGCCGACCGGGTGGAGAAGCTGAAGGCCGCGGGCGTGACGCCCGGGCTCGGCACCGTGCTGGTCGGGGACGACCCGGGCAGCCGGTGGTACGTCAACGCCAAGCACAAGGACTGCGCCGAGATCGGCATCGAGTCGATCCGCGTCGACCTGCCGGGCACGTCGACCCAGGAAGAGGTCGAGGCCGAGATCGGCCGCCTCAACGCCGACCCGGCGTGCACCGGCTTCCTGGTGCAGCAGCCGACCGGTCTGGACGAGTTCGCGCTGCTCTCCCGGGTCGCCCCGGAGAAGGACGTCGACGGACTCCACCCGCACAATCTCGGCAAGCTGGTCCTCGGTGAGGACGGCCCGCTGCCCTGCACGCCGGTGGGCTGCATCGAGCTGCTGCGTCGCCACGGGGTCGAGATCAACGGTGCCGAGGTCGTCGTGGTCGGCCGCGGCCTGACCGTCGGCCGCCCGCTGGGCCTGCTGCTCACCCGCCGGTCGGAGAACGCGACGGTCACGCTGTGCCACACCGGCACCCGCGACCTGGCCGCTCACACCCGCAACGCCGACATCGTGGTGGCCGCTGCGGGCGTACCCGGCATCATCACCAAGGACATGGTCAAGCCCGGCGCGGCGTTGCTCGACGTCGGTGTCTCCCGTGTCGACGGTAAGATCGCAGGAGACCTCGCCGATGACGTGTGGGACGTCGCCGGGTGGGTGTCGCCGAACCCGGGTGGGGTGGGTCCGATGACACGCGCCATGCTTCTCTCCAATATCGTCCTCAGCGCCGAGCAGGCTCTCGAAAGGCTCTGACACCGTGTCCGTCCACCCGCCACTCAGCCCCTCACCGGAGGCTCCCGCACCGGTGGCGGAGGCGCCCGAGCCCGAGAAGACGGACACCCCAGTCGTACGCAGCTTCCCCTCGACCATCGGCGGTTACGTCTACCTCGGGGTGCTGACCGCGGCCCTCGTCGGTCTCGGTCTGGTCGGCTTCGGCCACTGGCGGGTGGGCATCATCGTCCTCGCCGCGGGCCTGGGCGCCGCCTCGCTGGGGCGCGCGGTGCTGCCGGCGAAGGACGCCGGGATGCTGGCGGTGCGCAACCGCTGGTTCGACGTGGCGCTGCTGGCGATGACCGCCGGCGCGCTGTGGATCCTCGCGGTGAGCGTCCCCGGCGACTAGGTCGTCTCGACCCTCTGGCAGCAAGCGGTCAGTGGCCGTCTGGGTCCAATTTTCGGGGTACTCCAGGGAGTTTCCGTCGGTTACTGGCCGCCGGTAAACCGACAGAAAGTCCCTGGAGTACCCCGCAGCCCGCCTCGACAGCTCCCACCAGGAGCCCCCGAAACACAGGAAAGGCCGCCCCGATCCCGGGGCGGCCTTCCTGCATCTCAGCGGGTCACTGCTCGATCGGGACCCATTCCTGCTTGGCGTAGTCCCAGCGCCAGCCGTCCTGCTCGTAGACCGGCAGGTCGCCCTCGGCGCTCTGGGTCGGCTGCTGCCAGGACTGCTGGCCGCTGCTGCCGGCGTTGCCGCCGGAGACGACGGTGCGGTCGCCGGAGTCGGCCGAGGTGTCCGGTGCGGCCGGAGCCGCCGGGGCGGCAGGCGCAGCCGGGGTCGACGTGGCCGGGGCGGCCGGGGTCGCGGAGGCAGCCGGCGCGGCGGGTGCGGCCGTGTTGGTGTCCCACTGGAAGCCCGGCTGCGCGTGGGCCTTGCCGCGACCGCCGAAGCCGAAGCCGGCCCCGACGATCTCCGATCCGTCCTTGCCGAAGAGCATCGGGTAGAGCAGACCGGCGGCGACGCCGCCGATGGCCGGCACGATCAGGAAGACCGGCAGGTCGATCAGCGCGTCGGTGCCGGAGAAGAGGGCGGGGCCGAAAGACCGCGCCGGGTTGACCGAGGTGCCGGTCAGCGGGATGCCGACGAAGTGGATCGCGGCCAGCGCGAGACCGATGGCGAGCGGGGCGAGCGCGGCGTTGGCCTTCGCCCGTCCGTCGGTGATGCCGAGGATCACGAAGACGAAGATGAAGGTGAGGATGAGCTCGACCAGGATCGCGCCGACGATGCCGGTGCCGGTCCCGTCGCCGAAACCGTTGGAGCCGAGGCCGCCGTCGCTCCACGAGTTGTAGCCCGAGGAGATCGCGACGAGGAACAGCAGGAGCGCGCCGATGATCGCGCCGACGAACTGGGCGCCGATGTAGGCACCGGCCTCCTTCCAGGTGATCCGGGCGGAAGAGGCGACACCGAGGGTCACCGCCGGGTTGAAGTGGCCGCCGGAGATGCGGCCGAACGTGTAGGCACCGATCACGACGGCGATGCCGAAGGCCAGGCCGACCGCGGCGACCTCGAGGCCCCAGAACCCGCCTTCGCCCTCAGCGTGAGTGACACCGGTGACGACCGCGACGACCGAGCCGCAACCAAGGAAGACCAGGATGAATGTCCCGATGACCTCGGCCGCCAGTTTCTGGATGAGAGTCGGCTCCGTCGCCGACAGTGGTTCCTCAGTCATGTCCCCTTAACCCTTCAAAGTCTGTTGACGTCGGTCAGACCCTTTGACGCCCGAGAGGCACTCAGGCATCAGCAGTCACCTGAACAACATGGAAGTGTTGACACACAGTAACTCTTTTGCGTCGGCACTTCGTGGTGCAAAGGTAGGGGAGGGCGGTGTCGTATCGGCCATCAGGTATCTTGACGTCAAGGAACTTTCCGTTAGCCCGGGCCCCCGACCTTTGTCAGCAGCACCGCAGATCGCAACTTGTCAGGAGTAGCCACACCCATGGCCACACGAATCATCTACACCCACACCGACGAGGCGCCGCTGCTCGCGACGTACTCCTTCCTGCCGATCGTCTCGGCCTACGCGGCCAAGGCGGGCGTCGAGGTCGAGACGCGTGACATCTCCGTCGCCTCGCGCATCCTGGCGCAGTTCGGCCTGGCCGACGACGCGCTCGGCGAGCTCGGTGACCTGGCGAAGACGCCGGAAGCCAACATCGTCAAGCTGCCCAACATCTCCGCCTCCATCCCGCAGCTCAAGGCCGCGATCAAGGAGCTGCAGGAGAAGGGCTACGAGGTCCCCGACTACCCCGAGGCGCCCAGCACGCCCGAGGAGGAGGAGATCCGCGCGAAGTACGACAAGGTCAAGGGCTCCGCGGTCAACCCGGTCCTGCGTGAGGGCAACTCCGACCGTCGTGCGCCGGGCTCGGTCAAGGCGTACGCCAAGGCCCACCCGCACACAAACAAGCCGTTCTCGGACAACTCCAAGACCGAGGTCGCGACGATGGGCGCGCACGACTTCAAGTCCAACGAGAAGTCCGTGACCCTCCCGGCCGACGACACGCTCTCCATCGTGCTCGAGAAGGCCGACGGCGAGACCGTGACCCTCCTCGCCGAGCTGCCGGTGCTCGAGGGTGAGATCGTCGACGCGACCTACATGTCGGTCGCCCACCTGCACGCCTTCCTCGAGAACGTGCTCGCCAAGGCCAAGGCCGACGACGTGCTCTTCTCGCTCCACCTCAAGGCCACGATGATGAAGGTCTCCGACCCGATCATCTTCGGCCACGTGGTGAAGGCCTACTTCAAGGACGTCTTCGAGAAGTACGGCGCCGACCTCCAGGCCGCCGGCATCTCTGCCAACGACGGACTCGGTGCGATCCTCTCCGAGCTCCCGAAGCTGGAGAAGGGCGCCGAGATCGAGGAGGCCATCAAGGCCACCATCGAATCCGGCCCGCGACTGTCCTACGTCAACTCCGACAAGGGCATCACCAACCTGCACGTCCCCTCCGACGTGATCATCGACGCCTCGATCCCGGCGCTGGTCCGCAACGGCGGCAAGCTCTGGGGTGCCGACGGCGGCGAGGACGACACCCTCGCGGTGATCCCGGACTCCTCCTACGCCGGTGTCTACCGCACCGTCATCGAGGACGTGAAGAAGAACGGCCCGCTCGACCCGGCGACCATCGGCACCGTCCCCAACGTCGGTCTGATGGCGCAGAAGGCCGAGGAGTACGGCTCCCACGACAAGACCTTCGAGATCCCGGCCGCCGGCACCGTGCGCGTGCTCAACAAGGCCGGCGACGTGCTCATCGAGCACGACGTCGAGGCCGGTGACATCTGGCGCGCCTGCCAGACCAAGGACGTCCCGATCCGCGACTGGGTCAAGCTCGCCGTCAGCCGCGCCCGTGACTCCAAGACCCCGGCCGTCTTCTGGCTCGACGAGTCCCGCGCCCACGACGCCGCGCTGATCGCCAAGGTCACCAAGTACCTCGCCGACTCCTCGGTCGTCGGTGACACCGAGGGCGCCGACATCAAGATCCTCGCGCCCGAGGCCGCCACCGCGTACTCGCTCGAGCGGCTGCGCAACGGCGAGGACACCATCTCGGTGACCGGCAACGTGCTGCGTGACTACAACACCGACCTGTTCCCGATCCTCGAGGTCGGCACCTCGGCGAAGATGCTCTCCATCGTCCCGCTGATCGCCGGTGGCGGTCTGTTCGAGACCGGTGCGGGCGGCTCGGCGCCGAAGCACGTCCAGCAGCTCGTCGAGGAGGACTACCTCCGCTGGGACTCGCTGGGCGAGTTCTTCGCGCTGGTCCCGTCCTTCGAGAAGTACGCCGAGCAGGCCTCGGCCCCGGCCGCCAAGGTGCTCGCCGCCGCCCTCGACCGGGCGACCGCGACCTTCCTGGAGAACGACCGCTCCCCGGGTCGCAAGCTCGGCACCACCGACAACCGCGGCTCCCACTTCTACCTGGGTCTCTACTGGGCCCAGGAGCTCGCCGCGCAGACCGAGGACACCGAGCTCGCCGCGGCCTTCAAGGGTCTCGCCGAGACGCTCGCCGCCAACGAGGACAAGATCGTCGAGGAGCTCCTCGCGGTCCAGGGCAAGCCGGCCGACATCGGCGGCTACTACCTGCCCGACCCCGAGAAGGTCACCACCGTGATGCGTCCCTCCGCGACGCTCAACGAGGCGATCGACTCCCTCTGACCGTCATCGGTCGAAGCTCTACGACCGCGGCCCGGCACGGACTTCCGTGCCGGGCCGCGGTCTCATTGTGCGGAGACCTTCCTGTGGTGGGTGACCTTCATCTCCAGCTCTTTCTTCTGGTTCCTATACGTGCAGGTCAGCACGGTGTTTGACCTCGGATAGCGGCGGAAAACCTTTAGGAGAGTGTCGGTGGTCGCACTTACCGTGATCTTCTGATGACTGCGACGCTCTCGACTCCGCCCGTGCCCACCTCAGGCAAGGCTCTCGGAGTCCCATCCGACCCTGCCGACCCGAGCCGGCAGGTCGACTGGCGACGGCTGAAGGGGCCGGTCACGATCGCTGCGCTGATCGCGCTGGCCGTGGCCATGGTGGCCCAGTCGGTCGGCACCGTCGTGGCCGGAAAGCTCGCGGAGAACCCGACGGCCGACCTGGTCGGCTGGCTGGCGATGTGCGTGATCGGGGCCTCGCTGATCGACTCGACGGCGAAGATCGCCTGGGTCGGGGTGTCCGACCGGGTCGAGGGCAGGCTGCGCGAGGACGTGCTGCGGGCCGCCATGCGGCAGCCGCTCTCGGAGCTGAGCGAGCAGGCGGTCGGGGAGATCCTCGACCGGGTCGACGACGACTCCCATGAGGTCGGCAACCTGCTGCGCTGGCAGCTGTGGATGCTGTTCCGGTCGGTCTTCGCGGCGCTGCCGATGTGGATCGTGGCCAGCTTCACCTGGTGGCCGGCGGCGATCCTGTTCCCGCTGCTCGCCGCGGTGACCTGGTTCGTCATCCGCAGGCTGCTGGGCCAGATCTCCAAGCTCAAGGTGATCGAGGAGGCGTCCTGGACCGATCACGCCGCCGTGCTCGAGGAGGGCATCGCGGGGCGTGACGACCTGCGTACGAGCCTGGGTCAGGACCACGTGGTCGCCCGGGTCGCGCGGCTCTCGGCGATCGTCCACGAGAAGTTCCGTGCCGTGGTGACGGTGGAGGCGAAGGTCGGCCGCCGGGCCGGCGTGCTGCTCCACTCGCTGCTGGCCGGCATCGGCCTCGCCGGGATCGCGCTGGCCGCGACCGACCGGCTCGGGATCAGCGCGCTGGTGACGTTGTTCCTGGTCACGAGCACCTTCGTCGGTCAGATCGCGATGCTCGCCAACCACCTTCCCGACATCCAGGCAGGCTTGGGCGCGGTCATCCGCCTTCGTCAGATGCTCGGCACCGAGCCGGAGCCCGAGGGCGGCGCGCCCGTGCCCGGTGGTGGGGCGCTCGACGTCGAGCTGCGCGACCTGACCTTCTCCTACGCCGAGGGCACCTTCGCCCTGCAGGGCATCTCGCTCGCCGTCCCGGCAGGCGACACCATCGCCCTGGTCGGTCGCACCGGCTCGGGGAAGTCGACGCTCGCCTCGCTGCTCTCCCGGGCGGTCGAGCCGCCGCGCGGATCGGTCTTCCTGGGCGGCACGGACGTACGCGACCTCGACCTGCAGCAGCTGCGGGCCTCGGTGGGCGTGGTGACGCAGCGTACGGAGATCCTGGCCGGCACGCTCGCGGAGAACATCGCGCTCTTCGACGACCTGCGTCCGCGTGCGGACATCGAGCAGGCTGTCGCCCGGCTGGGTCTCTCGGAGTGGGTCGCGGGGCTGCCCGACGGTCTCGACACCCTGCTCGGCCCGGGCGGCACCTCGCTGTCCGCGGGGGAGGAACAGCTGGTCGCCTTCGCGCGACTGCTGGTGCGCGACGTACGCGTGGTCGTCCTCGACGAGGCGACCGCCCGGATGGACCCGCTCACCGAGCGGCGCGTGGTCGCCGCGGCCGACAGGTTGCTGACCGGACGTACGGGCATCCTGATCGCCCACCGGCTCTCCACGATCGAGCGCGCTCCGCACGTGGCCGTGCTCGACCACGGAAGCGTGATCCAGCACGGTCTGCGGGCCACGCTGGCGACCGCGCCGGGGCCGTTCCGCGACCTGCTGGAGGCCAGCCGCACCGATCACCTCGACTCGCCCTCGCCCGAGGACAAGCCCGCCGACCACTCCACCCTCGACCACGTCGCCGAGGGCAACGTGGGTGGCAAGCGGCGCTCAGGGGAACCGCCGAAGGTCGCCGAGGTCGGCACGGGTCCGTCGCTGGCCAGAGGCATCGTGCACGCGCTGTTCGTACGTCCCGAGTGGGGTGTCGCCGGGGCGGTGCTCTTCCTGCTGGCCTCGATGACCGGTGCGCAGGGTGCCTTCACGGGCCTGCTCTGGGGCCGGATCGTCGAGTCGCTGCAGGACGGCGGCAGGCCGACGGTGATGTCGGTGCTGCTGGTGGTCAGCCTGCTGGCCGCGCCGCTGATGCTCGCCGATGCCTTCTACCGTTACCCGCGCTGGTGGATCGAGGTCATGCTGCGGGCCAGGATGGCTGTGCTGTACGGCCAGACGCGCCAGCACCGGCTGACCCGCACCCCTCCGGGGGAGGTCGTGGCGCGGTCGATGGATGCGGACCGCTACTCCCGCTACGCCGACCGCTGGGTCGACTTCGTCAACGGTCTGGTGATCGCGACGATCACCGCCCTGCTCGCCGGCACCGTGCTGGCCGGAGCCGTGCTCCTGGTCGTCATGATCGCCTCGGCGCTGGCCTCCGCGGTCGGCCGGCCGATCGCCGGCCGCTCGGCCGCGGCCTCCTCGGCTGCGCGAGCTCGGTTCGGCCGGGCGGTGGTCTCCGCGCTGGAGTCCGTACGCACCGTGAAGCTGGCCGCGGCCACGCCGCAGGTCCACGCTCACCTGCAGCACGTGGACTCAGGCCGGGTCGACGCCGCGGTGAAGGAGCACCGGGTGCAGGCGTTCCTCGACGGCGTACCCGCGCTCATGGTGCAGTGCGGCGTCGTGGCTGCCTGGGGCATCTACTTCGGCGGCGGCTGGGGCCTGGCCACGGCACTGCTGGTGGCCAACGCGGTCTCGGGCTTCGACTGGTTCGGCCGGGTGGCCGGCATGGTCGTCACCGAGGCGCCCGGCACGCGTGCGTGGCAGAAGGAGACCAGCCGGTTCTCAGGTGGTCGTGACCTGATGGACCTGCCGCCGCATGTCGACCTGGTATCAGGTGCCGCGCCCGACCCCGGGCCGGTCGACCAGGTGCCGCTGGAGTCCTTGGAGCTCTCGGCGCTCTCCGCGGTCCACGACGACGGCACCATCGGTGTCTCGGACGTCTCGCTCACCATCTCGCGAGGCGAGCTGATCCTGCTCGTCGGGCAGGTCGGGTCGGGCAAGTCGTCGTTGCTGGCGTCGCTGGCCGGGCTCATCGAGCACACCGGCACGATCCGGTGGAACGACGAGCTCGTCGTGGACCCGCAGGCCTTCCTGCGGCCGGGGCAGGTGGCGTACGTGGCCCAGGTGCCGCGGGTGCTCTCCGGCACCTTCGCCGACAACATCCGGCTGGGTCACGACCGACCGTTCGACAACCCGGTCGCCGACGCCCGGCTCGAGCTCGACGTCAAGGAGGCCGGCGGCGCGGACGCGATCGTCGGACACCGCGGCGTACGCCTCTCCGGGGGTCAGGTCCAGCGTCTCGCCCTGGCGCGGGCGCTGGCCGCCGAGACCGAGCTGCTGCTGGCCGACGACGTCTCCAGCGCGCTCGACGCGGCCACCGAGATCGAGCTGTGGCGGGCGCTCCGCGAGCGCCACACGACGGTCATCGGTGCCACCTCCAAGCGAGCCGCTCTCGCCCAGGCCGACCGCGTGGTCGTCATGGTCGACGGCGAGGTCGCGGCGGTGGGTCCGTGGGCCGAGCTGGCTCCGGCCTGGTCGCATCTCGCCGGCTGACCCCCTGTCGAGGCGTCACTCCCGTCGTTCGAGTGGGCACACCGATGCCCTCTCGGCCGACGGGGGTGACGCCTCGACCTGCGGGAGTGACGCCTCGGCCTCAGGCGGCCTCGCCGCGCTCGAGCGTGCGCCGCAGCGCAGCAGCATCCACGCCGAGGGCCCGTAGTGCAGCATGTCCTTCCCCTCCCGCGCGCAGGATGCCGAGCAGGATGTGCTCGGTGCCGATGGTGCGGTCATCGAGCCGGATCGCCTCGCGCAGGGCGAGCTCGAGGACCTTCTTCGCGTCCTTGGTGAAGGGGATGTGGCCGCCGAAGCGGCGGCGCGGCTTCCCCGCGTCCAGGGCACCGTCGCCGAAGACCGCCTCCACCCGGGAGCGTACGGCGTCGAGGTCGATGCCGAGCGAGGACAGTGCCTCGGCGTCTTCCTCGCCGAGACGTCCGTGGGCGCGTTCGATCTCGGCACGCAGCCCGGCGGTGTCGACACCGGCCTCGGTGAGTGCGCGGGCGGCGGGCGAGTCGGCACCGGAGCTGATCGCCAGCAGCAGGTGGTCGTCGCCGATGCGGTCGTGGCCGAGATCGGTGGCGTGCGTCTGTGCTGCCGTCACCGCGTCGCGGGCCGGTCTGGTGAATCTCTCGAACATCACATCTCCTTCGCGTACTTCTTGTGGACCGCCTGCCGGCTGACCTCCAGCGCGTCGGCGATCTCCTGCCAGGCCCAGCCCTGTCGGCGGGCGTTCGCCACCTGCAGCCGCTCCAGCGAGTCGGCGAGGCGGCGTAGCGCGAGCGCGGCGCGCAAACCGGTGCTCGGGTCGGCGCTCGCGGCCGACTCGGCGAGATCCTTCGCATCCGTCATGCTGTCAATATAAGTTGACAGCATGGAGGTGTCAACCAGGGTTGACGAAGAAGGCGACGAGGGATCCGGGTCACATCAATTTCCGGAATAGCCCCGAAATCTCTGATGGTTAGGCAGTAGTGACCGACACCGCCAGCCCTCAGACCGCCGTGAAGCCGGTCACCTCAGCCCGTTTCGTGATCGCCGTGCTCGCCCTGGCGATGGGCGGGTTCGCGATCGGTACGACCGAGTTCGTCACCATGGGCGTGCTGCCGGAGATCGCCGTCGGCGTCGGCGTCGGGACGTCGACGGCCGGCCACCTGATCAGCGCGTACGCGGTCGGAGTGGTCGTCGGCGTGCCGATCCTGTCGTTCTTCGTCGCCCATCTCCCACGCAAGGGGCTGCTGCTGGCGCTGATGGCGGCGTACGCCCTGTTCAACCTGCTCAGCGCCGCGGCTGTCGACTACAACATGCTGCTGATCGCGGTTCCTCGACGGCCTCCCGCACGGCGCCTACTTCGGGGTCGCGAGCATCGTGGCGACGTCGATGGCGGCGCCGAAGCACCGCGGTCGGGCGGTCGCCCTGGTGATGCTCGGTCTCTCGGTCGCCAACGTGATCGGCGTGCCCTTCGCGACGTGGCTCGGGCAGACCGCCGGCTGGCGAGCCCCGTACGCAGCCGCAGCAGGCCTCGCCCTGCTGACCGTGGTCCTGGTGCAGATCTCGGTGCCCCATTTCCCGGGCGACCCGGCCGCGACCGGCCGCAGCGAGGCCGGCAGGTTCTTCACCAACAAGCAGGTGTGGCTGACCATGATCGCGGGCGCGATCGGCTTCGGCGGCATGTTCGCGGCCTACTCCTACATCGCCCCGATCGTGACCGGCACGGCCGGGCTGGCCTCGGGTGCGGTGCCGTGGTTCGTCTTCGCGTTCGGCGCCGGGATGGTCGTCGGCACCTGGGTCGCCGGCGAGATGGCCCGCTGGTCGGTGATGGGCTCGCTGCTCACCAGCAGCCTCGGCATGGTGGCTGTGCTGCTGCTCTTCTGGCTGGTCGCCCCGGCCGGGTGGTGGCTGGCACCGGTCGCCTTCCTGACCACCGCGGTGGCCTCGGTGATGGTGATCAACCTGCAGGTGCGGCTGATGGACGTCGCCGACGACGCGGTCACCCTGGGCGCCGCGATGAACCACGCCAGCCTCAACATCGCCAACGCTCTCGGCGCCTTCGCCGGCGGCATCGCCATCGACGTGTGGAGCGTGCGCGAGGCGCCGCTGATGGGCGCCGGCCTGGCCGTCGCCGGGATGCTGGTGCTGCTGTGGAGCACCAGCATCCACCGGCGTCAGGCCTGAGCGCCTAGAGCTCCGTCTGGTCCCGAGTGTTGGCGCTGGCCGCCTCGACGGCGGCCAGGAACCCGTCGGCCCAGGCCTTGGAGTCGTGGTGGCGGACGGTGTCCCACAGCCCGCGCATCCGGTCCTTGGCCTCGGCGTCGTCCATGTCGACGGCCTGCAGGAAGACCCGGACCATGTCGGAGACGTCGTGGGGGTTGGTGAGCACCGCGCCGCGCAGCTCGGCGGCCGCGCCGGCGAACTCGGAGAGCACCAGCGTGCCGCTGGTGCCGCGCAGACCGTGCACCGAGGCGTACTCCTTGGCGACCAGGTTGAGGCCGTCACGCAGCGGGGTGATCCACATGACGTCGGCGTTGGCGTAGTAGGCCAGCAGCTCCTCGAACGGGATCGGCCGGAAGTAGAAGTGGACCGGCATCCAGCCCATGCGCGAGAACCGGCCGTTGATCCGGCCGACCGCCTGCTCGATCTGGTTCTGCAGCGACTTGTAGACGGTCATCTCACCGGCTGCGGGCACGCACACCAGCACCAGCGAGAGCTCGCCCTGCAGCGACGGGTCCTCGAGCAGCGCGCGCTCGAAGGCCTCGAGCTGCTGCAGGACGCCCTTGGTGTAGTCGAGGCGGGAGACGGCGAGAGCCACCTTCTGCCCCTCGAACTCCGACTTCACCCGCGCGATCGAGTTCTGCACGGCCTCCGAGGCCAGGCTGTCCTCGATCTTCTTCGTGTCGACGCTGACCGGGTTGGCGCCCAGGTGGACCCGGCGCCCGCCGACGTCGATGACCGAGGGCATCGCGTCCAGGCCGAGGGCGAAGCCGTAGGTGCGGAACCGTGGGGCGCAGTCCTCGGTCTCGATGACCTCGACCGGAGCGACACCGCGGGCCACGTCGACGAAGTTCTCGACCTGGCGCGGGATGTGGAACGAGATGTAGTCGCACTGCAGCAGCGAGCCGATGATCTCGCGGCGCCACGGCACCACGTTGAACACGTCCGCGGACGGGAAGTGGGTGTGGTGCAGGAACGCGATCTTCACGTCCGGCCGCATCTCCCGCAAGAAGGCCGGCACCATCCACAGGTTGTAGTCGTGGATCCAGACGATCCCGCCGTACGCAGCCTCGGCCGCCGCCTGCTCGGCGAAGGCCCGGTTGACGCGGCAGTAGACCTTCCAGTCCTCCTCCTTGAACTTGGCGCGCTCCCAGAAGGTGTGCAGCAGCGGCCAGAACGCCTCCTTGGAGAAGCGCTTGTAGAAGACGTCGACGTCCTTCTTCGACAGCGGCAGCCGGGAGGCGACCAGGCCCGGGTAGCGCTTGGGGTCGACCACGGTGTGGGTGGCGAACTTCTCGCGCTTGGGGTCGTCGATCGACCAGGCCACCCAGGAGCCGGTGCGCTCGGTGAAGAAGGAGAGGAGCGTGGGGATGATGCCGTTGGGAGACTTGGGGCGGCGGCGCTTGACCTCGCCGTCCTCGATCACCTCGTCGTACGGCAGCCGGTGGTAGACCATGACCAGGTCGGACTTGCCCGGGTCGTCGGCGTCGTTCTCCGGGTCGTAGATGTGCTCGTCGTCGAGCAGGTTGAAGTGCCGGATCGCCTGCAGGATGCCGCCGGTGCCCGGAGCGGTGGCGTGGAACGTACGCTCCTGGTCGCGGGTCGCGTCGAGCAGCTTGTCCTCGGCCTCGCCGACGCAGACGCCCTGGAAGCCGATGTCGTACATCGCCAGGTCGTTGAGGGTGTCGCCGGCGACCAGCACGCGGTCCTTGGAGATGCCGAGGTGCTCGACGAGCTTGGTGACGGTGTGGCCCTTGTTGATGCCGGCGGGCAGCACGTCGAGGTAATGATCGAGGGAGTAGAGCAGGTCGCAGCCGATCTCCGCGACCAGCGGGGCGAGGTCGTCGGTGACGGCCTCGGGGTCGCAGAAGTAGGAGACGCGGCGGTCCTGCGGCACGTTCTGGCGCACCAGCCCGGGGCGATCGCCGACCTTCTCCAGCACGGTGAGCTCGCCGGGCCACTTGGCCGCGATCTCCTGCTGGATCGGCTCCACGGCGAGCAGGTCGTGGCCGGTCACGATGGTGGCGCCGACGTCGCAGATGATGAAGTCGGGCGTCGGGATGGTCGGGTCGGCGAGCAGGGGCAGCACCGATTCGAGTCCTCGTCCGGTGACGAAGGACAGGAGTACGTCCTCACGGCGGCTCAGCGTCTGGTAGAGCTTGACCTTCGCTTCTGGGTCTCCAGCCAGGAAGGTGCCGTCCAGATCGGTCGCGAGCAGCATGCGCGCATTGGCAGCGGACGTTTGGTTCACAAGTCTCCTCGAGGGTCGCCTGGCCCCGGGCCGATTCGACAGCTGGCCCAAGGCTGCGGACCCCTGGGAGGATCCGCGGGTCGACCAATTAGGTTAACAGGGGATTATGTCGGGCCTGGAAACGGCTGATCGGCCGCCGATGAAACACGGGCTGAGAAGAGCCTCTCAGCCGGTCCACAAATTCGTAAGAAATTGGATGCAACCTCGATAACCCCGTCGAGGATCCGTCGTTGAGGGGTCATGCGGATCCTGCCCGCGGCCTTCAAGACCGCGGGTGACCATGGTCCTCGACGTTGATCACGGGGGGCGCCGAGGCCCATGGCGGCACGCAGATCAGTGCCGCGGGCAGGATCCACACATGGGTGGAGGTCGTTTCCTCGCCCACCATTTCGAGCCTTTGACGAGTGGCTGACAGAATGCGCACATGACCGGCAGCACCACCGCTCCCACGACTCGGCCAAGAGTCCTCTCCGGCATCCAGCCGACCGCCGACTCCTACCACCTCGGCAACTACCTGGGTGCGGTCCGGCAGTGGGTGAGCCTGCAGGAGGAGCACGAGCCGTTCTTCTTCATCGCCGACCTGCACGCGATCACGGTCGAGCAGGACCCGAAGGTGCTGCGGGAGCGTACGCGGCGGGCCGCCGCCCAGCTGCTGGCCGCCGGCGTCGACCCGGAGCGGTCCGCGATCTTCGTCCAGTCCCACCTCCCCGAGCACGCCCAGCTCGGGTGGGTGATGCAGTGCATCACCTCGTTCGGCGAGGCCCGGCGGATGACCCAGTTCAAGGACAAGTCGGCCAAGGGCGGTGAGGGCGCTGCCTCCGTCGGCCTGTTCTCGTACCCGATGCTGATGGCCGCCGACATCCTGCTCTACCGCCCGGCGTACGTCCCGGTGGGTGAGGACCAGCGGCAGCACCTCGAGCTGACCCGCGACCTCGCGCAGCGTTTCAACTCGCGCTACAAGAAGACGTTCAAGCTGCCCGAGCCCTACATCCTCAAGGAGGTCGCGAAGATCTACGACCTCCAGGACCCGACGATCAAGATGTCCAAGTCGGCCTCCTCGCCGACCGGGCTGATCGACATGCTCGACGACCCGAAGGTCTCGGCGAAGAAGATCCGCTCCGCGGTCACCGACTCGGAGATGGAGATCCGCTTCGACGAGGAGTCCAAGCCGGGCGTCTCCAACCTGCTCCGCATCTACTCCGCGCTGACCGGCGCCGAGATCGACACCCTGGTCGGCAAGTACGCCGGCAAGGGCTACGGCGACCTGAAGAAGGATCTCGCCGAGGTCGTCGTCGACTACGTGACCCCGTTCCGGGAGAAGACCTTCGAGGTGCTCGAGGACCGGGCCTACCTCGACGGCGTCCTGGCGGCGGGTGCGGAGAAGGCGGGCGCGGTCGCCCGCAAGACCCTGGCAGACGTCTACGAGCGGGTCGGGTTTGTCGCCCCCGCGTCGACTCTCGGCTAGTAAGGTCGGCGCATGCGCACCATCGGTGTTGCCATCGCGATCCCGGAGCCATGGGCAAGTCAGCTCCAGGACTACCGGACGTCTCTGGGGGACGCGACCGCGACCATGATCCCGACGCACATCACTCTCGTACCGCCGACCGAGATCCACGACGATCTCCTGCCGGACGTCGAGAGCCACCTCGAGGCAGCGGCCGCGAGGGTCGCCCCGTTCAGCGTCCATCTGCGTGGCACCGGCACCTTCAGGCCGGTCTCGCCGGTCGTCTTCGTGGCCGTGGTCCAGGGGATCTCGGGGTGTGAGCAGCTGGCCAACACGGTGCGCCAGGGGCCGCTCGACCAGAAGCTCTCGTTCCCCTATCACCCGCATGTCACCATCGCCCACGATCTCCCCGACGCTAGCCTCGACAAGGCATTCGGAGAGCTCGCAGACTTCGAGTGCGAGTGGGCCGTCGAGGAGTTCCACCTCTACGTCCACGACGACGCGGACGGCTGGCGCCCGACCCGGGAGTTCGCGCTCAGAGCTGCACTGACTGGTTGAGGCGGGCCCGGGTCCGCCTCGAATGATGAACGGGGGATCTCGGGTGTTGAAGGACAAGGTCACGAGGAAAGTGGCCGAGCTGCGGTCTCGCTTCCCGCTGCTGGATCGCACGGTGCGTACCCAGACGCACTACGCCGACGTGGGTGCCGACCAGCAGGCCGGAGCGATCACCTACTACGGGTTCCTGTCGACCTTTCCGATCCTGGCGCTCGCGTTCTTCGCGGTCGGCCAGATCGCGAAGGTGTACGCCGGCGCCGAGAGCGACCTCGTCGAAGCCATCGACCAGGTCCTCCCTGGCCTCGTCGGCGACGACGCCGGGCAGCTGAAGATCGCCGACATCGAGAGCGCCGCCGGCGCCGTCGGGATCATCGGTGCGATCGGTCTGCTCTACGCCGGGCTCGGCTTCATCGACTCCCTGCGCAAGGCCCTCGAGGCCGTCTTCGTGGTGCCCGACAAGGAGCAGCCGGGCTTCCTGGCGGCCAAGGCCCGCGACCTCGCCGCGCTGATCGGCCTCGGCATGATCCTGCTGGTCGCGGTGGCCGTCACCGGCCTCATCCGCACCTTCTCCGTCAACGTCCTGCAGTGGATCGGCCTCGACGAGGGCTTCGGCTGGCTGATCGTGCTCCTGACGCTGGTGCTCGGCCTCGCCGCCAACACCGTCCTCTTCTTCGCGATGTTCCACCTGGCCCCGCAGAAGGGCAACCCGAAGCGGCCGTTGTGGGCCGGCGCAGTCCTCGGCGCGATCGGCTTCGAGATCCTCAAGCAGGCCTCCACGCTCCTCCTGAACGCCACCCAGGGCCAGCCCGCCTTCCAGGCCTTCGGCATCGCCCTCATCCTGGTCGTCTGGATCCACTACACCTCGATGGTGATCATGTACGCGGCCTCGTTCGCGCATGTGGGGACGACTCCGTCGGAATTTGGTGACGCCGCGGCGGGGTAGTCCAGGGAGTTCTGGCCGGTCTACTGCTGAGTAACCGGCCAAAACTCCCTGGACTACCGCGCTGCCGACGAAGTTATCCACAGGCAGCGGGAATGACGGTGCGGTCTGAATGTGGTTGTCGCACGATCCAGGCATGACCAGACGGCCAACCCAGTTCAGGCCTCCGCCGCACTCGCAGAAGCGGCCGAAGATCATGCGCCCTGTGAAGATCGATCCGACGGGCGAATCAGGGCCCACCAGACGCCAGACACGCGGCCGGGCTTGGCGGCGGAGCAGCAGAGGGCTCTACGTACCGGCCGACGTCGATGCCAGCGATCCGCAGCAGCGGGTGCTAGAAGCGGCGACCGCGGTGCCGGAGGGCTACATCACCGGCTGGGCGACGTTCGCGTGGTCGGGTGCACGCTGGTTCGACGGTTTCGACCACACTGGCCAGTTGCTCCCGGTCCCGATCGTGGTTCACGAGAATCGCCGGGCCACCCAGGCCGGCTACGTGATCACCCAAGAGCGGCTCTCGCCCAGACACGATCGCGAGCTCGACGGGATCCTCGGCACGGACCCGACTCGGTCGATCGCGTTCGAGGCTCGTTACGCAACCGACCTGGCTGACGCCGTCGTCGCGCTGGACATGGCGATGGCGACGGATCTGGTCTCGATCCGCGAGGTGGCTGCGTACACCCGGTCGCTCAACGGATGGACGGGGGTCCCTCAGTTGCGCGAAGCACTCCTTCACGCCGTGGAGAACAGCTGGTCGCCGATGGAGACCGAGATGCGGCTCATCTGGGTGTCTGAGCTCGGGATACATAGGATCGTCTGCAACCATCCGGTCTTCGATCTAGCCGGCAACCACGTCGGCACGCCCGACCTCCTCGATGTCGAGGCCGGCGTCGTGGGGGAGTACGACGGAGCTCTCCACCTGGTCGGCCGGCAGCGGGCACACGACATCAAGCGCGAGGCCGACTTCCGCCGTCTCGGCCTCGAGTACGTGACGATGACCGCTGCCGACCGCCGGGACCCCTCGAACTTCGTCCGCCGTACGCAGGATGCGAGGCAGCGGGCGCTTCTGGCGCAGGGCGCTCGAGCGTGGACCATTGAGCCGCCGGCTTGGTGGACACCGACGACGACGGTTGAGCAACGCCGGGCCCTCAGCACCGACCAGCGTGTCCGCTTTCTTCGTCGTCGGTCGGCGTGAGCTCGCGTTGGCGGGATACTCCAGGGAGTTCTGGCCCGTTACTGGCCAGTAAACCGGCCAAATCTCCCTGGACTACCCCGTCCGGCCCGAACACCAGTCCCCAACCAGAACAATGAGAGAGTCGAGACATGAAGCTCGAGAAGAACGAAGGCACGCTGCTGCTGGTGATCGGTGTGTGGACGATCGCGATCTGGACCAACTTCGGTCGCAACCTCGTCAAGACCGCCAAGGACCCGGAGCAGAACCGGCCGCGGCCCTACTACATCGCCCACGCAGTGCTGGTGGCCGTGGACGTCGTCCTCGGCGGGCTGCTGGTCAAGCTCGGCGTGCGGGCGCTGCGAGGCAGGGGATAGCCCCTACGAAGACTCCGCGGTGTCGAGGTGGTCGACCAGCTCGGTGAGCTGGTCGCGGAGCGCGAGCGCCTCGTCGCGGGTGATGCCCATCGACTGGCCGAGCTGCTCGGGTACGCCGGAGACCTGCTCCTCCATCGCGCGGCCGTCGTCGGTGAGGCTGACGAGCACCCGGCGCTCGTCGGCCGGGTCGCGGTCGCGCTGCACCAGGCCGGCGGTCTCGAGCCGCTTGAGCAGGGGAGTGAGGGTGCCGGAGTCGAGCCGGAGGCGCTGGCCGAGGGTGGTCACCGAGAGCGGCTCCTCCGACTCCCAGAGCACCAGCATCACCAGATACTGCGGATAGGTCAGTCCGGTCCCCTTCAGCAGGGTGACATAGCGCTTCGTGACCGCGCGGGTCGCCGCGTACAGGGGGAAGCAGAGCTGTAGATCGAGCGAGAGCTGCGGATAGGTACGGCCGGACACATCGAGAAGTCTACTCCCTTGCGCTATTCGATTGTGCGCAATATAGTTGTGCACATGACACCGACTTACACAGCTACTGCAGTCAGCACCGGCGACGCCCGCAACGGCCACGTCCAGTCCACCGACGGGTTCGTCGACACCGACGTCCGCATCCCCAAGGAGATGGGCGGCGAGGGTGGCGCGACCAACCCGGAGCAGCTCTTCGCTGCCGGCTACGCCGCCTGCTTCCACTCCGCTCTCAAGCTCGTCGCCGGCAAGGCCAAGGTCGACATGACCGATTCCGAGGTCGTCGCCGACGTGAGCATCGGCGACAACGGCCAGGGTGGTTTCGGCCTCGCCGTGCAGCTCGAGGTCACCATCCCCGGCGCCGACGCCGAGACCGCTCAGCAGCTCGCCGAGCAGGCCCACCAGGTCTGCCCCTACTCCAACGCCACCCGCGGCAACGTCGAGGTCAAGCTCACCGTTGCCTGAGCTGGCCCACAGCACAGCCCAGAAAACCAGAACGGCCGCCCTCCCGGAGGAGAGCGGCCGTTCTGCTGTGAACCCGTGGGTCAGCCGAGGATCATCGACTTGCGCAGGTCCTTGTTGAGCTGCGAGATCACGTCGAGCGGGATCTCCTTGGGGCACGCGGCCGCGCACTCACCGATGTTGGTGCAGCCACCGAAGCCCTCGGCGTCGTGCTGGCCGATCATCGACTGCACGCGGGAGTAGCGCTCCGGCTGACCCTGCGGCAGCTCACCGAGGTGGGTGATCTTCGCGCCCAGGAAGAGCGACGCGGAGCCGTTCGGGCAGGCGGCGACGCAGGCGCCGCAGCCGATGCAGGTGGCCGTGTTGAAGGCGCGCATGGCCTTGTCGCGCGGCGCCGGCACCGAGTTGGCCTCGGGGGCCGAACCCGTGTTGGCCGAGATGTAACCGCCGTTCTGGATGATCCGGTCGAACGCGGAGCGGTCGACGATCAGGTCCTTCACGATCGGGAACGACGCGGCGCGCCACGGCTCGATGGTGATCGTGTCGCCGTCCTTGAACGAGCGCATGTGCAGCTGGCAGGTCGTGGTGACCTCCGGGCCGTGCGCCTCGCCGTTGATCATCAGCGAGCACATGCCGCAGATGCCCTCGCGACAGTCGGAGTCGAACGCGACCGGCTCCTCGTCGTTGTGCAGGAGCTGCTCGTTGAGCAGGTCGAGCATCTCGAGGAAGGACATGTCCTGCGAGACGCCGTCCAGCTCGTACGTCTTGAGGGCACCCTTGTCGGATGCGTTGGCCTGCCGCCAGATCTTGAGCGTCAGCTTCATTACTTGTACGACCTCTGCTTCATCTCGATGGCGGTGTAGATCAGGTCCTCCTTGTGGAGGATCGGGGCGCCGTCCTCGCCGCCGAACTCCCAGGCCGCGACGTAGGCGAACTCGTCGTCGTGACGCAGCGCCTCGCCCTCCTCGGTCTGCGACTCGCCACGGAAGTGGCCGCCGCAGGACTCGCGCCGGTTGAGCGCGTCGATGCACATGAGCTCACCGAGCTCGATGAAGTCGGCGACGCGGTTGGCCTTCTCGAGGTCCTGGTTGAGGGAGTCGGCCGAGCCGAGGACCTTGACGTTGGTCCAGAACTCCTTCTTGAGCTCACGGATCAGGCCGATGGCCGTCTTGAGCCCCTCCTCGCGGCGGTCCATGCCGCAGTACTCCCACATGATCTGGCCGAGCTCCTTGTGGATGGACTCCACGGAGCGCTCGCCGTTGATGCTCATCAGCTTCTCGACACGGGACTGGACGCCCTCGAGAGCCTCGACCACGGCCGGGTGGGACTCGTCGATCTTCTCGAACGGCCCGTCGGCGAGGTAGTCGGTGATGGTGTTCGGCAGCACGAAGTAACCGTCGGCCAGCCCCTGCATCAGCGCGGAGGCGCCGAGACGGTTCGCACCGTGGTCGGAGAAGTTCGCCTCGCCGGCGCAGAACAGGCCGGTGATGCTGGTCTGGAGCTCGTAGTCCACCCAGAGGCCACCCATGACGTAGTGCACCGCGGGGTAGATCCGCATCGGCACCTCGTAGGGGTTCTCGCCCGTGATCCGCTCGTACATGTCGAGGAGGTTGTCGTACTTCTCCTCGATCTTGTCCTTGCCGAGGCGCTCGATCGCGGCACCCAGGTCGAGGTAGACGCCGCGACGGAACTTCTTCACCGTGCCGTCGGGCTGGGTCTCCTCGACCTCCGGGCCGACGCCGCGGCCCTCGTCGCACATGTACTTCGCGGCGCGGGAGGCGATGTCGCGGGGGACCAGGTTGCCGAACGCCGGGTAGATCCGCTCCAGGAAGTAGTCGCGGTCCTCCTCGGGGATGTCGCGCGGGTCCTTGGTGCAGTCCTCGGCCTTCTTCGGCACCCAGATGCGGCCGTCGTTACGCAGCGACTCCGACATCAGGGTCAGCTTCGACTGGTGGGCGCCGGTGACCGGGATGCAGGTCGGGTGGATCTGCGTGTAGCAGGGGTTCGCCATGTACGCGCCCTTGCGGTGTGCGCGCCAGGCGGCCATCACGTTCGACCCCATCGCGTTGGTGGAGAGGTAGAAGACGTTCCCGTAGCCGCCCGTGGCGAGCACGACCGCGTCGGCCAGGTGGGTCTCGATCTCGCCGGTGACCATGTTGCGGGCCACGATGCCGCGGGCGCGGCCGTCGACGATGATCACGTCGAGCATCTCGTGGCGGGTGAACTGCTCGACGGTGCCGGCAGCGACCTGGCGCTCCATGGCCTGGTAGGCGCCGAGGAGCAGCTGCTGGCCGGTCTGGCCGCGGGCGTAGAACGTACGCGACACCTGGACGCCACCGAAGGAGCGGTTGTCCAACAGACCGCCGTACTCGCGGGCGAAGGGCACGCCCTGCGCCACGCACTGGTCGATGATGTTGGTCGAGACCTCGGCGAGGCGGTAGACGTTCGACTCGCGCGAGCGGTAGTCGCCGCCCTTGACCGTGTCGTAGAAGAGGCGGTAGTCGGAGTCGCCGTCGGACTTGTAGTTCTTGGAGGCGTTGATGCCGCCCTGCGCGGCGATCGAGTGAGCGCGACGCGGGGAGTCCTGGTAGCAGAAGGACTTCACGTTGTAGCCGGCCTCGCCGAGCGTGGCAGCAGCGGCGCCGCCGGCCAGGCCGGTGCCGACGATGATGATGTCGAGCTTGCGGCGGTTGGCCGGGTTGACCAGGCGGTTCTCGAACTTGCGGGTGGTCCAGCGCTCCGCGATCGGCCCGGTGGGCGTCTTTGGGTCGACGAGCTTGTCACCGAGCACGTAGTAGCCGGCGGCGTCGTCGGATTTCTGGACCGGGGCCTCGTTGGTCGGGGTGAGGCCAGGCAGATAGTGGGTTCCAGCAGCCATGTGTCAGATGTCCTTAAGAGATGACGCCGAAGACGGTGAACAGGGGGACCAGCGAGAAGCCGCCGGCGATCACGATCGCGACGACCCAGCCGGCGACGCGGGCCCTGGCACGCGACTCAGCGGTGTTGGTGAACCCGAGCGTCTGGATGGCGCTGAAGGTGCCGTGGTGCAGGTGGAACGCGAGCGCGAGCATCGCGAGCAGGTAGATGGCGACCATCCACCACTGCTCCGGCAGGAAGGAGTTCACCAGGAGGCGGTAGGGGTTCTCGGTGATGTCAGGCGCCTGCCCGCCCTTGCCCACGTTGATCTTCGCGATCGTGAAGTGGAGCAGGTGCCAGACGATGAAGACGAACAGCGCCACGCCGCCCCAGCGCATGGTGCGCGAGGAGAGCGACGAAGCCTTGTTCTTCTTCACGGCGTACTTGACGGGGCGCTGGGCGTGCGCGCGCCTGGCGAGCGCCACCGCGGCGCCGACGTGCGCCACCAGCGAGCCCAGGAGCACCACCCGAAGGATCCAGAGGAGACCCCCGTAGGGAAGGTACGGCTCCCCGAACGTACGTAGGTGCTCGGCGTACTCGTTGTAGGCGAGCTCTCCGCTGAACGCTTTGAGGTTGCCGTACATGTGCACCAGCACAAACAGGACGAAGACGATGCCGCTGGCCGCCATAAGGAGCTTCAGGGCGATCGTCGAGCGCGTCGACCGCGCGCCTTTGATCAGAGTCGTGGTTGCCACGGCACGCACGCTACTACTCCCGATAGCCGAACTTGCAGGCAGGGAGTATGTGACATTCGCGTCTCTGTGCGGACGCGTGAGGTTACTGGTGAGTACAAAGTACGCGTGTTAGGTGACCCTAACACGCGTCCGAAGGTCACCGCCGCTGTGAGACCATCGGTGACAGACTTTCTGTACGGCCGGGCGGACCCGGCAGTGATCGACCAGTGTGATGAGGACAATCAGTGGCGGTATCCAGACGGGTCCGGACGCTCTCGGCGGCGCTCGCGGTGACCGCGGCCGTAGGCATCTCCGGCTGCGGTTTCGCGCCGACCCAGAAGCCCCCGCCCGACCGCGCCACCGGGCAGGAGGCGACGGCGACGCCGGCCTTCCGGATGCCGGTCGAGAAGCCCAACCTGCTGATGGTCACCGTCGACGACCTCTCCGCCATCGACATGGACTACCTGCCCAAGGTGAAGCAGCTGGTCGGTGAGGGCGGCGTGACCTTCACCGACGCGCTCGCGCCGACGCCGATCTGCGTGCCCGCCCGGGCCTCCCTGCTCTCGGGGCAGTACGCCCACAACCACGGCGCCCACACGATCCACGGCCCCGAGGGCGGCTATCCCTCCTTCGACGACTCCGCGACCCTGGCGACCTCGCTGCAGGACGCCGGCTACACGACGCTGTTCACCGGCAAGTACCTCAACGAGTACGGCCAGAAGGGCAGCAAGCACGACGTGCCTCCGGGGTGGGACCAGTGGCGCGCGACCCTGGACCCGTCGACCTACAACTATCTGGGTGCGAAGTTCAACGTGAACGGGCGAGTGGTGAAGCCGAAGGGCTACTCCACCACCGTCATCACCCAGCAGGCGAAGGCGTCCCTCCGGGATGCGAGGAGGGAGCCCGGCGCGGCGAGCAAACCGTGGTTCCAGTGGGTCAACTATGTGGCGCCGCACCTCGGCGGGCCGACCGCGAAGGGCGACCCCAAGCAGCGCTTCCGCGGCACCAAGGGTGCGATCGGGGTGCCCGTGCCGGACAAGCAGGACCGTGGTGCGTACGCCGACAAGCCGATCCCGCCGCAGCCGAACCTCTTCTCGGAGCAGCGTGAGGGCTTTCCGAAGGGGTCGCCCTCTCGGAAGAACCCCTCCCAGATCGAGAAGGACGCCTACCGGCTCTCCTACCAGCGCCGGATCGAGTCGGCGCGCAGCCTGGACCGCAACATCGCCTCGCTGCTCGGTGGCCTGAAGAAGACCGGTGAGCTGGCGCGCACGCTGGTCGTCTTCAGCTCCGACAACGGCTTCTCCAGCGGCTACCACAACTTCAACGGCAAGCTCTGGTACTACGAGGAGACGCTGCGCATCCCGGTGCTGATGAGCGGGCCCGGTGTGCCGAAGGGGCGCGAGGTCGGCACCCCGCTGACGAACCCCGACATCGCCACCACGCTCCTCGCCGCGGCGGGTGCCGACGACCCGCACGAGGCCGACGGGGTCGACATCCTGCCGTGGCTGCGGGCGCCCGAGCAGACCCGCGTCGTGCCGATCGAGGCGTGGCCCACGCGCGACGGCACCACCCGGCTGTGGTCCGGCGTGAGGGTCGGCCGGTGGACCTACGTCGAACTGCGCAACGGTGGCGTCGAGCTCTACGACCGCGCCGCCGACCCCTACGAGATGAACAACCTCGCCGAGGATCCCGGCCACGCCTCGACGCTCTCGCGGCTGGCCGACCTTGCCGAGAAGTATCGCGACTGCGAGGGCGACGCCTGCCCGAAGAAGATGTATCCGGCCGGCGGCCCGCTCGACCTCGCCGGTCTCTGAATCGGCCCGTCCGGCCCGTCCGATCGGTGGCGTCGATCGGCGGATCGCCGCTTAGGCGTTAAAGTAGACTAAATAACTCGTATTACTTGGGAGTGTTTGGTCATGCCGGTCGTCGACCTGTTCACCCGCCGCCGGCGGGCTGCCGTGGCGACCGCCGCGATGAGCGCCCTCGCGGTGACCGGGCTCGTGCACGAGCCGACCGCCGTGGCGGCGGCCCCGACGCGTACGCCTGCTCTGGAGCGGCCCGTCGAGAAGCCGAACCTGCTGATGATCACGGTCGACGACCTCTCCTACATCGACATGGACTACCTGCCGCAGGTGCGCAAGCTGGTCGAGCGCAGCGGCGTCTCCTTCGCCGAGGGGGTCGCGCCGACGCCGATCTGCGTGCCGGCGCGTGCCTCGCTGCTGACCGGGCAGTACGCCCACAACCACGGCGCGCGCACGATCGACGGGCCGCACGGCGGCTATCAGGCCTTCGACGACTCGGCCACCGTGGCGACCTCGCTGCAGGAGGCGGGCTACTCGACGATCCTGGCGGGGAAGTACCTCAACGGCTACGGCGAGGGCGAGACCCGCGGCGACGTACCGCCCGGCTGGGACCAGTGGCGGGCGACCGTGGACCCGTCGACGTACAACTTCCGATCACCGAAGTTCAACGTCAACGGCGAGATCATCAAGTCGAAGGGCTACTCCTCGACGGTGATCACCGAGCACGCGAAGGCCGGGATCGCGGCCGAGCGAGTCACCGGGAAGCCGTGGTTCACCTGGGTGAACTACGTGGCGCCGCACCACGGCTCGCCGTCCGGCCCCGACGACCCGAAGAAGATCTACGCAGGCACCGACGCCGCGCTCTCGGTGACCGTGCCCGACGCCCAGGACCGCGGCTTCTACGACGGCGTGCGGATCCCGGCGCGGCCCAACCTCTTCCCCGAGGACGTCTCCGGCTACGCGAAGGGGTCGCCCGGGCGCGGGAGGTTCAACCCGCGCAAGAAGGACGCGGTGCGGATCGCCTACCAGCGCCGCCTGGAGGCCCTCCGCAGCCTGGACCGCAACATCGCCTCGCTCCTGACCGGGCTGAAGAAGAGCGGTGAGCTCAAGCGGACGATGGTCGTCTTCACCTCCGACAACGGCTACTCGAGCGGCTACCACAACCTCAACGGCAAGCTGTGGCACTTCGACGAGTCGCTCCGGATCCCGGTGCTGATGAGCGGTCCCGGCATCCCGCGCGGCCGGACGGTGCGGACCCCGGTCACCAACCCCGACATCGCCGCCACCCTGCTGGCCGCCGCCGGCGCGAAGCCGCCGCGCCCCTCCGACGGGATCGACATCCTGCCGTGGCTGCGCGCGCCCGAGCAGACCCGGGCGATCCCGGTCGCCGGCTGGCGGGTCACCGACGGGAGCAGGCAGCTGTGGTCGGGCATTCGGGTGGGCTCGTGGACCTACGCCCGGCTCCACACCGGCGAGGTCGAGGTCTACGACCGCTCCTCCGACCCCTACGAGCAGCACAACCTCGCCGCGGACCCGGCCGTGGTCGAGACCGTCAAGGCGCTCGCGCGGCTGGCCGACCGCTATGCCGACTGCGCCGCCGCCACCTGCCCCCAGGACCTCTACGCCGCCGGCCGCGCCCTCGACCTGGAGTCGCTGTGACCCGGGTCGGCGACCTCGACCGAGAGGCTGCGCGGACACGGCTCGTCGAGGCGTACGCCGCGGGCCGGCTCTCCGCTCTCGAGCTTGAGGCACGCGCGGCGATGGTCTGGGGCGCGGGTGACACCGCGGACCTGGCCACCGCCGTCGACGACCTGGGCGAGGAGCCTGGCACCGAGCCGGGTCCGGGAGGCGCGAGCCGGCAGCTCGTGCGCGACCTGCTGGTGTTCCTGGTCTGCGGCGCGATCGCCGTGGTCGCCTGGCAGGTCACCGGCCGCGGGTTCTTCTGGCCGGTGTGGGTGCTGGTCTACACGGGACTGCCGCTGCTGCGCCCGTGGTGGGCGGCTCGGCCTTAGACGAGTCCGCCGAGGGTGTCGTCGGGGACGCTGCCCGACTCGATCTCCCGCGCCAGCTCCCGGATGCGTACGCCGCTCTCGGCCCAGGTGCCGGCGGCCTCCTCGTGGATGGGCGTGAAGCCGTGGCGCACCTCGACGGTCCAGTGGCGGCCGAAGAGCACGCGGGCGCCGACGGCGAAGGGGAGGAGCGCGAGCAGCAGGAGCAGCTCGATGCCGGTGAGGAGCATGATCGCCACGATGACGAGGATGATCGGCACCGCGATGACGAGCCAGATCAGCAGCAGGATCATGCTGAAGGGGTCGTCGCCCGACGGCGGGTCGACAGGCACCTCCGCCCCGTCGAGGCTCAGTCTGCGGGACCTCCGCTGCCAGGGCACCCAGCGTCGGGTGATGCGGTAGACCGTGCGGTCCGGGCTGCGTACCTTCACGGCGGTGAAGGTAGCCGCGCATCTCAGTTAACGGTTGTAAACCTCACACTTTGTGGTCACCGCCACTTGGGCGGCCTAAGGTTCGACCCATGAACGACGCCGCTCGCGACGACTCGTTGCGCCTTGCCCAGCCGGCGGATGCCCATTCCCAGGCAGAGTGGGAGGCGGCGACGGCTGCCGTCCTCCGTAAGAGCGGTCGGCTCACCGCCGACGACGCCGACTCGGCCGTCTGGGACAAGCTGACCCGCACCTCTCTCGACGGACTCCGGATCGCGCCGCTCGGCCTTCCGGGGGAGTCCTTCGGCGACCCGGCCCGCCCCGCGCGCGCCGGCGCCTGGGACATCCGCTCCCTCGTCTCCGGCCTGTCCGGTGTGGACGCCAAGGCAGCCAACGAGGCCGCCCTGGTCGACCTCGACGGCGGGGTCTCCTCGCTGTGGGTGGCCGCCGACGAGACCACCGACCTGGCCGTGCTGCTCGACAAGGTGATGCTCGACCTCGCCCCCGTCGTGCTCGACGCTCCGGTCGGCGCGGTCAAGGTCGCCCAGAACCTGCTCGCGCTGATCGCCGAGCGGGGCACCGGACTCCACGCGGCGACCAACCTCGGTGCCGACCCGCTGGGTGCGCTGCTGCGTGACCTGCCGCTGGCGCCCGACGAGGCCTTCGCCGAGCTGGTCGACCTGGCCCGTCTCGCCGAGGGGATCGGGGTGCGCGCGATCGTCGTCGACGCCACCGCCGCCCACGACCTCGGCGCCTCCGACGTGCAGGAGCTCGGCTGGTCGATCGCGGCCGGTGTCGCCTACCTGCGCGCGCTGACCGAGGCCGGCTTCTCGCCCGCCGTCGCCGCGGCGCTGATCGAGTTCCGCTACGCCGCCACCGACGAGCAGTTCCCCACGATCGCCAAGCTGCGCGCCGCCCGCCAGCTCTGGTCGCGTGTCCTGGAGCTCTCCGGGTGCGAGGGCGTCGAGATGCGCATCCACGCGGTCAGCTCGCGGCCGATGCTGTCGAAGTACGACCCCTACGTGAACATGCTGCGCGGCACCGTCGCGGCCTTCGCGGCCGGTGTCGGCGGGGCCGACGCGGTGACCGTGCTGCCCTTCGACTCCGCCAACGGCGTGCCGGACGGGTTCGGCCGCCGGATCGCCCGCAACGTCTCTCATCTGCTGATCGACGAGTCCCACGTCGCGACCGTCGCCGACCCGGCGGGCGGCTCCTACGCCGTCGAGAAGCTGACCGCCGACATGGCCGCGGCCGGCTGGGAGGCGTTCATCCAGCTCGAGGAGGAGTGGACCGGGTCGAACGCGATCGGTGGCCACGACTTCTCGCCGTTCCGCGACCGGATCGCCGCCGTCTCCGCCGAGCGCGAGAAGGCGATCGCCCGCCGCAAGCGGCCGATCACCGGGCTCACCGAGTTCCCCAACCTCGCCGAGACGCTCCCCGAGCGCCCGGCCGACCCGCTCAACGAGCGGGTGGTGCGCTACGGCGCCTCGTTCGAGGCGCTCCGCGACACCCCTGCCACGAGCAAGGTCTTCCTCGCCACCCTCGGACCCGTCGCCCAGCACACCGCGCGGGCGACCTTCGCGACCAACCTCCTGGCCGCCGGCGGCATCGGGGTCGAGGTCGCCGGCGCCACCAGCGACGCCGAGGACCTCGCCGGGAAGTACCGCGCTGCCGGCGCGCCCCCGGTCGTCTGCCTGGCCGGTGCCGACAAGACGTACGCCGAGTGGGGGCCGGCCGCGATCGCGGCCCTGCGCGAGGCCGGCGCCACGCACGTGATCATCGCCGGGAAGCCGGACGCCGTCGACGCCGAGGTGGACGACGCCGCCTCGATGGGCGTCGACGCGCTCGCCTTCCTGACCGCTACGAGGGAGAAGCTCTCATGACGATTCCCAGCTCCTTCAAGGGGATCCCGCTCCTGGGTGACTCGGCGTCCGGGGAGGTCTCGACAGCCTCGACCTCCGGAGAACAGGAGCCGTGGCTGAGCCCCGAGGGCATCGAGATCCAGCCGGCGTACGGGCCTGCGGACCTCGAGGGCCTCGACGCGCTCGACACCTACCCGGGACTGAGCCCGTTCCTGCGCGGCCCCTACCCGACGATGTACACGACCCAGCCGTGGACGATCCGGCAGTACGCCGGGTTCTCGACCGCGGAGGAGTCCAACGCCTTCTACCGCCGCAACCTGGCCGCCGGTCAGAAGGGTCTCTCGGTCGCCTTCGACCTGGCCACCCACCGCGGCTACGACTCCGACCACCCGCGGGTGCGTGGTGACGTCGGCATGGCGGGCGTCGCGATCGACTCGATCTACGACACCCGCACCCTCTTCGACGGCATCCCGCTCGACCAGATGTCGGTCTCGATGACGATGAACGGCGCGGTGCTGCCGGTCATGGCGCTCTACATCGCGGCGGCCGAGGAGCAGGGGGTGAAGCCGGAGCAGCTCGCGGGGACCATCCAGAACGACATCCTCAAGGAGTTCATGGTCCGCAACACCTACATCTACCCGCCGGCGGCGTCGATGCGGATCATCGGCGACATCTTCTCCTACACCGCCGCGAAGATGCCCCGCTTCAACTCGATCTCGATCTCCGGCTACCACATGCAAGAGGCCGGGGCGACCGCCGATCTCGAGCTCGCCTACACGCTGGCCGACGGCGTCGAGTACCTCCGCACCGGTCTCGCCGCCGGGCTCGACGTGGACGCGTTCGCGCCGCGGCTGAGCTTCTTCTGGGCGATCGGGATGAACTTCTTCATGGAGGTCGCCAAGATGCGCGCCGCCCGCGCGCTCTGGTCGCGGCTGGTCTCGCAGTTCGACCCGCAGAACCCCAAGTCGCGCTCGCTGCGCACGCACTCGCAGACCTCCGGCTGGTCGCTGACCGCCCAGGACGTCTTCAACAACGTGGGCCGCACCGCGATCGAGGCGATGGCCGCGACCCAGGGCCACACCCAGTCGCTGCACACCAACGCCCTCGACGAGGCGATCGCCCTCCCGACCGACTTCTCGGCCCGCATCGCCCGCAACACCCAGCTGCTGCTGCAGCAGGAGTCGGGCACCACCGAGATCATCGACCCGTGGGGCGGCTCCTACTACGTGGAGAAGCTCACCCACGACCTCGCCGAGCGCGCCTGGGCCCACATCCAGGAGGCCGAGGCCGCCGGCGGCATGGCCAAGGCCATCGAGCAGGGCATCCCGAAGATGCGCATCGAGGAGGCCGCCGCCCGCACCCAGGCACGCCTCGACTCCGGCGCGCAGAAGCTGATCGGTGTCAACACCTTCCGGCAGGCCTCCGAGGACCCGCTCGACGTGCTCAAGGTCGACAACGACCAGGTCTACAAGCAGCAGGTCGCCAAGCTCGAGCGGCTGCGCGCGGAGCGCGACGACGAGGACGTACGCCGGGCCCTGGAGGCGATCACCAACGCAGCCGGTGCCACGAGCAAGCCCAGCGGGACGGGCAACCTCGACGGCAACCTGCTCAAGCTGGCCGTCGACGCGGCCCGGGCCAAGGCCACCGTGGGCGAGATCTCCGAGGCGATGGAGAAGTCCTGGGGACGCCACCAGGCCGTCATCCGTACCATCTCCGGTGTGTACCGCGATGAGGCGACGACGTCGGGTGACTCCAAGGTCACCCAGGTGCTGAAGGCGACCAAGGACTTCGAGGAGGCCGAGGGCCGCCGCCCGCGGATCCTGGTCGCGAAGATGGGCCAGGACGGCCACGACCGGGGTCAGAAGGTCGTCGTCTCGGCCTTCGCCGACCTCGGCTTCGACGTCGACGTAGGCCCGCTGTTCTCCACCCCGGAGGAGGTCGCGCAGCAGGCGGTCGACGCCGACGTACACATCGTCGGAGTCTCCTCGCTGGCCGCCGGCCACCTCACGCTGCTCCCCGCGCTGAAGGCGGCGCTGGAGGAGCAGGGACGCCCGGACATCATGATCGTCATCGGCGGGGTCATCCCGCCCGACGACGTGGCCACCCTCGAGCAGATGGGTGCGGCCGCGGTCTTCCTCCCCGGCACCGTCATCGCAGACTCGGCGCTGGACCTCCTAGCCCGGCTGCGCGAGCAGCTGGACTGACCGGAGCGCCTGGACTGATCAGGGCGCGGCCGCCCGCAGCCGCTCGAGCAGCGGCCGGGCGGCCTCGGCCAGGAACCGGTCCTGGGAGTCGTCGCCGATCTGCACCAGCGCGACGTCGGTGAAGCCTGCCTCCCAGTAGGCGGAGACGGCGTCGACGATCTTGTCCAGGTCGGGACCGCACGGCACCGACTCGGCGACGTCCTCGGGGCGGACGAGCTCGGTGGCCGCGGCGAACCCGGCCGGCGTCGGCAGGTTGGCGTTGACCTCCCAGCCGCCGCTGAACCAGCGGAACTGCTCGTGCGCGCGGCGTACGGCGGTCTCCTCGTCGGGGTCCCAGCAGATCGGCAGCTGGCCGATCGCGCGCGCCCCGTCACCGATCTTGGTGGCGCCCTCGACATCGTTCCAGCCCTCGACCAGCGAGGCCGTGGGCTCGACGGCGATCAGATGGTCGGCCAGCGGCGCGAGCTCCTCGATGGCGCGCTGGCCCCCGACGGCGATCCCGATCTCGACGGGGTCCTCGGGGAGGTCCCAGATCCGGGCGGAGTCGACCTGGAAGTACTCACCTCGGTGATCGACCAGCTCGCCGGTATGCAGCGCGCGGATGATCTCGACCGCCTCGCGCAGCATCGCGTGCCGCTCCTGGATCGCGGGCCAGCCCTGGCCGACGACGTGCTCGTTGAGGCTCTCGCCGGCGCCCAGCCCGAGCCGGAATCGCCCCTCGGCCAGCAGCTGCACCGTGGCGGCCTTCTGCGCCACCACGGCCGGGTGGTAGCGCATCGTCGGGCAGGTCACGTACGTCATCAGGTCGACGCGCGAGGTGGCGTGGGCGACCGCGCCCAGCACGCTCCAGGCGTACGACGCGTGCCCCTGCTCCGTCAGCCAGGGCGAGAAGTGGTCGCTCATCACCTCGAAGTCGAAGCCCGCCTCCTCGGCGGCCGTGGCGTAGCGGACGAGGTCGCGCGGTCCGCTCTGCTCGGTGAACAGGGTGTAGCCGAGTTGGGTCATGCCGGTCCGGTACCCACCTCCTGAGTGGCCAGTCGCGCCGCGGTCCTCGCGCATCCGATCAGGAATCGAGAAGCGCAGGTCAGAGACGTATTTCTAGCCTGGTGGCATGGCTACGAACACGAATGTACGCACCGTCCACCGCTGGACCTCGATCATCTTCACGCTGACCGTCGTGGTCTGTTTCGTCGCGGTCGCGATGAACCCGCCGGGCTGGGTCTTCTACGTCCCGCTGCCCCCGCTCTTCCTGCTGCTCGGCACCGGCCTCTACCTCTTCGCGTCCACCTACCTCGGTGGGCGTCCACGCCGGTCCTAGGTCGCGACGCCGGGCTCGCGATTGGCTAAGGTGCTGGCCATGCCTGGGCCCGACGTACAAGACCTTCTCGACGGCATCAACGACGGCAAGCGGGCGGCGGTGTCGCGGGCGATCACCTTGGTGGAGTCGACCAAGCCCCAGCACCGCGAGATCGCGCGCGAGCTGCTCACCAAGCTCTCGGCGGCCCGCGGTGGGGCCGGGGACGAGCACCGGACCGTACGGGTCGGGATCTCCGGCGTCCCCGGAGTCGGCAAGTCGACCTTCATCGAGGCGCTCGGCAGCCGGCTGACCGCCAACGGGCTCAAGGTCGGGGTGCTGGCGGTCGACCCGTCCTCGGTACGCACCGGTGGGTCTGTCCTGGGCGACAAGACCCGCATGCAGCGGCTCGCGGTGGACCCCAACGCGTTCATCCGGCCCTCGCCGAGCGCGGGGACCCTGGGAGGGGTCGCCCGGGCCACCGTGCAGGCGATGTCGGTGCTGGAGGGAGCCGGCTACGACGTGGTGCTGGTGGAGACGGTCGGCGTCGGGCAGTCCGAGGTGACCGTGGCGGGGATGGTGGACACGTTCCTCTTCCTCACCATCGCGCGCACCGGCGACCAGCTGCAGGGGATCAAGAAGGGCATCCTGGAGATCTCCGACGTGATCGCGGTCAACAAGGCCGACCCCAACGACCCCCACCGCGCCCAGGAGGCGCGCGCGGCCGCGCGCGAGCTCGCGGGGGCGCTGCGGCTGGTGCGCTCGCGGGAGGAGTGGGCGCCGCCGGTGATCACCGCCTCGGCGCTGCACGACGACGGCGTCGACTCCGTGTGGGAGCAGGTGATGGCGCATCGTGCCCACCTCGGCGAGGAGGGGCTGCGCACGAAGCGCGCCGAGCAGCAGCTCGACTTCACGTGGGCTCTCGTCCGGGACGAGCTCGACCAGCGGCTCAAACACTCCGCAGGCGTCAAGGCGATCCGCGACGAGGTGCGCGCAGAGGTGCTCTCGGGCGAGCTTCCGGCGACCGTGGCCGCGGACCGGATCCTCGCGGCCTACGACAACGATTAGTCTGACGGGACCATGCCTGCTGCCTTCCTCGCCGACCGAGTCGATGCCTACGACGCCGAGCTGACCGACCTGCGCCGGGACATCCACGCGCACCCGGAGCTCTCCTGGCAGGAGCATCGCACCACCGAGATGGTGGCCGAGCGGCTGGAGAAGGCCGGCTGGAGGGTCGACCGTCCCTCGGCGACGGGTCTCATCGCCGACCTCGGCGGGGAGGACGCCGACGCCCGCGTCGTCGCGCTGCGCGGCGACATGGACGCCCTGCCCGTCGACGACGTCACCACCGACATCTGGACGAGCACCGTCCCCGGTGTCGCGCACGCCTGCGGGCACGACGTGCACACGACGGCGCTGCTCGGCGCCGGCCTCGCGCTGGCCGACCTGCACCGCGAGTCACCGCTGCCCGGTGGCGTACGCCTGCTCTTCCAGCCCGCCGAGGAGGTCATGCCCGGCGGCGCGCTGCACCTGATGAGCCTGGGTGCGCTCGACGACGTCGAGCGGATCTTCGCGCTCCACTGCGACCCGACCGTCGACGTCGGTCGCGTCGGGCTCCGTTCCGGCGCACTCACCAGCGCGGCCGACCTGATCGACGTGCACCTCAGCGGCACCGGCGGCCACACCTCGCGGCCCCACCTGACCGGCGACCTGGTCTTCGCGCTCGCCAAGGTGACCACCGAGCTGCCGGTGATCCTGAGCCGCCGGATGGATCCCCGGGCCGGAGTGAGCGTGGTCTGGGGCAAGGTCTCGGCGGGACAGATCCACAACGTGATCCCCGCCCACGGGTCGGTCGCCGGCACCGTACGCATCCTCGACAGCGACGCCTGGAGCGAGGTCGAGCACGTGGTCCGCGAGGTCGTCGCCGAGATCATCGCGCCCTACGGCGTGACGGCTGCGGTCGACTACACCCGTGGCGTCCCGCCGGTGAGCAACGACGAGGTCTCCCACCAGATCCTCACCGGCGTCGTCCGTGACGTGCTCGGGGAGCGCGGCGCGGTGGTCTCGGCGCAGAGCCTCGGCGGCGAGGACTTCGGGTGGTACCAGGAACAGGTGCCGGGCTCGATGTTCCGGCTCGGCGTACGCACCCCCGGCGGCCCCACCTACGACCTGCACCAGGGCGACCTGCGCATAGACGAACGTGCGGTGGGCGTCGGCGCCAAGGTGCTTGCCGCCGCTGCCCACCGCACGTTGAGCCGTCCCGTCTAGCTCTTCCGATAGGGCTTGCCGTCGGCGGCCGGGGCCCGCGAGTGCCCGACCAGGCCGGCGACCGCGAAGATCGTCACGACGTAGGGCAGCATCAGCATGAACTGCGACGGCACCGGCGAGCCGATGACCGAGAGCACCGACTCCACGTTGGACGCGAAGCCGAACAGCAGCGCCGCCAGCGTCGCCTTGATCGGGTCCCACTTGCCGAAGATCACCGCGGCGAGCGCGATGTAGCCCGCACCGCCGGTCATCTCGCGGCCGAAGGACGGCACCGAGACCAGCGTGTAGGTCGCGCCGCCGATGCCCGCGATCGCGCCGGCGAGCAGCACGGTGCGGTAGCGGGTGGCGATCACGTTGATGCCGACCGTGTCGGCCGCCTTCGGGTGCTCGCCAACAGCGCGGACCCGCAGGCCCCACTTGGAGCGGTAGAGCGCCCAGGCGATCAGGAAGACCGCGACGTACATCAGGTAGACCAGCACGGTCTGCCGGAAGAAGATCGGGCCGACGACCGGGATGCCGGACAGCAGCGGGATCTCCCAGCGCGGGAAGTGCGGCGGGTTGTTGAGCGCGGCCGCGTTCTCGGAGAGGACCTGGGAGAACATGAAGCTGGTGAAGCCGATGACGAGCACGTTGAGCACGACGCCGACGATCACCTGCTCGACCCAGTAGGTGATCGCGAACAGGCCCAGCAGCAGGGCGACCAGCATGCCGGCGACCATCGCGGCCACCAGACCCGCCCATGGCGAACCGGTCAGCGAGGCGGCGATCGCGGCACCGAAGGCGCCGAAGAGCAGCTGGCCGTCGATCGCGATGTTGACGACACCCGCCCGCTCGCCGAGCACGCCACCGAGCGCGCCGAACACCAGCGGCACCGCCAGCGCGAGCGAGCCGGCGAGCAGACCGACCACCGGCAGGGTCTTGCCCGCGACCGCCCAGGCCAGGAAGCCCGCGACCGCGACCACGGCGAAGACCGCCACCAGCAGCAGCGGCGACTTGCGGCCGGCGTAGGCGTTCCAGGCTGCGTACGCGGTGCAGAGGAGGCACACGAGGACAGCAGCCCAGACCACGGCGTTGGCGGGCAGCGAGACGTCCGGGATCGAGAACCAGTCGCCCTGCCGGCTCCACCGGAAGGTGGAGTCACCGCTGCGCGGGCTGATCAGGACGAGGAGGGCCACCAGGACGGTGAAGACACCGAGGACGCTCGGCGTCTTCCACAGGCCGGGGACCCGCTCGGCGACGCCCTCGGGCTTCACCGTGGTTGCAACCGCGCTCATCTCAGGCCTCCTTCGAGGGGAGTCGGAAGATCGCCTTCACCAGGGGCGGCGCGGCGAGGAACAGCACGATCAGCGACTGGATGACCAGCACGATGTCGACGGGGATGCTCTCGGAGGCCTGCATGAAGAAGCCGCCGGACTTGAACGCGCCGAACAGGATGCCGGCGGCCAGGATGCCGAAGGGCCGCGAGCGGCCGAGCAGGGCGACGGTGATCGCATCGAAGCCGATGCCGGCGTCGAGGCCGCTGGTGGCGCCGTCGGTCACCGAGCCGAGCACCTGGTTGACCCCGGCTAGACCGACCAGGGCCCCGGAGATCAGGAACGCGCTGAAGTAGGCCAGCCCGACGTTGATGCCGGCGGCCTTCGCCGCGGCCGGGTTCTCACCCACCGCGCGGAACCGGTAGCCCAGCGCCGAGCGGTTGAGGATCCACCAGACCAGGAACGTGGCCAGCACCGCGAGCAGGAAGCCGGCGTGCAGGTTGAACTTCGGTCCGAGCAGGTCCGGCAGGATCGCCGACTCGGGCATCGGCGAGGACTTCGGGTTGCCCGAGTTGGGCGCCTGGAGCAGCGACTTGCGGGTCAGGGCGTAGAAGACCAGGTAGTAGCCGACGTAGTTGAGCATGATCGTCACGATCACCTCGTGGGCGCCGGTGAGCGCCTTGAGGAGACCGGCGATCCCACCCCACAGCGCGGCGACGAGCGCACCGACGAGGATCGCCAGCGGCAGGTGCACGATCATCGGCAGGTCGAGCTTGACCGCGACGAACGCGGCGGCGGCGCCACCGAGCAGCATCTGCCCCCGGCCGCCGATGTTGAAGAGCCCGGCGCGGAAGGTCAGGCCGATGCCGAGGCCGGCCAGCGTCAGCGGCGCAGCGAACTTGAGCGTCTCGGTGATCGGCTTGATCTGCTGGTGGAAGGTGCTGCCCAGGTCGTTGAAGACCGCGCCCCGCCACAGCGAGACGTACGCCCCCGAGATGGCCTCCCACGCGTAGATGAACGTGTCGGAGGGGCGGGCGAAGAAGTAGGACATCCCGTAGCGGACGTCGGCGTCGGTGAAGAGGATCATCAGCGACCCGAAGAACATCGCCAGGAACACCGAGAGCACCGCGACGAGCGCGTTGCCGGTGGTGATCTCGCGCAGTGCCACGTGCCAGCGACTCGCCTCCGCGACGCGGTCGGTGTCGGCCGCCGAATCCTGGGGGTCCTCGACAACGTCGTCGTCGGTCACCTTCGTCGTCTCGGCCGGCTCGTTCTCCGGCCCCTTCTCACTCACGCTTGGCTCCCTTCCGGAGTCTCGCCGGCCATCATCAGGCCGAGGGTGTCGCGGGAGGTGTCGGCGGGGACGATGCCCACGACCCGCCCGCGGTAGAGGACCATGATCCGGTCGGCGAGAGCGGAGATCTCGTCGAGCTCGGAGGACACGACGAGCACCGGGACACCGGCGTCCCGTGCCGCCACGATCTGCTTGTGGATGAACTCGATCGACCCGACGTCGACGCCGCGGGTCGGCTGCGAGGCGACCAGCAGCCGCAGGTCGCGGGAGAGCTCACGGGCGACCACGACCTTCTGCTGGTTGCCGCCCGACAGCTGCCCGGCCAGGGTCGAGACCCCGGGGGCGCGTACGTCGTACTCGGCCAGCTTCTCCTTCGCGAAGGTGTCCAGCTTCTTGAGGTTCAGCGAGCCGCCGGTGACGAACGGCTTGTCGTAGCTGCGGTTGAGCATGAGGTTCTCGGCGATCGTGAAGTTGCCGACCAGACCCTCGATCTGGCGGTCCTCGGGGATGAACCCGATGCCGGCCTCGAGCGCCTTGCGTACCGAACGGCCGACGATCTCGCGACCGTCGAGCTTGATCGACCCCTCGACATGAGGGGCCAGGCCGACCATCGCCTCGGTGAGCTCGGTCTGGCCGTTGCCCTGCACGCCGGCGACCGCCAGGATCTCGCCGGCGTCGATGTGGAAGCTGATGTCGTCGACGTGGACCTGGCCGTCCTCGTCGGCCACGGTCAGGTCGGAGACGACCAGCGCGCGCTCGCCCGGCTCGGCCGGGGACTTCTGCACCTTGAGCTCGACCGGACGGCCGACCATCAGCGCAGCGAGCTCGGCGTTGGACGCCTCGGGGGACGCCTCGCCGACCACGGTGCCGCGTCGGATGACCGTGATCCGGTCGGCCACCTCGCGAACCTCGCGCAGCTTGTGGGTGATGAAGACGATGCCGGTGCCGGACTCCTTGAGCTGGCGCATGATCGCCATCAGCTCGTCGGTCTCCTGCGGGGTCAGCACGGCGGTCGGCTCGTCGAAGACGAGCACCTCCGCGTCGCGCGAGAGCGCCTTGATGATCTCGACCCGCTGCTGTACGCCCACGGGGAGGTCCTCGACGAGCGCATCCGGGTCCACGTGGAAGCCGAAGCGCTCGGAGATCTCCCGGACCTGCTTGCGGGCGGCGTCGAGGTCGAGCTTGCCGGCGAAGCCGGTGGCCTCGTGGCCGAGCATGACGTTCTCGGCGACGGTGAAGACCGGGATGAGCATGAAGTGCTGGTGCACCATGCCGATGCCGGCGGCCATCGCGTCGCCGGGACCCTTGAAGCGCTGCGGCTCGTCGTCGATGAGGATCTCGCCCTCGTCGGCCTGGTAGAGGCCGTAGAGGACGTTCATCAGCGTGGACTTGCCCGCGCCGTTCTCGCCGAGGAGGCAGTGGATCTCACCCGGCTCGACGGTCAGGGAGATGTGGTCGTTGGCGACCAGGGAGCCGAAGCGCTTGGTGATGTCTCGAAGCGCGAGTCTCATGGCACGGATCATTCCTTGCAGGGACGGAGAAATTCCAAGTACGTGGCGAGGGGGCCGAGTGCGCCCGGCCCCCTCGTCGTGGTGGCCCCGACGAGCGGGGCCACCGGGCGGTCACTTCGCCAGGTAGGAGTTGACCTTGATCGAGCCGTCCTTGATGCCGGCGGTGACTTCCTCGATCTCGTCGGGCAGGGTCTCGGAGACCTTCGACTCGAAGTTGTGGAACGGCGCCAGGCCGACCCCGTCGTTCTCGAGCGTGCCGACGTACGGCGTGGCGTCGAAGTCACCCTCGCTGGCGGCGATGATGACGTCGTTCGTCGACGTCTTCATGTTCTTCAGCACGGAGGTGAGCACGACGTCCTGGGTCTTCGGGTCGGTCTCGTAGAAGTCCGCGTCGACGCCGATCAGCGCGACGTCCTTGCCGGAGTCGTCGATCGCGGTGAGCGCACCCTGGTAGATCGGGCCGCCGACCGGCATGATCACGTCGGCGTTCTGGTCGATGATCTGACGCGCGGTGTTGGTGGCCTTCTCGTTGGCGACGAACTCACCGGTGAAGGAGCCCTTCTCGCCGCCCTCGTAGCCGACGACCTTGACGTCCTTCTTCTTGGTCTTCGCGTAGTACTCCACGCCCTGCTTGAAGCCGTCCATGAAGATCGTCACGGTCGGGAAGGGCTGGCCGCCGTAGGTGCCGACGACGCCGGTCTTGGTGTAGTCGGCGGCGACGTAGCCGGCCAGGAACGCGGCCTGGGCGGTGTCGTAGAGGATCGGCTTGATGTTCTCGGCGTCGGTCTTGCCGTCGAAGTCGGCGTCGGCCGCGTCGTCGATCAGGACGTACTCGGTCTCGGGGTTGGCCTTCGCGGACTCGATGGTCGCGGCGGAAAGGGCGAAGCCGACGGTCACGATGGTGTCGCAGCCCTGGCCGACGAGGCTCTCCAGGTTGGCGGCGTAGTCGTTCTCGCTGTTGGACTCGACGGGCTTCGGCTTGGTGCCGATCTCGTCGGCCGCCTCCTTCAGACCCTCGTAGCTGAGCTGGTTGAACGACTTGTCGTCGAAACCGCCCGCGTCGGAGACGATGCAGGGAAGGTAGTCGCTGTTGCCCTCCCCAGCGCGCTCGGCCGGCGCTTCGCCACCGCACGCGGCGAGGGCGGCAGCGGACAGGACCGCAGCGACGCCGCCGGCGGCGGCCTTCTTGATGTTGTTCTTCACTGGTGCCTCCAGGTCGTTGCCCCGCAAGTGACGGCGCAAAGGACATTCATGTCCGAACGCTCTCCCCATTGACCGAGCAACGCCAGGGATTCCGCGAACGGTTACCAACTTTTGATCTGGCGGAAGCCTAAGCCTCGTACCTCGTCTTGACCTTTTCGGTCAGGCTTTAAGGTCGAACCATGACCGAGAAACAGACGTACGCCGCAGACGGCTTTGACTGGGAAGGCCTGCGTCAGCACGCAGCCGAGGCCGCAAAACATGCGTACGTGCCCTACTCCGGGTACGCCGTCGGCGCCGCCGCGATCGTCGACGACGGACGTGTCCTGCAGGGCTGCAACGTGGAGAACGCGAGCTATGGCGTGACGCTGTGCGCCGAGTGCGGGCTGGTCTCCTCGCTGCATCTGAGCGGTGGCGGCAGGCTCACCCACTTCGTGTGCGTGAACAGCGCCGGCGAGGTGATCATGCCGTGCGGCCGCTGCCGCCAGCTGCTCTCCGAGAACGGCGGCCCGGGGCTGCTGCTGATGACCGTCTCCGGCGTGAAGACGATGGCCGAGGTGCTCCCGGACGCCTTCGGTCCGGAGGCGCTCGGGTAGTGGCGGCCGGCGCGGGGTCCGATAGCGGACCTGCCGCGCTCGCGCCTTACTCTGTCCGCATGGCGGAACATGATGCGGTTGAGGTGATCCTCGCCAAGCGCGACGGTGGCGAGCTGAGCGACTCGCAGATCGACTGGATGATCGCGGCCTACACCCAGGGGGTCGTGGCCGAGGAGCAGATGGCGGCGCTCAACATGGCGATCCTGCTCAACGGGATGTCGCGGCGGGAGATCGCTCGGTGGACGGCGGCGATGATCGCGTCGGGGGAGCGGATGTCGTTCGACTCGCTCGACCGGCCGACTGCCGACAAGCACTCGACCGGTGGTGTGGGGGACAAGATCACGCTGCCGCTGGCGCCGCTCGTGGCCGCGTGCGGCGTCGCGGTGCCGCAGCTGTCCGGGCGCGGGCTCGGTCACACCGGCGGCACGCTCGACAAGCTCGAGTCGATCCCCGGGTGGCGGGCGTCGATGTCCAACGAGGAGATGCTCGCCCAGCTCGGCTCGGTCGGCGCGGTGATCTGCGCGGCCGGTGAGGGGCTGGCTCCGGCTGACCGCAAGCTCTACGCGCTGCGCGACGTCACCGGCACGGTCGAGGCGATCCCGCTGATCGCCTCCTCGATCATGTCCAAGAAGATCGCCGAGGGCACCGGTGCCCTGGTGCTGGACGTCAAGGTCGGCGCGGGCGCGTTCATGAAGACGCTCGACTCCGCCACGGAGCTCGCCCGCACCATGGTCGACCTCGGCACCGACGCCGGTGTCAACACGATCGCCCTGGTGACCGACATGTCGACCCCGCTCGGCCTGACCGCCGGCAACGCGATCGAGGTCGCCGAGTCCGTCGACGTGCTCGCCGGCGGCGGCCCCGCCGACGTCGTCGAGCTCACCGTTGCGCTCGCCCGGGAGATGATCTCCGCCGCGGGAGTCTCCGGTCCGGACCCGGCCGACGTGCTCGCCTCCGGCAAGGCGATGGACACCTGGCGCGCGATGATCTTGGCCCAGGGCGGCGACCCGTCCGCACCGCTGCCGACCGCGCGCGAGACCCACGTCGTCACTGCACCCTCGACCGGAGTCCTCACCCGCCTCGACGCGATGGCCGTCGGCCTCGCCGCCTGGCGCCTCGGTGCCGGTCGCGAACGCAAGGAGGACGCCGTCCAGGCCGGTGCAGGGGTCACCTGGCACGCCCGTCCGGGCGACTCGGTCACCGCCGGTGCGCCGCTGTTCACGCTCCACACCGATACGCCCGAGCGCTTCGACCGGGCGCTCGCCGCGCTCGAGGGTGGGTATGAGATCGAGGACGGGGCTGCGTACGAGGCGACGCCGCTGATCCTCGACCGGATCGGCTGACCTTCCGCTGGTCGAGCCGGCGCTCCCGCTGGTCGAGCCGGGAGGCCGCCTGCGGCCGAGCGTGTCGAGACCAACACAGTTTCGTCGAGCGCTGGGCTCGGTGGTGGGGCAAATTCCCGCCATGGCGGGAAAGTGCCCCGGACTCGGTTGGCGGCGACGGGCTCGGCCGAGGGTATCCCCGCCATGGCGGGGAATTGCACCGCCCGGGAGGACCGGCGACGGGCTGGGCCGCGCAAAATCCCGCCATGGCGGGGAAATGCCCCACTCCCGGCCATCGATCGCCGACTGAGCAGCGCAGATTCCCGCCATGGCGGGAATTTCGCGCGCTCCCGGGGAACACGGTCGGGCCGAGAGCGCCGGAGGACTGTGTTGGTCTCGACACGGATTCGTTCGTTCCTCACGAATCCGGCTCGACCAGCGGAGGTTTCACCCGCCAGAATCCGGTCATGGAGATCGTCAAGCCACCGAAGCCCACCGCAGGCGACAAGGTCGCCGTCCTCTCGCCTGCGTTCGCTGCACCAGCGGTGGCGCCGGCGATCCACGAGCAGGCGATGACGCGGCTGACCGAGGTGACCGGGCTGGTGCCGGTCGAGTACCCGACGACGAGGAAGCTCGGGGCGACGCCGCAGGAGCGGGCGGCGGACGTGAACGCCGCGTTCGCCGACCCGGAGATCCGGGCGGTGCTGGCGACCGTCGGCGGGGACGATCAGATCACGGTGATCTCCCACCTCGACGCCGACCTGGTCCGCAAGGACCCGAAGCCGTTCCTCGGCTACAGCGACAACACCAACCTGCTCAACTGGCTGTGGACCAACGGCGTCGCCGGCTTCTACGGCGGGTCTACGCAGGTCCACCTGGGCCCGGGCCCGAGGCTCGACGAGGTCCACGAGGCCTCGCTCAAGGCCGCGCTCCTCACCGGCGCGAGGCTCGAGATCACCGAGCCGGGGGAGTCGGAGGACATCGGGCGCGACTGGAACGACCCGCGGGCGCTGACCGAGTTCGGCGACCGGGAGAAGACCGAGCCGTGGACCTGGGCGGGTCCGGCGCGCGAGGTGACCGGCCGCACCTGGGGCGGCTGCATCGAGATCCTCCAGTGGGCGCTCACCGCCGGGCGCTTCCCCGTCGACCCGAGCGTGGTCGCCGGCGGCGTACTCCTGCTGGAGACCTCCGAGGAGCTCATCCCGGCGCTGGAGTTCGCCCGGATCACTCGGTCGCTGGGCGAGCGCGGGATCCTCGAGGCGGTCGACGCCGTCGTCGTGGCGCGTCCGCCGACCTCCGACTTCGAGCACCGGCCGAGCGCCGAGGAGCGGGCGACCAAGCGCGCCGAGCAGCGGGACGCGGCGATCGAGACCGTCGGCCGCTACAACCCCGACGCGATGGTCGTGGTCGGCCCGCCGTTCGGGCACACGCGTCCGCAGTGGATCGTGCCGTACGGCGGCGAGATGACCGTCGACGGCACGACCCAGCGGTTGTGGGCCGACTACTCCTGAGCCGACCTGGGAGACATCAGTCCTTCAGCAGCAGGACGACCGACTCCGCGACACATGCGGGCTTGGCGGAGCCCTCGATCTCGACGGTCGTCTTCACCACGAGCTGGAGGCCGGCGGGGAGCTCGGTGACCTCGCCGAAGGTGATCAGCGGGCGGATGCGCGCGCCGACCAGCAGCGGGGTGGGGAAGCGGACCTTGTTGAGACCGTAGTTGAGCTTCGCGCCCGGGGTCTCGAGCGAGTAGACGCTCTGGCCGAGGTAGGGGATCAGCGACAGGGTGAGGTAGCCGTGGGCGATGGTGCCGCCGAACGGCCCCTCCTTCGCCCGCTGCTCGTCGACGTGGATCCACTGGTGGTCGCCGGTGGCGTCGGCGAAGGCGTTGACGCGGTCCTGGTCGACCTGCAGCCATTCGCCGGTGCCGATCTCGGTGCCTGCGGCGGCGGAGACTTCTTCGAGTGAGGTGAATGTGCGCACCCACGGAATCTAGCCGCATGCGGAACAATAGGCCCATGAAACCGTCCGACATGCAGATCAAGGCAGCGCCGAAGGTGCTGCTCCACGACCACCTCGACGGTGGCGTACGTCCTTCGACCCTCATCGAGCTCGCCGCCGAGGTGGGTCATCAGCTCCCGGAGGGGACCCAGGACGATCCGGTCGCGCTGGAGGAGTGGTTCGTCACCAGTGCCGACTCGGGGTCGCTGGAGCGTTATCTGGACACCTTCGCGCACACGCTGGCCGTCATGCAGACGCTGCCGGCGCTGACCAGGGTGGCCCGCGAGTGCGTCGAGGACCTGGCCGAGGACGGGGTCGTCTACGCCGAGATCCGTTGGGCACCCGAGCTCCACGTGGCCAACGGCAACGAGCTCGAGGAGGTCATCGAGGCCGTCCAGGCCGGGTTCGACGAGGGCATGGCCACGGTCGCGGCGAACGGCCGCAAGATCGTCGTACGCCAGCTGCTCACCGCCATGCGGCAGGCCGCCCGCGCCACCGAGATCGCCGACCTCGCGGTCGCCTGGCGCGACCGTGGCGTGGCCGGGTTCGACATCGCCGGGCCGGAGAAGGGCTTCCCGCCCAGCCGGTTCCTGGCCGCCTTCGAGCACCTGGCCGCGGAGAACATGCGCTTCACCATCCACGCCGGCGAGGGCTTCGGCCTGCCGTCGATCTGGGAGGCCGTGCACCCCTGCGGCTGCGACCGGCTCGGCCACGGCGTACGCATCGTCGACGACATCACGGTCGAGGAGGGCGAGGCGCCGAAGCTCGGGTCGCTCGCTGCGTACGTCCGTGACCGTCGCATCCCGCTCGAGCTCTGCCCGCGCTCCAACGTGCAGACCGGGGCCGCGAAGTCGATCGCCGAGCACCCGATCGGGCTGCTCTACGACCTCGGCTTCCGGGTCACCATCAACACCGACAACCGGCTGATGTCACGCACCTCGATGACCGCCGAGATGGCCGGCATCGTGGAGGCCTTCGGCTGGGGCCTGCCCGAGCTGCAGCGGCTGACCACCAACGCGATGAAGTCGGCGTTCATCCCCTACGACGAGCGCGTCGACCTGATCCACGAGATCAAGGACGCCTACGCCGCGCTGGCCGAGTCCTAACGGCCGGCCAGGAGCCGCCCGATCGCGACGTAGCCGTGCTTCGGGTAGACCGCGGTGCAGCCCTTGGCGACGGCGTCCGCGACCACCCGCGGCTGCGCGCGCATCAGCGCGAGGCCCCGCTTGACCAGCACGAACGGTGGCTTGCGGTGCTCGCGCAGGTCGCGGGTGAGCCGGCGCCAGAAGGTCACCGTCGGCGACTGGGTGACGCAGTACGCAGCGGCCAGCAGCCCCGCGGCACGGCACTCGGCCACGATGTCCTGGGCGAAGATCCCCTCGGCGACGAAGTGGGCCGCGTCGCCGAGGTCGAGCGACTGCCAGCCGGTGCGGCCGTCGTGGGCGATGTCGTAGATCGGCACCTCGGCGGTGCCGGTCTCGCAGAGCGTGGCGATCGTCTTGATCGCGTCCTCGGGGAGCCAGGAGTCGGGGTGGTCCCAGTCGACCAGGCCCGCGTTGGGGCCGTCAGCGATGCGGGGGAGCGACGGGTCGGAGCCGTCCTTGTAGAAGTCGTCCAGCCGCAGGACCGGGAGGCCCAGCCGCTCGGCCAGACGGGACTTGCCGGCCCCCGAGGGGCCGGCGAGGACGATGACCTGAGCACGCACCGGAGCATTCTCGCCCCTCCCGCGCAGAAGTCAGTAGCCGGACCCCGGGGTCGACCCCGAGGCGCCGCCCAGCAGCGCCCGCGAGCCGGAGACGCCGAGCCGGGTCGCCCCGGCGGCGACCATCTGCTCGGCCTGCTCCATGGTGCGTACGCCGCCGGAGGCCTTGACGCCGAGGTCCGGGCCGACGGTCTGGCGCATCAGCTCGACCGCGTGGACGCTGGCGCCGCCCGCGGGGTGGAAACCGGTGGAGGTCTTGACGAAGTCGGCGCCGGCGCTGACCGAGGCCTGGCAGACGCCGACGATCTCGTCGTCCTCCAGCGCGGCGGACTCGATGATCACCTTCAGCACCGTCGGGGCCGGAGCCGCGGCACGCACGGCGGCGATGTCGGCCTCCACGTCGGCGAAGCGCTTCTCCTTCGCCGCGCCCACGTCGATCACCATGTCGATCTCGTCGGCGCCGGACTCGACCGCAGCAGCGGCCTCGGCGGCCTTGACCGAGGAGATGTGCTTGCCGCTCGGGAAGCCGCACACGACGGCGACCTTGAGGCCCTCGGGGACGGTGATCGGCAGCATCGAGGGGGAGACGCACACCGAGTAGGTGCCGAGCTCGGCCGCCTCCTGGATCAGCGCCTCGACGTCGGCGCGGGTCGCCTCGGGCTTGAGGAGGGTGTGGTCGATCAGCTTGGCGATCTCTGCAGAGGTAGACACGGCCTCAGCATAGGCATCTTCGCCCGGAGGGCTATGGTTTGCGCCGTGAACGACGATCAGCCCGAGGAGTGGTTCCGCAACTCCAGCAGCACCGTGTGGGGACTCTTCGCCGCAGGGGCCGCGCTCGCGGTCGTGGTGCTCGACGCCGCGACCGGATGGCACCCCGAGACCACCGCCGGTGGAGTGCTCTTCGCCCTGATCGCCTACGCCGCCTTCATCCGCACCAAGGTCGGGGTCAGCAAGGGCGACTTCGTCCTCCACCACCTCTACTCGACCGTACGCTTCCCGATGGCCGCCCTCGAGAGCGTCTCGGTCGGCCGCACCCTCGGCGCCTACGCCGGCGGTCGCACCTTCGTCAGCGGTGCCGTCGGTCGACCGATGCGCGAGGCGGTCAAGGGTTCCAAGCGCGAGCACAACCCGCTGAGCAACCAGGCCGACTTCATCGAGGACCGGCTCAACTCGCTCGCCCAGGACGCCCGCGACCGGCGTCGCATCAAGCGCGACTCCGACGAGCAGTTCGCCCTCGCCGAGGACGTACGCCGCAGCTGGGACTGGCCGCTGATCGCGGCCACCGCCGTGGTCGCGGTGGTGTTCGTGGGGTTGCTCGTCTTCTGAACGTCCGGGGTAGTCCAGGGAGTTCTGGCCGGTCTACTCGTGAGTAACCGGCCAAAACTCCCTGGACTATCGCGCCAGGCCGCCGTCGCACCCCATCCAGCGGACGGTTCTACAACCCCAGCGCCGCGCGGATGTCGACCTTGAGCGCACCGAGCGCGATCTCCGCGTCAGCACGCGCCTCGGCGAGTGCGGAGGCGTCGGCGACGGGCTGGACGACCTCGAGGTAGCACTTGATCTTGGGCTCGGTGCCGCTCGGCCGGACGATCACCCGGGAGCCGCCGGCCAGCTGGTAGCGGATCCCGTCGGTCGGCGGCAGGCCGCCGACGCCGGTGGTGAGGTCGTCGAGCTGCTGCACGGCGGCGCCGGCGAGCGCCGTCACCGGCCGGTCGCGGAGGCGCTGCATCGCGGCGGCGATCTGCGCGGGGTCCTCGAGCCGGACGGAGAGCTGGGAGGTGGCGTGCAGACCGTGCTCGACCGCGATCTCGTCGAGCAGGTCGGCCAGGGTGCGCCCCTCGGCCTTGAGCGAGGCGGCCAGCTCGCACAGGAGCAGCAGCGCGGAGATGCCGTCCTTGTCACTGACGTGCTCGGGGTCGACGCAGTAGCCCAGCGCCTCCTCGTAGCCGAAGGCGAGCCCGGGTGCGCGCGAGATCCACTTGAAGCCGGTGAGGGTCTCCGCATAGTCCTGCCCGGCCGCCGCGGCGATCTTGCCCAGCAGCGAGGAGGACACGATCGAGGCCGCGTACGTCCCGGTGACGCCCTTGCGCACCAGGTGGGTCGCCAGCAGTGCACCGACCTCGTCACCGGTGAGCATCCGCCACTTCTTGCCGACCGGGATCGCGGCGGCGCAGCGGTCGGCGTCGGGGTCGTTGGCGATGACCAGGTCGGCGCCCTTCTTGCCCGCGAGGGCCATCGCGCGGTCCATCGCGCCCGGCTCCTCGGGGTTGGGGAAGGCGACGGTCGGGAAGTCGGGGTCGGGCCGCTCCTGCTCCTTGACCACCTGCGGCTCGGGGAAGCCGGCGAACTTCATCGCCAGCTGCACCAGGTCACCGCCGACGCCGTGGAGCGGGGTGTAGACCGTCTTCAGGTCACGGGCACCGCCCTCGGCGAGCAGGCCGACCACGGTGTCGAGGTAGCTCTCGACCAGGTCCTCGCTGATCGTCTGGCCCTCCGGGCCACGCGGGACGGAGCTGATCTTGTCGACCGCCGCGATCCGCTTGGCGATCTCGGCGTCGGCCGGCGGGACGATCTGCGACCCGTCGCCGAGGTAGACCTTGTAGCCGTTGTCCTGCGGCGGGTTGTGGCTGGCGGTCACCATCACCCCGGCGCTGGCGCCCAGCTTCTTGACGGCGTAGGCGAGCACCGGGGTCGGCAGCGAGCGCGGCATCAGCAGCGCCTGCAGCCCGGCTCCGGTCATCACCTCGGCGGTGTCCTGGGCGAACACGTCGGAGTTGTGGCGCGCGTCGTAGCCGATCACGACCGGCCCCTGCGCGCCGGTGGCGAGCAGGTAGCGGGCCAGACCCGCGGCGGCCTTGATGACGACCACGCGGTTCATCCGGTTGGGACCGGCGCCGAGCGCTCCCCGCAGCCCGGCGGTGCCGAACTGCAGGGTGCCGGAGAACCGGTCGGCGAGGTCGGCCGCGGCCGCCGGGTCGGTGGACGTCAGCAGGCGCTCGAGCTCTGCTCGGGTCTGTGCGTCGGGGTCGTCGGCGAGCCACTCGCGGGCGAGGACGACGAGCGCAGACTGATCTGTGGGGACCATGGATCAGACCCTAGATGATCGCCGGCCCGGAGGCTCAGATCTGCGGCACGAGGTCGCCCAGCAGCGCACCCATCCGGGCGGCGGCGGCGCGACCGGCCTCCAGCACCTCGGAGTGGTCGAGCGGCTGGTCGGAGATGCCGGCGGCGAGGTTGGTGACCAGCGAGATGCCGAGGATCTCCATCCCCGCCTCGCGGGCGGCGATCGCCTCGAGCGTGGTCGACATGCCGACCAGGTCACCGCCGAGGATGCCGGCCATCTTCACCTCGGCCGGGGTCTCGTAGTGGGGCCCCGGGAACTGGACGTACACACCCTCGTCGAGCGAGGCGTCCACGCTCTTGGCGAGGCCGCGCAGGCGCGCGGAGTAGAGGTCGGTGAGGTCGACGAAGTTGGCGCCGACCAGCGGAGACGTCGCGGTCAGGTTGATGTGGTCGCGGATCAGGACCGGGGTGCCGGGCGACCAGGCCGGGTTGAGGCCGCCGCAGCCGTTGGTGAGCACGATCGTCGAGCAGCCCGCGGCGGCCGCGGTGCGGACCGGGTGGACGACCGCCTCGACGCCCTTGCCCTCGTAGTAGTGGGTGCGGCTGAGGAAGACCAGCAGGTTGCGACCGCTCGCCGACCGGATCGACCGGATCTTCCCGCTGTGGCCGGCCACCGCGGCAGCGCTGAAGCCGGGCAGGTCGGTGGTGGCGAGCTCGGTGTAGTCCTCGCCGAGGGCGTCGACGGCGGGCAGCCAGCCCGAGCCGAGCACCAGCGCGATGTCGTGCTTCTCGACGCCGGTCTTCGCTGCGAGAACAGCGGCGGCATCCTTGGCGAGTTCGTAAGGCGTGGTCACTCGCCGAGTCTAGAACGGTCCAGAACGAATCAGTCGTTGGACCGGCACGGCCGCGTACGCAGCGCGTGCACGTAGTCGTCCGGCGCCCCGCCGGCCTCGGCGGCGTCGGCGATCGCGCCCAGCTGGCGGGCGTCCGGGATGCCGCCCTCGTAGGTGTCGAGCACGTACGTCTCGCACAGCAACTCGCCGGTGAGCGCACTGATCCGCACCTTGGTCTTGAAGTAGAGGCCGATGTCGGCCAGCTCCCACTTCTCCAGCGCCGCCATGTCCTGGTCGACGACGTCGTAGACCGCGACGAAGACCTGCTCGAACGGGTCCGGGACGATCGTGGCCGTCGGCCCGTCGCCGAGCACGTTCTCCTCGCCCCCGAAGGTGAGCCGCCACCCGTCGAGCCACCCGGTCGTACGCAACGGCGAATGCGGGCAGCGCTCACTCATCAGCGCGGGGTCGAGGTTGACGCCATAGGCCGCGTAGAGAGTCACAGGTCACGAGGTTACCGCTCAGTCGCTGGCCCGACTGGGATCTGTGTGTTATCGGCGGTCTACCCTTGGATGCGTGACCCACTTTGATGTTCTCGTCCTCGGCGCTGGCCCCGGTGGCTACGTCGCCGCCATCCGTGCCGCTCAGCTCGGCAAGTCCGTCGCCGTCGTCGAAGACAAGTACTGGGGCGGCGTCTGCCTCAACGTCGGGTGCATCCCGTCGAAGGCTCTGCTCCGCAACGCGGAGATCGCGCACATCATCACCCACGAGAAGAAGACCTTCGGGATCTCGGGTGACGCGACCATGGACTTCGGTGCCACCTGGAAGCGCAGCCGCGGCGTCGCGGACGCGAGCGCTAAGGGCGTGCACTACCTGATGAAGAAGAACAAGATCACCGAGATCAACGGCTGGGGCACCCTGACCGGCCCGAAGGCGATCGCCGTCAAGGGCGAGGACGACTCCTCGACCGACTACACCTTCGACAACCTGATCATCGGCACCGGTGCGACCGTCCGCTCGGTCCCCGGCGTCGAGCCCAACGGGCAGAACATCGTGACCTACGAGGAGCAGATCCTCTCCGAGGAGCTCCCGAGCTCGATCATCATCGGTGGCTCCGGCGCGATCGGCGTCGAGTTCGCCTACGTGCTCAAGAACTTCGGTGTGGACGTCACGATCGTCGAGTTCCTCGACCGGATGGTGCCGACCGAGGACGCCGACGTGTCCAAGGAGCTGCTGCGCCAGTACAAGAAGCTCGGCGTGAAGGTGCTGCTCTCGACCGCCGTCAAGGGTGCCGAGGACACCGGCTCCGGCGTCAAGGTCCGGGTCGCCCCGGCCGCCGGCGGCGACGAGGAGGTCCTCGAGGCCGACAAGTTCCTCGCGGCCTTCGGGTTCGCTCCGCGGGTCGAGGGCTTCGGCCTCGAGGCCGCCGGTGTCGAGCTCACCGAGCGTGGCGCGATCGCCGTCGACGCCCGCGGTCGCACCAACGTCGAGGGCATCTACGCCATCGGCGACTGCACCGGCAAGCTGATGCTCGCCCACACCGCCGAGGCGATGGGCGTCGTCGCGGCCGAGACGATCGCCGACGCCGAGACCATGGAGATCAACTTCGACATGATCCCGCGGGCGACGTTCTGCCAGCCGCAGATCGCGTCCTTCGGCTACTCCGAGGCTCAGGCCAAGGAGAAGGGCTTCGACGTCAAGACCTCCTCCTTCCCGTTCTCCGCCAACGGCAAGGCCCGTGGCATGGCCGAGGGCGTCGGCTTCGTGAAGATCGTCGCCGACGCCGAGCACAACGAGATCCTCGGTGCCCACATGATCGGCCCCGAGGTCACCGAGCTGCTGCCCGCGCTGACGATGGCCCAGCAGTGGGACCTCACCGCCGACGAGGTCGCCCGCAACGTCTTCGCCCACCCGACGCTGTCGGAGGCGATGAAGGAAGCCATCGAGGGCATCGCCGGTCACATGATCAACCTGTGACCTGATCTGCCTGAACGAGGCCCGGACCGCTCACCGCGGTCCGGGCCTCGTCGTGTCCGGACGTACGACTCAGAGCGCCTCGGCGCTTCTCCGCGGCGTCACCAGCACCTCGTCGATCGAACCCTCCCGCCAGGCCCGGAGCTCCTCGTGGAAGGCGACGGCGGAGCCGGGATAACTGGTCGCCCGGTCGGGCCGGCCGGCGCCTTCGGCGTTGTAGTAGCCGGGGGTGCACTCGGCGTGGAACCAGGCGTGCCGCGGCGCACCCTCGGCGAGCCGGCGGGCCCAGGCGTCCTCGGACTCACGCGACGGCTCGACGAGGGCGCCGCGGCTCTCTGCCGCCGCGACGAGAGCGGCCGCGTGGATCGCCTGCTCGTCGAGGACGTGGGTGAAGTTCACGCTGCTGGCGTTGTGGAGCGACCCCATCTTGATCAGGTTGGGGAAGCCGTTCGACGCGAAGCCGTGCAGCGACCGCGGCCCCTCCTGCGCCCAGGCGTGCATCAGCTGGACCCCGCCCCGGCCCACCACCGGCAGCCTGCCCGAGGTGATCCCGGAGACGCCGACGGAGAAGCCGGTCGCGAAGATCAGCGCGTCGACCTCGTATTCGACGCCGTCCACGACGACGCCGCGCTCGGTCATCCGCTCGATGCCGTGCGAGGCGGAGGTGTCGACGAGGGTGACGTTGTCGCGGTTGAACGCGGGCAGGTACGTGTCGGAGAAGGTCGGCCGCTTGCACGCATAGCGGTACCAGGGCTGCAGCGCCGACGCGGTCCTCGGGTCCGCCACGATCTCGGTGACCCGCGCGCGGATCCGCTCCATGGTGGCGTGGTCCAGGGCCTCGTACGCCGCCTCGAACCGCGCCGTCCGGTCGGCGTCCGTGCTCGTGTGGTCGCGGCGGAAGCTGGGCAGCAGCTTCTCCAGCAGCGCCGCAGACTCGGTCCAGGCGTCGTCGACGAGGTCGGCGTCGGCGCCCTCGCCGGAGACGATCCGCAAGAAGCTCTCCCGCCGCTCGGCCGCCCAGCCCGGCCGGTCGGCGCCGACGTCGGCGGCCGTGATCGGGCGCTGGCCGCGCACGCCGACGGTGGAGGGGGTGCGCTGGAAGACGTAGAGGTAGCCGGCGTCCTCGGCGAGCATCGGGATCGCCTGGACGCCGGTGGCTCCGGTGCCGACGATCCCGACGCGCTTGCCGGCGAGCCCGGTCATGCCGCCCTCGGGGCCTCCGCCGGTGTAGCCGTAGTCCCACCGGGAGGTGTGGAAGGTGTGGCCGGCGAACGCCTCGATCCCGGGGATCCCGGGCAGCTTCGGCTCGGTCAGCGTGCCTGTCGCGGTGATGACGTACGTCGCCCGGAACTCGTCGCCGCGGTCGGTGGCCACCAGCCAGCGCTGGTCGGCGTCGTCCCAGGTCAGCGACGTGACGGCGGTCGAGAAGAGGGCGTTCTCATAGAGGGCGAACTTCTCAGCGACCCGCACGGCGTGCTGCCGGATCTCCTCGCCGGGGGCGTACTTCCAGCGCGGGACGTAGCCGGTCTCCTCGAGCAGCGGCAGGTAGACGGCGGCGTCGATGTCGCAGTGGATGCCGGGATAGCGGTTCCAGTACCAGGTGCCGCCGAAGTCGCCGCCCTTCTCGACCACGCGCACCGAGCGGACGCCCTGCTGGCGCAGTCGCGCGCCGGCGAGGAGGCCGCCGAAGCCGCCGCCGACGATGGCCACGTCGACCACGTCGTGGAGCGGCTCGCGCTCGGAGCGCTCGGTGTAGGGGTCCGCGGCGAAGTAGCCGAACTCGGCCTCGGTGGGCTGGTACTGCGCGGCGCCGTCGGGTCGCACCCGCCGCTCTCGCTCGGCGGTGTAGCGCTCCCGGATCACGGCAGCGCGCTCTGGGGTGACCGGGTCATCGGTGTGGGGGAGGTTCACGCGACGTACGATAGACGAAGCGGACAACACTGTCCGGTTCGCCTGTGCTGCCGCGTCCCGCCCGCTATCGTCTCGATCCCCGTCTCGCTGAAAGGCCCCTCGCCATGTCGAACCTCACCGCGTCCTCGTCCGTACGCAGCTTCCTGGACCACCCCGTCGCCGGCAGGGTCCTGCGCGGAATCATCGAGGCCGGCGGCGGCACCGAAGAGGCCCTGGCGCCGGCGTTCGGGCTGCCGCTGGACAAGCTCGTGGAGATGTCCGGCGGCCAGTTCCCGGCCGAGGTCGTCGGCCTGCTGGTCGAGGTCGCCGAGACCGGGGTCATCCCCGACGGCGTCCCGACGGCGGAAGCGGCACCAGCCGCCTCGTCCGCCGAGCCGGTCGACCTGGGCGTCGAGCTCGGCGCGCCTCAGCCCTGGACCGAGGTGCTCACCGGCGGCCGGTTCGACGCTCAGACCGTCGTCGTCACCGGCGCCGCGAGCGGAATCGGCCGTGCGGTCGCGGCGCGCATCGTCGGCGAGGGCGGACGAGTCGTCGGCGTCGACGTCTCCGCCGAGCGGCTGGTCGAGACCGCGACCGCGCTCGGGGAGCGGTTCACCGCGGTGACCGCCGACATCACCGCGCCCGAGGCCGCGGCCGAGATCGTGTCCGCATCCGGCGAGCGGATCGACGCGGTGGCCAACGTCGCCGGGGTGATGGACGACGACGCCGCCCCGCACGAGATCGACGACGCGATCTGGGCCCGCTGCATGTCGGTCAACGTCGACGGCCCGATGCGGCTGATGCGTGCGGTGCTGCCCATGATGCTCGCAGCGGGCGAGGGCCGGATCGTCAACATCGCCTCCGAAGCCGGGCTGCGCGGCTCCGCGGCCGGTGCTGCGTACACGACCTCGAAGCACGCGCTGATCGGCCTCACCAGGTCGGCGGCGTTCCAGTACGCCGGCACCGGGGTGCGCATCAACGCGCTCGCTCCCGGCGCGGTCGCGACCGGGATCCAGGTGCCGGAGAGCGCGCCCTACGGCTCGTCCCGCACGGCCGGGATGCGCGTCGCGATCCCCGGCATCGCCACCGCCGAGGAGCTCGCCGCCTCGATCACCTTCCTGCTCTCGCGCGACTCGGTGAACATCAACGGCGCGGTGATCGCCTCCGACGGCGGTTGGTCAGCGGCCTAGACGGCCTGGAGAGCCAGGTAGGGACCGAGGATGCGGCGCAGCGGCGCCAGCGCCGCCTCGCGCTCCTCGGAGGTGCTCTGCCGCTGCCGGTCGCGGATCGGCTTGGTGGCGCGCAGGAGCATGGCGTCGACGATGTCGGCGACGGTCTCGGGGTCGTCCTCACCGAGCTCGTGCAGGGACGCCAGCAGCGGCTCCTGCAGCGCGGTGTGGAACTCCTGCATCGGACCGCGCAGGACGGCCGGGTCCACGACCGTGCCGAGCGCTCGCGCGACCTGCTGCTCGGAGCCGCCGAAGAACGTTACGTTGCTCTCGACGTACGCCCAGACCTTCTCCCCGGGCGTCGGCGCCGCGTCGATCGCGCTGCGGATCCGGTCGGCCCAGTCGGGGAAGACGTCGGCGACGACGGCGGCGAGGAGGTCCTCGCGCGAGCGGGCGTACTCATAGACGCTGGTGCGCGCGAGACCGGCCCGCTTGCCCACCTCGGCGAGGGAGGGTGCTTGGCTGGTCTCGGCGATGAGGTCACGGGCCGCGTCGAGCACCGCTTTCCGCTTGAGCTGACGGTGCTCGGCGAGGGTGGGTGCGTCGATGCGCGGCACGATGCCTCCGGTGGTTCAGTTGCTTTCGACTTCCAGGGTGCCGTCAGTCATGCGGTAGACCTTGTCGCAGTGCTCCAGGACGTCTTGGTCGTGGGTCACCATAACCGTCGCCACGTCGTGCCCGTGAGTCTCGCGGGCCAGCAGGGAGACCACGTCGTGGCTGCGGCTGCGGTCGAGCGCGGCGGTCGGCTCGTCCACGAGAAGCAGGGCCGGACGGGTCACCAGGGCGCGGGCGATGCCGACGCGCTGGCGCTCGCCGCCGGAGAGCTTGTCCGGGCGGTGGCGTGCCCGGTGAGCCATCCCGACCTCCTCGAGGAGCTCCATCGGGTCGCGCGGGTTCTCGACCCGCCCCAGCGTCATCGGCAGGCGCAGCTGGTCGACCGCGGTCAGCGCCGGGATCAGGTTGCCGCTCTGGAACACGAAGCCGATCTGCGTACGTCGCAGCTCGGTCAGCCGGCGGCCGGACATGCCGCCGAGGTCGTGGCCGCCGACGCGGATCGTGCCGGAGTCGGGCTTCGCCAGGCCGCCGGCGACGGCGAGCAGGCTCGACTTGCCGGAACCCGACGGGCCCACGATGGCGACGAACTCACCGGGGGACACGGTCAGCGACACGTCGTCGAGCGCGGTGACGGTGCTCTCCCCGTCACCGTGGACGAGCGAGACCCCGGAGATCTCGAGGCCGGTGCGGGTGGTGGCTGGTGCGGTGGTGCTCATCGGTTTCCTCCGAGGGCGGTCAGCGGGTCGACCCGGGTGATGCGGAAGACGGCGGCTGCGGCGCCGACCATGCCGAGGACCACGAGGAGGACGGTGGCGACGGCCACCGGTGCGGCCTCGAGGGCGAACGGCATCGGCGAGCTGGAGATCAGTGCGCCGAGGATCAGCCCGATGGCGACCCCGACCGCGGACGAGCCGATCAGCAGGATCGCCGACTGGGTCAGGCTGTCGCGCAGCAGGTAGCGGGTGCTGGCACCCATGGCCCGCAGCACCGCGATCTCGTGCCGGCGCTGGATCGTGACGACCGTGAAGAAGGCGCCGACCACGAGGGCGGAGATCGCGTAGAGGAAGACCTGGATCATCTGGAGCGTGGAGGTCTCGGCGGTGTAGCCGGGGGACGCGCCGTACGACTCCTTCAGCGTCATCGAGGTGGTCTCCGCCGCCTTGTCGCCCGCGGCGAGGTCGACGTCGGCGTCGGCGTCGTACTTGACCGCGACCGCGGTCGCGTCGTCGTAGACGTGGTCGGGCACGGGCTCGCCCGGGCGGACGCCGGCGCGGATCTCCTGCCAGGTGCGCAGGTCGACGTAGCCGACGTCGACGTGGCCGTAGGTGTGCTGGCCGTCGAGGAAGCCGACGACCTCGAACTTCGTGCCGATCTGGTCGATCTCGACGGTGTCGCCGACGGCGACGCCCTCGTCCTTCAGCGTGCCGGCGACGACGATCTGTCCGGGCCCGCTCAGGTCGGCGCCGTCCGTGGCCTCGGGGGAGAGCCAGGAGCCTTCCTCGACGCCGAAGAGGGCCATGTCGATGTCGACGTCCTTGTCGGTGCGGGTGTTCACCAGCGAGTTGCCGAACGGGGTGGCGTCCTCGACGCCGTCCTGCTCGGCCCAGGTCTCGGCGGTCTCGACGCCTACGACGGACCGGGAGAAGGCCGAGGTCTTGTCGACACCGTCCTGGAACGCGAAGGAGGAGACCGGCAGCTTCTGCAGCCCGGAGACGCCGTCGTTGACGAGACCGACGGAGAGTCCGGAGAGCAGGACCATCAGGAGCCCGATGAGGGCTACGACAGAGCCCATGAGGACGAACCGTCCTCGGGCGAAGGAGAGCTCACGCCAGGCTAGGAACACGACTGACCACCACGAAGTTTTATCGACATCATGTCGGTAAGCCTATTCCTGCGTGCCGCCAGCACCTACTCGGAGTACGCGACCTCAGTGATCGGGCGTGACCTCACCGATCTCGATGCCGAGCAGCTGCCAGGCACGGCGGGCGGTCGCCTCGCGCACCTGCTCGGTCGGGCCGTGCACGGCTCCGGAGACCATCGCGACGGCGAGCATGACGTCGTCGGTGTCGCGGGTCCCGGTCGCGTGACTCTCCGTGGGGAGCCCGTCGACGGCGGTGCGTACGCGGTCGGCGAGGTCCTGCGACGTCTCCTCGCCGCTGAGCCGGATCAGGCTCACGAAGGCGATCGAGTGGATCATCTGCCAGGTGATGACGCCGAGCACGTCGGCCAGCGTCGCGCCCGGCCGGGCCGCCACCTCCTCGATGTGGGCGACGTTCTCGTCCAGCACCGCCCTGGCCAGGGTGAGCCGGTCGGGGAAGTGCCGGTAGAGGGTGCCCTGCCCGACGCCGGCGCGCTTGGCCACCGCGGACATCGGTGCGTCGAGACCCTGCTCGGCGAGCACCTCGCGGGCAGCCGCGACCAGCAGATCACGGTTGCGGACCGCGTCGCTGCGGGTCGGGTTCGCGGGCCTCGTCATCCCAGCAGCGTAATCGTCCTTCGGGCATTTTCAGGCCACCGTTCAATGCGGACGGAAACTGACCTGAACCCTCCCTAGCGTTGCCGGTGTCAGAAGGAAATACCACCAAGGAGACCACGACATGACCGCAACCGCTGTGAACGCCGCCGCCACCTCCACGACCTCCGCCTCCACCCGTGAGCGGGCCGACCTGCTGGAGGCCCTGGCCAAGCACCGCGGTTTCCTGCGCTTCGCCGTCCGCGACCTGACCGACGAGCAGGCCAGGCTCACCCCGACCGTCTCCGCGCTCAGCCTCGGTGGGCTGGTCAAGCACGTCTCCGGCGTCGAGCGCGGCTGGGCCGACTTTGTCGTCCGCGGCCCGGTGGCGCAGGAGGTCAGCCCCGAGAAGTACGCCGAGTTCGCCGCCGGCTTCGTGCTGGCCGAGGACGAGACGCTGGCCGGCGTGCTCGAGACGTACGAGGAGGTCGCCGCCGCCACCGACGAGCTGATCCGCACCGTCGACCTCGACGCGGACCACCCGCTGCCCGAGGCCCCGTGGTTCGAGGCCGGCGTCCGGTGGTCCCACCGTCGCACCTTCACGCACATCCTGGCCGAGACCGCGCAGCACTCCGGTCACGCCGACATCATCCGGGAGACCATCGACGGTCAGAAGACGATGGGCTGACTCCGTCGCTGACGTGGCGTGAAAGAATGGCGCCCATGGCGCGGGTGACGATCATTGGTGGGGGCCCTGGCGGATACGAGGCGGCGCTGGTCGCCCATCAGCTCGGGGCGGAGGTGACGGTCGTCGATCGCGACGGCCTCGGCGGCAGCGCGGTGCTCACCGACTGCGTGCCGAGCAAGACCCTGATCGCCACGTCCGAGCTGATGTCGGACATGACCCTCGCCCGCGACCTGGGCGTCAACTTCCGCGACCACCACGGCGACCCGGCCACCGAGCTCTACGCCGACCTGGCGCTGGTCAACAAGCGCGTCAAGGCGCTCGCGCTCGCGCAGTCGAGCGACATCGAGAGCAGGCTGACCCGGCGTGGGATCCGCGTCGTCAAGGGCACCGGCCGGCTCGACGCCGACCGGCGCCAGGTGGTCGCGACCCGGGCCGACGACGGCGGCGAGGAGGCGATCGAGAACGACGCGGTCCTGATCTCCACCGGTGCGCGGCCCCGGGTGCTGCCCACCGCGCAGCCCGACGGCGAGCGCATCCTGACCTGGGAGCAGGTCTACGACCTCGACGAGCTGCCCTCCCACATGATCGTGGTGGGCTCGGGTGTCACGGGTGTGGAGTTCGCCAACGCCTACCTCAACCTCGGCGCCCAGGTCACCCTGGTCTCCTCCCGCGACCGCGTCCTCCCGGGCGAGGACGCGGACGCGGCGACGGTTCTCCAGGACGTACTCGAGCGGCAGGGGATGAACATCCTCAGCAAGTCGCGGATGGAGTCGGTGACCCGCTCCGGCGACGTCGTCACCGTCAAGCTGACCGACGGTCGCGAGGTCACCGGCAGCCACTGCATCCTCGCGCTCGGCTCGATCCCCAACACCGAGGGGCTCGGCCTGGAGGAGGCCGGCATCGAGCTCGACGAGGGCGGCTTCATCCGCACCGACAAGGTCTCGCGCACCTCCGCCTACGGCGTGTACGCCGCCGGCGACTGCACCGGCGGCTTCATGCTCGCCTCCACCGCCGCCATGGCCGGCCGCATCGCGATGCGCCACTTCCTCGGCGACGCGGTCATCCCGATGGACCTCAAGGAGGTCGCGGCCAACGTCTTCACCTCGCCCGAGATCGCCACCGTGGGTTACTCCCAGGCCCAGGTCGACTCCGGCGAGGTCGTCGCCGACACGCTGCGGCTCGACCTCAAGGGCAACCCGCGGGCGAAGATGCAGGGCATCTCCGACGGCTTCGTGAAGCTCATCTCCCGCCCCGGCACCGGCGTCGTCATCGGCGGCGTCGTCGTCGGCCCCCGCGCCTCCGAGCTGATCCACCCGATCACCCTCGCGGTCTCCACCGGCCTCACCGTCGACCAGATCGCCAACAGCTTCACCGTCTACCCCTCCATCTCCGGCTCCACCGCCGAGGCCGCCCGCCGCCTCCACCACGTCGAGTAGGCGCTCCCGCAGGCCGAGACGTCACTTGGGTCGGTCGAGAGGGCACTGAAATGCCGTCTCGACCGACCCAAGTGACGTCTCGGCGGTCAAAAACGGTGTGCGAACAGATCTGTGGCTTCGCTAGCGTCAGCGCCATGGGTAATTGCTGCATGACGATGTTCGTCCGGATCCGCCGCCGCTGACCGGCGCGGATCTCACCAGACAACTCGTCGCATTCGCGCCGCCACCTGGCAACCCTGCCGGGCGGCTCTCGAGTGCTACCCGCATGCCGCCCGGCTCCTTCTTCCTCGAGGAGCATTCATGCCCGACGTACGCCCTGGCCGTCATGAGCTCGGCCAGAACTTTCTCACCGACAGGTCGGTTCTCGACCGCATCGTCCATCTCGTCTCGCAGCGGCAGGGGCCGCTGGTGGAGTGGGGGACCGGCAACGGTGCGGTCACCCTGGCGCTGGCCGAGCTCGACCGACCGCTGGAGGGGGTCGAGATCGACTCCCGGCGGGCCGCTGACCTGCGCCGACGGATCGGCCCGCACGTGTGCATCGCCGAGGGCGACATCCTGCGGCACGCGCCACCGCAGGACGCTGTCGTCGTCTCGAACGTGCCGTTCCACCTGACCACCCCCATCCTGCGCCATCTGCTCGCCTCGACGAGCTGGCGTCACGCCGTCCTCCTCACCCAGTGGGAGGTCGCCCGCAAGCGTGCGGGCGTCGGCGGTACGACCCAGCTCACCGCGCAGTGGTGGCCGTGGTTCACCTTCACCCTCGACCGCCGGGTGCCGTCGACCGCATTCCGTCCGCGGCCGAACGTCGACGGAGGCCTGCTCCTCATCGACCGACGGCGCGACCCGCTTCTGCCGGAGGCGCACCGCCGCGAGTTCCAGTCATGGGTCGCCGCGGTCTTCAGCAGCCGCGGCCGCGGGGTCGCGGACATCCTGCATCGCAACGGCGTACCCGCCGCCCTCGCCAAGCGCATCGCCCGGCGCCGCCGCCGCTCTCAGGCGCCGGTGCTCCCGCGGGATCTGCGTGCGGAGGACTGGGTCGAGGCGTACGTCTCGCGCTGATCCATCGCCGAGGCGTCACCCGCGTCGGCCGAGACGGCACTCAGCTGCCGTTTCGGCCGACGTAGCCGACGCCTCGCTGTTGGTGGGGGTTTGGCGGGAGCTGAGAGCCGGGCCCGGTCAGCGAACTAATTCCAGACCGTCGCGTCGGCCTTGATCGCGTTTCCAGTGGTCAATGTCTTGAGGCGGAAGATGCGACCTTCAGCTGTCTTTCCACACACGTAGAGCCCCGGGGTCATGTCCCGGACCGTAGTGCTGCCGCTTTCGGCGACGGAGGTGTCGCACTCCTCCTTGGTCGGCACGGAGTCGCTCAGCCAGGCCGCGATCAACACCTCGGAGGAGCTGTCATCGACCCACACCATGTCGGACTGGAGCTGGCCAACGGTGTTGCCCGGAGTCAGCTTCGGCGGCGAGAAGTCGAAGTTGAGCTCGCCGAGAGTGACCTCTCCGCTCCATCGCACGCCATCGGCGCTGGTGTTCGCGGCCTCGCTGGGCGCAGCACCGCCAGACGGCGCAACCGTCGCGGTGACGGTGACGGTGGCGGTCGCGGTGGGCGAGCTCGCGGAGCCACCGGAGGAGTCATCGGCGCCGGCAAGATGAGTGAGCACGCCACCGAGGCCCAGCGCGCCGATCAGCGCAGCGATCGCAGAGATCCAGTTGGGCCCGTGGTTCCAGAGGTTTCGTGCGCTCTCAGATGCAGGGCGTCGGTGGTGCTCGGGTGTGGGTTGCCGAGAAGTACTGTCCACGAGAGCTTCCTAGCGGTCACGGGTTGGTGGGCTCAACCTATCGGCTCCTACGCCTCGCGGTGCTGAGTCCGCCGAGACGTCGCTCGCGTCGGCCGAGACGGCACCACGGTGCCATCTCGGCCAGCGCGGCTGACGCCTCGGGCGACGTACCTGACGCCTCGGCGGTCTCGGCTAGTCGAGCACGAGCACCAGGTCGCCGCCGTCGACCGACTGGGTGCCGGAGAAGGCGAGGCGGGAGACGGTGCCGTCGACGGGGGCGGTGATGGCGGCCTCCATCTTCATCGCCTCGATGGTGGCGACGGTGTCGCCGGCCTTGACCGAGTCGCCCTTCTCCACGGTGACGGTGACGACGCCCTGGAAGGGTGCCGCGACGTGGCCGGGTACGGCGGGGTCGGCCTTCTCGGCGGCGGCGACCTCGGCAGCGACGGAGCGGTCGCGCACGCTGATCGGGCGCAGGTGGCCGTTGATCGTCGCCATGACGGTGCGGATGCCGCGCTCGTCGGGCTCGGAGACCGCGGTGAGGCCGAAGATGACCGTCTTGCCCTCGGCGAGCTCGACGACGTGCTCCTCGCCCTCGCGCAGGCCGTAGAGGTAGTCGAGGGTCGAGATCACCGACACGTCGCCCCACTTCGAGCGCGCCTCGGTGAAGTCCTTCGTCGGGCCGGGGAAGAGCAGCCGGTTGAGCGTGCCGCGCCGGTCGGAGGCGAGCCCCTCGGCGTCCTCGGCCGACAGGCTCGGCGACGGCTCCTTCCAGGTGCGGCCGGCGATCGCCTTGCTGCGGAACGGCTCGGGCCAGCCGCCCGGCGGGTCACCGAGCTCGCCGTTGAGGAACCCGATCACCGACGCCGGGATGTCGTACGCAGCCGGGTCCTCCTCGAACGCAGCCGGGTCGGCACCCGCGGCGACGAGCGAGAGGGCCAGGTCGCCGATGACCTTCGAGGACGGGGTGACCTTGGGGACCCGGCCGAGGATCGAGTTGGCCGCGGCGTACATGTCCTCGATCTGCTCGAACTTCTCGCCGAGACCGAGCGCGATCGCCTGCTGGCGCAGGTTGGAGAGCTGGCCGCCGGGGATCTCGTGGCGGTAGACCCGGCCGGTCGGCGCGGGAAGCCCGGACTCGAAGGGCGCGTAGACGCGGCGTACGGCCTCCCAGTAGGGCTCGAGCGAGTTGACTGCGGCCAGGGAGAGACCGGTCTCGCGCGGGGTGTGGTCGACGGCCGCCACCAGCGAGGAGAGCGGCGGCTGGGAGGTGGTGCCGGCCATGGAGGCGGTCGCGGCGTCGACCGCGTCGACCCCGGCCTCGATCGCGGCCGTCAGCGTGGCCAGCTGGCCGCCGGCGGTGTCATGGGTGTGCAGGTGGACCGGCAGGTCGAAGCGCGAGCGGAGGGCGGTCACCAGGGTGCGCGCGGCGGGCGCGCGCAGCAGGCCGGCCATGTCCTTGATCGCCAGCACATGCGCCCCGGCCGAGACGATCTCCTCGGCCAGCCGCAGGTAGTAGTCGAGCGTGTAGAGCTTCTCGTCGGGCGAGGAGAGGTCGCCGGTGTAGCAGAGCGCCACCTCGGCGACGGCGGTGCCGGTCGCGCGCACCGCGTCGATCGCCGGCCGCATCTGGGAGACGTCGTTGAGCGCGTCGAAGATCCGGAACACGTCGATGCCGGTCTCGGCCGCCTCGGAGACGAACGCGTCGGTGACCTCGGTCGGGTAGGGCGTGTAGCCGACCGTGTTGCGGCCACGCAGCAGCATCTGCAGGTTGATGTTGGGCACCGCCTCGCGCAGCTTCGCCAGCCGCTCCCACGGGTCCTCGGAGAGGAACCGCAGCGCCACGTCGTACGTCGCCCCACCCCATGCCTCGAGCGACCACAGCTCCGGCGTCAGCCGGGCGACATGGCCCGCGACGCCGAGCAGGTCGGTGGTGCGGACGCGCGTCGCGAGCAGCGACTGGTGGGCGTCACGGAAGGTCGTGTCGGTGACCGCCACCGCCTCCTGGGCGCGCAGCGCGGCGGCGAAGCCGGCCGGCCCGAGCTCTCTCAAGAGATCGCGCGACCCCGCCGGCGGAGCCACCGACAGGTCCACCGGCGGCAGCTTCGAGGAGGGGTGCAGCGAGACCGGCGCCTCGCCGTGCGGCTGGTTGACGGTGACGTCGGCCAGGTAGGTGAGCAGCTTGGTTCCCCGGTCGCCGGAGGCGCGCGCGGTGAGCAGCTGCGGGTGGGTCTCGATGAACGAGGTGGTGATCGAGCCCGCGATGAAGTCGGGGTCGTCGAGCAGCGCCTGCAGGAACGGGATGTTGGTCGCGACCCCGCGGATCCGGAACTCCGCGACAGCCCGGCGGGCGCGGGTCACGGCGTCCTCGAACGTACGACCGCGGCAGGTCAGCTTGGCGAGCATCGAGTCGAAGTGGGGCGAGACCTCCGCGCCCGAGTAGGTCGTGCCGCCGTCGACCCGGATCCCGGCGCCGCCGGGCGAGCGGTAGGTGGTGATCATGCCCGTGTCGGGGCGGAAGTTGTTGGCGGGGTCCTCGGTGGTGATCCGGCACTGCATCGCGGCTCCGCGCAACCTCACCGAGTCCTGGGTCAGGCCCAGGTCGGCCAGCGTCTCGCCGGAGGCGATCCGCATCTGCGACTGGACCAGGTCGACGTCGGTGACCTCCTCGGTCACGGTGTGCTCGACCTGGATGCGCGGGTTCATCTCGATGAAGACGTAGTTGCCGTCGGGGTCGAGCAGGAACTCGACGGTGCCGGCACAGGAGTAGCCGATCTCGCGCGCGAACCGGACGGCGTCGGCGCAGATGCGTTCACGCAGCTCTGGGTCGAGGTTGGGCGCCGGGGCGATCTCGACGACCTTCTGGTGGCGGCGCTGCACGGAGCAGTCACGCTCGAAGAGGTGGATGACGTTGCCCTCGCCGTCGGCGAGGATCTGCACCTCGATGTGGCGCGGCTCGACGACGGCCTGCTCGATGAAGACCGTCGGGTCGCCGAAGGCGGCCTCGCCCTCGCGCATGCAGGTCTCCACCGCCTCGCGCAGCTTCTCGGGGTCGTCGACGCGGCGCATCCCGCGACCACCGCCGCCGGCGACAGCCTTCACGAACAGCGGGTAGGGCAGGGCCGAGGCGGCGGAGACGAGCTCGTCGACGTCGGTCGAGGGGTCGACCGACTGCAGGGTCGGTACGCCGGCGGCCTTCGCCGCCGCGATGGCGGTCGCCTTGTTGCCGGTGAGCTTGAGCACCTCGGCCGACGGACCGACGAAGGTGATCCCCGCCTGCGCGCAGGCCTCGGCCAGCGCCGGGTTCTCGGAGAGGAAGCCATATCCGGGGTAGATGGCGTCCGCGCCGCTCTGCTTGGCGACCTCGACGATCGCCTCGGGATCGAGGTAGGCCCGGATCGGATGACCCAGCTCCCCGATCTGATAGGCCTCGTCGGCCTTGAGCCGGTGCTCGGAGCCCCGGTCCTCGTAGGGGAAAACTGCTACGGTCTTCGCCCCGAGCTCGAAGCCCGCGCGGAAAGCTCGGATCGCGATCTCGCCGCGGTTGGCTACCAACACCTTCGTGAACATGGCGGTCACGGTACCCATCCGGAGGGGGTCGTCCAGGTTATGGGACGTTACCGCCCAGCAGTTGGACTCGAATCCGGCGTGAGATCGGCTCGTCATCTGCCGAGAAGAGCGTCCTCCTGCTCGGCCATCTGCTCCCGCAGCGCACCGACCAGCGCGGCCACTGCGGGCCGGCGCCAGGACTCGGGGTGCACCACGGCCCAGTAGGGAAGCCGCTGGTGGATCTCCGCACGGAGCAGCCGGACCAGGTCGGGGTGGCGGTCGGCCATGAAGCAGGGGAGCAGGCCCAGGCCGGCGCCGGCGCGGGTCGCCTCGACATGCACGAAGACGTTGGTCGAGGTGACCGCGTCGCGCATCCCGGGCAGCAGCCGCCGGGGGAGGTCGAGGTCGTCGACCTGGAGCATCGAGTCGACGAAGTAGACCAGCCGGTGGTGGCGTACGGCCTCGTCGATCGTGGCGGGTGTGTCCTGGTGCTCGAGATAGCCGGGTGAGGCGTAGAGACCGAGCTCGTACTCGCCCAGCTGCAGCGCGCGACCGCGGTTGACGGCAGGCTCTCCGACGACCACCTCGATGTCGACGCCGGATCGGTGCTGCGCGGCCTGGCGGGTCACGGTGACGATCTCGACCGCGAGCTCGGGGTGGTCCTGCCGGAGCGCCGCGACCGCCGGTGAGGCGACGTACGCAGCGAACCCGTCGGTCGTCGACATCCGCACCACTCCGGCGACCGGGTCGGCCGGCTCGTCCCCGGCCAGCCGGGCCAGCGACTCGGCGACACCCTCGGCGGCCCGCGCCGCGCGCTCCCCGAGAGCGGTCAGCGCCCAGCCGTCCGAGCCGCGCACCAGGACCCGACCACCGAGTGCGCGCTCGAGGGCGGAGATGTTGCGGCTGACCGTCGTGTGGGTCAGGCCGAGCGAGCGGGCGGCGGTGGTGAACCGGCCGCTGCGGGCGACCTCCAGGAGCACCAGCAGCTGGTCGGCGGAGGGTGTCGTCGGCGAGGTGGCGGGCATCGCGTCAGCGTACTCCGAATGTGCATTTGTGTTCATCGAGTGCACGAACATGCGCGTTGCAGGCACATTATGACCCCTGTCACACTCCCAGCCATGACCACGACGCAGCCGGGCGCAGCCCCGAATCCCCCCACCGACGAGCAGAGCCTGCTCCGTAGGACCGTGGCCGCCTCCATGGCCGGCACGGTCGTGGAGTGGTACGACTTCTTCCTCTACGCCACCGCCTCGGCGCTCGTCTTCGCCAAGGTGATCATGCCCGCGACGGGCAACGCCTACGACGCGATCATCGCCGCGTTCGTGACCTACGCGATCGGGTTCGTCGCCCGCCCGCTCGGTGGCGTCGTCTTCGGCCACATCGGCGACCGCCTCGGCCGCAAGTACACGCTGCAGCTGACCATCATGCTGATCGGTGTCGCCACCGTGCTGATGGGCTGCCTGCCGACGTACGACCAGATCGGGCTGGCCGCGCCGATCGCGCTCGTGGTGCTCCGGTTCGTGCAGGGCCTCGCCCTGGGTGGTGAGTGGGGCGGCGCCGTCCTGCTGGTCGCCGAGCACGCCGACGACGACCGCCGCGCGACCTGGGCCTCCTGGCCGCAGGCGGCGGTGCCGGTCGGCAACCTGCTGGCCACCCTGGTGCTCACCGTGATGACCCTGACGCTCTCCGACGCCGCGTTCCTCTCCTGGGGCTGGCGGGTCGCCTTCTGGCTCTCCGCCGTGGTCGTCCTGGTCGGCTACTTCATCCGCCGCTCGGTCACCGACTCGCCGATCTTCGAGGAGGCCAAGGCCGAGCAGGGAGAGGCCGCTTCGACCGGCTACGGCGTCTTCGAGGTGCTCCGCCGCTACCCCCTCGGCGTGCTCCGCGGCATGGGCCTGCGGTTCGCGGAGAACATCATGTACTACCTGGTGGTCTCGTTCTCGATCGTCTACCTGGTCGAGGACCAGAAGATGGACCAGGGTGCGCTGCTCGGCCTGGTCGCCATCGCGCACGCCTGCCACTTCTTCTTCATCATCGCCGTCGGCCGGCTCGCCGACGGCGTCGGCCGCAAGCCGACCTACCTGGTGGGCGCCCTGCTCGGCGCGACCTGGGGCTTCTGGGCCTTCCCGATGCTCGACACCAAGAGCAACGTCGCCATCGTCGCCGCGCTGGTCGCCGGCCTGGCGATCCACGCGCTGATGTACTCCGCCCAGCCGGCGATCATGGCCGAGATGTTCCCGACCCGGATGCGTTACTCCGGCATCTCGATCTCCTACCAGGTGACCTCGATCTTCGCCGGCTCGCTCGCGCCGCTGCTGGCCATCTCCTGGCTCAAGGACACCGGCACCTGGACCAACACCGCGATCTACCTCGCCGTGGCCGGCGTCATCACCGCGCTCGTCGTGCTCACCCTGAAGGAGACCAAGGGCACCTCGCTGCGGGCGCTGGACCGCGCCGACGCCGACCTCGCTGCCGAGCGTCAGGTGAGCCCGGCGTGACCTCAGCGGTCCCGGGCGATGGTTCCGGACGTACGCTGCAGGGCCGGGGTGCCCTGGTCACCGGCGGCGCCTCGGGGATCGGGGCGGCGGTGGCCCGCGAGCTCGCCGCCCGCGGCGCCCGGGTCGTCGTCGCCGATCTCGCCGGCGACGCCGCCCGCGCCCTCGCCGACGAGATCGGCGGCGAGGCGTGGGAGGTCGACCTGACCGCCACCGAGGCGTTGGACGACCTCTCCCTCGAAGTCGACGTCCTGGTCAACAACGCCGGTATCCAGCGGGTCAGCCCGATCGAGGAGTTCGACCCCGACGACTTCCGCCGGATCCACGCGATCATGCTCGTCGCTCCGTTCCTGCTGGTCAGAGCCGTCTTGCCGCACATGTACGCCAACGGCTGGGGCCGGATCATCAACGTCTCCTCCGTGCACGGCCTGGTCGCCTCGCCCTTCAAGAGCGCCTACGTCTCGGCCAAGCACGGCCTGGAGGGACTCTCCAAGGTCACCGCCCTCGAGGGCGGCCCGCACGGGGTGACCAGCGTCTGCATCAACCCCGGCTACGTGCGTACGCCGCTGGTGGAGAAGCAGATCGCCGACCAGGCCACGGTGCACGGCATCCCGGACTCCGAGGTGGTCGAGAAGGTGCTGCTCCAGGACGCGGCGGTCAAGCGGCTGGTCGAGCCGGACGAGGTCGGCTCGCTGGTCGGCTGGCTCACCGGGCCGGACGCGGCGATGGTCTCGGGCGCGTCCTGGGCCATCGACGGGGGCTGGAGCGCCCGCTAGCGCTGGGCTGCGCGGGCTCACAGCTGCGTACGCCACCAGTCCACCGTCGCCTTGGCCCCGGTCTCGAGCGGGGTGGGGGAGAGGCCGAGCCGCGCCTCGCTCGCCGAGGAGTCCATCACGAAAGGCTTCTCGAACTGGTAGACCATCTCGGCCAGCTCCCGGGTGCCGGCGTGCACCGCGCCGATCGCCTTCAGCGTCCAGCCGGGGATGGCCGCGACCCGCGGCGCGGTCACACCGGCCACGTCGGCATAGAGCCGGACGAGGTCGCGCTGGGAGATCGCCGGCGCGGTGGGCGCGTGCAGGAACGAGTCCCACAGGCTCTCCTCGTCGGCGGAGCGGATCATCGCGGCGCCCAGGTCGGGGACGTACGTCCAGGAGTGCGGTGCGTCCGGGCTGCCCAGCACCCGCATGGTGCGGCCGGCGAGGACCGTCGGGACCATGCGCTCGCCGGCGTGGGCGTTGCGCACCAGCGGGCCGTAGAAGTCCGAGGCCGCGACGCTGACCGTCGGCGTTGGGGAGGCGTCGCGGGCGCGGAGCAGCTCGACCCGGATCGCGGCCTTTCCGAAGGTGGCGTCGCGCGGGGTCTCCTCGGTCATCGTCCCGGTGACGTGCCCGTAGGCGTAGAGGCTCTCCGGGAAGACGACCACGGCCCCGGCCCGCCCGGCGGCCTCGAGCACGACGCGCTCGGCTCGCGGCAGCTCCGCGCGCCAGGCGTCGGCGGCGTAGGCGCTGCCGTGCATGCAGTGGAAGACGGCCCGGGTCCCGGCGGCTGCGCGGGTGACGGCGTCGGGGTCCGAGGCGTCGCCGCGGAGGCGCTCGATGCCGGCGTCGACCGGGCCGCTGCCGGAGCGGGTGAGGAGGCGTACGCGGTCGCCGCGCGCGGCCAGCTGCTGGGCGACGGTGGCGCCGACGGGGCCGGCGCCGATGACGAGATAGGTGTTGTTCATGACGGTGTCCTTTCGCTTGGTGGTCGAGCCTGTCGAGACCCGACGAGAGAGCACTGCTCTCTGAACCGAGTGTGACGGCCCGCGCCCTCAAAAGCAAGAGCAGTGCTCACTTTTGTTGACAACGCTCTCTGGATCGCGTGACGATGGCCCGCATGACGACCTCTCGAGCAGGCACCCCACGCGAGCGCGCCCGGGCGCAGACCATGGACGAGATCGTCCGGATCGGTCGCGAGCACCTGGCCGTCCACGGCGCCGCCGCGCTCTCGCTGCGGGCCGTCGCCCGTGATCTCGGCGTGGTCTCCTCGGCCGTCTACCGCTACGTCAAGAACCGCGACGAGCTGCTCACCCTGCTCCTCGTCTCCGGGTACGACGAGCTCGGCGACGCCGTCGACGCCGCGATGGCCGAGGTGCCCGAGGACGACCACCGAGCCCGGTTCATGACGCTCGGCCGAGCTGTCCGGACGTGGGCGCTCGCCGAGCCCGCCACGTACGCCCTGCTCTTCGGGTCACCCGTCCCCGGATATGCCGCACCGGACGAGCGCACCAGCGTGCCTGGCACCCGCGTCCCGACCGCGATGCTGCGCGTGGCCGCCGGTGCCATGTCGGCCGGTCGGCTGAGCGTGCCCGAGCAGCCGGGGGAGGTCTCACCGGCTCTTGCGGAGGGGCTCCAGGGCATCCGTGACCAGATCGGGCTCGACCTGCCCGACGCCTACCTCGCTCGCGGCGTGCTCGTCTGGACGAGCCTCTTCGGCCGCGTCAGCTTCGAGGTCTTCGGCCAGTTCGGTCGCGACAGCTTCGGCGACCCCGCCGGTCTCTTCGAGCTCCACCTGGCCACCTTGGCCGACGAGCTCGGCCTCCGCAGCGCCGACCAGCCACACAGCTCGGCCCCGGATCTCAAGGACTGAGATCCGGGGCCGGGCTTGACGGGCACTTTGTGGACTTGACGGGTGTTGCAGTGCCCGTCAAGTCCAGGGATACCCGGTCGACCGGGTATCCCACACTCCTAGAACGACTACTTGATCTCCGCGATCACAGCACCGTTGGAGACGGTCTCACCGACCGTGGCGCTCAAGCCGGTGACGGTGCCGGCCTTGTGGGCCTTGAGGGGCTGCTCCATCTTCATCGCCTCGATGACCACGACGACGTCGCCCTCGGCGACCTCCTGGCCCTCCTCGACGGCGATCTTGACGATGGTGCCCTGCATCGGCGAGGTGACGGAGTCGCCGGAGGCGGCCGCGCCGGCCTTCTTGGCGGAGCGCTTCGGCTTCTTCGCGGCTGCGCCGCCGCCGACCGCGAGGCCACCGAGGCCAGCGGGCAGCGAGACGTTGAGGCGCTTGCCGCCGACCTCGACGACGACGGTCTGACGCTCGCCCTCCTCGGCCGGCTCACCGGCCGCACCGGAGTAGGGCGTGATCTGGTTGTCGAAGTCGGTCTCGATCCAGGTCGTGTAGACGTCGAAGGAGCCGTTCTCGGCGGTGTAGGCCGGGTCGCTGACGACGGCCTGGTGGAACGGGATGACGGTCGGCATGCCGTCGACCTTGAACTCATCCAGGGCACGGCGCGAGCGCTCGAGCGCCTGGGTGCGGTCGCGGCCGCTGACGATCAGCTTGGCGATCAGCGAGTCGAACGAGCCCGGGATGGTCTCGCCCTTCTCGTAGCCGCCGTCTAGACGTACGCCCGGGCCGGCGGGCGGGGCCCACTCGGTCAGGGTGCCGGGGGCGGGCATGAAGTTGTTGCCGCCGTCCTCGGCGTTGATGCGGAACTCGATCGAGTGGCCACGGACCTCGGGGTCGTCGTAGCCCAGCTCCTCGCCTGCGGCGATGCGGAACATCTCGCGGACGAGGTCGATGCCGGTGACCTCCTCGGAGACGCAGTGCTCGACCTGGAGGCGGGTGTTGACCTCGAGGAAGGAGATGGTGCCGTCGGCGGCGACCAGGAACTCGCACGTGCCGGCGCCGACGTAGCCGGCCTCGCGCAGGATCGCCTTGGAGGACTCGTAGAGGCGCTTGTTCTGGTCCTCGGTGAGGAACGGCGCGGGGGCCTCCTCGACCAGCTTCTGGTGGCGACGCTGCAGCGAGCAGTCGCGGGTGGAGACGACGACCACGTTGCCGTGCTGGTCGGCCAGACACTGGGTCTCGACGTGGCGCGGCTTGTCGAGGAACTTCTCGACCAGGCACTCGCCGCGACCGAAGGCGCCGACGGCCTCGCGGACCGCCGACTCGTAGAGGTCGGGGATCTCCTCGAGGGTGCGGGCGACCTTCAGGCCGCGACCGCCACCGCCGAAGACCGCCTTGATGGCGACTGGCAGACCGTGCTCCTTGGCGAAGGAGACGATCTCGGAGGCGTCCTCGACCGGGTCCTTGAGGCCGGGGGCGAGCGGCGCGCCCGCCTTCAGCGCGATCTGCTTGGCCTTCGCCTTGTCGCCGAGGGCGTCGATCGCCTCGGGCGAGGGGCCGATCCAGGTCAGGCCGGCGTCGATCACGGCCTTGGCAAAGTCGGCGTTCTCGGCGAGGAAGCCGTAGCCGGGGTGGACCGAGTCCGCGCCGGACTGGCGTGCCACATCGATGATCTTCTCGATGGACAGGTAGGACTCCGCCGGCGTCGCTCCGCCGAGCGAGTAGGACTCATCGGCCAGGCGCACGAAGAGCGCGTCACGGTCGGGGTCCGCGTAGATCGCTACGGAGCCGATTCCGGCGTCCTTGCACGCGCGGATCACTCGAACGGCGATCTCACCGCGGTTGGCGATCAGGACCTTTGTCAGTGGCTTGCTCAACGAGAACTCCTCCATCGTGAATGCAAGGACATGCTAGGGGAGTCGATCCGGCCTGGCTCCAGACGTCCGTAGTAACGATTGTCACACTCGGGTGAGCTGAGCGAGCGACGAGGTGATCCGGTGGTACACGGCGTCGTCGACGGGCACGCCCGCATGTCGCAGCGTCAGCACCGCCGCTCCGGCCAGGCCGTCGGTGGCGATGACGGCCCCGGGCGCCACCCGAGCGGCGAACCCGGGCTGGCGGGCCAGCACGCTCCCGGCCGCGACCAGCGGCCCGTCGACCTCAGGCGTACGCACCGCCGCCAGCGTCTCCGCCAGCCCGGCCGCCGCCCGGTCGAGGATGCCCGCGGCGACCTCGTCCCCGGCCTCGGCCGCGGTGAAGACGAGCGCTGCGAAGTCGGCCAGGCGCAGCGGCGGCATCGCGTAGAGCGCGCCGGTCGCCGCCACGAGGGTGTTGGTCCGCCCGCCCTGGAGCCCCGCGTCGTGCGGGGTCCCGAGGCGGTCGAGCACCAGGCCGGTCAGCGACGTCTCCGCACCCCGACCGTCGAGCGGCGCCAGCCCGGCACGTACGACCTCACGACCCAGCCAGAACCCCGAGCCGACGTCGCCGAGCAGCCAGCCCAGCCCGTCGGAGATCGCCGCCAGCCGGCCGTCCTCGACCCGCACCGCAGCGGCGCCGGTGCCGGAGAGCAGCACGTACCCGTCGGGCGCCGCCGTCCCCGAGAAGTACGCAGCCAGCACATCGAACTCGAAGACCGGCTCGTCCTCGACCAGATCGGAGATGGCGGACACGATCGCGGCCCGGTAGTCGGGGTTGCCCGTGCCTGCGACGGCCAGAGCAGCGCCGGAGACCCGGTCGATCTCCGCGGTCTTCAGAGCCTGGGTGACCGCGGACCGGATCGCCGTCGTGGCGGCGTCGACGCCGGCGGAGGTCGGGTTGCCGCTGCCGGCCTTCCCGACGCCGGTGCAGCGCCCGTCGGAGGAGACGACGACGGCGCGAGTGCTGGTGCCTCCCGCGTCGAGTCCCAAGTAGTTGTGAGTCATTGACACCGTTTCGTAACAGAAAACCATTGCCAGGCGTACTCTCTCCAAATAGTTTTCGAGCGCAGGCCTCGGCATATCGTCGCGGCGCGAGTTTGCAAAGTGGGTGGACTAATTGACCAGAGACGTGTTCGCGGCCTTCGACGAGCAGGTTCGCACACGCCTGTCCCAGCTGCAGTCATCGGCGCAGTCCGGCGGCCTCGACGAGGCGGTCGAGGTGATGGTCGACAGCATCCGGAACGACGGTGTGCTGCAGGCGTTCGGCACCGGCCACTCCCAGGCCTTCGCGATGGAGATCGCCGGCCGGGCCGGTGGGCTGATCCCGACCCACGCGATCGCGCTGCGCGACACCGTCCTCAAGGGTGACCGCCCGGCGAGCGACCTCGAGGGAGGCCTGCTCGAGCGTGACGACAACATCGCCGACGAGGTGTGGGGCCTCCACGAGTTCCACCCCGCCGACGTCTTCCTGATCGCGTCCAACTCCGGCGTCAACGGCTCGATCGTCGGCATCGCGCTGCGCGCCAAGCAGGAGGGCCACAAGGTGATCGCGGTGACCAGCCTCGAGCACACCAACGCGGTCGCCCCCAAGCACCCCAGCGGCAAGCGCCTGGCCGAGATCGCCGACGTGGTGATCGACAACCTCGCCCCGTTCGGCGACGCCACCGTCCCCCTCGGCGACCAGGCCGACGACGGCGTCCTCGCCGGCGCGGTCTCCTCCATCACCGCCGCCTACATCGCCCAGCTGCTGACCCTCGGCACCGCCGAGCGGATCCGGACGGCGGGCGGCACCCCGCCCCTCTATCTCTCCGCCAACATCCCGGGTGGCGATGAGCACAACGATGCATTGAAGGCTCGCTACGGCGAGCGCATCGGAAGCATGGCCTGAAACCCGTAAGAAGAAGTAAAGAGGAACCCACCCGAAAGAAGGCAGCACGATGTCCCAGCAGCTTCACCGGCTCGACCGCCGGACCCTCCTGCGCGGCAGTCTCGCCGGCGCCGCGCTCGTGTCGCTCTCCGGTGCACTCGCCGCGTGTGGCGCGCCCGGCAGCGACGGCGAGAAGTCGGGCGGCGGCACCAAGTCCGCCTCCAACCCCTTCGGAATGGCCGAGGACGGCACCGTCGACGCGGTGATCTTCGACGGCGGCTACGGCTACGACTATGTCGAGTTCGCCGCCGGCGTGGTCGGCAAGGAGTTCAAGGACGCCGACATCAAGGTCAGCGCCACGACCAAGATCGCCACGGAGCTGCAGCCGCGCTTCGTCGGCGGGACGCCCCCGGACCTGATCGACAACTCGGGTGCGGACCTGATCGGGTTCAGCTCGATCGCCGCCCAGCTCGAGGAGCTCGACGACGTCTTCGAGGCGGAGAGCTACGAAGGCACCAAGATCGCCGACACGCTCTACCCCAACGTGAAGAGCACCGGCACCTACAGCGACCGGTTCGTGGCGATCAACTACGTCATGACCCTCTACGGCGTGTGGTACTCCGCCTCGCTCTTCAAGGAGAACGGCTGGACCCCGCCGAAGACCTGGGACGAGGCCCTCGAGCTCGGCGCCAAGGCCAAGGCCAAGAAGAAGTACCTCTGGGTCTGGGGCAAGGAGGCGGCGACCTACTACCGCACCCTGGTCATCGACTCGGCGGCCAAGGAGGGCGGCGACGAGGTGCGCCTCGCGCTGGAGAACCTCGAGAAGGGCGCCTGGTCCCACCCGGTCATCCAGGGCATCCTCGAGAAGCTCGGCGAGATGGTGAAGCAGGACATGTTCGTCCCCGGTGGCGCCGGCACCCAGTTCACCGCCGCGCAGGCCAAGTGGTCCAACGACCAGCAGGCGCTCCTCTACCCGAGCGGCGGCTGGATCGAGAACGAGATGAAGGACGCCACCAAGGAAGGCTTCGAGATGACCGGCATCCCGGAGTTCGTGCTCAGCGCGGACTCCAAGCTGCCGTACGAGGCCATCCGGGCTGCGGCCGGTGAGGCGTTCATCGTGCCGAGCAAGGCCAAGAACCCGGCCGGTGGCAAGGAGGTCCTCCGGGCGATGCTGTCGAAGGAGGCCGCGACCAACTTCTCCAAGACGAAGCTGGCCCCGACCATCGTCAAGGACACCATCCCGGACGACGGCTTCGGCTCCGCGGCGCTGAAGTCGCAGAGCGCGATGCTCGACGCCGCCGGTGAGAACACCTTCAACTTCCAGTTCTACGACTACTACGGCACCAACGCCGACGAGCTGGTCGTGTGGAACTCGTTCCTCTCCGGTGACCTCGACGTCAAGGGTCTGACCAAGGCTGTCCAGGGCATCTTCGACAAGGTCGCCGACGACTCATCGATCGAGAAGCTCAAGGTCTCCTGACACCATGCCGGACCCATCCACCACGATGGCGGTGGCAGCCAGCGGTCCCCCCGAGGAGAATCCTTGGGGGGCCGCCCCCGGCCGCACCCGCCGCAAGCTCACCCTCGACCGGGCGCTGTTCATGGCGGTCTTCCTCGGGCTGCCGGTCGCGGTCTTCGTCATCTTCGTCGTCGTCCCGATCGCCCAGGCGCTCTTCTACTCGCTGACCGACTGGACCGGCTTCTCCCCGGAGATGAACGTCATCGGCCTCGACAACTACGCCAAGCTCCTCGACGACGACACCTTCCTGAAGGCGCTGCGCAACAACGTACTGCTCACGCTCGTGGTGCCGTTCGTGACGCTCGTGGCGGCGCTCGCGATCGCGGTGGTCGTGACCACCGCGGGCCCCAGCACGGGTCAGGTACGCGGCCTCAACGGCTCCGGCTTCTACCGGGTCGTCTCGTTCTTCCCCTACGCCGTCCCGGCCGTCGTCATCGGTCTGCTCTGGGCGCAGGTCTACGACCCCGCCGCCGGCCTGCTCAACGGCATGCTGACGGGCCTCGGCTTCGACGGCTTCGAGAACTACGCCTGGCTCGGGGAGGTGCGTGCCGCGATGCCGGCCTCGATGTTCGTGATGATCTGGGCCAACATCGGCTTCTACACGGTGCTCTTCGTGGCCGCCATCAAGGGCGTCCCCGCGGAGATCTACGAGGCCGCCCGCATCGACGGCGCCGGCCGCTTCCGCACCGCCATCTCGATCACGCTCCCCTCGATCCGTGACAACGTGCAGACGGCCTACATCTACCTCGGGATCCTCACCCTCGACGCCTACGTCTTCATGGCGGCGCTCGCTCCCGGCGGGGGTCCCAACAACAGCACCCTGACGATGAGTCAGCACCTGATGAACACCGCCTTCAAGAAGAGCCAGTTCGGCTACGCGACCTCGATGGGCGTCGTGCTCGCCCTGGTCACGCTGATCTTCGCCGCCCTGGTCTTCGCCGTCTTCCACTTCGCAGGCGGACGCGACAAGAAGGGAGACGTACGCGCATGAGTGCCGTCACTCTCGACAAGCCCGTCGCCGCCGGCTCCCAGGGCCAGCGGCGCACCCCCGGCGACGCTCTCGTCGCCGGCACGTCCCACACGATGCTGATCCTGTGGTCGGTGATCGTCATCGTTCCGTTCTGCTGGGTGGTGCTCTCCTCGTTCAAGACGTCGAAGGAGATCCTCGCCTCGCCGTTCTCGCTGCCGGCCGAGTGGAGCTTCGAGAACTACACCAGCGCCTGGACGAAGGCCGGCATCGGGACGTACTTCTTCAACACCGTCATCGTCGTCGGCACCGCGCTGGTGCTGGTGATGCTGCTGGGGGCGATGTGCGCCTACGTGCTGGCCCGGTTCGAGTTCTTCGGCCGCAGCTTCATCTACTACTCGATGCTCGGCGGGCTGACCTTCCCCGTCTTCCTGGTCATCGTGCCGCTGTTCTTCGTGCTCCAGGGGTTCGGGCTGCTCAACACGCTGCCCGGCCTGATCCTGACGTACGTCGCGTACGCGCTGCCGTTCACCGTCTTCTTCCTCTACGCCTTCTTCAAGACGCTCCCCGACGACGTCTACGAGGCCGCGATGATGGACGGTGCGGGGGAGTGGCGCACGTTCTTCCGGATCATGCTGCCGATGGCCGCGCCCGGCATGGCCGGCGTCGCGATCTTCAACTTCCTCGGTCTGTGGAACCAGTTCCTGCTCCCCGTCGCGCTCAACACGCAGCGGGAGAACTGGGTGCTGACCCAGGGGATGGCGTCGTTCTCCTCTCAGGCCGGCTACAACGTCGACTTCGGTGCTCTCTTCGCGGGTGTGGTGATGACCGTGCTCCCGGTGCTGGTCGTCTATCTGATCTTCCAGCGGAGGATCGCCGGAACGGTCTCGACCGGCACCTTCAGGTGATCTTCCCGGTGGTCGAGCCTGTCGGGACCCAGAAGTTGTGACGCGGATCTCGCGCCCCAGGTTAATAAGCGCTAACCTGGGGCGCGTGACCGCTTTTCTCCAGCCCGAGCACGAAGAGTTGCGTGCTGTCGTCCGTGACTTCGCCCAGAAGGAGATCGCACCCCACGCCTCGCAGTGGGACCGCGACCACCACTTCCCGGTCGATGTGGTCCACAAGATGGGAGAGCTCGGTCTCTTCGGTCTGACCGCCCCCGAGGCGTACGGCGGCGGCGAGGGTGACCTCGTCGCGCTCTGCGTCGCGATCGAGGAGCTCGGCCGCGTCGACCAGTCCATCGGGATCACCCTCGAAGCCGCTGTCGGCCTCGGCATCAACCCGATCCTCACCTACGGCACCGACGAGCAGAAGGACCGCTGGCTCCCCGACCTCGTCGCCGGGAAGAAGCTGGCCGGCTTCGGGCTCACCGAGCCGGGCGCCGGCTCCGACGCCGGCGCGACCGCCACCAAGGCCGTCCTGGACGGTGACGAGTGGGTCGTCGACGGCTCCAAGCAGTTCATCACCAACTCGGGGTCGTCGATCACCTCGGTCGTGACCGTCACCGCGCGCACCGGGGTCCGGGAGAACGGCAAGCCCGAGATCAGCACCATCATGGTCCCGTCGGGCACGCCGGGCTTCACCGCCGAGAAGAGCTACGACAAGCTCGGCTGGCACGCGTCCGACACCCACCCGCTCACCTTCGAGGGCGCCCGGGTGCCCGCCGAGAACCTCCTCGGTGAGCGCGGCCGCGGCTACGCCCAGTTCCTCGCCACCCTCGACGACGGCCGCGTCGCGATCGCCGCGCTCGCCGTCGGCTGCATCCAGGCCTGCCTCGACATGGCGCTCGAGTACGCCGGTGAGCGGCAGACCTTCGGCGGCCCGATCGGCCGCAAGCAGGGCGTCGCCTTCCAGATCGCCGACCTCGAGGTCATGCTGCGTGCCTCGCGCCTGCTGACCTACGAGGCCGCCGCGATGAAGTCCGGCCTCGAGTCGGGCTCGGTCTCGATGAAGGAGTTCAAGCAGGCGGCGGCCGCCGCCAAGCTGTACGCCACCGAGTCGGCCGTCACCGCGACCCGCATCGCCACCCAGGTCTTCGGCGGCTACGGCTTCATGGAGGAGTACCCGGTCGCGCGCTTCTACCGCGACGCGAAGATCCTGGAGATCGGCGAGGGCACCTCCGAGGTGCAGCGCATGCTGCTGGCTCGTGGCCTCGGTCTGCCGGTGGAGTAGATCATCCGGGCTGAACAGATGGCACGAAGTAATCAGGCGCCATCTCACCACTGACCGTTTACTGTGAGTGCATGGTATTCGGGGGACGGCTGCTGGGTCGGCTGCGTCGCACCCGCCTCTTCGGGGAGGTGATCCGCTTCATGATGGTGGGCGGAATCGCGACCGCAGCCGCCTTCGTGCTGTTCAACGGCCTCGTCCACGGCTTCTTCTTCGGTGCGGGTCCGATGAACGGCCAGCCGATCCCGGCGTACGTCATCGCCAACACGGTCGGCATGCTGATCAGCTATGACCTGAGCCGTCGCTGGACGTTCCGCCACCGCGTCTCCGACCATCCCGACGGCGGCTTCACCGCCTACGTCGTGATCAACGCGGTCACCATGCTGCTGCCGATCGCGTGCCTCTACGTCACCCGCAACATGTTCGGCTGGGACAGCGCGATCGCCGACAACGTCTCCGCCAACGTGGTCGGCGTGCTGCTTGGCCAGGTCGCCCGGTTCTTCCTGTTCCGGAAGTTCGTCTTCGGTCGCCCGATCCGCTACACGCAGGTCTACGGCAGCGTCGAGGAGGAGGCGGCGGCCCTCGGCTTCACCGACGACAAGACGGTGATGATGGCCCCAGAGCGACGTGAGACCCGCCAGGTCGTCAGCGGCTCCACAGATCGGGCCACGCATGACCGAGCCGGCTGACCAGGTCGCGTAGCAGCGGCAGGCTCACCCCGACCACGTTGTGGTGGTCGCCCTCGATCCCGGTGATGAACGCGCCACCCAGCCCGTCGATCGTGAACGCACCGGCGACGTGCAGCGGCTCGCCGGTGGCGACGTACGCCTCGATCTCCTCGTCGCTCACGTCGGCGAAGTGCACCGTCGTGGCGGCGGTCTGAGACACCTTCTCGCCGGTCGCGGTGTCGGTGAGCGCGTGCCCGGAGACGAGCACGCCGCTGCGCCCCCGCATCTGCCGCCAGCGCTGGGTCGCCTCCTCGGGGTCGTACGGCTTCCCCAGCGGCTTGCCGTCCAGCTCCAGGACGCTGTCGCACCCCAGCACGAGCGCTCCCTCGGGGACCTCGGGACGGCTCGCGACGGCGTCGCGCTTGAGCTCGGCGAGGCCGAGCGCGAGCTCTGTCGGAGGCAGCCCGTCGAGCCTGCTCTCGTCGACACCGGAGACGATGACGACCGGGTCGACACCGGCGTTGCGCAGCGTCTGGAGGCGGGCGGGGGACTTAGAGGCGAGGACCAGCGTGGTCATGACCCAACCCTAGGGCGGGTCGTCCTTCACTTCGGTCAGTGACCCCGCTAGGTTTCGCACTTCCAACCCAACTCTATGAGGAGAAAATCGCCGTGGCAGATCACACGCCGCCGCCCCCGCCCCCGCAGCAGCCGTACGGTGCCGGCCCCGTGGGCGAGGTCCCGCTGAGCCAGCCGCTGCGCGGTGCGTCGCCCCGCGACGCGATCGCCCGCTTCTTCAAGAAGTACGCCTCGTTCGAGGGTCGCGCCAGCCGCTCCGAGTTCTGGTGGCCGTGGCTCTTCGCCGTCATCGTCAACATGGCGATCAACGTCATCCTCGGCGCCGACTCGACGGCCGGCTCCATCATCGGCGGCATCTTCGCGCTCGCCATCCTGGTCCCGCAGCTCTCCGTCGGCGCGCGCCGCCTGCACGACACCGGCCGCTCCGGCTGGTGGCAGCTTCTCTACCTGACCTGTGTCGGCGTCATCGTGCTGATCGTCTTCTGGGCGATGCAGGAGAAGCCCGAGGGCGACAAGTACAACGTCGCCTGACCCAGGGCTAACCAACCGCGGCGATCAGTCTCTAGACTGATCGCCGCTCGCCGAAGTGGTGGAATTGGCAGACACGCAGGATTTAGGTTCCTGTGCTCCAGGGCGTGCGGGTTCAAGTCCCGCCTTCGGCACCAGCACAACTCTCGCCTCGAGCCTCGTTCAGGGCTCGGGGAACGTGATCCGCGTCAGCCGGCTGTTCGCCCAGTCCGCGAGTCGGGTCGGCCGGATGGTGCCGGGGTCGTGGGGCTGGTTGAGGTCGGCGACGATCGCTGTCAGCACCGTCTGACGCTCGGCCGGGTCGGTGACGGGTGTGGCATGGGCGGCGAGGTCTGCGCGGACCCCGTTCTTCAGGTGGAAGGTGAAGTCCGGGTCGGCGAGCAGGTTCGCGTGCCAGTCTGTCGCCGCTCCGCCGGCGCCGCTGCACAGGTACGTCCTGCCGGCGGCTCGGTAGAAGAAGATCTCGATACGGCGGGGTCGGCCCGTGCGGCGGCCTCGGGTGGTGATGTCGATGATCCGTTCGCGAGTCCCCGCGGCTGGGGTGATCTCGATCGCCTGCCGGATGCGCTCGGGGAGGTGGGACAACGACTCCGGCGCACTCATGCGGGCTCGCTCTGGAGAGCGGGGCCGAGCTGGAGGCCGCCGTCGATGACGTACTCGGCACCCGTGATGAACGACGCTGCCGGGGAGCTGAGGAACAGGAGCAGCTCGGTGACGTCGGCGGGTTCGCCTAGCCGGGGGATGGCGAACGGCTCGGGTGAGTAGAAGTCGGCGATCGCCGCGGAGGCGCCGGCGGCCGGCTCGTGGATGAAGGGCGTCGCGATCACACCTGGATGGATCGTGTTCACGCGGACACCGTCGCGACCGAGCTCGAGAGCCGCGGTGCGGGTGAGCCCGCGCACGGCCCACTTGCTGGCGACGTACGGCGCGTAGTGCGCGGTCCCGCCCAGGCCCATCGTCGAGGCGATGTTGACGATGGACCCGCCGCCGGCGCGACGCAGGGCGGGCGCGGCTGCCTTCGTGCCGAGGAAGGCGCCGGTGAGGTTGACGTCCAGGATGCGCGACCAGGTCGCCTGGTCGGTGTGCTCGATCAGAGCCGGCGGGTTCTGGATGCCGGCGTTGTTGACCAGCACGTTCAGGCCGCCGAAGGTCTCCTCGGCAGTGCGGATCGCCGCAGCCCAGGACTCCTCGTCGGTGACGTCGAGCTCGGTGAGGCGAGCCCGGGGGCCGAGCTCGTCGGCGAGTGCCGCGCCGCGGTCGGCGGCGCGTTCGCCGATCAGTACGTTCGCGCCCTCGGCATGGAACGCGCGGACGTGGCTCGCACCCTGACCACCGGCTCCGCCGGTGACGAGCACGGTCTGATTGCTGAAGCGGTTCATGATCGACCTCCCTGAGGTGGTGAGTCGAGTGACTCACCTCGTGTCGAGCGTAGGCAGACCGTGGATGGCGAGTCAAGCCACTCACCTCGTACCATCGGCGTATGAGCAGCGATGAGCCCACCTACCACCAGCGCGTCGCCAGGGAGAAGCGCGAGCTGATCGTCGCGGCAGCGACCGCGCTGTTCCTGGAGCTGGGTTACGACCGCACCTCGCTCGCGAAGATCGCCGAGCGCTCCGGGGTCTCGAAGGCGACCCTGTTCAAGCAGTTTCCGACCAAGGCGGCGCTGTTCGACGCCATCGTCACCGAGTCCTGGTCGGCTGCCGACGAAGGGGAGCGGCCGCCCGCAGGCGACGTCGTCCGAGGTCTTGGCGCGATGGGCCGCCGTTACGCGGAGCTGCTGCGCCGACCCCGGATGACCGACCTGTTCCGGATCGTCATCGCCGAGTTGCCGCGGTTCCCGGAGCTGGCGCAGGCGCAGTTCTCGAACGGGAAGATGCCCTACTTCGAGTCCGTACGCGGCTATCTCCTGGCCGAGCAGGAAGCCGGGACGGTGCAGATCGAGGACGTGGACCTCGTCGCCACGCAGTTCCTCGGCATGATCTCCAACTACATCTTCTGGCCGGTGCTTCTCGTTCCGGGCTGGGAGGTGGACGACGAACGCGTCGCCCTGGTCGTCGACGAGGCCGTCCGCACCATCGCGGCCAGGTACGCCACGACAGAGGTGTCTCACTCGGGGTGAGAGCCCGCGCGGTCCTCGCAGAGGTTCCGGGTCCGACCCGGGGCGCACCAGGGGCGATCCCCATGGACAACGGGTACCTGACCCTCAAGGATGGAAGGACAGCACCCATCCAGAGAGGGATGAAGACATGTCGTTCAAGGACAACGCGTCCAACTGGCGCGATGGCGTCCAGAAGGGCGTCGAAGGCGCCAAGCCCGCCGTGGAGGACGCCAAGGTGAAGTCGGCGCCCCACCTCGTCACCGGCGGCGAGAAGGCCGTGGAGAAGGCCGGCGAGTTCAAGGCCCAGATCGAGGCCAAGCGAGCCGCGATGGCCACCGCCCCCGACGCCGACACGCCGCGCAACCAGGCGCTCTCCGGCCTCCTCCAGGTCGGTTCCGCAGCGACCGACGTCGCCGCCCACGCGGGCGAGTGGCTCAAGGAGACCGGTGCCAGGTGGAGCGCCGGCGCCGGCCCCGTGGTCGTCGAGCCGAAGGAGATCCCGGGGGACGTACCTCCGCCGCCGGACTTCCAGAAGCCCGACGACCAGCAGCAGTAGGAGCTCTCGCTAGGAAGCCAGACCGAGGTCGCGGCGGAGCTTGGCGACGTGCCCCGTCGCCTTGACGTTGTACTGCGCGACCTCGATCTTGCCCTCCTCGTCGACCACGAACGTCGAGCGGATCACGCCCTCGACGACCTTGCCGTAGAGCTTCTTCTCGCCGTACGCGCCGTAGGCCTGGTGCACCGAGAGGTCCTCGTCTGAGGCCAGGGTGATGGTGAGCCCGTCACGCTCGCGGAACTTCGCGAGCTTGGCGGGCTTGTCCTTCGAGACGCCGACCACCTCGTAGCCGGCGGCCTTCAGCGAGTCGATCGAGTCGGTGAAGTCGCAGGCCTGCTTGGTGCAACCGGGGGTCATCGCGGCGGGGTAGAAGTAGACGATCACCTTGCGGCCACGCAGGCTGCTGAGGGAGACCTCGGCTCCGGTGTCGTCGGGAAGAGTGAAGTCAGGGGCAACATCGCCCGGCTCGAGACGCGTCATGGAGCCAACCTAGCGAACATTCCCAGGCGAACCGCAGCGGTGGAGCGCGCTGTGGACGTACGCCGGTTGCTAAGGTCTGCGCATGTCCAAGGACCAGACTTCCTCGCTCGAGTCCGAGATCGAAGAGATCCGCGAGCGGCTCGCAGGCACCATCGACGAGCTGATCTACCGGGGCAGCCCCAAGACGATCGTCCAGCGCCAGGTGGCGGCCCTCAAGGCCGTCTACGTCGACCCCGTCTCCGGTGAGCCGAAGATGGGCAACATCGCCAAGACCGTCGGTGGAGTGGTGGGCACCGTCGTGCTCATGGCGACGCTGCGTAAGATCACCAAGGTCAACTGAACCCCCACCGGCAAGGCAAGACCGACGTGACCGACAAGACCCCCATCAAGATGCTCCATGACCGAGTGCTGGTCGAGGTCGGGTCCGATGCCGGTGAGCGCCGATCCTCGGGCGGCATCGTCATCCCGGCGACGGCTGCCATGGGCGCCGCCCGGCGGCTGACCTGGTCCCGCGTGGTCGCCGTCGGTCCGCACGCGCGCGCCGTGGAGATCGGCGACACGGTGCTCTTCGACGCCGACGACAAGCCCGAGGTCGAGGTCGCCGGCGAGGTCTACGTGCTGATGCGCGAGCGTGACGTTCATGCTGTCGCTGCGGATCGGATCGCGGACGAGTCGACTGGACTTTATCTGTAGGTCGGCGGGGCATCTGGCCCCTCATACACGCGCCGAGTCGGCGCATCAGCCCCCTCGCGCTCGCTTCGCTTCGCGCGGCACGGGGGCAGATGCGCCGACTCGGCATCACGAGTTTGCGCGACTCGGCATCACGAGTTTGGCAGTGCGTTGAACCGGTGCGCCAGCACGACGATGTTGCTGTCGTACGACGAGCCGTTCCAGTCGGTGCAGGTGATGATCACCAGGCGGCCGTCGCCGTGGTCCTGACCGAAGATGCGCTGGGCGTCCTCGGCCAGCTCCTTGCGGCTGAGCACCTCGACGGAGTCGACTTGGTGCTGGAAGGTGCCGTCCTTGGTGACGATGTCGACCTCCTGCCCCTGCTCGATGTGGTCGAGCTTGTTGAGGCTGCCGCCGCCGGTGTGCACGGTGTGGCCGGTGACCACGGTCTGACCCTGGTCCGATCCCGGCTTGGCGCTGCCGACCCACCAGCCGATCTCGCGCGGGTTGCGCGGCGGGTCGAGCACCTCGCCGTGTAGGCGGATCGGGACGACCCTGGCCTTGGTGTCCAGGCCGGGCAGCTCGAGCCGCTTCGGGGCACCCGGTGGCACTTCGACGGCGGCGCTGCCGCTGGGCCACATCAGCCCGGCGACCACCAGCGCCACCGCGAGGACGACGAGCGCCGTCCACAGGCCGCTCGCCGCCGCGGCGAGCCGCGACGGCGAGTCGGTCGTGGAGCCGGTCCGGCTCTCGTCAGCCACGCCGCAGGACGCGGAAGTACGTCGCCGTGCCCGCGCCGCCTGCCGCGAGGAGCAGCAGGGCGACGAGCGCGATGCGCCCGGCGCTGCCGTCGTCGTAGCTCTCCATGCCGGCGGTCACGACGGTCGGGATCGAGGCCGGCGGCTTCTCGCCCGCCTTGGCCGGCGGCGGGTTCTTCGTCACCGTCTTGGAGACCGGGCTGTTCGGGCCGCAGTGGCTGGTGCCGACGGTCAGGTGGGCCAGGCTTCCGCCGACGAACGCCTCCGCCGCCGGGAGGACCTTCATGTCGAGCGCGGTCACGGTGATCGCGCCGGGCGAGGTGTCCTGGGCGTTGAGGGTGATGTCGAGGAGGTTCTGCTCCAGCGGGGCCAGCTGCTCGCTCAGCGAGGTCAGCAGCGGCTTGAGCAGCTGCTGCTGGAGCTGGTCGACGACGGGGTCGATCGGGCTCAGTGCGCCGTCGAGGCCGTTGGTGAGCTGGGTGCGCAGACCGGCGAGGACCGCGTCGACGACGCCGGCGAGATCGGTGACGACCTTCTGGTTGACGCTCGGATCGACCGGCAGGTCGACCAAGGTGATCTGCTTGCCGTCAGGCATCTTCACGTAGGCCCGCGTTCCGGCGATGCTGCTGTCGCCGGTCGCGGTCTTGGCATTGGCGGTGCAGCTGCTCTGCACGGCGCCGAGGTCGACGTAGAGACCGGGGCTGCCGAGTGCCTTGACGATCGGGGCCAGAAGCCCCGAGAGAGCGCCGGTGATCTGATCCTGGAACGGCTTGAGCGCATCCTGGGCCTGCTTGTCCATGCCCTGGAAGAGATCCGACTCGAGCACCCGGAGCTTGCTGAAGTCGAGGCTGCCCGCGTCGAGCGAGAGGTTGTTGCCTCCGCTCAGGCAGTCGCCGTCGCCGGCGGCGACCACGGTCGCACCGTCTCCGGCGAGCCCGGAGCAGGCCGCGGAGGTGGCGTCGCCGGTGGCGACGGCGTCCTGGGCCAGCGTGCCGAGGTGGATGGCGTCCTGACCGCCGAGCGCCGTGATGAGCGGCTCGTTGGTGCCTTCGGCCGTCTCCTTGGAGCCGTCATGGGTGACGGCATAGGTGCCTGAGTCGGTCGCTCCGGTGCCGGCGAGCTCGAGGCTCAGCGCGGTTGCAGACGCCTGCGACACCGTGGCGGCGTTCGCAGGTGCGGCCGACAAGGCAACCATGGCAGCGGCGGCCGCGACGGCGGCGCTTCGCGCGATGAGTGTTGTGCGCACGTACTTCCCTCCCAATAGATCTTCGTCACATCAACTGATGAGCAACGCCCGAGGTTACGGGCGAGTAGACCGCTTCTGCGGTGCGGAATCACCGGTCACAGACGGTGCCGTCCTTGTCGCCGTCGCGATACCACTCGTACTCGGCGTCGCGACCCTTCTGGTACGGCCCGAAACCCTCCGCGATGGCCTTGGCGCAGGTGTCGAAACGGGGGTCCTCGTCGCTCGACCCGCCTGCCGGGGTCGCGGCCGGGCTCTCGCTCGGGTCCGCATCGCCCGGCGGCGGGCCGCTCTGAGCCAGCCGGACGGTGATCTCGGGGTTGTCGCAGCCGGCGGCGACATCCTCCAGGGCGGCCTTCTCGGCAGGGTCGACGAAGAGGCTCCAGCGGATCTTCACGGCGACCCAGTCGGAGACGTACGTGCAGTGGTAGCTCGTGTCGTCGGGCATCCAGTCGGCCGGGTCCTGGTCGCTCTTGCTGCGGTTGCTGGCAGCCGTCACGGCGACGAGCGCGCGCGGGTCGCCGAGGTCGTTGGCGTACGCCTCCCGCTCCTCGTCGTCCCACGCGTCGGCGCCGGACTCCCAGCTCTCCTTGAGCGGGACCATGTGGTCGATGTCGAGGCCGCCGGCCCGCTTGACGGTGGTGGCGTCGTAGACCGAGACCCACTCGCCGCGAGTGACCTCGCACTTGCCGCGCGCCTTCTTGCGCGCCTCCTCGAAGAGCACCTCGACGCGCGTGTCCTGGCAGTCGCCGTCGGCGTCGACCCAGTGCTTGAACTTCTCGCGCTCATAGCCGGAGCCGACCTCCTCGGCGACCGGGAGCTTCGCGATGGCCTCGTTCAACGGCAGGCTCACCTCCTCTCCGCTGCTGGCGCCGTATCCGGCTTGGACGGCGGTCTCGGGCTCGGGGATCTCGGCGCAGCCGGCGCAGAGGAGTACGACGGCGAACAGGGTCGCCAACGGGCGCAGCATGGGGTGACTTTCCAGAGAGACGGGGAAGAGCTCTGGGGAGCATCGGGGGCGGCCCAACTGTGGCGGATCCGAGCGCAGGCGGCACGTAGGCGCGCCGTTTGGATCGAGCATCAAAACGACTCCCGGGCCAAGGCGTGGAGCCTTGGCCCGGGAGCCGGGTGTTGCAGGTTCTACAACAGTCCTATACAGGTGTTCTGATCAGCAGATCAGGCCTTCGCGCGGCGCAGCAGGAACCACCGGGTGGCGGCAGCGGCGGCGACGAGCAGCACCAGCGCGCCTCCGGCGAAACCGCCCTTGGCGGCCGGGGAGGAGAGCAGGTCGAGCTCGGCGTTGGCCGGGGCGTTGTCCGGCTGCACCTTCAGGGCGGCGTCCGGGTCCGACTTGTCGCCGGAGACGACGACGTCGACGTTCTTCTTGTCACCGGTGGCGGCAGCCTTCTCCTCGGAGAGGGAGAGACCGTTGGTGCCGCAGGTGCTGGTGCCGATGGCGACGTTGGCCGCGGTCGGGGCGCCGACCTTCTTCACGGCGTCGAGCACCTTGATGTCCAGGGCGGAGACCTCGAGCGACTTCGCGGTCTTCTCCTGCTTGTTCAGGGTGAGCTTGACCAGGTCGCTCTCGAGACCCTTCAGGACCAGCGCGAGCTGCTCCTTGATGTGCTCGATGAGGTCGATGCGGATCGAGATGTCGAGGACGTTCGGCGCGATCTTGCTCTTCAGACCCGACTGCAGCAGCGTGTCGACGCGGCCGAGGAGGGCGTCGGTCACCGGGGAGAGGTCCGGGACGACCGTCGTGTTCTTCTTCGGGTTGGTCGGCAGGTCCGCGACCTTGATGTCGCCCTTGCCGGGGACGTTCACGGTGACGGCAGCGTTCTTGAGCTGCGTACGGCCCTTGAAGTCGGTGCCCTGCGCCATGCAGGTGGCCTCGGCGGCGTCCAGGTCGAGACCGACGGAGAGGCCGCCGACCTTGGTGAGCACGCCGGAGACGATGTTCTGGACCAGGTCGTTGACCGGGCCGAGCTTCACGTGGACCGACTTGCTCTGGTCGTTGAGCAGGTAGTCGGTGGTGGCGCCCAGCTTCTGCAGGTTGAGCTCGGCGAGGTTCACGTTCACGGCCTCGCCCGGCTTCACGCAGCTCGAGCCGTCGCCGATCGCGACCAGGGTCGCGCCCTTGCCGGCGAGGGCCGAGCAGGCGCCGGAGTAGGCGGTGCCGTCCTGGAGAGCGGCGGCCGCGTCCTGGGCGAAGACGCCCACGGAGAGCAGCTGCTGGTCGCCCTTGAGGATCGGGAGGGCCGGCTTGTTGGTGCCGGTGTTGACGGTCTTCTTGCCGTTGTAGGTGGCGGTGTAGCGACCGGTGTCGACCTTGACCTTGTCGGACACGTTGACGGTCAGGGCGACCGAGGAAGCCTTGGCCTGGGGCTTCTCAGACTTCGCAGCAGACGCCGGGGCCGCGGTCACGGAAAGACCGATCATCGCGGTGGCCGCAACGAGGGCGGCGGCTCCGCGGACCGAGAGTGGGGAGCGCAAGTGACTTCTCCAATGATGTTGATAACTGTCGATGACAGGGGCACGACAAGTGGAAGTCAGCCTCTGCAGCCCCCCGGTTGCTGTGACTCGCCGTGACGAAGCGGGGAGTCTAGCCACGTCGATTCGCCCCCGCCTAGCGCTCGCCCCCCGGTCGAATTCGCAGAAATTCGGCCGTAACTTCGCTGGTAACAGGTCGTGGCCGGGCCCGCTCCGGGCTTGCAAATGACGAATGTCCCGGGGACCGGCAGCGATATGGACAGGTCGTGTGGATCCTGTGCCCGGCTCGTTCCTTCGGGGGCGGATCTCAAAGAATTGGATTCAATTCCCGGATCGGGAACTCAGGATGGTCTCAGGAGATCCTTGATGGCTTCCTGACAATGTGTCAGCATCTTGGGCGGAAGGCTGATCGTCTCCGCCGCGACCGACTGGAGCCCACATGTCCGCCGTTCTTGCCGACGAGACCTCCGGGGCTCCGCTCTCCGCGATGATGCGCGAGGGTTCGCGCCTGGAGCACACCGAGGCCGAGAGTTCCTCGTTCATGGCGGAGCTGCTCTCCGGCCGGGTCAACCAGCAGGGGTACGCCGACTATCTCCTGCGCCTGCGTCGGGTCTATGCCGCGCTCGAGGAGGTCGGCCACGACCTCGCCACCACCGACCCGATCGTGGCGGCCGTCCACGACGAGTCGCTGGAGCGCCTGGCCGCGATCGACGCCGACCTGGAGCTGTGGGCTCCCGGTGCCGACGGTGGCGTCGAGTCCGATGCTGCCGATGCGTACGTCGCCCGGATCGAGGCCACCCGCTCCTGGGGCGGCCTCTACGCAGCCCACCACTACACGCGCTATCTCGGCGATCTCTCCGGAGGACAGGCGATCGGCCGCATCCTCGACCGCGACTTCGAGCTCGACGGTGACGGGGTGGCCTTCTACGAGTTCTCCGAGATCCCCAAGCCGAAGCCCTACAAGGACGGCTACCGCGCCCGCCTGGACGCGCTCGACCTCGACCCCGCCGAGAAGCTGCGGGTCGTCGAGGAGGTCCGCGTCGCGTTCGGGCTCAACCAGGCGCTCTTCGAGGAGCTCGGCGCACGCCTCGAGAGCTATCGCAGGTGAACTAGGGTTCGGTCCCGTGCCCCGCATCGCCGCCGAGAACGTCCCCGAGCACCGCAGGCTGGTGCGCGAGCGGATCTTCACAGCGTTCGCCGAGCTGATGGCCGAGGGCAGCTACGACGCGATCAGCATGTCGCGGCTGGCGCAGCGTGCCGACATCGGCCGCACCGCGATCTACCACCACTTCAAGGACCGCGACGCGGTGATGGTCGCGTTCGCGACCCGCGAGACCTCCGAGTATGTCGCCTCCCTCCGGGCCCAGCTCGCCGTGAGCGACGACCCGGCGGAGCGGCTGCGGATCTACGTACGCAACCACCTCGCGCTCAGCGAGCGGTTCCACATGGGCTTCGGCCCGCAGGTCTACGGCGGCCTGCCCGAGGAGGCGCGCGCGGAGATCCGCGAGCACGTCGTCGCCGTCGAGCGGGTGCTCGCCGAGATCCTCCAGCAGGGCGCCGAGCAGGGCGTCTTCGTGGTCCCCGACCTCGACGCCACCCTCGCGCTCGTCCACGCCGTCCTCGGCACCCGCCACCTCCCCGCCGAGCGGGTCGAGGAGTTCGTCCTGCGGGCCGTCGGCGCTCCGTAGATCCCTGCAGAGCGGGTCGGAGGTCAGTCGGCTCGTGTGCCCTTGACGGTGGGGGCGACGGTGGCGGTCGCCGGGCCGTACACAGCCAGCGCGATCGCGAGCGCTGCGAGCGACCCGGTGTCGTGACGACCCACGAGCGCGACGTTGAGCGTCGAGCCGATGGAGGACGCGATCATCGTGACGTACAGCGGAAGAGCGGTCGTCGCGATCAGCCGGAAGGAGCTGCCTGAACTCTCTTGCGGCCCATCGCCGCTGGTCGACCGCACCGCCTCACCGTAGGGCACGATCGAGAACCCATCGAGAAAGTTTTGAGACCTGACGCATACGAGGGTCCGAGCCCGGTTACCGGTCGAATCGCCGACGGGGCAGTCAGAAGCTTCATGGGGGTGACTGTTCCGGTCCGTGTGGGGCGGTGAAGGTGAGGGGAAGACACCGCGAGTGTGCTGTTGCGTTGAGGCCTCGGACTCGTTCCGGGGTCGCAGCCAAGGGGGACAGCGCCTCGAGCGGTGAATACCAGATCCTGAACGGCGGGTGAGGGGGAGCGCCTCGGTCTACGGACCGGGGCGCTCTTCATCTTCCTCACCGACGGCGCCGGTCGTTCCACACGTTGATGTTGCTCTTCGCCGGCCGGATCTCATCGACGGAGAGCCAGGCATGGCGGATCTCCGGGTGCGGGTACGTCGTGTCGACCCAGATCACCCAGGCTCTCCACCTGCCCTTGTGCAGCTCCCACTTGAGCACCAGGCCAGGCATCGGCGGCGGGTAGTTGCGCCGCTGGCGGTGCACCCACACGTGCAGCCACCGCCTGGGCTGGGGCCAGGCGTCGTTCTTGGGAGGGTTGGCCGACACACCTCAGCGTATCGAACGCATGTTCGAGTCGGAGTGCCGGGTCAGGCCTTGGTCGTCGGTGCCGTGCTCGCCTCGAGGAAACGGCACAGTACGGCGGTCGCGTCGTCGTGCCGCTTCCCGTTGAGCCTGCCGGTGGCGGTCTCGTCGGCCATCCGCGTACGCCGCACCAGCTCGTGCGGACCGGCGTCGAGGATGTCGAGGAGCTGCTCCCAGCTCTCGCCGTGTCGCTCGACCAGCGTCGCTGCGCCGTCGGTCAGCACGGCAGCGGCGCGGAGGGGGCGGTCGGTGAGTGCGATGCTGCCGGTGACCGCGTGGAGGGCGGCGTCGGGCCTGGTGCTGGCGACCCAGAAGCCGGCCTCGGAGTTCCGAGCCGCGGCGACCGCGGGGACGGAGTAGTCGTCGAGGTGGTCGAGCCGGTCGTCGGTGATCGCCAGGACGTCCCCGTCGTCGAGGTGGAGGACGATCGGGGAGTCGGCGAGGACGAGGTAGTCGACCTGGTCGTCGCGCAGGCGGAGCAGGGCCACCGTCGAGGACGGACTGTTCGGGTCGGTGAGGTCGCAGGAGGCGGCATGGTCGTCGCACACCTGCTGGATCGCCTGCTCGAGGTTGTCGGCGAGGCTCTTGGTGTCCGGGTCGGTCAGCCCCTCCGCGAGTCGGAGGCCGAGGTGACGTACCAGCCATGGCACGTCGTGGATGCATCCGGTCTCGAGTCCGGGCACCGGGGTCGCACCGTCGAGCACGATCACGAAGTCGTCGCCGGCGAGGACGAAGTCCTCGTTGTGCACATGGGTCGGCGATGTCTCGGTGTAGACCTCGGTGCACAGCTGCATCGTCACTCTGGATGGTCTCCTGTTCGGGGGTGCGGAAGTGGCCATGACCTGGACTGATGACCTGACCGCTCGGTCGCCGCGCCCTTCCCTGCCGGACCGCGCGAAGTCTTCAACTGTCTATCAGTCCTCCGGGCGCGAGCTGATACGGATCGACGCAAGGCGCTCCAGGCTGAACAAAGTTGAGGGTGGTGCGCATAGATTTTCGCACCGTGGTTACCCTTGGTGATGCCGACGGGACAGTCAGGGTGACTTGTCTTGGCTGGCTGTCCCGGACCGCAAGGCGAGGGCGACCGAAGAAACATGACACCGAGAGCGTGCTGTTGGCACCGCGGCTTCGGATTCATCCGGGGTCGCGGTCTAGACGATTGCTCGGGCGTCGAGCGCCAAGCCCTGGTTGATGGGCAGGATCGGAGCGTTCTGGCTCGAGGGCCAGGGCGTTTCTTTCTTTTGGCCCGCTGCTCGGTCGGTAACGGTCCTTATCGGCCGGATCTCGCCGGATGCTCGAATCCGATCGTGATTTCGGGCAGGACCCGTTACCGTGGTTCGCGCCGATCGGGCAGTCGAGGTGACTTCTTCTCACTGTGTATGACTTTCCCTGGCGCGAGGGCCGGAGAGAGTCGAGGAGAGTGACACCGCGATCGATGCCGTCGGCGCCGTGGCCTCGGCTGATCTCCGGGGTCACGGTCTGGTTTTGGTGAGCCGCTCTGGGCTTTGTGCGCCCGATGGTGCGCCTGCGGCGTACGACAAAGAACCGGCCCGCACCTGGAAGTCCAGGTGCGGGCCGGTTTCGATGTACGCCATGTAGGACTTGAACCTACAACCCGCTGATAGATCAGGACTACACGGCGGTCCTTCGGATGCCCGCTCAACGGCCCTGCCTTGGGGTTCTGGTTGTTCATGGTTGTTCGTACGGAGTCGTGGCGCATTCATCCCCGCATTCGTCCTCACTTGGGACTCTTGGCGTCTGTCAGTTCTGGTGCCCCCGGCGTACCCCTCGCGTAGCGCCGTTGCGCGACAGACTGGAGCCTCGCGGCATGATCGGATGGTCGATTCCGCCACGCTGGTCTCGTACCGGCTGGGAACATCTACCCGTGGTTGCCAGAAGTGAACGCAATGAGGCGCGGACCTACCATCTGGTCAGGTTGTACCTCGCCGAGATTGAAGAGATCGAACGTGTGCTGGCCGACCTGGGGCCGGACGCTGGCAGTGTCAAGATTTCTAACGGCGAGTGGGAGGCTGAGACCATCGCCGAACTCGCCGCGAAGGGTGAGGGTCCGTTCAGCAAGTTCACGATGAAGCGATACGACCCGGGGTTGCTGTCCTTCGAAACGTCCGGCGTCTCAACGAGGCTCTACGTCAGCAACACAGACGACCTGCAGTTGCGCGGCGCCTTCGAGAAGATCAACTCGATCTTAGTCGCCTCACAGCGACCGTTACTTGTCCGGTGGTTCCATAGCGCGCCCATGTGGGGAGTTCTGGTTGGGCTAGGCGTCGTAGCTGGCGCAACTGGCCTCGGCGCGGTCGTGGGCATGTTCCGGGGCGATGGCCCTCCCGGATGGCTCGTACCGACGTGCATCGCGGTGCTCGCCTTCGCGTGTCTCATCGTTCGGTATCAGTATCGGACCAGCATGCATGCGAACGGGCTGGTTTATCTTGTGCCTAAGTCCGCTCGCCCGAGTTTCTTTGTGCGTAAGCGTGACGACATCGCCATAGCGCTAATCGGCGGAGTGTTCGGCGCCGTCTTCGGCTCAATCCTCACCCTTCTGGTTCAGCGCCCTTAGGAGCCATCAGAACGGTCGGTCGGACTGTGCCTCTTTGTGGAACGGCTCCGGGCTCTCGGTGTAGTAGCGGCGGGCCACCTCCCGCCGAACGCCTCCAGCTTCTGCAGGCGCGCGCCCGGCGACGTGTCGGTGTCATCCGACGAAACGACTGTCGTTGTTCAATCGCCGTGGCTCTGGTGCATCTGTTCACCGGTGGGTTGCTCACCCGCACATCGCCGTCCGCCATCGCCGAGGACACACCGGGGACGTAAACGCCTACAGATGGAGTACATGGTTTCCCCCCGCGCTGGCAGCCGCCGCTGGTAACTTCACCCTGTGGATCTGAGGGAAGCAGCTCGCGCACGGTGGTAGTCACGTACGGGCCCCGCGACTCACGGTGCCTTTATCCCCAGAATGCACCCCAGGCGATCCATTGGGCACCGGTCGGAGGCGACGCGAAGGCCGTGGTGCGCGATTTGATCTCGGCCGTCAAAGAGACAGTCCCGCTGGCCGCACAGCCCGAGGCCAAGGCCGACGTCGCAGCGCTCCTTGAGCGCTTCGAGCAGTGCCGGGCCGTCGACCCTGACGACGTGAAACCCATCGCACAGCACCACTGCATCTGGGAGATGAGGCTGGACATCCAGACGCATGGCCTGTGCCTCCGGATCTACGAGACCGAGATCGCAGAACTGCCGGCGCACATCGTGGCCCTGCACGCGCACCGCAAGGTCATCAGCGGGTCTCCCGAAGACATCCGCACCGCGCAGGACAACGAGATCCTCGTCGCTAGCACACGCTGGGACGATGGTCGACCCCAATTTTGGGGACTGTGACTTACCTCATACTCTGGTGCGATCGACGTCGATGTCCATAGAATCAAATCTATGGCACACCTTGACGAACTCCTGCCAGAAGAGTTCGCTTCCCCCGAGGAGCGCCTCGCGCTGGATCTTGCTCGCGAGGATCAGGTACTCCTTGCGAAGTTGATCGAAGCTAGAAGAGCCTCAGGCTTGTCCCAGGAGCAAGTCGCCGAGCGGCTCGGGCTCTCACAGGCAACCATTAGCGCGTTCGAGCGCCTCGGCAACGACCCGCACCTATCGACTGTGCGTCGCTACGCCCGCGCTGTGGGCGTCATGATCCGCCATCACGTTGGCGAACATGCAGTAGGCAACGGCGAGTCCCATTTCCTGAGCCACGTGAGCGACCGCGAGATCGAGATCCACGAAACGGCGGCCGCGACGGCGCGGAAGGTCTCGCTGTATGCCGACTGGGCATGGCCGGAGGCCGGTTTCGCGATCGAGTCAGTTGCCGACTCGGCAGCCGTGCACGCATGAGCGAACAAGCCACCCCGCAGACGGATCGCCCATCGGCGACGTGGACCGAGAAGGATCTGATGCCGGAGGGTGCTCCTGCGATCGCCGTCACCGGGATCGATCTGTCTCGCGCCACCATTGTCTCGCGCTCTGGCGACGAGGAGCGCGTCCATTGGCACATTGCATCGCTGCCAGTTCCTGGCGCTGTTCCTCCGCGGCTCTGCATGATGGGTGACCTCATCCACCACGCTGATGGGTGGTTCGTGGGTGCAACTGCGGTGTGCTATCTGACGTTTCGAGATCCTGAGGACGCCCCAGAGTCGGACGACGAACTAGACGAGGCAACCAAAGTTCTCGGCGCATGGGCCTCGAACATCTTGTACGACACCGCCGCAGCGGCCGCACGGCGTTTGGTCGCAAGTACCGTCGGCTGTCACTTGGATATAGCCATCCAGACTCCAATACCGCACTTCGGTGTCGTGGAACGGGGCGCCTGAAGGCAAGCCTTCGGAAGACCTCGATGGCGAGTCATAGTCTGCCGATTCCGGGACCGAGCAAGTACCTGGTGCGTTGGACCAGAAAACGGAGGGACTAGGAAGTACCGGCTCCAGGGCAACCAGGTGGGCCAATGGGGCAGCTTGGGTCAATATGGGCGGTCGTTCTCGGCCACTCTGCGGCGCTGCTCGGCGCTCTCTGTGCGTTCGCAACGGATGATTTCGGGGTCGACCGCCTTCGCCTTCTGTGCGCGACGCCAGGCAGCGGTGACCCCGTCGCGGTAGCCGCGCTGGTCTGGTGAACCAGGCTTCAGGCCAGCCGCGTAGTGGGAGACGATGTCCCAGCTCATCGTGCCGAAGTGGCGTACGCCGAGATCGTAGGAACTGCGGTAAGCCCGAGTCGCTTCCGAGTGCGGCGCGTGCGGCGTCGGCGGGTACTCGCGCTCTCGGCGCGGTGGCTGTTGCGGGTATGGCAAAGGGGTCGCCTCCAGACTGGTGGTCAACCCCTTAGGTGCTCCAGTGTATGACCCGCGATCCGCGGTCGCTAGGTGTCTAGCTGGCCTCGATGGCGCGGTTAGCGCTGGTCGGGAATGCACAGAGAACGGCTGTCGCGTCGTCGTGGCGCTTTCCGCGGAACTTCCCGGTACTCACTTCGTCGGCCGAACGAACGTGCCCGATCAGGACCCGAGGCCCTTGCTCGAGGGCGGATGCAGGAGGCGGGCTTGGGTCGATTCTGCATGTCGGCAGAAGAAGCTCAACGTAACCTTCGGTCGTGCCCTCTCGTGATGAAGACCTTGATTGGTTGCCGGACCGCCATCTCGCCGCCGCGCTGACGCTTGGACATGCCGACAGCGTGGCTGGGCAACTATGCGACCTCGTATTTGAATACGAAGTTGCTGATCCACTGGAGTTGAAAAGCGTTTATGACGAGCGCCACTGCCACGTGACCGTGGAGAAGATTGCGCCGCTCCCTCCTGCTATAGCACGCCTGGCTGCCGACGTGCTCACACAGTTGCGTGCTGCGATCGAACACGCCGTTTACGCCGAAGTCGAGTGGAGGTTGGGCCGGGAGCTGACCGCTGCGGAGGCAGGTCGAATCGAGATGCCCGCGCAAACCTCTCCCGAGGGGTTCGCCACCTGGTTGAAGGGCAGGAAGCGCAAAGACCTTCCGCCGCTACGAGATGGGGAGGTACTGATCGATCGGATTCGAGCCCTTCAGCCCTATCAGCAAACAGACGTCGATCACCATCCGCTTCGCCTACTCGCGGAACATACAAACCATGCAAAGCATCGGTCCCCTGCGGTTGCCATGATGCGCCTGGGTATGGTCAACACCTGGCCGCTGAACAACCCGAATGTGAAGGTTGCGAGCAGCGGCACCCCCTTGGAGCCGGGGGCAATCTTGGCCACCTCGCCGAAGTACGGTCAGGTTGAACTCAGCTTCTGGCCCGTAGTCGCCGTTCAGCGTCCTCATACCGGAGAGTGGGGGATGCTCGTTCAAGAGATTGACGTGATCTCTAACTGGGCTCGAACGGTTGCCTTGCCGTCGATCGCTACCGGAGAGGTGAACCCGGTGCCGCCGCTACCCCCGCAGATCGATACCACTAAAGGCTGGGAGGACAGCCGAGATGCATTGAGCGCGGGAGGGCCTCACACGGCGGCTACGCGTCTGGGGTTTCGTCTGCAAGCGAAAACAGCGCGAACCAGCCTTCCGGAGATACTGTCGTCGTTGGCCGAGTCACCGGACCTCGCTGTTCTTGAGCGGTGGGTGGACGGACTGACGGACGATCAAGTGCTTGCCCAGATGAGCGCGATTGCCCAGGACCTTCCGCTCGGCCACACGCAGGCGGCCCGGGAGATGATTCGAAATGCTTCTGAAGCCGATGAACGGGGCTGAGGCGAACTCGTGTGGTCCCCGGTCATCGCCGCCTAGTTGGTCCGTGTTCCGCCGTCGACCGCCAGCCAGAGGCGAGCCATTGCTTGTTCCGCTGGTTCGGTCCGGGGGTCGCTGTAGTGAGCAGCCAACGGACGGGTTGCCATCCACTCCCGCGCCTCGTCGGCGAGCAACGCCATCAATCCGCTTGACCGCTGCAACGGGTCCTTGATCGTCCAAGCAAGTTCCTCCGGGACGTCCATCCGAACCGCCGCCTCGCGCAGGCACGCCTTGTCGAACGTGACGCCGTCACGCTCGACGTAGAGCGCTTGCTCGGAGAGGCGACCTGCGACGGCCCACATGGATTCGGTGGCGTACGGCTGCATGTACCGCCAGTCGCCGTCGCCGAGAAGGCGCGTGTAGAAGTCGGGAATCGGGAAAGTGAGCGCCGCCGTCGCGCGGCGGATCTGCTCGTCGCGGACTGACCCGTTCGGGGACCACCCCCCGAGGAAAACCGCGTCTGCTCCGTTGCCCGAGAGGATCGGACCATCAAGGCCGAGGTCGTTTAGGCGGGTGGCGATCGCGACCAAGGGGATGCCCGCGGTGACCTCCCAAAGCTCGTCAGTTCCGAGCGCTGCAGACACCCAGCGGCGGAGGCCGAGGACTTCGCGAGTGTCGATCAACTCATGGTCCAGGCCGAGATGAGCCGCCGCCGAGGCCGCGCCTGTGGCGTCTCGTGAACCAGGTATTGCGACCGTCAAGCACAGCGGGTTGAGGTCCTTGTAGGCGGCTGCCAACAGCAGCGAGTCCACGCCTCCGGACAACATCAGCGCGGGCCGCCCAGCATCGTGAATCTTCGTCTCGCCCCATGTCCTCAGCGTGTCGAGGACAGCGGTCGCCGCGTCAGTGGTGGTTTCGATGTCGCGTGGGCCATCGAAAACCCTGAGCGTCTGGGTAGTGGGTTCCACCAAGTTCATCCGTCATCTCCGGTCCTGTTGGCTTCCAGATTCGTGGTGAAGGTGAGGGCGATGCGGTCGGCCGGCCAAACGTTGTCGGCGACTTCAACGACCTCCCCATCGTTACTGATCGAGGTTTTTCGGTCGGCGACCACGGGCGAGCCAGGCGTGATGTCGAACTCTGCTGCCTCGTCGCTTGTCGCGGGCCTGGCGAGCACTCGGTCCTCAATCCGAGCGACCTCGATCCCTACCGTTGACAGTTGGTGCTGCGTCCCGCCTGCCCACCATCCTTTGGCCTCGTCGAAGAGGTCTGGGTTCTTCTCGATGTGGTCAGCCCGGAGGTGTGAAATCGTGACCTGGAAGGGCGCGGTCTCCTCCTTCACGCGGGTCCGAAAGGTGCGGCGCAGGAGAGGAGTGCCTTCGGCAACTCCGAACGCCGTCGCGAGGTCGGCATCGGCCTCCGTGCGCTCGTAACGGGGCTTGAAGTCGAAGCTGTCGGCGGGCAGGCCGGTGTCTCTCTCCGATGCACCCTCGGCCGCGCGCTCCTCGTCGGGGAGTGCGACGCGGTCCTTTTCCCACTGATAGCGGTCGTTGCTGCGCTCTACGCGCGTGCGGCGCTGCTGGACGAAGGTGCCTCGCCCGTGAACGCGCACGATGTGCTGCTCGGCCTCCAGCAGCGCCATTGCGCGGCGGATCGTTCCGAGGGCGACGCCGTACTCCTCCATGAGGGTCGTCTCCGGCGGAAGTCGGTCGCCGGGCTTCAGGTCGTTGCTAGTGATGCGCTGCCTGATGTCGGCAGCGACTCGGTCGAACTTGGCGGCCACTGGGTGATCCTCTCGTTGGTCGCTTCGATGGTAGTCCTTCAAAGGACTGATTGACACAGTCGGCGCGTTCGTGCTTACCTATAGTCCTACAGAGGACTACAGGACTAAGAAGGAGTACGACACATGCGATTCACCACCGCAGACGAGCCGACCGGGGATGACCTGGCGGCGATCGAGGCCGAGTGGCCGCAGATCGCCGCTGAGCGCGACCTGGTCGACGCCGAGTGCCGCCTGCTCGCTGACCCGGCCGACGCTCTCGCCAAGCGGTCCCACCGCCGGGCGGTGAGCGCGCTCCTGCACCTCATGGTCCAGCGGCTCAACCACGACGCGGGCAATGCCGCGCCTGTCTACATGCTCACCAACTTTGGCCCGGCCGACGCGGCCGAGGCCGCGTGATTCTCGGAAGGAATCTCGACATGGTTACTGCGCCTCTCGCCCTCGTCCTGGGCATCATCTCGTTCTTCATGACCCGGGGCTCTGCCTCGACCATTGCGGGCACGATCGTGAACGTTCTGTTCGGGATCGCGCTGGCTTCCACGATCCTCGGCCCGCCGATGATCAGCGGTCTGGAGTCTGGCTCCAACGCTGTCATCCAGGGTGTGTCCGACTCGATCGGAGCCGGTCGCTGATGGCCGCCTCCGCGCTGACGCTGTGGCGGCTCCGGACGACCCAGTCCGGCCTGATCCACATCGAGGACACGGCCACCTCCGCCGGGGTGATCACGCTGTGCGGCTTCGAGATCCCGGCCACTGCCAACGCTATGTCCAGCCGTCAGCCTGCCGACCGCGTCCGGAGTCCGCACGCTCCGATGTGTGCGGCCTGCGTGACCGCGCTTGATCACGTCCGCAACACCAAACCGAACCAGAACTGATCGAGACCTGAGGAGACATGAAGCGCGATGACCGACGGGCCGTGTCAGACCTGCCAGCAGCTACGCCGCGAGCTGCACGCACAGCAGGAACGCACCGGGCTGCTGGTCCGGGGTCTGGCCGCCGTCCTGGCTTTGCTCGATGCCGAACAGATCGAACCGTCCATGGCTAAGCACCGTGTGCTCGCGATCGTGCATCACCGCCTGACCCACCTGATGTCCCAGACCAACGGAAGGACCCGATGATGACTGACTACTACCCCATGAACGGGACCGCGCCGGACAGCCCGGCCTCCCTGTTCGAGAACCGGATCGGTCTCGCCGAGGCCGACCAGGACGAGGCCCACGACGCTGAGCGGGTCGATGTGTTCGAGGGCACTGTCTTGGCCGTGGTCGACGACATCGACACCGCCACGCCGTTCTCTGTGAGCGACCAGTACAACTCCGCCGACTCCGCCGAGTCAGGGGAGTCGGACGATCTGCCCTCGACGCTCTCGTGGGCGGCTCCTGACCGGGTGAGCGGTCAGCGTGCTCCGATCATTCCGCCGTGGCTGCGCTCTGCAGAGGCTCGCAAAGCCGCCGCGCGGCAGGCCCTGTCGGCTGTGGGTTACCACACCGCATTCCACGCGGTCCGGACCCCGGTCTACACCGTGAAGACCCTGGGCTATTCGGTAGTGGGTTGTGGCCGGATGACCGGCCGCGTCACTCGCTGGGTGCGGGCCGAGGAGGGCAACTACGAGCTGCGTCAGAAGGCCGCCGAGACCAACGACGCCTACACCTGGCAGGCGCTCAACAAGATCCGCGAGCGTGAGTCGCGGGGTCGCATGTGGGGTCTGGCTCTGGCCACCGCTGCCACCCTGATCGTGGTCGCGATCCTGGCCGTGACTGGCATCCTGGCGCCGGTTCTGTGGGCTGGCCTGGCTGCGCTGGTCGTGGTCACGGCCCGTGCCGGCCGACCGGCTGACAAGCCGATCCTGGGCCGTGTCGCGACGGGTCGTCGGTTCACCAAGCTGACCGGTGACTTGGTCCGCAACTCCCTGGTCTCGCTAGCTGTACGCGGCATCACCGCGCCGGAGCAGATCGAGTTCTGCCACCCCGGCATCCACCGCGACGGGCCCGGCTGGCTGGCCCGGGTCAACCTGCCCGAGGGTGTCACCTCGGTGAAGGTGCTGGAGCGCCGTGACGGGCTGGCTTCGGCGCTGCGGATCCCGGTCGACCAGGTCTGGCCCTCGGCCGGACCGGACCACCCCGGACAGCTCGACCTGTGGGTGGGTTATCAGCCCGCCTCCGAGATGGGCCAGCCGACGTGGTCGCTGGCTGCTGAGAACGCCCATACGTCGTTCTTCGAGCCTGCCGAGTTCAGCAGCGATGAGCGCGGCCGCCCGATCGAGACAACCCTGTTCCAGCGCTCTTTCCTCATCGGTGGCCAGCCCGGTTCGGGTAAGTCCTACGCTGGCCGGGCGCTGATCGCGATCGCGATGCTCGACCCGACCTGTGAGCTCAAGATCGCCGAGTTCAAGGGCACCGGTGACTTCCTCGACTTGGAGCCGCTGTGCTCGACCTACGTCGTCGGTGTCGATGATGAAGCGCTGGACCAGGGCGTGGCGATCGGCCGGTGGCTGGTCAGCGAGGCCGAGAAGCGCGGCAAGCGAATCCTGGCCGCCCGCAAGCGCGGTGAGGCCCCTCAGGGCAAGGTCACCCCCGAGCTGGCTGCCAAGCCCGGTTCTGGGCTGCACCCGGTGTGTGTGGTCATCGATGAGGCCCACGAGCTGTTCCTGTACTCCCCGGACGCCGCCTCCGACTTCGAGCGCGCGATCAAGCGCCTGCGTGCTCTCGGTATCTGCGTGATCCTGGCGACCCAGATCCCCGACAAGGCCTCCCTGCCCCCGGGCATCACCCGCTGTGTCACCAACCGCTGGTGCCTCTCGGTGGCCGGGCAGGTCGAGAACGACATGATCCTCGGCACCGGCGCATACAAGCGGGGCCTGACCGGCACCGTCTACCGGCCCGTGTACGACGCCGGATGGGGCTGCATGACCGGTGGAGCCTCCCCGGTCGCTGCCCGCTCCCAGTTCCCCGCCGACGACGTCTGGGACTCGATGGTTGCCCGGGCCACCTCCCTGCGTGGCGGGGTCGCGGTGGGTGCGCCGATCGAGACCGCCCCGGCTCGCGATCTGCTGGCCGACCTGACCGAGGTCGCCGCCCCCAACGGCCAGCACTGGGACACCGCCGCCGAGGCGCTTACGGAGAACTGGCCCGACGCCTACACCCACCTCACGGCCGCCGCGCTGTCGGACATGGCCCGCACCGCCGGGCTCGTCTCGGTCAACGTCAAGGTCGCCGGAGCCGTCCGCAAGGGCTACCGCCGCGCCGACCTCAACAAGCTCCGCGCCGACCGCGACGCAGAGGCCCAGACCGAGACCCCGAAGGAGGGGTAGCGGCCGAGGTAGCGGACCACCACCCGGTAGCGACCTCGCTACCCACCCCGCTACCCCCAAACCTAGCCCTGACCAGCACAGACGTTCGAAGGTAGCGGGTAGCGACCCTCCCCGAGACCACCCCAAACAAGCCCAGGAGACAGATTCCATGACACCGCTCACCGTCGCTACCCTCGCGGCCGCCGTGCTCATCACGCTCGCTGCTGGGATCTACACCACCCTGTGCCGCGAACTGCCGTTCAAGCCCTGCCGCCGCTGCCACGGCACCGGCACCCGCACCATCCCCGGCCTGTTCGGCCACAAGCTGCGGGCTTGCCACACCTGCCGAGGAACCGGCACCCGACTGCGGACCGGGCGTGCGCTCTACAACCACGCCCGCCGCATCCACACCGAGGCCACCACCACAACCCTGCCGCCCCAGCGCGACCCGAAGCAGCCACCCCAGCGCCCCGGCTGGTAACCGCCTCCCACCCCTCGCACGAGCCCCAACGGCTCAGGTCCCTACCCAGCCCATGCCTAAAACACCTGATCAGAACAGGAATTAAGTCATGAACACCGCTTCCGCTCCCCGCTCCGCCCGCCTCTCTGGCCTCGCTGCTGTCGGCTACGGCCTGACCGGCGTCGGGCTCATCCAGGTCGCCGTGACCATTGCCCCGCAGGTCGCCGCGATGATCCCCGCTGCTGGTTCCGCCGCTCCCGCTGTGGGCGTGGCCGTCGCCCTGGCCGCCGACGTCGTATGGGCTGCCCTGGGCCACACCACCATCCACGCCTACAAGTCCGGCCAGCGCGCCGCCGCCTACGGCTTCGGAGCCGCCACGGCGCTCGCTGTGGCCGTCTCCACGGTCCTGCTGGCCGCCGTTGGGCACATGGGCCCCTGGTCCGCGATCCCGGCCCTTGCCGCGCTGCTGCTGATCGCTGACGGCATCCGCGACCAGGTGACCGTCTCCCCGGAGACGGCCTCCATCATCCGGGCCCGTAGCGCCGAGATCCGCGACCAGCGCGCCCTGGCCGTGATCGAGGCCCGTCACGCCGCCCACATGGAGACCATCACTGGCTACGGCGAGTCGGCCCGGCTCGCCGCCCGCACTCACGCCCTGGCCGAGATCAAGGTGACCGTTGAGCGTGCCGAGAATAAGGCCGCCAAGCGCCTCACCGCCTCGGCTGAGAGGCACGCCGCCGGAGCCGTCGCCTACCGCGAGCTGGTCGGTCGTCAGCCCGTTACCGACCCCGTCAACGGCCCTGACACAGCCCCTGACATCGAGGGTGACACCGACCCCACCGACCAGCCCCACGAGATCGCCGCTCACACCGCCTCTGTCACCCCCATGCCCGCCCTGACTGTCATCCCCGACACGACGGACGACGAGGACGACAACGATCAGGACCGCACCGGCCTGTGCGTCATCTGCGATGAGGCACTGAGCGATGACGACGACCAGGTGCACTCCGCGTGCGCCGCCGTCGAAATGCGCTCTGCCGGGCTGCCCGTGCCCGAGGTCGCTGGCCTCCTGAAGGTCTCCGAGCGAACAGTCCAGCGCTGGACCAATAGCAAGGCCGCTGGTGCCTGATGAGTCGCCGTACCCGCCGTACCCGTCGCCGCTACGTGCAGCGTCGCCGCCATTGGTGGCGCGACCTGATCACCAGCGAGTTCTACAACGCCACCCATGCCTGGGAGCTTGACGCGGAGGCCGAATCCCTGGGCTACGAGACCGAACTCGAGGAGTACGCCGCCACCCACCCGCGCCCGACATTGAAGGGCTTCATGGTCGCCCTCGCCAGACCCGACCGCCACGTCGATCCCGGAGACGAGACCGCCGAGCACGACACCGAGGAAGGACAGGCCGATGACGCAGCAGCCTGACACCCTGACAACCGCTCTGGACTACGCCGCCCGTGGCTGGCGAGTCTTCCCCCTCCTGCCCGGCTCCAAGCGGCCCGCCACCCCCAACCACCGCGCCGCCGACTGCGACCAGACAGACCCCTGGTGCCGCACCGGTCACGCCGGATGGGAGCAACGCGCCACCGACCGGACGGACTGGATCACCCGCGCCTGGTCCAGCAACCCCGCCTCCGGGATCGGGATCGCCTGCGGACCCTCCCGGCTGGTCGTGGTCGACCTCGACACCCACAAGCCCGGATCCGAGATCCCCGAGCCCTGGCACCGCTTCGAGATCACCACCGGCGAGGACGTGCTCGACCACCTCGCCGGAGTCCGCGGCGGCACCATCAACCCCACCTACACCGTGCGCACGCCCTCGGGTGGCGCCCACCTCTACTACGCCGCCCCGGCCGGTGGACGAGCGTTCGGCAACACCGCCGGAAAGATCGGCTGGCTGATCGACACCCGCGCCCACGGCGGCTACGTCGCGGCCCCGCCGACCACCATCGGCGCGAGCGCCTACACCGTAGTGAACGACCGTCCGCCGGCCGAGCTGCCGATGTTCCTGCTCGACCTACTCACCCGCGACCACCAGCCCGCCGCCCGTGCCTCTCAGGACCGCTCTCCGGACGGTTCTGGGCGCCCGGCCCGACGGAACCGGACGGCGGGCTCTGGTGAACCCGTCAGGGACCAAAGCGCGTACGTCGACAGGGTCTTCGACATCGCGATCCACGGCGACCGAGAGCGCCGCGTCGCGGGCCTTCTGGACGCGACCAAGGGTGGCCGAAACGCCGCGCTCTACGTCGCGGCCGCCACTGTCGGCAAGTTGGTCGCGCGCGGCCTGATCACCGAGCACGCCGCCGTCGATCGGCTCATGGCCGCCGCCGCTGGCCACATCGCCGCCAGGGCCTACACGCCCTACGAGGCCGAAAGCACGATCCTGTCCGGCTTCCGCCGCGCCGCCACCCGGAGCGCCGCATGAGCACCGGACAACCAGACCAGCCCGCACCCGACCCAGAGGAGACCAGCATGGACGCCGAGATCCATACCGACCAGGACCAGAACGACGGCAGCGCCGCACGCACCCCGGCCGACTTCACACCCGACGCCGGAGAGCTGCTTCTCAACGAGGTCCGCGAAGCCCTCGCCCGCTACGTCATCCTGCCCGACGAGCACGCCGCCACCGGAGTCGTGCTCTGGATCGCCGCCACCCACGCCGTACCCGCCTGGGCCCACGCCGCCCGCCTCGTCATCCGCGCTCCCGAGAAGCGGTGCGGCAAGTCCCGGCTGCTCGACCTGGTCGAGGCGATGTGCCATGACCCGCTGCTCACCGTCAACGCCTCCCCGAGCGCGGTGTACCGCTCGATCGGGATGAAGCGAAAGAACCCACCCACGATCCTGCTCGATGAGGCCGACACCGTCTTCGGGCCTAAGGCTGGCGACAACGAAGACCTGCGCGGCCTGCTCAACGCTGGCCACCAGCGCAACCGGCCCGCCCTGCGCTACAACGCCGCCAACTCCAGCGTCGAGAAGATCCAGACGTTCGCCATGGCCGCCCTGGCTGGTATCGGTGCCATGCCGGACACCATCGAGGACCGGGCCGTGGTGATCCGGATGCGTCGCCGCGCCCCTGGTGAGTCCGTTGCGCCGTACCGGACTCGCCGTGATGGTCCAGCCCTGGACAACCTGCGCCAACGGCTGAACCAGTGGGTCAGGGCCCACCTGGACCACCTCGGTTCCGCCATGCCCGAGATGCCGGTCGAGGACCGCGCCGCCGATACCTGGGAGCCCCTCCTAGCCGTTGCGGACCTCGCCGGAGGTGCCTGGCCCGACCTCGCCCGAGCCGCCTGCACCAGCCTGACCGAGACCCGCGACGCCAACGTGCAGGTCAGCATCCAAGCCCGCCTGCTCACCGACTGCCGCACCGCGTTCGGCACCTCCGAGATGCTGGCCACCACCGACCTGCTCGACCACCTCAAGGAAGACCCCGAAGCCCCCTGGGCCACCTACGGCAACACCGGCCTGACCCCGGTGCGACTCGGCGCATTGCTGCGCGACTTCGACATCACCTCCGCGAACCTCCGCCTCGGCAAGGACCGTCAGGCCAAGGGCTACCGCCGCGCCGACTTCGCCGATGCCTGGGCCCGCTACTGCCCTCCCGAGGACCCCAACCCGTCCCAGCCGTCCCAGCCGTCCCAAACCAACGTATCCGCAGATCAGGACCTGTTTTCGAGTGGGACGGGTCGCGAAATCCAGCCGTCCCAGAGCCGTCCCACCCAAACGCAACCCGTCCCAGCCGTCCCACATCCGTCCCACCCAGAAACCGCGCCTGACCAGGCACAACACCCCGTTGGGACGGCTGGGACGGCTGGGACGGCTCCCCTCCCTCTGACCTGCCGTGCCTGCCGTCAGCCTCTGGCCGTAGACGACGGCACCCACCTTCACCCGACCTGCGAGGAGACCAGCCGATGACGAAGCGCAACGACAGCCGCAAGACTGCGACGGAAGGTGGAATTATGAGCGCGATTGCTGAGGTGGAGCCGCTGTGGTCGGTGCAGGACGTGAGCACCTACCTAGGCATCCCTGTGCACACGATCTACGCATGGCGCGGTGCTGGCACCGGCCCTCCAGGACGACGGATCGGCAAGCGACTTCGGTATCGCCCGGAGGACGTCCGGGCGTGGGCGGCCGCGCTTCCTACGGAGGTGGTCGCGTGAACCCGCTCGGGCTGGGGGAGCACGGCAAGCCGACGACCATTGCCGAAGGTCGCCGGTACGTGACCTACATCAATTATCGGGACTGGTCCGGTAAGGCCCACCGCGTGCGGCGAAGTGGCAAGACGAAGGCCGAATCCGTACGCCGTGCGCTCGATGCGGTGCGCGAAATCCTGGAGGAGGGCGCTGGGCTCGACATCACGAAGGCGACGCGCTTCCGGGAGGCGTACGCGGGTTGGCTCGCCACGTTTGCCGACCAGGTCGAGGCGGGGGAGCGGTCGCAGTCTTCCCTCGACCTCTACACGGGAGAAGCGGAGCGTGTGGTCCTGCCCGCGATCGGAGATCTTCGACTCGGGGAGCTGCGTACGCCGCTGCTCGACCGGTTCGTGCAGGGCGTGCTCAAGGACAAGGGCCCGTCCACCGCGAAAGTCTGCAAGACCGTGGTGTCGAACACCTGCGGTTGGGCCGTTCGGCAGGGAGGCATGACGTACAACCCGATGCGCGAGCTGACGCCAATCACCGCGAAGACGAAGAAGGCGCGGGCCCTCGACGTAGAGGAGCTGCGCAAGTGGATCGATGCTCTCGACGCTAGCGAATACGCCTGCCGCCAGGACCTTCCGCAGTTGGCACGCTTCATGCTCGCTACCGGTCTGCGGGTCGGTGAGGCGGTCGGGGTTACCTGGGCTGACGTCGACCTGGTCAAGGGTTTGGTCCGCGTCGAGCGGACGATCATTCGCGTCAAGGGGAAAGGGCTGATGGCCACGAAGGTGAAGTCGGAGACATCGGAGCGGCCGCTGTTTCTGCCGTCGTGGTGCATAACGATGCTCAAGGAGCGACACGAGCGCCGCCGAGCCGATGACAGTCCAGTGTTCCCGAGTGGCGCGGGCACCTGGCGCGACCGCAACGCCGTGCAGCGCTCAATTCGGCAGGTGCGGGAGGGCACCGACTTCGAGTGGCTGACGACGCACACCTACCGAAAGACGGTCGCGACGGTGCTGGATGAAGGCGGCCGGAGTGCCCGCGCGATCGCTGACCAGTTGGGGCACTCGCGGGTGTCGATGACGCAGGACGTTTACCTAGGTCGCAAGGCCAAGAACGCAGGGAACCTCGACGCGCTCGAAGCGCTCAACCCGGACGGCCCGAGGGACGCGAACGAGGAGCGGCAGGACACCGCTAACGAAGGCGAAAGGGATGGCGCTGCGTAGCCATTCATCCTCGAATTCCTCCTAAGCGGCTATTTTCGACGGGTAAAACGACCTTCGGGCCCTGACCTGTTTCCCCAGGTCAGGGCCCGAATCCGATGTACGCCATGTAGGACTTGAACCTACAACCCGCTGATTAAGAGTCAGCTGCTCTGCCAATTGAGCTAATGGCGCATGTCCTTCGCGCGTCAGACGCGCTCTGCGACGAGAAGAACATTAGCAGCGGGCTCGGATGCGCCCCAAATCGAGGTGGTGGTCAGCGCAGCTCCAGGATCGCCTGGGCGGCGTTGTGGCCGCCGAGGCCGGAGACGGCGCCGCCGCGGCGGGCCCCGGAGCCGCACAGGAGGACGGTGCCGGTGTCGGTGGCGACGCCCCAACGGGCGGCGGGGGTGGACAGGTCGGCGTCGTCGGGGGCCCAGGGCCAGGCCAGGTCGCCGTGGAAGATGTGGCCACCGGGCATGGCCAGGTCGGCCTCGATCTCCTGCGGGATCTTGGCCTCGATGCAGGGCTGGCCGTCCGGGGTCCGCGCGACGACGGAGGAGATCGGGTCGAGCAGGTGGCGGTCGAGCGAGGCGATGGCGCGCTCGACGGCCTGCGCCTTCCGTTCCTCGCGCGTGGCCGGGTCGTCGAAGAGGGTGGCCGGGGCGTGCAGACCGAAGTAGGTCAGCGTCTGGGTGCCGGGCGGGACGTCACCGAGGATCGAGGGGTCAGTGAGCGAGTGGCAGTAGACCTCGCCGGGCATCTCGGTCGGCACCGAGCCGGCGGCGGCCTCGGCGTACGCCTTCTCGATCTCGGAGTAGGACTCGCCGAGGTGGAGGGTGCCGGCGAAGGCGACCTCCGGGTCCTCGCCGGCGCGCAGCCGGGGGAGTCGCTGCAGGAGCATGTTGATCTTGAGCTGCGCACCGACCGGCTTCACCGCGGCCGCCGGTGTGCGGCCGAGGAGCCCGTCGAGGACGTACGGCGCCAGGCCGGAGAGCACGAAGTCGGCCGCCACGGTGTGGCTGCCGTCGCCGTCGGTCCAGGTGACCTCGGCGCCCTCGCCGACGTCGCCGCCGCGGATCGAGGTGACGGTCGCGCTGGGGCGTACCTGTGCGCCGCCGGCCTCGGCCGCCTTCGCGATCGCACCGGTGACCGCCCCCATGCCGCCGACCGGGACCCGCCACTCGCCGGTGCCGTTGCCGATCAGGTGGTAGAGGAAGCAGCGGTTCTGGATCAGGCTCTCCTCGCCGAGGCTGGCGAAGGTGCCGATCAGGGCGTCGGTGGCCACGACGCCACGGACGAGATCGTTGCCGAAGCGGCGCTCGATCGCCTCGCCCAGCGGCCGCTCGACGATGTCGCGCCAGATCGGCTCGGCCACCTGCGACCGGAGCGCGCCGGTGGTCGGGAGCGGGGAGGTCAGGGTCGGTGCGACGACGCGGGCGAGCTCGCCGACCTCGTCGTAGAAGGACTGCCACGCGGCGTACTCCTCGTCCGAACCCGTCACCGCACGGAAGCTGGCCGCGGTGGCCTCGCCCTCGGGCGTCTCCACGAGCAGGCCGGTGGCTCGGGAACCGTCCTGGAAGGGCGAGTACGAGGCGGTCTGCCGGGTCGCGAGCTCGATGTCGAGCCCGAGGTCCGAGCGGATCTGCTCGGGGAGCAGCGAGACCAGGTAGGAGTAGCGCGAGAGGCGGGTCGGGAAGCCGTCGAAGGCCTGCGCCGAGATGGCCGCGCCGCCCACGTGGTCGAGGCGCTCCAGCACCAGGACGCTGAGGCCGGCCCTGCTCAGATAGGCCGCGGCGGTGAGGCCGTTGTGACCGCCGCCGGCCACCACTACGTCGTACTGCTCCTGTGACATGCCCCGATCTTAGGAGGCGGCCCTCACGGCGTTGGCCCGGTCGGTGAGAGTGGTCAGGACCCGTGCGGTCGTGGCGAGGTCCTCGGCCGGGATGTCGGCGAAGACTCTCCTGGTCAGCGGCTGGGTGCGCTCGGTGATCTGCGCCTGCACACGGACGCCCTCCTCGGTCAGGGTGAGGCCGTCGGCGACCAGGCCGCGGGCGATCGCGGTGTCGAGGTGCTGCACGACCTCGGCCTCGGGGACCTTGAGGTTGAAGGCGGTCGAGGCGACGAGGTCGGCTCGGGGTGCGTCGCCCCTGCTCAGGTAGTTGAGGAGGAGCGACTGCTCGAAGGTCAGGTCGTAGTCGTCGAGGATGTCGAGGAGATTCTTGCGGACGGCGAAGTAGGCGACGCCCAGAGTGGCGCCGGTCAGCGGGGGAGTCGGGGTGGTGGTCATGGTCGTGCTCCTGTGTGTGTCAGTGGTCGGTGTCGATGGGAGCGGCCAGCATCGCCTCGAGAGCGGCCTGCGCCTCCGCGGCTCGACGGCTGCCGCGGCCGCCGAGCGGCGCGGTGACCTGGTCGAGCAGCCGGCCGGTCACCGCGATCGCCTCGCGGGTCACCGCGGTGCCCTCGGACGTGATGGCGAGGCGTACGGCCCGGGTGTCGTGGCTGTCGCGCAGACGCTCGACCCAGCCCTTGGTCTCGAGCTGCCGGGCGAGCTTGGAGACGTACATCGGCTCCAGGCCGGTGAGGTCCGCCAGCTGCTTCTGGGTGGGGGCCTGCGAGGTGCGGAGGCCGTAGAGGGAGGCGATCAGCGAGTACTGCGCATGGGTGAGCCCCAGGGGCGCAAGGGCTCGGTCCATCGACACCCGCAGACGCATGGCCAGACGCCACACGACGTATCCGATCGTCGGCTCGTTCATGACGGAAACGCTACATGTTGATCATAAACATGTATAGCAATTTAGGATGTCGGTGGTCCCTGGCAGGATCGGCGGCATGGCTGAGCGTCCGCAGGTTCCCGAGGCGATGGTGGCGAGACTGAGGGAGATCCTCGGCGCCTTCCCCAAGTGCCTCGAGGAGGACGCGTGGGTGGGCGTGCGCTGGCGGGTCGGCCAGGCGACGGTCGCGCACGTCTTCGGCGGCGAGGACCAGCTCTTCCGCATCGTGTTCCGGGCCGAGCCCGACGAGGTCGTCGCCTTCGAGCACCTCGGCCATCCCTACTTCAAGGGTGGCTGGGGTGGCAACGTCGTCGGGATGATCCTCGACGACGCCACCGACTGGGTCGAGCTCGGCGAGCTGCTCACCGACTCCTACTGCATCCAGGCGCCGGCCAAGCTGGCCGCTCTCGTCGTGCGCCCGGGCGTGAGCACCGAGTAGGGTCCGCTCGTGCATGTCGAGCAGGTGAAGAAGTACGTCGCCTCGTCGCTGCTCTGCTCCGTCGTCCTGCTGCACTCCCTGGCGATGGCCGCGCTCGGCGCGACCGGGGCCGACAAGGGCGGCGCCCGCGAAGGACTTTTCGTCATCTCCGTGCTGCTCGGAGTGGTCGCGGTGGCAGGCGTCCGGCTGATCAACAAGCTTTCGCTGGTCACGCCGTGGTTTCTCGTCGCGCCCGTGATCCCGGTGCTCGTCTACTACTTCGCGCTGTGGTCATAGCCACCAAGAGTTATCGGCCGATTGGGACCTTAGACCCTAGGCCGACTGCTTGGAGTCCGGCATGTTGCCATGGTAAATCAGGGGGAACAATTACCTTTCCATGGCAACAAATTTCATAAGGAGTGCGTGTGCGCCGTGTGGCCATGCTGATCCTCGGGGGAGCCGTCGCGGCGGCCGGGGTCGGCTGCGGTTCTGACAGTTCCATCGACTACGGGTTCTACAGCAACAACCATGGCGAGAACCCCGCGATGGAGAAGAAGGTGATCACCGTCGACAGCACTGAAAGGATCGAGCAGAACCAGCAGCTCGGACTGACGGCAGAGGGCACCATCAAGGGCGAGGCGCCCGGGATCCTGTTGCGGGTGATCGTCCAGGACGTCTTCGAGACGTCGTTCACCGACGGCACCGAGACCCCTCCGGGGTCGCGGGTGATGGCCGTCGAGGTCCAGGTCGTCAACGCCGGATCGCGGGTCTTCAACGACAACCCCGCCTCCGGTACGACGATCGTCGATGCCTCGGGCAAGAAGTACAAGAGCCACCCCGGCCAGGTCGAGATCGACGGCGGGGAGCTGTTCCCGGAGCCGCTCGGCCTGCAGCCGCGCGACCAGCGCACCGCCCTGGTGCCGTTCGTCGTGCCGGTCGGAGTGAACATCAAGCAGGTCGGTTTCCAGATCGACAAGGGCGGCGAGAAAGGCCTGTGGCGGGTTCCGTGACCCGGAACCTTTAACCAACCTCCAGGCAACCTTCTGGCAGCAACAGGCGTCTGCACCTTCGTGGTGGTGAGACGATGAGACGTCTCGGACGTAGTGCTGCGTGTGGTCAACAGGAGGTGTCGTGCGGGTCCGGGTCCTAGGCGTCGTCGAGCTGGTCTGCGACGACGGCACGGTGCAGAGGCTGTCGCGTACGCGGCGGACGCTGCTCGCTGTCCTGACGGCCGCGCGGGGGGCGCCGGTCTCGTCCGACCTGTTGATCGAGGAGCTGTGGAGCGGTTCGCCTCCGGCGACGGGGGTGAACCTGCTCCATCAGCGTGTCCGCGATCTGCGCCGGGCCCTGGGCGAGGACCGTCATCACCTGGAGCTGCGCGCGAACGGCTACGCGCTGGTCGGCGCGGACGTCGACCAGATCCGGTTCGAGGACCTGGTCGAACAGGGCCGGATCGCCTCCGGGTCGAACGACCACGAGCGCGCCAGCATGCTCTTCGACGCCGCGCTCCGGCTGTGGGCCGGCGGTGCGTACGGCGGGGTCGGTGACTCCCAGATGATCACCACCGAGGCCGCCCGGCTCGAAGAGCTGCGCCTGGTCGCGGTGGAGTCCCGCGCCGCCGCCGATCTCGCGCTCGGCCGGCAGGCCGCCGTGGTCGGCGACCTCGGGCCGTACGTCGAGGCCAACCCGCTGCGCGAGGGGCTCTGGCTGCTGCTGATGACCGCGCTGTGGCACTCCGGCCGCACCGCCGAGGCGCTCGACGCCTATCAGCGGCTCTTCCGGATCCTGCGCGACGAGCTCGGCGTCGAGCCGTCCAAGGATGTCCGTGACCTGAATCAGCGCATCCTCGACGGCGACGACCCGGCCACCATCGCTGCAGACGAGCCGGTCGTGCCGCGCCAGCTGCCGCCGGTCGTCTCGGCCTTCGCCGGGCGCGAGGAGCAGCTGACGATGCTCGACGACATGGTCGCCGCCGACGACGGCCGGGCCGTGGTGATCTCTGCGATCGCGGGCACGGCAGGGATCGGCAAGACGACGCTGGCGCTCCACTGGGCCCACCGGACCGCACCACGCTTCCCGGACGGTCAGGTCTTCGTGAACCTGCGCGGTTTCGACCCGCGCGACGCCCTCGACCCGTTGGACGCGCTCGGGGTCGTGCTCGAGGGATTCGGTGTCGAGCGCTCCCGTCAGCCGCAGGACATCGACGGCCGTGCCGGGCTGCTGCGCAGCAAGCTGGCGGGCAAGCGGGTGCTGCTCGTGCTCGACAACGCCCGCGACAGCGAGCAGGTGCGCAGTCTGCTCCCGGGCAGCCCGGGGTGCGTGACCCTGGTGACCAGCCGCAACAGGCTCTCCGGGGTGGTCGTCGAGGCGGGGGCACGGCCGATGGAGCTGGGGTTGCTCGACGACGCCGAGGCCTACCAGCTGCTGGCCGGGCGGCTCGGTGAGGAGCGGCTGCTGGCCGAGCCGGAGGCCGTCGACCGGATCATCGAGCTGTGCGCCTCGCTGCCGCTGACGCTGTCGGTCGTGGCCGCCCGAGCCTCGACCAGGCCGGCCTACGCCCTCGCCGACCTGGCCGACGAGCTCGGCGAGTCGCGTCTGGACGGCTTCGGTGGTGGCCGCGGCGACCTCCGCGCGACCTTCTCCTGGTCGGTCCGTCACCTCACCGACGCCGCCGCGCAGCTCTTCCGGCTGATCGGCCTGCATCCGGGTCCGTCGATCACCATCCCGGCCGCCGCCAGCCTGGCCGCCGTCTCTCGGGTGCGCGCTCGCCGCCTGCTCGACGAGCTCACCGAGGCCAGCCTGGTGATCGAGGTGGCGCCGGGGCGCTTCGTACTGCACGACCTGCTGAGGGAGTATGCCGCCGACCTCGCCGGGAGCGATCCGGAGGCGCTGCGCGCGCCGGCCGAGCTGCGGATGATCGACCACTACGTCTTCAGCGCCCGCGCCGTGCTCAGCACCTACGATCCCCACCAGGATCACCTCGATGCCACCGAGCCGATGCGCGAGGGGGTCACCGTCGAGGTCGTCGGTGACAGCGGCGAGGCGCTGGCCTGGATCGCCACCCAGCTGCTGGTCGTCTCTCGGGTGATCGATGTCGCCGTCGCCCGAGACCTGGCGCCTGACCGCGTCGTGCTGCTCATCGGAGCCCTGGAGCGGCTGCTCGACCTCCAGGGTCGCTGGATCGAACTCGCCGCGCTGGCCGAGGCTGCTCTCCCGGTGGTTCGCCGCAGCGTCTCGCAGGGCGGCGACCCGGCCGGGCTGGGCGTCGTGCAGCGGGCCGCGGGCGCGGCCTGCGGGCGGCTGAACCGGGTCGACGAGGCCCTCGACCATCTCGGCGGGGCCCTCGAGCTGGCGGTCGGGTCCGGCGATCTGGCGGCCGAGGGGAAGTCCCTGCACCGGCTGGCCACGGTGGCCACGGCCTCCGGCGATCATGCCGGGGCTGCTGCGTACGCTTCCCGGGCGGCGGAGGTCTTCGCCCGTGCGGGCGACCTGATCCGAGCGGCGTGGACCACCGGCCGGCTCGGGCTCTACGAGGCGCTCGACGGCTCCTACGAGGCCGGGCTGCGCCACTGCGAGACCGCGCTCGCCGATCTGCGCCGGCTGGCCCCCGGCTACCGCAGCGAGGGCAACGTCGTGGCCACGATCGGCTGGATCCATCAGCAGCTCGGCTCGCTCGAGGAGGCCACCGGCCACTTCGAGGAGGCGGTGACCAAGCTACGTGCCGCCGGCGACCTGCCGGGCCTCGCCGACGCGCTCGGTCATCTGGCCGAGACCCGGGCCGCCCTCGGCAAGGTCGAGGACGCCCGCAGCGCGAGGACCGAGTGCGACTCGATCCTCGCGCGGCTGGGCTGAGCCGGCTAGACCGTCGGCAGCTTGTAGTCGGCGTACTCCTCGCGCAGCGTCTTCTTCGAGAACTTCCCGACGGAGGTCTTCGGCACCTCGTCGATGAAGACCACGTCGTCGGGCACCTGCCACTTGCCGAGGTTGTCGCCGAGGTAGCCGAGCAGCTCCTCCTTGGTCACCGACTCGCCCTCCTTGACGACCGCGAACGCCAGCGGCCGCTCTCCCCACTTCGGGTGCGGCACCGCGACGACGGCCGCCTCCGAGATGCTCGGGTGGCCCATGATCAGGTTCTCGATCGCGACGGTCGAGATCCACTCGCCACCGGACTTCACCAGGTCCTTGGTGCGGTCCACGATGCGTACGTAGCCCAGCGGCTCGATCGCCGCGATGTCACCCGTCCGCAGCCAGCCGTCGGGGGAGAAGGAGCCGGAGTCCTCGACCTTGTAGTAGCCCGAGGCGATCCATGGTCCGCGGGCCTCGAGCTCGCCGGTGGTCACGCCGTCCCAAGGGAGCTCGTCGGTGGTCCCGGGCTCCACGATGCGCAGCTCGACGCCGACGGCCGGGATGCCCGGCGACGTACGGTAGTCGGCCTTCTCCTCCTCGGAGAGGTCCGCGATCTCGGCGCGCTCGTTGAACACGCTGCCGAGCGGGGACATCTCGGTCATGCCCCAGGCCTGGGTGATCGGCAGCCCGATCGCCTCGCGCCAGGCCTCCGAGAGCGACTTCGGCACCGCCGAGCCGCCGCAGACGACCACACGCAGCGCGGAGAGGTCCGCGTCCTCGAGCAGCGGGACCATGCCCATCCAGATCGTCGGCACGCCGGCGGCGATCGTGACCTTCTCGCTCTCGAGCAGCGTGATGAGTCCGGCCGGCGAGAGGTCGGGGCCGGGCAGGATCATGTTGGCGCCGGCCAGCAGCGAGGAGTGGGCGAAGCCCCAGCCGTTGGCGTGGAAGAAGGGGACGACCGGCAGGACGCGGTCACGGTCGTTGGTACCGAACAGGGTGCCGGACAGCGAGGCCAGCGCATGCAGGTACTGCGAGCGGTGGGTGTAGACGACGCCCTTCGGGTTGCCGGTGGTGCCGGAGGTGTAGCAGATCCCGGCGGCGGTGCGCTCGTCGGTGACCCGGCCCTCGATCGCCCCCTCCTCGACCTCGGCCAGCAGCTGCTCGTAGGAGACGACCCGCGGGTCCTCGGGGAGCGGCGTCGGAGCCCCGTCGTCCATCACCACGACGTGCTTGAGCGTGGTCAGCTGCGGGAGCAGCGGCGCCAGCAGGCCGAGCAGCGATCGGTCCACGAAGACGGCCTCGTCCTCGGCGTGGTTGAACGTGTAGACGAGCTGCTCGGGGAAGTAGCGGATGTTGCCGGTGTGGAGCACCCGGCCGGTGCACGGGACCGAGTAGTAGAGCGCCAGGTGGCGCATGGTGTTCCACGAAAAGCTCGCCACTCGGCCGTCCTCGGAGATGCCGAGGTGGTCGAGGATGCCGGCCTGCTTGCGGACCTCGGTGGCGAGGTCCTGGTAGGTGTTGCGCTCGAGCCCGGTGGCGGTCTTGGTGACGATCTCCCGCGTCGGGAAGACGCGCTCGGCGCGCCGGATGATCGTCTCGATGGTCAGCGGTGCGTCCTGGATCAGTCCTTGCATGCTGCACATCGTGACCCAATGTGGCGCGGGTCACAACGAGTTCCTGCGAACTTCTTGACAGACGGTTCAGACCACGGCTTCGGAGGTGGTGAGAGCCAGCGCCGGGGTCGAGGCGGCGCGCGGCCACACCTCGGCGAGGATCTCGACGCCGCGCCGGACCAGGTCGGGACGTGGCGTGATCGCCAGCCGCAGGTGGCGCTCGTAGGCACCGTCCACGCCGAATCTCGGCCCGGCGGTGACCAGCAGGCCGTGCGGCCGGGCCGCGAGCGTGAGCTGGGAGCTCACCGGGGCGGGCAGGCCGACCCAGGCGGAGAGGCCGCCGTCGATGCGCGGCGGCAGCTCCCAGTCGGGCAGGTGCTCGCGCATCGCGTGGTAGAGCGCGGCCCGGCCGGCGGCGAGCTGGTCGGCGCGCTCCTGGAGGATCTCAGGCAGGTGCTCGAAGAGCAGGCTGGTGACCAGCTGCTCCCAGATCGGGGTGCCGAGGTCGGTCGCCGAGCGGCCGCTGGCGATCTGCGTCAGCAGCACCGGATCGGCGCGGATCCAGCCCACCCGCAGCCCGCCCCACAGCATCTTGCTCGCCGAGCCGATGTGGACGACCCGTGCCTGGTGCTCGCCGGCCATCGCCGCGAGCGGCGGGAAGGAGTGGTGGCGGTCGATGTCCAGCTCGGCGGTGGTGTCGTCGGCGACCACCAGGGTGTCCACCTTGGCCGCGGCGTGCAGCAGGCGGAGCCGGTCCTCGGTCGACATCGAGCGGGACGTCGGGTTGTGGAAGTCGGGCATGACGTACGCCATCACGGGGGTGGTGCGTGCGATCGCGGCCTCCATCGCGGGCATGTCCCAGCCGGCGTCGGTGGTCACCGGGCTGGTGATGATGCGGGCCCCGGCAAGGCTGAGGGCGTCGTACGCGTTGGGGTAGGACGGGCTCTCGGCGTAGGCCCGGTCGCCGCGGCTGATGACGGTGCGGGCGAGCAGGGCGATCGCGCTCTGGCCACCGGTGGTCACCATGATCTGGTCGGGGTCGGTCGCCAGGCCGCGGGCGGTGTAGCGGGCGGCGATCTGCTCGCGGAGCTCCTCGATGCCCCAGAGCGTGTAGCCGGGGCCGGTCATGTGCTCGCCGAGCCGCCGGGTCGCCTCGACGGCTGCCTCGGGGAGGCGTCGCGTCGCCGGGAGCGTGGCCCGGACCAGGTCGATCTCGCCACCCTCGGCGAAGGAGTCGGGCGCGGTCGGCGGGAGCTTCGTGGTCGTGCCGGACCCCTGCACGCTCAGCGCGTAGCCGTGCTCGCGCAGGCGGCGGTAGGCTGCGGTGATGGTGGTGCGGCTCAGCATCAGCCGCTCGGAGAGCTCGCGTTCGGAGGGCAGGCGGACGTCGGCGGAGAGCCGTCCGTCGATCAGGAGCAGCTGGATGCGTTCGGCGAGGGTCTCGTACGCCGGGCCGTCGCCCTGCCACTGACCGAGCAGGCCAGACAGAGCAGTGGCACCGATTCTTCCGCGAGGCATGAGGCCACCTTACGCCGATTGGCTCCTTTACCTTCGATTGGACCCGTGATTGGCTTGGCGATCGTGAAGGATCTCTCGCTGAAGTCGCTCTCGTGGTTGATAACTGGACTCTTCCTGTACGGCATCGCCGTCGCCATGCTCGTGCAGGCCTCGCTCGGGCTGGCGCCCTGGAACACCCTGGCGTCCGGTCTCGTCGAGCTCACCGGGATCTCGTTCGGGATGATGACCAACCTGATCGGGCTGGCCGTGCTGCTGGTCTGGATCCCGCTGCGCCAGAGGCCGGGCGTCGGCACGGTTCTCAACGTCCTGCTCGTCGGCACCTCGGCCGAGCTCGGGCTCTGGCTGATCCCACAGCCCTCGGCCCTGGTCGCCCAGATCGCGCTCTTCGGTGCGGGGCTGATCCTGCTGGCTGCGGCGACCGGCATCTACATCGCGCCCGGCCTCGGCCCCGGACCACGCGACGGCCTGATGACCGGCCTCCACCAGCGCACCGGAGCCCCGGTCTGGCTCTGCCGCGCGGGCGTCGAGATCACCGTGCTCGCGATCGGCTGGATGCTCGGCGGGATGGTCGGCCTCGGCACCGTCGCCGAGGCGATGCTCATCGGCCCGCTGGTGCACCGCACCCTGCCGTTCTTCAGAGCGATGTACGCCGGGCCGCAGCCGCTCGCCGAGCCGGTCGTGGCGCCGGCGCCGCCGTCATGCTGAGCCGCTCTTCTCCGAGCGCATTGCGTCGAGGGCGGTGTCGAAGTAGTCGATCAGCGACGCCTTGCCCCCGTCGTGGGTCCATGCCTCGCCGGCGATGTCGAGACAGGTGATGACGCAGCCGACGATCGCCTTCGCGCGCAGCACTGCGCGCGGGCCGTCGCCAAGGCGACGTTCGACCTGCGGCACGAGACTGTCGTACCAGCGCAGGTGCTTCTCGTAGCTGCGCGCTCGGAGCGACGGCGTCTCGTACACCATCTGGGAGATCGCGAGCAGCCGCGCCTCGTCGGGCTCGGTCTTCAGGGCGGTCGCGAGGGCGCCGCGAAGGACGGTCCAGGGATCCTCCCCTCGAAGCAGCCCCTGGACTACCGCAGTCAGACCGTGCTGATCACCGGTGCCAGCGCCGGCATCGGTGCGGAGTTCGCTCGTCGGCTCGCCTCTCGGGGTAGCGACCTCGTCCTCGTCGCCCGGCGGGCCGACCGTCTCGACGCGTTGGCGTCGCAGCTGCGCGCGGCCCACGGCGTCGCCGTGACCACGCTGCCCATGGACCTCGCCCTGCCGGGTGTCGGCCAGCGGTTGCGCAGCGGCCTCGGCGACGCGGGCGTCGAGGTGACGGCCGTGGTGAACAACGCAGGCTTCGCGAACAGCGGTCTGTTCCACACGGAGGACCTGGCCGACCTCCAGAAGGAGATCGCGCTCGACGTCTCGAGCGTGGTCGAGATCAGCCACGCCTTCCTGCCGTCGCTCCGAGGGCAGGAAGGCGGCTTTCTGGCCAACGTCGCCAGCATGGCGGCCTACCAGGCCGGCCCGAGGATGGCCGTGTACGGAGCGTGCAAGGCGTTCGTGCTCAGCTTCACCGAGGCGCTCTGGTACGAAGCGCGCGACACCGACCTGCGCGTGCTCGCCCTGTCGCCGGGTGCGACGGAGACCGAGTTCTTCGACATCGTGGGCGACGCCGCCGACGGTGGCTCCCGTCGGATGGCTGCGAGCGACGTCGTGCGCACGGCGCTGTCCGCGCTCGACCGCCGCAACCCGCCGCCCTCGGTGATCGCAGGTCGATCGAACCGCCTCGCGGCAACGCTCGGCCGGCTCGTCGGGCGACGTCGATCCGTCGAGGTGGTGGGCGGGATGATGACCCGTGCCCACGCCGCCGCCTGATGGCGGTCGTCTGCGGACGGTGAAGAAATCGATGACATTGCGAAATACGGGCGACGCCCTCATAAAGAGGACTCGCTGCGGTTACCTATGTATCGCCGACGCGCAATCAAGGTGACTGGCTTTCTCGGCCGTCTCGGTCTTCGGGCCGGGAACGACCAGGAGTTTGACACCAGGAGCGCGCCGTCGGCACCGCGGCTTCGGTGATCCGGAGTCGCGGTCCAGACGAGAGCTGCTCGGGCGGCGAGCGCGCCAAGCCCTGGTTGATGGGTGAGATCGGAGCGTCTTGGTCCACGGGGCCGAGGCGTTCTTCTCGTGGTGGGCCCGAAATGCGCCCCTCCGGGGGCTCGGAAGCGGCGCTGGCTAGCGACACGCGGGGCTGCGCAGACACCTGGCCAGGTAATTTTTTCTTGCGCCCCCGACAGGATTCGAACCTGTGACCGTCGGATTAGAAGGCCGATGCTCTATCCAGCTGAGCTACGGAGGCGTGACCCACGAGAGCGCCTCGTGCGGAGGGGTTTGCGCAGGCCGCGCCCGATCTTACCGGTGCCCGTATCCCTTGTGTGCATCGGAAACCGAAACGCTGGCCGGAGTGTTACCAAGGTGTGGGGGGTATTTGGGCGCACTGTCCCCGCACTGTCGACCTGGGTGTCCAGTTGTCGGACCACGAGGGTTCGAGACTGGGAAGGATCATCGGTAAGGTCCCCGGACATGACTATGGAGTCCATGTGCACCTCGTGCGGTGCAGCCGTCACCGGTATGCGCTTCTGCACAGGTTGTGGGACCCCCGTCAGAAGCGCTCATCAGCCGCCGTCGCAGGGTGCACCGGAGCCGGTCGCACCGCCGCGGCTGCCGCAGCGGGGTGCCGAACCTGAGCAGGGTGGTCTGTCGTCGTTGCCGAGGCGCGGGCAAGCAGCCCCGTCCTCTGCGCCCGAGACCGACGAGGAGCCGGCACCGTTGCCGCTCGAGCAGGTCCGGCGTACGCCGGGGGCCTCGATGGCGCCCCAGCTGAGCATGACCGCGCCCAGCGGCGAGCAGCCGGCATTCGGCGGCGGGATGGCTCCGCCGCCGGCGGGTTCTGATGGTGGCGGCCTCTTCGGGCTGGCGGCGCGTACGCCGAAGTTCGAGCCCGAGCTCGCCTCCCAGTCGCAGTCGCTCTTCCTGCCCAAGCGCAGAAAGGTCGAGGAGGAGCTCGAGCCGACCGAGGACATGCCTCAGCCCGAGGCTGCCGAGCCTGCTTCGCAGCAGGGGCTGCCGACCATGCCGTCGGCCTTCGAGCGCGCCCCCGAGCCGCCGGCTCCCGAGCAGGCCGAGCCCGCGCCGCCCGCGCCGGTGCCGGAGCAGGCTCCTGAGCAGGCGTACGAGAGACCGCGCGAGCAGCAGGAGCCGCAGACCCCGGAGCCGATGGCCATGCCGCCGCTGCCCGAGCGCCCCACCGGCGCCAGCGCCCAGAGCGGGGAGCACCCGGGGTTCATCCAGCCCGCTCCGCAGATGGGTGCCCCCGCCGCGTCCGGCCCCGAGGCGACCCACGAGGCGATGCCGCCGGTGGACCGTCGTCAGCCGATGCCGCCTCAGCCCGAGCAGAGTCCGGAGCCGCGCCCCGACGAGACCCAGGTCGCGATGAGCCCCCGGTTCGACGCAGTCGAAGAGGCCACCGGCGGCACCCGACCGCGCGACGAGTTCGAGCAGTTCGCGCCGCCGCAGGAGCAGACCGGCGGCCGGCCCGACCATGGGCAGCCCGACCACGGCCAGCCCGAGCAGGCGCAGCAGCCGCCGACGTACGGTGACCCCTCCTACGCCCCGCTCGCGCCCCAGTTGGAGCCCGACCAGGCGCAGTGGTCGCCGTCCTACGAGCAGCCGCACGACCAGCAGCCGTACGACCAGCCCTACGACCAGCAGCCGTTCGACCAGGGCTACGACCAGGGGTTCGAGCCGCCCTACGGGCAGCCGCAGGACGGTTCGCAGGATCCGTACGGCCAGCAGGCCTACGGCGACCCCTACGCGCAGAACCCCTACAACGACGCGACCCTCGTCGGGCAGCCGCCGATCAGCGGTGGCCCCAGCACCCCCGCGCCGCCGCCGATGGCACCGCAGGGCTACGACCCCTACGCGAACTCCTTCGACGCCCGCTACGAGCCGCAGCGCGGTCAGGGCAAGAGTGTCGGTGGTCTCGACCTGAAGCGCTGGGGCCTGATCGTCCTGGTCGTGGCCGTCGTGGTCGCGATCATCGCCTTCATCATCGGGCTGGTGAACAACAGCGACGACGCCAGCGCGGAGACCGGCGGCACCCAGGGTGCGGTCACCACCGAGGGTGGCGCTGCGGCGGAGGCCAAGAAGATCGACGAGCTGATCAAGACCTCGGCCAAGGACAAGGCGGCCATCGGCGCCGCCCAGGCCGACCTCGAGGCGTGCGAGAACATCGACGAGGCGATCCAGACCTTCCAGGACGCCGCGGCGTCGCGCCAGAAGCTGGCGAAGAAGGTCACCAAGATCGACACCGCCGTCCTCCCGGGGTCGCGCAAGCTCGTCAAGAACCTCGAGTCCGCCTGGCTGACCGCCCAGAACGCCGACCTCGCCTTCGCGGCCTGGGGCGAGAAGCGCAAGGTCAACGGCAAGGGCGAGTGCGTCGGCGGCAAGCGCAAGCTGGAGAAGGCGACCACGCTCAGCCTCGCCAGCCACGAGCCGAAGAAGGCCGCGGCCAAGGCCTGGGGCCCGATCGCCGAGGAGTACGGACTCGACCCCGTCAAGTGGAAGAAGCTCTGAGCAGCTTCTGAGCTGAGCTCGGGCTCAGCGTGAACGGAGGTACGCCGCCATCGCTCGTTCGATGGCGGCGGCCGTCCTTTTCTGGAACTCGTCGGACTTCAGCAGGCGCGCGTCCTCGGCGTTGCGCATGTTGCCGGTCTCGAGCAGCACCTGCGGCACCGTGGTGAGGTTGAGACCGGCCAGGTCGTCGCGCTCCACGAAGCCGCCCTCGCCGAGGTAGGAGGCCAGCGGCATGCCGGTCTTCTCCATCTCGGTGCGCAGCATCCGCGCGTAGCGCCGCGAGGGCTGGACGACCTCGTCGTTGGTGCCCGAGGGCACCGGGATCAGCAGCGAGAAGCCGCGCTCGCTCTCGGCCGCGCCGTCGGCGTGGATGTCGATGGCGACGTCGGCCTTCGCGTCGTTGATCGTCTTGGCGCGCTTGTCGATGCAGGGACCGACGCCGTCGTTGCTGTCGCGGGTCATCACCACCTTCGCGCCCGCCTCCCGCAGGTCGGCGGCGAGCTTCGTGGCCACGGCCCAGGTGAAGTCGGTCTCCGGGTAGCCGTCGTTCGTCGCGGTGCCGGTCGTGTTGCACGGGCTCTGCGAGCGGCCGTTCCACACCGGCTCGTTGATCACCTCGGGGGCACCGGCGTTGCCGCCGTTGTGCCCGGGGTCGATGCCGATCACGGCGCCGTCGAAGACGTCGTCGGTCTGCTCGGACGCGGGCGCGGAGGGAGCCGACGGGGTGGACGAGGGAGATGCGGAGGCGGCCGGCGAGCCGGCGGGCTGCTGTCGCGGCGTACTGCCTGGGGTGCAGGCCGTCAGGGCCGAGGAGAGCGCGAGGCAGCCGGCCACGGCGGCCGCTGACCGAGGTATCTCGGCGAGCAGTCGCTTCCTTCGTGGAGCTCCACGAAGGAAGCGGGACTCGACTGAGTCACCTCGGTCAGCATTCACGTCAGAGATCATTCACCTCAGAGATACTGGCCCATCCACGCCTCGACGTCGTCGGCGGTGCGCGGCAGACCCTTGGAGAGGTTCTTGGCCCCGTCGGCGGTGACGACGATGTCGTCCTCGATGCGGATGCCGATGCCGCGCAGCTCCTCGGGGACGAGCTTGTCCTCCTTCTGGAAGTAGAGGCCTGGCTCGACGGTGAGGACCATGCCCTCCTGCAGCGGCCCCTCGATGTAGGTCTCCTTCGAGGCGGAGGCGCAGTCGTGGACGTCGAGCCCGAGCATGTGGGAGACGCCGTGGAGGGTCCAGCGGGAGTAGGTCTTGTTGTCCTCGGAGAGCGCCTCGTCGACGGAGACGGGCAGCAGGCCCAGGTCGTCGAGGCCGTGGGCGAGGATCTCCATCGCGGCGAAGTGGCCGGCGCGGAAGGTCACACCCGGCCGGATCGCCTCGATGCCGGCCTGCTGCGCCTTGTAGACGAGCTCGTAGAGGTTGCGCTGCAGCGGGGTGAACGTGCCGGAGATCGGCAGGGTGCGGGTGATGTCGGCGGTGTAGAGGTTGTGGCCCTCGACGCCCATGTCGAGCAGCACCATCTCGCCGGGGACGATCGGGCCGTCGTTGTCGATCCAGTGGAGCGTGGTGGCGTGGGAGCCGCCGCCGACGATCGAGTCGTAGCCGAGGTCGTTGCCCTCCGCACGCGCGCGGCGGAAGAAGGTGCCCTCGATCCAGCGCTCGCCGTGCTTCAGCACCTGGTCCCACTCACGGACCGCGTCGGTGAAGCCGCGCACGGTGATGTCGCAGGCCTCCTGCAGCTCGCCGAGCTCCCACTCGTCCTTGACCAGTCGTAGCTCGGAGAGCGCCCGGGCGAACTCCTCGTCGCGGGTGCCGTCGGCGGGGGAGACCAGCTTGTCGACCTCGGCCGAGACGCCGCGGAGGAGCCGGGTCGGGGTGGTGCCGGAGAGGTCGGAGGCGAGCTGGTCGACGTGGCGTACCTCGATGCCGAGGGAGTCGGAGAGCTCCCGGGCGGAGGGCCGCGCACCGGCCCAGAGGGCGCCGTACTGGCGGTCGCGGAAGAACTCGTCGGTGTCGCGGCCGCTGCGCGGGCGGGCGTAGAGGACGGAGCTGCCGTCGGGCTCGATCACGACGACGGCGTCGGAGGTCTGGTTGCCGCTGAGGTGTACGTGGGCGGTGTCGGCGCGGAAGCGGTAGTCGGTGTCGTTGGCGCGGACCTTGTAGGTGCCGGCGGGCACCACCAGACGCTCACCCGGGAAGAGGCCGGCGATCCGCTCGCGGCGCGCCGCGGCCCACGGGGTGATCGGATGCTCGGGAACCTCGGCCTCGCGGTCGTCCCAGCCCTCTCGCATGAAGGTGGACCAGGCCTCGGGGACGCTCTGGTCGTGGCTCTCGGTGTGGTCGTCTGCAGGGGTCGGGGCACCGTTGTCCGTCATACGGGAATCGTACGCCGCGCCGTACCGGAGACGCTCATGAGTTCCCAGGCCACGGGGGTTGCGAGGGTGTCTCGATCGGTGTCTGGTCACACGTGCGGTGCGGTCGACCGATAGTCTGGCGCGCATGGGGGCGATCCCGAAGGATCCGACACGTAGCAACCGCACGTTCACCATCGTGGTGGGCGTGCTCGTCGTGCTGACCTCGTTGCCGGTCCTCGGCATCGTTCTGCTCAGCACCAGCGTGGTCGACGACCATCTCGCGCCGACCGGAGCGATCCTCGGTGTGCTCTTCGCGGCGATCCCGGTGGTGCCGCTGGTCTACGCGTTCCTCTGGCTCGATCGCTACGAGCCAGAGCCGAAGTCGCTGCTCGCCCTCGGGCTGGGCTGGGGCGCGTTCATCGCGGTCGCGGCGGCGCTGATCGTGCAGAGCCTGGGGGTGCTGCTGGCCGAGTGGAGCCAGCCGACCCAGCTCGCGATCGTCGCGCCGGTCACCGAGGAGGCGGCCAAGGGGCTGTTCCTCCTCGTGCTGCTGGTCTGGCGACGCCATCTGCTCGACGGCGTGCTCGACGGCATCGTCTACGCCGGCATGGTCGGCGTCGGCTTCGCCTTCACCGAGAACATCCTCTACCTCGGCGGCACCTACAACGGCACCCCCGGCGTGGGCGACGGCTCGGGCAACCTCGGCGACTTCACCCTCGTCTTCGTGATGCGCTGCCTGTTCAGCCCGTTCGCCCACCCGCTGTTCACCGCCTTCACCGGCATCGGCATCGGCGTCGCGGTGGTGACGCGCAAGCGCTGGCTGCAGTTCCTCGCGCCGCTGCTGGGCTACGCCGCCGCCGTGCTCACCCACGGCATCTGGAACGGATCGACGCTGCTCTTCGACGGGGCCGGCTTCCTGCTGGCCTACGTCGTGCTGATGGTGCCCGCGTTCGTCTCGATGGTGATCTTCGCGGTCTGGCGCCGGAAGTCCGAGCGGGTCGTGCTGACCCGTTCGCTGACCGACGCGGCCCAGCGCGGCCTCATCCCCTACACCGACATCGGCTGGGTGGTGGATCTGCGGCGCCGCGAGCAGGCCCGCAAGTTCGCCGCCACCCATGGAGGCGCTCAGGGGGTTGCGGCCATGCGTCAATACCAGCAGGCTGCGATCGAGCTCGGATACTTGCACTGGCGATACCTGCGCGGCAACCCGCCGCCAGACTTCGCCGCCCGGGGGAGGGCTTACGTTGACCGGATCAGTGAGGTACGTCCACACATCGCGTTCCCGAGCGGACAGGTGATGACCGGATGACAGAGGAACACGCACACGAGGACGCTCCGGAGCCCGAGCAGCTCGCGGAGGACGGGCCGAAGGCGTACGAGGCTCGGACGGCGGGCATGCTCGCCGAGAAGCCGACCACCGAGTTCGAGGTCGCCAGGGCCGAGATCGAGGCGGCCGGCGGCGAGAGCAACCGGATGGTGACCTCGCTCATCCAGCTCCACCAGGCGCTGACCGAGGTCACCCTGCCGCTGGACCTGCCGGGTGCCGACGAGCAGCGCGCCGCGCGGCAGAACATGGTCGAGCAGCTCGAGAACTACGTCATCCCGCGGATGATGACCATCGACGCGCCGCTTCTCGCAGTGGTCGGCGGCTCCACCGGAGCCGGCAAGTCGACGCTGGTGAACTCGCTGGTCGGCACCAAGGTGACCACGCCTGGGCTGCTGCGGCCGACGACCCGCTCGCCGGTGCTGGTGCACCACCCCGACGACGCCCGCTGGTTCGGGCAGGACCGTCTCCTGCCCGAGCTCGAGCGCGTCGACCACCCGACCAACGACCCCGGCGCGCTGCAGCTGGTCGCGAGCGACCGGCTCCACCCGGGGCTGGCGATCCTGGACGCTCCCGACGTCGACTCGGTCGAGGAGGCCAACCGCGTCCTCGCGGCCGAGCTGCTCGCCGCGGCCGACCTGTGGGTCTTCGTCACCTCTGCCGCGCGCTACGCCGACCAGGTGCCGTGGGAGTTCCTGCAGCTGGCCGCGAACCGCTCCACCGCGGTGGCCGTCGTGCTCGACCGCACCCCGACCGAGGCCGTCCAGACCGTCGCCGGCCACCTGGCCCGGATGCTCGCCTCGCGCGGGCTCAAGGACTCCCCGCTCTTCATCGTCCACGAGGGCGATGTCTCCGAGCAGGGGCTGCTGCCCTCCGACCATGTCGCCGAGGTACGCGCCTGGCTGGACATGCTCGCCGACGACGCCACCGCTCGCCACCAGGTCGTCACCCAGACGCTCGACGGCGCCGTGCGGGCGCTGACCCTCGAGGTCCACCCGATCGCCGACACCGCGGACGGTCAGGGAGAGGCCGCGCAGCGGCTGCGTACGGATGCGGACATGGCCTACGACGACGCGCTCAAGTCGATCATGGCGGCCACCGCCGACGGCACCCTGCTGCGTGGCGAGGTGCTCGCGCGCTGGCAGGAGTTCGTCGGCACCGGCGAGATCCTCAAGGCGCTCGAGACCAAGGTCGGGATGATCCGCGACCGCATCCTCGGCTCGATCAAGGGCAAGCCCCAGCAGGCCGAACGGGTGACCGCGGCCGTGCAGGGCGGCCTGGAGATGCTGATCCTGGAGCAGTGCGAGGCCGCCGCCGAGAAGGCAGAGGCCTCCTGGCAGATGAGCCCGGCCGGGCGCGGTCTGCTCGCCACCGGACCTGCCGACCTCGGCCGGGCGTCGCGTGCGCTGCGGCCCAAGGCCGAGCGTGCGGTGCGCGACTGGCAGCAGGACGTGCTCGACATGGTGCGCAGCGAGGGCCAGGACAAGCGTACGACCGCGAAGTTCCTCTCCTACGGCGTCAACGGCCTCGGGGTCGCGCTGATGGTGGTGGTCTTCGCCTCGACCGGAGGCGCGCTGGTCGGCGCCGAGGTCGGCATCGCCGGCGGCACCCTCCTGATCGGCCAGAAGCTGCTGGAGGCGGTCTTCGGCGACCAGGCCGTACGCGGGCTGGCGGCCAAGGCGCGCAAGGCGCTGGAGGAACGCATCGTGGATCTCGTCGACGAGGAGCGTGCACGCTATACCGGACAGGTCGACGCGCTGCAGATCGACCAGGGTGCGCCGGAGCGACTGCGGCACGCCGCCCGCAAGGTCGGCGATGCTCGGTTCGCCAGCCAGCGCGGCGATGTCTGAGACTTGTCAGAGACTGAAGGGGGAGCCGTGAGCAGCCTGCTCGAAGGTGCGAAGAACCTGGTCAGCCGGGGTGGAGATCTCGGCGGCCGGCTGGACGGACTGAACGCCGCGACCGCGGCGGCGACCGGGAGACTCGACGACGGGCTCGTCGAGGAGGCGCGCACCGTGGTCAACAAGGCCCAGGGACGCCTCAAGCTCTCCGCCGACCACACGGTCGTCGGCGTCGCCGGAGCCACCGGGTCGGGCAAGTCGTCCACCTTCAACGCGCTCACCGGGCTCGAGCTCTCCGCCGTCGGGGTCCGCCGGCCGACCACGTCGTGGGCGACCGCGTGCGTGTGGGGCTCGGAGGGCGCCCAGGAGCTGCTCGAGTGGCTCGGCATCCCCGAGCGTCACCAGACCACCCGCGACTCGATGCTCGACACCCGGCGTGAGGGCCACGAGCTCGACGGCGTGGTGCTGCTCGACCTGCCCGACCACGACTCCACCGAGGTCTCTCACCATCTCGAGGTCGACCGGCTCGTCGAGCTCGCCGACATGCTGGTGTGGGTGCTCGACCCGCAGAAGTACGCCGACGCCGCGATCCACGACCGCTACCTGCAGCCGCTGCGCACCCACTCGGAGATCATGGTCGTGGTGCTCAACCACATCGACCGCGTGCCCGAGGAGCGTCGCGAGTCGATGCTCGGTGACGTACGCCGGCTGCTGGATCAGGACGGCCTGCGCAACGTCCCCGTCATCCCGGTCTCGGCCAAGCTGGGCTGGGGGATCCCGCAGCTCAAGACCGAGATCGCCCAGCGGGCCGCGGCGAAGCGCGCCAACAAGTCGCGTCTCTCGGCCGACATCAAGACCGCTGCCGTGAAGCTCGCCAAGGCGTCGGGTGACGCCAAGCCGCGCTCGCTGGCCAAGCCCCGGGTGGAGGCGCTCGAGGACGCCATCGCCGAGGCCGCCGGGGTGCCGACCGTGGTCGACGCGGTCGAGCGGTCCGTACGCACCCGGGCGGGGGCCGCCACCGGCTGGCCGCTGGTCTCGTGGGTGTCCCGGCTGAAGCCGGACCCGCTCAAGCGGCTCCACCTGGCGCTGGGTGAGGAGGCGACCCAGCTGGCCGGGCGTGCCCGCACCTCGCTGCCGCAGACCACTGCCGTCGAGCGCGCGCGGGTCGACACCGAGGTGCGCCAGCTGGCCGACGAGGCCGGTGCCGGTCTCGCCTCGCCGTGGCGTGACGCGATCCGGCGGGCGTCGGTCTCGCGGATGGACGACCTCGCCGACCGGCTCGACGCCTCGGTCGGTGGCGTCGACCTCAACACCGAGCGGCTCCCGCTGTGGACCGGTCTGGTGAAGGCGCTGCAGTGGTTGCTGATCGTCGTCGCCGGTGTCGGCCTGGTGTGGTCGGTCGCGCTGCTCGCCTCGGGTGCGGGCTTCGGCGACGCGACGCCCACCGTGGGTGGTGTCGAGCTGCCGTACGTGCTGCTGCTCGGGGGTGTCGGGCTCGGCCTGGTGCTCTGGGGCGTCTGTCACCTGCTGGTGATCGGCACCGCGCGACGGCGGGCGCGGGTGGCCGATGCGCGGCTGCGTACGGCGGTCGCCGACGTCTCCCGGGAGCTCGTCGTCGACCCGATCGAGACCGAGCTGGCGGCCTACACCGCGCTGCGCCACGGGGTGGCCAAAGCGCTTCGCTGACCTCGTGGTGGGCCGATCACTGTCCACAGGCACGGTTCGATCCGGGGTTGTCCACAGACAGGCGTACGCCGCCCGAAACTGTCGGCGCTCACGCGCAGGGTTGTCTCCGAGGCCCGCACCAGGCGGGCGTGAACGTGAGGAGACAACGATGAACGACTCGACCATCACGCTGCGCGGCTACGTCGGCGCCGACCCCGTCGTGCGGAGCGTCGGCGACTCCTCGGTGGCGAACTTCCGGATGGCGTGCACTCCGCGGAAGTTCAACCGGGCCACCGGGGAGTGGAGCGACGGGGTGACGCAGTGGTTCACGGTGAGCGCCTGGCGACAGTTGGGGGAGAACGTGGGCCGCTCGCTGCGCAAGGGCGACCCGGTGGTCGTCCACGGCCGGCTGACCGCCCGCAGCTACGTCAACAAGGACGGTCTCGAGGTCAACACCTTCGAGGTCGAGGCGAACGTCGTCGGCCATGATCTCAACCGCGGGATGAGCAGCCTCTCGCGCAACCCGCGCTCGCTGGCCGCCGTCGCCGTCCCGCCGCCCGAGCACGGTGACGAGGAGCCGCAGCATGACCCGATCTCCGACTGGCGCGCGCCGGGTGCCGACCCGTGGGAACAGAAGCAGACGAGCGCCGAGGAGACCGCTCCGGCGGAGGAGACGGAGGCCTCCGCGGCGGCCTGAGGTGAGCAGGGCGCGGGCCGGGCCTCCGGGCGTGGTGCGCCGGTTGTACCGGCGCGCCCATCCCTCATTAGGGTGGGACCTATGGCCGACTACATCCTCTCCCTGCGCAATGTGCGCAAGGCCCACGGCGACAAGGTCGTCCTCGACAACGTCACCCTCTCGTTCCTGCACGGTGCCAAGATCGGCGTCGTCGGTCCGAACGGGATGGGTAAGTCCTCGCTGCTCAAGCTGATGGCGGGGCTCGACCAGCCCAACAACGGCGACATCGTCCGCGACCAGGACGCGACGGTCGGCATGCTTCAGCAGGAGCCGCCGCTGTCCGAGGGCAAGACCGTCCTCGAGAACGTCGAAGAGGCGGTCAGCGAGATCAAGACGAAGATGAAGCGTCTCGAGGACGCCTACATGGAGATGGGCGACCCCGACGCCGACCAGGACGCCCTGATGGCGGAGACCGGCGAGCTCCAGACCTTCCTGGACAACGTCAACGCCTGGGACATCGACTCCAAGCTGGAGCAGGCGATGGACGCTCTGCGCTGCCCTCCGGGCGACGCGATCGTGGACAACCTCTCCGGTGGTGAGCGTCGCCGGGTCGCGCTGTGCAAGCTGCTGCTGCAGGAGCCCGACCTGCTGCTCCTCGACGAGCCCACCAACCACCTCGACGCTGAGTCGGTGCAGTGGCTGGAAGGTCACCTGAAGAACTACAAGGGCGCCGTCCTGGCCGTCACCCACGACCGCTACTTCCTCGACAACGTCGCCGAGTGGATCGCCGAGGTCGACCGCGGCTCCATCCACGGCTACGAGGGCAACTACTCCACCTACCTGGAGACCAAGAAGGAGCGTCTCAAGGTCGAGGGCCTCAAGGACGCCAAGCGCGCCAAGATGCTCGAGAAGGAGCTGGAGTGGGTCCGCTCCAACGCCAAGGCCCGCCAGACCAAGTCGAAGTCGCGTCTGGCCCGCTACGAGGAGCTCGCCGCTGAGGCCGACAAGGCCCGCAAGATCGACACCGCCGACATCAACATCCCGCCGGGCCCGCGCCTGGGCGACGTGGTGATGGAGGCCAAGGGCCTGACCAAGGGCTTCGAGGACCGCACCCTGTGGGACAACATCTCCTTCTCGCTCCCGCGTGCCGGCATCGTCGGCATCGTCGGTCCGAACGGTGTGGGTAAGACGACCCTGTTCCGGATGATCACCGGCTCCGAGACGCCCGACGCGGGCGAGCTCAACGTCGGCCAGACGGTGAAGATCTCCTACGTCGACCAGAGCCGTGGCGGCATCGACCCCAACAAGAACGTCTGGGAGGTCGTCTCTGACGGTCTGGACTTCATCAAGGTCGCCAACTTCGAGATGAACTCGCGGGCCTACGTCGCCTCCTTCGGCTTCAAGGGTCCCGACCAGCAGAAGAAGGCCGGCGTGCTCTCCGGTGGTGAGCGCAACCGCCTCAACCTCGCGCTCACCCTGAAGCAGGGCGGCAACATGCTGCTGCTCGACGAGCCGACCAACGACCTGGACGTGGAGACGCTCTCCTCGCTCGAGGACGCGCTGCTCGACTTCCCCGGCTGCGCCGTGGTCACCTCTCACGACCGGTGGTTCCTCGACCGCGTCGCCACCCACATCCTCGCCTGGGAGGGCACCGAGGAGAACGAGGGCGAGTGGTTCTGGTTCGAGGGCAACTTCGAGTCCTACGAGGCCAACAAGATCGAGCGCCTCGGCCCGGAGGCCGCCCGCCCCCACCGCGTCACCCACCGTCGCCTCACCCGCGACTGATCACCCTCTTCGCCGACTCGGCGCGTCTGCCCCAGTCAGACGCGCCGAGTCGGCGCATCTGCCCCAGCCAGGGCCGCCGAGTCGGCGCATCTGTCACAGAGAAGCGGGCTCCTGGGGCTCCGGCGGACGTACGCCGTTCACCGCAGGCGGGATCCGGCGCTCGAGCTGGATCGAACCGGCAGCGATCCCCACGCAGCCGAGCACCATCAACGCGATGAACATCGTCGACTGCCCGTGCTCGAGCAGGAAGCCGGCCAGGATCGGTCCGACGATCGCGCCGGTCTGGAACGAGGCCGAGTTGATCGCGTTGTAGCGCCCGCGCAGGTGATCGGGAGCCATCTCGTTGGTCAGCGCCGGGAACGCCGACTGCATGAGCGTCTCGCCGACGGCGAAGAAGATCCCCTGGAATGCGACCACGCCGACGATCGCCGCCACGGAGCCTGGGGCCAGCCCGGTCGCACCGAAGATCGACCAGGCGAAGGCCCAGATGAGCGCGGTGGCGATGAGCACTCGGGTACGCCTCTTGCCGCTGACCCGGTTCATCACCCAGAACTGGGCGAGCACGATGACCGCACAGTTCACCACGAACGCGAACCCGACGACCCGCGTCGAGACCTCGGAGATCTGCCGCGAGTAGGCCGGGAAGCCGCTCTCGAGCTGGCCGTAGCCGAGCGTCGCGAGGAGCACGCCGACGACCACCAGCCAGCCGACCTCCGGACGACGCAGGATGGTGGCGTAGGAAGCGGTCGCGTGCGGCTCGTCCGCCGAGGGGCGCGCGGCCCGGCCGTGGGTGTGGCGCAAGGGGCCGAGCAGGACGAGGACCGGGATGGTGAAGGTCGCTGCGTTGATGAGGAAGGCGAGAGTGAACGTCTCGGGCCGGGCCACGTCGACGAAGAGCCCGCCGATCACGCCGCCGACGCCGATGCCGAGGTTGATCAGGGCGAAGTTCACGCCGTAGTAACGCTGTCGCAGCTCGCCCTCGACCACGGAGGCGACCAGAGCGTTGGCAGCGGGCCAGGACACTCCGGCCTGGACGCCGAGGAGGCACAGAGCCACGGCAGCGAGCACCGGAGTCGCCGCGAACGCGAGCACGACGTCACCGATGATCGCGCAGACGAGACCTCCCAGGATCACCGGGCGAGCACCGAACCGGTCGATCAGCGAGCCCGCCGGACCGGTGACGACGAAGCCGACGATGGCGATCAGTCCCATCAGGGTGCCGGCGAGACCGAGGTCGAAGCCGCGTACCTCGTTCAGGTAGATGATCGTGAAGGGCAGCGTCATGCCGCGGCCGAGGAGCTGGATCGCGACCGTCGACAGGAGCCAGCGGCCCTCGCGCGGAAGGGCGGCTATGAAGTCTCGGAGACCGAGAGGGGGAGTCGACACCGTTCAATCTTCGCCTTTACCCAGAGGCGGTGGCGAATTGTTTTGCGGGCCGTCATCTGTCGTGCTCGGGCTTAGGTCCCAGGCGTGATCTGCCCTAGGTCCCAGGACTCGCAGGCCTCTCGTCCCGAACTCCGATCGAGCCCTCGCGAGATGCCTTCCGTGCCGTAATCGGGTGCCAGTGCAAAGATGTACACCGAGATCGGGCTAACGTAATGCCCTGTGGGTGATGAGACTCGGTGGCTGGACGAAGAGCAGCAGCGCTCGTGGCGTGCGCTGATGATGGGGATGACGCTGCTCGAGGATCGGCTCGACGCTGATCTGCGCGCGCAGTTCGACCTCTCGCTGCCGGAGTACGAGATCCTGGTACGCCTGTCCGAGAACGACGGCGCCATGCGGATGGCTCAGCTGGCCGACTCCCTGGCTCACTCGCGCTCGCGGGTCACCCATACGATCACCCGGATGGAGCGGGCCGGGCTGGTCGAGCGCCGCAACTCGCCCGAGGACGGCCGCGGCGTCGTCGCCATGCTGAGCGAGCAGGGTTTCGAGCTGCTCCGGCAGGCTGCCCACGTCCACGTCACCGGCGTACGCGACTACCTCATCGATCTGGTCAGCGAGGACGACTTCGCCGCCCTGGGTCGCGTGATGAACGCCGTCTCCGACCACCTCATCAGCGACCGCCCCGGCATCGAGATGCGCTGACGCGCCGACGCGGCGCCTTCAGCCGGGGCAGATGCGCCGACTCGGCGCTCTCACCCGGGGCAGATGCGCCGACTCGGCGCTCTCGCCCGGGGCAGATGCGCCGAGTCGGCGGGGAAACGGTCGGGTCAGATGCGCTCGAGGATCATCGCCATGCCCTGACCGCCGCCGACGCACATGGTGATCAGACCGGTGGTCTTGTCGTGCCAGTCGAGGCTGTTGAGCATGGTGTTCTGCAGGCGCGCGCCGGTCATGCCGAAGGGGTGACCGACGGCGATGGCGCCACCGTTGACGTTGAGGCGGTCGATGTCGATGCCGAGGTCCTGGTAGGACGGGATCACCTGGGCGGCGAAGGCCTCGTTGATCTCGACGAGGTCGATGTCGCCGATCGACATGCCGGCGTACTTCAGCGCGTTGCGGGTCGCCTCGACCGGACCGAGGCCCATGATCTCCGGCGAGAGGCCGGAGACGCCGGTGGAGACGATGCGGGCGAGCGGCTTGGCACCGAGCTCGGCGGCCTTGGTGTCCGACATGACCACGACGGCGGCGGCGCCGTCGTTGAGCGCGCAGCAGTTGCCGGCGGTGACGGTGCCGTCCTCGCGGAAGACCGGCTTGAGGCCGGAGATGGCCTCCAGGGTGACACCGGCACGCGGGCCGTCGTCGGCGGAGACGACCTCGCCCGACGGCGTGGTCACCGGGGTGATCTCGCGCGCCCAGAAGCCGTCGGCGATGGCCTTCTCGGCGAGGTTCTGGGAGCGTACGCCGAACTCGTCCATCTCCTGGCGCGAGATGCCGCGCGAGGTGGCGAGGTTCTCCGCGGTCTGGCCCATCGCGATGTAGACATCGGGAAGCAGGCCGTCCTCGCGCGGGTCGTGCCACTTCTCGTTGGAGGCGGCGGTCGCGGCGGTGCGCGACTGGGCGTCGTCGAAGAGGTGGTTGACGGTGTCGGGCAGGTGGTCGGAGGTGCCCTTGGCGAAGCGGGAGACGGTCTCGACACCGGCCGAGACGATGATGTCGGCCTCGCCGGCCTTGATCGCGTGCAGCGCCATCCGCGAGGTCTGCACCGAGGAGGAGCAGTAGCGGGTGATGGTCGCGCCGGGCACCTTGTCCCAGCCGTTCAGCACCGAGACCACGCGGCCCATGTTGTTGCCGGACTCGCCGCCCGGCAGGCCGCAGCCCAGGAGCAGGTCGTCGATGTCGTTCGGGTCGAGACCCTCGACCTTCCCGACGGCCTCCTTGGTGATGAACGCCGCGAGGTCGTCGGGACGGAAGTCCTTCAGAGATCCCTTGTTGGCGCGCCCGATCGGGGTACGGGCGGCGGCGACGATGACTGCCTCAGGCATGAAGACTCCCGGTTACTGATGAGTAGGTAGGACTGTGCTCGACACCATACTCGCCCGGACCCGGCGATGAGACCAGACCCAGTGCCCAACGTCGTCTGGAAGGATCGCCCCGTGCGCCACCTCTATGAATGCCCGATGCGATGGGCCGACCTCGACATGCTCGGTCACGTCAACAACGTCGTCTACGTCGACTACCTCCAAGAGGCACGCGTGGACATGCTGCGCACCCACGCCCGCAGCCCGCAGACCCAGGGGCTCGCGGAGGGCGTCGTCGTGGCCAGCCACCAGGTGACGTACGTCGCTCCGCTGCTCTTCGACTTCAAGCCGGTCTACGTCGAGTCCTGGGTGACCGACATCCGGGCGGCGAGCTTCACGATGGCCTACGAGATCTTCCGCACCAAGCCCGACGGCTCCCGCAAGGTCTTCCTGCGGGCGAGCACCGTCCTGGCGCCGTACGTCTTCGCCACCGAGTCGCCGCGCCGGCTCAAGCCTGAGGAGAAGGCCAACCTCGAGCCCTACCTCGAGAAGGCCCCGTCGAAGCCGCTCGCCCTGGGCGAGCCGAAGCGGCTCGAGGACGGCCACTTCCCGCTCCACGTCCGCTTCTCCGATGTCGACGCTTACGGGCACGTGAACAACGTGAAGTACTTCGAGTACTTCCAGGAGTCGCGGCTGGCGCTGATGAAGCGGCTCAGCTCGAACGCCGACCTCGAGAAGTGGCCCTCGGTCGTGGTCGCGCAGACCGACGTGACCTATCACGCGCCAGTGCTGGCCCGCTCGGAGCCGTACGACGTGTGGAGCTACGTCTCGAGGCTCGGCACCAAGTCGATGACGATCGAGTCCGAGATCGCCGACGGCGACCTGCGGCTCGCCCGAGGGCAGGTCACGCTGGTCTTCTACGACCTCGAGTCAGGCAAGGCCGTCGAGCCCAGCCCCGAGGTGCGCTCGGCCGTCGAGGCCGTGCTCTAGCGGGTCTCAGCGCCAGCCGCGGCGGTCGCAGTCGCGGTCGTAGGGGTCGTAGCGGTGGTGTCGCCGACAGCTGTCGCGGTCGTCACGATCGGTGCGATCCTTGCCGCCGCGGTCGCCGTCGTCGCCACGGCTGTCGCGGGGGTCCTGGGCGCCGTAGCGGCCGCCAGGTCGCTCCTGCTCGCCCCAGCGCCACCCCTGCTGGGCCGCGCCGACGTCGGGCTTGCCTTGCTGGCCGACAGGCCCACGGCCCTTGTTCGCCCGTGCGTTCCGCGCCCCGAGTGCCCGGCCGTCGACCGGAGTGTCCTTCTTCTTGCCGGCCGCCGCGGGCGGCGCGACCAGGTCGCGCGAGACGAGCTGGTCGTCGTCCGAGGCGCCCGGCGCCGGAGGCAGCGTCCCGACCGAGCCGTCCTCGTCGGCGGCGACCGGGCGCGGCGGCTCGGGCATGCTGGTGGAGAGGTCGGGGGAGTCGGCGAGCGGTGCGCTCGTCCCGGACGTCTGCGAGGCGGGCCGGCTGGACGGGTCCAGGTCGATCGAGTCAGGGCCGATGATGAGCAGCGCCATCGCGGTGATGGTGACGAGCGCAAGCCCCACTCCGACGATCGTCCGCTGAACTGCCCGCATGCGTCCTCCGAGATGGCAAGTGTCCGCAGATTGTTCTGCTTGAGGCCAGTAGCCTCTCAGCGCTTACGGCAGATGTCGAGGGTTGGGACCTTTGTCAGCGTTTCTCACCCGGAGAGGGCTCAGCTCGGGGTGTTGATCATGAAGTTCGCGGCGTGCTCGACGTACGCCCAGAACTGCGCGTCCTGCTCCGGGGTGAGCCCGGCTGCGTCCAGGCCCTCACGGAAGTGCTCGAGCCAGCGGTCGCGAGCCTCCGAGGTCACCTCGTACGGAGCGTGGCGCATCCGCAGGCGCGGGTGTCCGCGCTGCTCGGAGTAGGTCGTCGGGCCGCCCCAGTACTGAGCCAGGAAGAGGGTCAGTCGCTCCTGCGCCGGACCGAGGTCCTCCTCCGGGTACATCGGTCGCATCAGCTCGTCGGTCGCCACGCCCTCGTAGAACTTGGCCACGATCGTGCGGATGGTGTCCATCCCGCCGATCTCCTCATAGAACGTCACTCGGGCAATTGTTCCACGCGCCTGTGCACCCTGCGTACGCCACGGGGCCGTGGCAGGATCGTGACGTACGCACGCACTCGATCTTTGGGAGATAACGATGGCCACCACCCGCACTGCCACCACCGTCTGGGAGGGCACGCTCTTCGAGGGCGCCGGCAAGGTGACGCTGAACTCCTCGGGCCTGGGGACCTACGACGTCTCCTGGCCCGCTCGCACGGAGGAGCCGGGCGGCAAGACGAGCCCCGAGGAGCTCATCGCCGCGGCCCACTCGTCCTGCTTCTCGATGGCCTTCTCCAACGGCCTGGCCGACAACGGCACCCCGGCGACGAGCCTCGAGACCAGCGCGGAGGTCGAGTTCACCCCGGGCAAGGGCATCACCGGCATCAAGCTGACCACCCGCGGCGTGGTCGAGGGTCTCGACAACGACACCTTCGTCAGCCTCGCCGAGGCCGCCAAGGCGGGCTGCCCGGTCAGCCAGGCGCTCACCGGCACCACGATCACGCTCGACGCCGCCCTGGCCTGAGCATCACGGCCGGCCGGGGAGGATCAGGCGTTCGCCTTCTCCTCCTCGGCTGCGGCGGCCTTGTCCTCGCGGTGCCAGATGATCCGCTGGCCGAAGGGCATCTCGATGCCCTCGTAGTCGAGACGGGCCTTGATCCGCTGGCGCATCTCGCGCGCGATCGCCCACTGCTTCAGCGGCAGGGTCTTGATGAGCACCCGGACGGTGATGGAGTCGGCGGCCAGCGCCTCGACCCCGGTGACCTCGGGCTCCTCGATGATCTGACCCTTGAACTCGTCGTCGGTCCACAGGTCGTTGGAGACCTCGCGGAGCACGCGCTGCACCTTGCCGAGGTCCTCCTGGTAGCCGACGCCGACGTCGATGACGGCGCGGGCCCAGTTCTGGCTGTGGTTGCCGACGGTGAGGATCTCGCCGTTGGGGATGTACCAGACCGTGCCGTCGAGCGCGCGCAGCCGGGTGATCCGCAGCGTCACGGCCTCGACGGTGCCGCTGATGTTGTTGACCTCGATGCTGTCGCCGACGCCGTACTGGTCCTCGATGATCATGAAGATGCCGGACAGGTAGTCCCGCACCAGCGACTGAGCACCGAAACCGAGCGCCAGACCGACGATCCCGGCCGAGGCGATGATCGGGGCGATGTTGATGCCGAGCTCGGAGAGGATCATGGTGGCGAAGATCGCGACCAGGATGCCGGTGATCACGCTCTTGAGCAGCGAGCCGATCGCCTTGGCGCGCTGACTTCGCCGGGACGAGGCGGTGATGGCCTCATGGGTCTCGTGCATCTTGCTGATCTTGCTGGCGAGCGTGGGCGCCTCGACGGCGCGGACCACGACCTTGTCGATCACCCGGTGGAGCACCCAGCGGAGCACGAACGCCAGCAGGATCAGGCCGGCGATGCGCAGGGGGATGCCGATCACCCATTCGCCGAGCGTCGACCAGGAGACCGAGACGAGGGGAGGGTTCGGGGGAATGGACATGGGTTCCAGTATCCAAGGCGATCAAGCCGACCTGCCAATCCCCGGGTGGGCATCGGGTGTCGTCACGCTGACCAGGGGCAGAGGTGAGAACCAGCAGGTACGCCGGTTAGTATCTGCCCCGTGAGCAACCAGATCCTGCGCCGCGCCGGCCTCTTCGGCGCCTCCGCCACCGCTGCCGTCGTCGCCTCTGTTGCTACCGCCGGGCCCGCCAACGCGGCGGTCCCCCACGGCTGGCCCGTGTCCGACGACATGACCGCCGCCGCGCTGCTCCTGCTGATCCTGCTCATCCCGGTGATCCTGATGGTGGTCATCTCCCTGCTCGTGCTGCTGCCGGGTGTGTTCCGTGGCGAGGGGCTGCTGCCCAAGCCCCACAAGGGCGAGGACGACAACCTCCCCGCCACGACCCACTGACCTACTTGTCCGAGTCGCTCGTCCTCAGGTGAGGACGGCGAGCTGCTGGGTCGCCCGCGTCATCGCGACGTAGCGGTCCACGGCACCCTCGATCCCGGTCCCGTACGACCCGGGGTCGACGACCACGACCAGGTCGAACTCCAGCCCTTTGGCGTGCTCGGGGCTCAGTCGGCGTACCCGGCCCTCGTCGGTGTCAGGCGTGCCGGCGGCGATGACGCAGGCGATGCCCTCCTCGTTCTCGGCGAGCCAGGTGTCCAAGATCTCATCGAGATCCTGCACCGAGCCGTGAACTACCGGGATGCCGGAGGCGCGGATCGACGTCGGCACGTTGGCGTCGGGGAGTGCCGCTCGGATCACCGGCTCGGCCTCGGCCATCACCTCCTCGGGCGTGCGGTAGTTGATGCTCAGGCCGGCCATCTCGATCCGGCCCAGCCCGCCCCGCTCGAGCCGTTCCCGCCACGACTCGGTGAACCCGTGACGCGCCTGTGCCCGGTCGCCGACGATCGTGAAGCTGCGTGAGGGGCAGCGGCTGATCAGCATCTGCCACTCGGCGTCGGTCAGCTCCTGGGCCTCGTCGACGACGATGTGGGCGAACGGCCCCGCGTACGGGTCGCGCTCGTCGGGCTCGCGCACGGTGTCGTCGAGGAGCGCAGTGCGCAGGTCCTGGCCGCGCAGCATCGACATCACCACCATGTCGGAGTCGTCGTTGCTGATCAGGTCGGAGACGACCTCCGCCTTCGCCTTCCGGTCGGCCGCCGCCGCTGCCTTCTGGGCGGCGCGACGCCGTGAAGCCTCCGGGTCGCCGAGCCGTCGGTGGGCGGCGTCGAGAAGCGGCAGGTCCGCCTCGGTCCACGCCTGGGGGTCCTCGCGCTGGAGGGCCTTCACCTCTTCTGGCGTGAGCCAGGGCGCGCACATCCGCAGGAACGCCGGCACCTCCCACAGATCGCCGACGATGTCGGCCGGCCGCAGCCGCGGCCACACCTGGCCGAAGACCTCGCGCAGACCGGCGTTGGCCTCCAGCGACGCGTGGATGGCGTCGACCGCGTCCTCGTCGACCAGGCCGTACGCGTCGAACTCCTCCTCCTGCTCCGCGTCGCCCCAGTCGTCGGCGTCGGCGTCGGCGCCGGCGTCGGCGTCGTAGTCGTAGTCGTGGTCGGCACCGGCGTTGGCCTGGATCTTCTCGGTCACGATCCGCAGCAGCGCCTCCCAGACCTGGTCGCGAGCGTCGTTGTGGGGCACGCCCTGCTCGGCGGCGGCGAGCGCCTCGGCCCAGTCGCCCTTCGTGATGACCGCGTCGCCGTAGGGCGTCTCGACGAGCGTCGCCTTCGTCGGCGGCTTCTCGTAGAGCGCCACGGCCGGCTCGATGGCCGCGACCATCCGGGCGTCGGCCTTGAGCCGCGCCACCTCCGCGTCCGTCTCGGGCAGCAACGAGACGCCCTCGGGCACCATCCGCCGCAGCGTGGTGGTGCGTACACCCTCCTCACCCAGGCTCGGCAGCACGTCCGCGACGTAGGAGAGATAGGGCTCGTGCGGCCCCACGAAGAGCACCCCGCCCTTGCCCTCGCCCAGCCGCGGATCGGAGTAGAGGAGGTACGCCGTGCGGTGCAGAGCCACCACCGTCTTGCCAGTCCCGGGGCCGCCGTCGACCACCAGCGCGCCCCGCGACGACGCCCGGATGATCGCGTCCTGGTCGGACTGGATGGTGCCGAGCACGTCGCGCATCCGCGCCGAGCGGCTGCTGCCGAGGGTCGCGATGAAGGCCGACTGGTCGTCGAGAGCGGCGTGACCCTCGAGCCCCTCCGCGGTGAAGACCTCGTCCCAGTAGTCGGTGATCCGCCCGTTGGTCCAGCGGTAGCGGCGACGGCTCAGCAGCCCGCCCGGATCGGCGTGGGTGGCCGCGAAGAACGGCTCGGCGGCCGGCGAGCGCCAGTCGACCAGCAGGCGGCGCCCGTCGCTGGCGGTCAGGCCCAGCCGGCCGATGTAGATGGTCCTGCCGCCCTCGGTGACGATCCGCCCCAGACACAGGTCCAGGCTGAACCGGCGCAGCATCCGCAACTGCGACCCGATCCGGTGCACCTCCAGATCGCGGTCCATCGCCTCCTGCCCGTGCCCGCCCGGGCGGCGGCGCACCTCGTCCAGCCGCTCGTTCAGCTCGGAGATCTGCTCATCGAGACTCTGCCCGATCGCAGCGAAGTGCTGCTCGTCATCGGCGATCAGTATCGGGTCGGCCTTGGCGTCGTGACGACCCGCGAGATCGAATGCCTGCATGTGTTGAAATCCCCTTCTGAACAGGCATTTTGCCTGTTCGAGGAGGAGATTCTGCCCCAAGTCGGGGGCCTTGAAACAAGCCCCTGTGTCGGCTATAAAGTAGATAGCGGAAGGGAGAGATCTCCCCTCCGTTCGTGGTTTTCGAGGTCATTCGTACGCCGGAGGGAGTCCGGTCGTTCCTTCCGGCACCACCGTCATCCGAGGGTCCTCGAGCAGGCGACCGATGGCCTCGGAGCTGCCACCGACCCCGGCGAAGTGCGAGTCGGTGTCGTACGCGATGCACCAGCTCCGGTCGGCGGGCCACACGAAACCCGGCGGGTAGTCGCGGTTTTGGGTCGGACCCATCCAGCTCCGCCACCCGGCCTGCGTCCCCTGCGCGAGTACGTACTGCCGGATCCCCGCCACCTGGACGAGTCGCTTGTCGGGCAGCCCCGGCCGGTAGGGCCACCCCTCCCAGAGCAGGAAGAAGAGCCGTTCGCCGGCGGCTTCGCTCATCACCTGAACGGTCGCCCCGACGATCCCGATGTCGGCGACCCCCTCGTCGAGCGTCTCGTCGTCATCGACGTCGTTCTCGGACTGCCCCTCGAACTCCGGGTCCGGGAGCGCAAGGACCCGCGCGTACGCCTCGAACCCGTCGGGCCCCATCCTCAGCAGTCGCGAGACTGGCTCCCACGATCCCCTCGGGAACGACTTGGCCAGCCAGGAGGCATGCCGAGGGTGAACGTCGAAAGTAAAGCTCATGCAGGCACCCTAAGAAGCGAGCGCGGCGATCTCACCCGGTTTACGCGGCGAGGCCGTGTGCGACGAGTACGCGGCGGAGCTTCCGCTCTGCTGGTGAGAGTTGTGGTGGGTCTGGTCGCCAGGTGTCTGGCGGTGGGCTGGTGTAGGCGTGCCCGGTCGGTGTGATGGTGGTGATGCTGCCGTCGGGGTTGGGTGTCGAACGCCAATCGATCGACTCTTTGGCTTGATTGCATCTTTCGCAGAGGCCCTGGAGATTGTCCGCTGAGGTCTTGCCGCCGTCTGCGTAGCGTTCGATGTGGTCGATGTTGCGAATCGGGGCGTCGCAGCCGTTGGTGCGGCAGATGCCTTCGTCGCGGGTGGCGATGAACTCTGCTAGTCCGTCGGGCGCCTTGCGGGACCGTGACTCCATGGCGATGAGTTGGCCGGTGGGGTCGGTGAGGAGGCGGCGGACGAAGACTTCGGCGTCGTTGAGTGCGCCGCGTGCCCAGGCGGATGGGACGGGGCCGTAACTCTCGACCATGGCGGGCTGGTCGGCGTTGTTGGTCAGGGAGTCGGCGGTCATCACGATCTTGATCTCGATCTTCGGCTTCGCGCCGGTCTCGCGGCCGGTGACGCGGTCGACGAGGGTGTCGGCCATGACCTGGCCTCGGGTCCGCTGGTCGCCGGCTGCTTGCGCGGCCTTCGCTGCCTGATCGAGGGCGGCGAATACCGCGACGCCGTCCTTGACGGGAAGCAGGGCTCCGAGCCAGGTCATGGTGTCGGGTGCGGGGCGCAGGCTGACGCGGCGGTCCTTCTCCGCGCTGGCGGCGCGAGCCACGACTGACTCCTGGTCGAGAGTGATGACGAGCTTCTTGGCCGTGTTCTCGAGCTGTCGAAGGCCCATCGTGACGACCTTTGGCGTTTCTCCATGGGAACTGACCGCGCAGAGTTCGTGGTCGATGACCTGACGGTTCTCAAGCGAGAGGCAGGCAGTTTCACGGGCGAGGATGGTCGCTTGCCATTGAGAGAACAAGCCTGCCTTCATCAGCGCGAACGTATGGGGCATCTCGCCGATGAGGATCTTCGCCAGTCCCAGCAGCTTCGCGCCCTTGGCGGGAGAGATCCGTCGGGCGAGCGCGATCTGGGAGGCGACACCGTCGCCGACCTTCTGGGCGGGGACGCCGGCCTCAGCATGGCGTGTTCGGGTGGCTTCGTCGAGGCGTACGGCGGCTTCGGCCTGGATCGCCTCGGCACGGCACTTGAGGTTTTCGAGACCGGCGATCCAGTCGACCAACTCGCCTTCGGACGCACCTGGTGGTGGTCCGGTGAGGAGCTGGTCGGGGGTCTCGTTCATGCGCTTCATTATATGCGAAACGAGGTGGTGGCGCGACCTATTTGTCCTAGTCAGACCGTCTTATTAGGGTCATTGAACTGTTGCTCAGAGGGTGGTCTCGACGAGCTCGACCACCGGTGGGTCGGTGGGTCCGCGAGGGGGTCTCGACAAGCTCGACCACCGGGGTGCCGGTGGGTTGGTGTGTCTGCGAAGGGGGGTCTCGACAAGCTCGACCTCCGGTGCGTAGGCCTCAACGCGATCGGCCGGGAAGAGGGCTGTGTTGGTCTCGACACGCCTCCGCCCAGGGGCTCCGGCGGCTCGACCAGCGGAGGCGAGCGGTCCTCACCATGGCTTGGCGTCGACTATTTCGAGGTCTCATGAGCCCGCGCCACACTCCTCGCCGCCGCCCCGATATTGGCGGAGATCTTTCTCGATCGGGTGCCGGGTCAAGGATGGCCGAAGGCCACCGCGCAAGCGGCGGGCGAAGCCCGTCCTTGACGCGGCGCGTGATCGAGAAACACTGAGTGATCGGGTCGGCGGCGAACCTCGAACGAAAACACAGTCGCTGACCGAGGTCCGCTCGCAGGGGGTCTCGACAAGCTCGACCACCGGTGGCTCGGTCTCGAGAAGCTCGACCTTCGGTGGAACCAAAAACGAAAGGGCCCGGCTTCGCGAACGAAGCCGGGCCCTCAGCTGAGCACGAACGTCAGGAAGCGTCGCGCTCCTGGGCAGCAAGCGCACGCGCGACCTCGTCGCGGCCCTCACGGACGTACCGCTTCGCGGCAGGCTCCGCGGGAGACGTCGCGAGCCACTTGTCCGCCTTCTCCAGGAGCTCCGGCGAGGCCGCCGGCTTGGGGAAGATGAACTCGAGGACGGTCGAGGCGCGGTGGGTGCCGAGGTGCTCCCAGAGCGTGTCGGCGGCCTCGAAGTAACGGTCGACGTAGGGGGCGAGGACGTCGTCCTGGCCGGAGCGCTGGAAGTTCAGCACGATCGAGCGGGCGGTCTCGTTGGCGACGTCGGTGCGGACGACGACCGAGTCCCAGGCGGCTGCCTTGGCCTCGGCGGTGGGCTGCGAGGCACGGGCGGCGGCGGCCTTCTCCTTGCCGGAGATGGTGTTGTCGCGCTCGAGCTCGGCGTCGATCTCGGCCTCACCGTAGGTGCCGGAGGCGGCCAGGCCGGTGACGAGCGCCCAGCGCAGGTCCTGGTCGATGTCGAGACCGTCGTAGGCCAGCTCACCGGAGAGCAGCGCCTTGAGGTCGGCGATCGCGGCCTCGGAGCGGGCGGCCGAGGCGTACGTCCGGGCGAAGGTGAGCTGGTGGTCGCTGCCCGGGGCGGCGGCCTCGAGCAGGCCCTTGAGGCCGCTCTCCCAGCGCGCCTTGAGGGCGTCGCGGTTGGCCGGGGCCGAGAAGGAGTTGACCGCCTGCGCGGCGAAGACCGGGATGCGGGTGACGCCCCAGGCGTCGGTCTCCTGGCCGATGTTGGCGAGCACGAGCTCGACGAAGTCGCTCGCGCGCATCTCGGCGTCGCGGGTCATGTCCCAGGCGGCACCCCAGATCAGCGCGCGCGAGAGCGAGTCGTCGAGGTCCGACAGCGAGGAGAGCGCGGTGGCGAGCGAGCGCTCGTCGAGGCGGATCTTGGCGTACGTCAGGTCGCCCTCGTTGAGCAGCAGCAGGTCGGGCTGCTTGACGCCCTCCAGCTCGGGAACCGGGGTCAGCTCGTCGCGGACGTCGATCTCGAACGCGTCGCGGCGGACGAGCGCACCGTCGACCAGGTCGTAGAGGCCCAGGCCGATGCGGTGGCGACGCAGGGTCGGCCACTCCTCGGCGGCGGTCTGCTTGACGGAGAAAGAGGCGTACGTGCCGTCCTCGGCCAGCTCGAAGGCGGGCGCGAGGGTGTTGACGCCGGCGGTCTGCAGCCACTCCTGGGCCCAGCCCTGGAGCTCACGGCCGGAGGCGGCCTCGAGATGGCGCAGCAGGTCCTTGAACTCGGAGTTCCCGTAGGCGAACTCCTTGAAGTAGGCCTTCAGCCCCTCCAGGAACGGCTCGAGCCCGACCCACGCCACCAGCTGCTTGAGCACGGAGGCGCCCTTGGCGTAGGTGATCATGTCGAAGTTGACCTCGACGGCCTGCAGGTCGTAGTTGTCCGCGGCGATCGGGTGGGTGGTGGGCAGCTGGTCCTGGCGGTAGCCGGTCTGCTTGCGCGCGTTGGTGAAGCCGGTCCAGGCGTCGGTGAACACCGTCGCGTTGGTCTGCGCGTGGTAGCAGGCCCACTCGGCGAAGGACTCGTTGAGCCAGAGGTCGTCCCACCACTTCATGGTGACGAGGTCGCCGAACCACATGTGAGCCATCTCGTGGAGGATCACCGAGGCGCGGAAGTCGTAGAAGGAGCGCGGCTGCTTGGAGCGCGGCAGGTATTCGTCGCGCAGCGTCACGGCGCCGGCGTTCTCCATCGCGCCCATGTTGTACTCCGGCACGTAGAGCTGGTCGTACTTGCCGAAGGGGTAGGGGAAGTCGAAGGCGTCCTCGAAGAACTCGAAGCCCTGCTTGGTGATCTTCACGACCTCGTCGCGGTCGAGGTAGGGCACCAGAGACTGGCGGCAGTAGTGGCCCAGCGGGATGGTGCCGAACTTGCCCTCGTAGACGTCCTGGACCTCGTGGTACTCACCGGCGATCAGCGCGGTGATGTAGGTCGACATCTTCTTGGTGGGCTCGAAGTCCCAGCGGGCGACCTTCTCCCCGCCATCGGTGGTCGAGCCTGTCGAGACCGGCTCGGGCGTGGGCGCGTTGGAGACGACCTTCCAGCTCTCGGGCGCGGTCACGTGGAAGGTGAAGACGGACTTGAGGTCGGGCTGCTCGAAGGTGGTGTAGACGCGGCGGGCGTCGGGCACCTCGAACTGGGAGTAGAGGTAGACGCGGTCGTCGGCGGGGTCGACGAAGCGGTGCAGGCCCTCGCCGGTGTGGGAGTAGGTGCAGTCGGCCTTGACGACGAGAACGTTCTCGGCGGCGAGGCCGTCGAGGAGGATCCGAGAGTCCTGGTACGCCACCGCGGGGTCGAGCGCGACGCCGTTGAGGGTGATCTCGTGGACGGTGGCGTCGACGAGATCGGCGAAAGTCGAGGCACCGGCCTCGGTGGACGTGAAGGTGATCGTCGTCGTCGAACCGAAGGTCTCGGGACCCGTGGTGAGGTCGAGTTCGATGTCGTACGAGAGGACGTCGAGGAGCGCAGCTCTGGCGGTGGCCTCGGCGCGCGTGAGATTGGTTCCAGGCATGCCGGGATCCTCTCACCCTGCCCGGGATTCGAGACATTTATAACGGGCTTTGTTAGTCGATCTTGGCCGTCGCTGAGCGTGAAAAGTAAAAATACAGTGTTGTAATTCCGACACACCGGTATCAATGATTGACAACTTTCTCTAGGGTGCTCATGTGCCCCTCAAGTCACAGAAACACCAGTATTCACAGGAGTCCCGCCGGGTGGGGAAGCCCAGCGGGGCGCTGCGCCGGACCTTGGTCACCGGCGCGGTTCTGCTGCTCGTCGGCCTCGGTGTGCAAGTCATCCCCAAGCTGGCCTCACCGGCGCACGCGGGCTCCATCACGCTCTGCTCCGGCTTCTCGGACTGTCGAAGCAAGGGCTACTCCACGGGCGGGTACGAGAGTGCCTGGGGCAAGATGTACTGGCGGATGTACGCCGGTCGAAACTGCACCAACTACGTCGCGTACAAGCTGATCCAGACGGGTCTGCCGAACGTCCGGCCCTGGTCGGGCGAGGGCAACGCGACCAACTGGGGCATCGCGATGAGCCGGGTGACGAACCGGACGCCGACCGTCGGGTCGGTGGCCTGGTGGCACTCCTCGCACCCCAGCGCGAGCCGCTTCGGGCACGTCGCGATCGTGGAGAAGGTCGGTTCGGGGTCGATCACGATCTCGGAGTCCAACCACGGCAGCGACCTCAGCTGGCGGCGGATCAGCAAGGACTCGGTCAACTACCCGACCGGCTTCATCCACTTCAACGACCGCCGGCTCTCGGTCACCAAGCGGCCCACGGTCAGCGGCACCCCGCAGGTCGGCAAGGCCGTCACGGTCAACACCGGCTCGTGGAGCCCGAACCCCAACAAGATCCGCTACCAGTGGATCGTCGACAAGAAGCCGATCCCGGGCGCGACCAACAAGACGTTCCGCATCCCCGGCGGCCTCGCCGGCAAGCAGATCGCGGCCGTGCTCACCGGCGTCCGCAAGGACTACACCAACGCCAAGACCATGAGCAAGGTCCTGCCGCCGATCAAGCAGGGCACGTTCAAGGTCGTGAAGCAGCCGAAGATCACCGGCGAGCAGAAGGTCGGATCGAAGATCGCCGTCGGCGGAGCGGTGTACACGCCGTCGGCCAAGATCGGCGAGGTCAAGTGGTACGCGGACAAAAAGCTGATCGCGCGCACCAAGTCCCGCTTCCTGAAGGTGCCGGCATCGGCCTCCGGGAAGAGGATCGGCGCGGTCGTCGTCGGTGCCCAGCCGGGCTACAAGCCGAAGCAGTCCTACGCCTTCGCCTCCTCGATCGTCGGCGGTCCGAAGGTGCCGGAGGAGCCGGACACCCCGGACGGCGGCCTGGCGCAGACCAAGGGCGGCTTCGTCAAGGGCGGCACCCGTCTCGGCGGCCTGATGCAGGTCGACCCTGGCGAGTTCAACGAGAAGGTGGACCTCACCTACCAGTGGACCCGTGACGGCGCGGTGATCCGCGGGGCGACGTCCGCGAAGTACCGCCCGACCGAGGCCGACGTCGGCCACCGCCTCAGCGTCACCGTGTCCGCCCGCTCGGCCAGCGGTGAGAGGCTGACCGAGACGTACGGTCCCAGCGGCCGGGTCCGGGTCAAGCCGACGGTCAAGGTCACCGCGACCGGTGGGTCCAAGCAGGCGGAGGTGGCCGTCAGGGTCACCGCCGCCGGCTACGCCCCGACCGGTCACGTCAAGATCACCACCAACGGTGGGCGTACCGTCACCAAGTCGCTCAGCGGAGGGAAGGCCGGCGTCACCTTCGTCAAGCTCCCTCCGGGCGACTACGCCATCACCGCCTCCTACAGCGGCGACGCCGTCGCCTACTGGGCGAGCGGGGGTGCGTTCACCACCGTCAAGTGACGGATCGGAACAGATCTGCGGCGGGAGTGGTTCAGTGTCGACATGACACAGACCACTCCCGCCACGCAGTCCGAGACCCCCGAGAAGACTTCCGCCGAGTTCTGGTTCGACCCCGCCTGTCCGTTCGCCTGGATCACCTCGCGGTGGATCCTCGAGGTGGAGAAGGTGCGTGACGTGGAGGTGACCTGGCGGATCATGAGCCTGGCGTACCTCAATCAGGACAAGGACATCCCGCCGGAGTACCGCGACTTCCTCTCGACCGCGTGGGGGCCGGTGCGGGTGTGCATGGCGGTGCAGCAGGAGTACGGGCAGGAGAAGCTGGCCGAGATCTACACGGCGCTCGGCACCCGTCGTCACGTCGAGGGGCGCGACTTCGACCGGGCACTGATCGAGGAGGCGCTCGCCTCCGTCGAGCTGCCGGTCGAGCTCGCCGACGCGATGGACGACGACTCCTTCGACGAGGACATCGCCAAGTCCCACCACGAGGGCATGGACCAGGTCGGCAACGACGTCGGCACGCCGACGATCGCGATGAACGGCTCGGCCTTCTTCGGCCCAGTCATCTCCAAGGCGCCGAAGGGCGAGGAGGCCGGCAAGCTCTGGGACGGCTTCCAGCTGATCACCGCCTACCCCTACGTCTACGAGCTCAAGCGCGCCCGGGTCCACGACCTCGACTTCAGCTGACCCGACGGAGCGAAATTGGCGGTGACGTGGCCGCAGAGCAGTCGTACGTTGCCAGGGTGACCACCAAAGACGAGGCAGGAATCCTTTCGCGGGCGCTGGACCAGACCGGCGATCTGCTCGACCGGGTGCACCCGGATGCGCTCTCGCGGCCGACGCCGTGCGAGCAGTGGGACGTCGCTGCGCTGGCTGACCACGTCATCGCGGACGGGGGCAACTTCGTCACGATGCTGCGTGGCGGCGAGCCCGACTGGGGTGCGCCGGCGCCACACGTCAAGGAGAGCTGGGGGCCGGCGTTCAAGGTCGGCGCCGACGACGTTCTCCACGCCTGGCAGCAGGGTCCCGGCACCGACGGCTGGGAGGGCGGGGCGGTCGTGCCGATCGGCCTGATCATCTCCGAGTACGCCACCCACGGCTGGGACCTCGCGAAGGCGCTGGGGGTGCCGACCTCCGAGCTCGACCCGGAGCTGGCCGAGGTCGGGCTGGAGTTCATGCGGGCGACGCTGAAGCCGGAGATGCGCTCGGGCGCGTTCGCGGCCGAGGTGACGGCTCCTGAGGGTGCCGGGCCGTACGAGCGGCTGGCTGCTTTCGCTGGACGCCGCATCGCCTGAGACCATGGTCGTGTGGTTGACCAGATGGGAGTGCTCGCGCTGCAGCGGGCCCTGACGCAGGCAGCAGAGCTTCTCGACACCGTCACGGCGGACGACCTGACCCGGCCGACTCCCTGTCCGGAGTGGGACCTGCGCAAGCTGGCCAACCACATGATCGCCCAGCCGCGCGTCTTCGTGACGATGCTGCAGGGCACGCCGCCGGGGTGGGACGGCCGCGAGGACTACGCGGTCAACCTCGGTGAGGAGCTGCGCACCCGCGGCAACGCGCTGATCAACCTGTGGCGCGAGGTCGGCGCCGACGACATGATCATGGTCGACCCCGACTGGCAGTCCACGGAGATCGCGGTCCACACCTGGGACCTCTGCGCGGCGCTCGGACGTCCGACCGACGACCTCGACGAGGCGGTCGCCCAGCGCGCGGTCGTCGCGATGGACCGCATCCTCGGGCCGGTGCGCAAGGGGCGTGCCTTCGCCGACGCGCTCTCGGCGCCCGAGGGGGCGGGGGCGTACGACCATCTGGCTGCGTACGCGGGGCGGCCCGTGCCGTTCGTGCCGCAGGCCTGACCTGCGGGGGTCTCGACAAGCTCGACCACCGGGGGTTTCGACACTCCGAACACGTGCGTTTGCGGCATGTCGGGCCCTTGATTCTTCAAAATCAAGGGTATGGCTGGCTTCCCCCGCGTCATCACCGTGTCCCTGACCGCAGTCGCGCTGGGCGCGACGATGCTCGTGCCCGCTCTCGGATCGGCGATCGGTCCGGCCGCCGCCGAGGACAGCAACGTGATCAAGCTGCCCCGCCTCGAGGACGGGATCGCCACCCGCGACGTGAAGCTGCCGCCGCGGCTCACCGAGCGGTCCGGCGACGCGGCTTCCACCGAGAAGCTGCCGACGACGACCTTCTCGATGGTCGGCGTCTCCTGGACCGGGGACGAGGCGCCTCAGGTCGAGGTGCGGGTCAGCAAGTCCGACGAGTGGCGTGAGTGGCAGACGCTGCCGACGCAGGAGGACCTGCCCGACGCGGATGAGTCCGCCGCGGCTAAGGGGAAGGTCGAGCGCCACGGGACCCAGCCGGTGTGGACCGGTCGAGCCAGCGGCGTACAGGTGCGGGTCGGGGGCGCGCAGCCGAAGGACCTGAAGCTGACCCTGATCAACACCGGGCCGCAGGAGGACGTGAAGGCGCCGAAGCGGCAGGCCGACGACCTCGGTTACGGCAGCGCCGACGACAGCGCACCCAGCGCCAGGGCCGCGCGGGCGAAGCCGAAGTGGGCGCCGCGGCCGGTGATCTACACGCGCAAGCAGTGGGGCGCCAACAACTCCTGGCGCAACGGCCGCCCGGAGTACAACAGCTCGCTCAAGCAGGTGCACATCCACCACACCGCCACGAGCAACAACTACTCCAAGGGCGACGTGCCGGGGATCATCCGCGGCATCTACAGCTACCACACCAGGTCGCTGGGGTGGTTCGACATCGCGTACAACTTCCTCATCGACAAGTACGGCCGTGCCTGGGAGGGTCGCTCCGGTGGCATCAACAAGCTCGTGAAGGGCGCGCACACGCGCGGCTTCAACCACCAGTCGATGGGCATCGCGCTGATCGGCAACTTCGAGAACAAGCGCCCCTCCGACGACGCGCTCATCAAGACCGAGCGGATGGCCGCCTGGAAGCTCGACATGGCCGGCCGCGACGAGCGCGGCAAGCTGGTCACCATCTCCCAGGGGAGCGACCGGTTCCCCGCCGGGCGGCGGGTCCGGGTCTGGGTCATCGACGGCCACTTCCACACCAACGAGACCTCCTGCCCGGGGGCGCAGCTGGCCAAGTGGCTGCCGTGGATCCGGAAGTACGCCTACAAGCGGGACCAGATGTTCAATCCGTGACCTCCGGGGTCGTGCGTGGTGTCGATATAAATCGAATGGCGCTTGCTCCCTAGGATGGGAGCATGAGCAACGTTCTGTCCGCAGTCGCCTGGCCGTACGCGAACGGCCCGCGCCACATCGGCCACGTGGCCGGTTTCGGCGTACCCTCCGACGTCTTCAGTCGGTACATGCGGATGGCGGGCCACGACGTGCTCATGGTCTCCGGCTCCGACGAGCACGGCACCCCGATCCTGATCGCCGCCGACGAGGCGGGCGTGACGCCCCAGGAGCTCGTCGACAAGAACCACCGGATCATCGTCGAGGACCTGACCTCGCTCGGTCTGACGTACGACCTCTACACCCGCACCACCTCGGCCAACCACCACTCCGTGGTGCAGGAGCTGTTCCTCGGGGTCTACAACAACGGCTACTTCATCGAGCAGACCTCGAAGGGCGCGATCTCGCCGTCGACCGGCCGCACCCTGCCGGACCGCTACATCGAGGGCACCTGCCCGATCTGTGGCGCCGACGGCGCGCGTGGCGACCAGTGCGACAACTGCGGCAACCAGCTCGACCCCGACCAGCTGATCAACCCGGTCTCCAAGATCAACGGTGAGACGCCGGAGTTCGTCGAGACCCAGCACTTCTTCCTCGACCTGCCCGCCCTGGCCGACGCGCTGCACGAGTTCCTCGACGAGCGCGAGCAGACCGGTCTGTGGCGTCCCAACGTCATCCGGTTCAGCCAGAACATCCTCAAGGAGATCCGCCCGCGCGCGATGACGCGCGACATCGACTGGGGCATCAAGGTGCCGCTCGACGGGTGGCGCGACAACCCGACCAAGCGGATGTACGTCTGGTTCGACGCCGTCATCGGCTACCTGTCGGCCTCGATCGAGTGGGCCCGACGCTCGGGCGATCCTGAGGCCTGGCGGCAGTGGTGGAGCGACCCCGAGGCGCTCGCCTACTACTTCATGGGCAAGGACAACATCGTCTTCCACGCCCAGATCTGGCCCGCCGAGCTGATCGCCTACAACGGCAACGGTTCGAAGGGCGGTGAGCCCGGTGCGTACGGTCAGCTCAACCTGCCCACCGAGGTCGTCTCCAGCGAATACCTGACGATGGAGGGCAAGAAGTTCTCCTCCTCGAAGAAGATCGTGATCTACGTCCGCGATCTCCTCTCGCGCTACCAGCCCGACGCGTTCCGCTACTTCGTGGCCGCCGCCGGCCCGGAGTCGAACGACTCCGACTTCACCTGGGCGGAGTTCGTGCGGCGTACGAACGACGAGCTCGTCGCCGGCTGGGGCAACCTGGTCAACCGCACCGCCACCCTGATCGCCAAGAACTTCGGCGAGCTGCCCGCCGCGGGCGAGCTCACCGACGCCGACCGCACGATCCTGGCCACCGTCGAGGCCACCTTCGGCACCGTCGGTGACCTGATCAGCCGCCACCGGCAGAAGCAGGCGATCGGCGAGGCGATGCGCGCCGTCGGCGAGGTCAACAAGTACGTCACCGACCTCGAGCCGTGGAAGCTCGCGAAGGACCCGGCGGACCGCGAGCGCCTCGCCACCGTGCTGCACGTGATGGCGCAGTGCGTCGCCGACCTCAACCTGATCCTGTCGCCGTTCCTGCCGTTCTCCGCCAACGAGATCGACAAGGCGCTCGGCGGCAAGGGCGAGGTCGCCCCGATGCCCCGCATCGAGGAGGCCGAGGACCTCGACACCGGCAAGGCATACCCGATCATCACCGGCGACTACTCCGGCGCTCCGAGCTGGGAGCGCCACGAGATCGTCGTCGGCACCCCGGTCGCCAAGCCCACCCCGGTCTTCCGGAAGCTCGACCCCGCGCTCATCGACGAGGAGCTCGACCGGCTGGGGATCAAGCCGGAGTAATCGAGTTCCCGGAGCACCCGTCCTACGTCACCAGCATGTTCCAGCCGCACATCGGTGCCCTCGCCGGAGCCCCGGTCCACCCGCTGGTGCGAGAGTTCGTGGCTGCGGCCGCCGCGCGACGATGAGCGTCACGCTGCAGTTCCACGCCGACTGGCCCTACGCCGGCGGGCTGACCGCACATCCGGGTGGAGACCGGTGGCGTTGGGAGAGTCGGCTGTTCGGCCGACGCTACGACGCGGCGCCGGCGGGGGAGCGGCCGGTCTACGGAGCATGGAACCGCCGGGTTCGACGACCTGGCGAGGTTCGGGCGGGGGCGAATCCGGTTCGCTATGACAGACGGTCCGAGTTTGTGAATCCTTCACAAGTTCGGACCCTCGGTCATAGTGAGCGTCGACCGCCATCTCCACCGTCGACGCGAGCGGGCTACCCGGCGCGGTTCGGGCGAGCGTAGGCCGAGGCGGTCACTCGCCGCCGCCGCCATCGCCTCCACCGCCTCCACCGCCGTCGCCTCCGCCCCAGTCGTCACCGCCCCAGTCTCCGCCGCCACCTCCCGAGCCGAAACTGCGCCGGCCGCGGCCCGAGGCCAGATAGGCGGTGCGCTGGCTCGGATGGACGCCGTGGACCAGGGTGGCGAGGAGGTGGCGGCGGGCCTCTTCCTTGTAGGTCACGTCGGTGGCCGGCCAGACGGTCCGGGTGCCGATGAGGCGCTTCTCCTGCTCCTCGCGTAGCAGGCCGCGGTGGACGAGGCGGTCGACGAGATGCTCGAACATCTTGATGCCGCAGCTGCGGAGCAGGGCGCCGGCCGCGGTCGACCCTGGGCACTCGCCAGCTAGGAGACCAGCGCGCCACCCACCAGCAGGTCGAGGGTCCACCGGTCGAGGTTTCGGGAGGGCCGGCCGCGGAGATCCTCCAGGACCAGGAGCATGAGGTCCTCCGCGATCAGCACGACAGCCTCAGTCCGACCGGACGGCGGCGGCGTAGCGCTTCGCGAGAACCTCGAGATGGTCGCGGAGCTCAGGCGGTGACTCGACGGTGAAGTCGAGGCCGAGCATGCCGATCCAGACGGCCACGACCTCGAGGCTGTCCCCACCTGTGACGAGCACGCTGCGGTCCGGGTCGATCGGCTCGACCGTGCCGACGGCGGGGTTGATCCGGGAGATGACCTCCTCGGCGGAGGCGGCGATCACCAGGCGGGCGTGGACGGCCCAGCCGGTGCGGGCGACCTCGCGGACGACGAACTCGGTCAGGTCGAAGCCGGGGTCGGTGGGACGGAACGGGCGACCGCCGGGGACCTTGAGGCGCAGCCAGTCGACCCGGAGCGGCAGCCAGACATCGGCCCGGGGATCGCGGGCGACGAGATACCAGCGGCGCTGCCAGGAGACGAGCCGGTAGGGCTCGACCTCGATCGGCTCGTCGCGGTAGTCGGCGCGTACGCCGGAGCCGTCGCGGATCGCGGTCGCCAGCGCCTGCAGGGTGCCGGCGTCGACGTCCGGGTCGGGGACGTTGCTGTCGGTGTTGACCGGGCCGGCCTCCATCGCGTCGACCACCGCAGCCAGCTTGCGGCGCAGGTGGTCGGGGAGCACCTGGTCGAGCTTGGCCAGCGCCCGGGTGCTGGTCTCGGCCACGCCGGCGATGCCGGTGGCGGCCCGAAGACCCACAGCCACCGCGACGGCCTCCTCGTCGTCGAGAAGCAGAGGCGGGAGGTTGCCGCCGGCGCCGAGCCGGTAGCGGCCGCCGGGACCCCGTACGGACTCGACCGGGTAGCCGAGGTCGCGGAGCTTGGTCATGTCGTTGCGCACGGTGCGCTCGGAGACGTCGAGCCTGGTGGCGAGATCGGTGCCGGTCCAGCCCGCCGAGGACGGCAGCAGGCCGAGGAGCGCCAGGAGTCGCGCGGAGGTTTCCAGCACGGAACTCAGCGTGGGCCAAAAAAGATTCTGAGGCCACTGAAATTGCGGAACCTGGCTTGCCGGAACCCTTCATAACGTGGGTCCCACAAGGTCGGAAACCACCAAGGAGAAGTCATGAACACGCAGGTCAACACCGAGATTCAGGGCGAGGGCAACACCGAGATCAGCACCGTCACCGTCGAGTTCCCGCAGGCCGATCTCGACGACCTCCGCGCCCGTCTCGACCGCACCCGGTTCGCCCAGGCCGTGCCCGGCGACTCGTGGGACTACGGCACCCCGACGGCCTATCTCGCCGACATGGTCGAGCGCTGGAAGGGCTTCGACTGGCGGGCGGTCGAGGAGCGCATCAACGCGGTGCCGAACCACCTCACCGAGATCGACGGCCAGGTCATCCACTTCGTGCACGTCCCCTCGGCGAACCCGGACGCCAAGGCGCTCCTGCTCGCCCACACCTACCCGGGCTCGTTCCTGGAGTTCCTCCCGATGATCGACTCCCTGACCGAGGAGTTCCACCTGGTCATCCCGGAGATGCCGGGCTTCGGCCTCTCCACCCCGGTCGTCGAGACCGGCTGGACGATGAAGCGGGTCGCCGAGGCGTACGACGTGCTCATGCGCCGGCTCGGCTACGACTCCTACGGGGTGCACGGCAGCGACGGCGGGGCGATGGTCGGGCGCGAGCTGGCCCTGCTGAACCCCGAGGGCTTCCTCGGTGCTCACGTCCTGCAGCTCTTCTCGTTCCCGTCCGGCGACCCGAGCGAGTTCGAGGGCTTCGGGCCGAAGGAGTACGCCGCGCTGGAGCACATGCAGTGGTTCCAGTCGGTCGGCGGTTACAACGCCATGAACGGCTCGCGGCCGCAGACGATCGGCGCGGCGCTGGCGGACTCACCGGTCGGGACGTTGGCCTACAGCGAGCTCTTCGAGTCCTTCGGCAACGGCACCTCGCTGGTCACGCCCGAGCAGGTCATCGAGCAGGCGACCTTCTACTGGCTGACCAACTCCTACGCCGCGGCCGCGCGCTACCACTACGAGGAGGCCCACGCCGAGCGCGAGCCGGAGGTCTCCCAGGGGCGGATCGGGGTCGCGGTCTTCAAGGACGACTTCCAGACCATCCGGTCGCTGGCGGAGCGTGACAACGCCAACATCCAGCACTGGTCGGAGTTCCCGGAGGGCGGTCACTTCGCTGCGCTGGAGCGACCCGGCGACATCGCGACCGACCTCAAGGCGTTCTTCGCCTGAGCGGTCGAGCCCGAGGGTCGCAGTCACGTGGTGGCTGCGGCCCTCGGGCTCGTCATGGGGTCATCCGGTCGCAGCGACGGTGGTGGCGACCATCACCGTGGTCATCACGGCCAGGACCTCGTCCATCGCATCCTTGACGCCCTTGGCGGCCCAGTCGCCACGGGCGATCTGCTTGGCCCGCTTCTTGACCGTCCCGGCCCCGACCGCGCGGGTGTCGACCACCTTGTGGGCGAGGTCGATCGAGGAGAGGAGCGCGATGAGCGGCCCGGTGCGCTCGTCGGGCGTGGCGCCGTGGACGAGCACGTCGACCAGCTGGCCGCGTACGGCGTTCTCGTGGGTCGAGTCGGCGGCCGGCCAGGTGGTGCGCGGGAAGAGCCCGAGGATCTTCTCGTCGCGGCGCTTGAGGATGTTGCGGTCGCACAGCCGGGCGGCGAGGGCCTCGTGCAGCCCCTTGCCGAGGTTGGTCACGGCAATCTTCGCGGCGAGGGGCTTGGCCGCCAGCGAGTCGTACGCAGCGGCCAGCACCTGGTCGTCGGGCCGGCGCCCCGGCACGACCGCGGCCTTGGCAGGAGTGAGCCCCGACTTCGGTATCACCTGGACCGAGCCGGTCATCGCGAGCTCGGTCAGGATCGCCCCGCCCAGGGCCTGCTGGACCCAGGACGAGGCGAGCGTGCCCCTCTCGTCATCGAGCGCGAGCAGCAGCAGGTCTTCGGCGATGAGCATGCCTCCGACGTTACGTGGGAGCCCTGAGAGATGCCTCCTACGAAAGGACCAACTTTGGTCGGACCTTCGTCTAGGCCGGCGGAGGGGAGGTCAGGAGCCGGCGGAGTCGGGGCCACCGGCCTCCGGACCCGCCACGTCGAACATCCAGCTCACGCCGAACCTGTCGACGAACTGTCCGAAGTAGTCGCCCCACGGAGCCTGCTCGAAGGGGACGCCGGGGGTGCCGCCCTCCGAGAGCTTGGCGAAGTAGTCGGCGAAGCGCGGCTGATCACCCGGGTCGGCGCTGGTCATCGCGACGGTGACACCGGCGGTCGGAGCCTCGTAGTCCATGCCCGGGGGCGTGTCGGCTGCCATCAGGACGAGGCCGTCCTCGAGGGTGAGCGAGCCGTGCATGACCAGGTTCTTCGTCTCCGGCGCCAGCGGCCCCATCGCGTCACCCATCGAGTCGAACGTCATCGTCTCGACGGTGCCGCCGAGGACGGACCGGTAGAACTCGAGCGCCTCGGCGGCCTCGGTCCTGAAGCCGATGTAGGGGTTGAGCGTTGCCATGCGGATCGTCTCCTTCGATCGATTTCCGACCCCTCCGCTCACACACTAAGCACGACGCGCGACGTGATGAAGCCTCTTTCGCGGCTCGCCCTGATTCTCGGGCCGTCACGGATGGACGATCTCGACGCCCAGCCACCCGGCCAGCGCCTCGACCTCCGCCTCGACCGCGTCGCCGATCTCGGCGGTCCAGCCGAAGTCCTCGTGGACGGCGAAGACGTTCAACACGCCCTTCTTGTGGTCGACCTTGACGTCGAGCTTCCCGACCAGCCGCTCGCCGTGCAGGATCGGCAGGGCGAAGTAGCCCCAGCGGCGCTTGGCGGCCGGCTTGTACATCTCCAGCACGTATTCGAAGCCGAACAGCTCCAGCGCCCGGTCGCGGTCGTAGACGAGGCGGTCGAAGGGGGAGAGCAGGGCGGTACGCGGCGCGAAGCCGTCCTCGACAGCAGCCAGTGCCTCGGGGTCGACCCGCCAGACGCCGTCGGTGCCGGACACCGTGCACGGCACCCCGGCGTCACCACCGCCCTGCATCTCACCGCCGGAGGTCTCCTTCTGACCGGGCCGGGCGATCCCCAGCGAGGCCAGCCGGCGCACGGTCTCGACCCGCAGCGCCTCCTCCGCCGAGGGGAGCTGCAGGTCGGCGGGGTAGACGCGCTCGGCGAGGTCCCAGGTGCGGAGCTTGCCGCGCCGGCCTGCGACCGCGACCTGGCCCATCCGGTTGAGCAGCTCGATCATCCGCAGCACGTTCTTGTCGTTTGTCCAGCCGCTCGACGCCCACGGCACCTCGGAGGTGTCCTCGATCTCGCCGGCAACGAGCGGGCCGTCGGCTCGGAGACGGTCGAGCACCTGCGTACGGAACTTCTCGTTGGCCTCCACCCACTCGACGGCAGAGGGGTGGATGCGGCCGGGCGCGAGCGCGAGGACCGTCTCGATCTCGTCCATCGGCACGATGAAGCTGGAGAACTCCACCAGTGAGCGCTCCTGCTCGAGCGCGAAGGTGAGATCCGAGTGGTCGTACGCATCGCCCAACCGCGACCACGCGACCAGATCGGCGCTCGGCGCGATCGCCTTGGTGGGGTCGATCTGCAGCAGCGTCAGCTGGTCGACGGTCTCCACCAGCGACACCGGCCGGCGCGCGTCGAGGAGCTGCGCGCGTACCGCGATCCGGCGGGCCTGCTCCTGGGTCAGGTTGAGCGTCATGGTCGCCACGCTAGGCGCTGTTCCGGACGACCTGCTGCCGTTTCATACCGATCTTCCGATTCTGCTTGACCGGGCCCATGTTAGCGCTCACACTGATCGCATCGTGACGACGGTCACACTGGGCCGCCGCAGTGGACCACTGGAGGACGACAGTGAAGAAGACCCTCATCGCCGTGTGCGCGCTCGCCCTGGGCGGGATGTCGCTGAGCGCGTGCGGCAGCGAACGCGACAGCGCCGAGGACGGCTCGATCACGATGGGCTTCGCCCAGGTCGGGGCCGAGAGCGGCTGGCGTACGGCCAACACGACCTCGATCCAGGAGTCGGCGAAGGAGGCCGGCATCGATCTGAAGTTCTCTGACGCGCAGCAGAAGCAGGAGAACCAGATCAAGTCGATCCGGTCCTACATCCAGCAGAAGGTCGATGTGATCGCGTTCAGCCCGGTCGTCGAGACCGGCTGGGACGCCGTGCTTCAGGAGGCCAAGCGGGCCAAGATCCCGGTCGTGCTGACCGACCGCGCCGTGGACACCGAGGACACCTCGCTCTACGTCACGTTCATCGGCTCCGACTTCGTCGAGGAGGGCGAGAAGGCCGGCCAGTGGCTCGTCGACAACGCCGACACCTCCGACGTCGACAAGGACGGTGCGATCAACGTCGTCGAGCTGCAGGGCACCACCGGCTCCGCGCCCGCGATCGACCGCAAGAAGGGCTTCGAGAACGTCATCTCCTCGGAGTCCAACATCAAGATCACCGCCTCTCAGACCGGCGACTTCACCCGTGACGGTGGCAAGCAGGTGATGGAGGCGTTCCTGCAGTCCAACCCGAAGATCGACGTCGTCTACGCCCACAACGACGACATGGGTCTGGGTGCGCTCGAGGCGATCAAGGCGGCCGGGAAGAAGCCCGGCACCGACATCAAGATCATCACCGTCGACGCGGTCAAGGACGGCATGACCGCGCTGGCCGCGGGCGAGATCAACTTCATCGTCGAGTGCAGCCCGCTGCTCGGACCGCAGCTGATGGACGTCGCGGAGAAGGTCGTCGCCGGCGAGGAGGTGCCCGAGCGCATCGTCACCGAGGAGACCACCTTCACGCCCGAGCAGGCCAAGGAGGCCCTGCCCGACCGGAAGTACTGAGCCGCACTGCTCACCGAGTCACCTCGGTGAGCATCCCCGTCGTCCTCGACCCGCCAGGAGCCAGCACGAGATGAGTCAGGCAGAAGTGACGCCGCCCCGGCCGGTGGTGGAGATGCGCGACGTCTCCATCACGTTCGGGACGGTGCGGGCGCTCGACCAGGTCTCGCTGCGGCTCCTGCCGGGTGAGGTGCACGCCCTCATGGGCGAGAACGGGGCAGGGAAGTCGACGCTGATCAAGGCTCTGACCGGGGTCTACACGATCGACTCCGGGCAGGTGGATGTCGACGGGGTCGAGACGCAGTTCGCCACCCCGGCCGCCGCCCAGCACGCCGGGATCAGCACGGTCTACCAGGAGGTCAACCTGGTGCCGAACCTCACCGTGGCCGAGAACATGCTGCTCGGCCGCGAGCCGCGGCGTCTCGGCCGGATCCTGCGGCGGGAGATGAACCGGCGCGCGGCCGACTCGCTGCAGGCGCTCGGCATCGACGTAGACCCCACCTCGGAGCTCGGCAGCCACCCGATCGCGGTCCAGCAGCTCGTCGCGATCGCGCGGGCCGTCGACACCGACGCGCGCGTGCTCATCCTCGACGAGCCGACCTCCAGCCTCGACGCCGACGAGGTGGCGCGCCTCTTCGAGGTGATGCGGCGGCTGCGCGAGGAGGACACCGCGATCGTCTTCGTCTCCCACTTCCTCGACCAGGTCTTCGAGATCGCCGATCGGATGACGATCCTGCGCAACGGCCGCGTGGTGGGCGAGCGGATGGTGGCGGAGACGACCCAGCTCGAGCTCGTGCAGCTGATGATCGGCCGTGACCTGCAGGCGCTCGAGCGGATCGACCACGCTGCCCAGGAGGTCGCCGAGGCGGAGGAGACCGGGGAGGCTGCCGCGCAGCGGCTCCCGGTGCTGAGCGCCGTGGGCCTGGGGCGCAAGGGGAGCCTGGAGGCGACCGACCTGACGTTGTACGCCGGGGAGGTCGTCGGCATCGCCGGCCTGCTCGGCTCGGGACGTACCGAGCTCGCCCGCCTCCTCTTCGGCGCCGACGCCGCCGACACCGGCGACCTGTCGATCGAGGGGTCGAGCCGGCGCCGGCTGCGCAGCCCGCGGCACGCGATCGACCGCAACCTCGCCTTCTGCAGCGAGGACCGCAAGGCCGAAGGGGTCTTCGAAGAGCTCTCCGTGGCCGACAACATGCTCCTCGGCCTGCAGGCCAGCCGTGGCTGGCTGCGGCCGATCCCGCCGGCCACCCGGGCGACGCTGGTCGCGGAGTTCATGACCGCGCTCGACATCCGTCCCGCCGACCCCTCGCTGCCGATGCGAAGCCTGTCCGGCGGCAACCAGCAGAAGGTGCTGCTGGCGCGCTGGCTGATCACCGAGCCCGACGTGCTCCTCCTCGACGAGCCCACCCGGGGCATCGACATCGGCGCCAAGACCCAGATCCAGCAGCTCGTCGTCGACCTCGCCGAGAAGGGGATGAGCGTCGTGTTCATCTCCGCCGAGCTCGAGGAGGTGCTGCGGCTCAGTCATCGGCTCGTGGTGCTCAAGGACCGGCGCAAGATCGCCGAGCGGCCCAACGTGGACATCAGCGTCAACGACGTACTCGAGATCATCACCGGCGAGCCCGGTGGTCTGGCGGAGAAGGAGCGGGTCGATGCCTGATCCGAGGACCAGCGGGACCGGCCGGACCGGTCGGGCGCTGGCGGGGCGTGCGTTCGCGCACCGGCTCTTCTGGCCGTTGGCCGCGCTCGGTGCGCTGCTGGTGGTCAACGTGATCGCGACGCCGACGTTCTTCAACGTACGCATCCAGGACGGTCACCTCTTCGGCAGCCTGGTCGACATCGTCCGCAACGGCGCGCCGGTGCTGCTGGTCGCGATCGGGATGACACTGGTGATCGCGACCCGTGGGATCGACCTCTCCGTCGGTGCGGTGGCCGCGATCGCGGGTGCGGTCGCGTGCGTCTACATCGTCAAGAGCCCGGCTTCCGGTGCTGCCGGCACGGCGATCGTGGCGATCACGACTGCGCTCGCGGTCTGCGTCGCGCTGGGGCTGTGGAACGGCTTCCTGGTCTCGGTGATCGGCATCCAGCCGATCATCGCCACGCTGGTGCTGATGGTCGCCGGCCGCGGGATCGCGATGCTGGTCACCGGCGGCCAGATCACCACGGTCAACAACGACACCTTCGCTGCCCTGGCCTCGGGCTACCTGCTGACGCTGCCGGTCGCGGCCCTGATCGCGCTCGGCGTCTTCGCGGCCACGCAGGTCGTCGTACGCCGCACCGCGCTCGGCATGCTCATCGAGTCGGTCGGGATCAACCCCGAGGCGAGCCGGCTGGCAGGCGTGCGGTCGCGCACGATCATCTGGACCGTCTACGTCTTCGCCGCGCTCTGCGCGGGGACGGCCGGCCTGATCATCGCTGCCAACACCCACTCGGTGAACGCCAACAGCCTCGGGCTGTGGATCGAGCTGGACGCGATCCTGGCCGTGGTCATCGGAGGTACGTCGCTGGCCGGTGGCCGCTTCTCGCTGGCCGGCTCGCTGGTCGGGGCGATGCTGATCGCCACGCTCACCCGGACCATCCCCAACATCGGCATCCCGGCCGAGGCCAACTATCTGTTCAAGGCGCTGGTCGTCGTCATGGTGTGCCTGCTGCAGTCGCCCAAGGCGCGGGCGGTGCTGCAGCGGCGTGGTGAGCGGCCTGCCGGCCCGCCGAGCCCTTCGAGCCGCGAGGAGGCGGTGGCATGAGCATCACCGCCCCAACAGGCGTACTCGCCGGCGTCGGACGGTTCACCCCGCCACGGCGCTATCTGCCTGTGCTCGGCACGTTCGCCCTGTTCATCGGCATGTTCGGCGTCGGCGGCATCCGCTACGAGGGGTTCGCCGACCCGCAGGTCTTCTTGACGCTGCTGCTCGACAACGCGTTCCTGATCGTGCTCGCGGTGGGGATGACGTTCGTGATCCTCACCGGCGGGATCGACCTCTCGGTCGGCTCAAACGTCGCCCTGTCCACGCTGATCGCGGCCCGGACGCTCGAGCTCGGCTGGCCGGTGGTGACGGTGATCGGCGTCGTGCTCTTGGCCGGGACGCTGCTCGGGACGGCGATGGGCCTGTTGATCCACTACTTCGACATTCAACCGTTCATCGCGACCCTGGCAGGCATGTTCCTCGCCCGCGGGCTGTGCTACCTGATCAGCGTCGACTCGATCCCGATCAAGAACGAGACCTTCTCCGCGATCGCGTTCGGATCGATCACGCTGCCAGGCGGCTACTACCTCGGCTGGACGGCTGTCTTCGCGCTCGTGATCGTCGGGATCGCTGCGTACGTCCTGGCCTCGACGCGCTTCGGCCGCACCGTCTACGCGCTCGGCGGCAGCGAGCCGTCGGCGCTGCTGATGGGGCTGCCCGTGGCGGTGACCAAGGTCGGGGTCTACGCGATCAGCGGCTTCTGCGCCGCCCTCGGCGGACTGCTCTTCGCGCTCTACACCCTCTCGGGCTACTCGCTGCACGCGGTCGGGATGGAGCTGGACGCGATCGCTGCCGTCGTCATCGGCGGCACGCTGCTCACCGGCGGGCGCGGCTTCGTCGTCGGCTCGCTGCTCGGGGTGCTCGTGCTCGGCACGATCCAGACCTTCATCTCGTTCGACGGGACTCTGTCTTCGTGGTGGACGCGGATCACTATCGGGGTGCTGGTGCTCGTGTTCGTCGTGCTGCAGAGGGTGTTGACTCGGCGGTCGTAGCCCGGATGCCGCTGGAGACGTGTCCGAATGGCGAGACATTCGCGGGGGCTGGACGGGCACTTTGTGGACTTGTGGGGTGTTTCAGTGCCCGTCATGTCCAGGGATACCCGGTCGACCGGGTATCCCTGGACCCGGCTAGAGCCGTCCAAGCGCATCCCGAAGCGGATCGAGCCCGAGCGACCCGAGGTCGAGCGCAGCCCGGTGGAAAGCCTTGAGGTCGAACGCATCACCAGCCCGCGCCCGCGCATCCTCGCGCGCCTGGAGCCAGATCCGCTCGCCGACCTTGTAGGACGGGGCCTGGCCCGGCCAGCCGAGGTAGCGGGCGACCTCGAAGTCGAGGAAGGCGTCCTCCATCAGGCAGTGCTGGCCGATGAACTCGCGGCCGAGCGCGGGCGTCCAGACCTCACCCGGGTGGAAGCCGAACGGGTTGTCCTCGGGGATGGTCAGCTCGAGGTGCATGCCGATGTCGATGATGACCCGCGCGGCGCGGAAGGACTGGCCGTCGAGCATGCCGAGGCGGTCGCCGGGGTCGTCGAGGTAGCCGAGGTCGTCCATCAGCCGCTCGGCGTAGAGCGCCCAGCCCTCGCCGTGACCGGACACCCAGCACATCAGCCGCTGCCAGCGGTTGAGCAGCTCGGAGCGGTCGGCGGTCTGGGCGACCTGGAGGTGATGGCCCGGTACACCCTCGTGGTAGACCGTGGTCAGCTCGCGCCAGGTGCTGAACGAGGTGACCGACTCCGGCACCGACCACCACATCCGGCCTGGGCGGGTGAAGTCCTCCGACGGCCCGGTGTAGTAGATCCCGCCGTCGGTGGTGGGCGCGATCATGCACTCGATCCGTCGGACCGGCTCGGGGATGTCGAAGTGCACGTCGCCGAGCTCGGCGACGGCCCGGTTTGCGGTGGTCTGCATCCACTCCACGAGCGCATCGGTCGAGGTCAGCTGGCGTGCGGGGTCCTGGTCGAGGTGCCGCGCCGCCTCGGTGACGCTCGACCCCGGCAGGATCCGCTCGGCGGTGGCCTTCATGTCGTCGGAGAGTCGCTCGAGCTCCTCCCACCCCCAGGCGTACGTCTCCTCGAGGTCGATCTCGGCACCCAGATAGCGGCGGGAGGCGAGCCGGTAGTGGTCGCGCCCGACTGCCTCCTTCGGCAGCCCGACGGGGACCAGCTCCTCGGCCTTGAAGTGACCGAAGGACGCGAACGCCTCGCTCGCCTTCGCGGCGGAGGCTTCGAGCGCGGTGCGGAGGGAGGCGGGAGCGGCCTCGGCCTGCGCGACCAGGCCGGTGAAGAAGTCGCCGGAGCCCTTCTGTCCGGTCCAGCCCCGGATCTGCTCGACGACCTGGGCGTACTGTGCCGCCGCCGAGACCCGCCCGGCCGCCGCCTCCTCGCGCAGGGTGGCGGTATAACCGGCGACGGCGTCGGGCAGGCCGGAGAGCCGGGACCCGATGGCCTCCCAGTCCTCCTCGGTGCCGGTCGGCATCAGGTCGAACGCCTCGCGCAGGCCGTGGACGCCGCTGGCGATGACCGAGACGAGCTTCCGGTCCAGCCGCGCGTCGGCGAACTCGATGTCGAGCCCGATCCGCTCCAGGAACGCGTCCTTGGCCACCTGCTCCCGCTCGTCGACCGGGGTGATCGCGGCGACGTCGGCGTACGCCTCCCGGTTCAGGTCCTCGACCGCCTGCATCCCGTCGGGGGAGAGGTCGGGGAGCTCGGCGTCGTGACCGCTGACCCCGACGTACGTCGCGATCAGCGGGTCGAGAGCGCACAGCTCCTCGACGTAGCGGTCGGTGCGGGCGTCGACCTCCCGGCTGGGTCCTGAGTCTGGCGAAGTCGTCATCGGCCCACCATAGGTCCGGTACGGGGTGGGGCAATTCAATTCGCGCTCAGACGCAACGAACCCGGCAGACTTCGCGTAGGAGGTGTGTGAACGTGCCAGAGGAGGTGTCCGTGGATGCCTACGAGGAGGAGAGGGAGCCAGACTTCGGGGCCTGGGTTGCCTCGAGAGGCCCCGCGCTGCAGCGGTTCGCCTACCTGGTGACCGGCAACAGCTCCGACGCTCCGGACCTGGTGCAGGACGCTCTCACCCGTGCATTGCCGCGGTGGGAGTCGCTGGCGGCGTCCGGGACTGCGGAGGCGTACGTGAAGAGGAGCATCGTCAACGGGTCGATCAGCGGGTGGCGCAAGCGGCGCCGGCTGGTGCTGGTCGAGGATGTCGAGCCGATGGCGACCAGCCACGCGCCCGGCCCCGAGGAGCACGACGCGGACGAGGCGTGGGCGCTGGTGCAGACGTTGCCGTCCAACCAGCGGGCGGCGGTGGTGCTGCGGTTCTACGAGGACCTGTCGTTCGCGCAGATCGCGACGGTGCTCGACTGCGCGGAGGCGACCGCCCGCTCACACGTACACCGGGCGCTGGCGAAGCTGAGGCAGCGACTCGACGAACAAGGCTCTATGGATCAGAGAGGGAACAAGGGGGTTGACAATGAGTGACTTCGAGCGCGAGGAGCGGGCCTTCCGGGCCGCGCTGGCCCGTGCAGCCGACGGCTTCGAGCCGCGGGAGCTCGCGATCCCCGAAGCCTCTGAAGTGTCCGGACCGGCCAACGGGTCGGACGAGGCTGGGCGGACCGAGCAGGCTGGGCAGGAGCTGCCGGGGGAGAAGGTGCCGGCACGACGCCGGGCGACCTGGATCCTGGCCGCGGCCGCCGCAGTGGTGGCCGTCGTCGGCCTGGGTGGCGTGATCGCCAACCTGCAGCCCAGCGGCGGAGGTGACACCACGGCCGCGAGCGACTCGTCCGCCGAGAAGGGTGGCTCCGGCGACGGGCCGCAGATGTTCTCCGAGAAGCAGGCCCCGCCGGACGGCACCTACGCCGACCGTGGCCGCACCGACCTGCCCGCGCCCGCGGAGGGCAAGCGCTGGGCGGTCCGCTACGACATCGCCTTCCAGGTGCCGAAGGAGTGGGCCGACGCCACGGCCGCACCGCTCCCGGAGTGCATCGCCGAGCCCGGCGACAAGTGGGACACGGTGCCGCGCACCCCCTACGTCGCCAACGTCAGCCACCGACCGGTGCCCGCGATCTCCTGCGACAACACCGAGGACCGTGACTTCCCAGCCGAGTTCGGCAAGGTGCCGTTCGCGCTCTGGCAGCCCTACGTCGAGATCGAGAAGCCCCGCAAGGACTCCACCTTCGAGACCGGCTCCTGGGAGCACGAGGGCTGGCAGCTGACCCGGGTCGAGGTCGAGGATGCGTACGCCACCATCCTCACCGGCCCCGGCGACGACCGGATCAACGCCGAGATCAAGGGCTCGCTGCGCACGACGCCGAAGGACCCCTACGGCTGCACGACCGAGTCGCCGCTGGCCGAGGGTGACCCGGTTCGGCCGAAGGCGAAGCCTTCGACCTCACCGCTGGAAGGCGAGGCGCCGGAGTCGATCGCGATCTGCGAGTACGAGCCGTCCTCGGCTTCGCTGACCGGGTCGCGCGAGCTCACCGGCGAGCCGGCGGGCAGCCTGGTCGAGGCGATCCGCAGCGCGCCGAGCCGCTCGGGCCCCAACACGCCGCAGAACTGCGCGGCCGGGCAGCCGATCACGGCGTACGTCATCCTGCGGATCTTCCGCGAGGGCGCTGCCCCCGGCGACGTCTACGTGAACTACGAGAACTGCGAAGAGCACGGGTTCTACGACGGCATCACCGTGCACGAGCTCACCGCGCAGGCCTGCCGCCCGGTGTTCGCCGAGGAGCCGATCACGATCTACTCGGTTCAGGGCGACGTCGCCAAGGTCTGCCTCTCCTGACCCTCGGTTGCTGGCCGCCCCCGCTCGGGGAGGGCGGCCAGCAGCCGAGTAGTGCGCCACGCGGCGTAGAGGAAGAGCAGCACCAGCAGGCCGTTGCGCCAGACGAGCACCTCGGTGATCCACGGTGAGCCGATGTCGTCGAAGGTGAGCATGTAGCCGTACATCCGCGGGAAGATCTCGTGGGTCATCAACGTCGCCACGAGCAGCACGACCGACCAGATCCCGAGCTGTCTGCGGGCCCGGCCGTGGAGCAGGACGAGGCCCGCGGAGGCGGCGGGGAGCAGCCAGAGCATGTACTGCGGGCTGAGCACCTTGTTGGTGACCATGAATGCGGTGACGGTCGCGAGCACCAGCCACACGATCGTCTCCTCGGTCCGCTCACCGCCGGGTAGACGCAGCCAGGCGAGCACCCACCAGACGATGACCAGCGCTCCGGCGACCACCGAGGCGACCGTCGCCGCGAGGAGCATGGCCTCGACGATCGGGCCGCTGATGTCGTACGCCTTCCACTCCGTGTAGTCGATGACATAGCCGCTCGCCGGGCCGCGGTGACCCCACTCGTACATCGCCGGTGTCGCGAAGACCGACTCGATCTGCAGACCCCGCTCGCCCTGGTAGTTCAGCGGCGTCCAGAGCCGGTCCCACCCGCCGAGGACCAGGCTCAGCCCTGCCAGAGCGACGCCGGTGACGGCGACGGTGACCAGGACGCGTACGCGGGAGGCGCGTCTGGCCGCGAGCGCCGGGATGACCAGGATCGGCCAGTACTTCGCGCCCGTCGCGAACGCCGCGAACGCCGCGGCCACCGCCGGTCGTCTCACCGCGTAGAGCACCGCCAGGCCCACCATGATCCCGGGGAAGAGGTCGAACCGCGCGTACGCCGTCGCCCCCAGCGCCGGCACCCCTGCGAGCCACACGAACTCGGCTGCGGAGACCCCGAGCCGCGGATGTGAGCTGCGGCGGTTGGCGACGATCAGCAGCATGAAGAGCAGATCGGTCAACGCCGCCATCGCCAGCACCGCGACGATGTAGGCCTCGCCGCCCAGATCGAGCATCCCGATCGCCGCGTACGGCACCCAGAGCAGCAGCAGCGCCGGCACCGGGTACTCGACCAGCGTGCTGCCAGTCCCGTCCCGAGCCAGCACCTCGAGGCTGTCGCGGTAGTAGTTCACGTCGCCCACCACGCCCCACTCCGCACCCCACCAGGAGAACGTGTCCGCTGCCGCGGCCGGGAAGCCGTAGAGGACCACCACCCATCCCCGCGTCACCAGCCAGAGCAGGGTGACCAGGAGATATCGCCGAGAGAAGGTGATCACGCCACGATCATGTCATTGGACGAGGATCGCGAGCGAAGGCCACCACGCGTGCTTTTAACAGCCGATGACACCTCGTGAATCGCTTCACGAGGTGTCATCGGCTACTGAAGTGCCCCGTCAGTGGGGCAGGCCGCTGGCGCGCCAGGCGCCGGGGCCGGGGTGGAGCGGGGTGCGGAGCTGGGGAGTGGCCCAGAGGGAGCGGGGCTTCTTCTTGGGCGGCTCGGCAGAGCCCATCGCGGAGAAGACGGCGACGATGGCGGCGACGTCTTCGGGGGTGGCGTGCTGGTCGATGACCTTGAGCAGGGGCTTCTGCTCTTCGTTCTCGGTCATTCCGTGACCACCTTTCGTCTCGAGATCAGGTCAGAGCGGGATGTTCCCGTGCTTCTTCGCGGGCAGCGTCTCGCGCTTGGTGCGCAGGAGACGGAGCGCGCGGGTGACCTCGGCGCGGGTCTCGTGCGGCGGGATGACCGCGTCGACGTAGCCACGCTCGGCGGCGATGTAGGGGTTGGCGAGGGTGGTCTCGTACTCGTCGATGAGCTCGGCGCGCTTGGCCTCGACGTCGCCGCCGGCGGCCTCGACCTCGGCCAGGGTGCGGCGGTGGACGATGTTGGCCGCGCCCTGAGCACCCATGACCGCGATCTGGGCGGTCGGCCACGCGAGGTTGATGTCGGCGCCGAGGTGCTTGGAGCCCATGACGTCGTAGGCGCCGCCGTAGGCCTTGCGGGTGATGATCGTGACGAGCGGGACGGTCGCCTCGGCGTAGGCGTAGATCAGCTTCGCGCCGCGGCGGATGATGCCGTTGTGCTCCTGGTCGGTGCCGGGCAGGAAGCCGGGTACGTCGACGAAGGTGATGACCGGGACGTTGAAGGCGTCGCAGGTGCGTACGAAGCGGGCGGCCTTCTCGGAGGCGTCGATGTCGAGGCAGCCGGCGAACTGCATCGGCTGGTTGGCGACGATGCCGACCGGGCGGCCCTCGATGCGTGCGTAACCGGTGATGATGTTGGGCGCCCACAGCGGCTGGACCTCGAGGAACTCCTCGTCGTCCACGACGTGCGAGATGACCTCGTGCATGTCGTAGGGCTGGTTGCCGCCGTCGGGGATGAAGGTGTCGAGCTCGCGGTCGAGGTCGGTGATCTCCAGGTCCGCGACCTCCTCGTAGGCCGGGGGCTCCTCCATGTTGTTGGAGGGGAGGTAGGAGAGGAGCGCCTTGACGTACTCGATCGCGTCCTCCTCGTCGGAACCCATGTAGTGGGCCACACCCGACTTGGAGTTGTGGGCGAGCGCGCCGCCGAGCTCCTCCATGGTGATGTCCTCGCCGGTGACGGTCTTGATGACGTCGGGGCCGGTGATGAACATGCCGGAGGTCTTGTCGACCATGATCGTGAAGTCCGTGACGGCCGGGCTGTAGACGTGGCCGCCGGCGCAGTTGCCCATGATCAGGCTGATCTGCGGGATCACGCCGCTGGCGTGGACGTTGCGCTTGAAGATCTCGCCGTAGAGGCCCAGGGAGACGACGCCCTCCTGGATGCGCGCGCCGGCGCCCTCGTTGATGCCGATCAGCGGGGAGCCCGTCTTGATCGCGAGGTCCATGATCTTCGTGATCTTCTCGCCGTAGACCTCGCCCAGCGAGCCGCCGAAGACGGTGAAGTCCTGGGAGAAGACACAGACCTGGCGGCCGTCGATGGTGCCGTAGCCGGTCACCACGCCGTCACCGAAGGGACGGTTCTTCTCCAGCCCGAACGCGGTGGAGCGGTGGCGGGCCAGCTCGTCGACCTCCTGGAAGGACCCCTCGTCGAGCAGCATGTCGATGCGCTCGCGGGCGGTCTGCCGCCCCTTGGCGTGCTGCTTCTCCACGGCCTTGGCGGAACCGGCGTGGACTGCCTCGTCGAGACGACGGTCCAGCTCGGCCAGCTTGCCGGCGGTTGTGTGCAGGTCGATCTCGGGCTCGGTGTTGGGCTCGGCGCTCACGGTGCTCCTTTGGACTTCGTGTGGTGCGGGGGCCAATCTAATGCCCGTGACACCTTCTGCGATGCGACGCCCGTCACTTGACCACGCCCGACTTTCTGCGCTACCGGGTGGATGGCGGGTCGAGATCCTCGACGAGACGCCCTCGACCAACGCCGTGCTGGCCGAGCGGGCCCGCTCGGGGGAGGCGCCGGGACTGGTGATCACCACCGAGCACCAGACCGCCGGCCGTGGACGTCTGGACCGAGGCTGGACCACCCCGGCACGCTCCGCGCTGACCGTCTCTGCGCTGCTGCGGCCTGCACCATCCGTCCCGGTCGAGCGCTGGCCGTGGCTGCCGCTGATGACCGGGGTCGCGGTGGCGACCGCGCTGCGGAAGGAGGGGTACGCGGCGGGGCTGAAGTGGCCCAACGACGTGCTCATCGAGGGGCGCAAGGTGTGCGGGATCCTGATCGAGCGGATCGAGACGGCGGGGGCGAGCCCCGCAGCCGTGGTCGGGTTCGGCATCAACACCTCGCTCACCCGCGAGGAGCTGCCGATCGAGACCGCGACCTCGCTGGAGCTGGAGAGTGGTGCACCCGTGGATCGCACCGCGATGCTGATCGCGGTGCTGGCGGAGCTCTCGGCTGCGTACGAGATCTGGGAGTCGGACCCCGCCGCGCTCGCCCGGCGCTACCGGGAGCTGTCGGTGACGGTCGGTGAGCAGGTACGCGCCGAGCTGCCGGGCGGGGACGTCTGGGAGGGCGTGGCGACCGAGATCGACGACTTCGGCCGTCTGGTCATCGCCACCGACGAGGGGCCACGGGTGGTCGGTGCCGGGGATGTGATCCATGCCCGACTCCGTCCTCGGCAGTGACCGGCGCCGCCGACGGGCCGGATGGCATGATCTGTTCGTGGCCAAATCGAAGCAGCCCGTCAACCTAACCTCGGCCGAGGTCGCCGAGAAGGCCGGTGTGAGCTCGGACCAGGCGAAACGTCTGTGGCGCGCTCTCGGCTTCCCGGAGATCGGCGACGACGAGGCGTTCTTCGACGAGGCGGACGTGCACGCCCTGGCCAAGGCCAACGAGATCGCAGGCAACGGACTGGTCAGCTTCGACCTGGTCGTCAACCTGACCCGCGGCATCGGGCAGTCGATGGCGCGGCTCTCCGACTACGAGGTCTCCGCGCTGCTGCACCACGTCGAGACCCAGAACGAGGACGACCGGGCGCCCTCCGAGCTGCTCAAGGCGACGGTCGCGGTCTCGGAGCAGTTCGAGAGCGCCTTCGAGGAGATGATGATCTTCGCCTGGCGCCGTCACATGCGTGCGGCACTGGCGCGGGCCGAGGCGTCGGTCGCGGGGCCCGAGGAGCAGCTCGGCACGGTCTGGCAGACGGTCGGCTTCGCCGACATCGTCTCGTTCACGGCGCTGTCGAACACACTGACCGAGGAGAAGATCGGCGACCTCGTCGAGCTCTTCGAGTCACGCTGCGCCGACGTGGTGGCGACCTGGGGCGGCCGGATCATCAAGTCGCTGGGAGACTCGGTGCTCTTCGTCAATGACGACCCTCTGCAGGCCTACGGCACCGCCGAGGGGATCATCAACGTGATCGGCCGCGATCCGCGGATGCCGGACGTACGCGTCGGCCTCGCCTCCGGCAACGTCGTCTCGCGTCTCGGCGACGTCTTCGGGCCGCCGGTGAACATGGCCGCACGGTTGACCGCAGTCGCCAGGCGCAACCGGATCATCGTCGACGAGGCGACCGCCGGGTCGATGCCCGAGGACGAGTTCGAGACCCGGCGGCTGGCCGCTCGGCCGGTCCGTGGCTTCGGGATCGTTGAGCCCGTCGCCGTCCGTCGCGTCTGATCTGTGACCGTCAGTACGCTTCTGACCTGCGGTTTCACCGCGTTGTTGCCGTTTCGTTGCAATCAACAGTCGATCTACGACGCCAGTTGATTGCTTTACCCAAACATGTCTTCGTGGGCATGGTTGAGGGCGTCGCTCGAGGCGCGCACGTTTGGCATGCCCATTTCGTTGCACTGTGGCATGAAGATGTCACTGGCAATATCGTGCAATTCTTTGCCAATGCCTCTTTACCCTCTTTAATGTCGATCTCATGATCGAGGTACAGGAGATCAAGCTCGACCCGGACACCCGGCGAGCATGGCGGAACGATGAGGAGCTCACGCTCTCTCGCAAGGAGTTCGACCTGGTTCACGCCCTGATCAAGAGGGCTGGCGACGTCGTCTCCCGCGACGAGTTGATGAGGGACGTGTGGAACGCGACCTTCTACACCTCGTCGAAGACCATCGACGTGCACCTGGGATGGGTTCGCCGCAAGCTCGGCGACGACCCCCGCAAGCCACACCTGATCACCACTCTGCGCGGCAAGGGACTGCGCTTCGAGAAGGCCTGACCTCTCCCTGACCCGCCGGGGCCGGTCTCGCCGATTGCGTGAGGGGGATCCGCGAAATCGGCCCCGGCACCGCAGGGTCTTTATCCTGTCGCTCGTGACCCTCGCACCGACTCTTGCGATCATCGGCGGCGGCCAGCTGGCCCGCATGATGGCTCAGCCCGCAATCGCGCTCGGACTCCCGCTCCGGCTCCTCGCCGAGGGCGAGGGTGTCTCGGCGGCCCAGGTCATCCCCGACCAGATGGTCGGCGACTATCGGGACCTCGACGTGCTCAAGAAGGTCACCGAGGGCTGCGAGGTGGTCACCTTCGACCACGAGCACGTCCCGACCGAGCACCTGCACGCGCTCTCCGCCGCCGGCGTCGCCGTCCGCCCCGGCCCCGACGCCCTCGTCCATGCCCAGGACAAGGGCGTCATGCGCACCCGTCTCGCCGAGCTTGGCGTCCCCTGCCCGCGCAACGCCATCGTCTCCTCCGTCGCAGACGTCGAGGAGTTCGGCTTCCCGTGCGTCCTCAAGACCACCCGCGGCGGGTATGACGGCAAGGGCGTCTGGGTCGTACGCGGTGTGGCCGATGTCGACGAGCCGCTCCGCGTCGCGGAGGAGGCCGGTGTCCAGGTCCTCGCCGAGGAGCTGGTCGACTTCCGGCGGGAGCTCTCCGCGATCGTCGCCCGTTCGCCGAGCGGGCAGGCCGCTGCGTACCCGGTCGTGCACACCTACCAGGAGAACGGCGTCTGCAAGGAGGTCATCGCTCCGGCGCCCGACCTCTCGCCCGAGCTCGCCGTCGAGGGTGAGCAGATCGCTCTGCGGATCGCCGGTGAGCTTGGCGTCGTCGGCATCCTCGCGGTCGAGATGTTCGAGACCGTCGACGGCCGGCTGCTCGTCAACGAGCTGGCCATGCGTCCGCACAACACCGGCCACTGGACCCAGGACGGCGCCGTCACCTCGCAGTTCGAGAACCACCTGCGCGCGGTCATGGACCTCCCGCTCGGCTCGCCCGCACCTCGCGCGAAGTGGTCGGTGATGGTCAACATCCTCGGTTCTTCCCGTCCCGACGTCGGCCGCCTCTACGACGGCTACCCGCACGCCATGGCCCGCGACCCGCACCTCCGCGTCCACCTCTACGGCAAGGAGATGCGCCCGGGCCGCAAGGTCGGCCACGTCAACGTCTACGGCGATGACCTCGACGACTGCCTCGAGCGCGCCCGGCACGCTGCCGACTGGTTCCAGGGCGACCTCGGCAACGACTCCGAGTGACGGTCGACTCCGACTGACGGTCGAGGCGTCACGTACGACGGCCGAGAAGTCGTCTGCGTCGGCCGAGAAGTCGCTCAGGTCGGTCGAGTTGGCACCTCGGTGCCAACTCGACCGACGCAGCTGACGTCTCGACCGACGCAGCTGACGTCTCGGCCGACGCAGCTGACGTCTCGGCGAAGGTGAGTCAGATGCCGAGGCGTTGACGCTCGGTGGCGACGACGTCACGGGCGATCTCGGCGTCGGAGGCCTCTGCGGCCAGCGCGGCGGGGTCGCCGGGGTCGTCGGGGTCGCCGGGGTGTGAGGTCTCGTACGCCTCGGGGCTGCTGGCGGCGGTGGCGCTGACCCGGGCGAAGTCGTCGAAGAGCTCGGCCTTGGCCGCGAGGATGTCGTGGACGCGCTGGTCGACGCCGACCTCGGAGAGCAGGCGGTGGACCTGGACCGACTGGAGCTGGCCCATCCGGCGGGCTCGGGCGATCGCCTGCCACTCGATGGTCGGCTTGAGCTGGGGTTCGCAGATGACCACGACCGACGCCGACTGGATGTTGAGGCCCACGCCGCCGGCGACGATCTGGGTGACCAGCACCGCGCCGTGGCCAGCGGCGGAGAACTCGTCGACCATCTGCTGGCGCTCCTCGGCGGGTACGGAGCCGGTGAGCGGGCCGAACACCTCACCCGGCAGCAGCGTGACCAGGTCGTCGAGGACCCGTCTGAAGTGGGAGAACACGATGACGCGACGGCCGTTCTCCTCGGCTTCGCCGACGATCTCGACCAGCCGCTCGATCTTCGCCGACGAGGTGCCCTGGAGCATCGCGGCCTGCCGCATCGCCATGAAGTTCCCGTCGCGGACGCACTCGGCGTACGCCTTCTCGTCGGCCTTCGACAGTGGCAGCCAGTCCTCGACCTCGACGAGGTCGGGGAGCTCGGTGAGCACGTCCTCCTGGTTGCGACGCAGGTAGACGGGGGCGACCTGCTTGCGGAACCGGTGGGGGTTGAACTCGTCGGCGGAGAGCAGCAGGTCGGGGAGGAGGTAGGAGACCAGGTTGCGGAACTCGTCGATGCGGTTCTCCATCGGCGTGCCGGTGAGGAGGATGGCGCGCTCGGAGGCGTCCAGCACGCGGCGTACGCGCTCGGTGCGCTGGGTGCGCGGCGACTTGATCATGTGAGCCTCGTCGACCACGACGCAGGCGACGTCGACCTGGTCGAGGAAGGGCTGGATCGCGTTGAGCGTCTCGTAGGTCGTGACCGCGACGCCGCCCTGCTCGACCCAGGTCCGGGCAGCCTTGAGCCGGCGGTTGCCGTGGAGCCGATGGGGGACCAGCGTGGTCTTCGAGTCGGTCTCGCGCACCCAGTTGGTGACGACCGCGGCTGGGCAGACCACCAGCGTGTGGGAGGCGCCCATGGCGTGCAGATGCGCGAGCACGGCGAGCGACTGGAGCGTCTTGCCGAGCCCCATCTCGTCGCCGATGATCACCTTCATCTGCACCAGCGCGAAACGTACGCCGAAGTGCTGGTAGCCGCGCAGGGACGCGGTCAGGTTGTTGGTGCGCAGCTCCTGGGCGCGTACGGCCTCGATGATCTCGGCCGAGAGGTCGCCGTGGATCTTGTCCTCGTCCGCGGTGAGGAAGCCGAGCTCGGAGAGCATCGCGTAGTAGTCGGCCGGACGCTTCTCGAAGTCGTCCCAGGGGTCGGCCGGCCGGTTGCCGGGACGCACCCGCCGCGCCATCTCGGCGCGGTGGGCGATCGCCCGCAGCGCAGCTTGGAAGTCATCGAGGCTGGCGGCGTTGGCCAGGATCAGGTGGAACCTCGCGCCGCTCTTCGACGACTGGGCGAGCGACCGGGTCAGCGGCCGCAGCGACTGCACCAGGGCGAGCTCCGCGCCCGCATCCTTCGTACGCCGCCCGGCCTCCCACTCCGCCAACCGCGCGAGCAGCCGGGTGGCCGCCGGCGTGCGGCGTTCGTGGTCGAGAGCGAGGGGCATCTCGTCGTAGGTGCGCTGCCACAGGGCCTGCGCCGCCTCCTGTATCCGCGCCGCCGTCGCCGGGCCGACCCCAGGGAGATCTCGCAGGTCAGAGGCGGGATGGATGACCTCGTGGACGGTGCGGACCCCGGCCTCGAGGAGGGGCTCGATGCGTACGAGGTCGGCGAGCTCCGCCACCGGCAGCGACCTCACCGCGGTGTCCGTGTTGGCGCTCCGGACCGCGTTGCCGGCCTCGGTCGCGGCGCGCCGAGCGGGCTCCTCCGAGCGCCTGGCCTCGTTGAGGGCCTCGCCCTCGTTGCGCAGGACCATCACGCCCTTCCGGGGCGCCAGCACGGCTTCCGATCCCAGCCCGGAGAGCGCCTCGAGGAGGCCGACGCTCGGCAGCAGCGCTTCACGGATGCGCACCCGGCGCCGTGCCGGGAGTCTGCTCAGGTCGTCGAGCCGCTTCGGCGCCTGGATGTCGCTCGCCCATCGGTGCAGGTCGAGGATCCGCTTGCCGGCGAGCTCGGCCTCCTCACGCCGGCTGCCGCGGACCAGGAGCCGACGGGCACCGGTGGCCCTGCGTGCCTGCGCCAGGTCGCCCGTGGCGTCAGCCAGACAGGCGACCAGCTGCTGGGTCGTCTCCTCGACGGGCTCGAGCGCGTGCCGCCGCGCAATGGCGGCGAGTCGGGAGCCGTCGCTGCGGTCGAGCGGGATGCTGCGCCAGGCCACCTGGGCGGCGCGCTTCAGGTCGGCCGCACGAGCTCGCAGATCGTCGACCGCCTCAACCGCCTCACGCTCGATCTCGGTGCGCGCGCCCGTCGCAGAAGCGGCCTGCCGGGACCACGCCGAGAGCTGCCGGAGGCGGGACGGCAGAGCCTTCCGCTCGGCCTTGGTCAGGCCGGTGAACCGCTCGACAGCGGTCGGGCTCGGCGGCGCGCTGAGGACGACGTCCGTGCTGGTTGCTGGTTCCATCTGCCTTGGTGGGGGTCGTGGGGGAGATGGCCCAGGACCCTAGCGGGCAGCACCGACACTCAGATGACAGCGAGGGGTCGGGGCCATGACGCCACGCCCTCGTCGAGCGCGAGCTCGGCGTCCGCCTCGGCGGCGGCCTCCGGGTCGTGGGTCGCCAGGACGACCACGGCGCCCCGCTCGGCCTCGGCCCGGAGCGCGGCGATCATCCGCTCGCGGTTGCCGGCGCGCGCCTCCCCGGGGCGACACCTTGCGAGCCAGCATCGGCACCAGCACGTTCTCCTCGGCCGACAGCGAGCCCGCCAGGCCGTTGCCCTGGGGGATGAGGCTGACCCCGCGTGCTGCCGCGTCGTCACGGCCGGTCAGAGGTGATCCGTCCACGCTCACCGCTCCCGCAGCCGGGTCCAGCGCACCGGCCAGCGCCCACAGCAGCGACGACTTCCCCGCCCCCGACGGCCCGGTGACCGCGAGCAACGTCCCGGCCCTGAGGTGGAGGTCGATCGGTGCGACGGATGGAAGCGGACCAGGGTGCCCGGCGGGGCACGTCGCGTACGTGGCCGGGCAGCGGCAGCGAGCCAGCGAATTTCGGCGATGGCGTGATCCTGTTACGTCACCGTTAGGCGGCCCGGTCCACACGCGCGAGCACTCCTCGGCCTAGCCTTGGCCCATGAGCGCTCGCGTGGGAATCGTGATGGGGTCCGACTCCGACTGGCCGACGATGAAGGCCGCGGCCGACCTTCTCGACGAGTTCGGGATCGAGTGGGAGGCCGATGTGAAGTCGGCCCACCGGATGCCGCAGGAGATGCTCGACTACGGGCGAGAGGCCGCCGGGCGCGGCCTCTCGGTGATCATCGCGGGTGCCGGTGGCGCTGCCGCGCTCCCCGGGATGCTGGCCTCGGTGACGCCGCTGCCGGTGATCGGCGTGCCGGTGCCGCTGAAGTACCTCGACGGTCTCGACTCGCTGATGTCGATCGTCCAGATGCCCGGCGGCATCCCGGTCGCCACGGTCGCCATCGGCAACGCCAAGAACGCCGGCATCCTCGCCGCCCGCATCCTCGGTGTCGCCGACCCCGAGCTGCAGCAGAAGCTGGTGGCGTACGAGACCTCGCTGGCCGACCTCGCCCGCGAGAAGGGCGAGGTCGTCCGCCGCGCCACCTCGGGCGGAGTCTCGGGCGAGTGAGCCTCAGGGCAGCAGCTTCAGTCCTTTGACCAGCTTGTCGATCGTCCGGCGGGGTCCGAGAAGACTGATCGCGTAGTAGGTCAGGTCGGCGCCGCGGCTGCTCCCGACGGCGAAGAGGTAGTCGTCGTAGACCCGGGTGTGCTGCGCCTGGGTCGGCATGTCGATGACCGCGACTCCGGGCTGCGCGACCGCCTTGCGCCGCAGCTCGGTCAGCCGCTCGGTCGGGGCACCGAGAACGGTGCAGCCGATCCACGGCAGCCCGGGGTGGGTGGACTCGTCGGCGTCGACCGCGTCCTCGCCGAGGATGCCGGTCGTACGCTGCGTGGTCGCCCCCGCGACGCAGACCGCTGCGTTGACCGCGCGGCCGGCGGGGAGGTCCCGGTCGACGACGACCACCCACTTGAGCGGCACCTCCCGCGTGCTCGCGGACTGGTCGATCTCCTCCGGGGCGAACCCGACCCGCGCTGTCTCGACGCCTGTGCTCATCGTTGTGACTCCTGTCGTTCGTCAACTGATCTGGGCTCAAGTCTTGTGATCGTCAGGCTGTGACACAAACAGTCCGAACATTGTCAGGAGATGGCGCTATTCTGGCGTGCATGGATGAGGTCGACCGTCAGATTCTGGCCGCCTGGACGATGGATGCACGGCGGAGCCTCCGCGACATCGCCGCCGAGGTCGGCGTATCCGCGACCACCGTCCACGACCGCGCCCGCGCGATGCAGCGGCGCGGACTCATCCGCGGCGCCTACCTCGACATCGACCTGCGGCAGGTCGACCGCGGCGTACAGGCGCTCGTCGCGGTGCGCATCCGACCGCCCTCGCGCGCCAACATCGAGTCGTTCCGCGACTGGGTCGGCGCGCTGCCCGAGGCCGTCGGCGTCTTCGTCACCTCGGGCCGGATGGACTTCATCGTGCACGTCGCCGTCGCCGACAACGACGCCCTCTACGCCTTCGTGATCGACCGCCTCACCTCACGTGCCGAGATCGCCGACGTCGAGACGTCGGTGATCTACGAGCACATGCGGACGATGACGTTCGAGCCCTGAGCCTCAGCCGTCCTTCTCGAGGCGGAGCATCAGCAGGTGGTAGCCGAGGGCCTTGCCGTGGCCGTCCAGGCCGGAGTAGCCGGTCACGCCGCCGGCAAGGACGGACGGCACCCGGAAGACGAGGGCGGGAAGGTGCGGTAGCTCCGTGCGCTCGACGGGCTCGGTGACGGCGTAGTGGCCGGCGACCGCGTCGGGGGTGAGCACCTCGGCGAGCAGGGCGTACGCCTCCCCGTCCCGCGGCAGCACCGCCAGGATCAGGGTGTCGCCCTTGTCGCCGGCGCGGACGTCGGCGAGGTCGTCGACGATCAGCTCGCTCATCGCTCCTCCATGATGGTCACGGTCGGGGAGACCAGGTCACGAGGCACCAGGCAGGACCGGACCACGAGGGTCTGCTGGACGCCGGTGCGGGCGCCGCCGCCGCCGGCCGGGCCGTTGGTGTAGAGGGACTCGACCTCCCAGCCGACGAGGCGCGCCTGGGCGGCGTCGGCGGTGCGGGCGGTGACGCGGAGGCGTACCTCGATCGGTTCGTTCGCCGGGGCCAGGCCACGGAACGCCGCACCGGCCCCGATGAGCTCGACCCCGATCGCGTCCGCCGGGATGCCGTGGACGGTGGTGAGGCGCTCGCTGACGATCTCGGCGGCCAGCTCGGCCCGCGCCCGGGCGCGCGGCCCGGCGTAGGAGATCTGGCCCTCGCCGAGCCAGCCGCCGCGGAAGCCGAGGGTCACCTTGAGCTCGTCGGGCCGTGCGGTGCCGCCGGCGCCGGAGACCTCGACCCGGTCCGGGCCCGTCTGCTGGAACGAGACGCCGGAGAAGTCCGCGGTGACGTCGGGGGTGAGGTACGCCTCGGGTCGGTCGACCTCGTAGAGCAGCTGCTCGGTCGCGGTCCGGACGTCGAGCCGGCCGCCGCTGCCGTCGACCTTGCTCAAGGTCGCCGCCCCGTCGGGGCGTATGTCGGCGAAGGGGAAGCCGAGCCGGGCGAGGCCGGGGACGGGCTTGGTGACGGGGTCGGCGAAGTAGCCGCCCGTGAGCTGGCCGGCGCACTCCAGGAGGTGTCCGACCACGGTGCCGGCGGCGAGCCGCTGCCAGTCGTCGTCGGCCCAGCCGTACTCGTGCTGCAGCGGTCCGAGGTAGAGCGCCGGGTCCGCGACCCGGCCGGTGACGACGACGTCGGGCCGCTCGGCGAGCGCCTGCCGGATCCCGTCGGCACCGAGGTAGGCGTTGGCGGAGACGAGTTCGTCCGGGCACCGGGAGAGCGGCTCGCCGGTCTCCCACAGGATCGGGTCGAGGCTGCGTACGGCTGCCAGGGCGTCGTCGCCGGTGACGACGGCGACCCGGGTGGGGCGGCCCAGCGCTCGGGCGACCTCGGTGACGCGACGGCCGGCGGCGAGCGGGTGCGCGGCTCCGGAGTTGGTGATGATCCGCGTCCGGCCCGGCTCGATCACGGGGAGCACGGCGCGCATCCGTGCCTCCAGCAACGGGTCGTACCCCTCGTCGGGGTCGGCCAGTCGGCGCAGCTGGCCGGCGGCGACGGTCCGCTCGCCGAGGCACTCGAAGACCAGGTAGTCCAGGTCACCCTCGCGGGCGAGCTCGACGGCAGGGTCGATGCGGTCTCCGGCGAACCCGGCGCCCGCTCCCAGCCGGATCACGAGGCCCACACCGGGATGACACCCGTGACCAGAGCGACGGCGAGCATGACGACGGAGACCAGCCAGGCCCAGCCGATGAGGTGGCGGATGTGCTTGCCGATGTCCACCCCGGCGAGGCCGACCAGCAGGTAGAACGAGCCGGTGAGCGGGCTGATCGGGAAGCCGACCGTCTCCTCACCGAGGATCGACGCCTGGGCGATGTCGGCAGCGGCGATCCCGTGCATCTCACCGACGCTGATCAGGACCGGAAGGACGCCGAAGTAGTAGGGGTCCGGGCCGAACACCAGGCTGAGCGGCACCGCCAGGATCGCGATCAGGACCGGGAGGATCGGAGCCGCGCCGTCCGGCAGCGCACCGGCGGCGGTCTTGGCCATCGCCTCGATCATGCCGCTGCCTTCGAGGATCCCGAGGAAGACCCCGGCGGCGATCAGCGTGGTCGCCATCAGCATCGCGCCCTTGGCGTGCGCCTCGATCCGGTCGGTCTGGTTCTTCAGGCCCGGGTAGTTGATGAGAAGGGCGATGACCACGGCGACGAGGAAGACCAGCTCGGGGGTGGCCACGGCGGTGACCAGGGCGGCGATGGCCGCCACCGTCAGCGCGACGTTGACCCAGAACAGTCGAGGTCGGCGGAGCTCCTGGTCCTCGGGGCTGAGGGCGGCGTACGCCTGGCCGGGCTCGTCGACGGACGTGGCTGTGTCAGAGCCATCGCTCGCGGCGGTCGCGCTCGCGAGCCGGCGGGTCTCGCGGCGGCCGAGGAACCAGGCGATCGCCAGGACGGCGACGATGCCGGCGAGCTGAGCGGGGATGAGCGGGACCCACAGCTCGTTGGCCGGTACGCCGGAGGTGGCCGCCGCTCGGGCGGTCGGGCCGCCCCAGGGGACGATGTTCATGACGCCGGCGCCGAGGCCGACGCAGGTGGCCAGGACGAGCCGGCTCATCCCGAGCCGGTCGAAGAGCGGCAGCATCGCCGGGATGGTGATCAGGAAGGTGGTCGCGCCGGCACCGTCGAGGTGGGCCGCCATGGCGAGGGTCGCGGTGGCGAGGCAGACGGTGACGGGCGCGTTCCCGGCGAAGGCGACGATGCGCCGGATGATCGGGTCGAACATGCCCGCGTCGCGCATGATGCCGAAGTAGACGATCGCGAAGACGAACATCGCGACCACGCCGACGACACCGCCGAGGCCGCCGGCGACGAACTCGCCGATCTCGGTCGGGCCGAAGCCGGCGACGAGGGCCGTCACGACGGGGACGCCGGCGAGCGCCACCACGGCCGCGACCCGGTTGGTCAGGAGGAGGGCGAGGATCACCGCGACGGTGACGAAGCCCATGAGTGAGAGCATGGGACGAGTGTGATGACGCTCACTTGTTCCTGTCCAACACCAATAACCGATAGATTGATGTGTCGTGGGCATCGATCTGACGCTTCGTCATCTGCGAGTGGTCCTCGCCGTCGCCGACGCCGGCGGCTACACCCCGGCGGCGCGTGAGCTCCATGTCGCCCAGCCGTCGCTGAGCCGCACCGTGCAGGAGGTCGAGCAGCGGATCGGCGTACCCCTCTTCGAGCGCACCACGCGGCGGGTCAGCCCCACCTTGGAAGGCGAGGAGTTCCTCGCCATCGCACGGCGGCTCGTCGGGGAGTTCGACACCGCGCTCAACCACTTCGAGGGCTATCTCGCCGGCACTCGGGGTGCGGTCTCCGTGGCCGCGCTGCCGTCGTTGGCGGGCACGATGCTCCCGCCGGTGCTCGCAGCGTTCCGGCGGGCGCACCCCGAGGTGTCGGTGACGGTGAAGGACGGGTTCTCCGAAGAGGTGCTCGATCTCGTCGTCCGTGGCGAGGTCGACCTGGCGGTCTCGGTCGCAGCCCGCGTACCGGACAGCATGCGACTGCGCCACATCGCGGTCGACTCCTTCGCGGCCGTGTTGCCGAGCGACCATCCGTTGGCCTCCTCGGAGAAGCTCCGGTGGACGGATCTGGCCGGGCACCCGTTCGTCGCCTTCGAGCGTCTCTCGAGCATCCGCAGCTACGTCGACCGGGTGCTCGCCGAGACCGACACCCGGATCGGCACCCTGACCGAGGCGCGCAACATCGGCGCCGTCGCGGGTCTCGTCGCCGCCGGTCTCGGGATCACCGCGGCGCCCAGCCTGGTGCTGCCGATGATGACGTTCGCCGACGTGGTGGTGCGCCCGCTCGCCGAGCCCGTGGTCGAGCGCGACATCTGCCTCATCCACGACCCCCGGCGGCCGATGTCGCGCGCCGCGCAGGAGCTCATGCATCTCCTGGTCAGTGCGGGGGAGCGGGAGATCGCCTCGCCGCCAGGTGTGCGGTGGGTGCCGTCCGCGTCGGATCAGGCCTGAGCGCGCTGGCGCTCGAACCAGATCTTGCTGGGGCAGGTGTCCATGACCATGGGTACGCCGGCCGCGGTGGTGCGCTCGAAGGCCGCCTCGTCGACCACGCCCATCTGGAACCAGACCCCGCCGGCGCCGATCGCGACGGCCTCGTCGGCGAACTGGCCGGCGGCCTCGGAGCGGCGGAAGACGTCGACGACGTCGATCTTGCCGACGGCCGCGGCGGCCTCGGCCAGGGTCGCGTAGACCTTCTCGCCGAGCACCTCCTTGCCCTCGGCCGCGGCGCCGGGATGGATCGGGATGATCCGCTTGCCGTGCTGCTGGAGCTCCTGGGCGATGGAATAGGCGGTGCGCCACGGGTCGCCGGAGAGCCCGACGACGGCCCACGTCTCGGAGTCGTCGAGCAGCGTGTCGATGGTGTTCTGGTCGAGCCATGCGGCGGTCATGTGTGGCACAACGACAAACGCGCTTCCGGGATTCCGTCACCCACCGACGTACTGGCGAGTAGTAAGCAGGCATAGACTCCGAGACATGAGTGCCGAGTACCCGCTGTTCGCCCTCTCCGAGGAGCACCAGGAGATCCGCAAGGCCATCCGCGAGATCTGCGACGCCAAGATCGCTCCGGCTGCGGCCGCCGTCGACGAAGAGGCTCGCTACCCGCAGGAGGCTCACGACGCGCTGGTCGAGACCGAGTTCTTCGCGCCGCACGTGCCCGAGGCGTACGGCGGTGTCGGTGCCGACGCGCTCGCGACGGTGCTGGTCATCGAGGAGGTCGCGCGGGCCGACGTGTCGGCCTCGCTGATCCCTGCGGTGAACAAGCTGGGCTCGCTGCCGGTGCAGATCGGTGGGTCCGAGGAGCTGAAGAAGAAGTACCTCGGCAAGCTCGCCGCCGGTGAGGGCAATTTCTCCTACTGTCTCTCCGAGCCGGACGCCGGGTCGGACGCGGCGAACCAGAAGACCCGCGCGGTGCGCGACGGGGACGGGTGGGTGCTCAACGGCGTCAAGCGCTGGATCACCAACGCCGGCGTCTCGGAGTACTACACGGTGCTCGCCATGACCGACCCCGAGAAGCGCTCCAAGGGCATCTCGGCCTTCGTGGTCGAGAAGTCGGACGAGGGCGTCTCCTTCGGTGCGCCGGAGAAGAAGCTCGGCATCAAGGGCTCGCCGACGCGCGAGGTCTACTTCGACAACGTACGCATCCCTGCCGACCGCATCATCGGTGAGGAGGGCAAGGGCTTCACCTATGCGATGCAGACCCTGGACCACACCCGGATCACCATCGCGGCGCAGGCCGTCGGGGTCGCGCAGGGTGCGCTGGACTACGCGCTGGAGTACATCAAGGAGCGCAAGCAGTTCGGCAAGCCGATCGCCGAGTTCCAGGGGCTGGAGTTCATGGTCGCCGACATGGGCATGAAGATCGAGGCCGCCCGCCAGCTCACCTACGCCGCCGCCGGCCGCTCCGAGCGCGGCGACAAGGACCTGACCTTCTTCGGTGCCGCTGCGAAGGCGTTCGCCTCGGACGTCGCGATGCAGGTCACCACCGACGCGGTCCAGCTGCTCGGCGGCTACGGCTTCACCCGCGACTACCCGGTCGAGCGGATGATGCGCGACGCCAAGATCACCCAGATCTACGAGGGCACCAACCAGGTCCAGCGGATCGTGATGGCACGCCAGCTCCTCGCCGGCATCCAGTCGAACCTGTGACTCGTTGATCTCGGTGCGCTCCGTCCTCGTGGTGGGGCGCACCGAACCCGTCTCTGCTCGTGTCGTCGCACCGCTATCGTGGCCGGCATGAGCAACGACGGGTTTCGGCTCCGCCAGTGGGAGGAGTCAGACGCGCCGGTCCTGCTCGCTGCGTACGCCGGAGCCGGGATGGAGACCGAACGCCCGGCCGGGGTGGAGACCCTCGCGGGCGCCGAGCGACTGATCGCCGGCTGGGCCGACGACGCCGCGGCCGACCGCGCCCACACCTTCGCCGTCGTCGACGGTCGCGAGATCCTCGGGCAGATGCGGGTGATGACCGAGATGCGCGCGCACAGCATCGGCTGGGTCTCGTACTGGACCCTCGAGAAGCACCGCGGCCGAGGCGTCGGCAGCACCGGCCTCAAGCTCCTCGCGAAGCACTGCTTCGACGAGCTCGGCCTCTTCCGCCTCGAGACCGGCCACCGCCTCAACAACCCCGCCTCCTGCGGCGTCGCCACCTCCGCCGGCTTCCTCCCAGAGGGCATCGAACGCCAAAAGCTCCTCTACGACGGCGTCCGCTACGACACCGAGACCCACGCCCGCCTCGCCACCGACCCCGACCCCGCCTGACGAGAAGTCAGTTTGGTCGGTCGAGACGGCACGTACGTCGGTCGAGACGTCAGTTAGGTCGGCCGAGACGGCACGTACGTCGGTCGAGACGTCAGTTAGGTCGGCCGAGATGGTACGTACGTCGGCCGAGAAGTCAGATTGGTCGGTCGAGACGTCAGTTGTGCAGATCGAGTCGTCACCAAGTGCCATCTCGGCCGACGGCACTGACGCTTCGGCTGTCGTACCTGCCGTCTCGGACGACAGAAGCGACGTTTCGGCCGTCGTAAGTGACGTCTCGGCCGACAGAACTGACGTCTCGGCCGACAGAGGTGCCGCTTCGGCGGGGGCGAGTCAGTCTTGTACGCGGCCGCGGAGCTGTTTGGTCTGGCTGCGCTGGCGTTTGGCGTCGAGGCGGCGTTCTTTGGAGCCGCGGGTGGGTCTGGTGGGGCGGCGGGTGGGAGGGGGTGGGGCTAGGAGCTCGCGGATGCGGGTGGCGAGGCGTTCGCGGGCGGCGATGCGGTTGCGGTGCTGGGAGCGCTGCTCGTGGGAGACGACGGCGATCGGGCCGGACGTGCGTGAGCGGAGGCGTGCGAGCTGAGTCTCGGAGAGGGCGGCGGAGGTGGCCGGATCCCAGGAGAGCTCGACGCGGGAGTCGGTGGTGTTGACCGACTGGCCGCCGGGGCCGGGGGAGCGGGAGAAGCGTTCGACCAGCTCGGAGTCGGGGATGAGGAGACCTTCGGGCAGCCCGGGGCCGGGCGGTACGCGGAGGTCTTTCACCTGATCAACCCTAGACCGATTAGGGTTTGCGCCGTGAGTGGAGACCTCGTGCGTTCGGCGGCAGAGCTGGAAGAGGTCGTCGGCTCACGTCCGGCGGCGACGATCCTCAAGGTGATCGACCATCTCGACGACCACTGCCGGGAGTTCCTGAACCGCTCTCCGTACGCGGTCGCCACCGTCTTCGACGACAGCGACCCACTCGGTGCTCCCCGCACCGAAGGTGTCGCCGACCCCTCATCCTCTTCCCCGGACCGGCTGGACCTTCCCGGTCTCACCCACGGCGCCGAGGGTGCTTCGGTGGGGGTGGTGGCGCTGGTTCCTGGCTACGGCGAGACGGTCCGGGTGAACGGCCGGCTCGGCCTCGAGGGCGGCCCCCACGTACGCGTGGAGGAGGCCTATCTGCACTGCGCGAAGTGCGTGATCCGCTCGAAGCTGTGGGCCGACGTCCCGGAGGACCAGAAGGATCTCGACGCCTCACCGAGCAAGGGCGCCGACCTGGACGCGGTCCCCGGCGCACGCGAGCTCCTCGCCCGTTCGCCGTTCGTCGCGCTCGGCACGGTCGACGCCTCCGGCGGCGCCGATGCCAGTCCCAAGGGCGACCCGGCGGGCTTCGTCGAGATCCTCGACGCGACGACGCTCGCGGTCCCGGACCGGCCGGGCAACCGGCGTACCGACACGTTCCACAACCTCGTCGAGCGACCCGAGATCGCGATGCTCGCGGTCGTGCCCGGGCTCGAGACGGTCCTGGAGATCCGCGGCACCGCTCGGGTCAGCCGCGACGAGGAGCTCCGCAAACGGATGGTCGTCCAGCGCAACGTGCCCAAGGTCGCCGTGCTCATCGACGTGACCGAGGTCGAGCTGCGCCCCGACCCGGCGATCGCCCGGCTCTGGGCGGCCGAGGAGCGGATCGCTCCCGGCGACCTGCCGCGCGCGGCGCGGATCTGGACCGACCATCTCGCGCTCAACCAGACATCGGGCGAGCCGGCCCCGGTCGCCGAGATGTACACCGCGGAGCAGGCGCTCGCCACCGGGCTCGAGCAGGACTACACCACCGGCGTCTACTGAGGCAGGCGGCTCACCGGACGGTGCCGTGGACCTCGCTGCGGAGCCGGGCCATGGTCGCGTCGAGGTCGGCCGCGGTGCGGGCCGCGGCGCCGAGCTCGTCGCGCAGGGTGGTCGGGACGGTGCCGTCGTACTTGTAGTAGATCGAGTGCTCGACGCTGGCCCAGAAGTCCATCGCGATGGTGCGGATCTGCAGCTCGACCGGGACGTCGACGGCGCGGTCGGAGAGGTAGACCGGCACCTTGATGATCAGGTGGAGGCTGCGGTAGCCGTTGGGCTTGGGCTCGGCGATGTAGTCCTCGACCTCGACCACATCGACGTCGGACTGGCTGCCGAGCATCTCCATGATCCAGTAGACGTCGGAGACGAACGGGCAGACCACCCGGATGCCGGCGATGTCGCGGATCTGCTCCTCGAGCGCCTCGAGGGTCAGCGGGCAGCCGATCTTGCGGGCCTTGGCGAAGAGGCTCTCGCGTGACTTGAGCCGGGTGCGTACGTGCTCGATCGGGCTGTGGTCGTGAGTGTGCTCGAACTCCTCGCGCAGGATCGCGATCTTGGTCGAGACCTCGTCGATCGCGAACTTGTAGCGCATCCGGAAACGGGCCAGCTCCCGCGCCATCTCGTCGCCGCTGGCCGCAACGAGATCGACCAGCCCGTTGACCGGGCTGTCGTCGACTGTGGTCATCGTCCCCTCCTGATGGACCCCATCTTTGCAGGCAACGGCAAGCCCGATAGATTGACACCCCTCGGGGGATCGATGACTGTGTACGGCAACCCCACGACTAGGAACCTCCCCCACATGCGCATTCTGCTGCTCGTCTCGGCATTCAACGGTCTGACCCAGCGGGTCTGGTGTGATCTGAAGGAGAACGGCCACGACGTCGGGGTCCTGCTGGCGCCGGTCCACGACGAAGCCTCGATGACCGAGGCCGTCGACGAGATCGCGCCCGAGCTGATCCTGTGCCCCTTCCTCAAGCACCGGGTTCCGGAGTCGATCTGGGGCCGCTACCCGACCGTGGTGATCCACCCGGGTGCGGTCGGCGACCGCGGCCCGTCCTCGCTCGACCACGCGACGCTCGACGGGCGCGACCGCTGGGGCGTCACCGCCCTCTCCGCCGTCGAGGAGATGGACGCCGGCCCGGTCTGGGCGACCAAGACCTTCGCCATGCCCGAGGTCCCGATCGCGAAGAGCGCGCTCTACAACGGCCCGGTCGCCGACGCCGCGATGGACTGCGTCGCCGAGGTCCTCCGGATGGTGGCCGCCGGTGAGCGTCCGAAGCCCGCCGAGGAGTGGCCGGTCGAGGTCGCGGGCACCGGCGAGCTGCCGCTGCTGCGCCGCAAGGCCTTCGAGATCGACTGGTCGGCCCCGGCCACCGAGATCGCCCGTCGGATCGCCGCGGCCGACGGCGCCCCGGGCGCCCCCGCGACCATCGACGGCATGACCTACTGCCTCTTCGATGCCGCCACGACCACCGAGGACAACCCCGGAGCCACCCCCGGCACCGTGGTCGGCGTGGACACCGACGCGGTCGCGATCGCCACCGGTGAGGGCACCCTCTGGGTCGGCTACGCCGCCACTCTCGCGGCCAAGCGCGGCCCCAAGCTGCCGGCGGCGTGGGTGCTCGAGACCGAGCACGCTCCGTACCGCGCCATGCCCGAGGCCCTTGCCGAGTCGACCTACGAGCGCGAGGGTGACATCGGCTACCTGACCATCCGCTCCTACAGCGGCGCGATGCACACCCAGCAGTGCCACCGGCTGACCGACGCGGTCCGCAAGGCGCTCGTCGAGGACACCGCGATCCTGGTCGTACGCGGCACCGAGCACGCCTTCTCCAACGGCATCCACCTCGGCGTCATCGAGGCGGCCCCGGACCCGGCGGCCGAGGCCTGGGACAACATCCGCGCCATCGACGAGCTCTGCCTGGCGCTCGCGGAGGCCGAGCAGCTGACCATCGCGGCGTTCACCGCCAACGCCGGTGCCGGTGGTGTGATGGCCGGCCTCTGCGCCGACATCACGGTGGCCCGCGAGGGTGTCGTGCTGAACCCCTACTACGACATGGGCATCTTCGGCTCCGAGCTGCACACCTGGGGCCTGCCGAGCCGGGTCGGCAACGAGAAGGCCGACGAGCTGCTCGGTGCGAAGCTGCCGATCTCTGCGGCCGAGGCCGCGCGCATCGGGATGATCTCCGACCTCGGCCCGCGCGAGGCGGCCGCGTTCGACGGCTGGCTGCGGGCGCTCGCGAAGAGCTACGTCGAGCCCGAGGCGTACGTCCCGGCTCTGGCGGCCCGCGAGTCGCGCCGTGCCTGCGCGATGCCGATGTCCTACTACCAGAGCATCGAGCTGGCCGAGATGGCCCGCGACATCTTCGACGACCGCTACGGCTTCGCCGCCAAGCGGAAGGCGTTCATCACCAAGGCCGCGCCCACCGAGACGCCGGCCAAGATCCGCTTCTGACCCTTCCTTCCAGGCCGAGGCGTCACGTACGCCGGTCGAGATGGCACTCAGGTGACCACTCGGCCGACGTGGGTGACGCCTCGGCCTGTTTGCGTGACGCCTCGGGATCTCAGGATCCGAAAACACCAAAATAGTTAATCTCGACTGACTTACTCTGGTTTGGATGGACCAACCCAGAGGAGAGTCATGACGATCCGCCCCACACCCCAGCGCTACACCGTCATCGCCGCCGTGCTCGCGGCCCTGCTCCTGGGGCTGACCGCCTGTGGGGGCGGCGGCGCCAAGGCCACGCTCGCCGCGGACGCGGCGATCCCCGACAAGGTCCCGGAGGGGACCGTCCTGCGCCTCGGCCTCCCCACGACCGAGGTCGCGCTGAAGGCGTCCGGCCTGATCGACGAGGTCGAGGGCTACGAGATCGAGTGGGCCAACATCTCCGGTGGTCCGAAGAGCATCGAGGCGTTCCGTGCGGGTGCGCTCGACGCGAGCTCGGTCGCCGACATCCCGCCGCTCTTCGCGACCTGGACCAACACCCCGGTCAAGATCGTCGCGGCGACCGAGAACCCCGACCCGCTCGAGAACCCCATCTACGAGCTCGGCATCGCCCCGAAGGCGAAGGTCACTTCCCTGAAGGACCTGAAGGGCAAGAAGATCGCCTACTCACCCGGCCAGGCCCAGGGTGCGCTGGTGCTCAAGACCGTCGCCGCGGTGGGCCTCACCCAGGACGACGTCGAGCTCGTCGAGATCCAGAGCGTCGACGACACCTTCTCCAACGCGCTGGCCTCCAACCAGGTCGACGTCGCCCCGCTGGGTGGTCCGCAGCTGACCTCCTACCTGGCCAAGTACGGCCGGGACGGGGCCACCTCGATCCGCACCGGCATCCGCGACGACGCGACCGTCGTCTACGGGCCGGAGGAGACCTTCGAGGACGCCGGCAAGGCGGCCGCGTTCCGGCACTTCCTCGGACTGTGGGTGAAGGCCGAGAAGTGGATCACCGAGCACCCGAAGGAGTGGATCCAGGCCTACTACGTCGACCGCGAGGGGCTGACCTTCGAGGACGGCAAGAAGGTCTTCGAGACCTCCGGCCAGCGGATCATCCCGGAGAGCTGGGACGGGGTCATCGAGCGTCACCAGGAGACCGCGGACATCCTCGTGAAGGAGCAGGGACAGCCCGAGATCGACGTGGACGACCTCTACGACCGGCGCTTCGAGACGGTCATCGCCGGGGCAGTGAAGGGCGGTCGGTGATGGCGAGCGCAGCAGTCGAGGCGCCCGTCGACGCCATCTCGCCGAAGACCGTCGACCAGCGCGTCGTCCGCCGCCGTCTCGGCCCCGGGCCGCGGATCCTCGGCACGCTCTGGATCGGGCCGGTCCTGCTCCTGGGCCTGTGGGTCATCACCTCGGCGACGGGCGTGCTGGATCCGCGTACGTTGTCGGAACCGTGGGTGGTGGTCGAGACCGCTCAGCGGCTGATCGCCGACGGACGGCTCACCGACGCGCTCGCCACCTCGGCCTACCGGGCCTCGCTCGGGCTCGTGATCGGGGTCGCCGTCGGTCTGGCGCTGGCGCTCCTCTCCGGGCTCAGCCGGGTCGGGGAGGCGCTGATCGACGGGCCGGTGCAGGTCAAGCGGGCCATCCCGAGCCTGGCGCTGATGCCGCTGCTGATCCTGTGGCTGGGGATCGGGGAGCCGATGAAGGTGATCACGATCGCCCTCGGCGTACTCATCCCGATCTACATCCACACCCACAACGGTCTGCGTGGCATCGACAGCCGCTACGCGGAGCTCGCCGAAACCGTCAGCCTGCGGCGGGGCCAGTTCGTCCGGCACGTGGTGCTGCCGGGTGCGACCCCGGGCTTCCTGCTCGGGCTGCGGTTCGCGGTGCTGAACGCACTGCTGTCCCTGGTGGTCGTCGAGCAGGTCAACGCGACCAGCGGCATCGGCCACATGATCACCCTCGCGTCCAGCTACGGCCAGACCGAGATCATCGTCGTCGGCCTGGTCGTCTACGCCCTGCTGGGCCTGGTCACCGACGGCATCGTCCGCTTCATCGAGAGAAAGGCACTGGCATGGCGACGCACGCTCGAGAGTCACTGACATCACCCGAAGGACCGGCCGTACGCGTCGAGGGGCTGCGCCGCAGCTTCTCCGAGGCCGGCGGGGTCCTCAACGGGCTCGACCTGACCATCGCCCGCGGCGAGTTCGTGGCGCTGATCGGGCGGTCCGGCTCCGGAAAGTCCACCCTGCTCCGCGCGCTGGCCGGGCTCGACCGCTCGGTCTCGGGGTCGGGGGTCGTGGACGTACCCGAGCGGGTCTCCGTGGTCTTCCAGGACTCCCGGCTGCTGCCCTGGCGGCAGGTGCTGGACAACGTGATCCTGGGGCTGTCGGCTCCCTCGGCTCGGGACCGTGGCCTCGAGGCGCTCGCCGAGGTCGGCCTCGAGGGGCGCGACAAGGCCTGGCCCCACGAGCTCTCCGGGGGTGAGCAGCAGCGCGCGGCACTGGCCCGCTCGCTGGTCCGCGACCCCCAGCTGCTGCTCGCCGACGAGCCGTTCGGCGCCTTGGACGCGCTGACGCGGATCAAGATGCACAAGCTCCTCCAGAAGCTGTACGCCGCCCACAACCCCGCCATCCTGCTGGTCACCCACGACGTCGACGAGGCGATCGCGCTCGCCGACCGGGTGATCGTGCTGGTGGACGGCGTCGTCGGCTCGGACATCCGCATCGACCTCGGGGGCAGGCGGAGCCCTGGCGACCCGCGGTTCGCGGCGCTGCGTACCCAGCTGCTCGCCGAGCTCGGCGTGGTCGAGGAGGAGGTGGCCTGATGGGTGCGCGACAGCTCCACTTCAACCTGTTCCTGCACGACACCGGCCACCACGAGGCGTCCTGGCGGCTGCCCTCCTCGGACCCGCACGCCAACCTCTCGCTTGAGGCCCACCAGCACCTGGCGCGGGTGGCCGAGGACGCCAAGTTCGACTCGCTGTTCCTCGCGGACTCGCCGGCGATGTTCGGCGAGCCGGGGCGCCGGCCGGCGGGACGGATCGAGCCGACCGTGCTGCTGGCCGCGCTGGCGGTCTCCACGCAGCGCATCGGCCTGATCGCGACCGCCTCGACCTCCTACAACGAGCCGTTCAACCTGGCCCGGCGGCTGGCGTCGGTGGACCATCTCTCGGGCGGGCGAGCGGGGTGGAACATCGTCACCACGGCCGGGGACGCCGCGGCGCGCAACTTCGGGCTGGAGGGGCAGCCGCTGCACAAGACTCGGTACGAGCGGGCCGACGAGTTCCTCGACGTCGCCACCAAGCTGTGGGACAGCTGGGCCGACGACGCGGTCGTGGCCGACAAGGAGGCCGGCGTGCACACGCTGCGCGACCGGGTCCGGCCGATCTCGCACAGCGGGGCGTACTTCTCGGTCGAGGGGCCGCTCAACCTGGCCCGCCCGCCGCAGGGCCACCCGCTGCTCGTCCAGGCCGGTTCCTCGGAGGACGGCAAGGAGTTCGCGGCCCGTTGGGCGGAGGCGATCTTCACCGCCCAGCCGACGCTGGCGGAGAGCCAGGCGTTCTACGCCGACATCAAGCGTCGGGTCCTGGCCGCGGGCCGCAACCCCGATCATGTGCTGGTGCTGCCCGGGATCGTCCCTGTCCTGGGCGAGACCGAGGCGGAGGCGCGCGAGCTCGAGGAGGAGCTGGACCGGTTGATCGCACCGGAGTACGCGATCGTGCAGCTGGCTCAGCTGCTGCGGGTGGACCCGGACCGGCTCGACCTGGACGCCGAGCTGCCCGACGACCTGCCCTCGGAGGAGGCGATCGAGGGCGCCAAGAGCCGACGTACCCTCGTCGTCGACTGGGCCCGCCGCGACCGGCTCACCGTGCGCGAGCTGATCGGGAAGCTCGGCGGCGGCCGCGGGCACCGCACCTTCACCGGCACCCCGGTCCAGGTCGCCGACACCATCCAGCACTACTTCGAGAACGGCGCCGCCGACGGCTTCAACATCATGCCCGCCGTGCTCCCCTCGGGCATCGAGGCCTTCACCTCATCTGTCGTACCGATCCTCCAGGAGCGCGGCCTCTTCCGCACCGAGTATGCCGGCACCACCCTCCGCGACCACTACGGCCTCCCGCGCCCCGCCAACCGCCTGGACCCGGCTGCAGAGGAGGCAGCCTCGTAACTCCCCCCGATCGCCGAGTCGGCGCATCTGCCCCGCTGGGGGATGCCGAGTCGGCGCATCTGCCCCGCTCGGATGCGCCGACTCGGCGCGTATTTCTGGGGCAGTTGCGCCGACTCGGCGGGATCTGGGTCGGCGGCGGGCGGCGTGGCGCGCTTTCCCGCCATGGCGGGAAAGTGTCGTCCTGCTGATGTGGCGCGCGTACGGCTGGTGAGGGCGAGCAGATTCCCGCCATGGCGGGGAAATGGGCCCCGGTGAGCAGCGTTCGGCCAGGTGCAGGGTGAAATTTCCCGCCATGGCGGGAAATTGCCCGCCCATCCGCCCCGGGTGCGGGGGCGTGGTGCGGAACCCCGTCGTGGCGGCAAAATGCCCCACCCTGTAACAGCACAGTCTCGGGGCAGATGCGCCGACTCGGCGCGTATTTCTGGGGCAGATGCGCCGACTCGGCGGGGGGGGGGGGAGGTTCGTCAGCGGACGACGTCGGGGGGGGGGGGGGGAGGTTCGTCAGCGGACGACGTCGGGGGTGAGGAGGTCTTGGTTGTCGGCCGCCCACTGCGGCATGCGGTCCTCGCGGACGGCGCGCCAGAGGGAGCGGTCGCGGGAGGGGTCGAGGCGTACGACGGACTGGTCGCCGACCATGCCGGTGCCGTCGGTGGGGACGGTGAGGTAGCTGATGTCGCCGGTGCGCAGGTTGCGCAGGGAGGCGGCGAGGCGGGCCATCTGGGTCGTGGACCAGTCGTCGTCGACAGAGGCGTGCTCGCCGAAGAGGGTGAGCAGGTCGAGGACCCTCGCGGGGTCCTTGCGGAGCTCCTGCTCCAGGGTCTGCTCGAGGAGGGTGCGGAGGAAGGCCTGCTGGCGGGCGACGCGGTCGAGGTCGCCGTCGCGGAGGCCGTAGCGCTGGCGTACGTAGAGGAGTGCCTCGTCGCCGTCGAGGTGGTGGCGGCCGGCCTCCCAGCGGACCCCGCGGGCGGAGTCGTAGACGGTCTTCGGGATCTCGATGTCGACGCCGCCGATGGCGTCGGTGAGCGCTCGGAAGCCGTCCCAGTCGACGACGGCGACGTGGTCGACGCGTACGTCGGTCATCTTCTCGACCGTCTCGATGGTGAGGCTCGGGCCGCCGAAGGAGTAGGCCCAGCTGACCTTGCCCTTGCCGTGGCCGGGGATGTCGACCCAGGCGTCGCGCGGGATGGAGATGACGGAGGCGCCGCGGCGGTCGCCGTCGAGGTGGACGAGCAGCATCGTGTCCGAGCGCGCCTGCCCGGGCTTCCAGCCCGGAGCCTCGGCGCCGGTGGTGGGGGTGTCGGAGCGGGTGTCGGTGCCGAGCACCAGGATGTTCATCGCGTCAGCGGCCGACCCGGAGGTCGGCTTTGCCGGCCGGTCGGCGAGTTCGGCGAAGGGGTCGGGCAGCCGCTGGATGCTGCCGTCCACCTTGGCGTGGAGCCATAGCGCCCCGCCCAGCGCAACGGCGCCGAGCAGCAGGAGACAGACCAGCAGACCGATCAGCGGCTTGCGTGCGCGACGCCATCCGCGAGGCCGGTCCGGCGCCGGATCGGAGTGCGTCGGATCGGACTGAGCCGGATCGGGCGGCACGGGGGGATGCTCGAGGAGGGCCACCGGAGTATCCGACCCGCCGGACCCCTCTTCCAGGGTCCAGATGCTCGCCATTCCTCAATTTCAGGCACCAGTCGGTAACGGCTGGTAACCAAAAATAGGTAGGCAATACGACAGGCATCCTGAGTGAGTAAAGTCCGTGTGCTGTACAGCGCTGCACATGTCGGAAGTGGGGGTCCGCTCGTGTTTGCAGCCGCGGGCCGTGTCTTGGGAGGGCTCGGTCGAAGGTGTGACCAGGGGAGAGCTGTGTCGATGTCAAGAGTCGGAGCCGATCGTGCCCGACTGCACGAGGCTGCCTCGACGCTCGCGGGCGTCCGGGCGGCGACGACGCTCCTCCACTCGCTCGGGGAGATCGGGGAGATCGCGAAGGAACGACGCGCCGCGATGGCGGCGATGGTCGAGAGCGAGCTGGAGAGGCTCGAGCGGATGGTCCGCGAGGAGCAGGACGCCGCGAAGGTGGCGGTCCCCGGACCCCGCACCGACGAGCCGCGCGCCGAGGTGATCGACCTCGATGCGGTGGTCTCGACGATGGTGCTCGCCCACGAGGCCAAGGGCACCGACGTACGCTGGCGGCCCAGCAGGATGCTCGCGCTGGGGGACTCCGACCAGCTGACCGAGGCGCTCAACGTGCTCCTCGACAATGCTGCGGCGCACGGCGCCGGCACTGTCCGGATCGAGGTCCGCGCCACCGAGCCGGCGAGCTCGTCGGTCGAGATCGCGGTCTCGGACGAGGGCCCCGGCGTCCCGCCCGAGCTGCGCCGGCGGATCTTCGCCTGGGGCGTCAGCCGGCCGGGGTCGACCGGTCAGGGCATCGGCCTCCACGCCGCCCGCGACCTGATGGAGCGTCAGGGCGGCTTCCTGGAGCTGGCCGAGGCGGACGAGCGCACCACGTTCGTCCTCGGCATCCCGATGCTCGGCTGTGCCGACGAACGCCCCGACGACCGCCCCGGCGCACGCGCCGACGAGGGCACGCAGGAAGGCGCCGACAGGCGCGACGACCCGAGACATCGAGGCCGCCGTGGTGTCGCCGCGTAAACGGGTCAAGGTCGTCATCGTCGAGGACCACACGCTCTTCGCCGAGTCGCTCGAGCTGGCGCTCACCTTCGAGGGCTACGACGCCGAGCGCGTCGACCTGCCCGAGGAGCCGGCCTCGGAGACGAAGCTGACTTCGATGATCATGCGCCCGCAACCGCGCATCGTGCTGCTCGACCTCGACCTGGGCCATCACGGATCGGGCGTACGCCTCGTCTCACCGCTCGCCCGCGCCGGCGCCGACGTCGTCGTGGTGACCGGGTCGAACGACGAGTCGCGGTGGGGTCACGCCCTGCACTCCGGGGCGCGGACGGTGCTGTCCAAGCGGGTGCCGCTGGGCGAGATCCTCGGCACCGTTCGCCGGCTCAACTACGGCAACAGCGTGCTCGACGTCGACGAGCGCGAGCGCCTGATCCGCGCGTGGGTGGGCCAGGGGCAGGACCTCATCGAGACCCGCCGCCGGCTCGCCCAGCTCTCCCGCCGCGAGACCCAGGTGCTCGAGCACCTGATGGACGGCTTCACCGTCGGCGACATCGCCAAGATCCGTGTCGTCTCGGAGGCGACCGTCCGCACCCAGGTGAAGTCGATCCTCTCCAAGCTCGGCGTCTCCTCGCAGATCGCGGCGGTCAGCCTCGCCCACAAGGCGGAGTGGCGCGCCGCCTGAGCTGCTCGGAGCCCGGACGAGCTCAGGCGGCGACGAGCCCGTCGTCCTCGTGCGGCCCGCGCTGGACGTAGAGGGTCCCGGTCTTCGGACATCGCCAGGCGTCCCCCTGCTGGACCAGCGGCGCGCCCGCGTGGCCGACCCAGCCGACCTGCCGCGCCGGGACCCCGACGACGAGCGCATGGTCGGGTACGTCGCGGGTGACCACGGCGCCAGCGGCGACCATCGCCCAGGCGCCGATGGTGACCGGGGCGACGCAGACGACGCGGGCGCCGACGCTGGCCCCGGTGCGTACGGTCACGCCCACAGCGTCCCAGTCGTCACCGTCCTTGAGCGTCCCGTCGGGGTTGACGGCGCGGGGGAGGTAGTCGTTGGTGAAGACGACGGCGGGCCCGACGAAGGCGCCGTCCTCGAGCACGGCCGGTTCGTAGACCAGCGCGTGGTTCTGGATCTTGCAGCGGTCGCCCACGACGACCCCCGGACCGACGTACGCCCCGCGGCCGATGATGCACTCGCTGCCGACCCGGGCGTGCTCCCGGACCTGTGCCAGGTGCCAGACCAGGGTGCCGTCCCCGATGGAGGCACGGTCGTCGACGTCTGCGGAGGGTTCGATGATGGGTCGGGTCCGGCGCGCGGCGCCGGTCTCCTCGATGGTCATCCCCTCAGGAAAGCGGGAGCGGGCGGCACGCGGGGGAGAGCCCGGGTCACGTACCCGAATCAGCGTAGGACCGCGGGGGAGGAGGCCTCCGGGACGAGCACGCGAGGGGTCGCGGAGGCGGAGGTGTCGAGGGCCCACACGTCGCTGACGGCCTCACCGTCGCGGGCCAGCCCGTAGAGGACGGTGTCGTCGTCGAGCCACTCGATCTGGTCGTCGACGCTGTGGGTCTCGCCCGCGAGGACGGTACGCCGGCCGGTGGCCAGGTCGAGGACCGCCGGGGTCCAGCGGGTGCCGTCCTCGTCGGCCTCCTTGAAGGCGATCCGGGTGCCGTCGGGCGAGAGCGAGGGGCACTCGACGCGGTCGGCGATGGTCGTCAGCCGGCGGGCCTCGAGGTCGCCGCGGGCGAGGTGGGTCCGTCCGCCGGTGGCGACCGTGGCGTAGAAGGTGCGGTCGTCCTCGGCGAACGTGATCCCCCAGATGTTGCGGTCGACCGGAGCGACCCGGCGGCCGTCGATGACCAGGGTGAACTTCTCCAGGTCGCCGTAGCTCTTCCCGTCGATGCGCCGGATGACGGTGCGGGTGGAGAAGCCGCTGACCATGTAGGAGTCACCGTTGACGAAGACGGTCGAGGAGACCAGCCGGCCGTCAGGGGAGATCCGGGTGCGGCTCGGCATGCCGGGCAGGTCGGCGCCGCCGACCTCCTGCCATGCCTCTCCGGGCTCCGAGATCGCCAGGTCGGTCGCACGGTAGCGGCTGACCACCCCGCGCTCGGTCGCCAGGCAGGAGATCGAGCGCGCCTGGGCGTAGACCCGGTCGCAGCTCAGGTCGGTGACCGCCCGGGCGCCGCCGGGGTCGTCCAGCGCCACCGCACCGACGTGGCCGTAGTCGGCGTCCGTCCCGGTGTGCCGGAAGAGGATCCGGGGACCCTTCTCGATCTGCGCCAGGGACGTGGTCTCGGCGGCGGTCGCCCGGGACGTACGCCGGTCGTCCTCAGCGATCGCGGAGAGGGCGTACGCGGTCATGGCGGCCGTGACCAGCACGACGAGCGCCCCGAAGAGCGTGGAGCGGCGGGTCACGGCCTCACCTCAGCAGGCTCTGCCAGAGACCCGCGGCGGAGCACGGCGAACCCGACCGGGATCGCGGCGACCAGCACCGCGCAGACGAGGAGCATCGCGACCTGGGGGCCGACGGCGTACCAGAGCAGGCCGAAGCCGGTAGCGGCCAGGAGCCGGGCGATCGCGGTCGCGGTCTGGGCGGTGGCGATGCCGGTGGAGCGTACGGTCGCCGGGACCAGCTGGCCGGCGACCGCGGCCAGGGTGCCGTCGGTCGCGGCGTAGAAGACGCCGAGCAGGAGCACCGCGGCGCAGGTCGTCCAGAGCGCCCCGGAGCCGCTGGCCGCGCACAGGTACGCAGCGGCGAGCGGGAGGTGGCCGAGCACCAGGACCCGGGCGCGGCCGACGCGGTCGGCGAGGCGGCCCATCGGGACGGCGAGGGCGAGGTAGGCGAGGTTGGTGCCGACGTAGAGGACGGGGAACCACTGGGCCGCGAAGCCGCCGGTCTCGAGCAGCGCCAGGTAGACGAAGCCGTCGCCGACGGTGAGCAGGGCGAGCGCCCCGGACACGCCGGTCACGCGCGTCAGGCCGGGGGTCAGCACGCTGCGCCAGCGGACCCTGACGCGTGGTTCCCGGCGCTCGCGGCGGAGGGCGACGCGGCGGACGGCGCCGGTGCGGAACGGGACGAAGAACGCCATCGTGGCGACCCCGAGGACGGCGAAGCCGAGCGAGACGACCAGCACCGTGTCATAGCCGTCGGCGATCCGCCACAGGATCACGAAGGCGAGCAGCGGGCCGAGCGTCGCCCCGATCGTGTCCAGCGCGCGGTGGACGCCGAAGCTGCGGCCCAGACGGGCCGGGTCGCTGGAGGCGGCGATCATCGCGTCGCGCGGGGCGGTGCGTACGCCCTTGCCGACCCGGTCCAGCGAGATCGCCGCCGAGATCGTGCCGAAGCCGCCGGCGAAGATCAGCCCGAGCCGGGCCACCGCGCTCATCGCGTAGCCGGCCAGCGCCACGGGCTGTGGCCGGTCGGTGCGGTCGGCGGCCCAGCCGGCTGCGATCCGCACCAGCGAGGAGACGCCCTGGTAGAGCCCGTCGATGAGGCCGTACGCGACCGGCGAGAGCCCCACGACCGCGGTCAGGTAGAGCGGCAGGATCGCCGAGACGGACTCCGAGGAGATGTCGGTGAGCAGGCTGACGATGCCGAGGGTGACGACGGTGCGCGAGACCCGTCCGCCGTGAGGCTGCGGCTCGGCGCTCTTCGTCGTGGTCGGACGGTCGCTGAGGGAGAGGTACACCGGCGCTCAGGTCTTCGTGTGGAGCATGGCGATCAGGGCGAACTCGACGGTGCGGCGCGTCGTCTTGGTGACCGAGATGCTCACCGACTCCTCGCCGCGGCGCAGCGAGGCCGCGGGGACGTTCTCGACCGAGCTGGCCGCGATCTCCTCGAAGCCGTGCTTCGCCAGGCTCGCCCGGTAGTGGCGGAGCACGTCGCACGGCCGCCGGCAGGTCGCGGTCAGCGCCACCTGGAGCACACCCTTGGACGGCGAGACGCTGGAGATCTGCACGCCGGCGCGGGAGGGCGGCTCCAGCGCGTCCGGGTAGCCGGCCACGAGCGCGTTCTTGCGCATCGCCTGCTTCGGCAGCGGCTCGGAGATCAGCGCTGCCGGCTCGGTCTTCGTCTTCGGCTTCGTGCTCAGGCCGGGCAGGCCCGACTCGGTCGGGCTCGAGGCGGCCTTCGGGAGGGCCTCGGTGGCGCGCTTGGAGTCCGTCTTCGACTTGTCTCTTGATCCGGACTTCGATCCGGACTTCGCTCCGGGCGAGCCGTCGGCCCCGGGCGCACCGGACTGCGAGGAGCCGGCCGCCGGGGCCTGGCCGTCGTCGCCCGAGGAGGAGTCGGCGAAGCGCCCGGGCACCCAGAAGATCGTGAGGCCGACGAGCACGCCGAGCAGCACGAGAAGTAGGAGGCGCTTGGGGTTCACGAGACCAGTCGAAGCGCTGCGAGGGCCGGTCTCGGCCGATGGGTGGGCTGCGTACTCAATTTCAGGCAGCCTGTCGAAGCGCCTGCGAAGCGCCGCGGCGCATCGTGCGACCTTGCGGGTGCCGGGAACTGTCCCGGCCGTAGCATCCCGGGGGACGGGCCACGTTGAACACAGCCGACTTTCTTCTCGAGCTATCGCCGGAGGAATCGATCGCGCTCGCCGAAGCGGGTCGTGAGTACACCTTCGAAGAGCTGCGGGCCAGCGTGTCCATGCTCAGCGGCCGGATCTCGGTGCTCGGTCTGACGCCGGGTACGCCGATCGGGATCATGGCGCCCAACGGGCTCTTCTGGGTCTCGGCGTACATCGCCGCGCTCCGGCTCGGTCTGGTCGTGGTGCCGCTGGCGGTCACGCTGCCGCCCGAGGAGGTGGTCGCGCGAGTGCGCTGGGTCGGTGCCGACGCGCTGCTGGTCGGACGGTCCCAGGCACAGGCGCTGCGGCTGAGCCTGCCCCGGAGCTTTCCGATGGTGGTGGAGCGGAAGGAGCGGCTGATCCCGAGACAGCGGTCCGCGTCGGTCGACCTGAGCGAGGCGGTCGACGTCGACCCGGACCAGGACGCGCTCTACATGTTCACCTCCGGCACCACCGGCGAGCCGCGCGCCGTGCGGATCACCCACCGCAACATCCAGGCCAACACCACCTCGATCCTCGGCTACCTCGACATCACGCCCGAGGACCGGATGCTGATGGTGCTGCCGTTCGGGTACGCCTTCGGCCTCTCGATCCTGCACACCCACCTGCGCGCCGGGGCGGCGATGATCATCCAGCCGACCTCCGTGCCCCCGCAGGCCGTCGTCGACCGGATGGAGGCCGCTCGCTGCACGGGTTTCGCCGGGGTGCCGTCGACCTTCGCGATGCTGCTGCGCGAGAGCACCTTCGGCACCGCGGCGGTCTCCTCGCTGCGTACCGTGCAGGAGGCCGGCGGCCGGCTCGCGCCCGTGCTCATCGACCAGATCGTCCGCGCGCAGCCGCAGGCGAGCCTGTTCGTGATGTACGGGACGACCGAGGCGACCGCTCGGCTCTCGTATCTGCCGCCTGAGGAGGTCGGCCGGCGGCCGGAGTCGATCGGGAAGGGCATCCCGGGCGTCGACCTGCGGGTGCTCGACAGCGACGGGGTTCACGTCGAGCCGGGTGCGGTCGGCGAGATCTGGGCGAGCGGGGCCAACATCTCGCCCGGTTATCTCGACGACCCCGAGGCGACGACGCGCAAGATGCCCGGCGGGATGCTGCGTACCGGGGACCTGGCGAAGGTCGACGAGGACGGCTACATCTACGTGGTCGACCGGATCGAGGACTTCATCAAGTCCCGCGAGCACCGGATCGCGAGCCTCGACATCGAGGGCGTGGTGCTCCAGCTGCCCGACATCGTCGCGGCGGCGGCCGTGGGGGTCCCGGACGAACTCGCCGGCGAGCGGGTCGAGGTGGTGGCGGTGCGGCGGCGCGGGTCGGTCCTGCGCGGAGCCGACGTCATCGCGCACTGTCGCGAGCGGCTCGCGAAGCACATGGTCCCCGAGGTCGTCCGGTTCATGGACGCCCTGCCGATGAACGCGGCCGGGAAGGTGCTCAAGCGAGAGGTACGCACCATGTGCATGCGCATGGCCGACGAGCCGGGTGGCGGCCAGGAGCGTGCTGACGACGCCGACGCCGACGACGACTGTGTCGGTGTATCAGGGTGAGCTGAGATGTCCGAGGGGAAGGTGCCGGCGTCGGTGCAGCTGCTGGTCGGGGTGTGGACCGCGGTCCTGATCGTCGCGCTCGCCCTGGCAGGGACCTGGTTGACGAGGAGCCCAGGAGTGAACGATCCGGTCGCGGTCTCGTGGCCGTCCGAGCGTGAGCTGCGGACGGTCGGGGAGACCACCGTGCTCTTCGGTCACCAGTCGGTCGGCGCGAACATCCTCGACGGGGTCTCCCGGGTGTACGCCGGGTCGTCGGTGCGCGCGCCGGTGATCGCCGACGTCACGGGAGGCGTCTCCGGCGGCGCGGGGGTCGCCGGGGTCTCGCAGGTGCAGACCGGGGCGCTGCGGAAGGCGGGCTTCAGGCACGTCCGCCTCGGGGTGAACGGCGACCCGGCCAGCAAGCTCGCCGCGTTCACCGAGGTGATGGACGGTCCCGTCGCCGACGGCGTCGATGTGGCCCTGATGAAGCTCTGCTACGCCGACGTCTCCGCCTCGACCGATGTACGGGCCGTCTTCGACGCCTATGTGTCGACGATGGCCGCGGTCGAGGCAGCGCATCCCGGCGTACGGTTCCTCTACACGACCGTGCCCCTCACCGCAGACCGCGGCTGGAAGGCCAAGGTCGGCGCGGTCCTGGGCCGCGACGACACGATGGGTCCCGCCGACAACGTCGCCCGTGAGCGCTACAACGCGCTGATCCGCGAGAAGTACGCCGGCACCGGCCGCCTCCTCGACATCGCCGCCGTCGAGGCCGAGGGCACCAGCGAGCGCAGTCAGGACGGCAACGTCTACCACGTGCTCAACCGGCATCTGACCGCCGACCGCGGTCACCTCAACGACGCCGGCTCGGAAGCGGTCGCTGCCGAGCTGCTCAAGATGGCGGCGACCCAGAGCCCGGTCGGCTGAGATGCCGACGCGAGGGGAGACGGTCATGAGCCTGCAGGGCGTCGGCATCGATGTCGCCGACATCAGACGCTTCGCCCGCCTCCTCGGCATGCGCGGCTCCGCCTTCGCTGCCCGCTGGTTCACCGAGGCCGAGATCGCCCAGTGCATGGCCACCGCCACCCCCGCCACCGCCTTCGCGATGAGGTACGCCGCCAAGGAGGCCGTCTGGAAGGCCCTCGGCCCCGGCGAGTGGACCGGCCCCCTCCCGTGGCGCGGGATCAGCGTGCTCGAGGAACCCTCCGGGACCCTGGTCGTCACCCTCGACGGCCCCGCCGCCGAGCTCGCTGCTCTCGCCGAGGTCACCGTCGTACGCGTCGCAACCGTCCCCGGCCCGCGGATGGCCATCGCCACCGCTGTCGCCGAAGGACGCGCCACCCGCCGGCCCTGACCCCCCACCCGCCGAGTCGGCGCATCTGCCCCGCGGTGGGTCGTCGAGCCGGCGCATCTGCCTCATCGACAAACGCCGAGTCGGCGCAACTGCCCCGAGTGGTCGATTCGGAGCGCGAGTGTTTGGCGCAGTTGCGCCGACTCGGCACTTGTATGTGGGGCAGTTGCGCCGACTCGGCACCTGTACGTGGGGCAGATGCGCCGACTCGGCACCCGTACGTGGGGCAGTTGCGCCGACTCGGCACCTGTACGTGGGGCAGATGCGCCGACTCGGCACCCGTACGTGGGGCAGTTGCGCCGACTCGGCACCCGTACGTGGGGCAGTTGCGCCGAGTCGGGGGGATGGTGGTCTCGGTCAGTCGGGGGAGGGGGTGTGGTTTTTGCGGCGGGCGCGTTTGATCTCGGTGTCGAGGGCGTCGAGGTGCTGGGTCCAGAAGTGGCGGAAGGGGGTGAGCCAGGCGTCGACCTCGGCGAGGGGGCCGGTGTCGAGGGAGTAGATGCGGCGGGTGCCTTCGGGGCGTACGTTGGCGAAGCCGTTCTCGCGCAGGACCTTGAGCTGCATGGAGACGGCCGGCTGGCGGATGCCGAACTCGGCGGAGATCGTCTCGACGACCTGGCCCGAGGTGAGGTCGCCGGCGGCGAGGAGCTCGAGGATGCGGCGGCGTACGGGGTCGCCGAGGACGTCGAAGGCGTGCACGCGCCTACTCTGGCATCGCGGTGTAGGCGGCGACGCAGCGGTCGCCGGCGGCGCGCGCCTGCTCGGGGTCGGTGCCGAAGGCGATGTCGGCCTCGACCCAGGCCGCGGCGGAGCCCTTGGTGTGCTCGATCATCGCGGGCAGGGCCTCGGGGGACATCGGGTCCATCTTCTCGGCCTCGGGATCGGGGAGGTGGAGGGCGAGGCCGAGGAGCATCTGCTCCCAGCCGATGCCGACGGCGCTGGGGCCGAACTCCATCCACTGGTCCGGCGGCACGGGCGCGGAGTGCTCGACGCGGAGCAGCGTACGGCCGCCGGCCCCGGTCAGGGTCGCGTCGACCCAGGAGCTGCGGCCGCCGTAGTCCCAGGTGATCGAGAGCAGCTTGGGGCGGTCGCAGGCGAGGATCTCGCCGCCGGCGTTGCCCTCGAGCTGGTAGTGGCCGCCGACCTCGAAGTCGCCGCTGACCGGCATCAGCCAGCGCGGGATGCGCTCCTTGGTGGTCAGCGCGTCCCAGACCTCGTCGGGGTCGGCGTCGTAGCTGCGCTCGACGATCAGCACGCGCAGCTCCTCGCCGCCGCGGGTGGTCGTGGACAGCGCGCGGTCGACGGCGCCGAGGTGGTTTGCAGGGATGAAGGGTGGTGTGCTCATGCCTGCGACGTTATATCAAGACTCCTTGATATTCAATGGCACCTCGTCGACGAGCATCGGAGCGGAGTGGAGATAGGCGGTCGTACGCCGCTTCTGCACGATGTCGCGGTAGACGCGCTCGACCTGCTCCACGGTGAGCCCGGTCGCCTCGGCGACCTCGGCGGTCGCGATGCCGTGGTTGAGGCCGTAGAGGCACAGATCCATCCGCTGGTAGGGCAGCGAGAAGTAGAACTCCTCCTGCGACTGCTCGAGCGAGTAGGTGTCGGTGGTGGAGGGTCGCGCCTGGATCTCCGCGGGTACGCCGAGGTGGGCCGCCATCGCGTAGACCTGGGTCTTGTAGAGGTGCGCGATCGGCTTCAGGTCGGCGGCGCCGTCGCCGAGCTTCACGAAGAACCCCTGGTCGTACTCGAGCCGGTTCGGGGTGCCGGCGACCGCGTAGTTGAGCCGGTCGGCGTGGAAGTACTCCAGCGCCTTGCGCACCCGCTGCTTGAAGTTCGTCGCCGCCACGATCTCCAGGTAGGCCTCGGTCGTCAGCCGGTGGGTGCTCTGTCGGCCCTGCGGATCCTCGACGACCACCGAGAAGAGCCGGTACGCGTCGGAGTCGACCACGCTCGGCAACACGATCTTCGACTTCCAGCCGGGGCCGTACTCCGGCACGACGCGGCGGACGGCGTCGTCGCGGCGCTGGTAGGCGCCGAGCCCGATCAGCACCGGGGAGATTTCCTCCAGCACCGAGTCGATCCCGAGGGCGTCGGTGAGCATCGTGCTGAACCCGATCGTGTCGTCGGACGACTCCTGCTCGGGCATGTGCAGCGCGAGCACGCGCTCGGGGCCGAGCGCCTTGACCGCGAGCGCGGCGACCACGCTGGAGTCGATCCCGCCGGAGACCCCGAGCACGATGCCCTTGCGCTTGTTGGCCACCAGATAGCGGCGCATCGCCTCCCCGATCCGGATCGCCTCCGCCTCCTCGTCGTAGCTGAGCGTGTCCGGTCCGTAGGCAGCCTGCGGGCTGGTGTCGATGGTCATGCTGGGGTCCTTCCGATGGGCTCGAGGGTGTGGTCGAAGACGGTGAGCGGCTCGGGCGGCGGCGCCGAGGCGAAGACCGAACCGGTGATGAGCTCGCTGTGCAGCAGCTGCGTGGACAGCACGGCGACGAGGCGCATGTTGTCGGTGTTGCCCAGCCCCCGCCCCCGGGTGCGCCGGGCTTTCTCCAGGAGCCGCTGCACGAGCTCCGGGCGGAACATCCCGGCGGCCTCCAGCGCGGCGACGGAGGTGACGTCGCCGACCCAGTCGGGGGTGCCGCCGGCGAAGAACGCCGCGGCGTCCGGCGCCCGGTAGGGCTGCTTGGGCCGGCGCAGGATCTCCTCGGGCACCAGGTCGGCGAAGGCGATCTTCAGCAGGTGCTTCTCGTCCATGCCATGGATCTTGTGGTCCGCGGGCACCCGGCCCGCCAGCTCGGCGACGTGCGGGTCCAGGAACGGGAACCGGCCCTCGATCGAGTTGCCCATCAGCATCCGGTCGCCCTGCGAGGCCAGGATGTAGCCGGGCAGCAGGGTGGTCATCTCCAGCCACTGGGCGCGGGACAGCGGGTCCCACCGAGCGCTCTCGGCGGGCATCACGGCCAGGACCTCGTCGGCCGGGCTCCGGTCGCACGCCGCGCGCACCGCCGGGGTGAGCATCGAGCGCAGCACCGAGGTGGAGTCCCACCGCGGCCGGTGCGAGATCGCCGGGTCGCCGGCGACCAGGTTGCGGCCGAAGAAGCTCTTCGCGAAGGCCGGCGCCTGGTGCGGCGAGCGCTTCATCCACGGGTAGAGCTGCTCCACGGCCGCCTCCGCGGCGGCCGGGTCCCGGGTCCACAGCTCGCGGATCTTCCCCTCGCGGAAGATGTCGTAGCCGCCCAGCACCTCGTCGCTGCCCTCCCCGGTCACCACGACCTTGAAGCCGGACTGGCGCACGAGCCGGGAGAGCAGGAACATCGGCGCCGGGCCGGTCCGCAGCAGCGGCGACTCGGCGTGGCGTACGACGTCGGGGAAGACCTCGGCGATGTCGCGCTCGCGCACCACGACGTCCTCGTGGACGGTGCCGAGCCGCTTCGCCATCAGCGCCTGGTAGCCGCCCTCGTCGAACTCGTCGTCGGCGAACCGCAGCGAGAAGGTGTGCAGCGGTGCCGCCGTGCTGTGCCCGATCCTCTCGGCTGCTATGACTCCGGCCGTGACCGCCGAGTCGATCCCACCGGAGAGGTACGCCGCCACCGGCACGTCGCTGCGCTCGAACCGCAGCCGGGTGGCGGCCACCAGCCGCTCGCGCAGCGCCTCGGCGTTGGCTGCCAGGTCGGTGAGCGGCTCGGCCCCCTGGGGTGAGAAGCCAGGTGCCCAGAAGCGGGTGCTGGTGGACGCGACGGCGCTGCGGCCGAGCACGGTCGGGAAGGTCAGATAGCTGCCCGGGGGCACCTGCCGGACCCCGCGGAAGACGGTCTGCGGCGCGACCGTCGACCACAGCGTCAGCACCTGGTCGATGCCGGCGGGATCGAGCTCGCGCGGCACGTCCGGGTCGGCGAAGAGCGCCTTCACCTCGGAGGCGAACAGCAGCTTGCCGCCCGAGCGCGTGTAGAAGAGCGGCCGCACTCCGAACCGGTCCCGGGCGAGGACCAGGTCGCCGCTGCGCCGGTCCCAGACCGCCAGCGCCCACTGGCCGTTGAACCGGTCGAAGCAGCCTGGTCCCCACTCCTCCCAGGCGTGCACGATCACCTCGGTGTCGCTGCGGGTGCGGAAGCGGTGCCCGCGGGCGCGCAGGTCGGCGGCGAGCTCGACATGGTTGAAGATCTCGCCGTTGAAGGTCACCCAGACCTGCTGCTCGCCGGCCTCGTCGCAACCGCCCATCGGCTGCACGCCGCCGACCGTGTCGACGATCGCCAGCCGGGTGTGGCCCAGCGCGACCCGCTCGTCCCGGTAGTAGCCGCTGCCGTCCGGCCCGCGGTGAGCCAGGACGCCCAGCATCCGGCGTACGAGACCGGGGTCGGGCGCCTCAGCGGCGGAGTGGACCCCGCAGATTCCGCACATGGCTCTCCTCGGTAGACGTCTGCGCGTAGGCCGCCAAGGCTTGTCGCCGCGACGGGGCCCGGGAGCCGCCACCACGGCGTTTATCACCCAATGTCGGCATGTTTCGTGCCGGTCACCGCACCCTCCGGCGCTCGGTCAGAACAGTGGACGTGCAAGCACCCGGCCGGCTGACGCCGGCCGGAATCACGTACGTGACCAGGGAGAGAGCAGACATGGCAGACCTACAGCGAACGATCGAGGCGTTCATCCTCGACAGCCTCCTGCTGGGCGACGAGGAGCGGCTGCCCGCGCCGACGGACTCGCTGGTCGAGTCCGGAGTGATCGACTCGACCGGGATCCTGGAGCTCATCGAGTTCCTCGAGGCGGAGTTCGAGATCACCGTCACCGAGGCCGAGACGGTGCCGGACAACCTCGACGGCGTCGCCAACCTGGTGGCCTACGTGGCCCGGAAGACGGCGGCGGACTCCCTTGCTGGGTAGGTACAGCCTGGGTGAGCACGGCCTGCGGGGTGAGCGCAGCGACTTCGCGGTCGACCTGGCCAAGATGTACGCCATCGTCCTCGGCGGGCCGCGGCCCTCGCTGCTCGCCCGGCTGAGGTTCTGGCTGACCGACTACGAGCTGCGCTGCGTGGCCTGCTACCGCTTCGGCCGCTGGGCCGGAGGCGTCCGGGATCGCCACCGCCTCCTGGGCGTGGGCGTCCTCGGCATCTTCTGGTTCTGGAACCGTCACAACATGCGGATCCACCACGCCGACATCGGCCGCCGCGCGGACATCGGTCCCGGGCTGCTGGTGATGCACCGCTCCGGGGTCATGATCGGCCCGGCCGTGATCGGCAGCAACTGCGTGCTCCACCACAACGTCACCATCGGTCAGCGGATCGCCGCCGGCGACCACGGCGTGCCGACCATCGGCGACGACGTCTGGATCGGTCCCGGCGCGGTGATCTCCGGGGCGATCACGGTCGGCGACGGCTGCACCATCTCCGCCGGCACCGTGCTGTCCAAGGACGTGCCGCCCCGCAGCCTGGTCGGCGGCAACCCCGGCCGGGTCCTCGCCCGCGATTACGACAACGCCGACATGATCAACTTCGTCCTCCCCAACCGGACACTCGACCGGGTCCCGGACGGACCGTCCCCGGTGGCGCCACGGGTGCCGTCACCGATATTGGGTGATGACTGACATCGCCCGCTCCGACCTGCCACGACGCGGCGATGCTCCGATCATGGAGCGTTCACCGGCTGTGGCGAGCGTGGTCGTTCCCGCGCACGACGAGGCGCTCGGGCTGCGTGGGAACCTGACCGCGCTGCTCGAGGGTGTCCCGCCGGGCACCTTCGAGGTCGTCGTGGTCTGCAACGGCTGCACCGACGACACCGCGGCGGTGGCGCGCTCGGTCCCGGGCGTACGCGTCCTGGAGACCGCCTCGGCGTCGAAGGCGCTCGCGGTCGAGCTCGGCAACGCGGCCATCTCGCTCTTCCCCAGGATCCACCTGGACGCCGACGTACGCCTGCCCGGCCCCGACGCGCTCCGCCTGGTCCGGGCGGTCGCGGAGCCGGGCGTCCACGCCGCCGGGCCGGCCCGCGAGGTCCCGACAGAACGTTCGTCGTGGCAGGTGCGTGCGTACTACCGGGTCTGGGAGAGCCTCCCGAGCGTACGCAGCGGCCTGTTCGGCCGCGGCGCGTTCTGTCTCTCGGCCGAGGGCCAGGCCCGGGTGGAGGCCCAGGCCAGGCTCATGAACGACGACCTGGTCGTCTCCGAGACGTTCGCGCCCTCGGAGCGTCGGATCGTCACCGACGCCCGCGTGGTGGTGCAGCCGCCGCGTACCGTCGCCGACCTGCTCCGCCGCCGCACCCGCGTGGCGACAGGCAACTCCCAGGCGGACCAGCACGCCGTCCGCCAGGCGTCCACATCCGTCTCGGATCTGCTCAAGCTCGGGCTGCGTCAGCCTGCGGTCGGTCTCCGGGTCCCGGTCTTCCTGACGATCACCCTCATCGCGCGACGGCTCGCCCGCAGGGCCGTCCGCACCGGCGACTACACGACCTGGCTGCGCGACGAGAGCTCGCGCGCCTGAAACCAGAAGGGGGAACGTCGCATATGTTGCGTCCCAGCTCGAGGAGCCGCAGGCTCCTGGCACCGTTGCTCGGAGCCGTCCTCACCCTCACCGGTCTCACGGCCGTCACGAGCACGGCGTACGCCGCCGGCGACCCCTGCGGCGCGGGCGGCAACAAGATCGCCTGCGAGAACTCCAAACCCGGATCCCCGCCGAGCGAATGGGACATCGACGGTGCCGGCGACGACTCGATCCAGGGGTTCGCGACGGACATCAGCGTGAACGTCGGCAGCTCGATCGACTTCAAGGTCGACACCGACGCCTCCGCCTACACGATCACGATCTACCGCACCGGGTGGTACGGCGGCGACGGCGCTCGCCGGATCGCCTCGGTCACGCCGTCGGCGAGGCTGCCGCAGATCCAGCCCAACTGCACGCGCGAGGCCGCGACCGAGCTGGTCGACTGCGGCAACTGGGGCGTCTCGGCGACCTGGCAGGTGCCCTCCACCGCGGTCTCGGGCGTCTACGTCGCGCTGCTCCACCGCGCCGACCGGAACGAGGCCAGCCACATCACCTTCATCGTCCGCGATGACGCCAGCCACTCCGACGTGGTCTTCCAGACCTCGGACACCACCTGGCAGGCGTACAACCTCTACGGCGGGTCCAGCTTCTACCACGGTGGCGAGAACGGCCGGGCCTACAAGCTCAGCTACAACCGCCCGTTCGTGACCCGGCACAGCCCGGCACGGGACTTCTACTTCGCCAACGAGTACCCGCTGGTGAGGTTCCTCGAGCGCAACGGCTACGACGTCAGCTATCTGGCCGGGGTCGACACCGACCGTCGCGGCGAGCTGCTCACCAACCACAAGACGTACCTCTCCGTCGGGCACGACGAGTATTGGAGCGGACGCCAGCGCGCCAACGTCGAGGCCGCCCGCGACGCAGGGGTGAACCTGCAGTTCCTCAGCGGCAACGAGGCCTACTGGCGCACCCGCTACGAGTCCTCGCAGTACGGCGAGACCGGGAAGAAGGCCTACCGGACGCTGGTCACCTACAAGGAGGCATGGGGTGCCGAGGACCCCGCCGAGGAGAACACCTCGACCTGGCGCGACCCGCGCTTCGCGCCGAAGAGCCAGGGCGGTGGTCTGCCGGAGAACGCGCTGACCGGCACCATCTTCATGTCCAACTACACCGACCTGCCGCTCACGGTGACCCGCGACCAGGGCAAGCAACGGCTCTGGCGCGGCACCGGACTCGACCAGATGACCGGCGCGTCCAGAGCCCTGGCTCCGCACACGGTCGGGTACGAGACGGACGAGGACCAGGACAACGGGTTCCGGCCACCGGGGCTGATCCGCGCCTCGGAGACGAAGGGATTCATCGAGGGCGTGTACATGACCGACTTCGGGCGCAGCACCGGAGACGGCAACACCACCCACTCGATCACCCTCTACCGCGCCGCGAGCGGGGCGCTGGTCTTCGGAGCCGGCACCGTGCAGTGGACCTGGGGGCTCGACAACACCCATGACAGCGCCTTCAACGACACCGCGACGAGCCCGGCGATGCAGCAGGCCCAGATCAACCTGCTCGCCGACATGGGCGCGCAGCCGACCACGCTGATGGCCGGGCTGCAGCAGGCCACGGCGTCGACCGACACGACCGGCCCGACGGTCACGATCACCAGCCCCGCGGCCGGATCCAACCAGGCCAACGGCGCCAAGGTGACGATGACCGGCACCGCCACCGACTCCGGCGGCGGGATCGTCGCCGGGGTGGAGTACTCCACCGACGGCGGCACCACCTGGCACCCGGGTCAGGGCGGCGCGTCCTGGACGATCGAATACATCCAGCACGGAGTCGGCAACACCCCGATCAGGGTGCGCGCAGTCGACGACAGCGCCAACGTCGGCGCCGCGGTGACCCGCTCGTTCAACGTCTCCTGCGGCTGCAGCATCCTGGGCCAGAGCCCGGTCCCGACCACCTGGGACGCCGTCACCGGGCCGGCGACGGCGTCGGCCGACGACCCGAGCTCCGCCGAGCTCGGCCTGCGGTTCACCCCGCTCACCGACGGGTACGCAGCGGGTGTCCGCTTCTACAAGGGCGCCGGCAACACCGGCACCCACACCGGCTCGCTGTGGAGCACCAGCGGAGAGCGGCTGGCCCAGGTCACGTTCACCGGGGAGACCTCCGGCGGCTGGCAGCAAGCGCTCTTCACCTCACCGGTCGCGCTGAGCGCGGGGACGACCTATGTCGTCTCCTACACCGCGCCGAACGGGCGCTATGCGGTGCAGCCGTGGAAGTTCGCGGCGCAGGGGCTCGAGGCGTACCCGCTCGACGTCGCCGGGGGCCACGGGGCGGAGCCGGCCGGCGTCTACGCCAACCCCGGCACCTTCCCGACCAGCTCCCACCAGAACTCCAACTACTTCGTCGACGTCGTCTTCACGACCACCGACGACTCGCCGCTCTCGGCGATCAACCCGTGGCCGCTGGCCGACTCGTCCTCGGTGCCGCGCTCGACGACCATCAGCGCCCGCTTCTCCAAGCCCGTGGTCGCGTCCTCGGTGCAGGTCACGGTCAAGGACGCGCTCGGGGCGACCGTGCCCGGCACGAAGAGCTATGACGCGACCACCAGGACGGTCACCTTCACGCCGTCGAGCCCGCTGGCCGGCTTCGTGAAGCACACCGTCACGCTGGCGGCGACCGACAACCAGGGCACCGCGCTGAGCGGCGGGAAGAGCTGGTCGTTCGTGACCGCGAAACCGCCGGCAGCACCAGGAGTCTGCCCGTGCTCGATCTACGACGACGATGACGTGCCGACGGTCCTGGAGGACTCCGAGCACGCGTCCCTGACCCTGGGCATGCGCTTCACCCCGAACGTGACCGGCACGGTGACCGGCGTGAAGTTCTACAAGGCGGTCAACAACACCGCTCCGCACGTCGGCACGCTGTGGTCGAGCAACGGCACCGTGCTCGCCCAGGGCACCTTCGCCGACGAGAGCACCACCGGCTGGCAGACGCTGACCTTCGCCCAGCCCGTCGCGGTCCAGGCGGGGACGGAGTACACCGTCTCGTACCACACCAACGGGGCCTACTCGGCGTCTCCGAACGCCTTCGCGGCGGCGAACCTGTCCAAGGGTCCGCTCAACGTGACCTCGAGCGCCGGAGCGTGGTCGAGCGGGGAGAGCTTCCCGGGCAACTCCTCGGCGTCGAGCTATCTGGTCGACGTGGTCTTCGAGAAGGGTGCGCCGACGCTGACCATGACGGCACAGAGCCCGGCGCCGGGCGCGGTCTCGGTGGCGCGCGGCACCAACATCACGGTCGGCTTCTCCAGCGCGATCACGACCGGCTACCAGCTCACCCTCTCCGGGCCGAGCGGACCGATCGCCGGGACCACCTCGCTGAACCAGGCGGCGAACGAGATCACCTTCGACCCGACCGGGGCGCTGCCACCGGATGCGAACATCACGGTCAACCTGACCGGGGTGACCTCGGTCGACGGGGCCAGTCTGGCGGCGAAGAGCTGGACGTTCCGCACCCGCGCCCAGGAGGCCGTGAACGAGCAGACGCTCTTCGGTGATCAGACGCCGACCACGCTGGCCGAGAGCGATGCCTCGCCGATCGAGGTCGGCACCGCGTTCAGCTCGTCGCGCGACGGCCGGATCACCGCGATCCGGTTCTACAAGGGGCCGGGCAACAACGGCACCCATGTCGGCTCGCTGTGGTCCGCCACCGGCACCAGGCTGGCGACGGTCACGTTCGTCGGCGAGACCGCCTCGGGCTGGCAGGAGGCCACGCTCGACCAGCCGGTCGCGGTGACGGCGGGGGAGACGTACGTCGTCTCCTACTACGCGCCGCAGGGTCACTACTCGGCGACCGGCGGGTTCTTCAGCACGGCCTGGACCTCGGGCGACCTGAGCGCCCCGGCCACCACCGCCGGACGCTATCGCTACGGTGCCGGCGGCGGGTTCCCGGAGAACTCCTTCGGTCAGACGAACTACTTCGTCGACGTGGTCTTCGAACGGGCCGCCGCGACGATGAGCGTCACCGCACGCGATCCGAGCCCGGGCGCGACGGGAGTGGAGACCTCGGCCAGACCGGCGATCACGTTCTCGGACGACGTCGCCACCGGCTGGAGCATGTCGGTATCGGCGGGCGGCTCCGCGGTCGCCGGGTCGGCGGCACTCTCCGCGGACGGACGTACGCTGCGGTTCACGCCGACCTCGGCGCTGCCCGCGAGCACCCAGGTGAGCGTGCGGGTCGAGGGAGTGGTCTCGACCGAGGGGGCGACCCTGCCGACACAGACGTGGTCGTTCACCACGGCCGCGGCCGGCACCCAGTCGTTCTCGCTGTTCGACACCCTGACCCCGCAGACGGCGTCGTCGAACGACAGCGACGCGGTCGAGCTCGGCACCGCGTTCACCTCCTCGGTGGCCGGCACGGTGACGGCGATCCGGTTCTACAAGGGGACGGGCAACACCGGCACGCACACCGGGTCGCTGTGGAGCTCGTCGGGCCAGCGGCTCGCGACGGTGACCTTCACCGGCGAGACCAGCAGCGGCTGGCAGACCGCGACGCTGCCGACACCGGTCGCGATCACGCCGGGGACGACCTACGTGGTGTCCTACTACGCCCCGAAGGGGCACTACGCGGCCACGCCGTCCGGTCTCGGCCAGGCGCGGTCGGTCGGCCCCCTGACGGCGCCGGGCGGCGCCAACGGCAGGTATCGGTACGGGACCGGAGGGGGATTCCCGGACCGTGCCTGGAACTCCACGAACTACTTCGTGGACGTGCGGTTCCGCCCGGCGTCACCGTAGGCCGTCGAGGCCTGCCGGAGACGGCGGTCCCTAAATGGGGGGATAGGTGGGGCGAGGCTCTTCGGGGCCTCGCCCCTCGCCGTTTCGATGGTCGACATGACTGATGGGGAGCCGCTCGGCGTGGCAGTTGTCGGCGCCGGATACTGGGGTCCGAACCTGGTCCGGAACTTCCGGAACGCACCGGACTGGACGCTGGTCGCCGTAGTAGATCTGGACGTGGCCCGGGCCCGCGAGGTGATCGGTGGCGGCACGGACGTGCTGGCCACCGCCGACCTCGACGAGGTGCTGGCGCGAGACGACGTGGACGCGGTCGCGGTCGCGACCCCGGCCGGTACGCACCGGGTGCTCGTCGAGCGCGCTCTGCGGGCCGGGAAGCACGTCCTGGTCGAGAAGCCGCTGGCCGACGACGTGGAGTCGGGGCGCAGCATGGTCGCCGCTGCCGAGGCCGGCGGGCTGGTGCTGATGGCCGACCACACCTACTGCTACACGCCGGTCGTGCAGAAGATCCGCGAGCTGGTCGAGGACGGCTCGCTCGGCGAGATCCTCTTCGTCGACTCGGTGCGGATCAACCTCGGCCTGGTCCAGCCCGACGTCGACGTCTTCTGGGACCTCGCCCCCCACGACCTCTCGATCCTCGACTTCGTCCTCCCCGGCGGGCTGCGCCCGACCGGCGTGGCCGCGCACGGCGCCGACCCGCTCAAGGCCGGCAAGTCCTGCGTCGGCTACCTGACCCTGCCGCTGGAGGGCGGGGTGATGGCCCACGTCCACGTGAACTGGCTCAGCCCCACCAAGATCAGGCAGATGGTGATCGGCGGGAGCCGGCGTACGTTGGTCTGGGACGACCTCAACCCGCAGCAGCGGCTCAGCGTCTTCGACCGTGGTGTCGACCTCGTCCAGCAGAGCGTGGACCGCTACGACCGCGCTGCCGCGACCGTCTCCTACCGGCTGGGCGACACCTGGGCGCCCGCGCTGCCCGAGTACGAGGCCCTGGGCCGGATGGTCGGCGAGTTCGCCGAGTCCATCCGCGAGGGCCGCTCTCCACGCACCGACGGAGCCGCCGGGCTCCGTGTCCTCTCTGTCCTGGAGGCGGCCCAGACCAGCCTCCGTGCCCGTGGCGCCCTCGTCGAGGTGGCCGCCGAGACCCCGATCCTGGAGCTGATCCGATGACTCACCCCCGTACCCCCGATCTCGACGGCGCGAACGTGCTGGTCACCGGAGGAGCCGGCACGATCGGCTCCACCATCGTCGACCAGCTCCTCGACGCGGGGGCCGCGCACGTCGACGTGCTCGACAGCCTGATCCGCGGCCGCAAGGCCAACCTGGACGACGCGCTGGCCTCCGGCCGCGTCACCCTGGTCGAGGGCGACATCCGCGACCGCGACCTGGTCGGCGATCTCACCGCCGGCAAGGACCTGGTCTTCCACCAGGCCGCCATCCGGATCACCCTGTGCGCCGAGGAGCCGAGGCTGGCCAACGAGGTGCTGGTCGACGGCACCTTCAACGTGGTCGAGGCGGCCGCCGACGCCGGCGTCTCGAAGCTGGTCTACGCCTCCTCCGCCTCGGTCTTCGGGCTGGCCGAGGAGTTCCCGACGCCGGAGGGCCACCACCACAACAACAACGACACCCTCTACGGCGCCGCGAAGTCCTACAACGAGGGGCTCGTGCGCGCCTTCCGGGCGATGCGTGGGCTCGACTACGTCGGGCTGCGCTACTTCAACGTCTACGGACCGCGGATGGACGTGCACGGCGCCTATACCGAGGTGCTGGTGCGCTGGATGGAGCGGATCGCCGACGGGGAGCCGCCGCTGATCTTCGGCGACGGCCGCCAGACGATGGACTTCGTCTGCGTGCCCGACATCGCCCGCGCCAACATCCTCGCGGCCGCCTCCGACGTGCGCGAGGGCGTCTACAACATCGCCTCCGGCACCGAGACCTCGCTGCAGGAGCTGGCCGAGGCGCTGCTGCGGGTGATGGGCGCCTCCTCGCTCGGCATCGAGCACGGCCCGGAACGGGCGGTCAACGGCGTCACCCGCCGGCTCGCCTCCATCACCGCCGCCCGCGATGACCTGGGGTGGACGCCGACGATCGGGCTGGAGGACGGGCTCCGCGAGCTCGTGGAGTGGTGGCGACCGTTGCGCTCCGAGATCGCGGCCGGACGCGAGCTCCAGGGTCGTGTCTCATGAGCCGCGTCGACGTCATGCAGCCCTGGCTGGGCGAGGAGGAGATCGAGGCGGTCGCCGCGGTGCTCCGCTCCGGCTGGGTGGCCCAAGGCCCTCGCGTCGCCGAGTTCGAACGTCGCTTCGCAACCTCTCAGCACGCTGCTCACGCGGTGGCGACCTCGAGCTGCACCACGGCGCTCCAGCTCGCCCTGACCGTCGCAGGCGTACGTCCCGGCGACGATGTCGTCGTCCCGTCCTACTCCTTCATCGCGACCGCCAACGCGCCCACCTACCTCGGCGCGCGGCCGGTCTTCGCCGACGTCTCCGCGGAGACCGGCAACCTCACCGCCGAGACCGTCGCGGCCGCCCTGACCCCGCGGACGACAGCCGTGATCCTGGTGGACCAGGGTGGGGTGCCCGCCGACCTGGACGCGGTCCGCGAGGTCTGCGACCCGCTCGGCATCGTGGTCGTCGAGGACGCCGCGTGCGGTGCCGGCTCCACCTACCGCGGCCGGCCCGTGGGTGCCGGCGCGGAGATCGCGGCCTGGTCCTTCCACCCGCGCAAGATCCTCACCACCGGCGAGGGTGGGATGCTCACCACCTCGCGGCCCGAGTGGGCCGAGCGGGCGCGGCGGCTGCGTGAGCACGCGATGAGCGTCTCCGCCGCCGACCGGCACGCCAGCCTGGTCTCGCCGCCGGAGTCCTACGACGAGGTCGGGTTCAACTTCCGGATGACCGACCTGCAGGCTGCCGTCGGCATCGTGCAGCTGGAGCGGCTGCCCGAGGTCGTCGCCCGGCGTCGCGAGCTGGCTGCGGTCTATGTGAAGGCGGTCGCCGAGATCGACGGTCTGCGCGCGGTCGCGGACCCGGACTGGGGCACGTGCAACTTCCAGTCCTTCTGGGTCGAGGTCTCGACAGGCTCGACCACCGAGCGGGCGTACGGGTTGGACCGCGAGGGACTGCTGGTCGCGCTGGCCGAGGCCGGCATCTCCGCGCGGCGCGGGATCATGGCGGCCCACCGGCAGCCTGCGTACGCCGATGCCGCCGGTGAGGCGCTGCCGGTCACCGAGCGGCTCACCGACAACACCGTGATCCTGCCGCTCTTCCACCAGCTCTCGGACTCGGAGCAGGCGCGCGTCATCGACGTACTCCGCGAGGGGGGAGTACGCCGGTGACCACGCTGATGCTCGTCGCCGCCAGCGGTCTGGCCGGTGAGACGGCGGCCGCAGCGAGCGGCTACGACGAGGTCGTGGCGGTCGACGACGACCGCGAGCGCTGGGGTACGGCGGTCGGCGGTGCCGAGGTCATCGGACCGGTCGAGCTGGTCGTCGACAGCGGCGCCGACCTGGCGATCTGCACCGGAGCGGGGCGGGTGCGCCGCCGGCTCATCGAGCGGCTCCTCGACTACGGCGTGACCGCCGACCGGTTCGCCACGATCATCCATCCCGACGCGACGGTCGCCGCCGGCTGCGAGGTCGGGCGGGGCAGCATCCTGCTCGCCGGCGCGCGGCTGACCTCCCAGGTCACGGTCGGCCGGCACGTCGTGGTGATGCCCAACGTGGTCCTCACCCACGACGACATCGTCGGCGACTTCGCCACGATCTGCGCCGGCGTCGCCGTCGGTGGCGAGGTGGTCGTCGGTGAGGGCGCCTACCTCGGGATGAGCTCCTCGGTGCGCCAGCGGCTCACCGTCGGCTCCGACGCCGTCCTCGGCATGGGCGCCGTGCTCCTGCAGGACCTCCCGCCAGGGGAGACCTGGGCCGGAGTCCCCGCCCGTCCGGTCCGGGTGTCGGCCTGATGCGCAGGTTCCATCGTCCGCGACCGCTGTCGACGCGCCCCTCGGTCAGCGTCGTGATCCCCTGCTACAACTACGGCCGCTATCTGCCCCAGGCGGTGGCGGGCGCCCTCGACCAGAGCGGCGTCGACGTCGACGTGCTGATCGTCGACGACGCCTCCACCGACGACAGCGCCGACATCGCGCGCTCGCTGGCCGCGGCGGACCCCCGCGTCCAGGTCCTCGTCCACGAGCAGAACGCGGGCCACATCCGCACCTACAACGACGGGCTCGCCCTCGCCCGCGGCGACTACGTCACGCTCGTCTCCGCCGACGACGTGCTGATGCCCGACGCGCTCACCCGGGCCGCCGCACTGATGGAGCACCACCGCAGCGTCGGCCTGGTCTACGGCTACGCCCGCTCGTTCACCGACGAGCTCCCGACCGGTCCGACGCGTACCCGCAGCTGGTCGGTCTGGGCGGGCCGGGACTGGCTCGCCACCGCCGCCCGCCAGGGCCGCTGCTTCCTGGCCAGCCCCGAGGCGGTGATGCGCCGGGAGGCGCTGGAGCAGACCGACGGCTACGACCCGCGGCTGCCGCACTCGGCCGACTTCGACATGTGGCTGCGCACCGCGGTGCACTGGGACGTCGGCCGCGTCGACGGCCCGATCCAGGCGGCCTACCGCGTCCACGCCGCCAACATGCACCTGACCGAGTACTCCGGCTGGCTCACCGACCTCCGCGAGCGGCGGCGCACCTTCGACATCCTCTTCGACGAGCGAGCACCCGAGGTCGCCGAGGTCCAGGCGCTGAAGCCGTACGCCATGCGGGCCCTCGCCACCGAGGCGATGCGCCGCGGCCGGGAGGTCGCCCACGGGGACTCCGCGACCGTCATCGACCACCTCCGGTTCGCCGCCGAGACCCATCTCGCCATCCGGCACACCAGGGCGTGGAGCCGCGCCTGGGCGGAGGCCGTCGAGGGTCGCGCCCCCGAGCCGGGGCCGTGGGCTCGCGCCACCGGCAAGGTCCGGCACCACCTGCGGTGGCGGTTCGAGCGCAGGTACGGGACATGACTGCGACGGTCAGCAGCGGGCCGGCGGCCGGCCGGGTGAGCAGAGGTCTCGGCTGGAGCCTCGGCGGCACCATCGCGATGCGGGTCGGCAGCGTGCTCTTCGGCATCCTGGTGGCCCGGCTGGTCGCGCCCGCCGAGTTCGGCGTCTATGCGGTGGCGCTGACGGTCTGGACGATCCTCACCACCCTCGCCGACCTCGGCCTCGGCTCCGACCTCATCCGGGCCCGTGACATGGAACCGCGGGCGCCGACGGTGGCCACCATGGGGCTGGGCGTCAGCGTCGGGCTCGCCACGACGATGGCGCTGGCCGCGGAGCCGATCGCGCTCGCGTTCGGGAGCGCCGAGTCGACCGGCGTGATCAGGCTGATGGCGGTGAGCATCGCGGTCTTCGGTTTCACGATCGTGCCCTCCGCCCGGCTGACCAGGGACTTCCGCCAGGGCGCGCTGTTCGGGATCAACGGGCTCGGCCTGCTCTCCTCGGTCGTCGTCGCGCTCACCATGATCCTCGCCGGAGCCGGCGCCGAGGCGCTCGCCTGCGGTCAGATCGCCTCCCAGAGCGTGATCGCGCTGGGGCTCTACGTGGTCACCCGCACCGTCCCGCGGCTGGGCTTCGACCCCGCGCTGGCTCGTGAGTCGCTCGCGTTCTGCCTGCCGCTGGCCGCCGCCAACCTGCTGTCCTGGCTGCTGCTGAGCATCGACAACCTGATCGTCTCCCGGACGATCGGTCCCGAACAGCTCGGCCTGTACGTGCTCGCCTTCAACATCTCCTCCTGGCCGATGAGCGCGCTCGGCGCGGCGATCAGGGTGGTCGCGCTGCCCGCGTTCTCCCAAGCCGCCACGCCCCGGGCACGCAACCGTGGCCTGGTGCTCTGCATGGCGCCGCTGGTCACCATCGCCACGGTGATCTCGCTCGGCCTGGCCGCTGCGGCCGTGCCGCTGGTGACGCTGGTCTACGGCGAGCGCTGGGAGCCGGCCGCGGCCGCGCTCACCGGGCTCGCGGTCTTCGGTGGCATCCGGGTGCTCTTCGACCTGGTGGCCACGTTCCTGATCGCCGCCGGCGAGACCCGGGCGGTGCTGGCCGTGCAGGTCGCCTGGGTCCTGGCGATGGTCCCGGCGATGATGATCGGCGCCGATCGCTGGGGGCTTGCCGGTGCCGGCTGGGCCCACGTCGCGGTCGTGGCCGTCGTGGTCGCACCGCTCTACCTGCGCGCGCTCGCCCGGGTCGGGGTCCGCACCGGCGACCTGCTGCGCCCGGCCGCGCTCCCGATCCTGGCCGCCGTCCCGGCGGCCGCCGTGTCGGTCTGGGTCGGTGGCCTCGGCGCCGGCCGCCTCCTGACGCTGGTCGGGGTTGCCGGCGTCGTCCTCGTCCTCTACGCCCTGCCGCTGCTGCCCTGGTGGCGCGCCCGGTTCACCCGGCTCCGCCGGCTCGAGCCGGACCCTCTCCCGGAAGGAAACCCCTCATGACAGCTCATGCACACCCCGCCGAGCCGCGCGCCGGCGTCCCGTTCGTGGACCTCCGTCCGCAGAACCAGGTCATCAACGCGGACGCGGTGAGCGCCTTCGCCGAGATCTGCGAGAGCGGCGCCTTCGTCCTCGGGCCGCAGGTGCGGCGCTTCGAGGAGGAGTACGCGGCCTTCGCCGGTGTCGAGCACTGCGTCGGTGTCGGCAACGGCACCGACGCGCTCGTGCTCGCGCTGCGCGGAGCGGGCATCGGGGCCGGCGACGAGGTGATCGTCCCGGCGAACACCTTCGTCGCCACCGCCGAGGCGGTCGCGATGGTCGGCGCCGACCTGGTGCTCGCCGACTGCGACGAGGACTTCCTGATCGACCCGGACGACGTCGCTCGGCGGATCACCGGCCGCACCCGGGCCGTCATCGGGGTCGACCTGTACGGACAGGTGGCGCCGTTCGAGCTGCTTCGCGAGGCGGTCGGGGACGGCGTACTGCTGCTGGAGGACGCGGCCCAGTCGCAGGGGGCGAGCCGCAACGGCCGCCCCGCGGGCTCCTTCGGGGAGGCCGCCGGCACCAGCTTCTACCCCGGCAAGAACCTCGGCGCCTACGGCGACGCGGGCGCGGTGACCACCGGCTCGGCGGACATCGCCGACCGCGTCCGTGCCCTGCGCAACCACGGCGGCGTCGCGAAGTACGAACACCTCGACATCGGCACCAACTCCCGGCTCGACTCCGTCCAGGCCGCCGTCCTCTCGCTCAAGCTCGAGCGCCTCAAGGGCTGGAACACCGAGCGCGACGAGGCCGCGCAGCGCTACGCGGCGCTGCTCGCCGACCTGCCCGGAGTCACCCTGCCGCGTACGCTGCCGGGCAACCAGCACGTCTGGCACCTCTACGTCGCCCGGGTCGCCGAGCGTGACCGGGTGCTGAGCGAGCTCCTCGAGGCCGGCGTGGGCGCCGGCATCCACTACCCGGCGCCGGTGCACCTGTGGCCGGCCTTCTCCTGGCTGGGGCAGGGCCCCGGGTCCTTCCCGGTCGCCGAGGCCCTGGCGCAGGAGATCGTCTCGCTGCCGATGTTCCCCGGCATCACCGCCGAGCAGCAGGAGATCGTCGCGGACGCCCTGGGCAGGGCGGTGCGTCGGTGAGCGGCAGCGCGCTCGGCATCGTCGGCAAGCTCCGCCGCGAAGGAGCCCGCGGCGTGGTGCGTCGTGCGGTCCGGCGGGCCTACCAACACCTGGACGCCGGCGCGCTCGACTTCGGCCTGCTTCCCGAGGACATCGCCGACTCCACGCGCCTCGTGCTGCCGCCGGCGCCGCCGGTCCCGGACGGGCGGCCGCTGGTGATCGGCTGGCTCACCACGCCGCCCGCGGCCGGCTCGGGCGGCCACACCACGATGTTCCGGATGGTCGAGGCGCTGGAGGAGGCGGGCCACCGCTGTGTGGTGCTGCTCTACGACCGGCACCACGGCTCGACCGCGGCTCAGGCCGCGGTCGTCCGCTCCGCCTGGCCGCAGGTGCGGGCGGAGGTGCGCTCGGTCGACGACGGCTTCGACGGCCTGGACGCGTGCGTGGCCACCAGCTGGGAGTCGGCCCACGTGCTGGCCAGCCGGGCGACCCGGCCGCTGCACCGCTTCTACTTCATCCAGGACTACGAGCCGCTGTTCTCGCCGCACGGCTCGGAGCACCAGCTCGCTGCCGACACCTACCGGTTCGGTTTCACCAACATCGCCCTCGGCGAGATGGTGCACCGGCGGCTGCGCACCGACTGCGGGGTCGACTCCGAGATGGTGCCGTTCTCCTGCGACACCACCGTCTACTCCTTCAGCAACCGCGGGGAGCGGTCCGGGATCGTCTTCTACGCCAAGCCGGGCCAGGCCCGGCGGGGACACCTCCTCAACTGCCTGGCGCTCGCCGAGTTCCACCGGCGTCATCCCGAGCAGCCCATCCACGTCTACGGCTGGTCCACGCCGGACCTCGGCGTCCCTGTCGTCGACCACGGCCGGCTGACGGCGGAGGAGCTCAACGCCCTCTACAACCGTTGCATCGCGGGCCTGGCGATGTCGTTCACCAACATCTCGCTGGTCGCCGAGGAGATGCTGGCGGCGGGCTGCGTGCCGGTGGTCAACTCCTCCCGCGACTCCCGCGCGGACCTGGACAACCCCCGCGTCGGGTGGGCGCTGCCCACCCCGGGCGGGATCGCCGACGCCCTGTCCGCCGCGGTCGAGGCGGCGGACGTCCCGGCCCGGGCGGCGGCTGCCGCCGCGAGCGTGCGCAGCGATGACTGGGCTATCCCGCGCGAAGGCGTGCGCCGGATCATCGAGCGCACGGTCCGCGGTGAGGCTCCCGTGGATTGGGTAGCCACGGCGGACGCCGCCGGCACCGGGTCGAACCGTTCCTAAGGTCGTGAGATGACCACCTCAGCCCCAGGGTTCGCGGCCGTCTCGGCGGCGGGCGCCGGTCCGCCGGCGCTCGCTCCTGCGGCGCTCGCCGTGGCGCCCGATGCGTCCTGCGACGGCACCCGTGGCGGGCTGCAGACCGCGACCTGGGGCGGCTTCGAGCCGTTGGCCGACGGCCGGACGCTGATCCTCTCCCGCGAGGTGAGGCGCCGCAACCAGCCGGTCGGGCCGGAGGAGGTCGCCCGGATGCTCGCGACCGGGGACCGGATGGCGCTGGCGCAGATGCTGCCGACCTTCGGCGCGGTGCAGCAGCGCGGACATGCCGTGATCGCGACCACCGACGCCCTCGGCTTCCGTCATCTCCACTACCGGGTCGGCGACGGCTGGGCCGCGGTCTCGACGTCGGCTCGGGTGCTCGCCGGGCTGGAGCCGACCGGGCTGGACCACACCGGGGTCGCCGTGCAGAGCCTGCTCGGCTGGCAACTGCGCGGGCACAGCCTGTTCGAATCGGTGACGAAGGTGCCCGCGGGCCGGTCGGTCGAGATCCGCGACGGCCGCCTCCGCATGGACGCGTTCATCGAGGATCCCGCCCAGCCGGTCGAGCGGGTCGGGATCGAGGAGGCGGTCGAGTCGACGAGCACCATGCTCCGCGGCTATCTCGACGCCTACCTCGACGACCACCCCGACGCCATCCTCCAGCTCTCCGGCGGCCAGGACTCGCGCCTGCTGCTCTCCGCGATCGACCCACGGAGACGGCCCGGGCTGCGGGTGATGACCCTCGGCGCGCCGGACTCGCCGGACGTGCGGATCGCGACCGCCATCGCCCGCCGCTACGGGATGCGCCACGAGATCCTGGGCGTCGACGGCCTCGACGAGCTCGAGCCGGAGGAGGCGTACGCACTGTGCGTGGCGGCCGCCGGCGCGACCGAGCTCTGCGCCGACCCGCTGGCCTGGGCCGCCCTCGAGCTCGCCGAGACCAGGGCGATGCCGGGACCGCGCATCTCCGGCGTCGGCGGCGAGGTCGCCCGCGGCTTCTACTACCACGGCCGCGACGGCAGCGGCCCGGTCACCGAGGCCCGCGCCCGGCGCCTCGCCGACTGGCGGATGTTCGTCAACGAGGCCGTCGAGGGTGCGGCGCTGCGTACGGAGTTCCGCGAGCGTGCCCGGGAGGCGGCCCACGCCGAGGTGCTGGCCGCGCTCGCCGAGGGTGGGCGCTCGTGGTTCGACGCGACCGACGAGCTCTACCTCGGTCAGCGGGTGCAGAACTGGGCCGGAGCGACCGAGTCGCCGGTGAGTGCGGTCCGGCGCATCGTCAACCCGATGCTGGACGACCGCTGGGTCTCGACGATTCGCGCGGTCGACCCCGAGGAGAAGGCGGGCTCCCGCTTCATCGCCCGCGTCCAGATCGAGCTGGACGCCGACCTGGCGCGGATCCCGCTCGACGGTCGTCCCTCGCCCGCGGCCTACGTCGCGCCCGGCTGGCGCAGCGCCTGGCAGCGCGGGTCCACCAAGGCGACCAAGGTCGGACGCAAGGTCCGGCAGCGGGTCCGACGCAGCGGGCGGCCTCCGGTCGGCGGCCAGATCCTCGCCGAGGCGGTGACGACCTACTGGCGCGCCCACCCCGAGGCGGTCGCCGGTCTCGCGGCCGGTGACGTCGTGGAGCCGCGATGGCTCGACGACGTCCTGGCCGGCAGGCACCAGCCCGCCCCCAGCACCGTGGCGTTCCTGCTCAACCTCGTCGTCGCCACCGGGGTCGTCCGCGGGGCCTCGGTCACCGCTGGGAGATGAGCTCCCGTTCGACTGCGGCGACCTGCTCCGGCGGACGCGAGCGGCGCGCCGCGCGGGCCCGGGAGAGCCGCTCGACCCCGATCACGGCGACCACGGTGAGCGACCCGCCGAGCAGGGCGAGCCCGCCGGCCGTACGCGCCCGGCTGCCGGTGATCTGCTGGACGACCACGTCCTCCGGGGCCATCTCGGTGGACATCCGCGACCTGGGGCGGACGTGGAGCTCGCTCTGCCGCCGGTCGAGGATCCGGTCGAGGTCGCCCGCGATCCGGGCGGCCTCGGACTCGACCCGCGCCGCGTCGGGGTCCACGATCTGCACGTCGATCACCGGGTGGTCGTAGATCGGCAGCCACTGGTTGCCGACGTTGCGCATCCGCACGCGCTCGCCGCGGGTGAGGCCCTCGCCGTAGAGGGTGGTCTCGGTGGTGCTCATGTTCAGCGGGTGGTGGCCCTCGTTGTACTCCTCCACCAGCAGCCCCGCCATCGGGACCATGCCGTAGGGGTCCTCGCGGAGCGTGTTGGGGTTCACCGTCTCGTTGGGCGGCAGCAGCACCACCTCGAACTGGGTGTAGTAGACCGGCGGCCGGTCGAGCAGCAGCAGGCCACCTACCGCGGTGAGCAGCGCACAGACCACCACGACGTACCACCTGCGCAGCAGCAGTCCGACGAGCTCCAGAGCGGTCACAGCCACCACTCTGAGCGCGGGAACAGGCCGGTGACCTCGATCGATGCGGTCGTACCACGTCTTGGGTATGGCGCAACGGCTGCGCCGCAGAGCACCGCCGAGGACCTGACGATGGGTGTGGCCGGCACAGCGATGCCTTCACCCACTCTCGAGCGAAAGCGACCGGAACACATGGAACTCAGCGCGGTGTGGAAGGCCTTGGCGCGTCGCTGGTATCTCGTGATCGTCACGTTGGGCATCACCGTCGTCGCCGTCGTGGTGATGATGGGGAGGGTCGGTCCCTCCTACACGGCGCAGGGCACGCTGCTCCTGTTCCCGCCCGAGGGCACCACGCGAGCGGGCGAGCGCGTCGAGGGCAACCCCTACCTCTCCCTGGGCGGCCTCAATCCCGCCCGCGACATCCTCATCCGGGCGATGACCGCGAAGTCGGCCCGGACGGACCTCGAGAAGAGCCATCCCGGGGTCGGCTACGAGATGTACGCAGACATGGCGGTGAGCGGCCCGATCGTCGTGGTCGACGTGACCGGTGACGACGAGGAGGAGACGATCGCCGCGCTGAACTCGCTGTTCGAGACCGTGCCCGGCGTGCTCGCCGACCTGCAGTCGGACCTCGGCATCAAGCGCCGCGAGTACATCACCATCCAGAAGCTCACCATCGACGAGAAGGCGGAGAAGGTCACCAAGGACCAGCTCCGTGCCGGGATCGTCAGCGGTGGTGGCGTGCTGGTCGGTGGCCTGCTCGGCATCGGCCTGCTGGACGGTCTGCTGCTCTCCCGCGCCCGTGCCCGACGCGAGCGCGAGCAGGAAGCGGGCACCGCTGAGTCGCCCGGGCGGTCCGGGCCGTCCCGGCCGTCCGGGCCATCCGGGCCGTCCGAGGCGCCCGAGGCGCCCGAGGCGCAGGGGTCACCGCCCCCGCCGCCGCACAGGCCCGACGGGCGGAACGGGCCGAAGGGCCCGAACGGCTCGAACGGCTCGAACGGGCGGCCGCTGCCCGTACGCAACGGCTATGCCCAGATGGGGACGCGTGGTGAGCAGTCTTCTGGTGCGCAGCGTAGATGAGTCGGCCTCAGGCGTACGCCGGTCGATCGATGCCGCGACCATCCTGACCGTCTACGTCGTCGTCCTGCTCTCGATCCGCTCGGTGCTGGTCGTGCCTGCTCTCGGGACCGCGGGCGCACCGGCGACGATCGTCGCGATCGGCGCCTTCCTGTGGTGGGTCTGGTATCACGTCCAGCGCGCCTACAGGATCGACCTCGGGTTCCAGCCGCTGCGTATCGCCGTCCTCGGTCTCCTGCTCGCGGTGATGGCCTCCTACGTGCTGGCGATGTCCGGCCCGATGCCCGGCAACGAGCTGACCCCGGCCGACAGCGGCCTGCTGCGGATGATCGGGTTGGCGGGGGTGGCCATGATCGCCGCGGAGGGGATCTCCTCGCTCGACCGGCTGCACGCGGTGGCGCGCCGCCTGGTGACCGGGATCGGGCTGGTCGCGATGCTCGGCCTGGCGCAGTTCGTCACCCGACAGCCGCTGGTCGACCGGATCAGCATCCCGGGGCTCTCCGCGCGCGGCATCGAGATCGGGCTCTACGAGCGCAGCGGCATGCCGCGCCTGAGCGGTACCTCCACCCACCCGATCGAGTACGGCGTCATCCTCTCGATGGTGCTGCCGCTGGTGATCGTCTACGCCCTGCACGCCCCGACCCGGCGCTGGTTCTACCGGGTGCTGCTGCTCTGCGTCGCGATCGCGATCTTCATGGTGCTCTCCCGCTCGGCGATCCTGTGCACCGGCATCGCGATCCTCGTGCTCGCCCTGCGCTGGTCCTGGCGGATGCGCCTGGTCGGCCTGAGCTGCGTCGCGGCGGTCTCGGTGCTGGTCTACCTGACGGTGCCAGGGATGCTCGGCGTCCTCACCGGGCTCTTCGTCGGAGCCGGCGACGACGCCAGCGTGGCGTCGCGGACGGGCTCGTACGGTGTCGCCTTCCAGTTCATCGCCCGCGACCCCTGGCTGGGCAGAGGCCCCGGGACGTTCCTGCCGCAGTACTGGATCCTGGACAACCAGTACCTGGGCCACACCATCGAGACCGGGCTGATCGGGATGGCTGCGCTGCTGGCGGTCATCGTCGTCGCGGCGTTCACCGCCCGCAGCGCCCGCAACGCGGCGACCACCGACTTCGACCGCGAGCTCGCCCAGGGGCTGCTGGCCGGGGTGCTCGCCGGAGCGACCGCGATGGCGTTCTACGACCTGTTCGCCTTCCCGCAGTCCTCGGGCTGCTTCATCCTGATGGTCGGGCTGGCCGGCGCCCTGCACCGGCTCGTCCGGAGGCCGCCCGCGGGCCCTCAGCCCGGAGGGACGACGCCGCCGTCCGACCAGACGTTGCCCCGCCAGACGTTGCCGGGCGCCGAGGTGTCGAAGGACGCAATCGGGAACCAGTAGCCGCAGTTCGGCCGCGCCGCGGTGCGCTGGAAGACGTTGTCGACGAAGCGGATGTGGTCGGCATCGGGGTAGGCCTTGCCCTCCGAGGAGCCGCCGTACGCGCAGGCACCGCCGGTGGTCGTCAGGAAGACGTTGCGCTCGATGAGGTTGTCCCGCACCGGCGCGAAGTCGCCGTAGCCGGTCAGGCCTGCCGAGCAGCCGGCGTCGGGCGGGACGTCGGGGGCGTCGCAGGTGATCGTGTTGTGGCGGATCACGCCCCCGGAGCCCATCCGGATGCCGGACTCGTGGGCGACCCCGGTGAGGTCGGTGAACTGGCCGTGCACGAAGGAGTCGCGGACCGTGCAGTCGCGCCAGCAGTTGATCGAGCGGTTGCCGCCGGTGACCTCGACCCGGACCACGGTGAAGCCGACGTTGCTGATGCCGGTGCCGCCGCGGTTGCCGATGCGTACCTCGCTGTCGATGATCTCGAAACCGAGGCCGTCGGAGTCCTCGTCGTTGTAGACGGTGCCGTTGACGACCGAGTTGCGGATCGTGACATCTGCCGCGCGGATCTTCAGCGCGCAGTTCACGGTCTTGCCGTCGATGACGGTTCCGGCGGTGGTGATCGTGCACGGGCCGGTGTAGGGGGAGAGGCGTACGCCCTCGGGCACGCCGGTGCTCGCGGCGTCCGGGAAGCCGGCGGGCACCGAGGTCGGCGGCAGCTTGCTGTCGGTCTCCGCGGGCGGGGTCGTGGCCGGAGGCGCCGAGGAGCTCGGAGCGGAGGACGGGGCCGAGGGAGACGGGCTCTGCGACGGGCTCACGGACGGAGCGGGCGAGGTCGAGGCGCTCGGTGACGGCGACGTCGAGGTGGAGGGGCTGCTCGATCCGGTCGGCCGCACCACGATGTCGACCGCGTAGCTGGTCGCACCGAAGGTGCGGGTGGGGAAGGTGCCGGGCCGGTAGGAGTAGACCCCGGCGCTGACCCCGGCGGAGATGGGGCCTCTCGAGACCGGGCGGGCGAAGAGGTTCTGGTCGGCGGAGTAGCGGCCCTTGGGGGCGGTGTAGGAGACGACGTAGTCGCGACCGGGCCGGAGGAGCACCTGGCGGTCCAGGTCGGCGACCTGGAGGCCGCGCCGGGCCTCCCCGGCGAACCGTGCCTTCGCCAGCTCACGGCCGCTGCCCGACCACAGCCTGCCCGTGTGCGGTCCGGTGTTGGCAGCGCTCTTGTAGAACTGGATCGCGACGGCCGCGACCGGCTCGGTCACCCGGAAGCGCATGCCGAGCTCGACCGGGCGCCGGTCCTGCTCGGTCACGACCGCGGGGACCGCGTCGTCCGGGAAGAGACTGACGGTGTCCGCCCGGCTCTGCGAGACCGGCCAGAGCACCCACGCGGCGATGGCGACCACCGTGATCAGGGCGCTGCCGAGCAGGCCGAGACGACGTCGGCCCGAGCGGAGGCTGAGCGCAGGTCGGAAGGTACGACTTACCGAGGTTTGCATGTGGTTGCACCGATCGGGGGTAGGCAGCGCCGTTGCACTACCCGACCCTGCACAGATCCGGACGGCACAGCATCCTCCATTCACGGTATGTCGGCTCATCTGAGCCGTTTGACCAGTCCTGCCGCGCGTCGCTCGACGCGCTTGGTGAGCGGCTGCGGGATCAGCAGCGTGCTGACGCTCGCGGCGTCGTCGGTCGCGGTGACGCTGAACCGCGGCTGCAGCCAGGCGCCCGGGGCCGCGTGCGTGCGGTCGCTGGTGTGCACCGCCCGATAGCCGAGCGCGCGGAGGTGTCGCAGGGTGGTGCGGTCGTACTGCCCCCGCGGCAGCGCTGCCTCCTCCACCACGGTGCCGGCCGCCGACGCGATCTGGGCGCGGGCCTCCATCAGCTCGCGGCGTACGCCTGAAGGGGTCAGGCCGCGCCAGCTGATGTGGTCCATGCCGTGGGTGCCGATGCCCATCCCGGCGGCGCGCAGGTGGGCCACGTCGTCGCGACCGAGGCTGCCCGGCTTCCCGAACCTGCCCGCGAGCACGAAGAAGGTCGCGGTCAGGCCGCGCTCGAGAAGACCCGGGAGCCCGATCGCGATGTCGGACCGGTTGCCGTCGTCGAAGCTGATCCGCACCTCCGGCCGTCCGACGACGAGGTCGAGGATCGATTCGTACGCGTCGCGGCTGACCCAGTAGCGGGCCTCGCCCGGCTCGAGGTAGCGCTCGGGCTCGCCGATGCCGTGGAAGCAGAGGTTGGTCAGGTTCACTCCGCCACGCTAGGCAGGCGGGCCGGGCATCGAGACGGGCTCGTGCGGGGGCCTACCTGATACGGGGGATAGGGGCCGTGATGGGCCGCCCGCGCGGGCGGTCCGGCGTTGACGATTGCCGGGTGAAGCTCGAGCTGCGTTCCCGACTGGTGGACTCTCCCGCGTCCCTGGGCGCCGCGCTTCGGCTACGTCGCTGGGAGATGTTCACGGCCCTCTTCCCCGACATCGCCGACATGAAGGTGCTCGACGTCGGGGGCACCGCCGAGTCCTGGCTGCGTGCTCCCGTACGCCCGGGCCACGTGGTCGTGCTCAACCTGAACGATCCCGGCGACTGCGACGAGGGCTGGCTGACGCCGGTCACCGGCGACGCCTGCACGGCGCGCACGGCCCTGGAGCGGGCGGCGGCGCCGATGGCGTACGACCTGGTCTTCTCGAACTCGCTGCTCGAGCACGTCGGGGGTCACGCCCAGCGCGTGCGGCTGGCTGCGGAGATCCAGCAGGCCGCGCCACTGCACTGGGTGCAGACGCCCTACCGCTACTTCCCGGTCGAGCCGCACTGGCTCTTCCCCGGGATGCAGTTCCTGCCGATGGCGCTGCGCGCCCGCGTCGCCGAACGGTGGCCGTTGGTGCACACGCTCCCGGCCTCGAGGGCCGAGGCGATGGCGGACGTGCAGTGGACCGAGCTGATCGGGATGACCGAGATGCATGCCTACTTCCCGGAGTCCCGGATCCTCCGGGAACGGGTGCTCGGGATGACCAAGTCGATGATCGCGGTGAGGACACGATGAGGACCGCCTTCCACTCCATGCTGGCCGAGCACGCGGCCGCGCGCCCGGACGCCCCGGCGCTCACCTACAAGGGCGTCACGCAGACCTACGCCGAGGTGTGGGCCGAGGCGGGCGCCGTCGCCACCGGGCTGACCGCGCTCGGGCTGGCCCGTGGGGACCGCTGCGCGGTCTTCCTGGAGAAGCGGCCGGAGACCGTGGCGTCGATCTTCGGCACCACGCTCGCCGGTGGCGTCTTCGTGCCGGTCAACCCGCTGCTCAAGGCCGGCCAGGTCGCGCACATCCTCGACGACTGCTCGGTGAAGGTGCTCATCACCTCGCGGGAGCGGCTGGTCATGCTCCGCGAGGAGCTGAAGGGGTGCGAGGCGCTCGACCACGTCGTGCTGGTCGGCTCCGAGATGCCCGAGGAGGTGGCGCTGGAGGCGGAGGTGCAGGTCTGGACCGAGGTCGTCGCGGAGGCCGGTGGCGTGGCCGGGCCTCCCGGCGGGGTGACGATCGACCAGGACCTGGCCGCCGTCCTCTACACCTCGGGCAGCACCGGCAAGCCGAAGGGTGTGGTGCTCAGCCACCGCAACCTGATGGTCGGGGCCGAGAGCGTCAGCGACTACCTCGGCAACGGCCCCGAGGACGTCATCCTCTCCGTGCTCCCGCTCAGCTTCGACGCCGGCCTCAGCCAGATCACCACCGCCTTCTCGGCCGGTGCCCACGTTGTGCTGATGAACTATCTGCTCCCCGGCGAGGTGCCCTCGCTCTGCGCCCGCCACGGCGTGACCGGGCTGACCTGCGTACCTCCGCTGTGGCTGCAGCTGACCGGGGTCGAGTGGCCGCCGGAGGCGCGCGAGCGGCTGCGCTACTTCGCCAACACCGGCGGCCGGATGCCGCGGGCGACGCTGCAGCGGCTCCGCGAGCTGTTCCCGGCGGCGTCCCCGTTCCTGATGTACGGCCTGACCGAGTCGTTCCGCTCCACCTACCTCGACCCGGCCGAGGTCGACCGCCGGCCGGACTCGATCGGGAAGGCGATCCCGAACGCCGAGGTCCTGGTCGTACGCCCCGACGGGACGCCGTGCGAGCCCGGCGAGGAGGGGGAGCTCGTCCATCGCGGCGCCCTTGTCGCGCAGGGCTACTGGGGCGACCCGGTACGCACCGCCGAGCGGTTCCGGCCGCTGCCGCGGGAGGAGGCGCCGTGGCGTACGCCCGAGCTGTGCGTGTGGTCGGGTGACCGGGTCGTGGCCGACGAGGAGGGCTTCCTCTACTTCGTCGGGCGGCTCGACGACATGATCAAGACCTCCGGCTACCGGGTCAGCCCGACCGAGATCGAGGAGGTCGCCTACGACACCGGCCTCGTCCGTGACGCCGTCGCGCTCGGCGTGCCCGACGAGCGGCTCGGCCAGCGCATCGTCCTGCTGGTCACCCCGCCCGCCGGCGAGACGGACTTCGAGGCCGACCGGCTGCTGACCGCGCTGCGCCGCGCGATGCCGCCCTACATGGTGCCGTCGACGATCGACGTGCACCCGGAGCTGCCGCGCTCGCCCAACGGCAAGTTCGACCGTGTCCTGATCCGAACGGTGCTGGCCTCGTGAGCCGGGTGCGGAGCATCGCCGTCGTCGTGGTGACCTACAACAGCGCTCACCTGGTCGCCGACCTGGCCGCGACCCTGCCGGTCGCGCTGGCCGGCTTCGAGTCGGAGCTGGTGGTCGCCGACAACGCCTCGACGGACGCGACCGTCTTCGCGGTACGCCGCCTGCTGCCGTCGGCGCGGATCGTGGAGATGGGGCGCAACGCGGGCTACGCGGCCGGCATCAACGCCGGCATCGCCGCCGCGACCCCGGGCTTCGACGCCGTCCTGGTGCTCAACCCGGACGTACGCCTCGAGCCGGGCTGCATCGACGCGCTGGCCGCCGAGGTCGGCGCGGACGTGGGGGTCACCGTGCCGAGGCTGGTCGACGGCGAGGGCCGGCTGATCGAGTCGATGCGCGGCGCGCCGAGCCTGCTGGGCGCGCTCGCCGACGCCGTGGTGGGCGCCCGGCGGGCCGGGCGGGTCCGGTGGATCGGGGAGGTCGTCACCGACCCGGCCGAGTACGAGCGCCGTCAGGACACCGACTGGGCCGAGGGCTCGACGCAGCTGATCAGCGCGGAGTGCTGGGCGGCGTGCGGGCCGTGGGACGAGAGCTTCTTCCTCTACTCCGAGGAGACCGAGTTCCACCTGCGCGCTCGCGACCGCGGCTTCCGGGTCCGCTACGTGCCGTCGGCCCGGGCCGTGCACCTCGGTGGCGAGTCGACGACCTCGCCGGGGCTGTGGTCGCTGCTGGTCGCCAACCGGGTCAAGCTCGTCGCCGCCCGCCGTGGGCAGGCCTGGGCGGCGGCCTACTGGCTCGTCGTGCTCGCCCGCGAGTCCAGCCGGGCGCTGCTGGGGCGGGCGACCTCGCGGCGAGCGGTGCGCACCCTGGTCAGCCCGCGCCGGATGAGCGCGCCGCGCGGTCCGGAATGGGTGGCGAGCGCATGAAGGCGGCGCTCTCGCCGATCACGGCCGAGGACCTTCCGGCCGTCTCCCGGTTCATGCACCGCCAGCTGAACCCGAAGGTCGAGGAGCTCCAGTGGGCCCAGGCGCTGCGGGTGCCCTGGGACGTACCTCAGCCCAACCACGGCTTCTTCCTCGCCCAGGGCGAGCGGGTCGTCGGGGCGTACCTCGCCTACTACTCCGAGCGGCAGGTGGCCGGAGAGACGTTGCAGGTCTGCAACCTGGGCGCCTGGTGCGTGCTCGACAGCCATCGCCATCAGGGGCTGCGGCTGCTGACCACGCTGCTCAAGCAGCCCGGTTACGAGTTCACCGACTTCTCGCCCTCGGGCAACGTCGTCCCGCTCAACCGCAAGCTCAAGTTCACCGACCTCGACACCACCACCTCGCTGGTGCCGGGGGTGCCGCTGCCGCGGGGGCGTGGCGTGCGGGTGAGCAGCCGTCCCGACGTGCTGGACTCGGTCCTGCAGGGTGAGGAGCGGGAGCTCTACGCCGACCATCGCGCCGCGGCGGCCGCCCGCCACATCGTGCTGAGCACCGGCTCCGAGCACTGCTACGTAGTGGCGCGCAAGGACACCCGCAAGGGCGTACGTGCTTTCGCCTCGGTCCTCTACGCGAGCAACCCGGAGCTGCTGCGGCGGCATGCGCCCCGGCTGGCCACGCACCTGCTGACCCAGCACGGTGCCGCGGCCACCCTGATCGAGCACCGGGTCGCCGGTGGGGCGCCGACCGGCTCCCATCGGCTCTCGCGGTCGCGGCCGAAGATGCTGCGCAGCGAGGCCCTCGACCCGGCGCGGGTCGACTACCTGTACAGCGAGCTGACATGTCTGGAGTGGTGAGATGACGTACGTCGGGGGAGTCCCCGTCCGGTTGCTGGCCGAGCGGGTCGGGTCGACGCCGTTCTTCGCCTACGACCGGGCCGCGATCGACGCCCGGGTGGGTGAGCTGCGATCGGCGCTGCCCGCCGACGTGCACCTGAGCTATGCGGTCAAGGCCAACCCGATGCCCGCGGTGGTGCAGCACTTCGCGCAGGCCGTCGACGCGCTCGACGTCGCCTCCGGGGCCGAGATGCGGGTGGCGCTGGACACCGGGATCGAGCCGGGGGCGGTGAGCTTCGCAGGGCCGGGGAAGTCGGTCGCCGAGCTGACCTCCGCGGTCGCCGCGGGCGTGCTCGTCGAGATCGAGTCGCCGCTCGAGGCCGACCGGCTGGTCGAGGCCGCGGAGCGGCTGGGTCTTCGGCCGCGGGTGGCGGTGCGGGTCAACCCCGACTTCGAGGTCAAGGGCTCGGGGATGCGGATGGGTGGCGGCGCCCAGCAGTTCGGCGTCGACGCCGAGATGGTCCCGATGCTGCTCAAGACGCTGCACGAGCGCGACGTCGAGGTCGCCGGCTTCCACGTCTTCTCCGGCTCCCAGAACCTGCACGCCGACATCCTGGCCACCGCCCAGGAACGGACGGTCGATCTCGTCCTCCGGCTCGCCGACGACCTGCCGGGGGAGGCGACCTATCTCAACATCGGCGGCGGCTTCGGCATCCCCTACTACACCCAGGATCAGCCACTCGACGTGGCGCTGGTCGGCTCGCGGCTGGAGGCTCTGCTGGCTTCTCGGGTACGCCCCGCGCTGCCGTCCGCGCAGGTCGTGATCGAGCTCGGCCGGTATCTGATCGGCGAGGCCGGGGTCTATGTCACCCGCGTCGTCGACCGGAAGATCTCCCGCGGCAAGACCTTCCTCATCGTCGACGGCGGCATGCACCACCAGCTCGCCGCCTCCGGCAACTTCGGCCAGGTCATCCGGCGCAACTACCCGATCTCGGTCGTCACTGCCTCTGGTCCCGCGGATGTCGCGGAGGAGACGGTCCAGGTCGTCGGCTGCCTGTGCACGCCGCTGGACCTGCTCGGCGACAAGGTGAGCCTGCCGCGGGCGGAGGTGGGCGACCTCGTCGTGGTCCATCAGGCCGGTGCGTACGGCCTCACCGCCAGCCCCACCGCCTTCCTCAGCCACCCGGCGCCGCTCGAAGTGCTCGTCTGAACCCCACCACGAACCGAAGGAGTCCCACCCCATGACCATCGACACCACCGAAACCACCCTCGACCAGGTCGGCGAGGCGATCACCGACGTGATCGGCCCCGACCACAGCGCCGGCGTCCTCACCGCCGACACCCTCCTCTTCGGCTCCCTCCCCGAGCTCGACTCCCTCGCGCTCGTCGAGCTCATCACCGTCCTCGAGGACCGCTTCGGCTTCGAGATGGACGAGGACGACATCAACGCCGAGGTCTTCGAGTCCGTCGGCTCGCTCGCCGAGTACGTACGAGGCCAGCTCGCCTGACCGCCAGCGATTCGCCGAGCCGGCGCATCTGCCCCAGATTCTCGCGCCGAGTCGGCGCATCTGCCCCGCTGTACGTGCGCGAGTCGGCGTATCTGCCCCGGGAATCAGCGCCGACTCGGCGGTTCTAGATGGGGCAGATGCGCCGACTCGGGACTCCTGGGTGGGGCAGATGCGCCGACTCGGCGGTCCGGCGGCGGGGTCAGCCGGCTGCCTCGGCGAGCAGCTGAGCGGCGGCCTGGTCGATCTTCCCGTTGCCGAGGCGGGGGAGCTGGGGGACGGGGACGAGGGTGTCCGGGAGGGAGTCGGGGCGGAGGAGGGTGGGCAGCCGTCGGCGGAGATCGTCGAGCCGGGCGTCGGGGGCTTCGACGAGGCTGACCAGTTCGCCTGCGGGCGTGGCGGCGGTGAAGACGGCGAGCCCGAAGGCCTGCTTGACCTCGGCGTCGAGGGCGTCGAGGTCGACGAAGCTCGCGCTCCGCTTCACCCGGCGTCCCGCACGGCCCAGGCAGAAGAGCTCCGCGCCCACCTTGGCGCCGATGTCGCCGGTGAGGACGCGGTCCGCGCCGTCCCAGCGCGGGAACTCACCGTTCGGAGCGCCGAAGAGATAGCCCGCGGGCAGGTGGGGTGACTCGATGCCGAGCATCTCCTCGTCCACCAACGAGGTACGCCACGCCCCGACCACCCCGCGCCCGATCCCGACGGCGCCGTGGGCCGACGGGAGGCCGTCCCCGGCATCGAAACGAGCCGCGCTGGCGAAGCCGATCGTCTCGCTGGTGCCGTACGTGTTGACGACCGTTGCCACCCCGAGGCCGTAGACGCGCTGCGCGTCGGTGACGGAGAGCCGGTCGCCGCCCGAGCCCCACACCCGCAGGCTCCGCGGGGCGGCGCCGGCCCGCTCGTTGACCGCGAGGTCGATGAACCGCGGCGCCAGCCGGAGGTGGGTCGCCGCGACCCGTGCGCAGAAGCCGAGCGGCCGGAGCCGGTCGCCGAGCGAGGAGGAGACCTGCACCGAGGCGCCGGCGGCCAGCGCGATCAGCAGGTTGGTCATCGCCAGGTCGTAGGAGAGGTGGGAGACCTCGGCCCACACCGAGGAGGCGTCGAGGTCGAGCGCGGCCGCGCCGTGCGGTACGAACTCGTCGATCCCGGCCCAGGCCGACAGCACCCCCTTCGGGCCGCCGCCGGTCGAGCCGGAGGACATCGCGACATAGCCGGCACCGGACCCGGCGCCGGCGCCCTCCCGAGCCGACGACGACTCGACCGCCCGGATCCCCGACGCGTCGAGCACCACGTCAGGATGCAGCGCCTGGACGAGCGAGCGGCGCCGCTCCTCAGGGGCCGACGGGTCGACGAAGCAGACCGAGAGGTCGCCGAGGATCGCGGCCACGAGCGCGACCACCGCATCCGTGGACAGCGGCAGCGCCACCGCGACCAGCGGTTGCGGCACACCGGCGGCCGCGACGAGGGCGTCGCGCAGCTCCTCGGCAGCGTCGATCAGCCCGTCCGCCCCCACCGTCGTACGCCGGTCGGCGATCACGGCGGTGGAGCGGGGGCTGGTGCGTACGGATCGGATGCGCTCGGCCAGCGGGTTCACAGCAAGCGACGCTAGGAGCCGCAGGGCGCCGCAGGACCGGCCTCACCGGCCGCGATCCCCGGATTCGGGGATATGCCGGGCCTCCCCGCCGAGCGGGTCTCGCCGTTCCTCAACCCTGGATCGCATGGTCAATGCCGCCCAGGAAAAGCTCGCCGTCGCCACGGCGCACGTGCTGATCATCGTCCAGAACCTTCCCGTCCCGCTCGACCGGAGGGTCTGGCTCGAGTGCCAGGCGCTGGTCGCGCGCGGCTACGAGGTCAGCGTGATCTGCCCGAAGGGTCCAGGCGATCCCGGACGGCAGCAGCTGAGCGGCGTACGCATCTACAAGTACCGCCCCGCACCGCAGGCCAGCGGCGTGCTCGGCTATCTGCTCGAGTTCGTCTACTGCTGGATTCGCACCGCGCTGCTGGCGAACCGGGTGTGGCGCGACCGCCCGTTCTCGATCATGCAGGCGTGCAACCCGCCCGACACCTACTGGCTGCTGGCGCGCATCTGGAGGCGCCGCGGGGTGCGGTTCGTCTTCGACCAGCACGACCTCAACCCCGAGCTCTTCCTCTCCCGGTTCGGCACGCCGACCTCGCTCTCCGGCCGCGCCCAGCTGGCTGCGCTGCGCTGGCTCGAGAAGCAGACGTACGCAGCCGCCGACCGGGTCATCTCGACCAACGAGTCCTACCGCAAGGTCGCGATCACCCGGGGCGGCATGGATCCCGACGCGGTGACCGTGGTCCGCAGCGGGCCGGACACGTCGGTGATGCGGCCGGTGCGCCCGCACGAGCCTGCTGAGGTTGCTCCGGGGTCCGGCGAGAAGAGCCGCCGGCACACCCTCGCCTACCTCGGGATCATGGGACCGCAGGACGGCGTCGACACCGTCCTCGAGGTGATGGAGGAGCTTGTCCACCGTCGCGGCCGCACCGACGTCGACGCGGTGCTGATGGGCTTCGGCGACTGCCTCGAGGACCTCAAGCGGCGCTGCACCGAGCTCGGCCTCGACGACGTGGTCACCTTCACCGGCCGGGCCGGGTCGGCGCTGATCGCCAAGCACCTCAGCTCCGCCGCGATCGGGCTGTGCCCCGACCTGAAGACACCGCTCAACGACGTCTCCACGATGAACAAGACGATGGAGTACATGGCCTACGCGCTGCCCTCGGTCTCCTTCGACCTGGTCGAGACCCGGGTCTCCGCCGAGGACTCCGCGCTCTTCGTACCCTCCGGAGACGTGGCCGCCTTCACCGACGCGGTCGAGACGCTGCTCGACGACCCGGAGCTGCGGGTCGAGCTGGCGCTGCGGGCTCGGGAGCGGGCGGCGAAGGTGCTCGACTGGGGGCCGCAGTCGGCGGCGTACGTCTCGGTCTATGACTCGATGTGCGCGATCCAGCAGACGACGACGGCGGTCGATGGCTTCGAGTACGTCGACCTGGATGACCCGGACGCGCTGCGTCAGTTCGTCCTGACCCGGGGACCCCTCACAACCTAGCCCATATGGGTGAACGGACGAGCTGTGGCCACATCGGCCGCCGCTGATCCCCTTGGATGGCTCCTTGTGTTGAAAATAGGAGCCATCGGCTCCTAGCAAACTAGGAGTCAACCCCACGTGACCCCCACAGTGCGGATGCTCGGCACCCGCGGAGTTCCTGCTGCCCACGGCGGCTTCGAGACCGCGGTCGAGAACATCGGTCTGGACCTCGTCGACCGCGGCTGGCGCGTCATCGTCTACTGCCAGGACGACGAACCGAGCGCTGACCTGCGCCTCGACACCTGGAAGGGCATCGAGCGCGTGCACGTGCCGGCCCGCCACGACGGCCCGCGCGGGACGATCGAGTTCGACGTCGGAGCGGTGCGGCACGCCGCCCGGGAGGCCGCGGAGGACGGCAGCGTCTGCGTCACCTTCGGCTACAACACCGGTGCGCTCAACTCGGTGCTGCGTGCGCGCCGGGTGCCCAACATCATCAACATGGACGGCATCGAGTGGAAGCGGGCCCGCTGGTCCGGCCCCGAGAAGGCGTTCCTGTGGACCCAGGAGCGGGCCGCCTGCTGGCTGGGCGACCACCTCATCGCCGACCATCCCGAGATCGCGCGTCACCTGGCGACCCGGGTGTCCTCGGAGAAGATCACCACGATCGCCTACGGTGCGCCGCGCGTCGTCGACGCGCCCGAGTGGGCGGTGCTCGACCACGGCCTCGAGCCCGGCACGTACCTCACCTTGATCGCCCGGCCGGTGCCCGAGAACAGCATCCTCGAGGTGGTCCGCGCCTTCTCCAGCCGCCGCTGGGGGCGCAAGCTGGTGGTCCTGGGTTCCTACGACCCTGCCGACGACTATCAGCGCGCGGTCCTCGAGGCGGCCAGCGACGAGGTCGTCTTCCTCGGCGCGATCTACGACACCGACATCGTCTCGGCGCTGCGCTTCCACTCGGTGGCGTACGTCCACGGGCACCAGGTCGGCGGCACCAACCCGTCGCTGGTCGAGGCGCTCGGCTGCGGCAACGCGGTCATCGCCCACGACAACCGCTACAACCGCTGGGTCGCCGACTCCGCGGCGCTCTACTTCTCCGACGAGGCCGGCGTCGTGGCCGCGCTCGAACAGCTGCTCTCCTCCACGGAGCTCACCTCGATGCTCTCCGCCGCGGCTCGGGCGAGGCACTCGGCGGAGTTCACCTGGAGCCGGATCACCGACCAGTACGAGGAGCTCATCCGCGCCCACCTGCGCTGAGGCTGCGTCGTCTCAGACGTCGGTGGCGACCTCGGTCGTCCGGGGCTCGGGCCCGGGCTCGTGGGCGGTGTAGGCGCGGTAGGCGATCACGCAGCCGACGGTGAGGACCGCCGCGACCGCCGCGCAGACGGTGAAGAGGACATACCACTGGTCGCGGTCGGCCGCCGGCCCGGCGACCACGGCCGCGACAGAGCTGCCGATGAAGAGCGAGGCGGCGAAGCAGGCGACGACGGTGCCGCGTGCCTCGGGCACGATCGAGGTCGCCCACGTCTGCAGCGAGGTGTGCAGGAACGCCCAGGTGATCCCGAGCATCACGACCACGCCGATGATCGTCGGCACCGAGACGCGCACCGTCGCCACCGCGTACCCGATCGTCAGCGCCAGCCCGCCGATACCCATCAGCGCCCAGCGGGGGAGCCGCCGGGTCAGCGCCTTGAGCACCTGCGAGGAGAGCAGGACGACCAGTCCGTACGCAGCGGCCGCGAGCCCCGCCCGCGCCGCGTCGACGCCCTGGGCCTGCAGCGCGGGGGCGAGAAGGGTCAGTACGCCGAGGACGAGCCCGCCCTCGACGAAGACGAGCACCCCGACGACCAGCACCCAGCGGTTTCTGAAGGCTGTCCGGAACGAGGCGGCGACACCGTTGTTGGTGGCGCGCGGCGGCTCGGCGAGCGCACGCAGTCCCCAGGCACTGACCAGCGCGACCACCGCCGGCGCGGCGAAGACGACCCGCCAGCCGAGGAGCTGTCCGGTCACGCCCGCTGCAGCCGCGGCGATCGCGGTCCCGACCGCCATCGCGGCCATCAGGTCGGAGAGCGCCCGCTGCCGGTGGGTCGCGGAGACGGTGTCGCCGACGTACGTCAACGACGTCGGCACGATCGCCCCGAAGAACGCCCCCGCCACGACCCGCACGACGACCAGCGTGAGCAGGTTCGGTGCCAGCGCGGAGACCAGCCCGGCGACCCCAGCCCCCACCAGCGCCCCCTGCATCAACCGCACCCGCCCGAACCGGTCCGACAGCGCGCCCCACAGCGGCTGACAGAGCCCGTACGCCAGGTAGTACCCGCTCGCGATCGCCACTGCCTGCCCCACGCTGACCCCGAAGCTCGCCGCCACCAGCACCAGGATCGGACTCACCACGAACCTGTCGAAGCTGCTCACGAACGACGCCACCGAGACCCAACCCGGCGCCCGCCTGACCTCCGTCCCCAGCACCTCCACCACCCCACCAGGCTAAGCCGCCCCCGGCGGTCGGCTGCCCCCGGCGGTCGGCTGCCCTCGGTGGTCGAGCTTGTCGAGACCCCCGACCCGGCACATCTGCCCCATCAAGCAACCCCGAGTCGGCGCATCTGCCCCAGCGTGGGACGTCGAGTCGGCGCGTCTGCCCCGCTTAGGGCCGCCGAGGCGGCGCGAAAATCTGGGGCAGTTGCGCCGACTCGGCGAAACGCTGGTCGAGCCGCCGGAGCCGCTAGGCGGAGGCGTGTCGAGACCAACACAGTCCTGTGAGCGCGGAGGGGAATGTGTTGGTCTCGACACGCTCGCTGGCGCTCGCGGCTCGACCGACGGGGTGAGCAGTTGCGCCGACTCGGCGATGTAC
>NZ_BMRK01000004.1:0-19638 GCF_014648595.1 Nocardioides luteus | reverse complement strand
CAGTTGCGCCGACTCGGCGACGTATGGCGGGGCAGTTGCGCCGACTCGGTGAAACGGGGAGGCGGGGAGGCCGTTTGTCAGGGGTGGAGCGCTGAGCGGAACGCGGCGGCGTGGGCGGCGGCGGACTCGGGCCAGTCGCGGGTCGACAGGTTCGGGCGGCCGATCGGCGGGTGGGCTTCGATGGCCTTCAGGGCACGTTCGAGGTCGTCGATGGTGAGGGGGCTGTCGAAGAGGTGGAGCCAGCCTTCGCCCACCTCTTCTGCCAAGAGGCGGTTGACCTCGTTGTCGGGGGCGAGGACAGGGGTGTCGAGGGAGAGGGCGAGGAGGAGGGCGCCGGAGTTGTGCATGGCTTTGTAGGGGAGTACGACGAGGGCGGCGGCGCCGATCTCGGCGGCGAGGGTGGCGTCGTCGGCGTAGGTCAGGTCGGCGCTCAGCCGCGGGTCGGCGGCGACCGCAGACCGGACCTGGTCGGCGAGGGCGGGGTCGGCGGGCGAGCCGACGATGCGTACGTCCAAGTCCGCCTCGGGGCTGTCGGCGACGACCTCGAGCAGCTGCTCGACCCCCTTGTAGGGCTTGATCAGGCCGAAGTAGAGGGCCCGTCGTGGGTTCACAGCCGCTTCGAAGGCGGGCTCGATGCGCGCGAACCAGTCCCGGTAGTGCGCGTGCACGATCGTCGAGGTCGCCACCTCCAGCGGCGGCGCGGTCTGGTCGGTGAGCCGGATGACGTGCCGGGTGCGGCGCTCGAGCCGGTCGAGGAGGAGGTGGTCCCAGCGGCTCAGGCCGGCGGGGCGCTGGAGGTTGTGCCAGGTGCGTACGACCGGGGTGCGGGTGACCAACAGCCGCATCACGAACGCGGTGGCGAGCAGGCGCCGGGCGAGCCGGCGCAGCGGCGTGCGGGCCGACATCAGCAGCTCGGGCCAGTGCACGTGGTAGACGTCGTAGCGACCCAGGATCGCGCGGCGGAACCCGAAGAGCAGCACCTCGGTGTCGTCGCGTTCCCGCAGCCGCTCGACCAGCTGCACGATGTAGGGGTTGGTCGTCGCCCGCAGCGCCGGCACCGACTCCATCACCCGCAGCGGCCGTGTCCGCCGCCCGTCGCGCAGACCGCGTAGCACCGCCGAGACCGGCTTCACTGGATGGAGGAGCTGACGTCGTCCGCCCCTCATCAGGATCTCGTACGCAGCTCCGACCGCCCCGCGACGCCAGGCCCGCTCGCGCTCCTGGCTGAGCCAGGTCCGTGCGAAGAGGGCGCGGTTGCGGATGTTGAAGTAGTAGTAGGCGGGGGACTTGGCGCGGGAACCCTCGGCGCGCTGGGTGCCGCCGCCGGAGTGGACCGCGGTGGCCCCCTCGATGATCGCGACGCGTCCGCCGAACGCGCGGACGCGGGCGCAGAGGTCGACGTCCTCCCAGTAGAGGAAGTAGCGCTCGTCGAAGCCGGCCAGCCGCTCCCACAGCTCCCGCGTCACCGCGAAACAGGCGCCGGTGACCCATGGCAACGTGTCAGCCCCTGGGTGGTCATCGCGCCGTCGCCACGGCCGCATCGTGCCGGTGTCGAGGTCCAGGTCGATCCCTGCTGAGGCGACCGACCCGTCGGAACCCAGCACCGTCGGCGCTGCGAGAATCAGCGGTTCCGCGGCAACTGCGTCCACGAGACGCAAAGTCGACTCGGCGTCGATCGTGGCGTCGGGGTTGAGGAAGAGCAGCACCTCGGCACCCGCCTCCAGCGCGGCCGCGGCACCCAGGTTGCAGCCCCCGCCGAAGCCGGTGTTCGTGCCCGGGAAGACGCCGGTCCAGCCTTCGCGCTCGCAGAGCGCGCGGACCGCGACCCGGTTGGCGTCGGTCGAGTGGTTGTCGACCACGACGATCCGCGCAGGGCTCAGCGCGGCGGAGACCTGGGTGGTGTTGCGCTCGAGCAGCCCTGGGTCGCCGTAGCCGACCACGACCACGGCGAGGCGGGAGAGGTCGCTCATGCGACCCCGTCCAGCGCCCGCAGCTCACGCCACCACTTACGAAGCGCAATCACCAGTGCCGCCGCGTTGCAGGCGAAGACCAGGAGATAGACCCACGAGAAGACCGCTCCGAAACCGAGCAGCACGAACATCCAGCACTGGGCGCCGTAGTCCATCGGGAGGAGTGCCCACTTGCGGAGCGGGTGTTCCGGTGCGGGTGTCGTGGGTTGGGTGGTCTCGACAGGCTCGACCACCGGCTTTCCCTCCGGAGCGGGTCGGAGGGTGGGCATCAGGATGAGCCCGAAGTAGGTGACCACAGCCACCACCTCGAACCCCAGCGGCACCAGCAGCCACCCGTCGCCGGCCGGGCCGAAGCGATAGAAGGAGACCAGCACGGCCAGGTGCAGGCTGGCGGTCTTGAAGCAGTCGATGGTGTGGTCGAGCCACTCGCCCGAGCGCGACCCGCCGCCGCGCAGCCGCGCGAGCTGACCGTCGGCGGAGTCGAGCACGTAGCCCGCGGCCAGCAGCACCGCGACCACGATCCCGGTCCACCAGCGCGGCTCGACCAGCGCCAGGATCGCCAGCCCGGCGGTCGAGAGCGTCGCACTCACCGCGGTCACCTGGTTGGGAGTCGCACCGAGGGTGTGCGCGGCTGCCGCGGCGACCCGGCCGGCCGGCCGGTTGACGAGCCGCGAGTAGGCCGCGGTGTTGAGCGAGGGCTTCTGCGCCGAGGCCAGCGCCGCCAGATGCGTACGGAAGCCGCCAGGGGCGCGTTCGGCGCCGGTCGCGGTCATGCAAGATCCTGCTTCGCTGGTGCGTGGGGGAGGGACATGCGGACCCTAGACGAGGCCCAGTCCGACCACCCCGCGAAGGTCGTCCGCCTCCCCAGATCTGGGTAGGACTTTGCCATGACCTTCGGCCCTGGTGGTGGGGGTGGCATACGGTTGCGCATCATGCGTTTGTTGGTCGCCCACCCGTCGCCGGACGTCTACGGTTCCGATCTTCAGCTGGTCGAGACGGTGCGTGGGATGCGCCAGGCAGGGCAGCTGGTCACCGTCGTCGTCCCCGCGCGCGGACCCCTGATCCCCCTCCTCGAAGCCGCCGGCGCGAGCGTCGAGGTGGTGCCCTTCCCCGTCCTGCGCAAGGCCTACCTCAGCCCCACCGGCCTGCTCCGCCTCGTCGCCGCCCTGGCCGTCTTCTGGGTCCGCGCGGCACGCCTGTGGCGCCGGGTCCGTCCGAGCCGTCTGCTCGTCAACACGGTCACGATCCCGTGGTGGGTCGTCGTCGCCCGCGCGGCCCGCGTCCCCGTGGTCTGCCACGTGCACGAGGCGGAGGACGACCAGCCCAAGCCGGTACGCCTCGCCCTGACCGCTCCGCTCCTGCTGGCCACCCGCGTGGTGGCCAACTCCCGCGCCTCGCGCGACGTCCTCGTCCGGACACTGGCGAGGCTGGCGCGGCGTACGAGCGTCGTCTACAACGGCGTCCCGGGGCCGGAGTCGATCGTCCCGGCGCGCACCCGCGCTCCACACGACCCGCTGCGTCTCGTGCTCGTCGGACGCCTCTCGCCCCGCAAGGGCACCGACGTGGCCCTCGAAGCGCTGGCCGAGGTGCGCCGGCAAGGGATCGACGCCCGGCTGACCCTCTGCGGCTCGGTGTTCGTCGGCTACGAGTGGTTCGAGGAAGAGCTCCGCGCACGAGCCGCCGAAGCAGATCTCGAGGGCAGCGTCGACTTCCGAGGCTACGTCGCCGAGCCCGCGCGCGAGCTCGAGCAGGCCGACGTGGTGCTGGTGCCCTCGCGCGTCGAGCCGTTCGGCAACGTCGCGGTCGAGGCCCTCCTCGCCGAGCGGCCCCTGGTCGCCAGTCGCGTGCAGGGCCTGGCCGAGATCGTCACCGACGGCGAGACCGGGCTCCTCGTCACCCCGGCCGACCGGGCCGAGCTGGCTGCCGCGATCCTGCGGCTCGCAGCCGACCCGGCGCTGGCGACGGAAATAGCGTCCACCGGACGCAAAAGCGCCGGGGAGCGCTTCGGCGCCGAGCGCTACCGCGACCAGATCGCCGCCGAGGTCCTCGGTTGAGCGAGCGCCAGCGAGCGACCCGTCGGGCCACCACGCCGCCATGTCCGTATCCTCGCGCTTGCGCTACGGAGGTGGCGGCGTGAGCGAGCCGCTCGGCCGCAAGGCCGCCCGCGGCGGGCTGGTGGTGCTCGGCGGCCAGGGCGTACGCATCCTGGTCCAGGTCGCCTCCGTCGCGATCCTCTCCCGCCTGCTCGGCCCCCGCGACTACGGCCTGGTCGCGATGGTCCTGGCGGTCATCGCGATCGCCGAGATCTTCCGCGACTTCGGCCTCTCGACCGCCGCCGTCCAGGCCAAGACCCTCACCCGCGCCCAGCAGAGCAACCTGTGGTGGCTCAACTCCGCCATCGGGCTCGTCCTCGCCCTCGTCGCGATCGCCGCCGCGCCCCTCATCGCCCTCCTCTACGACGAGCCCGCGCTCACCGCCCTGACCGCCGCGATGGCGGGGATGTTCGTCCTCAACGGCATGGCCGCGCAGTACCGCGCCGACCTCACCCGGCGGATGCTCTTCACCCGGCTCGCCACCGGCGAGGCCACCGCACCCCTGCTGGCCCTCGGGGCCGCGGCGTACGCAGCGGCCCACGGCGCCGGCTACTGGGCCCTGGTCGTCCAGCAGCTCGTCCAGGCCGCGGTCGCGCTGGCCTTCGCGGGCTTCTTCGCGGGCTGGCTTCCCGGCCGCCCGAAGCGCGGCGCCGGGACCTCCGGGTTCCTGCGTTTCGGCTGGTCGCTGACCGGCACCCAGCTGATCAACTATGCCGCCAACAACATCGACTCGCTGCTCATCGGCACCCGCCTCGGCGCCCACCAGCTCGGCATCTACAACCGCGCCTGGCAGCTGCTGATGACCCCGCTCGGCCAGCTGCGCAGCCCCACCACCACGGTGGCGCTGCCGGTGCTGAGCCGGCTCCGCGACAACCCGCCGCTGACCCAGCGGTTCGTGCAGCGCGGCCAGGTCGCGCTCGGCTACAGCCTCGGCGCCGGCCTCGGCCTGGTCGCCGGCGCCGCGGTCCCGGTCTGCGCGCTCTTCCTCGGCCCGGGCTGGGACGTCGCCGGCATCCTCGCGCTGCTCGCCTGCGCCGGCCTGTTCCAGACGCTGGCCTACGTCGGCTACTGGGTCTATCTCGCCCACGGGCTGACCACCGAGCTGCGCCACTACACGCTGGTCGCCTCGACCCTGAAGGTCCTCTGCGTCCTGGTCGGCGTCCGCTACGGGATCACCGGTGTCGCGGTCGCCTTCGCCACCGCCCATCTGCTCGAGTGGCCGCTCTCGCTGTGGTGGATCTCCCGCCGCACCCGGCTCCGGGTCGGCCCGCTCTACCTCGGCGCCGCGCGCATCCTGCTGGTCGCGGCGACGGTCGCAGCCGCCGCGTACGCCACCGCCGAAGCCCTCCACGGCCGGCACCCCGCGCTCGCGGTGCTGGCGTGCGGAGCGGCCGGGGCCGCTGCGTACGCCCTCCTGCTGCTCCTCCCGCCGATCCGCCGCGACGTCTTCACGCTCGCTGCGACGGTGCGCGGTGCGATCGGGCCGAAGCTGCCCGGCAAGGTGCTCAGCCGCGGCTGAGCGCGACCTTGCGGCCGGACTCGTGCCACACGTTGCCGGAGTGGGTGATGTTCGTGGAGGAGGGCCGGATGATCGCGCAGCCGTCGACGCGCTGGTCGCTGAGGAACCGGTTGTCGCGGATCACCAGGCCACCGACCGGGCCCCGGCCCTTCTCGGAGATGTTGACCGTGCAGCCGCCTCCGCCGAGGAGGTTGTCGCGGATCGTGACCCCGTCGACGTCTCCGATGCTCTGGGAGATCATCACGCCGGCGTTGTACGCGCCGGTGAAGCGGTTGCCCGCGATGGTGATGTTGCCGCCGCCGATGATCTGGATCGAGTCGTCGTGGGAGGCGCCGCCGCCCTGGTAGGGGTCGCTGGAGAAGTGGTAGTTGTCGTGAAACCAGTTGTCGCGCACGGTCACGTTGCTGCCGGTGATGTGCACCTGGTCGGTGACGTGGTGGATCTCGGAGCGCTCCAGCGTGAAGTCGTGGCCGGTCACCCCGTTGACGCCCGGCGCCGAGCTCGCGGCGCGCACCTCGACGTTGCGCACCACCATCCCGCGGCCGTTGTCGTTGTTGTTGGAGATCCCGGCCGTCTCCGAACCCGTCGGCACGATCACCACGGTGTTGCGGATCGTCACGTTCGGCGCCTCGACGCTGACCTTGCCGTGCACCTCGAGGCCGTCGACGATCTTCCCGGCCGTGCGGATGGTCAGGTCGCCGCGGTGGACGCGCAGCTTCTTGCCGTTGGGTACGCCGGTGCTGCCCGACCCCGGGAAGCCGCTGACGTTCGCCGGCGCCGCGGCCAGCGGCTCGGCCTCGGCCGGCTCGCCGGGCCGGTCGCTGGAGCGGTCGGGATCCGCCGGGCCCGAGGGCCGCTTCTTCGGCGAACCGCTGGCCGAGGGGCCGGGGATCCGCGTCGAGGAGGCGGTGGGGGAGACCGTCGGCGACGGGCTCGCGGGGCCACCGAAGTCGTCGGGAGGCAGGTCGCCGAGACTGCGCTCGGCGCGGGGTGCGGTGTCCTCGGCGGGACCTTGGGTCAACGCGTAGGTCGTGCCGAAGGCCGCCACCGTGGCGAGCGTGGAGATGCCGAGGAGGATGGCCCGGGACGGACGGGACCGGGGCGGCGTGGGCCGAACCGGAACGGGCCGTGACGGGCGGGGCTGAAGAGCCAAGGACGTTCGCCTTCCTGTGGGCTTCGCAGCCTACTGACGAAGGCGGGAGTCTGCACTCGTAGCCAGCGCGGGTCGGGCCCGGGAGGCAGCACATACCCGATTCAGGGGATGGAGATCCTTCGGCGGTGACCGGAGCCTCCGAGCCCGTCCGCCGCGCTCTAGGCTCAGTCCGATGTCGAGTCGAGACGAAGAACCTGTGGCCGTCACCGAGCGTGAGATCACCTCGGCAGTGTCGCTGACCCGGCCCGACGGTCGCCTCAACCGCGATGCGGTGGGCTGGACCCGGGCCCCGCTGATCCGCACCGACGGCATCGGCCGGGGCCGGGTCGGGATGGGCCGGAACAAGCGCTGGGACTACTGGGCCGTCACCACGCCCTCGCATGTCGTGGCGATCGTGCTGAGCCACATCGACTACGCGGGCGTGAACAGCCTGTGGATCTGGGACCGGGTCACCGGCGAGGAGCACGGCCAGGACGTGACCACGCCGTTCGGGGCCGGGGTCAGGATGCCCGGCACCTTGGGTGAGGGGCCGGCGACGCTGAGGAGCAGGACGCTGCAGATCGAGCTCACCGAGGTCGACGGCGGCACCCGGCTGCGGGCGAGCGGCGACCGGGTGCAGGTCGATGTGGTGGCCAACCGGCCGGCGGGCCATGAGGCCCTCGGCGTGGTGGTGCCGTGGACCGACCGGCTCTTCCAGTACACCGTCAAGGATGTCGCGCGCCCGGCCACCGGCACGATCTGGTTCGACGGGGTCGAGCACCCGGTGGCGGGTGAGGAGGCGTGGGCGACCCTCGATCACGGTCGCGGCCGCTGGCCGCACCGGATGCACTGGAACTGGGGCGCCGGCTCAGGACGTACGGACGGCAAGGTCATCGGCGTCCAGGTGGGCGGCAAGTGGACCGACGGGACCGGTTCGGTGGAGAACTCGTTGCTCGTCGACGGCAGGCTCCACAAGATCAGCGAGGAGCTGGTGTGGACCTATGACACCTCCGCATGGCTGGAACCGTGGAAGGTCACCGGCACCGACGTGGATCTCACCTTCACCCCGCACCACGACAAGGTCTCCGAGACCGACTTCAAGGTGATCTCCTCCTTCACCCACCAATGCTTCGGGGTGTGGTCCGGCCGGGTCCGGATCCCCGCGGAGCGCGGGAGCGCACAGTGGATCCGCATCGCGGATGTCTTCGGCTGGGCCGAGGACGTGCACCAGAAGTGGTGAGGCATCCCTAATTCTGGGGAGCACGCTCGCGTTCCGCAGGCGCACAGACCGGTGTGCCGCGACACTGACGCGTCGCGGCCGCGGTGGTCGCGCCTTGTGCAGGGATGGATGGATGACGCAGATTCACAGATGGCGTCTGCTTGCGGCCGGGGCGGCCGCAGCGGTTCTCGGGGGCAGCGGCCTGGTCATGTCGGGAGGGGCGACGGCGGACACCGCGCCGATCGACCCCGCACTGCCGGAGACGGTCTCGGCCGACGTACTCCCGACGGTGCAGATCAACGGGGTCGCCTGGAAGCAGGTGATCGTCGGCGACACCGTCTACGTCGGAGGCAACTTCAGCTCCGCGCGCCCGGCGGGCGCCGCGGCCGGCACCAGCGAGACGCCGCGGGCCAACATGCTGGCCTACCGGCTCTCCACCGGTGAGCTGATCAGTGGCTTCGCGCCGCAGTTCAACGGCCAGGTGAAGGACATGGCGCTCTCGCCCGACAAGAAGCTCCTCTACGTCGCCGGCAGCTTCACCCAGGTCGACGGCGTCAACCGCTACCGGGGTGCGGCGATCGACCTGGCCACCGGCGCGGTGACCACCTTCCGGCCGATCTTCAACTCGGCCACCTATGCCGTCGCGGCGACCGCCGACGCGGTCTTCTTCGGCGGTGCCTTCACCTCTGCCGACAACACCGCACGCACCAAGGTGGCGGCCGTCCGTCCCAACGACACCGGCACCCAGCTGCTGCCGATGAACCCGACCGTCTCCAACGGGTCGGTGCAGGACCTGGTCGTCTCGCCCGACGGCGCCGACATCGTGATCGGCGGCAACTTCACCAAGGTCAACGGCTCCGGCAACCCCGGCTACGGCCTGGCCCGGATCAAGGTCGCCACCGGCGCGTCGATGGCGCTGCCGGTCAACTCCGAGGTCCGCAACGCGGGCAACGAGGCCGCTGTGCTCGCGCTCGAGACCGACGGCACCAGCTTCTACGGCAGCGGCTACCACTTCGGCAGCGGCGGCAACGTCGAGGGCTCCTTCAAGGCCGACTGGGCGAACGGCCGGCTGACCTGGCTCGAGGACTGTCACGGCGACACCTACGCGGTCTGGCCGACCGACTCGGTCGTCTATCAGGCCAGCCACAAGCACTACTGCGGCAACTCCGGCGGCTTCCCGGAGACCAACCCGCGCAGCTTCCAGCACTCCACTGCGGTCACCCAGGACGTACGCGGCACCAACACGCGCGACATCTACGGCTATCCGGACCACCCCGGCACCCCGCGCCCGGAGTTCCTGGAGTGGTACCCGAAGTGGACCCCCGGCACCTTCACCGGCTCCAACCAGGCGCCCTGGACCGTCACGGCGACTGACGACTACGTCGTCTACGGCGGCGAGTTCCTCAAGGTCAACGGCGTCGCTCAGCAGGGTCTGGTGCGGTTCGCGGTCAAGGACGTCGCGCCCAACAAGGTCGGCCCGGCCAAGTCGGGCTCGCAGTTCAAGCTGACCGCGACCTCGCCCGCCGACGGTCAGGTCAAGCTGACCTGGCCCGGCAACGCCGACATGGACAACGCGACCGTCACCTACAAGGTCTACCGCGGCTCGATCGACGCGGAGCCGATCCACACCAAGGCGGTCACGGCCGCCTTCTGGAAGCAGGCCAACCAGACCTTCACCGACACCTCCGCTCCGAAGGGCACCAGCCAGCGCTACCGCGTCGCCGCCGAGGACGCGTTCGGCAACCGCGCGCTCACCGACTGGATCACCGTCGAGGTTCGCGGCGTCCCGGACGCGCCCGAGGAGGGCGTCGTCGCCGAGGACACCTTCGAGCGGGCCGAGTCCAGCGGCTGGGGCACCGCCGACGTCGGCGGCACCTGGGCGCGCACCGGCGTGGCCGGCAGCTTCTCGGTCTCCGACGGCCGCGGCTGGCACGCGGTCACCCCTGGCGGCACCACCGAGTCGCGGCTCGAGGACCCGTCCGAGCGTGACGTCGACGCGACCGTCAGCGTCGCCGCCTCCCGGCTCCCCGACGCGGGCTACGTCTGGGGCATCCTCGGCGCTCGCGTCTCCGGCTCCAACCACTACGCCTCGCGGCTCCGGTTCAACCCCGACGGCACCGTCGGCGTACACCTCGTCCGCAGCGGCACCCCCGTCGTCGGCGCCAACGCCGTCGCGGGCCTGAGCGTGGCGCCGGGCGAGCGGCTGAAGGTGCGCCTCCAGGTCACCGGCACCTCGCCGACGACCGTGCGCACCAAGGTGTGGCCGGCCGGCTCCGCGGAGCCGTCGGGCTGGACGTACGAGCTGTCCGACTCGACCGCGGCCAACCAGGTCGCGGGCGGCGTGATGCTCCGTGGCTACGGCGCCTCGACGATCGGCTCCACCCCGGTGCGGCTCAGCTGGGACGACCTGTCGGTGATGGAGCCCTAAGGGGACACGTACCCCATCTTGGGGAGTCTGCGCGTGGATCCACCCGCGGGCGGCTGAGTTGGGCTTGAATTCAACGTCTTTGTCCGACCCCGCCCGCGGAAGATCCCCCATGCTCAATCACGTCCCGCGCTCGAGGATGTACGTCGCGGCAGCCGTTGCGGCCGTCGCTGTCCTGGTGAGCGTCGCGGTCACCCTTCTCGTCAGCAAGCCCTCCGGCTCGGATCCCGAGGCGGACGCGCCGGTCGCCGCCGCGGCCTCGTCCACGCCGACACCTTCGGAGAGACCCTCCGACGAGCCGGACGACCGCAACGCGGGCAAGCCCACCTCGGGCTCCCGCGCGATCGGGCTCAAGGCGGAGGCGACCACCGCGCCGGGCGTGACCGCCCGGCTGGCCGAGATCAAGTCGGTCCAGGCCAAGGCGAGCCTGCCCGGCGAGGTCGGCGGCCCGGCGCTGGCGATCACCGTGAAGGTGAAGAACGACACCGGCAAGAAGCTCTCGCTGGCGCTCGGTGTGGTCAACGCCTACTACGGCCGTGACCGCACCCCGGCCGTCAGCGTCGCCTCCGACGGCGAGGTTCCGTTCCCGGAGTCGATCGCCGACGGCGAGTCCGCCAAGGGCGTCTACGTCTTCCAGATCCCGGAGGATGCCCGTCCCGTCCGCGTCGAGCTGGACCTCGGCGACGGCACGGACGTGGTGGTCTTCAAGGGCCGACCGCAGAGATAAGCACGCAGAGATAAGCACCATCCACCGTCCCCCACGATGAGAGATGTGATGAAGCCGATCCTGGCTGTTCTGGCGCTCGTGGCCACGAGCCTGTCCCTGGTGGCCACCGCGACCTCCGCCTCCGCGGACACCGCGCCGACCGACACCGACCTCCCGAAGACCGTCTCCGCCGACGTACTTCCCACCGTGCAGATCGACGGCGTCGCCTGGAAGCAGGTGATCGTCGGCGACACCGTCTACGTCGGCGGCAACTTCACCTCCGCGCGCCCGGCCGGCGCCGCGGCCGGCACCGACGAGACGCCGCGCTCCCACATGCTGGCCTACAAGCTCTCGACCGGGAAGCTGGTCAGCGGCTTCGCGCCGGAGTTCAACGGCCAGGTCAAGGACATGGCCCTCTCGCCCGACAAGAAGCTGCTCTACGTCGCGGGCGGCTTCACCCAGGTCGACGGCGCCAACCGCTACCGGGCGGCCGCGATCGACCTCGCCACCGGCAAGGCGACCAGCTTCCGGCCGATCTTCAACTCGACCACCAACGCGGTCGCGGTCAGCTCGAACGCAATCTTCTACGGCGGCGTCTTCACCTCGGCCGACAAGACCGCTCGCACCAAGGTCGCCGCCGTCAAGCCCGGTGACACCGGCACCAGCCTGCTGCCGTTCAACCCGAAGCTCGCGGGTGGCAACGTGAACGACATCGTGGTCTCCTCCGACGGCACCCAGGTCGTCATCGGCGGGGCTTTCACGAGCGTCAACGGCTCCACGAAGCCCGGCTACGGCCTGGCCCGGCTCGAGGTCTCCTCGAGCAGCTCGCTGGCGCTGCCGGTCAACACCGAGGTGCGCAACGCCGGCGCCGAGGCAGCGATCCTCTCGCTCGAGTCCGACGGCACCAGCTTCTACGGCAGCGGCTACAACTACGGCACCGGCGGCAACCTCGAGGGCACCTTCAAGGCCGACTGGAAGACCGGCAGCCTGACCTGGCTCGAGGACTGTCACGGCGACACCTACGCCGTCTGGCCGACCGCCGACGCCGTCTACCAGTCCAGCCACAAGCACGGCTGCGACACCTCCGGCGGGCTGCCGGAGACCAAGCCGCGCACCTGGTACCACTCCACCGCGGTCACCCAGGACGTACGCGGCACCAACGTCGCCGACGACAAGTACAACTATCCCGACCACCCCGGCACCCCGCGCCCGGAGTTCCTGGAGTGGTACCCGAAGTGGACCAACGGCACCTTCACCAGCTCGGGCCAGGCGACCTGGACCGTGACCGCCAACGACAAGTACGTGCTCTTCGGCGGTGAGTTCCCGAAGGTCAACGGCGTCGCTCAGCAGGGTCTGGTGCGCTTCGCGGTCAAGGACGTCGCGCCCAACAAGATCGGTCCGACGCTGAAGGGCGCGAAGTGGGCGCTGACCGCCACCTCGACCACCGCCGGCAAGGCGACGGTGAAGTGGCCGGGCAACCCCGACAAGGACAACGCCACCGTCACCTACAAGCTCTACCGCGGGACGATGGACTCCACCCCGATCAAGACCGTGAAGGTCACCGCGCCGTTCTGGAAGCACTCCGCGACGACCTTCACCGACACCGGCCGCACCAGCGGCTCCTCGCAGAAGTACCGCATCGAGGCCGTCGACCCGCTCGGCAACGTCTCCCGCTCCGACTGGGTCACGGTCAAGATCAAGTGAGGTCGGTCTGGGTCTGCATGCTCACCTATCGGCGCCCCGAGGGGTTGGCCGAGGCGGTGGGCATGCTCCGGGCCCAGCTCGATCTCGTGCCCGGCGCTCGGCTGCTCGTGGTGGACAACGACGAGCAGCCGAGCGCTGCGGCCGCGGTCGCGGAGGCGGCCGGGGGTGACGTACGCGTGGTCTACGTGCACGAGCCCACTCCAGGCATCGCCGCCGCCCGCAACCGGGCCCTCGCCGAGGCCGGACCCGAGGCGGTCGTGGTCTTCATCGACGACGACGAGCAGCCCTCCGAGAAGTGGCTGGCGACGCTGGTCTCCTGCTGGGAGGAGACGGGCGCGGCGGCCGTCGTCGGCCCGGTCGTCTCCCGGTTCGACGCAGAGCCGGACCCCTGGATCACCGCCGGCGGCTTCTTCGTCCGCCTCCGCCACGAGACCGGCACCGTCGTCACCACCGCGGCCACCAACAACCTGCTTCTCGACATGGAGCAGGTCGGCTCGCTCCGCTTCGACCTCGGCTTCGGCCTCACCGGCGGCTCCGACACCGTCTTCACCCGCACTCTCTCTGCGTCCGGCGGACGCATCGTCTGGTGCGACGAGGCGCCGGTCGAGGACCTCGTACCCGCCGACCGTGCCACCCGCGAGTGGGTACGCGCCCGCGCCTCCCGCCTCGGCAACTCCGACTCCCGCGTGCAGGTCTACCTCGCCTCCCCGGGGCGCCGCCCGATCGCCCGCCTCCGCGCCACCGCCCGCGGCCTCGTCCGCCTCGGTGGCGGCGGAGCCCGTCTGGTCCTCGGCCTGACCACCCGCTCCCTCACCCACCAGGCCCGCGGCACCCGCACCCTCCTCCGCGGCCTCGGCATGCTCCGCGGCGCCCGGGGCTCCTACGACACCGAGTACGCCCGCTGACCTCTCGCCGAGTCGGCGCATCTGCCCCGCTGAGCAACGCCGAGTCGGCGCGTCTGCCCCGCTGTGGGACGTCGAGTCGGCGCGTTTGCCCCAACGTACGAAGACGCACAGCGACTTCTCGGGGCACTTGCGCCGACTCAGCGTCGAAATCTGGGGCAGATGCGCCGACTCGGCGACTTCTACTGAGACAGTTGCGCCGACTCGGCGACTTCTGGTGAGGCAGTTGCGCCGACTCGGCGAGATCTTGGGAGGTCGAAGATGCCGTGGACTCGGCCGGTGACCACGTGGTGGAGCGCGAGGGCGAGGAGGATCGATGCCACGGTGAGCAGGGGGACCGCCACGAGGGTCGTGCCCGGCGGCCAGGCGATGTCGCGGCCGGTGAGGAGGGCTGCGGCGGCGGTGATGGGGAAGGCGTGGACGACGTAGATCGGCAGTGTGCGGGTGCCGAGGTGGCGTACGAAACCGAGCGCGGGGAGGCGCGAGAGGAGCACCCCGAGGCCGCAGCCGGCGGCGACGGCGATCAGGCCGAGCAGAGGCCGCACGAAGATGATCCGGTCGTCGGAGACGTAGAGGAAGAACCCCAGCACCACCACGTACGCCACGACCGGCCCGACCACATGGACGGCCCGCATCCGCGGCACGACCGAGCGCACCGCGGGTGCCGCGCGGGAGGCCAGGACGAAGAAGAACCAGTAGCGGAACGTCTTGTCCCACGGGACGTCGCCGGTGGAGGCGATGCCAGAGGCGAAGACCGCCGAGCAGACCAGCGCGACCCCGACCACGAGCCACGCGGGCAGACGCCGCGTCAGCCGGCCGACGAACGTGAAGAGGCAGAGCGTGTAGAGGAACCAGAGGTAGACGTCGGGCTCGACCAGCACTCGGGCGATCGCAGCGAGCCCGCCCGGCGGCGAGTGGGGCAGGAGCGCCCGGAACACACCGAGCAGCATGCTCCACAGCACGTAGAGATAGAGCAGGTTCAGGCAGCGCCTGCGCAGGACCGCGGCCCACGGACGTGCGAGCAGCGACGGCGCGAGGAGCCCGGAGAGGAAGAAGAACAGCGGCATCCGGAAGGTGTCGAGGGTGTAGGCCAGACGCGACCACGGCCCGGCGAGGCCGACCAGGTCGAGGTTGATGACCGCGTGGAAGACCACCACCAGGATGATCGCGAGTCCACGCGCGGAGTCGATCCAGCCCTCACGCACGCTCCGGACCTCCGGCGAGATAACGACGACGCACGCGCCGTGCTCGCCGACCCTCCCGAGCACGCGACCCCCGCGCCCTCCGCGTCGGCCCGACCGGCGCCTGGGCAACGGGCGGCACGACAGCGTCCTTGCGCTGCAGCAGGAACACGCCAAGGGCCAGCGCGAGCGGCGGCAGCGAGCTGATGATCGGCCCGAAGAAGAGGTTCCAGCCGAGCTGCAGCGCGAGGAAGATCCCGAGCGCGGCGCCGGTGCGGTGGGACATGCTGCGACCCAGGTAGCCGGCGGCGAGCCACAGCAGCCAGCCGGAGAGCACCAGGCCCGCGAGACCGAACCAGATCCACAGGTCGCCGATCAGCGAGTGCACCTCGATCCGGGTGCCGAACATGTAGTGCTCGACGTAGCCGTTGTCCGGGTCGTAGCCGAGCCGGGACATGCCCTGCTTGGCGGCCTGCATGTCGGTCGGCGTGGCCATCACACCGGCGCCGTAGCCGAGCGGCTCGTGCATCATCAGCGCGACCGTGGCGCCGATCTCCGGGCGGCCGCCGAGGATGAGCGAGCCGGCCGCCCGGGTCTGCTCCTGCGTACGCTCCTGCGCCGACTGGCCGAGATAGCCGTCCAGCGCGGCCCCCTCGACGGCCCGGTAGAGGCCGAGGCCGAGCGCGCCCACGAGCACCAGCGAGAGCAGCGCCGAGGTGGTGCGCTTCGCCGTACGTGGCCGGTGCTGCCAGATCAGCAGCACGGCGGTCATGACCAGGAACGCGCTCATCGACCGCGCCCCGGAGAGCGCCGTGACCCCGGTCAGGAGGCCCAACGCGGTCAGCTCGGCGAGCAGCCGCTTGCGGGGGCGACGCTTGATCAGCAGGCAGGCCCCGAGCAGCAGCATCGTCGACGGCATCGAGAACCCGAACCGCCACGGATCCTCGGCGAACCTGGACCCCATCGTCGCGGTCATGAACGAGCCGACCGCGTACAGACACACCACCAGCCCCGGCGACAGCACCCGCTGCCCCCACAGCAGCGCGCCCACCGTCAGCGCGGCCGAGATCACCGGGACCAGCTCGACGAGCACACCCGCCTGCGTCGGCGGATGCGTCGCCGAACGCCAGGTCGCCAGGGCGAGGGCGGAGACGAGACAGGTGAGAAGGAGTACGCCGCCCAGCCCTGCCCCGCGGTAGCGGCTCGCCTCGCGTACCCACACCGGCGCCAGCGCGGCCGCGAAGAACCCGCCGACCGTCAGACCCTTCGCCAGGTCGAAGTCGGTGCCCGCGAGGAAGGCCGCGGCACCGGCCAGGAGCGCGGTCAGCACCTCCCAGCCGGTGCGCTCGACCCGGCCGTTGCGCGCGTTGCGTCCGGCGCGCCGGGGACGTCCGGTGCTGGTCCGGACCGCCGTCGCGACGGCCATGGTCAGACTCCGGCAGCGGGGTGGTGGTGCTGCTGCGCCTGGGTGCGCCCGAAGCGGGCGAGCAGCCGGGAGAACCAGGTCTGCTCGGGCTGGCCGTAGTAGGTGTGGGCCGCGGTGTCACGGACCTGGTTGGCGACGATGCCGAGGCAGCGCGCGTCGACGTTCTCGAGGCTGTCGATGGCCTCGAGCACCTGCGGCCGGTGGATGGTGCGGCAGTTGGCGACGACCAGTGCTCCGTCGGTCAGCCGGGAGAGGATCGCGCCGTCAGCCACCGGAAGCAGCGGCGGGGAGTCGAGGATGACGACGTCGTACGCGGCACGCGCCTCCTCGAGCAGGTCGACCATCCGCGGCGAACCGAGCAGCTGGGCCGGGTTGGGCGGGATCTCGCCCATGGTGAGCACGTTGAGGTTGGCGTCGCCCCAGACCTGGACGACGTCGGCGAGCTCGGCCTTGCCGATCAGCACTGTCGTCAGGCCAGCCGCGCCCTCCAGGCCGCAGTAGTCGGCGACCGCAGGCCGGCGCATGTCGGCGTCGACGAGCAGCACCCGCTGGCCCTGCTCGGCGATCGCCAGCGCCAGGTTGATCGAGGTGGTCGACTTGCCCTCGCCGCCGATCGAGGAGGTCACGACCATCGAGCGGACCGGGAGCGAGGCGTCGAGGAACTGCAGGTTGGTCTGCAGCCGCCGGTACGCCTCGGCAGCGACGTTGTGGGGGTCGATGGCCGTCACCGCCCCGCGGGACCGCTTGCCTCGGCGCCGGGGGATGGCGCCGAGGAGGCCGACGTCGGTAAGCTGCTCGAGCTCGGCGGCGGAGCGCACCCGGGTGTCGAGGAGCGCCCGGACGACCGCGATCGCGACACCGAGCCCGAAGCCGGCGGCGAAGCCGACCAGAGCCGCCAGCCGCGTACGCGGGGCGAACGCCTCCTCGGGCGGTTCGGCCCGGGCGACCACGGTCACCTCGACGGCGGCCTTCTTGTTGGAGCTGGGGGAGAGGTTCGTGATCGTGGTGGTGAGCTCGTCGGCGACCCCGTTGGCGAGCTCGGCGGCATCGGTGCTGGTGGTGGCAACCGCATCGATCTCGATGATCACCGTGTCGAGCGGGTTCTCGGCGGTGATCTGCTCGGCCAGCGCCTTGGGGGTGGTGTCGAGGTCGAGGTCGTAGATGACCTGGTCGAGCACCACCGGCATCGTGGCGAGCTTCGCGTAGGACCCGACGATCTCCTGGGTGAAGGTCGAGCCCTGCACCAGCTCCTGGGTCGTCGAGCCGCGGGCGATCGAGACGAAGACGGTGCTCTGCGCGCGGTACTGCGGCGGGCTGGCGTGCGCCTGGGCGAAGGCCACGCTGGCGCCGATGATCGCGAGCACCGCGACGATGTACCAGCGCTTTCGCAGGGCGGCGACGTAGTCGCGCAGGTCCAACAGTCACTCCATCCGATGTCTTGCCAGGCTGCTCGTGCGTGGCTCGGCGGCCGTCACGAGGGGCAGGCCCACGGGGCCAGCGCACATCCTCACCCTGAATTGGGGATGACAGCGCCGGGTGCCCACCCTGTTCCCCCAAATGGGTGAACGGGTCGCCGTTGGTTTTCGCACTCGTAGGTCGACTGCGTAATGTCTCTTCGTCACGTTCGGGGGTTGGCCGCGTGGACGCGAGGTCCGCGCTCGAGACTCGTAAGGCAACTGTTCGAAGGTAGGCAGGGATGGACACCGCGACGATCCTGGTCGTGTGCACCGGGAACGTACGACGATCGCCGGCGATCGAGGCGATGCTCCGTGAGGGCGTCGGTCAGGTCAGCGGGCTCGCTCGACACGGCATCACGGTGATCTCGGCCGGTAGCGAGGCGCTCGAGGGCTACGACATGGACCCGATGATCGCCTCCGAGGTGGCCCTGGCCGGCGTCCGGCTGACCAGGCACCAGGCCTACCGGCTCGACGTCGACGACATCGAGAGCGCCGACCTGATCATCACCGCCGAGCGCTCCCACCGCAGCGACGTCGCCCGACTCGTCCCCTCCGCGGTCAAGCGCACCTTCACGCTCATCGAGATCGCCGCGCTCGGCAACCTGCTGGGGCGCCCGGCCCTGGGCGGGCCGCAGGGTTCGGAGGCAGACGCGGCCACCCGGCTGCGTACGCTCGTTCAGCTCGCCCCGCTCGAGCGGGCCCGCCGGCGCATCCGGCGACCCTCCGACGACGACCTGCTCGACCTGAAGAAGAGGTCCCCGAAGGAGGCCCGCCGGCTGGTGACCGAGGCCCGCGGTCACGTCGAGACGTTGCTGCGGGTGCTCGAACCGAGCCTGCAGCTGGTCAACAAGGCTTCTCGTCCAGCGCCGGCTCCCGTGGAGCAGCTGGCTCCCGCGCCGATCGCGCCGGCGCCGGTCGACACCACCCAGCCCAGGTCCGCCCACTCCGACCGCTCGGCAGGTTGACCACGGGCGATTTGAGGCGAAGTTAGGGTTGCCTGCATGAGTCGTCCTGCGAAGCCCGAGACCCTCCTCGTCGTCACCGCCACCGAGCGGATCGGACCGACGATGATCCGGGTGAGCTTCCGCTCCGAGGACCTGAGCGCCTTCTCCTCGAGCGTCTTCACCGATCGTTACGTGAAGCTCGTCTTCGATCAGGAGGACGGCCCCGTTCTGCGCACCTACACCGCCCTCAACCCGTCGGTCGAGGACGGCACCCTCGACATCGACTTCGTCGTCCACGGCACCGAGGGGTACGCCGGCCCGTGGGCCGCCTCCGCCGAGCCCGGCGACACCCTCGCCGCCCGTGGTCCCGGCGGCGCCTACGCCCCCGACCCCACCGCCGACTGGCACCTGTTCGCCGGCGACGAGACCGCCCTGCCCGCCATCCGCGCCGGCCTCGCGGCGCTCCCGGCCGACGCCCGCGGCTACGCGATCATCGACGTACCCGACATCGGCCACGAGCAGTCCCTCGACCACCCCGCCGGCGTCGAGGTGACCTGGCTGGTCACCGGCGGCCACACCCACCACGCCGTCGAGGACGCCGAGGGCCACGAGCAGCCCCTCGTCACCGCCATCCGCGAGCTGCCCTGGCTCGACGGCCGCGTCCACGCCTTCGTCCACGGCGAGGCCGCCGTCACCATGCACGGCATCCGCCCCTACCTCCTCAAGGAGCGCGGCGTACCCAAGGCCGACGTCTCCATCTCCGGCTACTGGCGCCGCGGCCGCACCGAGGAGACCTTCCGCGAGTGGAAGCGCGAGCTCGCCGAAGCCGAGGCCGCCCCCGCCTGACCCGCCGACTCGGCGCATCTGCCCCGTCGTACGACGTCGAGTCGGCGCATCTGCCTCGCTGTGGGGCATCGAGCCGGCGCGTCTGCCTCGCTGTGGGGCGTCGAGTCGGCGCGT
>NZ_BMRK01000003.1:364187-414845 GCF_014648595.1 Nocardioides luteus | reverse complement strand
GATGGTACTGCAACCGAGAGGCTGTGGGAGAGTAGGACGCCGCCGGACATATCTTTGCGCAGGGCCACCTCTTCGGAGGTGGCCCTGCTGCCATTTGTAGGTGTTTGCGATGATTGTCGAGGTCTCTTCGCGCCACGCCCCGTTGACGGGGATCGCAGCACGGGGTCCAATGTCATAGTTGCAGTCCGTATCAACATCTCGAACTAGGAGTTCCCATGGTCAAGAAGCTGCTCATCGCCGCCGTTGTCGCCGCGGGTCTCGGCGTGGCCATCAAGCTGGTCACCAGCCGCTGATTCGAGCTTCTCCAGCTGCCCGGTGCCCTCGAGGCGCCGGGCAGCTGTCATTTCGTCAGCTCGCGCTCTGCATCGTGGGGAAGGTCGACCTCGGCGAGAGACCGACGAGCGCCCGGGATCGCCAGGATCCCGGCCACCACGAGGAACAGCAGCAGGCCGGCGAGGATCAGCAGGGACTCGACGGTGAACTGGTCGGCGAGCGGGCCGAACACCACCATGGACAGTGGCATCGCGACGGACATGACGATCCCGACGATGCCGAAGACACGGCCCTGCATCTCGGGTTCGACCCGCTCCTGGAGGATCGTCATGGCAGGGGCGCTGAGCGCTGAGAAGAAGACTCCGATCAGCAGCCCGAACGCGAAGAAGACCCACATGTTGGTGGAGACCCCGAGCCCGACGACGAACAGCCCGATGAGGACCACCGAGACGACCATCAGGCGCATTCGGTGAGTGATCTTGGGGCCGAACGTCGCCATGGCCGCGCCTCCGGCGAGCATGCCGAAGCCCCAGAACAGCTCGTTGGCGGTGAGCTTCCAGACCTCGTCGCCGAAGGTACGCGTGACCATCAGCGGGGTCAGATAGGACGGGGCGCCGACCATGAGCATGACCAGCGTGAACAGGACGATGATCCAGCGCACGTGGGAGTGGGTGGAGACGTACTTCAGGCCGGCTCGCAGGTCGCCGAAGTAGGAGACCTTTCCCTGGTCTGTGCGTACGATGCGGGCGACCGGGACCAGGGCGAGCAGACCCACGCCGATCAGCGCGGTGGCGGCGTCGATGAAGAAGACGGCGACGATGTCCATGCTGGCGTAGATCACCGCAGCGAGCGCAGGAGCCAGGAGCGCCATCCCGGACTGGATCGTCTGGAAGGCTCCGTTGACCCGCAGCAGCTGCGACTCCGGCGCGATCTGGGGGATCATCGCGGTGACCGCCGGCATCTGGATGCCAGCGAAGACCGATCGGATCGCCAGCGCGAGGTAGATGATCCAGAGGTCGTCGATGCCGCTGGCCATCAGACAGGCCAGGATCAGGGTCGCGACCGCGATGGTGGCGTCAGAGCCCATGATCAGGAACTTGCGGTGATGTCGGTCCGCCCAGACGCCACCGAAGATCGACATGAAGGCCTGCGGGAGCATCCCGAAGACGAGGCTCAGCATCAGCACCGATCCGGATCGGGTCTCGATGGTGAGGTGCCACATCACGGCGAACATCACCAGCATCGAACCGAGCAGCGACATCGTCTGACCGGCGAGGAAGATCGCTACGTTGCGCTTCCAGCCGGGGAAGTCGTCGTCGACGGACATGGGGCCAGCCTCGACCCGGACCCCAGGTCCGTCAACCGACTTCGGCCCGGGCTATTCGAGGATCAACGGCGGACCGTGGTGGCTCGAACGGGCGAGCAGATCTCCATCGAGGCGAAGTGCAGGCCCATCGCTGCGGACGTCCCAGCCCGAGGCCTTCTGTGCCGGTGGCACGCCCTCCATGCTGATGTGGGCGATCCGTAGACGGCTGCGGGCCTCGGCGATCGCGGCGCGTACGCCGGTTCGAACCTCGGTCGGCCAGTACTGCTCGGTGATCGACTGCCAGACGACGGTCAGGACATCGTCCTGAGCCGGGGCCGCGAGCTGATCCTGCAACCAGGTGTCGGCGGAGCCGACGTCGATGAGCGGCGGGTCGTCCGCCGCGGCCGCCAGCGCACCTGCGAGACGGGCGTGCCGATCGACCTGGTGCGGCCACACGAAGGAGGTGAGGTAGTGCCGGCCCTTCTCGGTGGAGACGTCGACCGGGGCCAGGTCGCAGCCGCGCCGGGCGACGATCTCGAACGGAACCGGGCGGACGCCGGAGCTCTCGGTGTCGATCGCCAGCGGGCTGCTCTCGGGGCCGTACGCCCAGTCCTCACCGACGAAGCGATAGCGGTCGACGAGCAGGTTGAGGCCCGCCGAGGCGCCGGGCTCGAGCAGCCGGACGCGGGACAGGCCGGTGCGGCGTACGGCCTCGAAGATGCCGACCAGGAGACATGCCGAGCGGCCGACCTCGTTGGTCTGCGGCGCCACCGCCAAGCCCTCCCGGAGCTCGAGGACATGGGTTGCGATCACTTCTGCGAAGAGAGGCCAGGCATCGGCGTACGCGTCGTTGCCGCCGAGGTTCGGGTAGAAGCGCTCGAGCTCGGGGGCGTCACCGCGGAGCACGATGCGGTGCAGCGCGGCCAGGAGCCGCAGCTGCACCGCATCCCCTCGGGAGGCGTCGAGGTGGTCCCGGCAGATCTCCGCGGTGGGACCACCCGCCTCGAGGTCGTCCGCGAAGCGGTCGAGGAGCCATCCGTAGAGATGCTCCTGGTGACCGAAGTGATCTCTGAAGAGGTCCGCCAACGTCATGACCTCAGGATCCTCCCACCCCGCAACAGCAGTCGCTCCGGGGTGTGGGTCGGGATCTCAGCCGATCTCGGTGCGGACCGCCTTCGAGACGTCCTTGATGACGTAGACGGGGCCGACGTAGACCTTCTTGGTCTTTGCGACGACGCGGATGCGGCCGCGCACCTCGCGCTTGTGGCGGACCACGACCCACTTCGAGCCGTTCTTCTTCGCGTAGGTGTTGACGGTGCCGAAGTGGGTGCCACCGACGTAGATCTTGGCCTTGCCCCGGGTCGGGCCCGTGCGCACCTTGAGGCGAAGCGCCTTGGCGGCGAACCGGTCGATCGTCTGGTCGGAAGTGCGCGGGGAGACCGCGGCGTACACCCATGCGGAGCCGGCGATCGAGGGGAAGCCCCCGCTCGCCCAGTTGCCGCCCAGGACGGTGATCGGGGCGACCGAGCACTTCCAGCCGGTCCACGAGGAGAGGTTGCCGGCGGCGTCGCGGGCACGTGCGCGGAGGCAGATCGTGTCGCCGTCGTAGTCGGGCCAGCGGGTCTGGGTGGTCTGGGTGGTGTAGGTGGTGGAGGCGCCGAAGTGGGAGGTCCCGCCGGCGGCGCGCTTCTCCTGGTAGAGGTAGCCGGTCACCTTGACGTTGTCGGCCGCGGACCACGACGCAGTCGCTCGGTACATGCCGTTGCCGGCCCGCTTGCTCGGCCACGCGGGAGCGAAGGCGAACTTCGTGATCCGCGGCTTCGTCGTGTCCGACGACGCGACCGGTGCCGGCAGACCGGGCTCGGAGTACTCGGCGGGCGTGGCCGGATGGCCGATGGTCGCGCTGGACAGCTTCGAGGTGGAGCGCAGCGCCCACAGCCCGGTGACCAGGAAGGACTTGGGGGTGTTGGAGATGCCGCGGACCTTGATGCGACCGGTCAACGTCGACGACCTGCGGAGGGTGACGTACTTGCTGCCGGACCGCTTCGCGGTCGCGGAGACGGTGCCGAGGTAGGTCGAGCCGATGTGGATCTTCGCCTTGCCTCGCGAGGGGCCGGTGGCGACCCGGATGCGGACGCCGGTGGCCTTGACCGGCACGGTCGAGATGCGGTCGTTGGCGGTGCCGGTCTTGCGCAGCTTGAAGCTGAACGCGGACGGGTCCCAGGCGCCGTCGACGGTGTCCTCGCCGAAGGGGGCATAGGTGCAGCGCCAGCCGGACCAGGCGCTGCGGTTGCCGGCGGCGTCCGTGGCGCGTACCCGCTGGCAGGCCTGCTCGCCCTCGCCGACCTCGACGTGTACCGACCGCCGGGAGCCTGCGTAGGTCTTCGCGTACTTGGCGGTGCTCGACCAGGTGCTCGCTCCGAGGCGCGACCCCTTGCCGCTGCCGATCCACGTCTGGACCTCGTGGGAGGCGACGCCGACGTTGTCGGAGCTCGACCAGGAGTAGGCCGGGTTCGCGCTCCAGAAGGCGCCGCGCCACTTCATGTCGCCGGGACCGAGCCACTGCTTGATGGCGGTCGTGGAGATCTTCGGGGCGGTCGTGTCGGTGGTGGCCGACGCGGCGGTGACCGGGGCGAGGGTCGCCAGCAGGGCGACGGCGGTCGCTGCGCCCAGGCGCAGCCGACGGCGGGAGGTGATCATTCGTGCTCCAGGCTATGGCCGGCGGCGCCTGAAGGCGTGGCTGAGGGACCGCGGCGGGTTCATGCCGCTACGGCGGCTGCCGGAGATTATCAGGTGGTGAACGAGCTCGCACGAGTTTCTGGGCGCCTCTCGGCACAGCCCGGTCCGTAGCGCTACGCTCGGCGAAGTAAGGTGACCCTTACTTGATGGACGGAGCCGGGCATGGGATTCAACGAGGGCCGCAGGCTAAAAGGTCTGTACGCCGCCGAGGTGCTGCACAACAAGCAGGTGACGCCACACATGGTGCGCCTGACGTTGACCGGCGACGACCTCCGCCGCCTCCCGCAACGCGGCTTCGACCAGTGGTTCCGGCTCTTCCTGCCACGGCCGGGCGGTGTGGCCACCAACTTCGACGTGGTGCCCGAGAAGCTCGGCACGATCGACTATCTCAAGTACGTGCGGCACGCCGACCGACCGCCGCTGCGCAACTACACCGTGCGGGAGCATCGACCCGAGCTCGGCGAGATCGACGTCGACTTCGTCGCCCACGGCGACGACGGGATCGCCGGACCGTGGGCTCGTGGCGCTCAGCCCGGGGAGCGGGTCGTGCTGATGGACCAGGGCACCGGCTTCGACTACGCCGCCGACGCCTCGTTCCACCTGCTCGCCGGCGACGAGTCCGCGCTGCCCGCGATCCTCGGGATCCTCCGCGACATGCCGCGCGACGCCCGCGGCCTGGCGATCATCGAGATCCCGGACATGGCCGACGTCCAGGACGTCACCGCACCCGAGGGCGTCGAGGTGCGATGGGTGGCTCGCGGTGACTCCGGCGAGCAGCCCGGCGCCCCGGCCCTGGCCGCGGTGAAGGCGTTCACGCCCGAGGCGCCCGCCACGCTCTCGGCCTACCTCGCCGGCGAGCGCACGCTCCCCGCCGAGGGGCGCCGCCACCTCGTCTCCCTCGGGGTGCCCAAGTCGCGGATCACGTTCTCGGGCTACTGGCGGATCGGCAAGGCGCAGGCCTAGGTCAGTCTGGCTCGCCGATCCGCCGGCGCCCGAACATCAGTCGAAGAGGCCGCTGATGGAGGTGCGTACCTGGTCGAAGGCGAGCCAGGCGAAGATCAGCGCACAGATGACGAGGCCGATGTTGGAGACCCACTTGCTGCGCCACTCGGCGGGGGTGTGCCGGGTGTTGAGGAGCCAGAGCAGGGTGACCGCGAGGAACGGCATGAAGAAGGCGCCGAGGACGCCGTAGATGAGGATCAGCCAGGCGGGCTCGTCGGCGACCAGCAGCCAGATCATCGGCGGGAAGGTGAGCCAGAGGATGTAGGCGCGGTACCAGATGCCGCCGCTCTTCGCCTCGGGCTTGTCGGCCTTGCCGCGGATGGTGCCCATGAAGTCGGCGAACATCAGGCTGACACCGTTCCAGACACCGACCAGCGACGACATCGCAGCGGCCCAGAAGCCGATCAGGAAGAGCTTGCCGAACCAGTTGCCGTAGCGGTCGGCGAGGACCTTGGAGAGGTCGAGCATGCCCTGGTCGCCGGTGCCGACAGCGATCTTGGCCGAGTAGAGCAGCTCCGCGCCGACGATGAGGGTGGCGATCACGAAGATGCCGGTGACGACGTACGCGGTGGTGTTGTCGATCCGCATGACCCGCATGAACTGCGGGGTGTGCCAGCCCTTCTCACGCAGCCAGTAGCCGTAGGCCGCCAGGGTGATCGTGCCGCCGACGCCGCCGGCGACGGAGAGCACGTTGACGAGAGCACCGTCCGGGATGATCGGGGCGAGACCCTTGAGGAGCTCCGGGATGTTGGGGAGCGTGACGATCGCGGCCGCGACCATGGTGACGAACATGATCCCCACCAGGATGGCGAGGAACTTCTCGAAGAGGCTGTAGCGGCCGGCCCACACGATGGCGAGGCCGATCAGGCCGGACAGGATGCCCCAGACCTTCACCGAGGCGAACGAGAAGAGCGCCGCCAGGGCCAGGCCGGTGCCGGCCATCGCCGCGGCGCCGTAGATGAAGCCCCAGATGACGATGTAGGGGCCGAAGTAGAGGGTCGTCCAGATGCCCAGACGACGCCAGCCCTGGAAGATCGTCTCGCCGGTGGCCAGGCTGTAGCGCCCGGCGCCCTCGACCAGGACCACCTTCAGGACACAGCCGATGACGACCGCCCAGAGCAGGGCGTAGCCGAACTTGCTGCCTGCGATCAGGGTCGCGACCAGGTCGGCTGCGCCGACGCCGGTCGCGGCCACGACGAGGCCAGGACCCAGGATCCGCCAACGTGGGGTTTCGGAGGTATCTGGCGTCGTTGCATGTGACATGAGCGCAGGTATACCCCGTTTTAAGGAAGATCAGCGAGTTTTTGTCGTAGGACTGTCCGCTCGCGCTCGTTGGTGCACATCTGCGCAGCCCGCTCCAGCTCGGCACGCGCCTCGACGGTTCGGCCGAGCCGGCGCAGCAGCTCGCCGCGTACGGTCGGGAGGAGATGGGTGTGGTCGAGCCGCTTGTCCGCGGCGATCCGGTCGACCAGCTCCAGCGCTCGCAGAGGTCCGTGAGCCATCGCGACCGCGACGGCGCGGTTGAGGTCGACGATCGGGTTCGGGGCGATCCGGCCCAGTGCCTCGTAGAGGACGATGATCCGCTCCCAGTCGGTGGTCTCGACCGAGTCGGCGACGGCGTGGGTGGCGGCGATCGCCGCCTGCAGGCCATAGGGGCCCAGGCCGCGCGGCGTCGCCTGCTCGAGGGCGGCCAGGCCGCGGCGTACGGCACCCTGGTCCCAGCGGGTGCGGTCCTGCTCTTCGAGCAGGACGGGGTCGCCGGCAGCGTCGGTGCGGGCCGGGAAACGCGAGGCGGTCAGCTCCATGAGCGCAAGCAGGCCGTACGCCTCCGGCTCGTCGGGCAGCACGCCGATCAGCACTCGGGTCAGTCTCCGTGCCTCACGCGCGAGATCGGTGCGGATCAGGTCATCGCCCGAGGTGGCGGTCGACCCCTCGGTGAAGATCAGGTAGAGGACGTTGAGCACGCCGGGCAGCCGCTGGCGGCGCTCGTCGGGCGGCGGCACCTCGAAGGGGACCTTCGCAGCAGCGATCGTCTTCTTGGCTCGGGTGATCCGCGCCTGGATGGTCGGCACCGGGACGAGGAACGCGCGGGCGATCTCCTCGCTGCTCAGGCCGCCGACGACGCGGAGCGTGAGCGCCACCCGCGCCTCCTTCGACAGCACCGGGTGGCAGGAGACGAACATCAGCGCGAGCACGTCGTCGTCGATGCGCTCGACATCCAGGTCGTCGGCGTACGCCTCGTCCTGCTCGTGGGCGATCGCCGCGTACTTCTCCCGCTGGACACCGGCGCGGCGGATGGTGTCGATCGCGCGCCGCTTGGCCGTGGTCATCAGCCAGCCGACCGGGTTGGCCGGCTGACCGTCGCGCGGCCAGGCGACCAGGGCCTCGGCGAGGGCCTCCTGGGCGGAGTCCTCGGCGAGGGTGAAGTCGCCGGTATAGCGCGCGAGCGCGCCGACGATGCGGGCGGACTCGATCCGCCAGATCGCCTCGACGGCGCGCGTCGCGTCACTCATCTGATGCTCCTCGTGAGGTGGTCTCGACAGGCTCGACCACCGGGCGGCGGTTCGGGTCAGAGCTGGCCGGTCTTGGTGCGCCAGTCGAGCTCCTTCTGGATCCACGGGTTGTCCTGCGGGAACTCGTCGATCGTCGGCACCCGGCGGATCTCGACGGCGGAGCCGGGGAAGTAGGAGAGGCGCTTGCCCCACTCGACGGCCTCCTCCTTGGAGGCGACGGAGATCAGGTAGAAGCCTCCGAAGAGCTCCTTGGTCTCGCCGTAGGGACCGTCGGTGACCACCGGTGCCTCCTCGGCGTCGGCGTAGGTGACGACGGTGTGCTCCTCCGGGTCGAGGCCCTCCATGGCGAGGAGCACGCCCGACTTGATGAGTTCGTCGTTGAGCTTGCCCATCTTCTCGAGCATCTGCTCGAAGGGGATCTCGGCCATCGCGGCGTTCTGCTTCTCCTCGTCGACGGTGCGCCAGATCAGCATGTACTTCGGCATCTCGGTTTCTCCTGTGTCGGTCGGGCCGCTCTCCGGCCCGTTCACCCCTTGGTCGAACGAGGTCTGCTCGGGATCGACAACGAGATGAATGTTTTTTCGAAGGTGGTCTCGACAGGCTCCACGGTCTCGGCAGGCTCGACCACCGGAGGATGGGTAGGTTGGGGAGCGTGAAGATCTCACTGTGGCCCAACCTCGTCTATCCCACCGCTGACATCCTCGCCGAGGCGCAGGCTGCTGACCAGGCCGGCTGGTTCGGCGTGTGGGTCGCCGACCACTACATGCCCAACACCGGCACCGAGCAGATCGACGACGGGCCGATGCACGAGGTCTGGGGGATCCTGCCGGCGCTGGCCGCGACCACCCAGAACGTACGCATCGGGCCCCTGGTCTCCCCGACGACCTTCCACCACCCGGCGCTGCTCGCGAACCGGTCCGCGACGATCGACCACATCGCCGGTGGGCGCTTCGTGCTGGGGATGGGTGCCGGGTGGCAGATCAACGAGCACCGGGCCTACGGGGTCGAGCTGCCGAGCGCGAAGGTGCTCGTCGACCGGTTCGAGGAGGCGATCGAGGTCACCCGGTCGCTGCTCGACAAGCCGCGCACCACCTTCGAGGGCACCCACTTCCAGCTCACCGACGCTCCGTGCGAGCCGAAGCCGGTCGCCTCGCCGCTGCCGATCCTGGTCGGCGCCAAGGGTCCGCGGATGCTCCGCGTCGTGGCGCGCCACGCCGACGAGTGGAACACCTGGGGCACGCCCGAGAGCGCCGGCGCGGTGCGGGCCAAGCTGCTGGAGGCCTGTGAGCAGGTGGGTCGTGACCCCGCGACCATGCGGACGACCGTCAACCTCAACCTGGACCTCGACGGCGACAACCCGGGCCCGTCCGGCATGACGCAGACCGGCTCGGTCAGCGAGCTGCAGGACCTGATCGGCCGCTACGTCGAGAAGGGGTTCGACGAGTTCATCCTGCCGACCCGCTTCCTCGGTGCCACCGGCGACCAGCGCATCGAGCGCGCGGCGCAGCTCAAGGCCGAGGTCATCGACCCCGCGCTCTAGGTGTATTCGGCCGGGCGGGCGAGGATCGCGCTGTTGATCACGTCCGTCCCGGGCGCGTCGACCTCGGGGTCTGCCTCGGCGAGGACCGTCAGACCGGCCAGCGCTGCCGGGCCCACCTGCGGATAGAGCAACGTACGCAGCCCCCGGGCGCTCCGTGCCAGGACGAGTCCGCCCGGGGCGAGGTGGGTGACCGCCCTGGCCAGCACCGCGGCCTTGGCGGCATCGTCGGCGCCGACCAGGCCGGCCAGGAGCACGACGTCGACAGGGCCCGGCGGCCGGGCGTCGGCGGCCTCGGCGTGCTCGAAGGTGATGCCACCGACGCCGAGCCGCCCGAAAGCCGAAGAGGAGAGCCGGATCGCGTCGGCATCATGGTCGACGCAGTGCACCGCGACGCCGAGGTCAGCGAGGCAGAGCGCGGTCAGCGGCAGCGGCCCCGACCCGAGGAGCAGCACCTGTCGCGGCTCGGTGCCCTGGCGGCGTACCGCCTGCAGCTCCATCTCGACCAGGAGCCGGTAGTTCTCGCGGTAGGGGAAGCCGGCGAAGGTCACAGCCGGGTCCGGGGAGCGCGCGATCCGCTCGGCCCAGACGCGCTCGAGCGCGTGCTCCCCGGTGGACGCCACGGAGCGGAAGGCCGCCGGCGGGTGTGAGGACGGCAGCGCGGCCAGCACCGCCTCGGCAGCCGGCGCCGGGACGCTCAGCACCGCGGTGACCAGCCGGTTGAACAGCGCGTCGACGACGATGCCGGGCTCGAGCGACTGCTGGGCGAGCAGATCGTCGAGGGTGGAGACGAGACGTTCGTCGACGGCTTCGAACGCTCCCGGATTCACAACCGGTCACGATTCCACATCCGTCACATCCGTCGCAGGTGTATCAGGGATCAGACGGGCCAGACGGGTCAGACGGTCGCGCGAAAGCCGCGGTTGAGCTCGATGAGCTCGTCGAGGGCGTCGCGGGTGCGGAGCAGGTCCTTGATGTGATCGTCGAGGCGGGCGCGCTCGACGAGCATCCGATCGAAGGCCGCGTCGGCGCTGTCGGCGCTCGGGTTGTCGACACAGGGGAGCACCTCGAGGATGGTCCGGCTGGAGAGCCCACCGGCGTAGAGCCGCTGCACGAAGACGACCCGGTCGACCGCTTCCTCGGGATAGTGCCGCTGCCCGCTCGCGCTGCGTTCGCTCTGGAGCAGCCCCTGCTCCTCGTAGTAGCGCAGCGACCGCACGCTCACGCCCGCTCGCTCGGCGAGCTCCCCGATCCGCATCGTTCTTCTCCGTTCTCGACACTCAGGGCCAGGTGATCCCGGCCACAAGACTTGCCTCTGACGTCAATGTCAGGTTCTAGCGTAATCGAACCGGACCCCGACAAAGGAGAAAACAACGTGTCCGATCTCTTCACCAGCCACCGGCTCGGCGACCTCACCCTGCCCAACCGCGTGGTGATGGCGCCGATGACCCGGGCCCGCGGCACCGCCGACGGCCTGGCGACCGAGTCGATGGCGACGTACTTCGCCCAGCGTGCGAGCGCCGGCCTGCTGATCAGTGACGGCGTCCCGCCGAACCTGGTCGGATCGGCCAGCCCCGGGATCGCCGGCCTGCGCAGCGACGCCGAGGCGGAGTCGTGGCGCCAGGTCACCGACGCAGTGCACGCCGAGAGTGGACGGATCTTCGCCCAGATCATGCACGGCGGCCGGATGGGCCACGTGGAGACCACCGGTGTGCAGCCCGTGGGGCCCTCGGCGGTCACGCCGAACGCGCACGTGTTCACCGCGGCCGGTTTCGTGCCCGCTCTCGAGCCTCGCGAGCTCGCGACCAGCGAGGTGGCCGAGCAGGCCGAGTCGTACGCAGCAGCGGCCCGACGCGCGATCGACGCAGGCTTCGACGGCGTGGAGCTGCACGGCGCCAACGGCTACCTGATCAGCCAGTTCCTCTCCTCCAACGCGAACCTCCGCACCGACCGCTACGGCGGCTCGATCGCCAACCGGATCCGGTTCGCCGTGGAGGCGATGTCGGCCACCGTCGACGCCATCGGGGCCGACCGGGTCGGCATCAGGCTCTCGCCCGGCGCCGGCCTGGGGGACGTGGTCGAGGACGGGATGCCGGAGCTCTACGGCGCCCTGCTCGACGAGCTCGGTCGCCTCGACCCGGTCTACGTCCACCTCGTCGCCACCGCACCGGGGGAGGTGCTGCTCGACATGCGCCGCCGCTGGAAGCAGTCGCTCATCATCAACCCCAGCTCCTGGCTGACCCGTGGCGACGCGATCTTCGGGGCGACCGCCACCGACCGCGCCTCTGCCGACCACTGGCTCGGCCTGGGTGCCGACCTGATCAGCTTCGGCCGGCCCTTCCTGGCCAACCCGGACCTCGTCGAGCGCCTGCGGCACGGGCTCCTGCTCGCGGAGGCCGACGTGGAGACGTACTACACCGGCGGCGACCGGGGCTTCATCGACTACCCGCCCCACCAGGAGCAGGTCGCCTGAGGTCGGCGGATCCGGCGACTTCCGAGCCGGGTTCTGCGACCATGTAGAACTACGCAGACCGGCTCCGACGTATCCCTCGTAAGCACGCCTACGGAGGGCACCTACGAAGGGCGCCCGCGAGAGGGAACTGTCATGAAGTACGTCATCCTCATCCACTCCAACCCGCAGCCGTGGGGCCACCCCACGGGTGACTTCATCCCGGAGCTCCAGTCGCTGCCGGAGGAGGCCAGGGAGAAGCTCAGCGCCGCGTTCGAGTCGATCCTGGAGGAGCTCTCCGCCAACGGGGAGCTCCTCGGCGGCCAGGCGCTCGCGGACCCGGCGACCTCCAGGCTCTATCGGTGGGAGGCGGGGGAGCCGGTCGTCACCGACGGCCCCTACTCCGAGGCGAAGGAGCATCTGGCCGGGTTCTTCCTGATCGACGTGGAGTCCCAGGAGCGCGCTGAAGAGGTCGTACGCAGCTTCAGCGGCCCCGGTGAGACGGTCGAGCTGCGGCCGGTGGCAACCTACTGACATGACGGTGTCGGGAGTCGAGGACGTGTGGCGGCAGGAGTCCGCACACGTCCTCGGCGCCCTGCTGCGGGTGCACCCAGACCTTCCCGACTGCGAGGACGCCGCCCAGGAGGCGCTGATCGCAGCCAGTCGGCAGTGGGCCTGCGACGGTCTGCCCGCCGATCCCCGTGCCTGGCTGATCCGGGTGGCCCACCGGCGGTTGATCGACCAGCTGCGGTCCGACTCGGCTCGCACCCGGCGCGAGGTCGCCGACGGGATCGCCCGACGGCTCGACGAGCCCGACCCGTCGGCCCCGGAGATCGGCTCGGCCTACGACGACACGCTGCGGCTGATGATGATGTGCGCCCATCCCACGTTGCGCCGCCCCTCGCAGGTGGCGATCACGCTGCGGTGCGTGGGCGGTCTGACCACGGCCGAGATCGCGGCTGCGTATCTGGTCCCGGAGGCGACCATGGGGCAGCGGCTCAGCCGCGCGCGGGCGACCTTGAAGAACGAGGAGTTCTGCTCGCCGGCGCCCGACGAGCTGCCGGAGCGGATCGCCTGTGTGCTGGACGTGTGCCACCTGATCTTCAACGAGGGCCACACCCGCACCAGCGGCCCCGAGCTACAGGGTGTCGAGCTCACCGAGGAGGCCATCCGGCTGACCCGGATGGTCCACGGCATCCTGCCCGAGCACGACGAGGCCACCGGCCTGCTCGCGCTCATGCTGCTGACCCAGGCCCGCTCGCGCGGCCGCGTCGACCACCTCGGCGACCTGATCCCGCTCGAGGACCAGGACCGCTCGCAGTGGGACCGCGCCCTGATCGACGAAGGCGTCCGGCTGCTCGAGACGGTGCTGCCGGAGGGACCGGTCGGTCGTTATCAGCTGCAGGCCGCGATCGCCGCGGTCCACGCCGAGGCCGAGTCGTACGAAGCCACCGACTGGCTTCAGATCAACCTGCTCTACGGCATGCTCGCCCAGGTCGCGCCGTCGCCGGCCGTCACGCTCAACCGGGCGGTCGCGGTGGCGATGAGCCTGGGCCCCGACCACGGCATCGAGATCGTACGTGACCTGCTGGAGCATCCGGCGATGCAGCGTCACCACCGTGCCCATGCCGTGCTGGCGCACCTGCTGGAGCAGTCCGGCGATCTCACGACGGCTCGCGAGCACTACCTGCTCGCGGCGCGGCTGACCCGCAGCGTGCCGGAGCAGCGCTACCTGAACCGCCGGGTCGAGGCGCTCGACCGGGAGTGACCGCCCGGCAGGGAGCGGCGGTCATAGCTGCACCACCCCGTCGAGGATCAGGACGATCCCGAAGATCGCGAACAGGGCGGCGGCGCCGTACTTGATCACCTTCTCGGGAAGGTTGCGGCCGAGGAGCGCGCCGACACCGATGGCGAGGGCGTCGGCGGCGACCATCCCGACGGTGGAGCCGATCCAGGTGCCGAGCCAGCCCTCCTGGGTGGCCAGGGTGATCGTCGCGAGCATGGTCTTGTCGCCGAGCTCGGCCAGGAAGAACGCGATCCCGACGGCGATGATCGCCATGCCCCGGCTGTTGCGGGCCTTCTTGGCCTCGTCCTCGGTGAGCTCGTCGCCGCGCAGGGTCCAGAGGGCGAAGAGCAGGAAGGCGACGCCCGCCACGATGGTGATGTGGTGCTGGTAGTCGGCGAAGGCGTCCCCGATGAGGGCACCGATACCGACCGAGGCGAGGTGGACGATCGCGGTGGCCGCGGTGATCCCGAGGATCACGTCTCGAGCGCGGTAGCGGGTGGCGAAGGTCATCGCCATGAGCTGGCTCTTGTCGCCGAGCTCGGCGACGAAGATGACCGCGGTCGACAGCAGGAAGGCGTACACGGAGTTCCTCTCCGGCGCCGGCCGGAGGAGCTGCACGAGGACGGACCTCTCCTTCGACCGGCACCGTGCGTTGGCATGGATGCTTGGTCGAAGGTCTCGTCCGCCACCTGGTGGCCGATCGCGCCGGGCCCGAGGCCAGTATGTCGACGCGACTGTTGAGGACTACTCCCCTTCGGGCCCCACTCTAGCGGTCGTGCGAAGTCCTTCAGCAGAGCCCCGATCCTGGTTAGGCTGACGCCATGGACGAGGCCGAGGTGCGCGCGGTCCTCTTCGACCTGCACGACACCCTCGTCCCGAGCGGGCATCCTGCCGAGCACGACGCGGTGGCCCGGGCGATGGGCGCCGATCTCGGGGTCGATCCCGAGGCGTTCGCGGCTGCGGTCGTGGAGACGTACGACGAGCGCGTACGCGGCCTGATGGCCGACGTGCACCACACCGTGCGCTATCTGGCCAGGCAGGTCGGCGGGAGCCCCACCGAGTCGCAGGTGGAGAGCGCGATCGCCCGGTGGCTCGACTACGCCCTCTCGCTGCACGGCGCGACCTGGGCGCTGCCGGCGCTCGAGTCGTTGCGCCGGCGCGGCTTCAAGCTCGGTCTCGTCGCCGACTGCGGGGCCGAGACCGTCGCGATCTGGCCGCACAGCCCGCTCGCCGACCACGTGGACGCGGTGTCGTTCTCCTGCGAGACCGGCGTACGCAAGCCCGACTCCGGCGCCTATCTCGTCGCCGCGGCCGCGCTGGAGGTGCGGACCGGGGAGTGCGTCTATGTCGGGGACGGTGCCGACGGTGAGCTGAGCGGCGCCGAGGCGGCGGGGATGCGAGCCGTGCGGTTCGGCGCCGACGAGGAGAGCGACCCCGAGTGGGCCGGTCCAGCGGTCGGCGATCTGGGCGAGCTCGTCGGCATCGTCGGTCTGCCGACGCCCCGGACGGAGTCCGAATCGCGGACTTTCGTCTCCGGCAACGTGGTGCCTTGGGGATCGCGGAGATCCTCGCGCTGATCCCGCCTCGGCCACCCGCCGGCGGCGCGGAGGCGTCGTCGGAGACCGATCCGCTGCGCTGAGGGTGCCACTTCGCGACGTCGATGTCAGCCGAATTCGACAAGCTCGCGCCTATCGGTCCGCTCCTCGGCACGGTTCCGGATCGCTATCGGAATGGTGTCCGATATCGCACAACTGCTGTTACCTGTTTTATGACAGATCAACGACTTTCGCTACTGCATCGACCGATTGGATCAATCGCTCCATCAGGCGGAACGCCAGGCGTGAATTCGGCAGGAAATGGTCATTGACCCCTAGCCAGTCCGCGGCGAAAACGGTAAGAATCGATCGACCGACAGGGAAGAATTTCTCCGACTCCGACCCCCACATTTCGGACTCAGATCTCTAACAGTCTTGGTTTGCCCCCGACGCCCTTGACCGACATGCTTACCTGTCAGTCGACAGGTTAATCATGCTTCAAGGAGGACCCGGGTGGCGCTGGCTGGACAGACGACCGGAGCGAGGTCGAGCGGCGGGCTTGCTCGTCCGCTCGTGCCGAGCGAGGGAGTGACCGAGCGAGGCGAGGACCACAGCACGGACACGGTGCTGAACGCACGGGCAGACGCTCGCGCGCAAGGGGGACAGGTAAGCGACTGGATGCCGTACCTGCCGGCTTCGTCGAGCCCGTTCTGTCCGGAGGACGTCGACCCGAAGAGCCTGACCTGGGCGGAGACGGTGGCGCCCGGCGGCTACACCCACAAGGTCCTCGCCCGCGGCACCCGGTTCCGGCTCGAGGACCCGACCGGCGAGGCGTGCGCCCACACCCTGGTCTACAACGCGTTCGAGCCGACCGAGCGGCTCAACGTGGCCGACACCCAGAAGATCCCGTGGCAGGCCTACCTCGGTGCCGGTCACCCGCTGCTCTCGGGCGACGGTCGGGTGCTCGCCACGATCCTCGCCGACACCTCGGGCCGTCACGACGCGTTCTGCGGTACGAGCACCGCGGCGTGGAACGCGCTGCGCTACGGCACCGCGCTGCCCGAAGGGCCTGCGCCCGCCGGGCGGGACCTCTTCGTGAAGGCGGCCGCCAAGCACGGGCTCGGGCCTGCGGATGTACCTCCGTCGGTCTCGTTCTTCCAGGGAGTCCGGGTGACGGAGGACGGCAGCTTCGACTGGTACGGCTCGTCGGGGGCGGGCACCTCGGTCGAGCTCGTCGCCGAGCTGCCGCTCCTCGTCCTGATCGCCAACGTCCCGCATCCACGGGACCCTCGTCCGGACTACATCGTCGGGCCGTTGCGCGTGCACGCCTGGCGTACGCCGGAGACCACCGCGACGACCCCGGCAGACGAGCGTTTCGACGCCTCTCCCGAGGTGTGGCGGGCTTACCTGAACACACTCGACTATGCGGAGGCTCGGGGGCTGTGACCACCACGATCGACAACCCGGTGATGAGGCCTGTGACAACTGTTCCGGTTCCAGCGACCACCTATCCGACGCCCGACGGGCAGCTGGTCTCCAGCGTCCCGGTCGGGGCGTCGTACGCCGAGGGCAGTCACCTGGAGTGGGGTGACCCGCTGGTGCCGGGCACCGTCGTGCTGGACGAGCAGGTGGCGCCGCGCGCCTCGTGGTCCGCCGTCGTCCGTGCCGGTCACGTGCTGACGATCGTCGACGTCGGGGGCAACCAGTCGGGCGACTGCCTGCTCTACAACGCGCACGACACCGACGAGCGCTACAGCGCGCCCGACACCCTCGCCTGGCAGGACAACGCCTACATCCGCACCGGGACCGTGCTGCGCAGCAACCACGGCCGTGCCCTGATGACCGTCGTCGAGAACGAGATCGACCGTCAGGACACCATCGGTGGCGCCTGCTCGCGAGAGTCCAACACGCTGCGCTACGGCCATCACGTGATGTATCACCACGGCTGCCGGGAGAACTTCCTGACCGAGGGTGCCCAGCACGGTCTCGGCATGCGCGACATCGTCTCCAACATCAACTGGTTCATGAACGTGCCGGTCGAGGAGGACGGTGCCCTCGGCATCGTCGACGGCATGTCCGCGCCCGGCAAGCGCGTCGCGCTGCGGGCGGAGATGGACACGCTCGTGCTCATCTCCAACTGCCCGCAGATGAACAACCCCTGCAACGACTTCAACCCGACGCCCCTGCGGATGATCGTCTCCGAGCCGGACGTCGACTACGAGGCGCCCGAATGACAGAAGCTCTCTCCCTCGACACCGTCCTCGTAGCCAACCGGGGGGAGATCGCACGACGAGTGATGCGCACCGCGCGTGAGCTCGGGATGCGTACGGTCGCGGTCTTCTCCGAGGCCGACCGGGCTGCACCGCACGTGCGGGAGGCCGACGAGGCCGTCTGTCTGGGCTCGGCGCCCGCCCGGGACTCCTACCTACGCGGCGACCTGATCATCGCAGCAGCCCTGCGCACCGGTGCGGGGCTCCTCCATCCCGGCTACGGGTTCCTCTCCGAGAGCGCCGCCTTCGCGCGGGAGGTGGAAGCCGCCGGGCTGCGGTTCGTCGGTCCCACCCCCGAGCAGATCAGCGCCTTCGGCGAGAAGCACTCGGCCCGCCGGCTCGCCGAGAACGCCGGTGTGCCGATGCTGGCCGGGTCCGGCCTGCTCTCCGGTCCGGACGAGGCTGCGGACGAGGCCGCCCGGATCGGGCTGCCGGTCATGGTCAAGGCCACCGGCGGCGGTGGCGGCATCGGGATGACCGCGTGCACCTCGGAGGAGGACGTCCGTACCGCCTACGAGCGCGTCGCCCGGCTGGCGCAGACCAGCTTCGGGACGGCCGGCGTCTTCCTCGAGCACCTGGTGCGGCCCGCCCGCCACGTCGAGGTGCAGGTCTTCGGCGACGGCGAGGGTCAGGTCGCGGTGCTCGGCGACCGCGACTGCTCGCTGCAGCGCCGCAACCAGAAGGTGGTCGAGGAGGCGCCCGCGCCGGCTCTTCCCGAGCACGTCCGGACCGTCATGCACGACTCCGCGCGCCAGCTCGCCAAGTCGGTCTCCTACCGTTCGGCCGGCACGGTCGAGTTCGTCTACGACCCGGGTCGCGAGGTCGTCTCCTTCCTGGAGGTGAACACCCGGCTGCAGGTCGAGCACGCCGTCACCGAGCAGGTGATGGGCATCGACATCGTCGCGCTGATGCTGAAGCTGGCCCGCGACGGCGTCACCGCCCTGCCGGACGAGCTCTTCCGCAGGTGCCCCACCCCCAAGGCGTACGCGGTGGAGGCGCGGGTCTACGCCGAGGACCCGGCCAAGGACTCGTTGCCGTCGTCGGGCCTGGTCACGCGAGCGGTCCTGCCGGAGACGTCCGCAGCGGTGCGGGTCGACTCCTGGATCGAGAGCGGGCTCGAGGTCTCGCCCCACTACGACCCGCTGCTCGCCAAGGTGATCGCCACCGGCTCGACCCGCGACGAGGCGCTGGACACGCTGGGCGAGGCGCTCGCGCAGACCCGGATCGACGGCATCGTCACCAACGTCTCCGCGCTGCGGGCGATGACGACCTACCCCGAGCTCCGCTCGGCCACGCACTCGACCACGACCCTCGCCGAACGCGCCAGGGACGGCCGCGGTGGTGACCCCGACCCGCGGATCGACGTCCTCGACCCGGGCGTGCTCACGACTGTGCAGGACCTCCCCGGGCGGGTCGGCTACTGGCAGGTCGGCGTGCCGCCGTCGGGTCCGTTCGACCCGGTCTCCTTCGCCGAGGCCAACCTGGCCGTCGGCAACGACCGAGGTGCTCCGGGCCTCGAGGTCACGGTGCCGCTGGCGACCGGGAGACCGGCCTCGCAGGGGCCGGCGCTCGTCTTCTCCGATCCCGCCGTCGTCTGCGTGACCGGTGCCCCTATGCCGGTCAACGTCGACGGCGTGCCTGCCCCGCAGTGGGAGCCGATCGAGATCCCCGCCGGGGCCACGCTTCGGCTCGGCCGCACCGACGGCCCAGGGCTGCGCACCTACATCGCGGTCCGGGGCGGCCTGGACGTACCGGACTATCTCGGCAGCGCCTCCACCTTCACGCTCGGCGGGTTCGGCGGGCACGCCGGCCGGGCTCTCCAGCGGGGCGACGTGCTGCGCCCGGGCGACCGGATCGACCCGCGGGCCGAGCTCGCGGCGACGCCGGAGTCACGGCGTACGGCGCTCACCAACAGCTGGGAGATCGGCGTCACCGAGGGGCCGCACGGCGCCCCGGAGTTCTTCACGCGCGCGGACATGGACCAGCTCTACGCCACGAGCTATCAGGTCCATCACAACTCGGCTCGCACCGGCGTACGTCTCATCGGGCCGAAGCCGACCTGGGCGCGTGCCGACGGCGGCGAGGCGGGGCTGCACCCCTCCAATATCCATGACACGCCCTACACGGTCGGGTCGCTCGACTTCACCGGCGACACCCCGATCATCCTCGGCCCCGACGGACCCTCGCTCGGCGGCTTCGTCTGTCCTGCGGTGGTCGCCAGCGGCGAGCTGTGGAAGATCGGCCAGCTCCGTCCCGGTGACACGGTGCGGTTCGTGCCGGTGCGCGAGGGCAGGGCCGCGTCGCTGGTCAACCACCGGGCCTCGCTCACGGTCGCCGGTGGTGCGGGCGGCGACGGCGACGACGGGGTCCTGGGTCGGCTGCCCGAGACGCCGGCGCGGCCCGAGGTCACCTACCGGCGCAGCGGCGACAACTCGGTGCTCGTCGAGTACGGGCCGATGACGCTCGACCTGGGCCTGCGGATGCGGGTGCACGCGCTGCAGTCGGCGCTCGCCGAGCACGCTCCCGCGGGGATCATCGACGTGACGCCGGGGATCCGGTCGCTGCAGGTGCACACCGACTCCTCGGTACTGCGGGCCGGGCAGGTCGCCGGGCTGCTGCGTGAGTTGGAGGAGGACCTGCCGGCCTCCTCGGAGCTGACCGTGCCCTCGCGGCGGGTGCGGCTCCCGCTCTCCTGGGACGACCCGGCGACGCGCGAGGCGATCGAGCGTTACACCGCCGGCGTACGCGACGACGCGCCGTGGGCGCCGTGGAACATCGAGTTCATCCGCCGGATCAACGGGCTCGCCTCGGTCGAGGACGTCCACCGGATCGTCTTCGACGCGTCGTACCTCGTGCTCGGGCTGGGGGACGTCTATCTCGGCGCGCCGGTCTCGACGCCGCTGGACCCGCGCCACCGGCTGGTGACCACGAAGTACAACCCGGCCCGCACCTGGACGGCGGAGAACTCCGTCGGGATCGGCGGTGCCTATATGTGCATCTACGGCATGGAGGGGCCGGGCGGCTACCAGCTCGTCGGGCGGACGACGCAGGTGTTCAACCGGTTCCGGTCCTCCACCTCGGCCGGTGGGCTCTTCCAGGACGACCCGTGGGCGCTGCGGTTCTTCGACCGGATCGAGTGGTATCCGGTCTCCGCCGACGAGCTGCTCGAGCTGCGGGCGGAGGTGGATGCCGGTCGCGGCGAGTTCGAGACCGAGGAGGGCACCTTCTCGATCAAGGAGTACGACCGCTTCCTGACCGCCAACGCCGACTCGATCGCCGCCTTCCGTGACCAGCAGTCCGCCGCCTTCGACGAGGAGCGCGAGCGCTGGAAGGAGGCGGGGGAGTTCGACATCTGCGACCGGCTCGACTCCCGTGGTGACCCCTCGGAGGTCGACGTCCCGGGCGGTTGCGTGCCGGTCACGGCGCCGTTCACCTCGACCGTGTGGAAGGTCGTCGCCAGCCGCGGTTCGCAGCTGGCGGAGGACGCCCCGTTGATGGTGGTCGAGGCGATGAAGATGGAGGCGAGCATCCCCGTCCCGGTGGCCGGTGAGGTCGTCGAGCTCTATGTCAGACCGGGTGAGCAGATCGTGCCGGGTCAGGTCATCGCCGCGGTGCGGCCCGTCGACGGGGCCGGCTCTTGATCGATTCGCTGCCCGGCGGCGCGGTCGTCCGTGCCGCCGAGGCGCTCGACCGGATCGAGGCGGCCGACCGGCCGGAGATCTGGATCGCGCTGCGCTCGCGGGACGACCTGCTCGAGGAGGCTGCCGCGATCGACGCGAAGGTGGCCGCGGGCGAACGCCTGCCGCTCGCCGGGCGCCTGCTGGCGGTGAAGGACAACATCGACGTCCTCGGCCTGCCGACCACCGCCGGTGCCCCGCCCTACGCCTACACCCCGTCCGCCGACGCGACCGCCGTCGACAGGCTGCGTGCGGCCGGTGCGCTGGTGGTCGGGAAGACCAACCTGGACCAGTTCGCCACCGGGCTGGTCGGGACGCGCAGCCCTTACGGAGCGGTCCGCAACGCCTGGGACCCCACCCGCATCTCCGGCGGCTCGTCCTCGGGGTCGGCGGTCGCGATCGCGCTCGGTCTGGTCGACCTCGCCCTCGGCACCGACACCGCCGGCTCCGGACGGGTGCCGGCCGCGCTCAACGGCATCGTCGGGGTGAAGCCGACGCGGGGGCTGGTGCCGGTCACCGGCGTGGTGCCCGCCTGCTACACGCTCGACTGCGTCACCGTCTTCGCCCGGGACCTCGGGAGTGCGCGGGCGGCCGCGGAGCTGATGGCCGGCCCGGATCCGGCGGACCCGCTGTCGCGTACGTTGCCGGCGGACGCCGGGCTCCCGGCTGTGCCGAGGGTGGCGGTGCCGACCGGCGAGCATCTCGACGGCCTGGCCCCAGGATGGGCCGAGGCCTTCCAGGGTGTCGTCGAGCGCCTGGCCGCGGCCGGCGTCGAGATCGTCGAGACCGACATCTCACCGCTGCTCGAGGCCGCCAGGCTGCTCTACGGGGGCGCTTTCGTCGCCGAGAGGTACGCCGCGGTGGGCTCCCACATCGAGGCCAACCGCGACCTCGTCGGGACAGACCTGGACCCGACGGTCGCGGCCATCGTGCTCGCCGGAGGCTCGGCCACCGCGGCCGACTGGGCGCGGGACACCGCTCGGCTGGCACAGCTGGGCGCCGAAGGACGGGCCGGGCTGGCCGACTGCTCGGCGCTGCTGACCCCGACCACGACGGGCCATCCGACGCTGGCCGAGGTCGCCGCGGACCCGGTCGGCGCCAACGCCCGCCTGGGCCGCTACACGAACTTCGCGAACCTGCTCGACATGGCCTCGCTCGCCGTCCCGGCCGGGCAGGTCGACGGGCTGCCCTTCGGGGTGATGCTGACCGGTGCGGCCGGCACCGACCGCAACCTGGCGGCGATCGCGCAGGCTCTGCTCAGCCCGTGCGTCGACCTCTTCGTCGTGGGCGCCCACCTGTCGGGTCAGCCGCTCAACCATCAGCTTGTCGAGGCCGGGGCGACGCTGCTGCGTCAGGTCTCCACCTCGGCCGACTACCGCCTGTTCGCGCTGGACACGGTGCCGGCCAAGCCCGGGCTGGTCCGGGGTGATCCCGGGGCCGGGGCGCGGATCGCGGGAGAGCTCTGGCGCGTGCCGGCAGCGGGTTTCGGGGCGTTCGTGAGTGGCGTACCTGCTCCGATGACGATCGGGAAGGTCGAGCTCGAGGACGGCGTCTCGGTGCCGGGATTTCTGGTCGAGCCGTTCGCTGTCGAGAACGCCGCCGATATCTCCTCGCACGGCGGATGGCTCCGTTACCAGGCTGAGCAGGGCCTTTAACGTTCCATGCCGTTATCGGTTATGGGACCGGGGTAATTCCTCCTGGTGGCACAGGACTCTGTTCGTGCCTTTGTTTCCGCGTCACACTGGGCAGAATTCCGCCAGCATTATCGCTCCGGGAGGATGCTGTGCCGTGCCTATTGCATCGTCATGCCATACACTTTGTTGACAGGGAATTCAACCCTCCTGTGGGACTTTCGACTCTATTCTTTAGAGGAAGAAGACTCTTTCGAATCTTCCCCGAAACTCGGGAGGTCGCTTAGATGACGTACATGACAACTAGGCGTTCTCGGCCCGGCCGCCCCAGGCATGTGCCCGATTCGGGCACCGCCTCGCCACGTGATCAGATCCTCGATGCCGCGGCGCGACTCTTCGTGTCGCAGGGCTTCGCAGCGACGTCCACGCGCGAGATCGCCGACCAGGTCGGGATCCGCCAGGCCTCTCTCTACTACCACTTCGCCGGCAAGGACGAGATCCTCGTCGAGCTGCTGCGCAAGTCGGTCCGACCGACCACGGACAAGGTCGAGAAGATCCGGAACCAGGTGCCGCCGCTCGACGTCGCGACCGCTCTCTATCTGCTGGTCCTCGTCGACGTACGCACGCTCGCCGACGTGCCGCACAACGTCGGCATGCTCTACCTGCTGCCCGACGTCACCAACGGTGAGGTCTACACCCAGTTCCGCGAGGAGCACGACGAGCTGACCGAGGCCTACACGGACCTCGCCGCCAAGGTCGCCTCGGAGACGGTGTTGTCGACGATCGGTCTCAAGCAGCTGGGCAACATGCTCGTCCAGCAGGTCGAGGGCGTCATCAACATGCGCACCGAAGACCCGGTCCGGAGGATCTCCTGCCCGGAGGCGTGGGCGATCGCGTCCTCGTGCCTGCGGATCTGCGGGGTCAGCGAGGACAGGATCCAGGCGGCCAACGAGGTCGCCGTGGACATGCTCGACGAGTTCCTCGAGGACAGGGTCCGCGAGCCTGCCTGACCCGGTGGGCTGATAACTCAGTAAATGGTGGGTACGGCTCGCGCGTTCGAGTTGCCCCGATGAGGGTTGACCGACAAACTTTCCGAGCCCTTTGCCACCTTCCCCACCGCGAGGATCCCCACACGTGTCCAACGACCCTTCCGGAGGCCGCTGATGGCCCGGAAGCAGAAGCAGACAGCAATACTCTCCGTGACTCGCGGAGTGACGACGCTCAACGGCCTGGTGGTGGATCGTCCTTGGGGAGAGGAGCCGCACCAGGCCGGTATTCGTGCAGTCCGGGAGCAGCTCGCGGGTCCCGGACGCAAACCCGTCCAGGTCGTCGCCACCGACGACGAGGCTCGCGTCCGGATGCTCGTCCATCCCGACGGGCAGGTCACCGACGTCGAGACCCTCGAGGTCTTCGGGAGCTACGGCTCGCCCGATGACGTACCCGGCGCTGCGTGGCTCCCCGGTGGGGTCACCTCGACGGTCGTGCAGGCCGAGGTCGAGCCGGAGGAACCGGAGCCGTACGTCCCGCCGGTCCTCGCGGTTCCGGCGCCGGTCGAGGACGCCGAGCCGCCGCCTCCTGCGCCCGCGCCGGAGCCCGAGCCGGAACCCGAGCCGGAGCCCGAGCCGCCGCCCGCGCCCGAGCCGCCGCCCGCGCCCGCGCCGCCGTCATCACCGCCGCCTCCGCCACCGGCTCCATCGCCCGCGCCGGAGCCCGAGCCAGAACCCGAGGCTGAACCTGAACCCCAGCCCATCCCGGCTGCCGAGCTGGAGCCGGTGGCCGACGAGCGCGGGGAGCGCTCCGCCGCACCCCTGGTGCCGCTCCACCACATGGAACCGGGTCCGTACCGTCGGTCCCGGATGACCCGTCGCGGCCGAGTGGTGCTGGTCATCGCCGGCGTACTCCTGCTGATCCTGGTCTACGAGGTCGTACGCGGCGTGGTGACCGGCTCGGACGCGGACTCCTCCGAGAAGAAGGAGCCGCAGAGCGGGCAGTCGGCGCCGAGCGCGGGTGAGAGCGACGAGGTCATCGAGGCGCCGTCGGAGGCGACCTCGCCGAGCGCGCCGGCCTCCTCCGCCGAGTCGAAGCCGACACCGTCGTCGACCCCGTCCCCGACCGAGAAGCCCACGAAGAAGGCGACCGAGAAGACCCAGCCCCAGCCGACCAGGACGCTCTCGGTGAAGGCGATCGCGATGACCGAGGCGATCGGTCTGCGGATCGACGCGAGCCGGCTCCCGGTGACGGCCACGATCGCGATGGACCCGTGGGGTGCACCGGAACGGTTCACGCGGACGGTCACCATCACCGAGCCGAACCAGCTCGTCGTGGTCAAGCCGGTCGCCTCCGGGCACGCGGAGTGGAGCGTCCGGGTCGAGGGTGCCGAGAAGGTCACCGGCTACACCCACTCCTGGCCCAAGGGCGACCGGGAGTTCACCAAGCGCTGACCCTGCCGGGCCGGAATTGCTACCACGGTCGGATGTGGTGGCCTCCGGCCCGGCGTACGCTTCACGAGAACGTGTTCCTGCGCCTCGGAGGTCTCGCATGCCGCTCAAGATCACGCCGCCCGCCGGCACCCGCACGATCGCGGGCCGGACACTGGGCCGGGGGTTGGGGGCGGTGGAGCGCACCGCCAAGCAAGGAGTGCGCTGGGCGCTCGGTCACGGCATCCCGCGCACGGTCATCATCCGCTCCTCGCGGAAGGGCGACCTGCAGGGTGACCTGATCCTGAGCGGGCCCGGGTCGCACACCTTCGATCTGGTCGATCTCTTCGAGGAGCTGCGGTCTCGCGGGCCGCTCTACCGCGGCGGCTTCAGCCACGTCGCGACCGACCACGAGGTCATCAAAGAAGTGCTGACCAGCAACGACTTCGTCACCGGTTTCTTCGCCCCCGACGAGTCCGGCACCGGCGTGCTGTCGCGCGCTGCGATGTGGTCGGCGACCGACGTGTTCGCTCCGCTCCAGCCGCCGTCGCTGCTGGCCACCGAGCCGCCGGAGCACACCCGCTACCGCAAGCTGGTCACCCGCGTCTTCACGGTGCGCGCCGTCGAGCGACTGCGTGCCCGCACCGAGGAGATCGCCCGCGAGCTGCTCGACGACCTGGAGAAGAAGGCCGCCTCGGGGGCCGACGTCGACCTCGTCTCCGGCTACTGCGGGCTGCTGCCGATCACGGTCATCTCCGAGGTGCTCGGTGTCCCCGTCGAGCTCCGCGAGCGCATGCTCGAGCTCGGCAAGGGTGCCGCGCTGAGCCTCGACATCGGGCTTGAGTGGCGTACGTTCCGGGAGATGGAGTCGTCGCTGGAGGCGTTCGACACCTGGCTGCGCGGCCATCTGGAGTATCTCGCCGAGCACCCCGGCGACGACCTGCTCAGCCAGCTCGTCGCTCTCCGTGACGACGGTGACCGGCTCAGCGAGAAGGAATTGCGCTCGGTCGCCGGGCTCGTCTTCGCCGCCGGCTTCGAGACCACGGTGAACCTGATCGGCAACGGCATCGCGCTGCTCCACGACAACCCCGAACAGCTCGCTGTGCTGAAGGCGCAGCCCGACCTGTGGTCGAACGCGTCGGACGAGATCCTGCGGCTCGACCCGCCCGTCCTGCTCACCGGCCGCGTCGCCCGCCGCGACTCCACCATCGCCGGCCAGCCGATCCCGCGCGGCACGATCATCAACACCGTGCTCGCCGCCGCCAACCGTGACCCCGCCGTCTTCACCGACCCGGACACGTTCGACGTCACCCGCGAGAACGCCCGCGACCACCTCTCCTTCTCCAGCGGCCGCCACTTCTGCCTCGGCGCGGCGCTCGCTCGGATGGAGGGTGAGATCGGCCTGCGCCTCCTCTTCGAGCGCTTCCCCGACCTGAAGATCGTCGGTGAGCGCAAGCGCCATCCCACCCGCATCCTCCGCGGCTACTCGCAGCTGCGAGCCCGCCTCAGCTGATCACCCCGCCGGTCGACCCCGCCGGTCGTCCCGCTGGTCGAGCCGGGAGGCCGCCTGCGGCCGAGCGTGTCGAGACCAACACAGTCCTGTCGAGCGCCGAGGGGACCGTGTTGGTCTCGACACGCCTCCGCCCAGGGGCTCCGGCGGCTCGACCAGCGGGGCAGCGGCCTCCCGGGTCGACGACGGGGACGCGGTGTTTCGGCTCGACCAGCCACCCTCAGCGGGGCTCGGCTGCCTCGAGGAGCCGCTGTCCGAGGGCGGCGACGCAGCGGCGTACCTCCTCGCCCTCGACCACGTGGAACGGCACCGCGCGACGGGCGAGCTCCTGCGCGTACCAGTCCGGGCTGTTGGTGCTGCCGACGAGACGGCAGGTCCCCTCGTCGATCCGTTCGAGCCGGCCCAGGACGCGCGGCAGATAGCGGTCGACCTGCTCGAACGGCGCCTCGAAGACGACCTCGACCGAGTAGGCCCAGCCCTCGCCGAGGTGTTCCTCGACCTCGGCGACAGGGTCGATCTCGGGACGTACGAAGGGGGTCTCCTCGATGTCCACCGCGCTCATCCGGTCGACCCTGAGGACACGGCGGGCGTCGGCGGTGTGCGACCAGCAGAGGAGATACCAGCGGGCGTGACGTACGACGACCGCCCACGGGTCGACGACCATCTTCCGCTCGTTGCCGTTCTCGGTCGTGTAGGCGATGGTGCTCCGCCGCCGGGAGTCGCAGGCCTGGACCAGGCTCGTGGTGATGTCCGGGTCGGGGGAGACCGCGCTCTGGTCCGGGACGGCCGAGATCGTACGTCGCACCGCGGCCACCGTCTGGGACAGCGACTCGGGCAGCACCCGGCCGATCTTGCCGACAGCGCTCCCGACCGGCCCGGTGGCGTCGGCGATGTCGTGGTGGCCGTCGAGCAGGGCCATCACCAGGCCGAGCGCCTCCGCGGTCGTGAAGATGAGCGGGGTGCGCATGCCGCGGCCCAGGCGGTAGCCACCGTAGGGCCCGCGCTCGGACTCGACCGGGATGCCGGCCTCACGCAGGATCGCCACATAACGGCGCGCGGCGCGCTCGGTGACCCGCAGCCGCTCGCCGAGCCGCTCGGCGGTGATCCCGGGGCAGGCCTGCAGCAGCTCGAGGGTCAGCAACGCCCGCGCGGTCGGGCTCTCGTCATGTGCCATCGTGGCGGCTCCCGGAAGTAGTTCGTCCGGATTCAGCGTAGCCCTGACGGCTCGGTCGGCGCGCGTGACTTCTCGGCCGCCATAACTGACTTCTCGGGGTGGGCGAGGACCCGTACCCTTGCCCGCATATGAGACTTCTGCTGATCAGACACGGCCAGACCCCGAGCAACGTGTCGGGGGCGCTCGACACCGCCTTCCCCGGGGCCGGGCTGACCGAGCTCGGCCAGTCGCAGGCCGCGGCCGTGCCGGACGCGCTGGCGGGGGAGAACATCGCGGGGCTGTACGCGTCCAGGCTGGTGCGTACGCAGCTGACCGCCGCCCCGCTCGCCGAGCGGCTCGGGCTGCCGGTCGTGGTGCAGGAGGGGTTCGAGGAGATCAATGCCGGTGACCTGGAGATGGCCACCGACAAGCAGGCGGTGACGGCCTATCTCGAAGCGCTCGGCGACTGGATCAAGGGCACCTTGGAGACCCCGGTCCCCGGGGGCGAGGCCGGTCACGAGTTCCTGGCGCGCTTCGACGCCGCCGTGCAGACCGTGGTCAAGCAGCACGGGCCCGACGACACCGTCGCGATCGTCTCCCACGGCGCCGCCATCCGGATGTGGACCGGGCTGCGCACCACCCGGTCGCCCGCGTTCGGTGATGACAACCGGATCCGCAACACCGGCCTCGCCACGATCGAGGGCAGCCCGGAGGAGGGCTGGGAGACGATCGCCTGGAACAACGACCCGCTGGGCGGGGCGCACCTGATCGGCGAGGGATTTTGATCCTCCGCTCGCTGCTGCTCTTCCTGCTCGCCGCGGTCGCCGAGATCGGCGGCGCCTGGCTGGTCTGGCAGGGCCTGCGCGAGCACCGAGGCTGGCTCTGGGTCGGTGCGGGGTTCATCGCGCTGGGGCTCTACGGCATCGTCGCCACGTTCCAGCCCGACGCTCACTTCGGGCGGATCCTGGCTGCGTACGGTGGCATCTTCGTGGTCGGCTCGATCGTCTGGGGGATGGTGATGGACGGCTACCGGCCCGACCGCTGGGACCTCGCCGGGGCGGCGCTGTGCCTGGCCGGGATGGGCGTGATCATGTACGCCCCACGCGGGTGACGACGTCGGGAAGGATGGAGTCATGCCACCCGAAGAGGAATCACCGCGCACCTTCGTCCCCGTCGCGCCGGCGGACCGGCCGCGTCGCACCCGCCGTACGGCGCGCGTGCTCCTGATCGACGACCGCGACCGGATCCTGCTCTTCGCCGACTCCGACCCGGGTGTCCCGGGTGCGCGTTGGTGGATCACTCCCGGCGGCGGCATCGACCCCGGAGAGAGCGACGAGGTCGCCGCGGTGCGCGAGATCGAGGAGGAGACCGGCCTGCGGATCACCGAGGCCGACCTGCTCGGGCCGACGATGCGCCGCGACGTGGTGCACGGCTACAGCGACGTGGTCATCGAGCAGGAGGACGTCTTCTACGCCTGCTGGGTGCCGGCCTTCGAGGTCTCGATCGCCGGTCACACCGAGGAGGAGCAGCTCACCATGGGCGGTCACCGCTGGTGGACGCGCGCGGAGCTGGAGACGACCGACGAGGAGATCTGGCCGGCGGTGCTCCTCGACCTGTGGAAGGACGCCGAGGTACGCCGCGACGCGGCCGGTCGGACAGCGCCTGCCGAGGGCGGTCTGGTCGAGGAGTCCACCGTCCCCGCCTGATCTCGAGACGCCCCGAGAAGCACCGCAGCCGACCATCCCCCACTGGATGGTCGGCTGCGGCTGGGTGAGATCTGCGCATATCCCCCGGTATGGCGAGATCTCGGGAAGGTGTCGCCGCCACGAGCCGGATCCCCCGATCGGCTCGGTGCGGCGACACTCAGTCTGGGGAGGTCACGCTCAGTTGACGAGACCGAGCGCGATGATGCCGGTGGCGGCCACGATGGCGACGCCGAAGAGCGTGGTGTCGGCGGCCGGCGGCATCCCGCTGCGGTGCTTGCGCTCGGAGCTGTCGCTCTTGCGGAGGCTGCGGACGGCGTCGAGGACGTTGTTGCGGATCGACTCGACGGCGGTCAGGTCACTGCGGTGACGTGCGGTCATCGTGGTGCTTTCCATGGGGTTTCCTCTTCTCGGCGGTCGGCGCGGGCCGTCCGTGCCCGGCGGCCTTCACGTGAGAGGAACGGGGTCGCGGGCAGGTCATGACGCGGCTTTTCGCTACATCACAGTTAAAGAAGATCAACATCTGAGGAACAGCGGCTCGAGGTCGTACGCTGCCCGTCATGACCACGCTGGTGGAGATCGCTCGGGAGTGGGGCCGGATCGGCGTCATCGGCTTCGGTGGACCACCCGCCCACATCCGGCTGCTTCGCGAGACGGTCGTCGAGCGCCGCGGGTGGGTGGAGCCGGGGGAGTTCGAGGACGCGATCGCGACCTGCAACCTGCTCCCCGGCCCGTCCTCGACCCAGCTCGCGATCTTCACCGCCTGGCGAGTACGCGGCGCGGCCGGTGCGGTCGTCGGCGGGCTGGCGTTCATCGTCCCGGGTCTGATCGCGATCCTCGCGCTGGCCGCGCTGTTCCTCGGCGACCCGCCGGAGTGGGTGCTGGGCGCGGGAGCCGGCGCCGGGGCCGCGGTCGCCGCGGTCGCGATCCAGGCGGGCTGGGCGCTGGTGCCGTCCTCCTACGCGCGCACCCCGTCGCGTCCGCGCTGGATCGTCTACGCCGTCCTGGGCGCGCTCGCCGCTGCGATCACCGGAGCCTGGGTGGTGCTCGTGCTCGTCGGCGCCGGGCTCGTCGAGGTGGTGGTGCGGCGGCCGTGGCGTACGAACTCGTTCCAGTCCGTGATCACCCTGCCGGTGCTGGCCCAGGGCACGCTCACGGCGGCGGTCGCTGCGCCGTTGGCCTGGACCGCGTTCAAGGTCGGCGCACTGTCCTACGGCGGCGGGTTCGTGATCATCCCGCTGATGCAGTCCGACGCCGTCGACCGGCACGGCTGGATGAGCTCGGCCGAGTTCCTCAACGCGGTCGCACTCGGCCAGATCACTCCGGGCCCGGTCGTCCACACCGTGGCGGTCGTCGGCTTCGCGGCCGCCGGTCTGCTCGGCGCGCTCGGCGCCGCGGTGATCGCGTTCGGGCCGTCGTTCCTGATGATCATCGCCGGCGGGCGGCACTTCGAGGCACTGCGCTCCTCACCGCTCGCCCGCGCCTTCCTCGACGGCGCCGGGCCAGCCGCGATCGGGGCCATCCTCGGCTCGGCGGTGCCGCTGGCACTCGCCATCAGCGAAACCTGGCAGTGGGTGGTGCTCGCCGCTGCCGGCGTACTCCTGCTCGTCCTGAGGCGCGGCGTCGTCCTCACCCTCCTGCTCGCAGGAGGGGTCGGAGTGGTCGTCGCGCTGGTCGGCTAGAGGTAGAGCCCGCCCGAGGAGTCGCCGTGGTCGGACTGGCCCGGCTGCTGTCCCTGGCCGGGTGCCGGCTGACCCTCGGGGGAGAGGCTCACGCCGGGCGGCAGGCCCTTGCGGATCTGCTCGAACTGGGCGCGCGCGGCGACCTGCTGGGCGTAGATCGCGGTCTGGATGCCGTGGAAGAGACCCTCGAGCCAGCCGACCAGCTGGGCCTGCGCGATCCGCAGCTCGCCGTCGGAGGGGGTCTGCTCCTCGGTGAACGGCAGCGAGAGCCGCTCCAGCTCCTCGACCAGCTCGGGAGCGAGCCCGGACTCGAGCTCCTTTATCGAGGCGTGGTGGATCTCGCGGAGACGGTTGCGCGAGGCCTCGTCGAGCGGGGCGGCCTTCACCTCCTCGAGCAGCTGTCGGATCATCGACCCGATCCGCATCACCTTGGCGGGCTGCTCCACGAGGTCGGTCACGTCGCGCTCTTCGTCCTCGGGCGCCTCCGGTGCGGTGGCGTCCTTGAGTACGTCGGCGGGGACCGAGATCGGCTTCCCGTCGGGACCGATGACCACGACTTCCCCGGTCTGCTCCTGCGTCATGTGCCCAACCCTACCTAGGCCTGGGTGGTCAGCAGGATCTTGCCGGTGTGCGTGCCCGACTCCATCAGCCGGTGGGCCTCGGCGGCCTCCTCCAGCGGGAGTACGTCCTGCACGACCGGCTTCACGTCACCGGCTTCGACCATCGGCCAGATGTTCTCGACGACCTCGGCGCAGATCCGCGTCTTCTGCTCGACCGGCCGCCCGCGCAGGTTGGTCGCGATCACGGCTGCTCGCTTGCGGAGGAGCGAGTTGATGTCGAGCTCGGTCTTGGTGCCGCCCTGCATGCCGATGATGACCAGGCGGCCCTCGGGGTTGAGCGCATCGATGTTGCGGGCGAGATACTTCGCACCCATGTTGTCCAGGATGACGTCGGCGCCGCCGTAGACCTTGGCGACCTCGACGAAGTCGTCGTCCTTGTAGTTGATGGCCGCCTCGGCGCCGAGCGACTTCACGAGCTCGGCCTTCTCGGCCGACCCGACGGTCGTGATCACGCGCGAGCCGAGCTTGCTGGCGACCTGGATCGCCATCGTGCCGATGCCGCCGGCACCCCCGTGGACCAGGAACGTCTCGTCGGGGGTCAGCCCGCCGACCATGAAGACGTTGGACCAGACCGTGGTGGCGACCTCGGGCAGAGCCGCCGCGGTGACCAGGTCGACGCCCTCGGGCACCGGCATCACCTGTCCGGCCGGCACGGCGACCTTCGACGCGTACCCGCCCCCGGCGAGCAGCGCGCACACCTCGTCACCCTCCTGCCAGCCCTCGACGCCTTCGCCGACCGCGGAGACGACGCCGCTGCACTCCATCCCGATGATGTCGCTGGCGCCCTTCGGCGGCGGGTAGAACCCCTGCCGCTGCAGCAGGTCCGCCCGGTTGAGCCCCGCCGCGGCGACGTCGATCACAACCTCCCCCGGCCCGGCCTCCGGGTCGGGACGGTCGGTGACGGTGAGGACCTCGGGCCCTCCGGGCTGCTCGGCTACGACGGCTCGCATGCCTCCAACCCTAGGGGGCCGGCACAGCGGGCTGGGGCGGCCCGGGGACGTGTAACACGTCGTTCGTAGGACTATCCGGTCGTTGTGAACGACCGGATAGTCGGTGTAACAGCGTGTTACAGCTCGAAATACGGCTCGGCGCGGCTCGGTCGCGGCCCGCCCGCGACCACCGCCGGCGACGACCGGTCAGAGGTTCTTGAGATCGGTCCAGGTGTCGATGTCGCGGTGCTCGTCGCCCTCGGACGGCACCTCGACCAGCTCGAGATCGGCGAGCAGCTTGTGCAGCGGCATGTTGTGCTGACCCTCGTGGTCCGGGCGCACCTCGGCGAGGCGGTCGGCGGAGAGCACCATCGCCAGCTGTCGACATCCGTCGGGCCCGACGAGCACCGCGCCGTCGCGCCCGAACGCCGCCTCGCGGAGCCGCGACAGCGTGCGTGGACGCAGGAAGGGCATGTCGACGGCGACCACACCGACGTACGCCCGCGGCCTCAGCAGCGCGTCGACGCCGGTCAGCAGCGCGGCGACCGGGCCGCCGAAGCGCGGGTCCTCGCGGACGAAGGTCACCGGGCGCTCGGTGATCACCTGGTCGCCCACGACGACGACCTCCATCGCGTCGACGACGGCGTCCAGCGCCCACGCCAGCATCGTGCGGCCGCCGAGCTCGATGCCGGACTTGTCGATCCCGTCGAGGCGGGAGCTGCGTCCTCCGGCGAGCAGCACCGCGGCGTACGGCTCCCATTCGTCCCAAGCAGTCACGACGGGGACTCTAGTCTGGAGGAATGACCACCTGGAACAGCCTCCGGATCAGCCTGGTGCAGCAGGCCTCGGGTCTCGAGCCCGACGCCAACCGGTCCCTCCTGGCCGAGCTGACGCCCGACGACAGCGACCTGGTCGTCTTTCCCGAGGTCTTCTCCCGCGACTTCGGCAAGCCGGGCTCAGACCTCGGTCCGTACGCCGAGGAGGTCGACGGACCGTTCGGGGCCGAGGTGGCCCGGGTGGCGAAGGAGCGGGGCACCACGGTGGTGGCCGGGATGCTCGAGACCAGCGGAGACCCGGAGGGCAGGCCGTTCAACACCCTGCTCGTACGCGGCGGGGCCGAGGCGGCGTACCGGAAGATCCATCTCTACGACTCGTTCGGCTACAAGGAGTCCGACGCGCTCCTCGCCGGGGAGATCGAGCCGAAGGTGATCGACATCGGCGGCGTCCCCACGGGCCTGATGACCTGCTACGACCTGCGCTTCCCCGAGCTCGCCCGGCGGCTGGTCGACGAGGGTGCCGAGCTGATCGTGCTGCCGGCGGCCTGGGTGGCCGGGCCGCGCAAGGTCGACCACTGGCGCACCCTCGTGCGCGCACGCGCGATCGAGAACACGGTCTTCATCGCGGCAGCCGCCCAGCCGACGCCGCGCTACTGCGGCCACTCGATGGTCGTCGACCCGCTCGGGGACGTTCTGGTCGAGGCCGGAGACGATGACCAGGTCGTCTCCGCGACGATCGAACGAGGGGTCCTGGAGGAGGCTCGGCGCACCAATCCCTCCCTGGTCAACCGCAGGATGTGAGGTTCGTCAACAAGTCCCGCTCACGGGGGTAACCGGATATCGATGACTCGTTAGGTTCACCCCGTCGCCGGTATCCTCGTCTGTTATGGACCGAGCCCCCCGCCGTCGCGCTGACAAGAGCAAGCGTGGCCGTCGTGCAGCCGGTCGCAGCGAGCCCACACCCGCCTACGTCGAGCCGACGTCGAGCGAAGCGCTGGCGTACGACCAGTGGGCGGAGGACGACTGGGCCGGCTATCAGCACACCGGCCAGCCCTATGGCGACCCGTCCTACGGGGAGCAGACCGACGACCGTGGCAACGACCAGGGCTGGAACGACGGCTGGGCCGATCAGACGTGGTACGACGACCGTCGGTCGCCCGCCGAGCCGCCGCCCACGCCGGGTGGCGGTCGCCGGATCGCCTCGGGGCGCAGCGAGTCGCAGGAGCCCGACGAGCCGAACGGTTACACCGGGAAGCGCGCCCGGATCACGCCCGAGGAGCCTGAGCCCGCCTACGGCGGTTACCCGGCTCCGGCCTACCGCAACGAGCCGGCGCCGGCGCTGAGCGGCCCGACCGCGCCGCCGCCGAGCGCGCGGCAGGCTCCGGCCTACTCGACCGGAACCTATGGGCGGACCGGCCTGGCCCAGGCGCCGCACACGCCGTCCCACATCCAGCAGCCCGGCTACCAGCCGGACTCCTACCAGCAAGACACTTACCAGCCCGAGTCCTACCAGCCTGATCCTTACCAGCCCTACGGCACCGACCCCTATCAGGCCGACGTCTACCAGTCCGGTCAGGTCGAGACGATCCAGGACCCGGCGGCTCCCTACGAGCCGGAGACGGCCGGACGGCCCAAGACCGCGGCCAAGGTGACCTCGTTCCTGGCGCAGCCGCGAGTTCCCGGTGCCGGCGCCGCGCGAGCGGGTCTCGGCCTCATCGAGAGCCTCACCTCCGGCACGATCCGGCTGATCTGGATCGTGGCGCTCGCCGTCGGTCTCGTCGGCCTCGCGATCAGCGCCTTCGACCTGGGCCCGGAGATCTTCGGCGGCCTCGGTGCCGCCGTGGTCGGCACCGCCTACACCTTCGCGCTCGCGCACCGCACGGGCGGCCGCCCGCTGATCTTCGGAGCCCTGGCAGGGGTCGCCGGGATCGTCGTGGTGCTCGTCGACAACGAGGCCCTGCGTACGGGGGCGGCGGTCCTGGTCGCCTCGGTCGCCGCCGTCCTCGCGGTGATGGGCACCGTCCCGTCGCGTCGCTTCCCGAAGACGATCCGCGAGGCGTTCATCGCCGTCGGCATCGCCGCGCTCGGCAGCTTCGCGGCGCTCGGCTTCGAGCCGGTGGTGATGGTCTCGCGGTTCGAGTACGCCACGCTGGCCTGCTCTCTGGCGATCGCCTTCTTCGCCGTCTACCGCCTCGGCGCCGGCCTGCACGGCCTCGGCCGACGCGGCGCGATCGTGGTCGGCATCGGCGGCCTGATGCTCGCGCTCACCCTGATCTACGCCGAGATGCTGCGCCGCTACGGCAGCACCGGCCTGCTCGACTCGGTCGGCGACATGCAGCGCTGGTGCCGGATCCACATCGGTGGCTATCCGCACCCGATCCAGGCGTTCTTCGGCGTACCGGCGCTGGTCTGGGGCACCCACATGCGTGCCCGCCGCCGTCAGGGCTGGTGGGTCTGCCTCTTCGGCGTCGCGCTCACCGCGCCCGTCGCGAGTACGTTCCTCAACCCCGACGTCGGCCTGCTCGAGGCCGGGCTCTCGGTCGTCTATAGCATCCTGGTCGGTCTGGTGATCGCCTTCGTGATCATCCGCATCGACCTCGCGCTCACCGGATCGACCGCCGGCGGCGGCCGCCGCGCAGCGCGGGAGGCCGACGAGGCCAGCGCCGTACGCCCCGAGCCGAGCCGCACCCGTTCGCTGCTCTGAGGCCCGTTCTGACTAGGGATACCACCGGGTAACCCGTACGTTCTGGGGTATGAACCGCAGAACCCCCACCACGATCGCTGCCGAGATGGTCGCGAACGTCATGAGCGTCGGAGTGCAGCCAGGGGACAAGGTCGCCGCAGGTGACACCGTCATGCTGCTGGAGTCGATGAAGATGGAGATCCCCGTCCTCGCCGAGGCGCCGGGCACGGTCGTCGCGGTCAAGGTCGCCACCGGAGACGTCGTCCAGGAGGGTGACGTGCTCGTGGAGTTGAGCGCCTGACCCGGTGGCGCACTAGACTCCGTTGACGCGCCCACGGGCGCATGGAGGGGTGCCGGAGTGGCCGATCGGAACCGCCTTGAAAGCGGTCGTAGGGAGACCTACCGCGGGTTCGAATCCCGCCCCCTCTGCAGATTGAGCGCCAGCGAAAGCTGGCTGAGGGGGCGTTGGCGCGGGCGTGGCCCTGCCAGATTGAGCGCCAGCGAAAGCTGGAGCTAGACCTCCTGCAGGTGCCGGTCGACGTCGATCATCACCTGCCGCAGTTCGAGGAGCAGGTTCTCGAGGTCCGTACGGTCGAGCACGTCGTCCGCGAGCACGGCGAGCCGGCTCAGCAGCGTGCCGCGGTCGCGGAGCACGCTGACGTCGGCGAGCGCATGCCACTCCTGACCGTTCTCGAGGGTCAGCAGCGAGTCGCGTACGCCGTTGAGACGCTGCCGCACCTCCCATCGCCAGAGGCCGACGTTCTCCTCGGGGCGGGGAGCAGCGATCGCGGTATCCAGGGCCCGAAGAGCATCCGAATCATGTGGAAGCACACCTGTCATAAGTAAAGTGTGACCTAGGTCACGTGCCTGATCAAGCCGATGCGGTCTCCCGCGCGCGTGTCGGTCACAATGGGGAGCGTGTCGACCGCTGAGCTCACCTACTACCGCCTCGCTCCCACCGTGCAGGCCCGCCTCCTGGGCGCCTCCGTGGTCGGGCTGGCGCTCCTCGTCTTCGCCGGTACGGCGATCGTGATCGCGGCCCGGATCGACTTCGCCTGGCTCTTCATCCCGCTCGTCGTCGGCGTCGTCGCCGTGGCCGGGTTCGGCTGGTGGCTCCGCAACAAGGCGTACGTCCTGCGCGCCAGCGCCCAGGGCTACCGCGTCTCGTTCGTGCGCGGTGCGGGCGTGCGTGAGGCCCGCTGGGCCGACATCCAGGAGGCGGTGACCACGATGCCCGCCGGTACCCCCTGCCTCGAGCTGCGGCTCAAGAAGGGCGGCGCGACCATCATCCCGGTGACCATCCTCGCCCTCGACCGTGAGCAGTTCGTGCGCGAGCTCCAGGGCTTCCTGAAGGCCACGATCAAGCCTCTCGACACCGGCTCGGGAACCACCGAAGCGCCCTGATTGGTCCCAGGCCTGCCGGTCTTGTAGCCTGTTCGCGCGGTATGGAGGCGTCGCCTAGTCTGGTCTATGGCGCTCGACTGCTAATCGAGTTTGGGGCTTAAACCCCATCGAGGGTTCAAATCCCTCCGCCTCCGCCAGTTTCACCGAGTTTGGCCCCCTTCGCGAGGGGGCCAAACTCGTTTCTGACCTGCATTTTTGTGCAGTGCACGACCGTACGCCGGAACGAGAACTATCCGTAACACGGTGATGTGCACAATAATCAGTCCGTAGGCCTCTCGGCACCTGTCGGCCTCGAGACCAGGAAGGAAAGAACATGAAGTTCGTACGCACCGCAGTTGCGCTCACGCTGGCCTCGGCCGCCACCGTTGCTGTCAGCTTCTTCGCAAGTGCTCCTGCTCAGGCCGACACCACGTGGCCGAACATCATTGCGAGCGACACCACGTGGCCTAACTAGGCAACTCGGTTGCGAATCCCCCGGCAGATGCTGGGGGATTCCGCCTGGGCGAAGGCGAGTTCCAACTCTCAGTCAGAGAACCCTTCGCCGATCCCGCCGCCGGCACGCCCGATCTCGTAGCCCAGTTGGAAGCGCGTATCCGCGTCGTACTCTTCCTTGAGGTCTGACACGTACCCGGCGTAAGTACGTGGACTCACGCCGAGCCGCTTTGACGCCGCCGGGTCGGAGTGCCCCTCGATCAGCATCCGCAGCGTCATTGCCCGCTGCTCACCGGCGATGTCCTTCAAGGTGGACGAGTCAGCCGCCGAGAACGGGCGACCTCGCTCCCAGGCCCTCTCAAAGACGTCGACCAGGTAGTTGACGACCGCGGGCTCACGGATCGCAACTGCGGTCGCGACGCCTTCAGGCCCTGGGATGATCGCCACGTTTCGGTCGAAGATCATGGTCCTGTTGAAGAACTCGTCCAGAGTGCGTACCTCGCCGCCGGCTGCGGTCACGGCGGCTACGTACTCCCTGGTACCGCTGTTTCGTCGTGCTGCGTGCTGATAGAGAGTGCGAAGCTTGACGCCTCGTTTGATCAGTTGCGTGTCCTTCTGAATCGCGTTCGACAGCACGGCGCCGGTATCGCGACCATCCTGCGGTTGTGCTGTGAGCGCCTCAAACTCGCACTCTGCTACGAGAGAGTCGATGTATCGCTGCACTGCGGACCCGTGCATATAGGCGAACGGGCCGAGCTCGTCAGTGGGGGCGGATCGTCGCCACGCGCTCCGAAGCGCGGCGAAGTCGTTCGCCCACTCCGCTGACTCTTGGAGGAGCCGGATGCCCTCCTGGGTCATCGGGGTGACGACCTGTGCTTGGACGGTCGCGGGATCGACGGTGGTCCAGACGGTCGGGTCCTCGGCAGGCTGCCGTACGAGACCGAGCTCGACCAGCGCGGCCAGAGCGTCGACGAACTCCCCGCCTTCGTTGATCCGTTCGTCGGAAGAGGGCAGAAGGCCTTTCTCGGCGATCAACTCGAAGAGCTCGATGCCCTTGGCTTCGAGCAGCGCACGCGTTGTGGGCGCGCGTCCTTCTTCGGTCACGTTCTCCTCCTCGCCGGACGGCGTGGGTCGACGCTTGCTCACGCTCCACCTCCCCGATGCTGTGGCTAGCGCCAGATCTTCTCACACGTGGCGATTTCTGGTCACGGACCATCTTCCGCTACTGTTCTACACGTTGCTTCGGTAACACTGCGCCTGTAGCTCAACGGATAGAGCATCTGACTACGGATCAGAAGGTTTGGGGTTCGAATCCCTACAGGCGCGCAGAACACAGAAAGGCCCCTGGTCGGCGAAAGCCCGGCGAGGGGCCTTCTTCGTTTCTCTGGGCGATATGCACGGAACGTCGCCCGGTGCCTGGTGCGTGAGGTCGTCTGCGGGCCGCTATGACAGAGGGTCCGACCTTGTGAACGTTTCACGAGGTCGGACCCTCTGTCATAGTCCCTCAGCGGCGAGGAGGGGTCACGGGTTGATGCCGCCCACTCCCGGGAAGTCGATGTCCGTCAGTGGGGCCTCGTACTGCAGGAACGGGGCGTGGCGACGCTTGGCGACCTTCCAGCCGTCGGCGGTCCTCACGTAGCCGTCGACGACGTGTACGCCGCGCACGATGACCGAGGGAGAGTCGGCGAGCATCATGGTCGCGAAGATGTGCAGGTCGCCGGTCGCGTCGTCGCCGTCGACCTCGATGCGGATGCTGCTGATCGAGTGGTTGACGGTCTTGAACGGGGCCAGGGACGGGACCAGAGAGTCCGCGAAGCTGTTGCCGTCGAACTGCTTCAGGCCGCCGAAGTAGCTCAGATCGGCGTCGGGGATGAAGCAGGTCCGCATCAGGTCGGTGTTGCGGCGATCCATGGCGTAGGCATAGCGCTCCACGAGACGTCTGATCTCGCGGATGTCTGCGAGTTCTTGGGTGGTCTGGGCATTGGCCATCGGGCTGCTCCTGCCGGATTCGTGGGGCTCCGTCGGTGAGGGCGCCGGAGCGGAGGTCGTCACGACAATAGACCGCGACAGTCGGACTAGCAAGCATGCGAATAAGCTGACTGATAATGCAGCGACCCGGTCCTGCGGCCCTAGACTGCGCCCATGGTCAAACCTGCGAAGAGCGACGACGACGCCCTCGAGTCTTCCGAGTACGACACGGAGATGATGCTCCTGGTGGACTCCGTCTTCCGTCTGGAGCGAGCGATCGCTCGGATCGGTGCGATGCGTCTGCGGCCGTGGCGGATGACGCTGTCCGGGTATGCCGCGATGCGGGTGATCCAGTCGCGTCCGCAGCTGTCGTTGATCCAGCTCTCGCGGCGATGCTTCGTCAAGCCTCAGACGATGACACGCATCGTCTCGAAGCTCGGCGAGGCGGGGTACGTCAAGCGCACGACGAGCTCCGGCAATGAGCGCGCCATGTCGCTGACGCTCACCGCCAAGGGTCGCAAGGTGCTGCGCGAGATGGACGAGGAGGTCCTGAAGATCAACGAGACCCTCTCGCAGAACCTGCCGGACGCCGAACGGGCGAGGTTGATCGGTTTCATGCGCGACAGCGCCATCGCGGTCGAACGGGAAGCGGCGGACCTCGAAGGCTTATAAGCATGCTTGCATTTCCCGGGTAGGCGTCCTACGGTGTCGGCATGCCCGGCACTGTGGAGACGCCCGACGGCGTCCGTGACCTCGACCCCGACTTCTTCAGGTTCGTCCTGGGCCACTACCCCAGCGGGGTGGTGGCCATCACCGGCCGTGATGCCCAAGGCGCACCTGTCGGCATGGTCGCGACGTCGTTCACCTCGGTCTCGCTCGATCCCCCGCTCGTCGCGTTCCTGCCCATGCGCACCTCGAGCACGTGGGCGGCGCTGCAGGAGACCGAGGCGTTCTGCGCCAACGTCCTGACCGCCGACCAGGAGCAGGTGTCGCGCCAGCTCGCCGTCAAGGGCGGCGACAAGTTCAACGGCATCGGCTGGCGGCCGGGCCCGACGGGCTCACCCGTGCTGGACGATGCCGTCGCCTGGGTCGACTGCACGATCAGCGCGGTCCACGACGCCGGGGACCACGTCATCGTGGTGGGGGCGGTGCAGGACCTGCGGGTCGAGAACCCAGCCTCTCCGCTGCTGTCGTTCCAGGGCGGCTACGGCACCGTCGCCTCGCCGGCGCTCGCCGCGAGCGGCCTGCCGGACCAGCCGGAGGTGGTCGAGCACTTCCGGCTCGTCGACCGGCTCCGTCCGCTGATGCTCGAGGCTTCGCGAAGGCTCGGAGTCGAGGTGGTGGCGACTGCCCTCCTCGACACCGAGGTCGTCGCCCTGGCGACCAGCGGGCATCCCGAGCCCGGGCGGCTGCCGACTCGCGTCGGTCAGCGCATGCCGTACCAGCCTCCGCTCGGGGCGGCGTTCGCAGCGTGGTCCGACCCCGAACGCTGGGTCGCCCAGCTTCCTCCCGGCCAGCGGGACCACGCACGAGGGCTGGCTCAACGCGTACGCGATCGGGGCTGGTCCGCCACGCTCGGGGGACCGGACAGTCTCGCGCTGGAGCGGGCCCTCTACCGGCTGCCGGTCGACGCGCCGGCGCCGGAGGAGCTCGAAGCGGTCGGGCGCCTGCTCGACCCGCTCGACGAGACCTATGAGCCCCGCAGGTTCGCGGTGAAGGACCGGATCCCGCTGCGGACGGTCGCCGTCCCGGTGCTGGGCTCGGTGGGCGCGGTGCGGCTCGTGCTGACGGCGTACGGCCTGCCGCAGTTCTCCACCCACGACGACTTCGTCCGCTACCGCGACACCTTGCTGAACGTTGCCCGGGCCATCGGGCCCGGGAGCATGAGCGCCTGACCCGGCCGCTCCTCCGATTTTCCGTCGCACGAAGGGACACCGATGTTCGAACTATTCACCGGAGCGCAGCCGCTGGTCGGAGGCGAAACCGACCCCGGTCCGCTCGAGAAGCGCATCGACAGCCTCGATCAGGCCCAGGTCATCGACCGAGTGCTGATCGGCTACTCGTCGATCTGGCCGCACAACCATGCCGTCGTGCCCTACGCGCTCGCCCGCAGCAACCACTTCTCCCCGATCATGGCGCATCGCCCCGGTGTGATGTCGCCGGTCTCCGCCGCGCGCTTCTTCGCCTCGCTCGATGTGCTCGCACGCGGCCGCCTCGCGCTCAACGTGGTGGTCGGAGGGAGCGACAAGGACCTGATGCGCGAGGGCGACAGCACGCCGAAGGCCGACCGCTACCGCCGGGCGACCGAGTACCTGGACATCGTGCGCAGGGCCTGGACGAGCACCGAGGCGTTCGACCACCACGGCGAGTTCTACGACGTCGAGTCCGTCAAGCTGCAGACGCGCCCGTTCCAGGGCCAGGTGCCGATCTTCATGGGAGGCGACAGCGAGGATGCGATCGAGTTCGGCGCGAAGCACGCCGATCTCTACATGCTGTGGGGCGAGCCGATCGCGGGCACCCGCGAACGCATCGAGCGGGTGCGGAAGGCCAGCGAGCGGCACGGGCGCGAGATGCGGTTCTCCGTCAGTCTCCGACTGTTCGTGGCCGAGACCGACGACCTCGCCTGGCAGGCAGCACGCGGGGTGGAGCACGAGATCATGGCGGCGCAGGGGACGAACACCTTCCTGCGCTCGTCGAAGGGCGACACCTCGGTGGGCCGTCAGCGGGCCTTGGCGCTGACCGACGAGGAGCTCCACGACGACTGCTTCTGGACCGGCCTGACCAAGCTGCTCGGCGGGTTCGCGAACTCGCAGGCGCTGGTGGGCTCGTACGACCGGGTCCTGGAGTCTCTCCGGCGCTATCGGGAGCTGGGCGTCGACGCCTTCTTGGTGACGACCGGAGCCGAGGCGAGCTACGATCCGTCACTCGCGGAGTTCCTCGCCGAGACGAAGCGGGCACTGGCATGAGCGGTCGTGAGCTGGACGGTATGGGTGGTGGCACCATCGGTGGCCTGTTGGCCCGCCGGGCGGCAGCCATCCCGGACAAGACCGCGGTGATCACGCCGCACGCCGAGCTCACCTACGGCGAGCTGGACTCGATCGCCACGAGGATCGCCTCGGGATTCCAGGGCCTCGGTCTGACGAAGGGCGACGCGGTCGCGATCTTCCTGCGCAACCGGATCGAGTGGGTCACCTCCTGGCTCGGCACCGCGCGCGGCGGCTTCGTGTGCGTCCCGGTCAACACCGCGTACAAGGCGTCGTTTCTCCTGCACGCCCTCAGCCTCACCAAGGCCCGGGTGATCGTCACCGAGTCGCTGCTCCTGCCGGCCGTCGTGGCCGAGCTCGCCGAGCTGCCACAGCTGGAGTGGGTCGTGCTCGTCGACGAAGCCGCCGAGACGGCGGATGCGATGAAGGTGATCAGCTACGGCGAGCTGCTCGACAGGGGAGACCCTGATGCGAGGCTCCCCGAGGTCGCGCACACCGACATCACCGGCATCGCGCTGACCTCCGGCACAACCGGCAAGAGCAAGGGTGTGGTGATGCCGCACTACCAGGCGGTGGTGGCAGCCCGCGAGAACGTCGAGTCGATGGGCACGACGTCGCGCGACCGACTCTACACCTGTCTGCCGATGTTCCACGGCGCGGCGCAGCTCAACATGTGCCTGCACAACTTCTACGCCGGAGCGACGATCGTCCTGGCCGAGAAGTTCAGCGCGAGCCGGTTCTGGGACGAGATGCGCTCCTACGACATCACCATGTTCAACGCGCTGGGATCCATGCTTCCGATGCTCCTCGCCCAGCCGCCCTCCGAGCGGGATCGTGACCATCGGGTGCGACGGATCTTCGCGGCGCCCGCTCCACCGGACGTGCTCATGCCGTTCGAGGACCGCTTCGACATCCACGTGGTGGAGGGATACGGGCTCACGGAGATCAAGAACGTCACGTACAACCCGATCGAGACGCGGAAGATCGGCTCGATCGGCAAGCCCAGCAACACCACCGAGCTGCAGATCCAAGGCCCTACCGGTGAGCAACTCCCGGTCGGCGAGGTCGGCGAGATCGTCTACCGGCCGAAGGTGCCCAACGTGATGTTCACCCACTACGTCGACGATGTGGAAGCGACGCTGGCGACGATGCGCAACATGTGGTGGCGCACGGGCGACCTCGGGTACGTCGACGCCGACGGCTTCTACTACTTCGTCGACCGGCAGAAGGACGCGCTCCGCCGTCGTGGTGAGAACATCTCCTCCTACGAGGTCGAGTCGGTGCTGATGAGCTTCCCGGGGGTCCTCGAGGCGGCCGCGGTCGGCACGCCGTCGGATCTCGGAGAGGACGAGGTGCTGGCGGTCATCGAGACCGATGACGCCGACGGCTTCGACGTCGAGGGTCTCTTCCACCATTGCGACCAGCGACTCCCGCACTTCATGGTGCCTCGGTACTACCGAGTGCTGTCCACCCTGCCGCGTACGCCCACGGGCAAGATCCAGAAGGGCGTGCTGCGCACCGAGGGGAGAGAGGGTCCAGGTCGCTCCTGGGACTCCTGGGAGGCTGGGCTGCGCCCGACGAGGCACGCATGACCCGGGTCGTCCTCAAGGACGTGGCTCCCCGCCTCGCCCTCCAGGCTCATCAGGTCGACACCGGTGTGAAGGTGGAGCTCATCGACCGGTTGACGGCGGCAGGGATGCCGGCGATCGAGGTGTCGTCGTTCGTACGTCCTGACCTGGTTCCCGGCCTCGCTGACGCCGAGGAGGTGTTCGCCAGGATCGATCGTTCGCAGAGCACCACGCTGCACTGCTGCGTCGGGAACGAGACGGGGCTGCGGCGGGCGATCGACGCCGGCGCCGACGTCGCGTGGTTCCTGCTCTCGGCGGACGACGAGTTCTCTCGCAACAACACCGGCAGCAGCACGGACGAGGCCATCGACCGCCTCGGCCGGCTGGTGAGCATCGCGGACGGGACCGACACGGCATTGGGCACGTACGTCATCTTCGCCTGGGGCGGGCCGAGCGGTCCTCCGCGGGGACCTGAGGTCATCGAGCGCTTCGCCGGCAGGTTGCACGACATCGGCGTGCGGGACTGGCTGCTGGCCGACTCGTTGGGATACGCGTCGCCGCGTCAGGTGCGCGAGATGATCGACGCGGCTCTGACGGTGAACTCGCCGGAGCACCTCTCCGTGCAGGTGCACGACTCGCGGGGGATGGGTGTGGCGAACATCGTCGAGCTGGTCGGGTTGGGCATCGACCACATCGACGTGTCGCTGGGCGGCTCAGGTGGGCACCCCGCGATTTCTGGGGTTCCGGCCGGCGGTGTCTGCAGCGAGGACGCCGTGCAGCTGCTCGACCGGATGGGGATCGACACCGGTGTCGATCTGCAGCTGCTGGTCGAGACGGCCACCTGGTTCGCCGAGGAGGTGGGTGTCCCGGGCCCTGGGTTCGTCCGCAAGGTCGGTCCGGTGCCGGTCGAGGAGACCCGCGACAGCGGTCCGCGCTTCTCCTGGAGCTCCTGAGGAGATGAGAACGGGGCCTCCCGCCACCTCGGTGGCGGGAGGCCCCGTTCGACGTGCTGTCAGTGCTGAGCCGCGATGCGCCGTAGTCCGTCGAGCACCGCGGGCTCGACGTGGACGACGCCGCGCTCGCGCGCTTGCTCGCGCGTCCGGCGCGATCGGTCGAAGGGCATCCGGACCTCGTCGACTCCCTCGGCGGTCCGGGTGCTTCGTACCCAGTCCGCGTACTCCGAGGCGCGGGCTCGGAAGTCGTCGGCATCGGTCACGGTCGCCGGGTCGATGGCGACGACGAGGAAGCCCAGTCCGGCCACCCCGTCGGTGATCGCCGGAGCTCCGGTCATCATACCGAGGAGCTGGACGACCAGGGCGAGGCCGGAGCCGCGGTGTCCGCCCCATACGGTGAACGCCCCTGCGAGCGCCTCGGCGGGCGAGGTCGTCGGCTGTCCATCGGGGTCGAAGGCGATGCCCTCGGGCAGCTCCTCACCGAGCCGGTTGGCGAGCACGACCTCGGCGTAGGTCACCGACGAGGTGCCGGTGTCCCAGATGATCGGCTCGTCGGCGGTCGGGAACCCGAAGCCGATCGGGTTCGTGCCGAACCGTGCTTCGGTGCCGCCGTGCGGCGCCACCAGGCGGCCGGCGTTGCCCGCGATCATGCCGACGAGGCCGGCGGCGGTGATCTGCTCCAGATACCACGAGTACATCCCCGTGTACCAGGTGTCCGTCGCGGCAACCACGGCCATGCCGCCGGACCGCGCCTTCTCGATCGCGGTCTCCGTGGCCCGCTGAGCGACGACGTAGCCGACCGTGTCGCCGCCGTCGATCGTCGCCGACAACGCCGAGTCCCTGACCACCTGAGGCGGCCGTGCCGGCGTCGCTGTCGACTGGATCCGCTCGGCGACGGAGAGCGCCCGAGGCAGGCCGCCGTAGTTGAGACCGCGCAGCTCGCAGTCGATGAGGTGTGCGCTGACCGTCGAAGCGTCCTCCCGGGACAGGCCGACGGCCACCATCGCCCGCTCTACCACCTCTGCTGCCTCCGGCACTGACAGAGACACGATCCCATTGTTTGTAAGCATGCTTGCATTATGGGACGATGTGGTCCGGGTTACAAGGAATCCGACCGAAAATGTCAGCATGCTGATATGACAGATGATGGGTATGCCGAGCTGACCTCCGCTCTACGTGGATTCCTCGATGCCGTGGCGACAGCCGGGCCGCACGATCAGGTGCAGGCCTTGACCGACGACCTGCGCCGCTGGACCGCCATCCTGGCCGAGTCTCGGCAGGAGGAGGGGAAGCGTGTCTTCGGGGAACGGTTCGATCTGCCGGATCGCGGGCAGACCTTGACGCCTGTCTTCGCGCCGCAGGTCGTCACCACCTCGAAGGTCGAGGGGACCGCTTGGTTCGGCGACTACTTCCATGGCAGCAACGGCGCCGCACACGGCGGTACGTTGCCGCTCCTGTTCGACGAGGTCTTCGGTCACATCGCGGTCGAGCGGGGGAGCCGGGCGCGGACGGCGTATCTGCACACCGACTTCCGCTCGGTGACGCCCATCGGGGTCGACCTGCAGGTTCGGGCGTGGGTCGAGCGGGCGGAGGGGCGCAAGCTGTTCCTGGCTGCAGACCTGAGGGACGGCGAGGTCGTGTGCGCCGAGGCCGAGGCGCTCTTCGTTCTGCTGCGGGACGGAGCCCCCTGATCGGGTGGGGCGGACGTGGGAGCGCCGCCCCTCGCACGTCCGAGTCGTGCGGGGGCGGCGCTCTGTGGGGGAGGGGAGAGGGTCAGTCTCGCACGGGCGCGCTGCCGTCGATCCACTCGGTGTTCTCGGCCGCCCTCTGGTCGAAACGTGCTTCCCTGACCAGGAGCCCGGCCAGGAGCATGAGGAACGCTGTCCCGGCTAGGAACAGCCATACGTGGACGTAGTTCTCGCGAGCCGGCAGCGGTAGGCCCGGCACGTGGGAAGCGGCGAGGAGAGCGGTGATGATCGGCGGTCCGAGCGCGCCGATCGCAGTGCTCGCGGCTCGAGCCGCGCCGGTGAGCATCCCCTGCTCGCCCGGTCGGGCCGCGCGCAGGTAGGCCGCGGTCGATGCCGTGTAGGACAACGCGTAGGCGGCGCCGATCAAGAAGGAGAGGATGAAGACCTGCAGCGAGGTGCCGGAGACCTGCGAGAACCATACGAAGGCGAGCAGCGCGATGGTCGCGCCGGCGATGCTGGTGCCGCGTTGGCCGAACCGGCCGATCACCTTGCCGGCGATGCCGCCGCCGAAGGCGATGGTGAGACCGCAGGGCAGCAGGTAGACGCCGGCCATGAGGGTCGATGCGTCGAGACCGTAGCCTGCGATGCTCGGAGTCTGCGCGTAGTTGCAGATCGCCAGGGCGCCGTTGATGCCCAAGATGGCCACCACGCCGGCGATGACGAAGGCCGGCCACACGTCGCGTCGCTTGATCACCCTGAGGTCGAAGAGCGGCTGGCGGTGCCGCAGCTCCCAGGCCGCCCACGCGACGAGAAGCAGTGCCGCGACCGCGAGCAGCGAGACGAGCAGCCCGGCCGTCCACTCGTTCGCCTTCCCGATCGAGTAGACGAGGAGAGTGAGCCCTCCTGCCAGCAGGAGCGCGCCGACGTAGTCGACAGGAACGCGCGTACGCGTCGGGATGTCCTCCACGAACGCCCAGATGAGCGCGAGCAGGACCACCGAGAGGATCAGGATGAGCCAGAAGACCGTTCGTACGCCGCCGCCGAGCTCCAGCACGGCCCCACCCACCAGGTAGGACCCCGATATGGCGAGGCCGATGGCGAAGGTCATCGCGCCGGAGTACTTGTCGGACTCCTTCCCGCTGCGGCTGCGACCCCGCAGGATCGCGTAGTAGATCGGGAGCCCGGCGTTGAACCCGATGATGACGCGACCGGCGAGCAGCGTCTCGAAGTTCTGCGCGGCGACGCAGACGATGTTGCCGAGCACGACCATGCTCGTGGTGAGCAGCAGCATCCTGCGCATCCCGAACAGGTCCGCCAGACGTGACAGGACCGGCACGCTGGCGGCCGCGGCGATGCCGGTCGCCGAGAGCACCCATGCCGACTGGCCGGGAGTGAGCGTGAAGGTCGAGGCGATCTCCTTGAGCAGCGGGATGACCGTCAGCTGCTCGGTGTCCAGGCACAGGACGATCAGGAAGCCAATCGCGAGGGCCAGGCCCTGTTCCGAGACACCGACGGCCTTGATGCGACGCCCCACGGCAGAGGTCGTCTCGTCGTCGCTCGCGGGGACATCGGGATTCGACGTCGCGCCGGGCATCTGACTCGTCATCGCGCACCCCGAGGTGCCGACGGGTGGATCGTGAGTTCCGTGAAGCGGACGGTGAAGGACATGCTCCAGCGCTCCTAGGTGGTGAGTGTGCGTGACGAACGTCACGACCGTAGAGCGAGGTCGACGAAATAGCAAGCATGCTTATAAGAATGCTGTGTTCGGGTTGTCAGTGCAAGGCGAGAAGCATTGACAAGGGCGGAACCAATAAGCATGCTGATCAGCGCGCTGCTGTCGTCGATGGTGGCGTACTCACCTTCAACGTCTGAGAGCGAGATCCACCATGTCGACGAATGCCCCCGAGCTGCCGGGCCTGCGGTCGAGCGACCGGCGTCATGTCATCGCCGTCATCGACGGCCCCAACGTCTCCAACCTGGCCCGCCGCAACAAGCGGATGTACGGCCCGCAGGTCTCGGCCGAGGGGCTGGGCGAGTTCGTCCAGGAGTGGGGTGCCCGGCTCGGCGTCGAGGTCGAACGTTTCATGTCGAACCACGAAGGCGAGATCCTCGAGTTCATCCACGAGTCCGGTGAGCGAGTCGACGGATACCTCGTGAACCCGGCCGGCCTCACCACCACGAGCGACATGGTCCCGTTCGCTCTCTACGACACCGGCAAGCCGGTGATCGAGGTCCACTTCGCCAACATCAAGGCTTCGGCATCCACGGCGCGTGGACCGGTCTACGGGCCGCGCGAGTCCACCTTCACCCCGTACGTCGCGGGCCAGTTCATGGGGATGCGTGAGTACAGCTACGCCGGTGCGCTCCTCTCTCTCGTGCTCGCGCTCGACGACACGACCTTTCTCGGCGCGCCGACGGAGGAGTGATGGTCGCTGAGCCTCCGCAGGCCATCACCGGGAGCCAGTCGGTCATCGACTACCTCGCCCATGGCGGTCGCTGGTCCGCCGGGCTCGAGGAGGTGCTGGCCCGCTCGCCCGCCTTCGCGGAGGGGCACCTGCAGATGGCGACGAGCGCCATGCGGAACGGCGGGCTCAGTCAGAAGACCCGGGAGTTCGTCCTGCTGGCTGCGAACCTCAACGCCACCCACCTGAACCTCGGCGCGGCTCGTGACCATCTCCGCAGCGCGCGCGAAGCGGGCGCCACCGACGACGAGCTCCGGGAGGTGCTCCAGTGCGCGAGCATGGTCGGGTTCCATGCCGTCGTCATCGGCCTCGGTCCGCTTCAGCGCATCGCGCCGGTGGACCTGTCCCGCGAGCTCACCGCGGAGGAGACGCAGCTGAAGCAGTCCTTCATGGACCGCCGAGGTTACTGGTCGAGCCAGTGGGACGAGCTCCTCCGGCGGGACCCATCGTTCTTCGCCGCGGTCCTGGAGTTCTCCGCGGCACCGGCCGCTACCGGCGCGCTCTCGGCTCTCGACAGGGAGTACGTCTACATGGCGTTCGACTGCTCGCCGACGCACATGTTCGAGCCCGGCCTGGAGCTGCACATGCGCGAAGCCATGAAGCTGGGTGCCACCGCTGAGGACCTGCTCGTCGTGCTCGAGTTGGTCAGCACGATCGGCCTCGAGGCGGCTACCACCGGCTACGAGCTGCTCGATGCGCTCGACGCCCGCTGACCGGATGTGTGGCTCCCTTCGTGCAGTGGGCCGGTCGCAGGGGATACGACCGGCCCACGTTCATGACGCGGAGGCCAGACTCGCCTTCTCGAGGGCCCACGCGAGCTGGGTGGCGATCGGCACCGAGAGGTCGCCGAGGCTGCCCGGGTCGACGGGGAGCCGTTCGGCGATGACCCTCTTGCTGAAAATGAACTGCTGGGGACGGTTGACGCAGTCGGCGGCGATCAGCTCGCCCTTGCGCAGGTAGAAGCAGGAGAACTCGCGGTCGGAGCGCGGGTCGCCGCGCAGGACGACC